>CAVORH010000026.1:0-137103 GCA_963698565.1 Ilumatobacteraceae bacterium
TCGTTCCACAGCACGTCAGCGGGCAGCTGTTGCAGCCAATCGGCAACGAGATCGGAGTGGCCGTACCGGACGCGATCGCCACACACCCGCTTGATGAGCGCTACAGCGCGCTCCGGTCTGGGGTCCTCGAGCGCCAGTTCGATCGCGGCGTCCATCAGCCCGACGTCCTGGTACCACTCGATGGCGCGGGTTCGTGTCGCCGATGTGGCGTCGGTCTCGGCCGATCGTCCACGTGCCAGAAGCTGCTCGGCGAACATCGGGTGCACGGTGAACGCCGGCGGATCCATCGACAGCGGCTCGACCAACAGCTGCGCTCGACGAGTTCGGCGAGCAGCGCGGCTGCATCGGTGCGATCGAGGATCAGGTCGCAGAGCGGGGGATCGAGCCGGCGCAGCGGTGCGGTCGCCTCGAGCAGCGCGAGCTGGTCGGCCGACAGCGACGGGATCACCTCGTTGTCGAGGTACCGACGAACGAGGCGGGTGTGTTCGGCGGCGACGGCCGCCGGGACATGGTGGCCGATCTGGCGGGCACGCGTGCGGCGAGGGAGAGGCCCATCGCCCAGCCGTGGACGCGGCGCTGCATCCGTTCTATCTCGTCATCGGACACGTCGGGAACGCCGAGCGTGGCAAGCAGCTGTCGTGCTTCTGTGTCGTCGAAGCGGAAGTCGCGTTCGTCGATCTCCACGGGCTGGCGGTCGGTCGCCACTCGTCGCCAGTCGGAGATGTCGACCTCGCGACCGGCGATGATCACCATGAGTTCGGGCGGTCGTTGGGCGAGACACGTGGCGAGGGTGCGCGCGAGTTCGGCGGCACCCTGAACGCCCGACTCGTCGACGACGAGGACGACTGGTCGGCGTCGGGTCCGGGCCGCACGGCTGAGTGCTGCGACCACTGCGGGCAGGTCGAGGGGCTGGTCGTCCGACGATTGCAGCCCGAGTTCGTCCGCGAGCCGCTCGGCGAACTCGTCCTCGTTGGGCGACGTCAGCTCGATCGACACCACATCGAACTCCGTTCCCGCGCCGGCGGTCCAGTCGCGGAGCAGCGCGGTCTTTCCGTAGCCGGCGCCGGCGTGTATCACGACGACTCCGCTGTGGACGACGTCGGCAAGTCGACGGTTGAGTCGGGGGCGGGGGACGGCCTCGTGCTCGGGGCGCACTGGTCCAGCCGCGTCTGCGGGGATCGGTTGCTCGCCCATGCGCCGCGATGTTAGAGGCTCTCGACCGCGGTCCGTTCACCCCGGGCGATGCAGGAATCACCCTCCGGCGCCTTGGCCTCGGAGGAACTCGCTCGCAAGGCTGTGATTCTTGACAGTGCCGAACGCCTCGCCGGACACCTCGACGGACGCGGCGCACGGGCCGCCATCGATGCTGGCGTCGCTGTCGGCCCTCGGGGTGATGGTGGTGGCGATCCTCGTGGCCGTGTTCCTGTTCGGCGGCGAGGTCGACTCGGGGCCGCTACAGGTCGCGATGACACTTGGCTTGGCGGCTGCCGTCCTGATTGCGGCGGCATCGGCCCGCGAGCGGCCGAAGGAGCTGCTCGGCGAGGCGATGGTCAGCGGGATCACGTCGGCGATCGCCACGTTCTTCGTGATCATCGCGATCGGGATGCTGGTGTCGTCGCTGCTGCTCGCCGGCACCATCCCCACGATGCTCTCGTACGGTGCCGAGCTGGCAACGCCGTCCGTGCTGTATCCGGTGGCGCTGGTCCTCGCCACGTTCATCGGAGTCATCCTCGGGAGTTCCTTCACCACGGTCGCCGGTCTCGGCGTTCCGTTCGTCGCGCTGGCCCCGCTGATGGGTCTCTCGCCGGAGATCACGGCTGCGGCGGTGGTCGCGGGGGCGTTCACGGGTGACGGGATCGCCCGGGTGTCGGACACGCTCGTGCTGACCGTCGACATGGTGGGCGGTGTCACCCCGGCGAGGCAGTCGGCGCTGATGCTCCGACTGCTGGCGCCCGCGTGGATTGCGACCCTCGTCCTCATGGTCGTGCTCGGCATCCGTGACGGCGGTGGCTCGTTCGACGGGGCAGCGGTGACCAAGGTGATCGAGACGGAGTTCTCCGTGTCGTTGCTCTGTCTGCTCCCATTGATCGTCGTGTTCGTCATGTCATCGCGTGCGACGGCGTTCTTCGCGGTGCTCGCGGGCGCGCTGTCGGCGGTCGTCCTCGCGGGGTTCATGCAACGCGACCTGATCGAACGCCTCGCCGATGACGACCGGGCCTACATCGTCCAGTGGGCCGAGGTCAGTATCGACACGCTCGCGAACGGCTTCGAACTCAACAGTGCGACCGCTGAACTCAACGACGTGTTCTTCGGCGGGGGAGCGGTGGGCCTGCTGCCGACGGTCTGGCTGATCCTGGTGGCCTCCGCCTATGGAGGGCTGATGTCGAGAACCGGGATGCTGACGACGGCGATCGCGCCGCTGCTGCGCTGGGCCAAGACGCCGAGTCGGCTCATCGTGGCATCGGCGGCGACCACGACCGGTTTCAATCTCGCGATGGCCGATCCCTACGTCTCCATCATCGTCGGGTCGGAGACCTATCGGGACCGTTTCAAGCAGGCCCGACTGGAACCGGTCGCGCAGTCGGCATCGATCGCTGCGTCGGGGTCACTGCTCTCGAGCATCATCCCGTGGAACGTGCACGGCGCCTTCGTCGCCGGGGTGCTCGGCCTCGGGACGCTCAGTTTCGCCGGGTACGCGGTCGTCATCTGGGCGACGCCGCTCGTCCTGATCGCCGCAGCGATCTGGCTCTCGCGCAAGGACGTGATCCCGCCGGCGACGGATCCGGACGCCGTCTACGGCGCCGCCCCCGTCAAACCGCCCGAGCGACGGACGTCGATTTGAACCGCGACGCCGGCGAATGATCTCGAACTTCTTCGACCGTCGATCGGCCAAGAAGGACGTCGCGGCAGGTCTCACACTCGCGGTCGAGAGCGTTCCGGACGGGATGGCAGTCGGCACACTCGCGGCGATCTCCACGGTTGAGCACGAGCACTTCGTGGACGAGGCGACCACTCGACATCGGCCCAAGTCCCGCGCCAGAGAATGACGACCTGGTCATCGCACGCGTGACGCGAGAGATGCCGCCGCGTATCATTCAGCGATGAGCAGTGCCGCTCCAGATCAGCGTGATGTGCCCCACGGCACCGCGTTGTCGCCCCGCGACCTGACGGCGGACGATCTGGCGGGGGCTCCCGTGCTGCCGTCGGCTGACGTTCTCGTGATCGAGGACCTGACAGCCGATGAAGACGAGGCGTTCGCTTCCGCACTTCGACGGTGAGACTTGTTGTCGACACCGGCGTGTTCAGTCCTGCGCTCAGTCGGCGACGTCGCCCCGACCTCGAGCACCACGTCGAACTGCTCGCCGGTAATCAGTCCGGCCACGCGACACAATCGGGCGCTATCGACGTCCGAGAACGTCGCCGAGGACGGTCCCGCCATCGACGGTTGGTCGGATCCGGTGGCGATAGTGCCGCTGGAGCATTCGGAGGTCCTTGTGGCCGAGTTGATCGGCGACCTGCTCGATGGGCATCCCGGCGTCGGACATCAGCGAGGCAGCCGAGTGGCGCAACTCGTTGGGTGTCCATCCGTCGAGTCCGGCCTTCTTCGCAACGACATCGAATTCTCGGCGGCACGCGGCTGGGTCTGTCGGTCGACCGGTGGGGGAGGTGAACACGAGATCCTCCTCGCCGACCCACATCTCGCCGATCTCGAGACGGTGGCGAGCATGCTCCCGCCGATGGCGGCGAAGCGAATCGAGCACTGGCTCGGGAGCGGTGAGTGACCGAACGGATTGAGCGGTCTTCGGATCGGAGATGATCGAACGGCCCGTGGCGTCTCGGCGACGTGCTCTCCAGATGTGGATCACGCCTGACTCGAAGTCGATGTCCGGCCACGACAGGCCCGCCGCCTCGCCGGGTCGGAGACCGAGGAAGAGCATGGTCGTCCACATGGCTTCGAGGGGCGTGCCCGATGCGGCGGCGAGCAGCGACTGTGCCTGGTCGAGCGTGAGCGAGCGGCCCTCCTTCGCTGGTCGAGACGACGCCGGGAGTTCGACGACCGAAGCGATGTTCCGAAACACGATCTCGCGTCGCACCGCCCAGTTCAGAACCTGCGACAAGGTGCCGCGTACCTTCTCCAGCGACGCTCGCGACAGGCCGGCATCGGCGCGTGCCGCCAACGCCGATTCGACGCGCTCGGGAGTCAGCGTTCGGACGCGGGTGCTGCCGAGTTCCGCCCGCAGGATCCCCAGCGCCCAGCGGTGTCGCATGAGCGTCGAGCCGGAGATGTCGCGGCCGGCGAGCACCTTGGAATCCCACTCCGTGAGCAGCGCGCCGAGGGTCAGGTTCCCGTCGGCGATCGGCTTGCCGTCGTCGATCGAGCGGAGCAGGTGGCGAAGCTCCTTCTTCGCGGCGGCCTCGGTCAGGGCAGTGACGCGACGCTTGCGACCGTCGACGACGACCTGGGCGATCCACCGCTCGACAGGTCCGTCCTTGCGCTCGACCATCACGCGATAGACGGAGCCTTCGCCGTTTCCTCGATGCTGGTTCGGCACGATGTCTCCTTCGCGCAGTGGGCAACGCAGTGGGCAACGGCAGCGTACATCGGCGGACGACCAAGAACTCGGGTCGGCCAAAGATACCTGCTAGCAGGACATATGCGGACGTTGACGGACGTTCCACGGACGTCGCTGGACTCCCTTACAAGGAAGATGTCGGGGGTTCGAGTCCCTCTGCGCCCACGAAATGCCTGCTCAGAGGACCTTTCTGGCGCCACTGGCCAACCTCGTCGAGGCAATGTACTCGCCGTGGACACAAATCTCCGGCGGTGGAGTGGCTGCATTGGCAGGAGGTCTGGGACACTGAGGTGTGCGAGTGCCGGCTGCCACCACGAAGTCTTTTCGCCGAATCGGTGCGATCGCCGTTTCGTGCGTATTCGTCGCTGCCTGCTCTGGGGCGAGCGGCGATGTCGGCGACGCCGACGGAGACGCCCCGGAGGCGGCCGCGTCCATGCTCGGCGACGACACACCCGACGCGGTAATCAGCGGCAACGTCGACCGGGCGATCGATCTGCTGCCCGCCGACACCAGGGGGGTGTTCGCCGTCGACCTCGCATCGCTGTTCAGCGACAACGCCACCGACGCGGCCGCCGCTCTGCTGAGTGGTAGTGCGCCGATGTTCGGCGACGTGTTCCGTGCGATCGGGTCGCTCGCCCCGGCCTCGATCATGCGCGACATCTCCACGGCACTGCTGGTTCAGACGACCGAGCCCGACGACCATCTCCTGCTCCTGGCCGAGGTCGACGGAGCACCGCCAGAGGATGTCGTCGACGGCGATGGCAATCGGCTCGTCGTGCTGCCCGGTGGCCTCCTCGTCGCCGGGCGCGAGTCGGTCGTGGCGTCCGCGCTCGATGTCGCGAGCGGCGCAGATCCGTCCGGGTCGAGCCCCATCGCTCCCTACCTCGATGTGCTCGTGGACGACGCCGATGTCAGCTTTGCGTACGGCTTGCCTGGCCTGTTCGGCGACGTCGAGGTCGACCGTTCCTTGCGCAGTGCCGCGGTGGTGAGCGGTCGACTCGACATCGATGACGCCGAGTTGTCGGGCGAAGTGGCCTTCCACACCCCCAATGCGGCGACGTTCGTCGAGTCGTTCAACTCGCTCGACCGCCACGGGCTCGGCGCGCCCGATTCAGCCCTGAAGCCCTTGGTCCTCGCCGAAGCGGAAGGCGACACGACGCTCGACCGCGTCGTGGTCTCGGTGCCGTCGACACCGCTCGACCCCACCGCCGAACAGGCCCTCGAATTGCGCAACGTGTTCAAGAAGCTGCTCGTCGGCATGGAAGCCCACGAGTATGCGGAGGAGGTCGTCGATGGCGGCGCCCCGTGGTTCGACCTCATCGTCAAGAGCGAAGCCGACGGCGACGATCCGCCGTCGCCGGCGTCGGTGTTCTTCCGATGGGAGTTCCGAGACGAAGCAGCGAGGGCGGCGTTCGAGGAGAACGAACTGCCGGAGGGCTTCCGGTTGGCACCGACCCGGTTCTTCGAGAGCGACGACCCCGAGGGGGAGTACTTCTTCCTGCTCAATCTGTACAACGCCGGCGGCGGCTCGATCGTCGGTGGTGCCCGAGCCGAGTGGGACGTCTACGTCTACTCGCCGGAGGGCGGGCCAGATCCCAACCCGGGCGAGCGGCCGCGCTTCTTCGTCGTCGACGCGCTGGCCGAGTCGGTGTCGTTCGACTCGGTCAACCTCGTGACGCCGGCCGAACCGCTGTCGCACGACCTCGTCGACGGCGTCGTCAGGTCCAGCGTGCAGCGCGTGGAGGGTGACGGCCCGGTGCCGGTGTGGTCGTCGACGTTCCCGGCGCCCGGCCCGGCCGAGAGCGAGGTCGCACGCTTCACGCGTGAGATGGCGATCGGCAACGACTTCATCTATTGGGGCTACGGCGCCGCCGACCGGGTGCTCTACAACGCCACGACCTTCAACCACGACGCCTACTTCGTCGACCCTGCCGAGGTCGACTTCGTCGACAACTCGCGGTGGGCGCAGTACCTGAAGCCGGAGTTGTTCGACGTGGTCTACTACGAGAACACGCTCGACTACGTCGTGTCGCCGTTGACCAACCTCGAATCGGACCAGCTCGACATCACCCCCGAGTGGCGTGAGGAGCTGCTCGGCTTCGCCAACAACGGACACCAGGAGGGCCTGATGCGCAAGGCCGTCGAGCAGCTGTTCCGAGGGCAGGGAGACCCGATGGTCGGCTACCGCGTCAGCAACGAGATCCCGTCGGCGTACTACCACTTCGAAGTGACCGACCCCGACCGGCTGGCGGCAACGCTCGACCTCCCGGCCGGTCACGTGCTCGCCCCGACTTCGATCTTCGAGGGCGGACCCGAGGCCTACTATCTCACCCTGTCGGTCGCCGAGATCGACGGGTCGCCCCACGGCCCGAGTGCCGAGTGGAGTGTGTACACCGATACCGGCGACGGGCGCCCGAAGCAGTTGGTCATCGACCGGATGACCGCCGATGTCGCTGTCGACCCGATCGAGATCCTCAAGCTGCCGGACCTGGTCGAACACGTGGCCGACGGGGACCGCGTCGAGACCACCCTGTCGGGCGGTGACATCGAGTTCGCCGCCGAGCTCTCGACGTCAGGCGCATCCCGGCAGGAGCTCTCGATGGACTGGGTCGAAACGGGCGACGTCGTATGCCACCTCAACGGGATCTGCGATGCGCTGTACTACGACGCCGAGACGCTCGACGTGCCCGTCGGTGTCCCGGCCGAAGTCACCATCGAGTCGTTCGCGACGCCGTGGAACGACCTGATCGACACCATGCCGGCTGCTGTCTTCTTCCGTGACAACGCGCAGGACTATGCGGTCAAGCGGTGGTACAACCTCGATGTCGCCGTCGACGAGTTGCCGTTCTCCGGTATCGAGAACGCCACCCACACCATCACCGGGACCGGCACCCTCGACGGTCGTGACACCGACGTGGTCGACTCCGTCTACCGCTATACCGGCGATGCAGTGATCGAGGACGGCAAGCTGAGGTTCGCCATCGACCAGGAGATCGACAATGCGCTGGGCCTCGGCAACATCTACACGACCGGCAGCTTCGACTTGGAGACTGGAACCGGCACCCAGACCGTCGTCGACTGCCTCGGCCCGGCGCTGCTGTGCAGCGACGTGGTCAACGGCGCCACCACGATCTACACCGCTGGCGACCTCGATGCGTCGAATCCGGGAGAGATCTCCTGGCGGGTCGATGTCGCCGTGCTGCTCAGCGGCAGCTTCGGCAGTGCTGACAGCGCGTCCGTCTTCGTCGCGCAACGCACGGACTGAGCCCGATCCGGCCTGAGCTGCGATCGCGGAGGGCATCACCTTGCCGTCTCGGTCCGGTCGTCGAACCAGCGGGTGCCCGCTCCCGCTGCCACGCTCCGTGGTGGGAACGGCCTTCACCTCTCGCTATACGCGGATCCCCTCACCAGGAAGATGTCGGGGGTTCGAGTCCCTCTGCGCCCACCGTGTGATGTCGCGAGACATCGACGACAGACCGGACCTACATCAGGGTCCGGATCGTCTGGGTTCCGGGGTCCTTTGGGTCCGCCTGGGGGTCGTCCGGTGCCGTGGTAGCGGCTGCGATCCGTCGCTGAACCGCCGGGCACCCGAGTCCAGCGTGCACTGTCGGAATCGACCGACCGGCAGGACCGAAGGGGCGTTGTGCTCGGTTCGGGCCTCGAGCCGGTCCGTTCTCGATCTACGCTCGCGGTCGTGAGGGGTCCGGAGCAGCGTCGGTACGACCGCAGCTGGAAGCTCGCTGCATCGCTGCTCGGCATCGTGGCGATCGTGGCTGCCAGCGCAGCGGTCGGTCTCCTCGACCTCGACGCTCGATGGGAACTCGTCGTCTACTTCGCGGTCATGGCGATCGTGCTCATCGGCGGAACGCTCTGGCTCGTGCCCAGCTCCCGCGCAGAGCAGGTGCGCCGAACCGCCGGCAGGACTGACCCCCGGCATTGACGCACGGGTGCCTCAGTCGGCGGTCGGGAAGTTCGGGTCCGCGACGTCGTTGGGGCGCTGGCACCTTGGCGTCGCGTCGCGGTGATCCGCTGGTTGCTCTCGACATCCTGTCAGGCCGACGGTGAAGCCGACGTGGGACTGATCGAATGCCCGATCAGGAGGCGCGCGTCAGCTCGATGAACGTCGTCCCGACGTCGAGCGGGATCGGTGTGCCGCTGGCGGCGTCACGGAAGACGAACGGGTCGGATGCGGTCACGCGCGACCAGGTGCCGGTGATCGCCCGACCCGCACGGTGGATGATCGCTGCACCGCTGCCGACCGTGATCGGGTTCGGCGAGCGCGCATCGACAGGTGACGGCACGTGCACGCTCGCGATCTCGACCACGTTGCGAGCCGCGATCTGCGCCCCGGACGCAGCGAGGTGTGCAGCACCGTCCTGCGAGCGGAGATAGGTGCCGGTGGCCGGGTCCCATGCCCACCTGATCTTCACGCCATCCATCGCGACCGAGAACTCGGTGTCGGGGGTTGTTCTCACCACCGCCGGCGCCGTCCACATGCCGTCGATGCTCCACAGCGGTCGGGCCGGTCCCGCAGTCGGGGAAGTGATGAGCGCACAGGGCGCGTCGAGGATCAGGTTGTGCGGAGAGGGGCGCGTGGGGTTGCGGCTGTAGCACGGCCTGCGGAGGGCGGTGAAGTCGACGAGCAGCCCCGAGCTCGCCGCCGACTCGATCCACGCCGTCACGCCGGTGTTCGCCCCCGAATAGGCGAAGACCGGTCGATTCATCGCCGACACGATGTCGAGATCAGCAGTGCGCGCCGACCGGACCGGTCCCACCTGTGAGGGCAGCTCTGACTGGAAGAGCGCGATGAATCGGGTGAGCCCCTCGACGTTCACCTCGATGACCGCGTCGGCGACATCGAGTCCGAACTGCGGTCTGGCTCGCGAATAGTTGTCGATCTTCACCGCCGTGATCGGGCGGCTCGTGACCGTGGCGTCGGCCGGTTCGCCCGTCAGTGCGGCCCTGCCCTCGATCGCCGGCAGGGGCGTGAACTGCGGCCAGACCGGAATGCCGGCGGTGTCGGTCGGGAACGACGTCACCGGTGGCTCGGGGCTGGAGCGGGTGTCGGTCCGCTGGTTCGCGAAGGGGTAGATGCCGGCGGCAAGCGCCACGCCATTGATGTCGACGATCAGATCGGCCGCCTGCGAGGTGAAGAAGCACACGTCGCCATCGCGATCCGCCTGCACGATCAGGCGATTGGACCATGCGCGGGAGCGGTATCCGTCGAAGTTCAGGTCGGACTTGGTGACACCTCCGTCGGCGTCGCGCGGCAGCCCGTCGTCGCACGCGAAGGCGGTGACGAAACCGGTGGTGAACGAGCGGTCGGCGGTCAGTTGACCCATCACGGTCCTGCCCCCGGCGGCCTCGGGCACCGAGACCCGCAGCACCTGGCCCGCAGCGAGGGAACTCGAGGCAGGGTCGGTTCCCGACCGCGTGTCGGTGCGGCGATTGGGAAAGGAGGTGATGCCGACGTCGGTGGCCCCGTTGACATCGACGATCATGTCGACGGTCGTCGATGTGTACAGGCAGATGTCGCCGTCCTGGTCGGCCTGCACGATCAGCCGGTTCGACCACGAGGGCGTCACCGTGCCGTCGTAGTTGAGATCGGATCGCGACACCCCGCCGTCGGCGTTGCGGGGCAGTCCGCCGTCGCATGCGAAGGCGGTGACGTACCCCGCCTCGGTCGCCCGATCGATCGTCAGCTGGCCGGTCACCGTGCGGCCGCCGACCGCCTCGGGGATCGACACCCGCAACACGCCCTTGGCGGCGAGAGGGCCCCGGACCGCGTTGGTGCCGCTGCGCGTGTCGCTGCGTCGGTTGGCGAACGAGGTGATGCCGGTGTCGAAGGAGACTGCGTTGATGTCGATGATCATGTCGACCGACGTCGACGTGAACAGGCAGATGTGACCGTTGCTGTCGGCCTGCACGATCAGCCGGTTCGACCACGAGGGCGTCAGCGTGCCGTCGTAGTTGAGGTCTGACCTGGAGACACCGCCGCCGGCATCGCGCGGCAGGCCGTTGTCGCAGGCGTAGGCGGTGACGAAACCTGGTGCGCTCGCGTTGTCGACCGTGAGCTGACCGATCACGGTCTTGCCCCCGATTGCATCGGGCACGGCGACTCGCAGAACCTGCCCAGCCGGGACACGCGTGTCGACCGCCATCGCCACGGGGGACGACGGCGACACCCCAGCCGCGATCGAGACTGCGGTCGCGGCGACCAGCGCCACGCCGATCCGTGTGAGCGTTCGCCTCTGCACGGTTGCGACCGTACTGCCGGATGGGGCCCTGCCGAACGCGGCGGCAGAGGTGGAGATCGCCGGAGCGGGACCGGACTGCTCGACGCCGTCGCTGATCCGGGTCGGCCCCGGTGACCTAGGATCTGCGGAGGGATACATCGAGGTGGTGGCCGGGGGGTCGAGGTGCACAAGACACTGATCGTGGCGAACCGGACGGTTGGCGGCGAGCAGCTGGCGGCGGAGGTCCGTCGGCGCGTCGGTGAGGGGGAGTACACGTTCCATCTCGTCGTCCCCGTCGCCAGTCCGGTGTCGTCGGCGGTGGCCATCGGTGTCGCTGCGGGCGATGCCGCGAACCTGTCGCCAACGGCGTCGTTCGAGGTCGCGGACGAGCGAAGCATCGCCCGCGATCGGCTCGCCTACGGACTCGACTGGCTCACGTCGCTCGGCGCCACCGCGACCGGCGAACTGTCCACCGACTGCGACCCCGCCGCTGCGGTCGCACGAATCGTCGACTCCGAACACGTCGAGGAGATCATCGTGTCGACGTTGCCGACCACGATTTCTCGGTGGCTCCATCAGGACCTGCCGCACCGCATCGAACGCAAGGTGAAACTGCCGGTCACCGTCGTCACGGGCGCCGGCTGACACCGTCGTTCGTCGGACTGCGCCGGGAGACCGATGCAGTCCCGTACAGTCGTCCCAGGAGGCACACGGATGCAGGTGACGTTCTGGGGAACACGAGGCTCGATCGCCAAGGCCGGTCCCAGCACGCTGCGCTACGGCGGCAACACGTCGTGCGTGTCGATCCGATCGGACGCGGGAACACAACTCGTGCTCGATTGCGGGACCGGGGCCCATGGCCTCGGGCAGCACCTGCTCGCGAACGCCGACGGCGAAGCGGTCGACGGTCACATCCTGATCAGCCACACCCACTGGGACCACATCCAGGGGCTGCCGTTCTTCGCGCCCCTGTTCGTGCCGGGCAACACCTGGCACATCTACGGCCCGAGCGGCCTGGGCGGATCGCTCGGCGAGATCCTGGCCGGCCAGATGGAGTACCGCTACTTCCCGGTCGAGATCGAGCAGCTGTCCGCACACGTCGAGCACCACGACCTCGTCGAGGGAGCCCTCGACATCGACGACGTCACCATCCTGACCCAGTACCTCAATCATCCCGCCCTGGCGCTCGGCTACCGGATCGAGGTCGACGGTGCCGTCGTCGTGTACTCGTCCGATCACGAGCCGCACGACCAGAGCCTCGCCGCCGGTGGCGACCTGGCCCGGAACCGCCAGGACGACGCCCACGCCCGGTTCGTCGTCGGCGCCGACCTGCTGATCCACGATGCGCAGTACCTCGGCTCGGAGTACCCGGACCACGTCGGTTGGGGGCACAGCACCGTCGAGTACGTGATCGACCTCGCTCGCCGTGCCGATGTGCGTCGCGTCGCGCTCTACCACCACGATCCCAACCGGACCGATGACGAGGTCGACGAGTTGCTGGTGGTGGCGCGAGCGCATGCCCGTGCGTCGGGCTACACCGGTGAGATCCTCGCTGCGGCGGAGGGGCTGACGATCGATGTGCGCGGGGAACGGCATCGCTCGACGCTCCCGGACGCGCTCGTCCCCTCGGCGACGGCATCGGCGCTCGCTGCTCGGTCGAACCTCGCCGTGGTCGCCGCGCAGACCCCGGAGATCGTCGATGCGCTGACGTACGCGGCGCGCTCGGAGCAGCTGGAGGTCATCGCCACGACGGATCTGCGCGAGGCGTTCGCCGCGGTGCGTTCCCGCGAGCCGGGGATCGTGCTCATCGAGGCGGTCGACGACGACGACGGATTCGATCTCGTGGCGGCGATTCGTGAACTCGGCACGGTCAACGGATCCGGCGTGCCGATCATCATGGTCGGGCGAGACGAGGCGCGGTGGCGTCCCGATGCGGACGAGACCCGGATCACCGAGTGGCTGGTCTGGCCGGCGAGTTCGTTCTTCCTGCGCACGAAGCTGCGGGCCTGGTTGCTGCGACGAGCGAGTCGTTGGCAGAACGCGCCGCTTCCCGCCGATGAGCCGCAGCGCCTCGCTGCGCTCCATGCGCTCGGCATCCTCGACACCCCGCCGGAACCGCGGTTCGATCGCCACGCCGACGAGGTCCGCGCGATCCTCGACGTGCCGATCGCACTCGTGAGCCTGGTCGACGCCGATCGGCAATGGTTCAAGTCGCATCGCGGCGTCGACGTCGAGGAGACGCCGCGCGACATGTCGCTGTGTGCCCATGCGATTCTGGGCGACGATGTGCTGCAGGTCGAGGACATGTTGGCCGACCCTCGTTTCGCCGACAACCCGATGGTGGCCGACGGGCCCAGGCTGCGGTTCTATGCCGGCATGCCGCTGACGCTCGCGGACGGCAGCCGTGTCGGCACGCTCTGCGTGGCCGACCACCGGCCACGTCACCTCGACGACGACCAGCTTGCCGCCCTTCGCAAGGTCGCCGCCCGGGTGGTCGAGGAACTGTCGGCGTCGACCTGATCGACGCTGTCACCTCACGAACCCGTGACGCTTCCGGCGGAAGGCTTCCGACCCACGTGCGATTCCACGAAGCAGGACGGGTCGATGCGGTCGCGGCCGCGATCGACGAGCGCGTCGCCGGCTCAGCTCCCTGCGTAGGCCTCGACGATCGGTGCGAGATCGTCGGGGCTCGCTCCGTGCATGATCACGGCGTCGGCGCCGAGGTCGAACTGGCCACGCACCGCGCTTGCACACTGCTGCGCCGACCCGGTCGCCGACGGGGCCAGCCACTCGTCGGGGATCAGCGTGGCGATGTGCTCGAGCTGTTCGGTCGTGGCGTCGACGTCGATCGCCGATCGGAAACCGGCGACCATGTCATCGGCCCGGAACGCCGCCAGTACCGCCGGATCCCAACGGTTGGTCTCGACCATCAGGTCGCCGTAGGCCTGCAGGTAGGTGGCGAGTCGCCCGACGGTCTTCTTCAGTCGGACCGGCTCGGGCAGGTGATCGCCGATGGTCGCGAAGCACGACCAGACGGTGACGGCATCGGGGTCGCGTCCCGCCTGTTCGGCGGCGTCCTTCACGGTCTGCACGCAACGCTGCAGTGTCTCGTCGGTGAAGAACGTGTGCAGGATGACGTGGTCGAACGCGCGCCCGCCCAGCTCCAGGGAGTTCGGCCCGAACGCCACCAGGCCGAGCGGGATGTCCTCGTCGAAGGTCGGGTCGAGCCGAAGGACGGGATACGACCCGATCGGGCTGTCGTTGCCGATGATGGTGTCGCCGTGCCACAGGCGTCGCATGACGTGAGCGAAGTCCTCCATCTGCGCCGTGGTGATCCTCGGGATCCCGTAGGCGTCGAACATCGGACCGATGCCGCGGCCGATGCCGAGCACGAATCGGCCGCCGGTGAGGCGGTGCATCGTGGTGGCGTACGACGCGGTGACCATCGGATGGCGGGTGTTGTGGTTGGTGGCACCCGTGATGATCCGCAGATTGGTGGAGGCGACCGCAGCGGCGCCGGACAGGGTGACCGCCTCCTTGACGTTGAACCGCTCGCTGATGAACACGCTGCCGAGGCCGAGTTCCTCCGCCCGACGGCACTCCTCGACGAGGTCTCGCGGGTTCTGGGCGCCGCCGGCGAGTGTGTAGAACCCGAGTTCGGGAAATCTCGCAGCGGCGACGGTGTCGGTGGGCGCCGTGTTGTCGGTCATGCCGCCACCGGCGCCGGAGCCGGGACACGGGAGCGCATGAACACCGCCGCGCGCACCAGCGCCTCGGTGGCTTCGGGAACCAACCGGGCAAAGGTCGGATACACGTGCCACATGCCGGCCGCGAGATCGAGCGTCACGTCGACGCCGGCCTCGCGGGCGCGTTCGGCGAGGCGGGTGGAATCCGACAGCAACACCTCGTCCATCCCGGTCTGGATCAACATCGGCGGCAGCCCCGACAGGTCAGCGAACAGCGGCGAGACCCCCGGATCGTCGAGCGACACGTCACCGGCGTAGACCCGCCCCGCCTCGGCGATCTTCGCTCCGTCGATCATCGGGTCGGCCTCGGCCCGCGTGATCACCGATTCGCCCGAGCCGGTGAGATCGGTCCACGGCGACAGCAGGTACGCCGCGCCGGGAAGCGGGTCACCGGCATCGCGCAGTGCGCAGAGCGTCGACAACGTCGCCCCGCCGCCTGCCGAATCACCGGCGATCGTCACCAGCGCAGGATCGACATCCGCGACGAGTGCCCGGTAGGCAGCGACGCAGTCCTCGATCGCCGCTGGGTAGACGTGCTCGGGGGCCAGGCGGTAGTCGATCACCATGGCGGTCGCCGAGGCCCGCTTGGCCAGGTTGGCGACCATCGCGATGTGGCTGCGCGGCGAACCGATGACGTAGCCGCCGCCGTGGATGTACAGCAGGTGCCGGGTCGGTGGCGTCAGGGTGGGGGTGGCGATGATCGCCGGCACACCGCCGACGAGGGTGTCGACGTAGTCGACGTGGCGGGGTCGTGGGAGACGGTCGATCTGGTCGAGTCGTACCCGGGCCTCCTCGATCGACATCTCGTCGGCGCTCTTCAGTCGGCGGAGCGCCCGTCGGGCGATGCGGGCGCGACGTGTGATCGACATGACGACCGATCCTACGACGACCCCGGCAACGGTCCCGAGTCGTCAGCCCGAGTTGCGCAGGCCGGTCGCGATCGCGTTGATCGACAGCTGGATGCCCCGTTCGACCATCTCGTCGTGGTCGCCGTCGCGGAATCGACGGAGCAGGTCGACCTGCATCACGTGGAGCGGATCGAGGTACGGATACCGGTTGCTGAGACTCCGGGCGAGCAACGGGTTGTCGGCGAGGGGTGTGGCCGACCCGGTGATGCGACCGTGCCAGTGGAGTGTTCGGGCGTGCTCGTCGGCGATCGCGCCGAAGAGATCGGTGCGGGTCGCGTCGTCCTCGACCAGGACGTCGGCGTACCGGCGGGCGATGTCGATGTCGGTCTTGGCCAAGACCATGCCCATGTTGTCGATCACCGTGCGGAAGAACGGCCACTCCCGGTACATCAGCGACAGCCGATCGAGCCGCTCCTCGTCGAGGTCGTCGCCGCCCACGAACGCATGCACCGCCGAGCCGACCCCGAACCAGGCCGGGAGCATCAGGCGGCACTGGGTCCAACCGAACACCCAGGGGATCGCTCGGAGGTCCTCGATCGCCGCGGAGGCCGTGCGCGACGCCGGCCGGCTCCCCACGTTGAGCTTGGCGATCTCGTCGGTCGGCGTGATCGAACGGAAGAACGAGACGAAGCGGTCGTCGCCGTACACCAGCGCCCGGTAGGTCTCGTAGGCGAGGCCGGAGAGCTCGCCCATCGTGGCGGCATGCAACTCGCCGTCGGCCTGGTCGTGTGCATGGTGCAACAGTGAGGCCTCGAGCGTGGCCGCCACCACCGTTTCGAGGTTGCGGCGGGCCATCGCGGGGTTGGAGTACTTCGCCGCAACCATCTCGCCCTGCTCGGTGAGGCGAATCGAGCCGTCGACCGATCCCGGCGGGAGCGCGAGGATCGCCTGGTGGGCCGGCCCACCGCCGCGACCGACCGTGCCGCCCCGGCCGTGGAAGAAGCGCAGTCGTACACCGGCGTCGGCAGCGACGCGGGCCAACGCGGTCTGTGCGGCCGAGAGGTTCCACTGCGACGTGAGGTACCCGCCGTCCTTGTTCGAGTCGGAGTAGCCGATCATCACCTCCTGGCGGTTGCGGCGCGACCGCACCAGGTCGGCGTACAGATCGTTGGCGAGCAGCCTGGCGAGCACGTCGGCCGAGCGGTCGAGATCGTCGATCGTCTCGAACAGCGGGACGATGTCGAGCTGCGTGGTTGCCGCCTGCCCCGACGACGCAGCGGTGGCCAACCCGACCTCCTTGAGCAGCACGGCGACCTCCAGCACGTCGCTGACGTCGTGGGCCATCGAGATCACGTAGTGGGGAACGATCGTGCGTCCGACGCGCGCCACGGCGGTGGCGGCCTCGCGGAGGATGCCGAGCTCGGAGCGGGTGATGTCGGCATGGTCCGAGGCCGGGTGGCACAGGAGGCGAGGGGAGCGGAGCTCGTCTTCGAGCACGGCGACACGGTGGTCTTCGTCGAGCGACAGGTAGTCGTCGCACACGCCGGCGGAGCGGAGCAGGTCGGCGACGACGCGCTCGTGGACCGCGGAGTTCTGGCGCATGTCGAGCCCACAGAGGTGGGCGCCGAACGTGGCGACCCCGTCGCGGACGGGCTCGACCAGACGCTTCGCGATCGGCCCGGCGCCGTGGGTGTGCAACGAGGCAGCGATCGTGTCGAGATCGTCGAGGAGTTCGGAGAGGTCCCGGTACGCCGCTCGCGGCTCGGCGGGCAGTGGACCGGGGACGTCGTCCTCGGGGGCGAGCACGCGGCGTGCGTAGGCGTGGAGTCGGGCGTGGATGCCGCGCAACGCCCTGCGGTACGGCTCGTCGGCGCGGAACGGAGACTGGTCGCCCGACGCCTCGGCGAGCTCGATCACCTCGGGGGTCGGGGTGACGAGCCGATCGGTCATCGAGAGTTGGTGTGACAGGCGGTGCACACCTGCGAGGTGGTGTTCCAGCGCCGTTGCGGTCTGGCGTCCGATGGCGTAGCGCATCACCTCGTCGGTGACGAACGGGTTGCCGTCGCGGTCGCCGCCGATCCACGAGCCCATCGTGATCGCACGGGTGGTGTCGACACGATGACCGGTGACTGCCGCCAGGTCGTCGGCGAGACGTCTCGTCAGGGCGGGCACGACCTCGAAGAGGCTTGCCGAGTAGTAGCGGATCGCCTCGTTGATCTCGTCACGGACGCGGAGCTTCGACAACCGGAGCAGCGCCGTCTGCCAGAGCAGCAACACGCGCGTGGCGAGTTCGTCGTCGAGCTGCCCGCGTTCCCAGGTACCGGTGGCCCGGCTGCGCTGGTCGAGCAGGTGGGAGATCTCGTCGAGGACCTCGAGCACGGTCTTGCGTCGCACCTCGGTGGGGTGAGCGGTGATCACCGGGCTCACCTGGAGCTCGGCGACCAGCTCGACGAGCCGACCGTCGGCCAGACCGGAGCGTTCGATGCGCTCGAACGCTGACGCGAGACTGCCGGGACGAGGGGGGCTGCCGACCGCTCGGTGGTGACGGCTCCGGCGTTCGACGTGGACGTCCTCGGCGGTGTTGGCCAACAGCGAGAGCCAGTCGAGAGCTCGGAGCACGAGAAGCTGTTCGGAGATCGGCTCGCGGCCGAGCAGTTCGCGTATCGGCTCGACCGTGCTCACACCCGAGCGGCGCCCCTCGACCGCCAAGCGGCGTACCTGTTCGACCAGCTGATAGGTCGCCTCCCCCTCGGTCGCTCTGATCGCGTCACCGAGAAGACGGCCCAGCAGCCTGATGTCGTCGCTGAGAGCGTCGCTTTGGTCGTTCACCACAGTTCGATCCGACATCCATCCAGTCAAGCGCATCCGACGGCGAAGTGTTCGCGGTCTCGGGGTCGGCGCCGTCGCGAGACACACTGCGCAAGCGCGTCATGTCGATCGGTCGTGGGAGCGGGCCCGCAGGTGAATATTCGGCGCTGTACCGCGAACTGCTCGGCTGAGCGCGGTCTCGCTGTGTACGTTGGAGGTCGATGGCTGTCGAACCGACCGTGCTCGTGATCGTGCTCGCCGGCGGCGAGGGCAAGCGTCTCGCCCCGCTGACCAACGACCGAGCCAAGCCGGCGGTGCCGTTCGCCGGCACCTACCGGCTGATCGACTTCGCGCTGTCCAACTTCGCGAACGCCGGGTACCTGAAGATCGTCGTGCTCACCCAGTACAAGAGCCACAGCCTCGACCGTCACATCTCCCAGACCTGGCGCTTCTCGGCAATGCTCGACAACTACGTCACCCCGGTGCCTGCGCAGATGCGGCGCGGCCCGTACTGGTTCCAGGGCTCCGCAGACGCGATCTACCAGAACCTCAACCTGATCTCCGACGAGTCGCCCGACATCGTGTGCGTGTTCGGGGCCGACCACATCTATCGGATGGACCCGCGCCAGATGGTGGCCGAACACGCCGAGACCGGTGCCGGCGTCACCGTGGCGGCGATCCCGGTGCCGAAGCACGAGGCGACCGAGTTCGGGGTGATCGAGGTCGACGACGAGGGCCGGATCCTCGCCTTCCACGAGAAGGTGGCATCGCCGCCCACGATGCCCGGCAACGACCAGATGTGCCTCGCCAGCATGGGCAACTACGTGTTCGACACCCAGACGTTGATCGACGTCGTGACCCCCCGAGAGAACCAGTACACCGACCTCGGCAGCCACGTGATCCCCGCGCTCACCGACGCTGGTGTCGCCCGCGCCTACGACTTCTCGAAGAACATCGTGCCGGGCCAGGACGATCGCGAGAAGGGCTACTGGCGCGACGTCGGAACGATCGACTCGTTCTTCCACGCCAACATGGACCTGATCGCACCGGTGCCGATCTTCAATCTGTACAACGAGAAGTGGCCGGTCTACACGTCACGCCGAGCGCTCCCACCGGCCAAGGTGTCACGCGGGCGCGGCGGCGAGCCGTCGTTCGTCGACGGCAGCCTGCTGTGTCAGGGCTCGATCATCTCGGGGTCGCACGTCGAGCGGTCGATCGTCGGTCCCGGCACGTTCATCGACCACGACGCGCACGTCACCGACTCGATCATCTTCCCCGACGTCCGCATCGGTCCCGGCGTGCGGCTGCACCGCTGCATCGTCGACAAGAACGTCGTCGTGCCGGAGTGGACCCGTGTCGGGCTCGAACTCGACGCCGATCGCGAGCACTTCACGGTCAGCGACGAAGGTGTCGTCGTGATCGAGAAGGGCCGCAACCTCGCCCAACGCTGACCCGCGACACCCCTCGCCGACCCGAGATGCGACGTGAGATGAGACGTGGGGTCTGACCCCGTGCAACGACCTGGCGGGTGATGGTCAGGCGAGGAGCGATCTCGGGGTCTGGTCGCGGGGGCCGGGGAAGGGGAGTGGGACCTCGCTCGCGTTGCGGCCGGCGGACCAGTGCGCAGCGGCGATCACGTCGAGGACCTGTCGCCCGAGCAGCGAGGTGGCCGGCACCGGCCGGCCGGTGCGGATGTTGGTCCAGAATCGTTTGAGCTGCGCGGCGTAGCCGTAGTCGTCGACCAGCGACGGGGGGCCACCGGTGGGCGCACCCACCGGCATGGGGTCGCCGTTGTGCTCGAGCGACGGTTGCGGATACAGCTCGGCGCGCAACACGCCGCTCGCGCTCGACGCCTGCAGGTCCCAGCTCGGCGTCGCACCCGGCTGCCAGCCGACGACGATCGTGGCCAGCAGCCCCGACGCGAACCGCAGCTTGACCGTGCCGTGCTCGCGGTCGGTTCCTGCGTCCGTGATCACGGCGGTGAGCGACGTGGGCGATCCTGCGCCTGCCTCGGCCGCCGTACGCAGGACCAGGCCGACCGGATGGACGCCGAGGTCGAAGAGTGCGCCGCCACCCCACGACGCCTCGTCGTCTCGACGCCAGGTCGGCGGCGCCTGCAGCGCTCTCGCAGACAGGTGGGTCAGCAGTCCGAGCGAGCCGACATCGGCGAGCAGGGCGTCGATCACCGGCGACGCGACGAGATGCTCGGAGTAGAGCACCGCCCGGCCGAATCGCGCCTCGGCGTCGATCAGACGGTCGGCGTCGGCGAGTGTGCAGGCGAGCGGTGCCTCGACGACCACCTGGTAGCCGGCGGTGAGCAACCCGATCGCGTCGTCGACGTGCGCGGCCGGGGGAGTGGCCACGATCGCGAGGTCGCCGAGGCGATCGTCCAGCAGCGCCTCGTACGGCAGCGGTCGGGCACCGATGGAGCGGGCGAGCGTGGTGGATCGTGCCAGGTCACGAGAGGCAACCGCTCGCACCGGCCACCCGAGCGACTGGCAGGCCGCGGCATGAACGCTCGCCACCATGCCCGCACCCCAGAGCACCACGTCGGGTCGGCGCTGCATCGTCGCTAGGCCCCGGCCAGTTCGGCGACGACCGGTGCGAACGAGTCGATCTCGTCCGCACCCACGATCACGTAGCTGAACCCGTAGTCCGCTCGGAGCGCGAGCAGATCCTCGATGATTCGTGCCGGACTGCCGATCAGGGCGTACGGGCTGGCGTCGAGCATCGCCTCGTCGACCGAGAGCGCTCGGGCGATCCGCTCGACGCGGCCCGCCCGATCGTCGGTGACCGCGTTGAAGAACGTGCGGATGTTCATCTCGATGTCGGCGATCCGGTCGCCGGCCTGCTCGGCGACGATCGCCACCTTGGCCTCGACCGCCTCGGCGGTCATCGTGGCGAAGGCTTCGGGGCCGAAGACGCCCGCATCGAGCGTGCCGTTGACCCCGACGATGTCGGCTTCACGCGCGGCGATGCCGAGCACACGCGGGCCGCCGCCGCCGATCAGGATCGGCGGGCACGGCGACTGGACGGGTTTGGGCCGGCCGTCGTAGTCGGTGACGCGGTAGTGCTCGCCCTCGAACGAGAACGGCTGCGGTCCCATCGCCCCTCGGATCACGGCGAGTCCCTCCACGAACCGATCGACGCGCACGCCGGCGCGGTCGTACGGCAGCCCGAGCTGTTCGTAGTCGGAGATCATCCACCCGGCACCGAGCCCGATCTCGACCCGGCCGTCCGACAGCACGTCCATCGTGGCGAGCTCCTTGGCGAGGATCGCCGGGTGCTTGTAGTCGTTGTCGAACACGAGCGCACCGGCCCGCAGGGTCGTGGTCGCATCGAGGATCGCCTGCAGGGCGGGCATCGGAGCGAACTGTTCGGTGAAGTGGTCGGGCATCGTCGCCACCGAGTAGCCGAGGGCTTCGATCCGGCGCGCGGTGTCGCGCCAGGTCCGACCGTCGGTCGGGGCGGACAACTGCACGCCGAAGCGGAACGGTCGGCTGGGGAAGCGACTGGTGGGCACGGGAGCGAACGTAGCCGACGCTCCGTCGGGGCGTCGGGGCCTGCCGTCCATGGCGCAATCGGCGCAAGTATCGTGGCTCCCACTGTGCGCCTCCTCGGTTTCATCCCCCGACTGCTGCTCGTCGTCGCAGCCGGCGCGCTCCTGGTCACCGCCACGGTGGTCGGCGTCGCACCCCGGGTGTGGTCGACGGCGAACTCGCACGAGGAACTGCCCGTCGAACTCCCCGAATTCGAGGCGCTCGCCCAGCGCACGTACATCTACGACGCCAACGGCGAAGAGATCGGGATCTACGAGCTCGAGAACTCCCAGCCGATCCCGTTCGAGGAGATCCCGCCTGATGTCGTCGACGCCTTCCTCACCGTGGAGGACAAGGAGTTCTTCACCCACGACGGCATCAACGTCCGCAGCCTCGTCCGCGCCACACTGTCGAACTTCGCGTCCGACGCGCCGCAGCAGGGTGCCTCCACGATCACGATGCAGGTCGTCAAGAACGACTTCCTCGCCGGACTGGAGCGCGACGGCCGCTACAAGCTCCTGCAGATCCACTACGCCCGGATGCTCGAGAAGGAGCTCTCGAAGGAGGAGATCCTCGCCCGGTACCTCAACACGGTGTTCTTCGGCAACAACGCCTACGGCATCGCCGCCGCTGCCGAGACCTACTTCGGCAAGACCGCTCAGGAGCTGAGCTTCACGGAGGCGGCGTTCCTCGCCGGCCTCGTCCGTTCGCCGTCGGGGTTCGACCCGATCAACGAACCCGAACGCAGCCGGGCACGCTGGCTGCAGGTGGTCGCCCGCCTCGAGGACGAGGGCAAGGTCACGCCACTCGAGGCAGAACAGCTCACCGAGTTCGTACTTCCGTCGCGTGTCAAGACGCTGCCCGACCGTTCGTACGAGCGCAACTACTACACCGAGGCGTTGCGCGATTACCTGCTGAATCGCAGCACCGTGCTCGGCGACACCTATCAGGAGCGGTACAACCAGCTGTTCCGCGGCGGTCTGCGGATCCACACGACGCTCGACGCCAACCTCCAGGCGATGGCCGTGCAGGCCCGCGACCGCCTGCCCGACACGTTCCAGGGCTTCGACGCCTCGATCGTGTCGCTCGACTCGACCACCGGTGCCATCCGTGTGATGGTCGGTGGGCGAGGCTTCGTACCCAACGAGCGTGAGGTCAACATGGCGATCTCGCCGCGCCAGACGGGGTCCAGCATCAAGATGTTCATCCTCGCTGCCGCCGTGCAGGCAGGGGCCCAACAGAACGACCTGATCGACGGCTCCGACCCCTGCCGCTTCGCCGTGCCCGGCGACGACGACTTCGTGGTCGACGCGGTCAACGGCGGTCTCGCCACGCTGCAGTCCCAGACGACCAAGTCGATCAACTGTGCCTTCGTGCGTCTGTCGCAGATCGTCGGCCTCAACCGTGTCGTCGACACCACCTATCGGATGGCGCGTTCGCCCTACCTCTACAAGGACCAGCCCGCCTCGGAGCGCCTCCCCATCGACCCGTTCATCAGCTTCGCCACCGGCGCCAACGAGCTGGCGCCGATCGACATGGCGTCCGGTGTGCAGTCGATCGCCAACGAGGGCATCCACCACGAGCCGTACTACGTCGAGTACATCGACAATGCCGCAGGCGAGCGCATCTACACCCACCTCGACCCCGGCACGGAGGTGCTCGATCGCGACGCTGCGCTCGAGATCGTGCAGATCATGAAGGGTCCGATCTACGGCGGCGGCACCGGCCGACGCGCCGCGTTCGATGATCGTCGCCCCGCGTTCGGCAAGACCGGCACCCAGGAGAACAACACCAACGCCTGGTTCGTCGGCGGCACCAAGCAGCTCTCGACGGCCGTGTGGGTCGGCGACCCCAACGCCTACACCCCGATGCAACGCGTCCCCGGGCTCACCGAGTTCGGCCCCAACGTCCAGGGTGGCCACTACCCGGCCGTGATCTGGAAGGCGTTCATGGAGCCGGCGCACACACTGCTCCCGGTGGTCGACTGGGATCGGCCGCCGCCGCCGGAACGCCCGAACGCCCGCCTCTACCTCCCCGGCAACGAGTGCATCCTGGTCACTGCCGTGGTTCCCGCCGAGACGGTACCCGTCGACCCGAACGCGCCCACGACCACCCTGGCGCCCGATGCCGAGCCGGCCGAGCCGGTCGAGACGGCACCCCCGGTGACGGTCGTGACCCAATCGGTCGAGGTGGGCGACACGATCCCGCCGGACGTGCTCGACCCCAACGTGCCGTTGCCGATCCTGCCGATCACCGACAATGTCGGCCCATGTCGATGACCTGCCACACTGTGTGGCGATGACCCTCGCGCAGCTGCTCCTCGACCTCCAATCGATCGACACGTCGGCTGACCAGCTGACCCACCGTCGCGAGCACTCTGCGCTGCGCGCCGAGTTCACCGCGGCGACCCAACGGGCGAAGGACTGGGAACGTCGGCGCGCCGCGCTCCGGGCCCGCGTCGACGAGCTGGGCGCAGCGATCGAGGCGGCCGAGACCAAGGGTGCCGAGCTGTCAGCGCATCGGCTGCGGCTCGAGCAGCAGCTGAAGACCGTGATCGCGCCGCGCGAGGCCGAAGCGCTGATGCACGAGATCGCCAGCATCGAAGCCCAGCGCGACGAACTCGACACCGAGGAACTGGCAGCGCTCGAGGAGCAGTCATCGGTCGACGACCGGCTCGCTGAGCATCTCGCCGAGCAGGACGCCGTGACGACGGCGGTTCGCCTCGCCGACACGGCGTTCGCCCAGGAGGTCGCGGACATCGAGGCCGAACTCGCGTCCCTGGCCGAGCGGCGCGACGACCTGCGTGGTCAGATCGACGACATCCACCTGGCCACCTACGACCGCAAACGGGCCGCGTTCGGTGTCGCGGTTGCGTCGCTCGTCGGCAAACAGTGCCAGGGCTGCCACCTGGAGTTGTCGGCCGCCGAGATCGACACCGTCAAGGACGAGGCCGTGGAGACGGGCGTCGCCGACTGCCCCGATTGCGGTCGGCTGTTGATCGTCTGAGCCGTGTTCTTCTGGTTCATCGGTACCGCGGTGATCTCGGTCGGCCTCGTCTTCCGCGATCCGCGCTTCGACTACCGCCTGCTGATCGTCGGCTCGGTGCTCCCGGTCGGTGAGGGGGTGTTCGGCGGGGCGAGGGTGCTGCACGGCCTCGTGTTCAGCGTGTTGTTGCTCGCCGTGATCGTGCTGGCGACGTCGGGCCGCAAGCCGATCCGCAAGGTGCTGCTCGGTCTGCCGATCGGCATGATCCTCCACCTGGTGTTCGACGGTGCCTGGAACAACACCGAGGTGTTCTGGTGGCCCTTCTTCGGCTGGTCGTTCGACGATGCACCGCTCCCCGTTCTCGATCGCGGTGTGTGGAGCCTGCTGCTGGAGGCGATCGGCGTGGCGCTGTGTGTCTGGCTCTGGCGTCACAACCATCTGGGTGATCCCGAGCGTCGTCGAGCCTTCCTGCGTGATGGCCAGCTCGATGCGGTCCCCGAACGTTTCGGCTGACCCGCCGCCCACCGCTCCCGCTGTGGAACACTGCAGGGCGTGCTGATCCTCGTGCGACATGGCCGAACCCAGGCGAATCTGGAGGGCCGCCTGCAGGGCCGCCTCGACCAGGACCTCGACGACCGGGGCCGCCAACAGGCGGTGGCGATCGCCGCCTACGTCCAGGACCGGTGCGAGGTCGACTTCGTGATCTCCAGCCCGCTGAAGCGGGCGATGCAGACCGCCGAGGCGTTCGGCCGGCCGGTCGAGATCGACGATCGCTGGATGGAGTTGTCGTACGGCGAGTACGAAGGGACGCCGCATGCGGATGTCCCGTCGGAGGTGTGGTCACGCTGGCGCGAGGACCAACACTTCACCCCGGAGGGAGGGGAGTCGCTGGCCACCCTCGACGCCCGCGTCCGCGGAGCGTGCGACGAGCTGCTCGGCCGTGCCGATGCATCGAACGTCGTGGTGGTGAGCCACGTGTCACCGATGAAGTCGGCAGTGGCGTGGGCGCTCGGCGTCGACATCGGCATCTCGTTCAACTGCCACCTCGACCACGCCTCGGTCTGCCGCATCGCCGTGCGCAGCGGCCGCCCGATCCTGCACACCTTCAACGAAACCGCCGTCCTGCCCATCTCGTGAACTCGTGGGGGAGTAATCCCCCCACGAGTTCACGAGAACGGGGTGGGGTCAGCCGGCGGGGCTGGGGTACTGCGGTGGCGTCTCCTCCGGCGGTGGGGCGTCGTAGATCGTCACGGCGCCGTCGGGATCGAACAGCTTGTTCTCCGACGGCCATTCGCCCGGCAGGTAGCGCTTGCCGCCGTCGACGTAGGCCCACATCCCGGTGCCGTCCTTGCGGATCTCGTCGGGTCCGGTGGCGGTCGGATCCCACCACATCAGCGTCGCATCGTCGACGCCGTTGTAGTCGGTCTCCGGCCAGAACCCGGCCGAGGTGCCGTAGGTCAGCAGCGGTTGGGTGAGCGCCGGGGTCGTGCCGGCTCCGGCGAACAGCGCGTCACGGAACGTTTCCGGGGTGAGGTTCGGCCCGGTCGCCTGCAGGTTCGCCGCCAGGAACGTGTAGTTGGGCATCAGCAACCCGATCGTGTCCTTGGCGGGAGGCTCGGCGCCCATGAACCATTCGTACAACCCGTAGAAGCCCGAGATCTCCGGCGTGACGGGCACGGCGATGTTGTGGGTGACGCCCACCGCGTTCGCCCACTGCTCCTGGTCGTAGGTGCGCCCGAACGCCGTCAGGTCGGACAGCGACGGTGCGACGACGACCCATTCCGGGAAGTACTCCTGCGCGGTCGCCTCACGCGTGAAGTCGCGAGGAGCGATGCCGTCGCTGGCCAACACCACCGTGGTGACGCCCGACGCCTTCAGCTTGGCGATGATCTGCGACGCCTGGGCCTGGATCGTTCCCGGATCGAGCGTGTACGGCAAGGTCTCGGCCACCGTCGCCCCGTCCTCGGTCATCCCGGCAACGAGCGTGTCCGCGATCTGCTGCGAGCGGTCGGTCGACGAGATGTACACGTGGCCGAACACCCGGGGCTGCGATGTGAAGGCCTCGTCGCCGGCGAAGTCGGCGTTGCCACCGATCAGCTGCTTGGCGATGAACTCGCGTGCGTGTGCCCGTGCCTGCTCGGCGTCGATGCCGAGTGAGTAGGCATACGGGTCGCGGGCAGCGAACCACTCCTGGCCGGATCCGCCACACCCGATGCACACCACCTCGCGAGCGGTGAGCTCGTCGGCGAACGCATCGGTCAGTGCCGGACCACCGAGCACGGCGAAGGGCTCGAAGTCCTCGGCGATGCGGACGGCGTCGGCGCGAGCGGTCACCTCGTCGTTCGCGAGACCGGTGCTCACGTACGTCTCGAGCTCGATCGTGCGGCCGTAGAGCTCGTAGAACTGCTCGAACATGCCGATCATGTCGCGGGCGGTCTGTTCCGATTCGGCGTTGGTGTCGTCGACGCTCACGGCATCGGACAGGTAGTTGATGATCGGGTCGTCGTCGGGGCCCTGGTACTGGACGATCTTGATCGTGTCGGCGGTGACGCCGCGCGTGGTGTCGCCGCCGTTGTCGCCTTCGAACGGGGCGTAGCACTCGGGAGCGAAGAACCACTGGATCGCGAGGTTGCCGGTCTCGGTGTCGCAGCGCTCGTCCCAGGCCACCTCGATGCCCTGCTCCTGTGCCTGACCGAACGACAGCGGATAGGCGATCTCACCACCGGTGCCTTCGCCGTTGTCGGGGGAGTCGGTGCCGTCGGGGGCGGTCTCCGCGGGTGCGTCGGTGGTGTCCGGAGCGTCGGTGGCCGGCGGTGCCTCGGTTGCCGGCGTGGTGGCGTCGGTGGTCGAGGACTCGCTGTCGTCGTCGCCCCCTGCGACGACGACGAGCCCCACCACTGCGGCCACGACGAGCACGATCGCTCCGATCGGCCCCCACTTCTTCAAACTGCTGGACGAGGAGCCCCCGCCCTCTGCCTGTGCTGGTTGCATGATCTACTCCGTTCCCCCTGATCGGGCGATCGCGGCACCGGAGGTGCCGAGGTATGACTCGATGACGTCCGGGTGTTCCAGGACGTCGGCTGGCCGACCGGTCGCGATGACCCGGCCCTGTTCGAGTGCGAGCAACCGGTCGGACACCTCGGACACGAACGGGATGTCGTGCTCGACGATGACCAGGCTCGCCCCCATCTCGTCGCGCAGACGCCGGACGACCGGCGACAGCGCCTCCACCTCCCGCTGGGCGATACCCGAGGTGGGCTCGTCCAGCAGGATCACCGCCGGCCGGTGCGCCACGAGGCACGCCAGGTCGACGACTCGACGGGTGCCGGTGGACAGCTCCCGAACGAACGAATGGCGATAGTCGCCGAGACCCATCAGTTCGATCAGCTCCTCGGTGCGCAGCGCGACGTGCTCCTCGGAGTCGACGGCCATCGGGAGGTGCAGCGCCGCCACGAACACGCTGCGACTCCCCACGAAGCGTTCCTGGGCGATCGCCAACGTCTCCTGCACCGTGAGTTCGGGGAACAGCCGGGCGTCCTGGAAGGAGCGACCCAGACCGAGCTGGGCGCGTCCGGCGGCGCTCATCGTGGTGATGTCGCGACCGTTGAGCGTGATGGTGCCGGCCGTGCTCGGCGTGAAACCGGAGACGAGGTCGAACATGGTGGTCTTGCCGGCGCCGTTGGGTCCGATCACGCCGACGATCTCGCCGGACCACACGTCGAAGGTGGTGCCGTCGACCGCCCGGATCCCACCGAAGGTCACCGACAGCTCGTGGACCGAGAGCACCGGGGTGGACGCATCGCCGATGACGGCCCGCTCGGTGGGCTCCGCGTCGTGTCCGTCTGCGCCTGCCGACGCGAGGAACACCGACCGCAGCAGGTCGGGTCGTTCGAGCAATTCCTTGGTCGGTCCGTCGAACATGATCGTGCCGCGCTCCATGAAGTAGGCCCGCTCGGCGACGGTCAGCGCGACGTTGACGCTCTGCTCGACCAGCACGACGGTGACGCCGTCGTCGGCCATCCGCCGAACGATCGGCAGCAGCTGGCCGACCACGACCGGTGCGAGCCCGAGCGACAGCTCGTCGATCAGCAGCACCTTCGGTCGCATCACGAAGCTCATCGCGAGCGCCAGCATCTGCTGCTGGCCGCCGGACATGTTCGCGGCGGGGGAGTCGAGCCGATCGGCGAGAACCGGGAACATCGCGAGCACCTCGGCGGTCGCAACCGCGACCCCTTCACGGTCGCGCCGGTTCGTCCATCCGGCCAACTCGAGATTCTCCCGGACGGTCAGCGAGCCGAACACGCCCTGTCCGCCGGGCATCTGGACGATCCCGAGTGCGGCGATCTCGTTCGGGGGAGCGTGGGTGATGTCGCGGCCGTCGAGCACGATGGCGCCACGGTCGGCCTCGACGATGCCGCTGATCGACTTCAGCAGGGTCGACTTGCCTGCACCGTTGGTGCCGAGCAGCGCGACGACTTCGCCCTCGTCGAGGTGCAGGTCGATGCCGTGCAGCACCGTGCGGTTGTCGTAGCCGGCTTCGACGCCGCGCAGCAGCAGCAGGTTGGTGGTTCCCTGCCGGCGCTCGTACAGCACCTCGGAGCGAGCGGCGGCCGACTGCCAGACCTGGGCGATGTCGCCGTCGATCACGTCGGCGACGCTGCGCAGGATCAGGCTGCCGATCAGGAACATCGGAATCATCAGGAGCATCCCGAGCTCGATGCTCCAGTTGTCGGCGATCCAACCGATCATCGGCAGGATCGCCAGCCCCGGGATCACCCACAGCGACCCGATCGCGAAGCCGGTCGCCCGGGCCCGCGGTGGGATCGCGAGCGACAGGGCGGCGAGGACGCCGGGGCCGATGACGGCGAGCGAGGCCGAGATCACGCAGTTGAGGGCGACGGCGATGTACACGTTCGGTGCGAGGGCGAAGCCGGCCGATGCGATCGACGCGACGACGGCGATCGACGCGACGAAACGGATCAGCCCCTTCACGTTGCCGACGAACCGGCGCGTGGCGATGCGGGCACCGATCACCAGGCCGACGAGGGCGAACGGTTCGGAGACGGCGGCGGCGACGCCACGGGCTCGCTCGTCGAGGTCGAACTTCTGCTCGTAGAGCAGGGCGGCGAGCGTGACGAAGCCGATCAGTGACGTGGCGAGGAACGGCAGACTCCACCAGATCCGTTGCAGCGACTTCACCTTGTGCGCAGTGCGCCAACTCTCCGCGAACGACGGCGACTCCTCCTCGGTGTCGATGATCTCCTGCGATGCGCCGGTGGCGTGACGTTCCCAGCGTCCGCGGGTCGGCTCGTGCAGCCGCATGGCGAGCACCGCGAAGATCACGGTGGGGATGACGAACACGAGGAACGGCACGCGCCAGTCGAAGTAGTACGCGAGCAACCCGGCGCTCAGCGGGCCGATGAAGGCCCCGACCGCATTCGCGGCACGGTGGAAGCTGTAGACCCGCGACCGCGTCTCGATCGGGTAGTAGTCGGCGATCAGCGAGTTGTGTGTCGGGTCGATCACCGCCTTGCCGAGCGAGGAGCCTGATCTGGCGATCGTCAGCAGGATCAGCCCGGTGGCCAGGCCGGTCATGCCGGAGAAGAAGCCCCAGGCGAGCGCACCGAAGACCACGAGCGGGATCCGGTTGGTCTTGTCGGCGTACTGCGCGATCGGCACCTGCAGTGCGAGTGCGGCGACCGAGGACAGCGCCACGATGCTGAGCGCCGTCTGGATGTCGATACCGAACGAATCGCGGATCTCGGGGAGCAGGATGCCGAATGCGGTGCGGTCGAGTTCGTCGACCGCGTTGAGCCCGAACAACACCACGAGCGGGAAGGCCGCTTCCCCGCCGCAGATCCCGCGGAGCCAATCCATCGGATGGCGGACCCCGGCTCCGAAGTTGCGCATCGCTGTCGCCGTGCTCACACCGTGGTCCGATCGTCGAGGTCGTCGGCCGTCTCACCGGCCCCGTTCGCGGAGGCACCGTTCGAGGAGGCCGGTGTGGAGTCGGCCGGCGCAGCGATCGGGTCGGCGCCGTTGCTTCTCGCTGGTGCCGCCGCCGTTGGCGGTCCGGTGCGCCCGAGGATGATCGTGACCAGCCGGTCGCGCACCCTGATCACGAGGCTCGCGAGGCCGCCCGGCAGGATCAGCAGCACGATCAGCACGCCGATCGCCGACGAGAGCAGGCGCCACTCGGGCGCCGTGATGAACCACTCGCTCCCGCGCAGGAACACGGCGCCGAGCACCCCACCGAACAGTGAACCGAGACCGCCGACCACCGCAGCGGTGAACACGTTGAGGCTCTCGGCGGCGGTGTAGCTGGAGAGGTCGAAGCTCTGGCTCAGGTGCACGAAGAGGCCGCCGGCGACACCGGCGACCGCTCCCGACAGCGTGAACGCGGTCAGCTTGACGGGCACGGGCGACACCGAGAACGCCTGCGCGGCGAGTTCGTTCTCGCGCAGCGCCACGATTGCTCGACCGGTGCGGCTGTGGCGGATGCCTCGGAGGGCGGCGAACACGAGGGCGAACACGATCAGCGCGAACAGATAGAACCGTGTCGGCGTCGAGATGTCGATGACGCCGAACACGGGGAGGCGCTCGATGCGCTCCTGGGGCACCCAGTCGAAGAACTGCCGGTTGAGGAACCACGAGTTGACCGCGAGTGCGAACACGAGGGTGGTCACCGCCAGGTACAGCCCGCGCAGCCGCAGCGCCGGCAACCCGACCACGAAGGCCGCCGCCGCTCCGGCGGCACCACCGGCCGACAACGCCAGGGTGATGTCGACGTTCCAGTTCAGCGTGCACTTCGCGCTCACCGCTGCGCCGATGGCGACGAAGGCCATCTGACCGAGCGAGATCTGGCCGGCCCAGCCCGACAGCACGACGAGCGACAAGCCGATCACGGCGAACACGACGACGGCGGTCGCCTTGATGATCTGGTCGGTTCGCAGCAGCATCGGGATCAGGGCGAGACCGACGAGGATCAGCGCGGCGGTGCCCCAGCGCATCAGGCGCACGAGGGGGAGACGGGCAACGGCGGGCCGCAGCGGCCGGACCTCGTCGGCGAGTCGCCAGCCGGCGGCTTCGTCGCGGTCGACCCGGCCGTACTGGCGACGCTGCAGGAGCAGCGCGACGAGGACGAACGCACCGATGATCGGCATCACGAGCAACGGGCTGCTGGCGTTCCAGGCAACGCCGTACTCGAGCACGCCGAGCGCCACTGCGGTGGTGGCGACCGTCGGGAGATTCCGGAGCCGTCCGATCACGAGCGCGGCGAGCGCCTGCACGAGGGCGGTCAGGCTGAGTGCGGCACCGAGCGGGACGCCGAGGATGCCGGCGCGCAGGAACAGCGCCAGGAACGACAGCCCGGCGGCGATCGCCCACACCAGCGTCGACAGCCAGGCGACGGGGATGCCGAGCATCAACGCCCGCTCGCTGCGTTCGGCCGAACCGCGGATCGCCGTGCCGATCCGGGTGGTGCCGAGGAACACGGCCACGCCGATCATCGCCAGCGGGGCGACGACGAGTGCGATGAGGTCGTTGGCCGAGAGGATGAACGTGCCGACGGTGACCTTCCAGTCGACCGGTGGCGGGATGCGCTGCGAGGCGGCGCTCTGGTCCCACATGCGTGGCACCAGCAGTGCGAAGGCGGCGAGCAGCTGGGTGATGCCGATCGTCGCCACCGTCAGGACGAGGCGCGATGACTTCGCGAAGCGGCGGACGAAGGCGAGCTCGACGATCGCGCCCAGGGCGACCGCAGCGGCCAGCCCGACACCGAAGCCGAACAGGTACGGCAGGCCGGAGAAGACGATCAGGCCGACCGCGAGCGACGTCGGGACGAAGCCGAGATCGGCCTGGGCGAAGTTGATCACCCGGTTGGCCCGATAGACGAGCGCCATGCCGACGGCGAGCAGGGCGATCAGCAGGCCGAGGACGACGCCGCGGATCCATGCTCCGGCGGGCAGCCCGAAGAACACCAGTTGGACCGCGATCAGGCCGAGAGCCGGTGCGAACTGCACCGACCATCGCCTGACCTCCGCGGCTCCCCAGCCCGATCGAGACACCCCCATGTCGGAGCGAAACCTAGCCGGGGGTCACACCGCCTCGGCGGATCGGAGATCGCAGTCGTTGCTCACGTGCGGCGATGTCGCCGCAGGTGGGCGGTCAGCGCGCCGGCTTGATCGGTGTCTGACGCGGAGGCGTCGGCTTGATCGGGGTGGTCTTGATCGGCGTCGCCTTGATCGGCGGACGTTCGTAGGTGCTGACGGTGGTGTGAAATGCCATGGCCGCGACCGTAAGCAGCAGATGTTGCGTGCTGGTTTCGGGCCGGTGAAGGGTGTGATCGGCAACGACGGACGAACGGTCGCCGCTCCAGCCGATCAGGCAGGCACCCGGCCCTCGTCGACGATGTCGAGGCCGTCCGCACGGGCCGAGACGACCCCGTCGCGAACAGCGATCGAGGCGTAACGGCCGCCGATCACGAGGCGGTCGCAGGTGATGTCGCGTACGAGTCGGCCCTCGGGGCGCACGAAGATCTTCTGGCCCGGGACGTCGGCGTCGAGCCCGAGATTGGCCCGCAGGAGCAGCAGCACCGACGCCGCCGCCCACGCCTGTGGCGAGCACGAGCCGGGGTAGGGAACCGGAACCGGCACCAGCCGGCGGGAGAGCCCTGCGAACAGTTCGGGGAGGCGGCCACCGAAGTACATCGACGCGTCGAGCAATCCGTCGGTGAGTCGGTCGACGACGTCCCACCGGCCGTAGCGGGCGGCCCCGGCGAGACAGATCGCCGTGTCGTGGGGCCACACCGAACCGTTGTGGTAACTGAGCGGGTCGTACGCCCCCATCGGCGTCGCCAACGTACGGATGCCCCAGCCGGTCCACAGTTCGTCGCTGACCACACCATCGAGATATCGATCGGCGAGATCGGCATCGGCGATGCCCGCCCACAGGGCATGCCCCGGGTTCGAGCCGAGCGAGTCGACCGCCCGGCCCGATCCGTCGAGCGCCTCGACGAACCATCCCCGATCGTCCCAGAAGCGCTCGTTGAACAGCGCGCGGAGGGCATGGGCCTCGTGATCGCACCGGGTGGCGTCGTCGTCTCGCTGCACGTTGCGATAGATCTCGGCGGCACCTCGCAGGGCGGCATAGGTGTACCCCTGCACCTCGACGAGCGCGATCGGTGCCTCCGGGAGTGACCCATCGGCGAAGTTGACGCCGTCCCAGGAATCCTTCCAGCCCTGATTGGTGAGCCCGCGCTCGTCGTGGGGTGCGTAGTCGACGAAGCCGTCGCCGTCGCTGTCGCCGTCGTCACGGATCCAGGCGATCGCAGCGTCGACGGCAGGGAGCAGCCAGGCGCGGTCCGCGGTGGTGACGGCGCCCCAGCGCATCGCCTCGGCGGCCACGAGGACGTACAGCGGTGTCGCGTCCACCGTGCCGTAGTAGCGCGAACGCTCGCTGAAGGGGCCGGCCCCGCCGTGTGCTCGCAGTTCGTGCATGATCTTGCCCGGCTGCTCGCCGGAGCGTGGATCGGTCACCCGCCCCTGCAGTTCGGCCAGCTCGTGGAGGACGCCGCGGGCGAGTTCCGGAGCGAACGGCATCGCCATGTACGACGTCAGGAGGGCGTCGCGCCCGAACAACGTCATGTACCAGGGGGCACCGGCGGCGACGACCGCCAGCTCGGGATGGGCCGTGTCGAAGATGCGCAGCGACGCCAGATCCTCGAGCGACTTGCGCACCCCGACCGCGAGGCGTGGGTCCGGTGAGACGATCGTCGGCACGCGCTCCTGCCAGGTCTCGTAGCGGTGGTGGGACAGATCATCGACATCAGGGTTCGAATCCTCCGGAGTCGTGCCATCGTCGAACTCGACGAGCGACTCGTCGGTCGGGGCGCTGGTGACGGCATCGACGGTGATTCGAGCCAGGTGACGGCTGTGTGGGCCGATCTCGACGTGCCAGGACCAGCCGTGGGCCACGACGTCCGATGCCGCTGGTTCGAGGCCGAGCAGCGTTCGTTGCCCCACCTCGGGGTCCGGGTGGTCGATGCGGATGCCGTCGTCGGTCCGGGTGATCGTGCCGTGGGTGGTGCTCGGCCGGCCCGACTTCACGTCGAACAGGTGGCTGAAGTCGGCTCCGGCGTCGATCGTCATCGTGAGGTCGTACCCCTCGCGTCCGGAGTTGTGGACCTCGATCACCTCCCGCATGCCGTGCCCGACCGTCCGTCGTCTGATGACGAGCACGGGAAGCGGACGGCCGCCGGGTTCGTGGACCCGTGCGACGAACACCGCACTGAACGGTGTGGGAGTCGTGGCCGCCAGTGGCCGCAGTTCCAGGTCCGTGAGGCGGAGCGACCAGATGTCGAGATACCGGCGGTCGTCGTGGATCAGGCCGTGTACCGCTCCGCGGGTCATGTCGCCGCTCGTGTCGCAGATCGCGAAGTCGCGACCGGAGACCAGTGTGATCGCGCCCGTGCCGACCGCCGGCACGGTCCAGTCATCGGCGTTCATCGGTTCGGTCATGGGGCTCATACGAGGCTCATTCGCTCGACGGGTTCGTGACGATCGCCGCCCGAGCCGGCCAGCAGCGCCCGGTAGGCGGCGACGTGTCGTCCCACCATCCTGTCGACGCTGAATCGGCGGGCGACATCGGCTCGGCAGTCGCGGCGATCGATCCGCTCGATCGACCGGACGGCGCGTACGAGGCTGTCGGTGTCGTCGCAGAGGAACCCGGTCCGTCCGTGCACGATGATCTCCGGCGCGGCGCCCCGTGGAGTCGAGATCACGGGCGTGCCGGCGGCGAGCGCCTCGATCATCATCAGTCCGAACGGCTCGGGCCACTGGATCGGGCTGAGCAGGGCCGTCGCGCCGCCGATCAGCCGGTCCTTCTCGGTGCCCGCGACCTCACCGATGTACTCGATGCCCTCGGTGCACTGCGACGCGACCATGTCCTCGAAGAACGCCAACTCGACCGCTTCGCGCATCTTGGCGGCCATCAGGAGCCGATGTCCGGTGGCTCGCGCGATCTCGATCGCCTGGAGCACTCCCTTGGCCGGATTCATCCGGCCGAGGAAGAGCAGGTACGGGCCGTGTTCGTCGCCGCCTCCGTCGCCCTCGGGGACCTCGTCGACGTCGATGCCGTGGTGGATCACGTGGGCAACGTGGATACCGAGTCCGGGAGCGACCGATGCCTGACTCCTCGAGATGGCGATGATCGGGATCGCCCTCGGGAGGCGGCTGAAGATCGTCGCCAGTTCCGGGTTGTCGAACGGGCCGTGGTTCGTGGTGATCACCGGAGCGTTCGGCGTGGCGAGGAACGGGCCGACCAGGGTGTGGTCGTGGATCACGTCGCACCCTTCGTGGCCGAACCATTCGTAGCCCTCGAGCGTGTGCCGGAGCTCGATCGAGCTGGTTCCCATCTCCTGGGTGCGGGCGGTCGGGTAGGTGAAGCCGCGCGGCACGGGGCAGGTCGAGTCGCCGGTGGTCCACAGACGCACCTCGTGGCCCGCTGTCTGGAGCCCGCGAGCGAGTCGGTCGACCACGCTCTCGGTGCCGCCGTACCCGACCGGGGGTACCGGCACCCAGGGAGACGCGAGGATTCCCACCCGCAACGCCTCCCGCCCGAACACTGATGAGGTCATGTCGGACTCCTCTGCGGTCGACCCTACGCCGTCGAGGGCATCGAAGGTCAGAGCCATACGACCCCGAGGCGCGTCCCGACCTGGTGGCGCAACGGTGAGGCGGCCTGTAAGCGGGATTCTGTGAGCACCCGGTTGCCCGGGTGAGCGGTGACCATCCATCTCTGCGGCCTACCCGAGGGTGCCCGGGCGTGATGCCCGGACGAGCGGGCAGCTCACCCCTCTGCTCGGCCTTGCTCCGGGTGGGGTTTACCGAGCCGACGACGTCGCCGTCGCCGCTGGTGCGCTCTTACCGCACCGTTTCACCCTCACCTGTGACCGGTCCGCCGAAGCGGGCCGACCCATCGGCGGTCTCTCTCTGTTGCACTTGTCCGTCAGGTCGCCCCGACCTGGCTCTCGCCAGCACCCTGCCCTGTGGAGTCCCGACTTTCCTCGACGGTGCAGCACGCACCGCCGCGGTCACCCGGCCACCTCACCATTGCGAGGGGGAGTGTACGACCGCGCCGACGGGGAACGTCAGCAGCTGGGTTCGAGCTCGTTGTAGATGAACGAGTTCTCGGCCGGGGTCTGGAGGTTGAACGACTCGCGCGAGCCGTTCTCGTCGGCCGGACCGACGATCAGCTCGGCCTGTCCGACCGATCCGAAGCGGCTGGTGATCGAGTAGATGTTCGGCAACCCCTCCACATCGGTGGGGACACCTTCGCCGTACACCTCGGGACTGATGTAGCCGTCGGGACCGCGATCGATCGCCACGATGGCTGCAGCCTGGCGTGATTCCGCCGTCGCGGTCTCGAGGGCGAACGTCTTGGCGGCAGGGTCCGTCAGCTCGACGGCGAAGACCTGATGCGTCGATGCAGCGAGGTTCTCGAGTGCGACGGCGAAACGCAGCAGGTCGCGGGCCGGGTCGTCGCTGATCTCGATCGCCTGGAAGACGGGCTCGATCAGGCGGTTGTCGAGCCATGGGTTCGTGCACTCCCACGGAACGCCGCCTTCGGCATCGGTCAGTGCAGCCAACTGGTCGGCACTCGCCTGGTGGGTGTCGATCAGACGCGAGACGAGTTCGTCCGACGACGGCTCGACGATGCCGGACTCGATCGCTCGCTCGTAGACGCTGATCACGGTGTATTCGAGCGAGGCCGCCGTGCGCAGGCGCACGGCATCGTCGACGTTGTAGTCCGGCGGATCGGTGACCGGGGGCGCATAGCCGACCCGGCCGGGCGCCGTGTCGCCTCCGCGGTCGTCGCCGCATGCTGCGACCAGCGCGGCGAGCGACACCGTGATGCCGCCGATCTTGAACGCCTGACGCCGGCTGACCTTGGAGTCGTCTCGGGGTGGGAACGTGCTCATGATGCGGCGCCCTCCGTGAGCGTGATGATCTCGGTGGGTGGATCGAACACCAGGTTCAGCTGGTCGGACACGCCTGCGAGGTCGGCGAGGACCGTCGCCATCCGACCGTTGATGACGACGATCGAGGCGACCACCGTCTGCGATTCGACGGCTTCGAACCCGGTGAACAGCTCGGTGTAGGTCGCGGCGAAGTTGTTCTCCAACTGCCATGCCGCCTGCGCGAACTGCGCGACGTCGGAGGTCGCGAACTCGTCCTTGAGTTCGTCGTAGAAGTCCTCGTTGTAGGTGTCGGCGGAGATGCCGGTGATCGCGGCGAACTGGTCGGCGTAGGCCTCGTGGTTGTCGCCGAACACCTGGGCGACCTCGAGCGCAGCGCCGGTGAGCCCGGCCTCGACCGCGTCGCGGTAGAGCAGCTTGGCCGCCAACTCCAACTGCAGCGCCTGTTCGAGCACCGCCTTGTCGGATTCGGTGGGGCTGTACGGGGCGGCAGAGGCCGGTCGGGCGACGGCGAGTGCGGCGGCGCTGGCGAGACCAGCAGCGCCCAACGCGCCGATGAGGCTTCGCCGCGATGTTGCGGGCTCAGCGGATACGAGGTCCACGGGGGAGTGTCCTTTCGAGGTCATGCGTGCTACAGCCTTCCCGCTGGGAGGGCATCCGAGCAATTCTAGGGTTCGCGAGCCGTTCATCCGGTGATCGCTCAGAAGTCCAGCGCCGACAGGTCGGGATGCCAGCCGGCGGCTCGGTCGACGGCGTCGCGCCAGCGGGCGCGCCGGCCGGCGTGGTCGTTGCCGGGACTCGGCTCGACGATCCGCGCCGGCTTCCACAGGTCGTCGAGTTCGTGGATGTCGTCCCAGATCCCGACGCCGAGGCCGGCCATGAATGCCGCGCCGATCGTCGTCGACTCGGCGACCGGGGCGACCTCGATCGGCAGGTCGGCGGCGTCGGCCAGCGCCTGGATGAACGTCGGATTGGCGATCATGCCCCCGTCGACACGCACGGTGTGGATGTCGAGACCGGTGTCGGCGTTCGCTGCCTCCAGCAGGTCGGCGCCACGGTGGGCGATGCCCTCGAGGACCGCCCGCACCACGTGTTCGCGCGCCGATCCGCGGGTGAGGCCGAGCAGCGCTCCGCGGGCGCCGTAGTCCCACCGCGGGGTCCCGAGCCCCATCAGCGCGGGCACGTACACCACGCCGTCGGAGTCGGCGCATCGGCTCGCGACGTCGTGGCTGTCGGCGGGGTCGTCGATCAGTTGCAGGTCGTCGCTCAACCACTCGACGTTCGTGCCGGCCGACAGCATGATGCCCTCCACCCCCCACGTCAGGCGACCGTCGATCGACCACAGCGGCAGGGGGTAGGTGCCCGACCGATGACGGTGGGCGCCGTCGGGCGTCGGCTGGTCGGTACAGACGTCGAGCATCCCGCCGCTGCCGAAGGTGATCTTGGCCCGGCCGGGCTTGATGCAGCTCTGGCCGATCAACGAGGCCTGCTGATCGCCGAGCATCGCCGAGATCGGTGGGGCGCCCGGGAGCGCCGTCGCATGGCCGCACACCCCGACGGAGTCGACGACGTTCGGGAGCGTGGAGATCGGAACCCCGAGTCCGTCGCAGATCGACGAGTTCCAGTCCGAGCCGTCGACGAGTCGCAGCCCGTTCGTGGTCGCCGACGCGTTGGTCTGGTCGCTCACGTGCGCGGCGCCCTCGGTGAGCGTCCATGCGACCCAGGAATCGATCGTGCCGATGCAGACGTCGCGGCCGTCGAGATCCGGCGTGTTCGCCAACAGCCAGCTCGCCTTCGTGGCCGACTGGTTCGGGGCGAGCGCCCAGCCGTGCTCGAGCTTCGCCACGATGCAGTCGCCGACCGTTCGCAGGTCCTGCCAGCCCAACCCGGGGGCGAGTGGGGCGCCGGTGGTTCGATCCCACAGCAGCACGCTGGCGCGCTGGTTGGTGATGCCGACGGCATCGATCGGCGTGTCGACGCGTGCGATCGCGGTACGGGCAGCGTCGAGCAGGAGCTCCGCCATCGCCACCCCGTCGATCTCGGCGAGTCCGGGCGCTGGCGTGATCGGAGGACACGGCCGGTACTCGTACGCGCGGACCGACAGGGTGTCGTCGACGACCGCCGCCCGAAGCCCGGTCGTGCCGACGTCGATCACCAGGATGTTCGTCACGGTCGGGGCCTCCTGTTCGACGGGACGATGCCACGCGCCTGCAACGAGCTGCCGAGCAGCCCGCCGATCAGTCCGGCGAGCATGACCAGCGAGAGCGTGAAGAAGACGCCGAACCAGTTGACGCTGTTGCCGCGGAGCAGGCGGAACGACACGAAGACGGCCTGGGCGCCGAGATAGGCGACGATCGCGGTGACGATGCCGTGGCTCATCGGCGTGCCGCGCTGCTGCAGCCACGCCGCGCAGCCGGCGCCGAGGACGAACCCGAACATCGCGCCGAAGAAGAAGAACGCGTTCAAGCCGCTGTCGTCGGAGTCGACGAAGGCGGCGACGAGCGTGAGTGGCACGGCGAGGATCAGACAGACACCGATGCCCGCCCGGAGTGCTTCGGGATCGAACCGACTCATGGCCAGGGCGCCGCTCCGAACGGTGTCGGCAGTCCGAGCTTGCCGGGGTTCATGATCCCGTTCGGGTCGAGGGTCGACTTCAGCGCGATCAGCACCCGGTGGGCCGGGCCGAGCGCCTCGGCCATGAACCGGCCGCGGTTGATCCCGACGCCGTGATGGTGCGACAGGTTGCCGCCTCCGGCGAGCACCGCCCGTTGCCCGGCGTCCCACAGCGCGATGTACGTCGACTCGATCTCGTCGGACGTCGGCGTGGCGGCGAACGTGAAGTAGAGACAGGCGCCGTCGGCGTAGCTGTGCGAGAGGTGGCAGGTCGCTGCCCGCGCGGTCGGAACGGCCATGAGCGCCGTACGAACGCCATCGAACAGTGCGCCGAGTACCGACCACGGTGCGGCGATCTCCATCGTGTCGACCACGAACCCCTTGCGGGTGAGGCCCTGGAGAGCCGAGGTGTCGTTGCGGTGGTCGAGCCAGCGGGCGACGAGGTCGACGTCGGCGGGTCGGGCGCCGGCAGCGAGGCAGCTGCGCTCGACGATCGTCATCGTGGCATCGACGATCTCCGGGGTGCCTTCGTCGAGGACGAGCAGGATGCACTCGGTGCCGTCGCCACCCTGGCCTCGTTGAGATTCGGCGGCGTCGTACAGCCGGAGCACGGCGGGCGTGGCGCCGGCCTGCAGGATCCGACGGCAGGCGTCGACACCGTCGGCGAACGACGACAACGAGTAGGCGGCTCGAGCCTCGTGCTCGGGCGTCGGATGCGTTCGCAACCAGACGCGGGTGATCACGCCGAGGGTGCCTTCGGAGCCGACGAACAGCTGGGTGAGGTCGGGTCCGGCGGCGGCGGCAGGTGCGCCGCCGGTGCGGATCACCGAGCCGTCGGCGAGCACCACTTCGAGCCCGACGACCAGGTCCTCGATCTTGCCGTAGCGCGTCGAGTACTGCCCGGCGCCACGCGAACCGATCCAGCCGCCGACGGTGGCCAGGTCGAAGCTCTGCGGGAAGTGCCCCACCGACAGCCCCATCGGTCGCAGCGCGTCCTCGAGGTCGGGGCCGAACGTCCCCGGGAGCACCTCGACGACACCCGAGACCACATCGACGTCGATCACTCCGGCGAGCGCCGTGGCATCGAGGACCACCCCGCCGAACACCGGCGTCGCGGCGCCGCAGACCCCGCTGCGCCCACCCGCGACGGTCAACGGGAGCCGGGCGTTGTTGCACACCTGGACCACGCGCACGACCTCGTCGAGCGTCGTCGGTCGCACGACGGCGTCGGCGAGCTGGGGCACCTGTCCGGCGAGGGCCCAGTGCAGAGCGAGCGGCCACCAGTCGCGGCTCGCCTCGGCGACGTCGACTCCCTCGTCGACGACCTCGCAGATCGACTGCAGCGCGGCGAGCGCTTCCTCCGGCACGTCGATCACCGTGCCGGTGAGATGCGACTCGTCGCCGGTGAGTTCAATCGGTGGCGTTGGCGAGATGGGCATCGTCGGCTCCTGCGGTCTCTCGGGCGGCCGATTCCTCGGCGAGGCACAGCTGCTCGTAGGCGCGGAGCTGTCGGGCGGTCTCGTCGGCATCCCAGCCGAGTTCCGCTGCGAGGAGGTCCGCCGTGGCGGGTGCGGCGGCGAGGGAGGCGTGCCGATCGAACAGATGGGCACGCGTGCGCCGCACGAGGACGTCGTCGAGCGTGGTGATCATCTCGTGGCGTGCGGCGTACACGGCCTCGGCTCGCAGGTAGGGCTGCCCGTCGACGAGCGGAGCCGCGAGCGAGGGGTCGAAGGCGATCAGGGCCCGGAGCTCGTCGGCCTCGGTGCCGTAGCGCCCGACCAGGTGGGCGTCGACGCTGCCCGGGGGCTCACGGCGCCGTGTGGCCCCCACCAGCTCCAGGTGGCGGGTGCGGGAACGGTGGGTGCGTCGCGGTGTGCCGAGCCGTTCGACGACGACATCGACGGTGTCCTCGGCCATCTCGCGATAGGTGGTCAGCTTGCCGCCGTTGACGCGAACCACGCCGGAGTCGCTGACTGCCACCTGGTGTTGACGCGACAGGTCAGCGGTCTTGCCGGTTCGGTCGTCGGTGGACGCCGCCTTGACGAGTGGTCGCAGGCCCGCCCACACGCCGGTGATGTCGTCGCGCGTCACGGTCTCGGTGAGGGCTTCGTTGAGCGCGGTGAGGACGTAGTCGATGTCGACCGAGGTGCACTGCGGATCATCGAGCGGTCCGTCGTCATCGGTGTCGGTCGTGCCGATGTACACGTGCCGGAACGTGCCGTCGGCCCGCTCGCCCCACGGCACCAGGAACAGGCTGCGCTTGTCGCTGCGTACCGGGATGATGACGGCGATGTCGTTGCGGACCTTCTCCCACGGGATCGTGACGTGGACGCCCTTGGCGGGTCGGATCGAGTCGGGATCGCTGCCCTCGTCGAGGGCTCGGACCTCGTCGGCCCACACGCCCGCTGCGTTGACCACGCAGCGAGCCCGAATCGCGAAGCGCTCGCCGTCCGCTTCCGCCACGACACCGTCGGCGCGACCCTCGGCGTCCCGGGTGATCTCGACCACACCGCAGCGGTTCGCGACCAACGCGCCGTGGCGGGCGGCGGTGCGAGCGATCGTGAGCGTGAGGCGCGCGTCGTCGGCGCCGGCGTCGTAGTAGAGGTAGCCGGCGCTGAGCTTGTCGAGATGGGTGGTGGGGAAGTGGGCGGCCGCTTCGTCGGCCGACAGACGCTCGTGGAGCTTGCCGATGCGCCAGCCGCCGGTCAGGTCGTACATCCACATCGCCGAGCCGAGTGCCTTCGCGACCTTCTTGGACACCACCCCGTCCTTGGTGAGGATGGGGATCATGAACGGCAGGAGCGACACGAGGTGCGGTGCGTTGCGCATCAGCCGTCGCCGTTCTCGCAGCGCCTCGTAGACGAGCCGGACGTCGCCGTTCTGCAGGTAGCGCAGCCCGCCGTGCACCATCTTGGAGCTCTTCGACGACGTCCCGCTCGCGAAGTCGTCGCGCTCGAGCAACCCGGTGCGCAGGCCGCGTGCGGCAGCGTCGAGCGCCACGCCGACGCCGGTGATCCCACCGCCGATCACCAGCACGTCGAGCGGTTCGCCGCCCGGTGCAGCCGTGGAGCGCAGTTCCTCGAGCATCGCGGTGCGCTCGAACTGGCGAGGGCTGGTCGACATCGCGGCGATCCTAGGACACGCCTCCGCGTGGGCGACATTCAAGCGCGGTACTCGCAGGGTGACCAGCAGAGTGACCACCGACAGCGCCGTTGACCAGGGCCGAACGTCACAATCTGCATGAATTGCTAACGAACAACCGTTGCGCATAGAATCGTCGCCGTGAAGTCACCGCCCGAACTCGCCGAGGCCTTCCGTGCCCGGGGGCTCAAGGTCACTCCCCAGCGCCAGCTGCTGTTCGGCCTGCTCGACGGCAACACCTCGCACCCCACCGCCGAGGCGCTCTTCGCCCGGGCGAGCGAGCTGATGCCGGGGATCTCGCTGCGCACCGTGTACACCACGCTCACCGACCTCGCCGAGATGGGCGAACTCCAGTCGGTGGTCCTCGGAGCCGGCGCCACGCGGTTCGACCCCAACGTCGACCACCACCATCACGGGGTCTGCGACCACTGCGGCGCGGTCGTCGATCTCTACGTCGAGGGCACCGGCGGCCTCGTCGTCGACGACCTCCACGGCTTCGCCGCAACCGATGCCTCGATCGTGTTCGGCGGTACCTGCGTCGACTGCCGCACCGGCCCGTGACGCGAACCCGGCACGTTCATCCCACCAACCTCATCAACCCAACCCAACAAGGAGCACCGACATGCCAGACCTGAACGGCACCAAGACCCACGAGAACCTGAAGGAGGCCTTCGCCGGCGAGAGCCAGGCCAACCGCCGCTACCTGTGGTTCGCCCAGAAGGCCGACATCGAGGGCTACCCCGACTCCGCCGCGCTGTTCCGCTCCGTCGCGGAGGGTGAGACCGGTCACGCGCACGGCCACCTCGAGTACCTCGCCGAAGTCGGCGACCCGGCCTCCGGCGAGCCGATCGGTGACACCGAGGAGAACTTCAAGGCGTCGATCGCCGGCGAGACCTACGAGTACACCCAGATGTACCCGGGCTTCGCCAAGACCGCCCGCGACGAGGGCTTCGACGAGATCGCCGACTGGTTCGAGACCCTCGCCCGCGCGGAGAAGAGCCACGCCGGCCGCTTCACCCAGGGCCTCGAAGCCATCAGCTGACGAGTCGGACATCGGCCATCCAGGCCGAATCCGCGTGAGAGGGGGTCGGAACCGGCCCCCTCTCACCGACCCACCCCGCGTCGGAGACCGCCCGTCACGCACGTTGCGTGGCTCGGGGCGCGACCAAGTACGAAAGACTTGCCTGATGACCACCACGTATGACCCGAAGCATCCGCTCTACTTCGACGAAGCCGACGTCCGTGAGGAACTCACCCGGGTGTACGACCTCTGCCACGGGTGTCGCCTGTGCTTCAAGTTCTGCACCTCGTTCCCGACGCTGTTCGAGATGGTCGACAAGCACGACGACCAGGACGCCGGCCGGCTGACGCCGGCCGAGCAGGACCAGGTGGTCGACGAGTGCTTCCAGTGCAAGCTCTGCTACATCAACTGCCCGTACATCCCCGAGCTGCACGAGTGGAACCTCGACTTCCCCCGCCTGATGCTGCGAGCCGACGCGATGCAGTACGCCAACGGCATCAAGTCGGCCCGCGACAAGGCCACGACCCAGATGATGGCGCGAACCGACCTGCTCGGCACGTTGGCCACCACCGCCGCGCCACTCGCGAACAAGGTCGTCAATGCCGAGCCCGGATCCGGCGTCCGCAAGGCCGTGGCCAAGGTCACCGGCGTGTCCTCGGTGCGCCTGCTGCCGCCCTACGCGAAGCAGCGCTTCTCCACCTGGTTCAAGAAGCGGCCCAAGGTTCGCCTCACCAAGCGCCAGGGGCGGGTCACCGTGTTCCCGACGTGTCTCGTCGAGTACCAGGAGACCTCGATCGGCAAGGACCTGGTGAAGGTCTACGAACACAACGGCATCGAGTGCAACAACACCGCTGCGGGCTGCTGCGGTGCACCCTGGCTCCACTCCGGTGACGTCAAGGAGTTCACCAAGATCGCCGAGAAGAACATCAAGACGTTGGCGGCCGAGGTCCGTTCCGGGACCGACGTCGTCGTGCCCCAGCCGACGTGCAGCTACGTCATCAAGAAGGACTACCTCGACTACGTCGGTGGCCCGGACGCCGAACTCGTCGCCGAGCACACCTTCGATGCCGCCGAGTATCTCATGAACGTCCACAAGGGCGACGACACGACGCTCGAGACCGATTTCACCGGTGAGACCGTCGAGTCGATCACGTATCACACGCCCTGCCACCTGCGAGCCCAGAACATCGGCTTCAAGAGCCGTGACCTGATGAAGCTGACCGGGGCCAAGGTCAAGCTGGTCCAGCAGTGCTCGGGGATCGACGGCATGTGGGGATTCCGGGCCGGCAACGAGGACATCTCGGTTCCGATCGCCAAGAAGCTGGGCGAGCAGATCGACAAGGCCGGGGGCGATGTCGTTGCCGGCGATTGTCATCTCGCCAACACGGCGATCGTCGAGCAGACCGGTCGCACCGCACAGCACCCCCTGCAGGTGATCGCCCGGGCGTACGGCATCCCCGAAGACGTGTGACGACCCGGTCACGAACCCCTCGATCAACCCCTCGATCAACCCCTCGATGAGGAGCACCCCCACCATGTCCCGCAAACTCACCCTCGAAGACATCGCCGACGTGCGCGCCTACGAGCGCGAGCGCGAATCGTTCCGTGCGTCGGTGATGGAGATCAAGCGCCGTCGGCGCCTCGCGTTCGGAACCATCATCACGCTGATGTTCGAGAACCGTGAGACGATGCGACTCCAGATCCAGGAGATGACCCGCGTCGAGAAGCTCGTCACCGACGAGGACATCCAGGTCGAACTCGACACCTACAACCCGATGATCCCCGAACCCGGCCAGCTCTGCGCCACGGTGTTCCTGGAGCTCACGAGCGACGACCAGATGCGAGAGTGGCTGCCGAAGCTGGTCGGCATCGAGCGCTCGTTCGTGATCGTGTTGTCGAACGGCGACCGCGTCGAATCGATCACCGACGAGGCGCACGCCGGCCAGCTCACCAGGGAGACCGCCACCGCGGCGGTCCACTACATCCGTTTCGAGTTCACCCCGGAGCAGGTCGAGGCCTTCGCCGCGGGCCCCGTGCGCATCGAGATCACCCACCCGGAGTACCTCGAAGCGGTCGAGCTCAGCGACGCCACGTACGCCGAGCTGCTCGCCGACCTGCGCCCCTGAGGCGCCGCCACGCTTCCGCCGCCGAAACACGCACGTCATCCGTCCGCCACGAAATTTCACTGGCGAATCCGACGAGGGCGTTCTAGATTCGCCTGGACAGCAGTCGTCATGGGGAGTCGAAGTGTCGGTACAGGAGTTGAAGTGGTGGGACCTCGGGGCATGTCGGGGTCTCGACGCAGCGTTGTTCTATCCCGACGACGACGAGGGCGCAGAGGTCGCCAAGGCGGTGTGCGCCGGTTGCCACGTCCAGGCGTCGTGTCTGGAGCACGCCCTGTCGTTCCGTGAGAAGGCGGGCGTGTGGGGCGGCGCGACCGAGCGGGACCGCCGACGGATCATCCGGCAGCGCCGCCGCGTCTCCTGACACAACGGCTGGTGGCCGACACCAACCGTTGCATCTACCATCGGCGCGATGTCGACGACGAAGGTTCCGTTCGAATGGCCGGTGGTGCTCGCCACGATGCTCTCGGGCGGCGATCTCGATGGTGCCCACGCCGGTGCGGCGATGGCGGCGATCCTCGACGGTGACGCAACCGCCGCCCAGATCGCCGGTTTCCTGGTGGCGCTGCGGGCGAAGGGTGAGACCGCCGAGGAGCTGCACGGCATGCTCGATGCGGCGATGCACGCCGCGACGTTCGTGCCTCTCACCGACGACGAACGGGCCCACTGCGTGGACGTGGTCGGCACCGGAGGGGACGGCTCGCATTCGATCAACGTCTCCACGATGGCGGCTCTGGTCGTTGCCGGCGCGGGCGTTCCCGTGTGCAAGCACGGAAACCGGTCAGCGTCGTCGAAGTGCGGCACGGCCGACGTCCTCGAACTGCTCGGCGTGGCGATCGAGTTGTCGGCCGCCGGTGTCGCGGCGTGCGTGCGTGAGGCCGGCATCGGATTCTGTTACGCCCCGGCATTTCACCCTGCCTTCCGATTCGCCGGTCCGCCGCGCCGGGAGCTCGGCGTGCCGACGGCGTTCAACCTGCTGGGCCCGATGGCGAACCCGGGGCGCGTCGAACGCCAGCTGATCGGCGTTGCCGATGCCCGTTTCGCCGCCCCGATGGCGGTCGCGCTCGAACGTCAGGGCCTGACCACGGCGTGGGTCGTCCACGGCGAGGGCATGGACGAGCTGACGACGACCGGGCCGTCACAGGTCACGGCGCTCGATCACGGGGCGATCAGCGAGTTCACGGTCGATCCGGCCGCGCTCGGTTTCCCTCGGGCGGAGGCCGACGACCTGCGCGGCGGCGCGCCGGAGGAGAACGCGCTGGCCGTACGCCGCGTGCTGGCAGGAGAGCTCGGCGCGCATCGCGACGTCGTGGTGCTGAACGCGGCGGCGGCCCTCGTGGTGTCGGGCACCGTCGGCGATCTGGCCACCGGTGTCGAGCAGGCGACCGCCTCGATCGACGGCGGCCACGCGCAGGCGAGCCTCGACGCGCTGATCAGGGTGTCGCAAGCCCACGCAGCTGCGGAAGCCGATCGCTGACCGGGAACAGCCACTCGCCGGTGCACCGCACCGTGAGTCGCTCGGCCCGCTTGTCGCAGAATCGTGCGAGGCACAGCGCCTCGTCGATCTGGTGGCGAGACAGCACTGCGCTGTCGGTGGCATCGGGAGGCGGCACGGGCAGCGCGCGGCCTGCCGAACCGACTCGTGTGGCGTCGGTGAGCCGCGCCCCGTCGACGATCCAGATCGACTGACCGTCGCTGATCTCCGCCCGCCCCGCCCGGCGGAGCGCGTCGACGAGGTGGAAGCGCCGTGCGGCACCCACGAGCGCGGTCAACCGGTCGCGTGCCGCCGCCGCCTCCTCGAATCGCTGCTGGTTGGCGAGTTGCATCATCTTGTCGTGGAGGACATCGGCCACCCGCTGCGAGCGGCCCTCGAGTGCCTCCGCGGCGAGTTGCACCGCAGCGGCGTACTCGCCGGGATCGACGGTGCCCGAGCACGGGCAGAGGGCCACGCCGAGTTGGGCGGCGCTGCACATCGGGGCGTCGGCCGGGGCGACGTAGTTGCGGCCGAGGCGAGCGGTGCACCGGCGCAGGGGCACGGCGCTGTGGATCGCCTCGACGACCAGGTTGGCCATCGTGCGTGACGGCAGCGGCCCGAGGTGTACGCCGGTCGGTGACGGGTTCTTGACCACCGAGAGGCGAGGCCAGGGTGTGCCCGTGTCGAGCCGGATGTAGCAGTACCGGTCGGCCCGCGTTCCCGCACGGTTGTAGCGGGGGAGGAGCCGGCTGATCAGACGGCTCTCGATCACCTCGGCCGACAGGGCGTCGGGAAGATCGAGGTGGGTGACCGACTGGGTCTCTCGCAGCATCGGGCCGATCTTGCGGCGATCGTCGCTGCCGAAGTACGAGCGCACGCGCTGGCGCAGGTTGGTGGCCTTGCCGACGTAGAGGACGTCGTCGCGTTGGCCGCGGAACATGTAGACCCCCGGTGTCCGCGGCAGGTCGGCGGTCAATTTCAGCTTCGCGGCCTGTGGGTGGCCGGCGAGCTTGGCGAGCGCGACGAGGTCGTCGAGCCCGACGACTCCCAGCCCGGCGGCTCGCTCGATCAGGAGGTGGAGGAGGTCGGCGGTGGCGAGTGCGTCGTCGAGCGCCCGGTGGCTCGGTCGGTGGTCGAGCCGAAACCTCGATGCGAGCGTGCCGAGGCGACAGTCGGGCACCTCGTCGCGTACGAGTCGACGGGCGAGGGCGACGGTGTCGACCACGCGACCGGTCAGCGGTGGACGGTCGTGACGTTCGCAGGCAGCGCGCAGGAAACCGACGTCGAAGCCGACGTTGTGGCCCACGATCACCGCATCGCCGACGAACTCGGTCAGCGACGGGAGCACCGCTCCGATGCGCGGTGCCGGGGCCACGAGCGCGTCGGTGAGACCGGTCAGCACCGTGATCTGGGGCGGAATCGCACGGCCCGGGTTGACCAGGGTCTGGAAGGTGCCCAGGCACTGGCCTCCTTGCACCTTGACCGCGCCGACCTCGGTGATCTGGTCCTCGTTGCGGTTCCCGCCGGTGGTCTCGAGGTCGATGACGCAGAACACGACGTCGTGCAGGGGCGTGCCGAGATCGTCGAAGCTGCGCTGCTGGGGGAGCGATGCGATCGAACGGACGGCCATCTCGGACAGAAGAGCACGAACATGCGTACGTTGTCAAGAACGTGCGTTCGTGATCGCATCGAGGTGGAGTAACCTCGTGCCATGTCCGAGGGGATCGAGATCGAGCACCGCGATCTCCGCTCGGCGATCGAGTTCGCGGTGGCACTCGCCGAGGAGGCCAACCGGGGCAAGCGGTCGCTGCCCTACCCGAAGGAGCTGCGTGCGCACTTCGGCGCCGCGAGGATCCCGACCGGGGCGCTGGGCCGGTTGCGCCGCTCGATCGAGGCCGATGACACGTTCCGCCGAACGATCGCCGTGGGCGCCGTCCCCGAGCTGGTCGACCCGATCGGGTTGCTCTGGCTGCAGCGACCGACCGGCTGGGAGGACGAGGTCGCGACGCTGCTCGACGCCCGTGCACGCGAGGCGACCGAGGCCGATCTGCGCACCGAACTGAAACGATCGGAGAAGCGTCGAGCCGCCGCCGAACAGTTGGCCGTGCGAGCGCAGGCGGCGTTCGTCGAGCAGTCGGCGTCGCTCGACGCGCTCCGCACCGAGCTCGACATCGTGCGCGCCGACCTGACGAAGTCCGAGGACGCCGTCGGCGAATTGCGCGCCGAACTGATCGATGTCCGCAACGAGGCTCGCCATGCTCGTGACCGCGAGGCCGCGCTCCGGGCGCGGCTCGACGCGGCGTCCTCATCCGCTCCGGCGGATGCGGTGCCGTCGGAGGCTCCGACACCCGATCCCGAACCGCCGCAGGCACCGGGCGTCGATCTCGGCGAGCTGGATGCGATCGCCGAGGCGGCTCGCCAGCTGGGCGATCGGGTCGATGCGCTCGCCGCGTCCCTCGGACCGTCGACCGAGGGGCCCGAGTCGGAGTCGCAGCCGGGAGCCTCGCCGACCGCTCGCTCCTTGCAGCATCGTCGGCCGCTGCGCCTCCCCGGCGGGGTGATCTCCACGTCGAAGGCTGCCGCCGAGTTCCTGTTGAGGTCCGACGCTGCCGTCGTCGTCGACGGCTACAACGTTGCGAAACTCGGCTGGCCCGACGAGCGTCTCGACGAACAGCGCCGACGGCTCCTCGACGGGCTCGAGAACACCGCACGGCGCCACGGCACCGACATCACCGTCATCTTCGACGGCTCCACCGTCGTCGGGGCCCACGCGGATCGGCGCCGGATGCTCCGCGTGGCCTACTCGCCCGAGGGCGTCATCGCCGACGACGTGATCCGCGACGAGGTCCGCCGTCTCCCGGCGGGCCGAGCCGTGGTCGTGGTGACGAACGACGCCGAGATCATCGCGGACGTGCGCCAACTCGGCGCCAACACGCTGCCGAGCAACGCGCTGCTCGCAGCGCTCTGACGCCGGCCGGCCGGATCAACTCTGTGACAGCCCCGCGTCATCATCGTCGGCATGAGTGATCTCGACCACGACGGCTTCTCCATCGAGTGCGGCACCTGCGTCGCCACCGGTACCACGGCGTGCACCGACTGCGTCGTGTCGCATCTGCTCGCCAACGACGACGGCCCGATCGGCTTCGTCACGGTCGCCCCTCCCGTCACGGCCACTGATCGGGCGATCGCCCTGTTCGCGCAGGCGGGGATGCTCGACGACCCGGTTCGGTTCGTCGCGATCGACGAGTTCGAGCGCGGGATCGCCGCCGACCTCGCTGCGGTGCCCTGACCCTGCCGTGCCCTGACCTGCCGTACCCTGACGCGGTGCGGCGGCCCGAACCACTTCCCACGATCGACGAGATCGTTCGGATGCTCGCCCCGGCCGGGATCAGCCACGTCGGTGTCACCACGGCCGACGTCCTCGACGAGGCCAGAGCAGCGCTTCACGATCGGGCTGCGGAGGGGCTCCACGGCGACATGGGGTTCACCTACCGTGACCCCGACCGTTCGACCGACCCACGGCGGGCGGTGCCGGGAGCGCAGTCGGTCATCGTGGCCGCTCGCTCGTACCTGACCGAGGTCGACCCGCCGGCGCCCGGCGACGGCCCGCATGCCCGCGTCGGGCGCTACGCCTGGGTCGATCACTACGCACCGTTGCGGGCGGCGCTGCGCGACGTGGGCCGTCGGATCCGGCGTGCCGACCACCGCGCGGTGGCGTTCGCCGACGACAACTCGATCGTCGACCGGGCCGTCGCCCATCGGGCCGGTCTCGGCTGGTACGGCAAGAACGCCAACCTGCTGCTTCCCGGCGTGGGCAGCTGGTACGTGCTCGGTTGCCTGGTCACCACCGCGCGCTACGAAGTGGCGAGCGCCCCGGTGGACGACGGCTGTGGCACGTGCCGGCGATGCATCGACGACTGCCCCACCGGCGCGATCGTCGCCCCCGGCGTGATCGACGCGAACCGCTGCCTCAGCTGGGTGCTCCAGAAGCCGGGGTCGGTTCCGGTCGAGTACCGCAGCGCGATCGGTGATCGGATCTACGGCTGCGACGACTGCCAGGACGCCTGTCCGATCTCGGTGCGTCTCGGCCGGCGGGACACGATCGAACTCGATCCCGCCGCGCAGGCGTGGGTCGACGCGATCGAGCTGCTCGACGCCGACGACGACACGATCGAACAGCGCCACGGCCACTGGTACATCGCCGATCGTGACGTCCGCTGGCTGCGCAGGAACGCGCTGATCGTGATCGGCAACGTCGGCGACCCGGCCGATGGCCGCGTCCGGCGCGTCGTCGACCACTACCGTTCGAGCATCGATCCGATCCTCGCCGAACATGCCGCCTGGGCCGCCGCCCGTCTCGACGATCGACCCAGCGCATGAAGCACCTCCTCGTCACCAACGACTACCCACCGAAGATCGGAGGGATCCAGTCGCTGCTGTGGGAGTGGTGGCGTCGACTGCCGCCCGAATCCTTCGCGGTGCTCACCAGCCCCTACGAGGGCGCCGACGTCTTCGACGCCGGCGAGCCGTACCGCATCGAACGCACCCGCGAGCCCGTGCTGTTGCCGCACCCCTTCATGGTGCGTCAGGTCAACGAGTTGGCGAAGGAGATCGGCGCGGACTTCGTGGTCATCGACCCGGCGGTGCCGCTGGGCCTGATCGGGCCGTCGCTGGCGCTGCCGTACGACCTGGTGCTCCACGGTGCCGAGGTGACGGTTCCCGGTCGGCTGCCGGGGGCGAAGCAGGCACTCGCCTACACGCTGCGACGCGCCCGCAAGATCATTGCGGCCGGTGGGTACCCCGCCGCCGAGGGCGAGCACGCGGCCGGCCACGCGCTGCCGACCGTCGTCGTGCCGTGCGGGGTCGATCCCGACAAGTTCCATCCGCTCTCGCCCAGCGAGCGAGCGGCGGCCCGCGAGCACTTCGGGATCCCCGACGACGCCGAGGTGATCGTGGGTGTTTCTCGGCTGGTTCCGCGCAAGGGGTTCGACACCGCGATCCGAGCAGCGGCCCGGCTCCGCCTCACCCGACCCGATCTCCTGCTCGTGATCGCCGGTGCCGGGCGCGATCGCGACCGTCTCGAACGTCTCGCCACCGAGCTCGACGCGCCGGTCCGGTTCCTCGGCCGGATCCCGAACGCCGACCTTCCGCCGCTGTACGGGTGTGCCGACATCTTCACGATGCTGTGCCGCAACCGGTGGGGCGGACTCGAACAGGAGGGGTTCGGCATCGTGTTCGTCGAAGCTGCCTCCTGCGGCGTACCGCAGGTGGCCGGCGACTCGGGTGGTGCCGCGGAGGCCGTGGCCGACGGCGAGACCGGGGTCGTGATCTCCGACCCCGAGGACGTCCAGTCGGTCGTCGATGCGTTCACGCTGCTGCTCGACGACGACGCCCTGCGCGCTCGGATGGGCGAGCGATCGCGCCAGCGGGCGCTCGACGAGTTCGCCTACGACGTCCTCGCCCGACGGCTCGGCGACGCGCTCGGCGTGTACGACTGAGCGGTCGTGGGCCGACCTGGCAGACTGAAACGGTGAACACCCACACCGTCGACACCGACGAGAAAGCCCCGACGCGCTCGGCCGGTGATGTGATCGTGGTCGCCGACGTCGTCGGTACCGTCGCGTTCGTCGTCACCGCACTCACGGCCGCGATCGTGTTCTCCACGGCGAGCCAGTGGGTGGGAGCGATCACGGCGATGGGGTTGTTCGCCATCGGGGTGTTCGCGTTCCTGTGGTCGTTCTACAACGCCGTGCAACGCAGCCGCGAGGAGGAGATCTCCGTCACACAGGTGTACCTGCTGCTCGGCTCCCCGACACCGGCGCGAGTGCGACGGATCATGCTGTCGATGCTGGCGATCCAGACCGTCGTCGGGATCGGCACTGCGGTCGCCCGTTCGGAGGCGGCGGACGGGTCTCCCGGTACGTCGCTGGCGGTCGGTGTACTGGTCCCGATGTACGGGATCGGCCTCAACGGTCTGTGGTGTGCATTCCACGGTGTGTTCCCGCCGCGACCCGATGTCGCGACATCCGCTGCTCCGATCGACCAGAATGACGATCATGGCTGAGACCGCGACCGAGATCATCACCATCGAGGCTCCTCACGAACGGGTCTGGCAGATCGCCATCGACCTGGAGAGCTACCCGATGTGGGCGCACGACATCAAGGACGTCAACATCCGTGCGACCGACGAACTCGGCCGACCGCTCGAGGTGGAGTTCCGTGCCTCGGCGTTGGGCCGCAGTACGCACTACACCTTGAAGTACGACTACTCGAACGCCCCGTTCGAGATGGGCTGGACGATGCTGAGCGGTGACATCCAGCGCTCGATCGACGGCGTCTGGCGGTTCGAGCCCGACGGAGACGATCGCACCAACGTGCGCTACGACCTGCAGATCGACCTCGCGATCCCGCTCCCCGGCTTCGTCAAGCGCCGCGCCGAGGTCCGGATCCTGAACACGGTCCGCGAGCTCAAGGTCCGCGCCGAGGCGTGAACGCCGCTGCCGGGCCGACGCGCCTGGTGGGCATCGATGTCGGGGGGACCAAGGCGCTGGGCGTCGCCATCGGTCTCGACGGCGAGCTGCTCGCCGAGGCCCACCGGCCGACGCCGCGCGGCGTCGACAGCCTCGGATCGCTGATCGAGGTACTCGGCGAGCTGGCACACGAACTCGGTGAGGAGGGCAGTGTCGGGGTCGGCGTCCCGGGGTTGGTGACCCGCACCGGGGTACTGCGGGCCGCCCCCAACCTCGACGGCGTCGCCGACTTCGAGGTCGCCCGACTGTTGTCGGACCGGATGGGTTCGCCCGTCGCGGTCGACAACGACGCCACCTGCGCCACGATCGCCGAGTGGCAGCTCGGGGCGGCGGTGGGCACCGACAACATGATGCTCGTCACGCTGGGAACCGGCATCGGCGGCGGGTTGGTGGCGAACGGTGCGGTGCAGCGCGGGATGAACGGGTTCGCCGGCGAGTTCGGTCACATGGTGGTCGATCCCGACGGCCCGAGGTGCCCGTGCGGTCGGCGAGGGTGCTGGGAGCGGTACGCCTCTGGATCGGGGCTCGCAATGCTCGCCCGGGAGGCCGCGACCGGACGCCGGTTGCACGACGTGGTGCGCCACGCGGGCGGCGACCCGCAGGCGGTACGCGGTGAGCACGTCCAGGCCGCGGCCCGAGAGGGCGACCCCGAAGCGCTCGCCGTCATCGACGAGTTCGCCCGGTGGGTGGCCCTGGGCTTGTCGAACCTGACCAACGCCTTCGACCCGGAGATGTTCGTCCTGGGAGGTGGCCTGGCGGCCGGTGCCGACCTCTACCTCGACCCGATCGTGCGCTGGTTCGGCGAGCTGCTGTACCAGCCCCACCTGCGACCGCTGCCGCGTGTCGAGTTCGCCACGTGGGGCCCGCTCGCCGGCGCGGTCGGCGCGGCCCTGCTCCCCACCCTCCGCTCGGACGGCGAGCGATGAGTGTCGGCGCGCGCAGGTTGCGCGCGAACTCATCGCCTCGGGGTCAGTGGGGGATGTAGTTCGCTCGGGCCTGGTTGATCTCGCGCCAGGCGGCAGCTCGATCGCCCGTGCCCTGGCTCGATGAGTGCTTCTCGGGCTCCAACGCCTTGTAGACGTTGAAGAAGTGCTCGATCTCCTCGACGAGCTGGTGGGGGAGGCCCGACAGCTCGTTGACGTTCTCGAAGCGGGGCTCGCGAGGCGGTACGCAGATCAACTTGGCGTCCTCGCCGGCCTCGTCACGCATGTACAGCACGCCGATCGGTCGGCACTCGACGATCACGCCCGGGAAGACCGGGTCCTCGAGCAGGACGAGCGCATCGAGCGGGTCACCGTCGCCCGCGAGGGTGTCGGGGAGGAATCCGTAGTCGGCCGGGTAGGTCGTGGCGGTGAAGAGTCGGCGGTCGAGGTAGACCTTGCCGTCCTCGTGGTCGATCTCGTACTTGTTTCGGCTCCCACGGGGGATCTCGATCACCACGTGGATGCAGTCGGGGGCTGGTGTCTTGGGCATCGTTGCCAGCATCGCACACCGGGCCAGATACCCTCGGAACGATGGAGTTCCGGCGCATCGAGAATTTGCCCCCGTACGTCTTTTCGATCATCAACGGTTTGAAGATCGAGGCACGTCGCGCCGGCGCCGATGTGGTCGATCTCGGGTTCGGCAACCCCGACATCCCGTCGCCGCAGATCGCCGTCGACAAGCTGGCCGAAGCGGCACGCAACCCCAAGAACCATCGGTACTCGTTGAGCCGCGGGCTGCCGAAGCTGCGCGAGGCGATCGCCGGGTACTACAAGAACAAGTGGGACGTCGACCTCGACCCCGAGCTCGAGATCACCAACACGATCGGTTCGAAGGAGGGCTTCAGCCACCTGATGTGGGTACTGCTCGACCGGGGTGATGCGGCGATCGTGCCGAGCCCGAGCTACCCGATCCACATCTACGGCCCGCTGTTCGCCGGTGCCGATCTCCGTCAGGTGCCGATGCGGTTCCTCGCCGATCCCGATCAGCGTGAGCACTTCGCCGATGACTTCATGGACAGTCTGCAGACGGCGTGGGACGTCGGTTGGCCGAAGCCTCGGGTCCTGGTGATGTCGTTCCCGCACAACCCGACCGGAGCGACGGTCGACCTGCCGTTCATGCAGCGGGTCGTCGACTTCTGTCGCGAGCACGAGATGATCGTCGTGCACGACTTCGCGTACGCCGACGTCGGTTTCGACGGCCATCAGCCGCCGAGCATCCTGCAGGCCGAGGGAGCCAAGGAGTGCGCCGTCGAGCTCTACTCGATGACCAAGAGTTTCTCGATGGCGGGCTGGCGCAGCGCGTTCCTCCTCGGCAACGCCGAGGTGGTGCAGGCGCTGGTGAAGCTCAAGAGCTACCTCGACTACGGCATGTTCCAGCCGGTCCAGATCGCTGCGACCGTGACGATCAACGAGGCGGCGGACTTCCCGAAGGAGGTCTGTTCGATCTACGAGTCGCGCTGCGATGCGCTCATCGAGGGTCTCGGGCGCATCGGATGGGACATCCCCAAGCCGGGCGGTTCGATGTTCGTGTGGGCGCCGATCCCCGAGCCCTACGCCGAGATGGACTCGGTGGAGTTCTGCTCGCTCATCGTGCGCGACGCCGATGTCGCGCTGTCTCCGGGCGTCGGCTTCGGTCCCGGTGGCGAGGGGTTCGTCCGCTTCGCGCTGATCGAGAACGAGAAGCGCATCCAGCAGGCGATCCGCAACCTCAAGCGCGGCCTGCCGAAACTCGGCTGACCGTCACCGGGGCGACCCATCCGGCGTAACACGATGGTCACGGTGTGGTCACCGTCCGGCGACAGCGGCTCCGATACCGTCGCCGCTCGTGGTCACGATCGTCGTCAGAGTCTGGATGCCCGATCGGCCCGGCGCGCTCGGGCAGGTGGCGAGCCGGATCGGTGCCGTGCGCGGCGACGTCCTCGCGATCGAGATCCTGGAGCAGGGTGGCGGTCGTGCGATCGACGAACTCACCGTCTCGTTGCCCGATGACGATCTGTTGCCGCTGCTGACCGCCGAGGTCGATGCCGTCGACGGCGTGTCGGTGGAGAGCATCCGGGTCGTCGACCCCGACCGGACCGATGCGAGCCTGTCGGCGCTCGCGCTCGGCGCGGCGATCGCCGAGTGTCCGTCGAGTGAACGGCTCGGGGTGATGGTGCAGGGGATCCAGCGGTTCTCCGAGACCGACTGGGTCGTCGTGCTCGCCGACGGTGAACAGGTGGCGGCGGTCGGCGAGGTCCCGGATCTCGGGTGGTTGACGGCGTTCCTGGCCGGCAGCGAGCACCTCGACGGACTGGACGACTCCGCACCGAGCGACCTGCTCTGGGCCAGCATGACGGTGTCGCGCCTCGCGGTTGCGGCCGGCCGGTCCGGGAACCCGATCCACGAGCGAGAGCGCGTCCGGTTCTCCCTGCTCGTGCGTCTCGCCGACGCCCTCGTCGCCCCCTGAAACGACCGCAACCCGCCCCCCATCTCCGAAAAATGCCCGAAATCGGACGCTCAGCGTCTCGGTTCCGGCATTTTTCGGGGTGGTTCGGGTTCCGCGGTGTGGGTCAGTGGGGGATCCAGGAGCGGGAGCGTTCGACGGCGCGGAGCCACTGAGCGTGGAGTGCGTCGGCGACGGTGCGGTCCGCAGCGGGCGGGAAGTCGGCGTCGAGCTCCCATTGGGAGCCAACGGCGTCGAGATCCGGCCAGACGCCCTCGGCCAGGCCGGCGAGGAACGCAGCGCCGAGCGCCGTGGTCTCCTGATCAGCGGGCCGTTGCACCGTGACGCCCAACTGGTCGGCCTGGAACTGGCAGAGGAAGTCCATGACGGAGGCACCACCGTCGACGCGCAGGTCGACGATCGGCGTGCCGCTGGCAGCGGTCATCGCATCGATCACGTCACGTGTCTGGTACGCCATCGACTCCACGACCGCCCGCGTCATCTCCGCTCGACCGGTCCCTCTGGTGATGCCGACGATCGTGCCACGCGCATACGGGTCCCACCACGGCGACCCCAGGCCGGCGAATGCAGGTACGACGTACACACCGCCGGTGTCGTCGACCGACTCCGCCAGCGGACCGGCCTCCGCTGCCGATTCGATGATCGAGATGCCGTCGCGCAACCACTGGATCGCCGCGCCCGTCGCGAAGATCGATCCCTCGAGCGCGTAGTGCGTCGTGCCGTCGGCGAGGGTCCAGGCCACGGTGGTGAGCATCCCCTCGGTGGGGCGCGGACAGGTCTCACCCACGTTGAGCAGCACGAACGAGCCGGTGCCGTAGGTGTTCTTCGCCATCCCCGGCGTGACACATGCCTGGCCGAACAGCGCAGCCTGCTGGTCGCCGGCGACACCGCTGATCGGGATGTTCCCGGCGACCCCTGCTCGCTCGTCGGTCGTGCCGATGCGGCCGCTCGACGGCACGATCGTCGGCAACGCGGTGATCGGCACGTGCAACAACGCGCAGAGGTCGGGATCCCAGCTCCGCGAGCGGATGTCGCACAGCATCGTGCGGCTGGCGTTGGTGACGTCGGTGGCGAAGACCGCCCCGTGGGTCAACTTCCAGATCAGCCAGCTGTCGATCGTGCCGATGGCGAGATCGTCGTCGATGGGGATGTCACGGTTCGCGAGCAGCCACTCGGCCTTGGTGCCGGAGAAGTACGGATCGAGCACGAGTCCGGTGCGCTCGCGCACGAGCGGGAGGTGGCCGTCAGCGTCGAGCTGGTCGCACCGCTCCGCGGTCCTGCGGTCCTGCCACACGATTGCCGTCCCGTAGGGACGACCGGTGGCCCGGTTCCACGCGAGGACCGTTTCGCGTTGGTTGGTGATCCCGATCGCGGCGACGCCGTCGATGTCGGCGAGGCCGAGGACCTCGCCCACGACGGAGTGCAACGTCTCTCTCGCCGCCTCCCAGATCTCGTCGGCATCGTGCTCCACCCAGCCCGGTTCCGGGTAGTGCTGGGTGAACTCGCGGTACGACCCGACCGAAGGTCGTCCGTCGGTGAAGACCGCACGGCTGCGCACACCCGTGGTCCCGGCATCGATTGCGATGACACAGCGTCCCGTCACGGGCGGAGAATGTAGCCGACCGGATGCACCCCGGTCCCGATCACCGTCGACGCTTGGAGGACGACTTCGGCCGGTTGCCACCACCGGCGGTGCGGCTCGTGGGCGCCGGCTTCGGTCGGCCGGCGACGTCGGAGGGTGCCGCGTTCGGCGACGGGTCGGTGGCTGTGGTGCGGCGGACGTCCTTCAGGCGCTGTCGCTGGTAGCCGAATTTCGCCAGTGCGGCGCCGAAGGCCAGGTACAGCGGGCCGCTGATCAGCACGCCGGCGATTGCGCCGAGCACGTTGTCGCCGCGGAAGAAGATCACGAAGACCGCGCTCATGATCGCGGCGTAGATCAGCCACTCGCGGATCAACCGTTGCCACGGTACCGGTCGGCTGCTGTCCCATCCCATCCACCCAGTGCTAGCAGGGGAGCGGCCCCGTCGAAACCTCGACGCCGGTCGGGTTCTTCAGGCGGCCGGCGTCGGCACGCCGGGGAACGCCGGTTGCGTCGATTCGATCAGGCCCGGGTAGTCGAAGGCGGTCAACGGCCGGTCGGTGAGTTCGCCGTTTCCGAGCGGCCACACCCGCTGCGTGCCGTCGATGCGCAACTCGACGGCGCCAACGCCTTCGATGTCGGTCGCCGTCGTGACGATCTGGGCGACGGCGAGACGCAGCCCTTCTGGCGTGAGATCGCCGAACACGTCGTTCATGTTGATGGAGAGCACCTGGCCGAGCGCACGGGGGGTGCCGAGCAACTCGACATCGGAGGGGATCGCCGTGTCGAGCTGCGCATCGCGCTCTCCGCGGTTGGGTCCGGCGAACAACGATTCCAGGACGGCGCTGGCAGCCCCCGTGGGGACGTCACGGGACACCGACCGCAGCCGCTGGGGCTGCTCCGGGTCGGGCGGCGCCAACAGGTAGATGCGCTGCGTGCCGGCGGCTTCGTCACCGGTCGCCGGTTCCCCGAACACGGCAGTGCGCTCTTCCGACAGGTCGTTCGGCGCGGATTCGGGCTGGATCGAGCAGGCCGTGAGCACGGCCACGAGCGCCAGCAGGGCGGCGATCAGGCGCCCGGAGCCGTGGGTCGGAGACGTGCGTGTCATTCGTCGAGCTCCGTTGCCATCAGTTCGATCACGAACCGGGCCCCCGATTCGCCGTCGAGACGGTCCTCCACCCACACTCGTCCGCCGTGCATGCGGACATGTTCGTCGACCAGCGAGAGGCCGAGTCCGGCGCCTTCGCTGCCGGTGCGCCGGCCCGCTCCGCCACCGCGGGCGAAGCGTTCGAAGACCAGATCACGTTCCTCCTCGAGGACGCCGGGCCCGTGATCCTCGACGGCGATCAGGATGTGCGACATCGGCTCGTCGTCGGGGTTGATCACCGTGATCGACACCTCGGGCTCCCCACCGCCGTAGGCGCGGGCGTTGTCGATCAGGTTGGCGATCACCCGTGCCAGACGTCGGCGGTCGCCGCGGATCAGTGCGGTCTCGGCGCGTTCGGACACGACCACCGGGGTCTGCGGCAGTGAGCTGACGGCGACGGCCTGGCGGACGAACTCGGCGGCGAGCAGCTCCTCCATGTGGAGTCGGATCGCGCCGGCGTCGAATCGGGAGATCTCCAGGAGGTCCTCGACCAGGCCCTGGAAGCGCACGACGTCACTGGACAGGAGGTCGAGGGCAGCCTGCGCCCGTTCGGGGAGCTCGTCACGGCGGGCCTCCATCACCTCGACCGATGCCGACAGGGTCATCAGGGGTGACCGCAGCTCGTGGCTGACGTCGGAGGCGAAGCGAGCGTCGCGTTCGACGCGCTGCTGCAGGGCCTCGGCCATGTCGTTGAACGATTCGGTCAGCACCCGGAGATCCGGGTCGTCGGTGGACTCGAGGCGGGTGTCGAGTCGCCCGCCGGCGATCGCCGACGCGGCCTGGGCCGCGGTGCCGACCGGCCGCACGGCGCGGCGGGCGGCGAAGATGCCGAGCAACACGCCCAGACCGATGCTGATCGCCGCGGCCAGCAGCAGCGACAGGCGCACGCTCGACAGCGTCGAGTCGGCCTCCTCCAGGCTGAACGCCTCGAAGTAGGCGCCGATCCTCGGAATGTCCCACCCGACGACCACGTTGAGTTCGTCACCGACATCGATGATCTGACTGGCCGACGTGCCCTGGTCGATCACCCGGGTGACCAGTTCCGGAGGGATGTCGGGGTTCTGGAAGGTGGCGGCTCCACCCGTCCATCGCCCGCCGTACCAGATCAGATAGTCCTGCACGCCGATGCGTGCCAGCGACGACGTCGCGGGCTCGGCGTCGCTCGGCAGGGTTCTCAGGTCGCGTTCGACGCCCTGCGCGTTGCGCTGCGACGTGGAGATCGCGGCGTCGATGCGTTCGGCGACGATGCTCGACCGCGCCAGGCCGTAGGTGGTGGTGGCGAGGAACACCGACAGCAGCAGCGAGCCGAGCGTGAAGATCAGCAGAATCCGGCGCCGGAGACCGAGCGCCGCCGGGCGGGAGCGGTTGACCAGGCGACGGAACCAGCCGCCTTCGTTCACGTCTGCAGCCGGTACCCGAGCCCGCGTACCGTGACGACGTGACGCGGGTTGGCGGGGTCGGCTTCGACCTTGGTGCGCAGGCGACGCACGTGTACGTCGACGAGGCGACCGTCACCGAAGTAGTCGTAGCCCCAGACCTTGTCGAGGAGCGCTTCGCGGCTGAGGACCTTGCCCGGGCTCTCGGCGAGTTCGCACAGCAGGCGGAACTCGGTCTTGGTGAGGTGGACCTCCTCGCCGTCGCGCAGCACCTTGCCCTCGTCGGGGATCAGTTCGAGGTCACCGAAGCTGAGATGGGTGTGACCGGGGGCGCTGGGGCGGATCCGACGGAGCAGGGCGCGGATCCGGGCGGAGAGCTCCTTCGGGGCGAACGGCTTGGTGAGGTAGTCGTCGGCGCCGGCTTCGAGCCCGGCGACCACGTCGTGGGTGTCGTTGCGTGCGGTGACCATCACCACGGGCACATCGCTCGTCCGGCGCAGCGTGCGACACAGCTCGAAGCCGTCGATGCCCGGCAGCATGATGTCGATCAGCACGACATCGGGGTTGGAGCGGGCGAACTTCTCGATCGCCTCCTCGCCGCTCTCGGCCTCGTCGACGGTCCAGCCCTCGTCCTCGAGCGCGAGTTTGACCGCGGAACGAATGCGTTCGTCGTCCTCGACGGCCAGGATGCGTGTACCCACGCCTCCATGATGCCGTATCGCGCGCCCGTTTGCTGGACATCGCGTCCGGGATCCCGGATCGGAGGTCAGGCGTCGATGGTCGCGATCAGCGCGAGGAGTGCGTCGTGGACCCCCGGCGCCGCCGCGACCGTCTCCGAGGTTCCTGCTCGACCGTGGGTGAAGTCGGAGGTTCGTGCTCCGGCTTCTGCGGCGATCAACACCCCGGCGGCGAGATCCCAGGAGTTGAGGTGCTCCTCGTAGTACGCGTCGAGACGGCCACAGGCGACCAGGCAGAGGTCGATCGCCGCCGAGCCGAGACGCCGGATGTCACGCACGGCGGGCAGCAGCTCGGTGAGTCGTCGGGCCTGCACCGTGCGCCGTTCGGCGGAGTAGCTGAACCCGGTGCCGACGAGCGCTTCGGAGAGGACGCTCGCCGACGAGCAGCGGATCGTCTCCCCGTTCCGGGTCGCTCCGTCCCCGCGGGCGGCGGAGAACAACTCGTCGGTGACCGGCGCGTAGACCGCACCGACCAGGGGCCCGTCGTCGTCGACGACCGCCACCGAGGTACACCAGCTCGGGAGGTCGTACACGAAGTTGGCGGTGCCGTCGATCGGATCGACGTGCCAGGCGAGACCGGAGGTGCCGACGTGGTCGGCTCCTTCCTCACCGACGATCGAGTCGTCCGGCCGCCGGGTTCGAATGGCGTCGACGATCAGACGCTCGGCGGCACGATCGAACTCGGTGACGGGATCGGTCGGGCTGGACTTCGTGTCGTGGGCGACCGGTTGCCCGACCCCGAGCGCTCGTCGCCCGGCGAGGGCGTCGGTTCCGGCCTGCAGAGCCAGTCCCTCGGCGAACGAACGGAGCTCAGCGCGGAGCGTGCCCGGCATTGGTGCGGTCCTCGATCTCGCGCCACTCGCCGATCGCCCGCATCACCAGGACGGCGACGATCGCCATGCCGCCGGCCGCGGCCAACGCGCCGACCAGGAGCCCGATGCCGGTCCAGACGCCGCAGTCGCCTTCGCACTGCAGCGAGACGAGCGAGTAGCCGATCAGCGCTCCGGCGAGCCCGCTCAAGCAGATCGCGACGAACGCCGTGATGCGTACAGCCACCGACGGCAACGCCGAGAGTTGACCGTCGGGCTCGTCGGGCGCGCTCACGACGACGCAGCGTACCGGCCAGACCGTGGCCGTGGCCCCGGTCGTCGAGTCGATCAGGTCCTGATCGTCACCTCGCACTCGATCTCGACCGGGATGCGGAACGGGAGGCTCGACATCCCGACGGCGCTACGAGCGTGCGCGCCGACGTCGGAGCCGAACACGTCGAGGATCAGATCGCTGAACCCGTTGATCACCGCCGGCTGCGCGTGGAAGTCGGGGGCACACCAGACCATGCCGAACACTCGGCCCCACGCCGTGATGCGATCGAGATCGCCGAGTTCGCGCCGGAGGTCGGCGAGGATCGAGAGCCCGGTCAGGCGGGCCGATTCGTAGGCCTGCTCGACCGTCACCTCGTCGGGGACCCGGCCCAGCGCGCCACCGACCGAACCGTCGGCCGCCTGGGGGCCATGACCCGACACGATCGCCCGGTCGCCGACGGTTCGCACCATGGAGAACGGCAGGACGACGCCGGTCGGAGGCTGCAGCGGCGGCGGCAGCACGAGGCCGCGTCGGGCGAGCTGGTCGTCGATCCTCCCCACGGCGAACGATCGTACTCGCCGGACCGTCGCCCCGGGTCGGTGTGTGCGGTGGCAACGGCTCGCGGCCCACGCGAGGTCCAGCCCGGTCGCTGGCCCGGTCGCTCGCATAGTGTCGGCAGCGTGGTGGCATCGAGGCAGCGGTCCATCGTGCACGTCGACATGGATGCGTTCTTCGTGTCGGTCGAGTTGCGGCGGCGTCCGGAACTCGCGGGGCAACCGGTGGTGGTGGGCGGCACGGGTCGCCGGGGTGTGGTGGCGGCGGCCTCGTACGAAGCGCGCCGATTCGGGGTGCACTCGGCGATGCCGTCGGTGGTGGCGAAACGACGATGCGCGCACGCGGTGTTCCTCCCCGGCGACCACGCGCTGTACAGCGAGGTGAGTGGCCAGGTGCGCGCGATCCTCGATCGGTACACCCCGCTGGTCGAGCCGCTCTCGCTCGACGAAGCCTTTCTCGACGTCACCGGATCGACCGGCCTGTTCGGGCCGGCGTCGGAGATCGCCCAGCGGATCCGCTCCGAGGTCGCCGACGAACTGCAGCTCACCTGCTCGGTCGGCGTGGCGCCGAACAAGTTCCTCGCCAAGTTGGCATCGGTCGAGGCGAAACCGATCGCATCACCCGGCGGCGTCGAACCGGGCCCCGGTGTGGTCGTGGTCGACCGCGACGCCGTCGATGCGTTCCTCGGCCCGCTCCCGGTGGAACGGCTCTGGGGCGTCGGGCCCGCCACGCTCGACAAGCTCCATCGCATCGGCGTACGGCGGGTCGCCGATCTGGTCACGGTCGACGAGCGGGTGCTGGCCACGTCGCTCGGCGCGTCGCAGGCACGTCACCTCTCGGCGTTGGCCCGCGGGATCGACGACCGGCCGGTCGAACCCGAACGGGAGGCCAAGTCGATCGGCCACGAGGAGACGTTCGAAGGCAACAAGCACGAGGTCGCGGAGTTGCGGCGCGAGCTGGTCCGTCTGGCCGACGCCGTCGCCCAACGCCTCCGCCGGGCCGACGTCGGCGCACGGACCCTGACGTTGAAGCTCCGATTCGACAGCGGATTCCAGACGATCACCCGGTCGGTGACCAGCGGCGAACCGGTCGATCTCGCGCCGGAGATCGTGGCGATGCTCGCGCCACTGCTCGACTCGATCGATCCGTCTCCCGGGATCCGGCTGCTCGGGGTGTCGGGTTCGAACCTGATGCCGATGGTTCGCCAACTGACGTTGGAGTCCGCCTCGGAGTCCACCGCGGACTGGTCGGCGGCGACGGAGGCGCTCGACGAGATCCGTGAACGGTTCGGCACCTCGGCGATCGGGCCGGCGAGCGCGCTCGAGTCGGGACGGTTGCGCATCGTTCGCCCTGGTGAGCAGCAGTGGGGGCCGGATCGGATGCCCCGGTCCGACCCGAACACCGCCGACTGACCCGAGCGACGCAGGGCCCGCCGCCGAAAAAGAGTGGTCAAGAACCGCCCGACCGCGTTGAGGAACCGCCCGGAACGTGCGATGATGTCCGCGTGCCTCTCTCCGAGGAAGAACAACGCATCCTGCGACAGATCGAGCAGCAGCTCGAACAGGACCCGACGTTCTCCCAACGCGGCTATCGGGTGTCCCGTCGCCGCTCGCTGTTGTTGACCTTCGGCCTCGTGGTCGGCCTCGCGATCACGATCGGCGGCCTCGCCATCAATTTCGTCGTTGCGTTCGCCGGATTCGTCCTCGTGCTCGTGATGGCGATCATGCTCGAACAGGAGCTGCGCCTTCTCGGACGCGAGCGCCTCGGGCAGCTGCCGATCTCGGCCTGGCTCAGCGGTCGTCGGCCCGGTGTCGACGACGACGTCAACCACTGAGCGACCGAACCCCCGCCGGCGTCAACCCCAGTCGGTGAAGTAGCGGCGTACCCGCGACGGCAGCGAGGCGGAGTCGTGCACCGCCCGGTCGATCTGTTTGGCCCAGTTGCGGCAGTTGCGCATCGTGCTCGAGCCGTAGGCGCCCACGTCCTCGTAGCCGGCCGCCCCCTCGGGTCGGTAGGTGGCGGTCGTCACGGCATCGGCGAGCAGCGAGACCGGCCGAGCGACGATCGGGTAGTGGTCGGAGGTCGCGGCGGCGATCTCGAGGGGCGTCTGCGATGCCGCCACGGGAACGCCGACCTCGGCGAGCGATGCCACCGAGTGGCTCCACAGCCGCGCCAGCTGGTGTTCGGGGGAGTTCCTGCTCGAACGGTCACGCAGCCGCCTCACCAGCGGCGGTGCTGCCACCAACGCGGCGAGTGCGAGCAACACCACTGCCCAGCGGCCGCGGGTGTCGCTCTGATCGGCGGTGGCCGTCGCATCGTCGGCGGTCGAGTCGGTGCCGGTGGGATCGGCGAACTCGTCGGGGATGTTGAGGTCGAGCGGACCGTCGCTCGGGGTCCGAGCGATCGTCGTCGGTGGCACCCCGCCCACGTCGTCGGCAGCCGCGGATTCATCGGACGGGGTGGTGTCCTGTCGCGCTTCGAGCCCGGTGTAGTTCTCCGCGCCCGGCGCTCCTCGGCCGGGAGTCGGCTCGAACGCGACCCATCCGAGGCCGTCGAACCACACTTCGGGCCAGGCGTGTGCGTTGCGGCCGAGCACGGAGAACGTGCCGGGCGTGACCTCGGTCCCCGACGTGAATCCGACCGCCACGCGAGAGGGGTGCCCGAGGGTGCGCATCATCGCCGCAAAGGTGCCCGCGAACTGCTCGCAGTATCCGATCCGGTCGCGGAGGAACGTCTCGATCGCGTTGTTGCCGTGACCCGACTGCACGTCGAGGCTGTAGTCGAACTCGGTCTGGAACCAGTTCTGCAGGGTCCGAGCGGCGTCGTAGGCGTTCGTCGTGCCCGCGGTGACCTCCGCCGCGGTGTCGGCCACGACGTCGGGGAGGTCGTCGGGCAGGCTGGTGTAGATCGGATCGCCCGCATCGGTGGAGGAGGCTGCCGCGAGCGCCGCAGGCTCGAAGCGTGGTGAGGCGGACACGATGTCGATCAGGTCGCCCGTCTCGAGATCGTCGTCGACCGTGACCAGCGTCGACGTCTCGGCCACCCAGCGCAGGTCGTCGGGACCCGTCGCCTGGAACGGGTCGGGAGCGGCGGGCACCAACGAGCCGCCGAGGCCGACGATCTCGATCTGCTGGCGGAGTTCGACCGCGCCGCTCCGGGGAGCGGCCAGCGTGCTGTCGGCCGACTGGAGCGGGCGTTCCGGCAACCGCCACGTGGTGCCGTTGAAGTCGGGAAGTGCCGACGACCGCCAATACGACTCGAAGTCGGCGCGCACGCGGAACAGTTCGTTGTCGGACCGGTTGGTCAGACGCGAGCGGATGTCGACCAGCGGGCTGATGACCTCGGTGACCCCGCCGCTGCGGCCGCGTGTCTCGTAGAGCGGAGCGGCGTCGGCCCCCGGCAATCGAGGCCCGACGAACCCTGCGGCGATGCCGACGATCAGGGCCGTGGCGATCACTGCCGGCCACGCCCGCCGCAGCGGAACCGAACTCGCCGGGCGCTGGGCCGAGCGTTGGTGGTAGGCGCGCAGTACTGCGGTGGTGGCGACACCGACACCGACGAGCACGACCGTGAGCGCGATGCGCAGCCGGTCGTCGCCGACCGCACCGACGAACACGAACAACACACCACCGGGCACCAGCGTCTCGGCGCGGGCCAGGGCGCGGAACGCGAACACGTCGGCGAGCACGACGGCGAGCCCGAGCCCGATCGCCGCGAGCACGTCCCATCCGGCGCCGTACACCACCGGTGCCACTGCGGTGCTGAACTGTTGACGCACCCCCGTGAGTTCGGCCTGGAAGAGGTCCCACGTGGCGCTCGTCGGCAGTCCCCAGGCGAACGTGTCCGGATAGAAGAGCGCGGCGATCGTCCAGATCACAGCGACGGCGCCGAGCGGGACGGCGACCCAGGAGCTGATCGAGGTGCGGCGCAGCAGGAGGCCGGCGCCGTGGCCGACGACGACCACGATGATCATGTCGCGCAGGAAGTCCCATCCCGAGAACACGCGGGCGTATCCGGCGGCGACCGCGAGTGAGAACGCTGCGACGGCAACAGAGGCGCCGAGGTCGCTCGCCCAGGACGGGCGCGTCACGACGCCGACTCCATCAGGTCGACCCGGCCGCGCCCGGCGAGCGTCTGCCAGGACCGCACGAAGTCGTCATCGGACCGGGCGCTGATGTCCAGCCCGCTCGGCGGCACCTCGTCGGTGGCGACGAGCAGCAGCGTGACCGTCGGATCGACGATCGAGCGGGCGGTTCTCCACGCGGGGCCGACCCGAGAACCCGTGATCACCACGGTGAGGCCGAGGCCGTCGCCGGTCTCCCGGTCGAGGGTCGCCATCGGAGCGGAACTCGGCTCGATGCGGGCGAGCACCCGCGAGGTGTGGATGCCCACCTCGGGGCCCCGAAGGTCGATCCCGCCGGACGTGACGAATCGCGTCGACAGTCCCGAGCGCACCGCGCTGGACACGAGACTCGCCGCCGCGGTGACCCCGCGTTCGAAGGCCGCGGCGTCGCCGTGCGCGTCGGGTGACGCGTCGAACACCACCGTGAACCGGTGCAGACCTTCGACGGTGTACTCCTTGACCATCAGTGCATCCGAACGCGCCGACGCCTTCCAGTGGATGCTGCGCGGCTCGTCGCCGTCGACGTACTCGCGTAGGCCGTGGAACTCACCCGGGCCGAGCCGGCGGGCCTTGTCGAGCAGGGCGTTGCCGAGTGCCCCCCGGCCGAGTTGCGGCATGTCGAGCATGAACGCACGCGGGGCGACGACCACCTCGGCGGTTCCGGCCGCCAAGCTCGCCGTGCACGCGATCCCGAGCGGATCGCGGAGTTCGGCCTCGAGTGGGCCGAGCACGATCACACCCCGCGACGCACTGGGCAACGAGTAGCCCGTCGTGCTGTGCTGGCCGCGGGCCATCGGGTCGATCGGGAGGCGAGCAGCGTGATCGGCGCCCATGGTCCGCCGCACCGACTCGCACAACACGAACGCTGCCGAACGCATCGATCCCCGGTGGTGGAGGTGCAGGTCGACCCGTCCGGTGTCGCCGGCCACGAGTACTGCAGGGTGGATCCAGCGGGTCGCCTCGATCCGCGGGCGGCGCAGGTTGACGTAGACGACCGCCGCGACGACCGCCGCGAAGCAACCGGCGCCGATCACGAAGAGTTCGATCACGCCGAAGATCCGCCCGATGGCGACCGCGATCGCTCCGGCGACGAGGAGCACGAAGCCCTGTCGGGTCAGCACGGCAGCCGCCGGGGCATCACCGCGGCACCGGCACCGGCACGGCGTCGAACACTTCGCTGATCGCATCGGCGGCCGACAGCTGGGCGCCGTGCTCCGACTTGACCACGATCCGATGACACAGCGAGGCATGAGCGACCGCCTTGACGTCGTCGGGGGTCGCATAGTTGCGGCCCCGGGCCGCTGCGTGCGCTCGCGAGGCGGCCGCCAGCTGGAGGGTGGCCCGGGGTGACAACCCGAGTTCGATCGAGGGGTGGCGACGGCTCGTCTCGGCGAGGTCGACCAGGTACGACTTCAGCGCCCGAGCGACGTGGACCCCTCGGACGGCGGCGATCATGGCGCGCACTTCCTCGGCCGACACCACCGGCTCGAGCGCTGCGAGGGCGCCGGTCGATCCCTGCGAGTCGAGCATCTCCATCTCGGCGGCGCGGCCCGGGTACCCGATGGCGATGCGCAGGAGGAACCGGTCGAGTTGGCTCTCGGGCAGTCGGTACGTGCCCTCCTGGTCGATCGGGTTCTGGGTGGCGATCACCATGAACGGTGGGGGGAGTGGACGGCTCCGCCCGTCTGCGGTGATCTGCCGCTCCTCCATTGCCTCGAGCAGCGCCGACTGGGTCTTCGGCGACGCGCGGTTGATCTCGTCGGCGAGCACGATGTTGGCGAACAGCGGGCCGGGCTCGAAGTTGAAGGTCTCGGTGGAGCGTTGGTAGACGCTCACTCCCACGAGATCGGTCGGGAGGAGGTCAGGGGTGAACTGGATCCGCTTCCAGCTGCAGTCGATCGACGCAGCGAGCGCCTTGGCGAGACTCGTCTTGCCGACACCGGGGACGTCCTCCACCAACAGGTGACCCTCGGCCAGCAGGCACATCACGGCGAGTTCGATCGTGTCGACCTTGCCACGCAACACCTGGGCGACGTTGGCGGTGATCGCGTCGAACAGGTCGGCGAATCCGCGCAGTGGCGTGGACCGACCGGGGTCGTCTGTCATCGTCGGCACTCCGTCGTCGGCGATCTCGATGCTCACCGCCGGAAGGGTAGACGCACCAGGCGGAACGTGACAGTCGGACTAGGTTCGTTCTCCGTGAGTTTCGAAGGCGCGACGGTGCTGTCGGTGGTGGTCGACCCGGATCGCCTGGCCGCCGGCATCGTCGATGCCAACGGCGACGTCCTCGTCCGCGACCGGGTGGGGGCGCCGGGGCGCGAGGTGTGGCGGTCGTTGGAGCAGCTCATCGGACGCGTCCTCGCCGCGAGACCCGACGACGTGGCCCCGCCCGCGGCAGTGGGCGTCAGCTGCGCCGGCCCGATCGACCAGGCGGCAGGGTCGGTGACCCCCACGCTCGTACCGGCCTGGTCGGCCTTCCCGCTGCGCGACCACCTCCACGACCTCACCGGGCTCCCGGTGCACCTCGACACGCTCGCAGGTGCGGCAGCCACGGGTGAGCGCTGGGTGGGTGAAGCGGTCGATGTGCCCAGCTTCCTGCTGGTGTTGCTCGACCAGTCGATCGAGTCGGCCTGCATCGTCGACGGGCGACGACTGTGGGGCGGCCACGGCAATGCCGGGTCGCTCGCGCACGTCAACGTGGAACCCGGTGGTGCCACGTGTTCGTGCGGCGCGGCGGGTTGCCTGAACGCCTATGCGTCGAAGGCGGCGCTCGAAGCCGAGATGAACCGCCCGATGCGGCGAGCGACCCCGTCGATCATCGAACGCACGGGGATCATGGTGGGCCGGGCGATCGCGTCTGCAGCAGCGGTGTTCGACGTGTCGACGTTCTTCGTGGCGGGGGCGGTGGTGGACACCTTCGGTGACCCGTTCCTCGACGTCGTGCACCGCGAGGTCGCACTGCGATCGCGCCTCGACCACCTCGCCGGGCTCCGTGTCGTCGAACTCTCGGGTTTCAACCAACCGCTCGTCTCGGCTGCCTCGGTCGCGATCCGGGCCGAGTAGCCGTCGCCAAGTAGCCTGTCGGACATGCAGCCGACCTACACACCCGAGGCCGAGGCCTACCGCGAAAAAGTGCAGGCGTTCCTCGCCGAGAAGCTCCCCTCCAACTGGCAGGGCATGGGTGCGCTCGAAGGTGAGGAACTCACCGAGTTCGTCACCGAGTGGCGCAAGACGCTCTACGAGGCCAACTACCTCGCTCCCGGCTGGCCGGTCGAGTACGGCGGCGCCGGCCTCAGCGCCACCGAGCAGGTGATCCTCGCCGAGGAGTTCGCGAAAGCGGGTGTCGTCACCGGCGGACCCAACGACGTGTTCGGCATCCAGATGCTCGGCAACACGTTGCTGATGTGGGGCACCGAGGAGCAGAAGCAGTACTACCTGCCGCGGATCCTGTCGGGGGAGGACACCTGGTGCCAGGGCTACTCCGAGCCGAACGCCGGGTCCGACCTGGGCAACGTCGGGCTCAAGGCGGAACTCGACGGCGACGAGTGGGTGTTGAACGGACAGAAGATCTGGACCTCGGCCGGCCACCTCGCCGATCACATCTTCACGCTCGCCCGCACCGACCCCGACTCCCCCAAGCACAAGGGCATCTCGTTCCTCCTGGTCCCGATGGACCAGCCCGGCATCGAGGTCCGTCCGATCAAGATGATCTCGGGCGACAGCGAGTTCAACGAGGTGTTCTACACCGATGCCCGATGCCCGAAGGGCGAGGTCGTCGGCGGGGTCAACAACGGTTGGGCCGTTGCGATGTCGTTGCTCGGATTCGAGCGCGGCGAGGCCGCAGCGACCGGCCCGATCCGCTACCAGGCCGAACTCGACCGCCTGATCGAGCTGGCTCGCGAGCGCGGACTCGCCGACGACCCGATCATCCGTCAACGGCTCGCCTGGTGCCACTCCAAGGTGCAGATCATGAAGTTCCTGGGCCAGCGCACGCTGACGCAGTTCCTCGCCGGTCATCACCCGGGTCCCGACGGTGCGATCTCGAAGCTGTACTGGAGCGAGTACCACCTCAAGGTGACCGAACTCGCCATCGACATCCTCGGCGCCGACGCGCTGTACACCGAGGGTCGTCCGCCGTCGTCGGCGTTCCAGACCGACGATCCCGGCGCCGCGAACTCCTCGGCGTCGTGGGTGGGCACGTTCCTCAATGCGCGCGCCGGCACGATCTATGCGGGTTCGTCGCAGATCCAGCGCAACATCATCGGCGAGATGATCCTGCAGCTCCCGAAGGAACCGAAGCCGGCCTGAGTACGTGCTCGGGGTGATCGGCGCCGTGATTCGGCACCCGTCGCTGTGGCCGACGGCGGTGCGGCAGGGCTGGCGGCTCGTGCCCGAGCGTTGGTGGGCCCGCGCCCCGTTCCTGCCGTTGCCGTCACGCAGCTACCTGCGCTTCCGGCTCCTGACGCAATACGGTGACAGCTCGCATCGCCCCGAGGCCGATGATGTGCTGAACTACCTCCGATGGTGTCGCGACTGGCAACGGCTCGACGATTCCCGGTCGGGCCGACCCCACCGATCGAGGAGGTGACCCGGTGCTGAGCGCGCTCGTCCTCAATGCGAGTTTCGAGCCCCTCAGCGTCGTGTCGGCACAGCGGGCCACGTGCCTGGTGCTCGCGGACAAGGCCGACGTGCTCGAAGACGACGGCCGGGTCATCCACTCGGAGCGTCTGAGCATCCCGTGTCCGTCGGTGATCCGGCTTCGCTACATGGTGAAGGTGCCCTACGTCCGTCGTGCCGCGCTGTCGCGGCGAGCGATCTTCGCCCGCGACGACTACCGCTGTCAGTACTGCGGCGATCGGGCCGACTCGATCGACCACGTCGTGCCCCGATCGAAGGGCGGTCCGCACAGCTGGGAGAACGTGGCGGCGGCCTGTCGTCCGTGCAACCTCGGCAAGCGTGACCGGACTCCGGACGAGGCGGGGATGCGACTCGCTCGGCCCTGTCGGGCACCGAGGGCCACCGCCTGGGTCGTCGTGTCGGTCGCCGGGGTGCCGGACACGTGGCGCCCCTATCTACCGCTGGCCTCCTGACGGCGTGGCCGACTCGTACCGATTGGTGAGGTCGACGTCGACCGCCGCGGACTTCCATGCCCGCTCGGTCCCCGAGCCGGCACGCTGCGAGGTCTGGTGGCACGAGGTGACGGCCCCGGCGTTGGTCCTCGGATCGACGCAGTCGGCCGACGTGGTCGACCCCGAGGCCTGCCGTGTCGCTGGCATCGAGGTGGTTCGCCGGCGCAGCGGCGGGGGAGCGGTGTTGCTCGTTCCCGGCTCGGTCACGTGGATCGACGTGATCGTTCCCGCCGGTTCGCCCGGCTGGGCCACTGACATCCACGTGCCGATGCTGTGGCTCGGGCGGCACCTCGCCGAGGTGATCGACGGATTGCTGCCCGGTCGGCGCACCAGCGTCCACGACGGAGCGCTGGTGGCCACCGAGTGGTCGTCGACCGTGTGCTTCGACGGTCTCGGTGCCGGCGAGGTGCTGCTCGAGGGACGCAAGCTCGTCGGCATCAGCCAACGGCGCACCCGTCACGCCGCTCGACTGCAGTGTTGCTGGTACAGCCGGTACGAGCCGGCCGACCTGGTCGGGTTGCTCGACCCGGCGCACCGTCCGGGCATCGCCGATCTGGCACCGATCGCGACGATCGATCATGCGCTCGCGACCCGGATCCCCTCGGCCCTCGCCGACGCCCTCTCCGCCCCCGCCTGAGCCGCCCCGACCGCCATCTGGCGCTCGGGCTTCGTGCGAGCGCGCCGCTGGTTTCGCCCGTGTCGTCCACACGAATCCTGGGGTGGGCGGGTGGGCTGGTGGGGCGCTGGGGAGATGAATGGGGGAAGATGGTTGACAATGGGGGCAATTGGGGGAAGAATGGGGATCGCTGGGGAGGACTCCCGCGTTCCCGGCACGGCAGGTTCGCCGCGGGGGAACGAGGCAGGAAGCGAGAGGAACGCGGCGCGTGTTTGTCGGGGTGTACGAGCGACAGCTCGACGAGCGGGGACGGGTGGCACTGCCCTCGTCGTACCGCGGTGAACTCGGCGACCAGTGCTATCTCTTCTTCGGCGACGACGGCTGCGTCAGCGTCCGCAGCGTCGAGACGTTCGACTCGCAGGCCGCCGAACTCGTCGAGAAGGCCAAGCGCGGCGAGATCTCGAGGAATCGCCTCCGGGCGTTCGCCTCCTCGGCCACCCAGGCGACGATCGACAAGCAGGGTCGAATCACGCTCGATGCCCGCCTCCGCGAGCACGCCGGCATCGAACCGCATGCTGCGGTCGTGGTGCTCGGCTACCTCGACCAGATCGAGATCTGGGAGCCGCAGGCCTACCGGGCGAACGAAGCCGCCGGACAGCACGAGATCGCCCGGGGATCATGAGCGAGGTGTTCGAACACGCCCCGGTGATGCGCGACGAGATCACGGCGGTCTTCTCGACGGTGCCCGCCGGCACCGTGGTCGACGCCACCCTCGGCGGTGGCGGCCACAGTGCCGCCCTGCTGAAGTCACGCGACGACCTCGACGTACTGGGCATCGACCAGGATCCGGACGCCCTGGCGGCGGCCGAGGCGTTCCTCGCCCCCTATGGCGATCGCGTGCGGACCAGTCGCCGGCGATTCGATCGCATCGACGAGGCGCTCGAGGAACACCACATCGACACCGTCAGCGGTGCACTCTTCGACCTCGGTGTGTCGTCGCCCCAGCTCGATCGCGGCGATCGCGGGTTCTCCTACCGTCACGACGGTCCGCTCGACATGCGGATGGACACCGATCAGACCTGGTCGGCCGACGACGTCGTCAACGGCTACGCCGAGCGCGACCTCGCCCACGTCATCCGTCGATACGGCGACGAGCGGTTCGCCGACCGGATCGCTCGGGCGATCTGCGCGGCCCGGCCGATCCAGACCACCACCGAGCTCGCAGCGATCGTCACCACGGCGATTCCGGCCGCGGCCCGCCGAACCGGCGGCCATCCCGCCAAGCGGACGTTCCAGGCGATCCGGATCGAGGTCAACGACGAGCTCGGCGTGCTGCCCGAGGCGCTCGACCGAGCAGTCGAGGCGACCCGCCCGGGTGGCCGTATCGCGGTGCTCTCGTACCATTCCGGCGAGGACCGCATCGTCAAGCAACGCTTCGCTCATGCAGCCGGTGCCTGCGACTGCCCCGACGACCTGCCCTGTGTGTGCGGTGCGATCCAGACCGTTCGTCTGGTTCGCGGGATTCCGAAGAAGGCGAGCGCCGACGAGCAGACCGCGAACCGCCGAGCGGCGTCGGCGCGTCTGCGAGTGGTGGAGCGCATCGTCGCAACGCGCAAGAGCGACGGCGAACCGGTGGAGACGTGATGCCGGCGATCCCGTTGATCCGCGACATCCCCCCTCGCCGGCGCGGGGCCGCACGTGCCGAAGCGAGACCGTCGCTCGTGGTGGTGGAGCGTCGTCGTCGTTGGCCCGCGCTGATCGCCGTCGCGCTGTGGACCACGGTGTTCCTCGGCCTGCTGGGGGCAGCGGTGTTCCACACGCAGCTCGCCGGCCGCCAGCTCCGCATCGATCGCCTCGAGCGGTCGGTCGCGGCAGAACGTGAACGTTTCGACGAATTGCGCTACCAGCGTGCCGAACTCCGATCGCCCGTCCGGCTGGCAGCCGCTGCGGCCGAACTCGGCATGCAACGCGGCGACGCGACCGAATTCGTCGGCATCGATCCCGCCGCGCTGGCGCGGCAGATCGCCGCCGCCGGTGTGATCGACGAACGGGCCGTCCGGATCACGATCGACACCGATCCGCTCGACCAGTTCCGGGCGGTCAAATCCGTGACCGGGGAGACACCGTGAACGTCAGGCAGAGGACCGCGCCGAAGCAGCCGCCCACACGTTCCCACGGCGCGACGCGCCAGCACGGTCGATCGACGCCGCGCCGCGCCGCGCCGAGCCGTCCTGCTCCGGCATCGCCTCGCGGCGTGCCATCGACGCAACGTGGGTCGCGCACCGTCGATCGGCGAGCCTCGCCGGCACCCGAACGCCGACCGACCGCGCACCGCACGCCGCTCGAGCGAACCGCGCCTCGGACACGCCGGCGGGTCTCGGCCCCGCAGCCACGCAAGCGGTCCCGCTTCCGTGTCGGATCGCCGCGCCGTCGCCTGATCCTCACGCTGCTGGTGATCGCGGTGATCATGGTGGGCATCGTCGTGCGCGTCGCCTTCCTGCAGACGACCGAGGCCGAATCGCTGCGCTCGGCGGCGATCGACCAGTGGACGCGATCGGTGGAACTGCCGGCGCAGCGGGGGACCGTGTTCGACCGCCACGGCAACGAACTGGCCATGTCCGTCCCCGCCGTCACCGTGTCGATCAACCCGAAACTGATCGAGAACGGACCGGCCACCGTGCAACTGCTCGACGACCTCCTCGGCCTGTCCGACGAGAAGGTCAACGAGCTGCTGTTGGAGATCGCCAGCAAGGATCGCGGCTTCGTCTTCGTCCAGCGCCAGGCCGACGCTGCGATCGGCGACCAGATCTCCTCGATGCGGCTCGCCGGCGTCAACGTCGACCGGGAGAGCCGTCGCGAGATGCCCGGCGGCGACACCGGTCGCAGCGTGATCGGCAGCACCAACATCGACGGCGTCGGGATCGCCGGCCTCGAGCTGCAGTACGACGATGTCCTCACCGGCACCGGTGGCAACATGCGACGCGAGGTCGCTCCGAACGGCCGCTCGATCCCCGGTTCCGAGACCGTCACCACGAAGCCGGTCGCCGGCAACGACCTCGTGCTCACGCTCGATCGTTCGATCCAGTACTCCACCGAGCAGGTGCTGCTCGAGAAGGTGTCCGAGATCGGTGCCCGTGGCGCAACCGCGATCACGATGGACACCGACACCGGCGAGATCTACTCGATGGCATCGGTCCGTCTGGACGACGAGAGCGGCGCCTACGAGGTGACCAAGGGGAACTTCGCCGCGGTCGACGCCTACGAGCCGGGGTCGGTCGCGAAGGTGATCACGATCGCGAGTGCGCTCAGCGAGGGACTCGTCACCCCGGAGACCTCCTACGAGGTGCCCTGGCGCAAGCAGTACTACGACGACCTGCTGAAGGACTCCCACGAGCACCCCGACGAATGGATGTCGGTGTCGCAGATCCTCACGGAGTCGTCGAACATCGGCACGATCTTCGTCCAGCAGGAGATGGGTCGCTGGATGCATCGCGACTACATGGCGGCGTTCGGTCTCGGCAGCAAGACCGATCTCGAGTTCCCGGGCGAGTCGACCGGCATCCTCAAGGAGGCCGACGATCTCTGGGGTTCGGAGCGTGTCACCGTGTCGTACGGCCAGGGTGTGTCGAGCACGTCGCTGCAGCTCGTCGCCGCGGTGAACACGATCGCCAACCGTGGCGTGTACGTCGCCCCGAAGCTCGTCCGGTCGATCGTCGGCGCCGACGGAACCGTCACCGACACCGCTCCGTCGGAGTCCCATCGCGTCGTCACCGAGCAGGCGGCGCTGCAGACCACCGAGATGATGCGCAACGTCGTGTGCAGTGGCACGGCGACCCGCGCGCAGGTGGACGGGCTGTCGATCGCCGGCAAGACCGGCACCGCGTTCAAGGCTGCCGACAACGGCACCTACTACGACGACAACGGCGACCGCATCTACTACGCCAGCTTCGTCGGATTCTTCCCCGCCGACGATCCGCAGGTCACCGTGCTCGTGTCGGTCGACGAGCCGCCCGCGGGCACGAACGATCGCTTCGGGGGTACGGCCTCCGCACCGGTGTTCGCCGAGCTCGCGCCGACCCTGATCCACGAACTCGGCATCGTGCCGACGCCCGGCGCTCCGACCTGTGAAGGCGTCTGATCAGATGGCCGCGTCAGACCTCGATCCGTCGGGACTCGGGCGGATCGGCGACCTGCTGTCCGCCGGGCTCGACGTGACCGACGTGGTCCACGACTCGCGTCAGGTGTCACCGGGCTCGGTGTACGTGTGCTACCCCGGGGCCTCGTTCGACGGTCACGAGTTCGCCGCCCAGGCCGTCGCGGCCGGAGCGGTCGCCATCGTCTGCGACCACGTGCTCGACGGGGTGGGTGCCACGCCGCAGATCGTCGTCGACGACACGCGACGCAGGGCCGGACCGATCGCCGCGCTGCTCAACGGCCATCCCGCCCGCTCGATGACCACGGTCGGGATCACGGGAACCAACGGCAAGACCACCACGGCGCAGTTGCTCGAGGCGATCTTCACGGCGGCCGGCCTGCCCACCGGCGTGGTGGGCACCCTGCACGGGCCCCGCACCACGCCGGAGGCGCCGGATCTCCAGCGGACGTTGCGTGGCTTCGTCGACGACGGAATGCGTGCCGCCGTTCTCGAGGTGTCCTCGCACGCGCTGGCGTTGCACCGCGCCGACGGCACCGAATTCGATGCGGTCGCGTTCACCAACCTCGGGCGTGACCATCTCGATCTCCACGGTTCGCAGGAGGAGTACTTCCGTGCGAAGGCGAGGCTGTTCGATCCGGCGTTCGCGCCGCTCGGGGTGATCAACGTCGACGATCCGTACGGTCGCCTGCTCGCCGATTCGGTGGCCGCGGACGACTTCCGGGTCGTGACGGTGTCACAGGACCAGCTCACCGACGTCGAGGTGACTGCGTCGGCACACCGGTACCGGTGGCAGTCGATCGACGTCCACGTGCCGATCGGTGGCCGGTTCAACGTGTCGAACTCACTGATCGCCCTGACGACCGCGGTCGAACTCGGCATCGAGCCGGAGGTCGCCGCTGCCGGCCTGGGCACGCTCGCCGCAGTGCCCGGACGGTTCGAGGTGGTCAGCACACCGGAGTCGGAGCGTCGCGGGGTGACGGTCGTCGTCGACTATGCACACACGCCCGACGGGCTCACCGAGATTCTCGGCTCGGCGCGCGCTGTCGCCGCCGAGGGTGCCGCAGTCGTCGTCGTGTTCGGGTGCGGCGGCGAGCGCGACCGGCCCAAGCGGCCGGAGATGGGACGCATCGCCGCGCGTCTGGCCGACCGCGTGATCATCACCTCCGACAACCCGCGCAGCGAGTCACCCGAGGAGATCATCGGTGACATCGTGGCCGGGGTGGAGGACGACTACCGTGCCCGGGTCGTGACCGAACCAGACCGCCGCGCCGCGATCACCACCGCCCTCGAAGGTGCGGCATCGGGCGACGTGGTCGTGATCGCCGGGAAGGGTCACGAAGCGACGCAGGAGTTCGCCGACCACACGATCGGGTTCGACGACCGGCGCATTGCTCTCGAGCTCCTGGAGGCGCTCTCGTGATCGCGATCATGCTCGCCGGAGCGAGCGCGATGCTCGTCTCGCTGTTCGGCACTCGATGGCTCATCGCGTTCTTCCGTGAGCGCGGACAGGGCCAACCGATCCTCGGCAAGGAGGACCACGGCCCCGAACACCACATGACCAAGCAGGGCACGCCGACGATGGGCGGTATCGCGATCGTCATCGCGGCGTTCGTCGGCTGGCTCATCGCCCATCTCCGACGGGGCCTCGCGTTCTCCGATCAGACGATGATCGTCTGGGTCGGGGTGCTCTTCATGGCTCTGATGGGCTTCCTCGACGACTTCATCAAGGTCCGCAAACGGCACAACCGGGGCATCTTCTGGAAGCAGAAGAACTACATCACGATGCTCGCCAGCGTGCTGATGGCCTGGTGGCTCGTCGTCGGTACGGGGATCTCCGAGACGATCAACATCACCCGCGGCAGCGTCGGGCTCGAAGTGCCCACCGCCGTGTGGGTCGTCTGGGCGGGGATGATCATCTGGGCGACCACCAACGCCGTCAACGTCACCGACGGACTCGACGGGTTGGCATCCGGCTCGGCGTTGATGGGGTTCGGTGCGTTCACGATCATCGCCTACTGGGCCTTCCGCAATCCCGACATCTACAGCACCGTCGTCAACCCGTTGGACATGGGTGTGTTCGCGGCGGCATTCGCCGGCGGCTGTCTCGGCTTCCTGTGGTGGAACGCTGCACCGGCGCGAATCTTCATGGGTGATGTCGGCGCGCTCGCGATCGGCTCTGCGCTGGCCTTCTGCGCACTCACCCTCAACACCACGCTGCTGCTGATCCTGATCTGCGGCATCAACGTGATCGAGGCCGGATCGGTCGCCATCCAGATGGGGGTCTTCAAGGCCTCGGGCCGCAAGAAGCGCCTCTTCCGCATGTCGCCGATCCACCACCACTTCGAGCTGATCGGCTGGCCCGAGACCACCGTGATCATCCGCTTCTGGTTGATCTCGGCGATCTGCGTGGCGACCGCCCTCGCGATCTTCATCGGCGATTTCACCGACATCAGCGCAGGTCTGTTGTGAGCCGCGCCCTCGTCTACGGACTGGCCGTCGCCGGCGAGTCGACCGCTCGCGCACTTCGCAGCCGCGGCTACGAGGTGCTGGTCGCCGACGACGAGGTGACCGACGAGCGCCGAGCGGTCGCCGCATCGCTCGACATCGAGATCGTCGAACGACCGTTGGGCGCAGAACTCGAGCGGCTCGTGCGGGATTGTGAGTTCGTCAGCCCCGCGCCCGGTGTGCCCGAGACGCACGCGGTCGTCGCGGCCGCCCAGGCGTTCGACGTACCGCTCGTGTCGGAGATCGAACTGGCCTACCGGTGGGAGCAGGAGCGACCCGGCGGGCCACGACCGATGCTGGCGATCACCGGGACCGACGGCAAGACCACCACCACGTTGCTCGCCGTCGAGATGCTGCGAGCGGCCGGGCTTCGGACGATCGACGCCGGGAACACCGACACACCGCTCGTCGATGCAATCGACCTCGACCTCGATGCGTTCGTCGTCGAGGCCACCAGCTTCCGGCTCAACTGGACCCCGACCTTCCGGGCGGAGGCCGCCGCATGGCTCAACCTCGCACCCGATCACCTGAACTGGCACCGGTCGATGGACACCTACGAGGCCGCCAAGGCACAGGTGTTCGCGAACCAGCGTGTCGACGACGTCGCGATCGGGTTCGTCGACGACGACGTCGTGATGCGACGACTGCGCGACGCCCCCGGCCGCCACATCACGTTCGGCGCCGCCGACGCCGACTACTGCGTGGTCGACGGCGCGTTGCGCGGCCCCGGCGGCGTGATCGCACCGGTCGACGCGATGAAGCGGAGCCTGCCTCACGACATCACGAACGCGCTCGCCGCCGCCGCCCTGGTGATCGAGACCGGCCTCGCGGACGCCGCGGCAGTCGGTTCGGCGCTCGCTCGCTTCACCGGACCGCCGCATCGGCTCCAGCACGTCGGCACCTGGGACGGCGTGGCCTGGTTCAACGACTCGAAGGCCACCACACCTCATGCCGCCGCCGCGGCGATCCGTTCGTTCGAACACGTGGTGCTGATCGCCGGTGGCTACGACAAGAAGGTCGACCTCGCGCCGATGGCCGCGACGCCGGATCACGTCGACGCGGTGATCGCACTCGGCGCCACCGCTCCAGCGGTCCTCGCGGCCTTCGACGGCGTGGCTCGCCGCGAGGTGGTCGTCGACATGGACGAAGCCGTGGCGCTCGCCGCGCGCATCGCCACCGAGGGGAGCACGGTGCTGCTGTCGCCGGGGTGTGCGAGCTTCGACCAGTACCGGGGCTTCGAACACCGCGGTGACCATTTCTGCAGCCTCGTTCGGGCAGCACACGAATCACGGGAGACGTCATGTCCAGCACCCTGACCGTTGCCGACCGCCGCCGAGCCACACTCGAACGCCTGCACGGCACCGACGAAGCGAAGCCGGCGAACAGACGCGAGCGAACGCCTTCGCAGGCGCTGCGGGGATCACGATCACGGACGTCCGCGCCGACGCGACGGCCGGTTCGTTCGGCTCCTCGGCGCGCCGTGCAACCGCGGGTCCGACCCGTGCTCGGTCCGCCTCCCGGCACGTTCTATGCGATCGCCGGCGTGGTGACCGTGCTGGTGATGCTCGGCCTGGTGATGGTGCTCTCCGCGTCCGCAGTCACCGAGGCGAATCTCGGCCACTCGCCGTATCGGGTGTTCGGCAAGCAGGCGATGTGGGCGGTGCTCGGCGCGATCGGCCTGATCATCTGCGTCAAGATCGACTACCGATCCTGGCGACGCGTCATCATCCCGCTCGGCGTGCTCGCCGGGGCCGCCATGGCTGCACCGTTCGCACCCGGGATCGGCGCCAACGTCAACGGTGCACAGTCGTGGATCCGGATGGGGCCGCTGAGCGTGCAGCCGTCGGAGTTCCTCAAGCTGGCGGTCGTGCTGCTGGCTGCCGATCTCCTCGTCCGCCGACAGGATGACCTGGGTGACCGCCGCCGCACCCTGTTGCCCATCGGCGCCCTCGCCGCCGCCGGTGCCGGCCTGTGTCTCGTGCAGGGCGACCTCGGATCGGCAGTGGTGCTGGGCGCCATCGTCTTCAGCGTCGCGTGGATCGCCGGAGTTCCGGTGACGCCGCTGGCGGTGATGGTCGCCGGCGCGGCCGGAGCGGCGCTGTTGTTCGTGGTGTCCAGCCCGAGGCGGCTCGACCGCTTCACCGCCTTCATGAACGTCACCGAGGAGAAGGACCACCTCGCCTATCAGACCTATCAGGGATTCCTGAGCATGGCCTCCGGTGGCATCACGGGCTCGGGCATCGGTGGCAGCAACGGCAAGCTCGGCTACCTCCCGTATGCGCACAGCGACTTCATCTTCGCCGTGATCGCCGACGAGCTCGGGCTGATCGGCACGATCGCCGTGATCGGGGGCTTCGTGATGCTCGTCGGTCTCGGGATCCAGACGGCCCTGGCGGCTCCGGACCGATTCGGGATGCTGCTCGCCGGTGGGCTCGCCGCCTGGTTCGGTGTGCAGGCGATCGTCAACCTGGGCGGCGTGACCGGGTTGATGCCCGTCACCGGCCTCACGTTGCCGTTCTTCTCGGCCGGCGGCAGTTCGTTGTTCGTGAGCATGTTCGCTGCCGGCCTGCTGCTCAGCGTCGCCCGTCGCGTCAACTCCACGTGAGCGCTGCTGCGTTCGCCGTCGTCACCGGCGGTGGCACATCGGGCCATGTCCTGCCGGCACTGGCGGTCGCCGACGCGCTCGTCGCTGCCGGCCACGACCCGGAGAGCATCCACTACGTCGGCGCTCAGCGGGGGATCGAGACCCGCCTGCTCCCCGACACGCCGTACCCGAGCACGTTCCTCGACGTCATCGGGTTCCAACGTCGCCTGACGCGGCGGAACCTCGGCTTCGTTCCCAAGATGCTCCGCAGCGCACGGGAGGCCCGGGGTCTGCTGAGGGCGTGGTCGCCCGCCGTCGTGGTCTCGGTGGGTGGCTACGCCAGCATGCCGGCCGTGTTCGCTGCTGGTCGGCTCGGCATCCCGGTGGTCGTCGTCTCCTACGATCGCACACCCGGCCGGGCGAGCCGGCTCGCCGCGCGTCGGGCGGCGGCGTGCGCCGTTGCCTTCGAGAACTCGCCGCTGCCACGGGCGGAGCTCACCGGTGCCCCGGTGCGCCAGGTCGTCCTCGACGTCGATCGCGGCGCTGGACACCGTGTCGCCGCGCGTCGGCGTCTCGGTGTGCCCGACGACCGATTCATGATCGCGGTGATGGGCGGCTCACTCGGCTCCGGTGTCCTCAACCAGGCGATCGCCGACTACCTCTCGACGCACCGTGACGACGACGGGCTCGCCGTGCGACAGGTCGCCGGTGAGCGGTTCGCCGACTCGGTCGCCGTGATGGGGCCCGGGGTGCTCCACCAGGTCGTCGCCTACGAATCCGACATGCCGTCGGTGTACGCCGCCTGCGACCTGCTGATCGGACGGGGAGGCGCCAGCACGGTGCACGAGGTCGCCGTGACGGGAACGCCGTCGATCCTGGTGCCCTGGGCGGCCTCCGCCGACGACCACCAGACCGACAACGTCCGATGGTTGAGCGAGGTCGGTGGAGCGGTGCTGCTCCCCGAATCCGAGCTGTCGGGTCTCGCGGCGGCCATCGATGGGCTCCGCGCCGATCCGGATCGACGGGCGCAACTGGGCGCTGCTGCCCGGCGCCGAGGCGAGATCAGCCGGTCGGGCGCCTTGGCCGGATTGATCGAGCGCGTCGCCGTAACATCGTCAGGATCGTGACTCCCCCCGTTCCCGCTCGCTCTGCGGCCGTCGCGCCAGGTCCCGGTTCGCCCGACACGATCTGGTCGGCGGCACGTCGCGCGCTCGCTGCTCGGTCCGTTCCCGTGGTGTCGCCGCCCACGGCTCCCCTCGATCTGGCGATTCCGCACCGCCTGCACGTGGTCGGCGTCGGCGGGCCCGGGATGAGCGCGGTGGCAATCGCACTCGCCGAGATGGGTCACAGCGTGTCCGGGTCCGATCTTCGCGACCACCCGGTGCTCGAGCGTGTCCGCGCTGCCGGCGTCGACGTGCACATCGGCCACGATCGCCACCTGGTCCACGGCGTGGATGCGGTCACGGCATCCACGGCGATCCCGACGCGCAACATCGAACTCGTCGAGGCCCACGAGCTCGGCATCGCGGTCCTGTCGCGTGCCGGCATGCTGGCATCGATCTGCGCTCAGGCCGACGCGGTGGCGGTGGCGGGCACGCACGGCAAGACCACCACGACGTCGATGCTGATGCTGGTGCTGGCACAGGCCGGGGAGCGACCGAGCTTCATCGTGGGCGGCGACGTCACCGACGTCGGCACCGGTGCCCAGTGGACCCGGGGCAGGTGGCTGGTCGTCGAGGCCGACGAGAGCGACGGCACACATCTCGAGCTGCCGTTGTACGGAACGATCCTCACCAATGTCGACGTCGACCATCTCGACCACTACGGGTCGTTCGACGGGATCGTCGACGGTTTCGATCGCTACCTCGCACAGGTCCGGGGACCCAAGATCGTCTGCGGTGACGACGAGGTGTCCGCCGAACTCGCTCGCCGTCACGGTGCACGTACCTACGGGCTCTCGCCCGATTGCGATGTCCGCGCCGTCGAGATCACCCCGAGCACCGGCGCGTTCACCTTCGTCGTCGAGCGCCGCACGGATGCCGGGACCCACGAACGCATCGGGGCCATCTCGCTGCCGTTGCGCGGGTTGCACAACGTGACCAACGCCCTCGGGGTCGTCGCGATGGCACTCGAGCTCGGCGTCGCCTTCGACGAGATCGAGGCAGCCCTTGCCCGGTTCGGTGGTGTCGCACGGCGCTTCGACGTGCGTGGCACCGACGGCGGCGCCACGTTCGTCGACGACTACGCGCACATTCCGTCGGAGATCGCCGCCGTGATCGCCGCCGCGCGCAGCAGTGGCGACGGCTGGCAACGTGTGGTCGCGGTGTTCCAACCCAACCGGTACAACCGCATCGCGGAGATGTGGCAGGAGTACCACCGTGCGTTCGTCGGCGCCGACCTCGTCGTCCTCACCGACATCTTCCCGTCCGGTACCGTGCCGATCCCCGGCGTCACCGGCAAGCTGATCGTCAACGCCGTGACCGAGGCGCACCCCGAACAGCGCGTGGTCTGGCTCCCGCGTCGTGACGACCTCGTCCGGTTCCTGCGCGACGAGGTGCGTGCTGGTGACGTCTGCATCTCGATGGGGTGCGGTGACATCGCGACACTGCCGAGCGAGGTGCTCGATGCCCGACGTCGCTGATCGCGGCGCCGATCGCGGCGCCGTCGCCGTTGCCGCGGCGATCCTGGGGCCGCTGGCCGAGCGCGACGTTCCGCTCGGCCCGCTGACCACCTACCGGGTCGGCGGGCCCGCCGACGTGTTCGTGCGCGCTCGCAGCGTCGACGACCTCGTGGCGGTCGCCGAGGCCGCCGAGCGCTCGCAGCTCGAGGTGCTGGTGATCGGCCGGGGCTCGAACATGCTCGTTGCCGACAGCGGGTTCCGTGGCATCGCCGTGAGCCTCGTCGACCTGGCCGACGTCATCGACATCGACGACGGCACCGCCGTCGTCACCGCATCCGCGGGCGCGGCGCTGCCGGTCGTGGCCCGCAAGACCGCGGCGGCCGGCCTCTCGGGCTTCGAATGGGCGGTCGGTGTGCCGGGCTCGATCGGCGGTGCGGTTCGCATGAACGCGGGCGGCCACGGTTCCGACATGGCGGCGGCGCTCGTCGACGCCACCGTGGTCGATCTCGCCGGGGCGACGGCGGCTCGCCTCGTGCCCGCTGCCGAGATCGGGTTGGGGTTTCGCCACAGCGAACTCCCCGACTCCGTCGTGGTCGTCTCGGCGCGCCTCCAGCTCGAGCACGGTGACCGAGCGACGTCGGAGGCGGCGATCGCCGAGATCGTCTCGTGGCGGCGGGCCCACCAGCCGGGCGGTCAGAACGCCGGTTCGGTGTTCGTCAACCCGGTGCCCGGCGAGGTGAGCGCCGGAGCGTTGATCGACGCGGCGGGTCTGCGTGGGCTGCGCCTCGGCTCCGCCCACGTCTCGGAGAAGCACGCCAACTTCATCCAGGTCGATGTCGGTGGCTCCGCCGACGACGTGCAGGCGCTGATGCGGGTCGTGCGCGAGCGTGTCCGGGAGGCGAGCGGGTACGCGCTGCGCAGCGAGATCCGCTTGGTGGGCTTCGAGGACATCGGAGACTGACATGCGATGGCGACGACGGTCTGCTGAGCAGTCCGACGAACTCGACGGCGCCGGAGCCGTTGCCGCGAGCACCGAGGGCGTCCGCGTCATCAAGGTGGACCCGGGGGGCGGCGCGAGAGCAGGCGGCGAGATTCCCGACACCCCCGACCCGACCGTGCTCGACGAGCTCTCCCGTGCCTTCGGCGGAGGAGAAGCGGACGCGTCCGGACCCGTCGGGGCGCCGGTCCCTCCGTCGATCATCTCGATCGGCGCCGATGACGAGCTGCCGGACGCGGTCTACCTCGACGAAGGAGTCGGCGACGAGTCGTCGGAGGGCCGTCCGGTGTTCATCGACGACGACGGCAGCAGTGACGCGGTCATGCCGAAGGACGCGACGTCGCGCGGGATCGAACCACGGCTGCGGCAGCGGCGAATCGGCGTTCGCCGCGCCGCCAGCCGCAAGCGCCTGTGGTGGGCGGCGATCGCGTTCGCCGTGATCGTCGTCGCGGTCGCCGTGCTCGCGGTCCTCGGATCATCGTGGTTCGCTGTCGACCAGGTGTCGGTCAGCGGCAACGTCTACACCGACCCGGAGGCACTCGACGCCGTGGTCGAGGATCTGCGCGGCACACCCGTCCTCCTCGTCGACACCGCGGAGGTCGAAGCGACGCTCGAGGCGATCCCGTGGGTCGAAGCGGCTCGTGTCACGACCCGTTTCCCCGACTCGGCCCGCATCGAGATCAGAGAACGCACCCCGGTGGCGTCGATGCTCGGTGAGGACACGCGCTCGCGGGTACTCGATGCCGACGGACGGGTGCTCGCCGTGATCGAGGGGCAGCCGGTGGCGCTCGTGTGGATCAGCGGGCCCGGCACGCTCGACCTCGGCGCTGGCGACACGGCGCCGATCGGCTACCAGGCCGCAGCGTCGCTCGTCACGAAGCTGACGCCCACGATCCGTACCCGGGTGGAGTCGATGCTGGTCACACCGGACGGCTCGGATCTGGTGCTCGTGCTCACGAGCCCGTCGGGGCCGATCGAGGTCCGCTTCGGCTCGGCGATCGGCGACAACCAGCAGATCGAGAAGCTGGTCCGCCTGGAGCGCAAACTCGATGATCTCGGCGATGACCCGGTCTCGGTGATCGACGTTTCGACCGCGGAAGTGACCGTGCGATGACGAACTCGGCGCGCTCATGCGGCAGTGTCCGTGTTCTGCGAGCACATACCTGGCAGGATGTGGCGCACTACTCTCCACCCTCGCCCGCTCGCTCGAAACGAATCGACTCATGAACCAGAACCAATGGAGGATCAGCTGATGGTCGGCGCTCCGCAGAATTATCTCGCCGTGATCAAGGTCGTGGGGGTGGGTGGCGGTGGCGTCAACGCCGTCAACCGCATGATCGACGCCGGACTCAAGGGTGTCGAATTCATCGCCGTCAACACCGACGCTCAGGCGTTGCTGATGAGCGATGCCGATGTCAAGCTCGACATCGGGCGAGACCTGACCCGAGGGCTCGGTGCCGGAAGCGACCCCGAGGTGGGTCGTTCCGCTGCTGAAGCCCACCACGACGAGATCGAGGAGATGGTCCGCGGCGCCGACATGGTGTTCATCACCGCCGGTGAGGGCGGTGGCACCGGGACCGGTGCTGCACCGGTGATCGCCGAGATCGCTCGCGAGGCCGGGGCGCTCACGATCGGTGTGGTCACCCGACCGTTCTCGTTCGAGGGACGCCGCCGTGCGGTGCAGGCCGACACCGGCGTGCAGAAGCTGAAGGAGAAGGTCGACACGCTGATCGTCATCCCGAACGATCGCCTGCTGACCGTCGCCAACGACAAGACCAGCGTCCTCAACGCCTTCAAGATGGCCGACGAGGTGCTGCTGCAGGGTGTGTCCGGCATCACCGGCCTGATCACCACGCCGGGTCTGATCAACACCGACTTCGCCGACGTCAAGATGGTGTTGTCGAACGCCGGTTCCGCCCTGATGGGCATCGGCCAGGCGAGTGGCGACGATCGTGCGGTTTCGGCGGCGAAGGCGGCCATTTCGAGCCCGCTGCTCGAGTCGGCGATCGACGGCGCGCGAGGCGTGCTGCTCAACATCACCGGGCCCTCGGGCATGGGCTTGTTCGAGATGAATGCGGCGGCGGAGATCATCCACGGCGTCGCCCACCAGGACGCGAACATCATCTTCGGCACGGTGATCGACGACGAGATGGGCGACGAGGTCCGGATCACGGTCATCGCGGCCGGTTTCGACCGCCTCGACGAGCAGGGTGGCGGCCGACCGTCAGCGCTGGCCGAGGAGGGTCCACGTACCTCGCCGACTCGAATCACCGAATTGTTCGGCAGCGACGACGAACCCGATCCGTTGGCAGACGACGACGGCGACGACTTCGACGTTCCGTCGTTCCTGAAGTAGCCCACCCGGCGTTGCTCGAACTGTTCCGTCAGGAGATCGGGCGTCGCTGGTTGATCGCGGTCGCCTCCGATCGCGCCGATGGCGACGTCCATCCCATCCGGGTCGACGCACGGTCGCTGGCCGAGCGGCAGGTCGCGGTCAGCGGACGAACGTGGGTGATGCTCGACGAGGTGCACGGTACGGCGGTGCATCGAGCCGTCGCCAGCACTGGCTCAGCACCCGGTGCGGTCGCCGGGGTCGGCGACGTGCTGGTCGGTGACCCGGGCACCGCCGTGGCGATCTGGGTCGCCGACTGCGCTCCGGTCGTGTTGTTCGATCGTGACGGCGCGACGGTGGCCTGCCACGCTGGTTGGCGTGGACTGGCGGCCGGGGTGATCAGCGTTGCGGTCGCCGAACTCGAGGCGCCCTGCGCCGTGGCGGTGCTCGGACCCTGCATCCACCCGTGCTGCTACGAGTTCGGGGCTGCCGACCTCGCCGAGGTGGCGGGCGCTCTCGGCGTCGAGCCCGATGCGATCAGCGGTCGCACCTCGAACGGCGCGTTGGCACTCGACGTTCCGGCAGCGGTCGCCGTCGCGCTGGGCCGTCACGGCATCGCGCTCGACGTCAGCGGCCCCTGCACCGGATGCGACGAGCGGTGGTACTCCCACCGGCGCGGTGACGCCGAACGCCAGGCGGTCGTCGCCTGGTCGGAGGTGGCGTGATGAGCGACGATCGATCCTCGTTGGTTGCGCAGCGTCTCGAATCGATCCGGGGTCGGATCGACGCGGTGACACGATCCTTCGACCACGACGTGGAGGTGGTCGCGGTCACGAAGGGCTTCGACGAGTGGGCGATCGAAGCCGCCGTCGCGGCGGGGTGCCGGGTCATCGGCGAGAACTACGCCCAGGAACTGCTCTCCAAGCGATCGGTCGTCGAACGGCTCGGTCCGCTGGTGCAGTTCATCGGGCGGCTCCAGAGCAACAAGGTGCGCCAACTCGTCGATGTCGTCGACGTCTGGGCGAGCCTCGACCGGCCCTCGGTCGTCGACGAGGTGGCGAAGCGGTCACCGGGCGCCCGGGCGCTGATCCAGGTCGACACCACCGGCGATCCGGCAAAGGGCGGGTGCCGTCTCGACGACACCGTCGTACTGGTGGAACGTGCGACGTCGGCGGGGCTGATCGTCGACGGCCTGATGACGGTGGGCCCCACCGGCGGGTCCGCCGAGGCCGCCCGTGTCGGGTTCCGACAGGTCCGTCGGCTGGTCGACGAACTGGGCCTGGGAGTGTGCTCGATGGGGATGAGCGGCGACCTCGCCGTGGCGGTCGAGGAAGGTTCGACCCAGGTGCGTGTCGGCACGGCGCTGTTCGGCCCTCGACCGCAGCGGACTTGATTCCGCCGTGCACCGTGAACGCGGCGCGCTGGGCTAGCCTGCGCCACGCAGGAGGAATGCATGTCACTCTGGAAGAAGACCATGGACTACCTGGGTCTGGGTCCCGACGACGCGTACGACGATTACGACGACTACGACGAGCCGGCGCCCGCGCCGCGTCAAGGTCGCGCGCCTCGTGACGCCGATCCGCGTGGGGGCTTCGACGCTGTCGCCGAACCCGAACCGACGGTCCGTACGGTGTCCGCACGACCCAGCTTCCCGTCGCGTGACTTCGACGCATCACCGACGCGGCGAGCCGCCGGCAACGGCGCTGGGCGCCCCGACGACTCGGGTGTTCAGGTTCGGCCTGCCCCTCCGCAGAACCCACCCACGAATCTCCGAAGTGTGCCGGGAGGATCCATGGAGCCGCACACGGTTCGTCCACGTCGTTTCGACCAGGCCCAGGAGGTTGCCGACAAGTTCAAGGACGGTCAACCCGTCATCATGAACCTCGAAGGCACCGAACGCGATGTCGCTCGTCGTCTGATCGACTTCGCGAGTGGTATCTGTTACGCCCTCGACGGATCGATGGAGAAGGTCGCCACCGGGGTGTACCTGCTCAAGCCGCCGGCGCCGCAGCGCCAGCGCTACGACGACTACGACGACTGAACTCGAAGGAGAGCCCGATGGAGATGAACCCGCAGCGTGTTCGCAGCGCCGAGTTCAAGACGGTGCGCAAGGGTGCGGACCCCGATGAGATCCGCGTGTTCCTGGCCGAGGTGGCCGACGAACTCGAGCGCGCGCAGAACCAGTCGACCGCGATGGAGGCCAGGGCGAGGGCCGCGGTGGCGCGGCTCCAGGAGGTCAGCGAGCAGGCGGCCGCCGCCCCCGTGACCGTCGACGCGTCGGTGGAGGAGTCCGAGACGATCAGCCGAACGCTGTTGCTCGCGCAACGGACCGCCGACGCCACGATCGCCACCGCCAACGCCGAGGCGCAGCGCCTGCTGGCGAAGGCCAACGACGAAGCCGCAGCGACGCTCGACTCCACTCGCGAGATGTCGGCTCAGATCCTCGCGGAGGCGCGAATCGAAGCCCACCGCCTCGGTGACGCGGAGCGTCAGGCGATCGCCGGTGAGGTCGATGCCCTCAAGGCGCGTCGCGACTTCCTCGAGTCCGATGTGCATCACCTCGAGACCTTCCTGGTCGATCAGCGTGCGCGTGTGCGGGAGGCCGCCACCGCATTGATCGATCTGGCCGAGCGAGTTCCCGGTGGGCTCGGCGAGGTCCGCCGCCCGCTGCTGTCCGCATCCGACGACGACACGCCGTCCGGGCTCTTCCGCGGTGAGGCCGAGACACGCAACGAGTCCAGCGGATCGGCCAGCGACATCGGAGCCGGATCCGACGAGGCGCCCGGCGACGACCAGGCCGATCTCGTGATCGTCACCGAGATCGCCGAGATCGACGTCGCCGAGACCGACACCCCGACCGAGGGTGGGGTCGGCGACGGAGCGGCGACCGCCGAGGCCGCGAGCGACGCCTTCGACGACCCGTGGGGCGAGCGCCCTTCGTCGGTCGACGATCCCACCGAGGCGATCCCGATGTCCCGCACCGAAGGCGACCCGGCACCGGGGCGCGACGAGTCGGGCGAGGAGTTCCGCTTCTCGTTCGACGGCGAACGCCCCTGAGGTTGCCGGCCCTCGAACCCCTGGCGTCGGCCTCGCCCGCCGTCGGTAGCATCGCACCGTGCCCTATCCAGACGTCGACCCCCGGCCGCACTTCCCACGTCTCGAGGAGCAGATCCTCGCCCGTTGGGAGAAGGACGACACGTTCCAGGCGTCGATCGACCAGCGACCGGCGGGAGAGTACGGCGCGAACGAGTTCGTGTTCTACGACGGTCCGCCGTTCGCCAACGGGCTCCCGCACTACGGCCACCTGCTGACGGGGTACGTCAAGGACGCGATCCCGCGGTACCAGACGATGCGCGGGCACCGGGTGGAGCGCCGGTTCGGCTGGGACTGTCATGGCCTGCCCGCAGAGGTGAAGGCCGAGCAGGAGTTGGGGATCTCCGGTCATCCGGAGATCACCGCCTTCGGTATCGATCGCTTCAACGACGCCTGCCGCACCAGCGTGCTGCAGTTCACCGACGACTGGCGCGACTACGTGACCCGTCAGGCGCGATGGGTCGACTTCGACAACGACTACAAGACCCTCGACCTGTCCTACATGGAGAGCGTCATGTGGGCGTTCAAGACCCTCTGGGACAAGGGGCTCGTCTACGAGGGGTTCCGGGTGATCGCCTACTGCTGGCGCTGCGAGACGCCGCTGAGCAACACCGAGACACGTATGGACGACGTGTATCGCGACCGGCAGGATCCCGCGCTGACGGTCGGCTTCGAGCTCGAGTCCGGTGAACGCATGCTCGCCTGGACGACCACACCGTGGACGCTGCCGTCGAACCTCGCCCTCGCGGTCGGGCCCGACATCGAGTACGCCGTCGTCGAACTCGACGGCGTGCGGTACGTCATCGCCGAGGCGCTGCTGGGCTCGTACGCCGCCGAGTTGGGTGAGGCCACGCTGGTCGAGACGATGCGCGGCAGCGACCTCGTGGGACGCCGCTACACGCCACTGTTCGACTACTTCGCCGACACCGACAACGCCTTCCAGGTGCTGGCTGCCGACTTCGTGTCCACCGAGGACGGCACCGGCATCGTCCACCTCGCGCCGGGGTTCGGCGAGGACGACCAGGTGGTCGCGAACGCGGCCGGGATCCCGACGGTCTGTCCGATGGACGAACACGGCCGCTACACCGCCGAGGTCCGTGACTGGGCGGGCACCCACGTGTTCGATGCCAACCCGCTGGTGATCCGCGAGTTGAAGGACCGGGGCGTCGTGGTTCGCCACGCCACCTACGACCACCCGTACCCGCACTGTTGGCGTTGTGCCCAGCCACTGGTGTACCGGGCGATCTCGTCGTGGTTCGTCAAGGTCACCGAGTTCCGCGACCGGATGGTCGAGCTCAACCAGCAGATCACGTGGCAGCCCGCCCACATCAAGGACGGGAGCTTCGGCAAGTGGTTGGAGAACGCCCGCGACTGGTCGATCAGCCGCAACCGATTCTGGGGCTCGCCGATCCCCGTCTGGCAGTCGGACGACCCGGCCCATCCCCGCACCGATGTCTACGGCTCGATCGCCCAGATGGAAGCCGACTTCGGCGTGCCGGTCACCAACCTCCACCGGCCGGAGGTCGACGAGCTCGTCCGACCGAATCCCGACGATCCCACCGGGAAGTCGATGATGCGGCGGGTCCCCGAGGTGCTCGACTGCTGGTTCGAGTCGGGGTCGATGCCCTTCGCGCAGGTGCACTACCCGTTCGAGAACACCGAGTGGTTCGAGCACCACTACCCGGGCGACTTCATCGTCGAGTACATCGGCCAGACCCGCGGATGGTTCTACACGTTGCACGTGCTGGCCACGGCGTTGTTCGACCGACCTGCGTTCGCGAACTGCGTCAGCCACGGCAACGTGCTCGGCGACGACGGACGCAAGATGTCGAAGAGCTTGAACAACTATCCCGATCCGCGGGAGATGTTCGACACCCATGGCGCCGATGCGATGCGGTGGTACCTGTTGTCGTCGTCGATCCTGCGAGGCGGCGATGGCATGGTCACCGAGGAGGGGATGCGTGACACGGTCCGTCACGTGCTGCTCCCGGTGTGGAACTCGTGGTACTTCCTGACGCTGTACGCCAACGCAGCCGACCATCAGGGCTCGATCCGCACCGATTCGACCAACGTGCTCGACCGGTACGTACTCGCCAAGACGCGGGCGCTCGTTGCCGACATGACGGTGACGATGGATGCCTTCGACCTGTTCGGCGCATGCCAGCTCGTGCGTGACTACCTCGACGTCTTGACCAACTGGTACATCCGCCGGAGCCGCGATCGGTTCTGGGCCGGCGACCACGACGCGATCGACACGATGCACACGGTGCTGTCGGTGCTCACACGGGTCATGGCACCGTTGCTGCCCCTCGTCTCGGAGGAGATCCACTCCGGCCTCCACGGTGACGACGGTGCGCGCAGTGTGCATCTCACCGACTGGCCCGATGTCGACGAACTCCCCGCTGCCGACGATCTCGTCGCGACGATGGACCTGGTGCGCGACGTGTGTTCGGCGACGCTGTCGGTCCGCAAGGCGCATCAGCGACGCGTGCGCCTTCCGTTGAACGCGGTGACGGTCGCATCGGTCGATGCCCACCGTCTCGCCGATTTCGTCGACGTGATCGCCGACGAGGTGAACGTTCGTCACGTCGAGCTGACCGACGACGTCGCGTCGGTGGCGACCGAGCGGCTCCAGCTGGTGCCCGCCAAGCTCGGCCCGCGCCTGGGCAGCGACGTGCAACAGGTCATTCGCGCTCACAAGGCAGGCGACTGGACGGTGTCGGGCGACGCCGTGGTGGTCGGGGGAGTCGAGCTCCTCCCGGGTGAGTACAGCCTGGAGCTGGTCGCCGAAGGCGACAAGGCGAGCGCAGGCATGAGCGAGCACGCCGGCGTGGTGGCCCTCGACATCGAGGTGACCGAGGAGTTGGAGATCGAGGGTCGCGCCCGTGACCTGGTGCGGCTCGTCCAGCAGGCTCGCCGAGAGGCCGGCCTCGACGTGTCGGATCGCATCGACCTCACGGTCACTGCCTCGCCGCTGTGGATCGAGGCGATCCGAGCGCACGAAGCGCTCATCGCCGCCGAGACCCTCGCGACGTCGGTCACCGCGGTGTCCGCCGATGATGTCGGCGACCCCGCCATCGACGTCGTCGCGGTATCTCGGTGAGTCGCTGGTCGTTCCGGCCGAGCGTCCGCTAGAGTCCGCCGCTCACACCGCCAGGAGGAGCGCACATGGCAACCGCGAAGAAGACGAGTTCGGCCGGGAAGGCGGCGCCGAAGAAGGCTGCTCCTGCGAAGAAGGCTCCGGCGAAGAAGACGCTCCGCGAAGAAGGCGCCGGCGAAGAAGGCGCCAGCGAAGAAGGCGTCCGGCGAAGAAGGCGCCAGCGAAGAAGGCGCCCGCGAAGAAGGCGCCAGCGAAGAAGGCTCCGGCGAAGAAGGCTCCCGCGAAGAAGGCTCCGGCGAAGAAGGCGCCAGCGAAGAAGGCGCCGGCGAAGAAGGCGCCCGCGAAGAAGGCTTCCACGAAGACGACCCCCACGAAGAAGGCGGCACCAGTGAAGAAGGCGACGTCGACCCCCACCGCCGCTGCGGCGAAGAAGACCCCGGCCACGACATCCGCGGCCAAGCGCAAGGGCCCGAGCCAGACCAGCCTCACCCCGTCGCTGCTGTCGAACGCACAGTTCGAGCGCGTCGAGATCCCAGCGCCACGGGGCCACACCAAGGACGGCATCGCCTACACCAAGGACTTCGATGTGCAGTTCCTCAAGGCACAGCGCGACGAGCTGCTCGCTCGGCGTGCCGCCGAACTCGCTCGCGCGACGCGGCTCGAGGACGAGGCGACGAGCATCATCGAGAACGGCGAGATGGGCGACGTGCAGTTCGACGACGAAGGCGGCGAGGGCGACACGATGGTCGTGCAACGCGACCTCGACCGAGTGCTGTCGACACAGGCCCGCCAGACGATCCTCGACATCGACGCGGCGCTCGCCCGGATCGAGCAGGGCACCTACGGGTACTCGTCGGTGTCCGGTCTCCCGATTCCGCGCGAACGACTCGAGGCGATTCCCGAGACCACCGTCCTGGCCGCTGAGAAGGTCAGCGGCGTCGGTCCGCGCTGAACTGATGCCCACCCTCGGCGCATGGCGGGTACCGGTCGCCATAGCGCTGGGTGTGGTCGTGGCCGACCAGTTGGCGAAGCACTGGGCGGTCACCGGGCTCGGTGATGATCGGACCATCGACCTCGTGTGGACGTTGCGGTTCAACCTGGCGTTCAACAACGGGATGGCGTTCGGTCAGGCGGGTGGCCTCGGACCGGTGATCGCGGTCGTCGCCACGTTGGTGATCGTGTATCTGCTCACGACGCTGCGCAACGAATCGAGTCGTATCAGCACCATCGGCATGGGCCTGCTCATCGGCGGGGCAGCAGGCAATCTGATCGACCGGCTCTTCCGGGGCGAGGCGTGGCTCAACGGCGCCGTGGTCGACTTCATCGATCTGCAGTGGTTTCCGATCTTCAACATCGCCGACATGGCGATCAACGTCGGTGCGGCGCTGCTGATCCTGGGCAGCGTGCTGTCGGCCCGGCAGGAGCGGCACGACGCGCCGCAGGAGTCGCAGGACGGACGCGAACAGCAGGAGTCGGCCGGGGGCGGCGGTGCCGCATGATCGTCGAGGCGGTGCCGTCGGCGTTGGCGGGGGAGCGGTTGGACCGGATCGTCGCGCTGATCGGTGATCTCAGCCGAGCCGAGGCTGCGGCCACGATCGCAGCCGGCGGTGTCCGTGTCGATGGCGCGCCGGCGGCGTCCGGCAAGATCCGGCTCGTCGAGGGTCAGACCGTCGAGGTCGACCCGGCAGCGGTTCCGGGTCCGGTGCTGCCGACATCCGACCGGACCGTCGAGTTCGGTGTCGTGTACGAGGACGAGGCCGTGATCGTGATCGACAAGCCCCCGGGGCTGGTCGTGCATCCCGGCGCCGGCAACCTCGACGGCACGCTCGTGAGCGGGTTGCTCGCGCGGTACCCGGAACTCGAAGGAGTCGGTGACGATCCCGTGCGTCCTGGCATCGTGCACCGCCTCGATGCGGGGAGTTCCGGGTTGCTCGTGGTCGCCCGCACGAGCGAAGCCGCTGCACAACTGATCGAGCAGTTCGCCGACCACAGTGCCACGCGCCGCTACGACGCCGTCGTCTGGGGGGTGCCCGATGCCCCGCACGGCATCATCGACGCGCCGATCGGCCGGGATCGCGGCGATCCGCTCAGGATGGCCGTGGTCACCGGTGGTCGTCCTGCCCGAACCGACTACCGGGTGGTCGGGACCTACTCCTCGCCGGCGCTCGTCTCGCGACTGGAGTGTCGCCTCGAGACGGGAAGGACGCACCAGATCCGCGTGCACCTGTCGTCGATCAACCACCCGCTGGTCGGTGACCCCACCTACGGCCAGCGCCGCCCGGTCCTCGGCCTCACGCGGCCGTTCCTCCATGCGGCCGAACTCGCCTTCGACCATCCGCTCACCGGCGAACGGGTCACGTTCACCAGCCCCTTGGCTCCCGACCTCCAAGCCTGGCTCGACGCCGCCCAGGTGTGACGCTCACGAAGCTGACGATCACGGCCAGGGGGCGTCGCCGCGGGCGATGTCGGCGATCCCGGCGAGCGTGAAACCCTCCAGGTAGGTGCGCATGTGGTCACCCGCCTTGTTCCAGATCCCCAGGAGGACGCATTGGCCCTCGTGGTCGCACGATCCGTCCTGGTGCGGCTGCCCGAAGTCGCCGAGCGTGATCGGGCCGTCGACTGCCGACACGATCTCGGACAGGCGGATCTCGGCGGGTGGTCGAGCGAGGACGTAGCCGCCGCCGACACCTCGCTTGGAACGCACGAGCCCCGCTCCCTTGAGGGCGAGGAGGATCTGCTCGAGGTAGGGCTGGGGGAGCGCGGTGCGTTCGGCGATGTCGCGTACCGAGGTGGGACCACTCTCGTCGCCGTGCAGTGCCAGCGACAGCAGCGCACGGCAGGCATAGTCACCACGGGTCGAGATGCGCACGGGGCCACCCTATTCACTGGACGTCGCGCCGCAGCGCTTGTCGGCGGGTGGCGGGACGTGGTGGACTGCTCCCCGTGACGATGAGCGGCGGACAGGGTCCGATCATTCCGGACTACCGGGGGGCCAACGTTCGAGGCATCGTTCCGGCTCTGCTCGGGCCGGCGTCGTGGGTCACCGGCCTGCCCGAGTGGATGCCGGACGAAGTGGCCGGCGCCCGCAGCGTGGTGTTGCTCGTCCTCGATGGTCTGGGATGGGATCAGCTGCAGGAGCACCGCGAGCTGATGCCCACGGTGGCGGCGATGGCAGGTCGGTCGATCCACACGGTGGCACCCACCACCACGGCCACGGCGCTGAGCTCGATCACGACCGGTCTCACTCCTGCCGAGCACGGGCTGATCGGCTACCGGATCGTGCTCGGCGGCGAGATCGTCAATGTCTTGCGATGGTGCGTCGGAGACCAACCGGTTCGGCGCTCGCATCCCCCGCGCGACGTTCAGCCGTACGACCCGTTCCTCGGTCAGGCGGTCCCCGTCTGCAGCCCGGCCGAGCTGCAGAACTCCGCGTTCAGCGAGGCGCACCTGCGGGGGTGTCGACCGGTGGGGTGGCGCGCGTCGTCGTCGATCGCGGTCGAGGCGCGACGACAGGTGGAGGCCGGCGAGCGGTTCGTGTACTGCTACTACGGCGGCATCGACAAGATCGCGCACGAGCGCGGGTTCGGGCCGTACTACGACGCCGAGCTGCGCGCGGCGGACTGGCTGGTCGCCGATGTCCTGGCCGCGCTGCCCACCGGGACGACGTTGCTCGTCACTGCCGATCACGGGCAGGTCGAAGTGGGGAACCGGATCGTGACGCCGTCGGCGGAGCTGCTCGCGAACGTGACGTTGCAGTCGGGCGAGGGGCGATTCCGCTGGCTGCACGTCGCCAAGGGCGCACTCGACGACGTGGTCGCGGTGGCCAACGACGAGGTCGGCCACCTCGCCTGGGTGGTGACCCGTGAACAGATGCTCGACGAGGAGTGGTTCGGTTCGGCGATGGCACCGGCGGTCCGTTCCCGTCTCGGCGACCTGGCCCTCGTGGCGCGTGAGCCCGTGAGCTTCCACGATCCAGCGGACTCCGGCCCCTTCGAACTGGTCTGCCGCCACGGGTCGTTGACTTCCGCGGAAGTGAACGTCCCGCTGGTCGCGGCGTCGGCGTGATCCAGCTAGAAAGGGAGACATGACCGACGACAACGGCTCGGAGCCGATCACGCCCGACGAGGTGACGGCGAGTCCGTCGAGCGAGCAGGCGCCCGAGCTCGAGGAGTCGGTGACGTCGCCGGCCAAGGTGATGCGGATCGGCTCGATGGTGAAGCAACTTCTCGAAGAGGTACGCAGTGCGCCGCTCGACGAGGCGTCGCGGGAGCGGTTGGCCGAGATCTACGAACGTTCGATCGCCGAGTTGTCCGAGGCGTTGTCGCCCGATCTCCAGCAGGAGCTCCACACGCTGGCTCTGCCGTTCGACGAGGGGGAGGTTCCGAGCGAATCGGAACTGCGTATCGCCAAGGCGCAGCTCGTGGGCTGGCTCGAGGGGCTGTTCCACGGCATCCAGGCCACGCTGATGGCCCAGCAGTTCGCCGCTCGCCAGCAGCTCCAGGAGATGCGCCAGCTCCCCGGAAGCCAGATGATGCCCGGCCAACAACACCCCGACGGCGACCGCCCCGGCACCTACCTCTAGCCCGCAGCCCAGCCCCACCCAGGAACCGGTCACGGATCGACCCGCTCGTCAGCGAGTGGGTGGGGCCGGGACAGCGAACGGGTGGCGCCGGGACGGTGGAGGGACCGGCCGGAGGCCGCACGCCCTCCGCCGTGCCGGTGACAGGACCCGTGAGCGGAGATCGCGCGCTACTGTCGACGAAACCACATTCGCGTAATTCAAGACTGAGATCCGTGACCGATTCCTTCACCCACCTCCACGTCCACACCGAGTTCTCGATGCTCGACGGAGCGGCGAGGCTGGACGAGCTGGTGGCCAAGGCGGTGCGCGACGGCATGCCGGCGATCGGCATGACCGACCACGGCAACATGTACGGCACGTTGGACTTCTACAAGGAGTGCAACAAGCAGGGGATCAAGCCGATCATCGGCACCGAGGCGTACATGGCCTACGACAGCCGTGCCGAGCGCCCGGCTCGACGGGGTCGCATCGACGACTCGGGCGGCGACACCGAGGGTGGCAAGAAGCTCTACTACCACCTGACGCTGCTCGCGGAGAACCAGACCGGCTACAAGAACCTGATCCAGCTGTCGAGCCTCGCGTTCATGGAGGGCTACTACTACAAGCCCCGGATGGACTGGGAGCTGCTCGAGAAGTACTCCGACGGCCTGATCGCCACCACGGGCTGCCTCGGGGGCCAGGTGCTGCAGGCCCTGCTCAACGGCGACGACAAAGGTGCAGTCGAGAAGGCGGCGCGCCTGCAGGACATCTTCGGACGAGACAACCTGTTCGTCGAACTGCAGGACCACGGGCTCGCTGCGCAACGCGAGACCAACCCGAAGCTGATCGAGATCGCCAAGAAGATCGGCGCGCCGCTGCTCGCCACCAACGACAGCCACTACACGCACCAGGAGGACCACGAGTCGCACGACGCACTGCTGTGCGTGCAGACCGGGGCGCTGCTGTCGGACACGAAGCGCTTCAAGTTCGAGGGCAGTGAGCACTACCTGAAGTCGCCGGCCGAGATGCGCTACCTGTTCCGCGAGGTGCCCTCGGCCTGCGACAACACGCTGTGGATCGCGGAGCGCGCCGACCTCGAGATCGAGTTCGGCAATCCGCTCCTGCCGGAGTTCCCGGTGCCGGAGGGGTTCGCGAGCGACGCGGACTACCTGCGCCACCTCACCTACGAGGGCGCCCGCAAGCGGTGGGGGGACAACCTGTCGGCCGATGTCGAGGAACGTCTGGCCTTCGAGTTGAAGACCATCAACGACATGGGCTTCGCGTCGTACTTCCTGATCACCTGGGACCTGATCAAGCACGCTCGCGACTCGCGTATCCGTGTGGGACCCGGCCGAGGATCTGCGGCTGGGTGCGCGGTGGCGTACTGCCTGTGGATCACCGACCTCGACCCGATCAAGTACGACCTGCTGTTCGAACGGTTCCTCAACCCGAGCCGCATCTCGATGCCCGACATCGACATGGACTTCGACTCGCGCTACCGAGACGAGATGATCCGCTACGCCGCTGAGCGGTACGGGCGCGACCACGTCGCGCAGATCATCACGTTCGGCACGATCAAGGCGCGCAACGCCGTCCGCGACGCCGCGCGCGTGCTCGGCTACCCGTACGGCGTCGGCGACAAGCTGGCCAAGGCGATGCCGCCGATGGTGATGGGGCGAGACACGCCGCTCAAGTACTGCTTCGAGCAGAACCCGAAGTACGCCGACGGCTACAAGGCTGCCGCCGACCTGCGGGCGATGTACGACACCGACGCCGACCTGAAGAAGGTGATCGACGTCGCCCGCGGGCTGGAGGGGTTGAAGCGCTCCGACGGCATCCATGCCGCGGCGGTCGTGATCACCAAGGACCCGGTCACCGACTACGTCCCGATCCAACGCAAGCCCGAGTCCGGCCAGGACCCCGCCGACGCGCCGGTCGTCACCCAGTACGAAATGCACGGCGTCGAGGATCTCGGCCTGTTGAAGATGGACTTCCTGGGGTTGCGCAACCTCGACGTGATCACCGATGCCGAGGAGATGATCCAGCGTCAACGCGACCCCGACTTCGTCGTCGAGAACATCTCGATGGACGACCCTGCGACCTTCGCGTTGCTCTCTCGGGGCGACACGATCGGGGTCTTCCAGCTGGAGTCGCCACCGATGCGCCAGTTGCTCAAGGCGATGGCGCCGAACAGCTTCGAGGACGTGTCCGCTGTGCTCGCGCTCTACCGGCCGGGGCCGATGAGCGTCAACATGCACTACGACTACGCCGACCGCAAGAACGGGCGCAAGCCGGTCGAGTACTTCCACGAGGACGCCGAGGAGGTGCTCGACGACACGTACGGCCTGATGATCTATCAGGAGAGCGTGATGCGGGTGGCGCAGAAGTTCGCCGGCTACTCGCTCGCCGAGGCCGACAACCTCCGCAAGGCCTGCGGCAAGAAGATCCGCGAGCTGATGGCCAAGGAACGCGACGCGTTCGAGGCCGGTGTCGAACGCACGGGGTACGGCAAGGAACTCGGGCCCCAGCTGTTCGACATCATCGAGAAGTTCGCCGACTACGCCTTCAACAAGAGCCACACCTTCGGCTACGGCCTGGTCACCTACCAGACGGCCTACCTGAAGGCCCACTACCCGGTCGAGTACGTCGCCTGCCTGCTGACCAGCGTCAAGAACAACCTCGACAAGGCAGCGATCTACCTGTCCGACTGCCGGTCGATGGGCATCAAGGTGCTGCCGCCGGACGTCAATCGGTCGATGTCGAACTTCGGCGCGTTGGCGACCACCGAGTTGCCGCCGGGGGTCACGTTGCCGGTGGGGAGCCCCGGCGCGATCACGTTCGGGCTGTCAGCGGTCCGCAACGTCGGTGAGGCGCTCGTGGAGCTGCTGATCGCCGAGCGTGAGGAGAACGGGCAGTTCACCAGCTTCCACGACTTCGTCGAGCGCGTGCCGGAGCCGGTGCTCAACAAGCGCACGATCGAGTCACTGATCAAGGGCGGGGCCTTCGACACGCTCGGTCACACCCGCCGCGGCCTGCTGACCGTGTTCGAACACATCATCGACACCACGGTGAAGCGCCGCCGCGAGCGGGAGAAGGGGGTGATGAGCCTGTTCGGCGACTGGGGCGATGCCGACGGCGACACGCAGAGCGCCGGCGGTGACGGGTTCGACGAACGCACCGAGATCCCGGACCTGGCCTTCGACAAGACCGAGCAGCTCCGCTACGAGAAGGAGATGCTCGGTCTGTACGTGTCCGATCACCCGCTGTTCGGGGTCGAGGCGGCGCTCAAACGCAAGGTCGAGCAGTCGGTGCTCGACCTGCAGGGCATGGAGGACGGTGCGAACGTCGTCGTCGGTGGTGTGATCACCAACCTCGCACGCAAGTTCACCAAGAAGGGCGATCAGATGGCGGTGTTCCTCCTGGAGGATCTCGACGCATCGATCGAGGTGACGATCTTTCCGCGGACGCTCGCCGAACAGGGCCACAAGCTCGAAGACGACCTGATCGTCGCCGTCAAGGGCCGTCTCGACCGGCGTGACGAGTCGCGCTTCGGTCTCATCGGACAGACCGTGACGGTGCTGTCCGGCCTGAGTGACGGTCCCGCGGCCCCACTGCGGCTGCGTCTGCCCTCGGCCGCGCTCGACGAGCTGAAGATCCAGCGCCTGAAGCGCATCCTGCGTGAACACCCGGGCGACTCGGTCGTGATGGTCGACATCGGCCAGGGCAAGGTGCTCAAGTTGGCCGACGAGTTCCGCGTCGATCTCGACCGCTCGGTGGGCGAACTCCGCATGGCCTTCGGACATGAGGCGGTGCTGTTGTAGAATAGGACGAATGGCACTCGACGTCTCGACCAACGACGCTTCGGCGCTGACGGACTCCGACCTCGACGAACTGGCGTCGATGGAGGACGCCTTCAGTGCCGGCCAGCTCTCCAAGGCCAAGGAGGACTGGGTTCTCATCACGACCGCTCGATTCGGATCGGCCCTGCACGGGTTCACCTTCTCCACCCTCGAGCGCATCGGAGGCACACCGTGCGTGTTGATCGGGCTGATGTCCGTCAAGCGGTCGTCGAAGCGTGATCAGGTGCTGCGGGGCCTCGTCGGCGAGGCGTACCACCGGGCACTGATGGCGTTTCCCGACGAGGACGTGGTCGTCGGTTGTCGATTCGTCAACGCTGACGGGCTCGAAGCCTTCAAGGACCTGCGAGAGGTCACCCCGTCGCCGGGCAGCAACGCCGTCGGCGAGGAGCGTGCCTGGGGTCGGCGGCTCGCCAAGCGATTCGGTGTCGACGCCAAGTACGACGCCAAGTCGTTCATCGCCGCAAGCGGGAGTGCCGACGGCTACCTCGACCACGAATCGTCGAAGCCCGACAAGCTCGACCCCGCCGTCGTCGAGATGTTCGCGGCCGTGCCCGTCGCCAAGGGCGGCGCGATGGTCGTGTACGGCTGGACGATGGCCGAGGACCTGCTCAAGCTCGGGAAGCGCTGAAGTCCGTGACATGACCGAGTTCGCCGAGGTCGTCCGATCCCGGCGAATGACCAGGGCGTTCGCCGATCGCCCGATCGATCCGCAGGTCATCGACGGTCTCGTCGACCTCGCCGCTCGGTCGCCCAGTGCGGGCAAGACACAGGGCTGGCACCTGGTGGTGCTCGAGGGCGACGAGACCGCCGTGTTCTGGGATGCCACGCTGCCGGCGGTCAAGCGTGACTCGTTCCGCTGGAAACGGTTGCTGAACGCCCCGGTGATCGCGCTGCCGCTCGCCGATTCGAAGGCCTACGTCGACCGGTACGGCGAACCCGACAAGGCCCAGACCGGGCTGGGCTCGGGGGCGTCTGCATGGCCCGTCCCGTACTGGACGATCGACACGTCGATGGCGGTGATGACGCTGCTGCTCGCCGCCGAGGACGTCGGGCTCGGCGCGCTGTTCTTCGGGGTGTTCCGCGGCGAGCGCGAGCTGCGCCAACGGCTCGGGATCCCGGGTGGTTTGGAGCTGCTCGGAGCGTTGGCGCTGGGACATCCGGCCGATCCGGTCGACGGGGCCGACTCAGGCCCGGGACGCAGCGCCGCACGCCAACGGCGCCGGCCCCGTCAGATCATTCACCGGTCTCGCTGGTGACGGGCAGCGTGGTGATCTTGTCCCCGTCGATGACGACCTTGCGGCCGGTCAGCGTCTCCGCGAAGCCCTGGAGCGTGTCCTGGGGGGCTTGGCAGGAGTACTCGCGGCAGACGTACGCGTAGCCGTCGCTGCGATCGTGCCAGAGTGGCGAGTCGTACGGCTCCCCCCACGCGAGCACCGTGTCCGGGCGCCAGATCGACTGTGCGAGGCGCACCAACTCCGGGCGGTCGCCGACGATCACCACCTCGGTGAGGCCTCGGCGACGGAGGTCGACCGCCACGAGCGCGTTCGAGTACCGGGCGGGTGTCGTGGAGACCACGGCGCCGATCAGCTCGAGGATGCGGTCGGCCTGGTGGGCGTAGCGCTGCTCACCGGTGAGGGCTGCGAGACGGAACAGTGCGATCGCTGCGGACGAGTTGGCTGACGGGGTGGCGTTGTCGGCCAGATCCTTCTGACGCACGATGAGCGCTTCTGCGTCCTCCGCCGTGGTGAAGAGTCCACCCTGTTCGGGGTCCCAGAACCAGTCGAGCATCGTGTCGGCGACGCTGACGGCTTCGCTGATCCAGCGGGCCTCGCCGGTGGCCTCGGCGAGCCGGGTGAACGCATCCACGAGCGCGGCATGGTCGGCCGCAAGGGCGCTGTGGCGTGCGGGGGGTGTCCCGTCGGCCTGCCAGCTGCGCTTCCATCGGCCGCGGTCGTCGCGCAGCTCGCGCAGCAGGAACTCGCCGTTCGCGATTGCGGCGTCGAGCCAGTCGCGCCGTCCGAACACCGCAGCGGCCTGGGCGAGCGAGGAGAGGAACAGCGCATTCCATTCCGTGAGCACCTTGTCGTCGAGCCCGGGGCGAGGTCGCTGCGAACGGGCGGCGAGGAGCCGCCGACGGGCGTCGTCGAGCTCGGGGGTGCGTACGAGCATGCCTCGGGCCGACAGACGATTCGGGATCGACCGTCCCTCGAAGTTGCCGTCGTCGGTGATGCCGTACCAGTCGATCAGGGTGTCGACGACCCCAGGGTCGAGGTCGGCGAGTGCCGATCGGACCTCCGAAGGCGTCCACGAGTAGAACCATCCCTCGACGCTGTTGCCGTCGAGGTCGAGCGAATCGGCGTCCTCGGCGGAGTAGAAGCCGCCCCCGGGGTGACGCAGCGTGGTGAGGACGTAGTCGATCGTCTCCTCGACCACGAGGCGGTACTGCGGTTGGCCGATCACGATCAGCCCGCGCAGGTAGATCCCCAACAGGAGCGCCTGGTCGTAGAGCATCTTCTCGAAGTGCGGAACGAGCCATTCTCGATCGGTCGAGTAGCGGGCGAACCCGCCACCGAGGTGGTCGTACATGCCACCCGAGCACATGGCGTCGAGGGTGGTGGCGATGATGTTCTTCGGTCCGTCGCCGGCGGTGGTCATGTAGGCGCGCAGCATCAGGTCGAGATGGAACGTCGACGGGAACTTCGGTGCCGTCCCGAAGCCGCCCCACTGCTGGTCGAATGCCACGGCGAGTGCCTTGAGCGCCTCGTTGAGCTGCTCGACGCCGGGCCCGTCGCCGGTGGGGCGCAATTGTGCGGTCGTGTCGATCGCCTTCACCAGGGCGTCGACGTTCTGGCGAACATCGCCGGGCTTGTTGCGGTAGACGTCGTCGATCGCATCGAGGAGCTGGAGGAACGCGTCCTTCGGGTAGTAGGTGCCGCCGTAGAACGGCTCACGATCGGGCGTCATGAACACCGTCATCGGCCAGCCGCCACGGCCGGTCATCGCCTGGACGGCGTCCATGTAGACCGCGTCGACGTCAGGGCGCTCCTCTCGGTCGACCTTCACGTTGACGAACAGTTCGTTCATCTTCGCGGCGACTTCGGGGTCCTCGAAGCACTCGTGGGCCATCACGTGGCACCAGTGACAGGCCGAGTAGCCGACCGACAGCAGGATCGGGACGTTGCGCTCCTGGGCGGCGGCGAACGCCTCGGCACCCCAGGGGTACCAGTCGACCGGGTTGTCGCGGTGTTGGCGGAGGTACGGGGAGGTTTCGTCGGCGAGCCGGTTCACCCCGTCGACCGTACCCGCCCGTTCTCGTGAACCCGTGCGCGCTCAGGGCGTACACGAGTTCACGAGAACGTCGATGGTGCTCGGCCCCCGGTCCGCCAGTAGTCGCCGTGGTCGCGGCTCAGGAACTCCTCGTCGACGAGGTGGCGGCGCAGGGCGGCGACGTCGGGGTGGAAGCGCTGCAACACCGTGTTGACCTCGGCTTCCGGGTAGCGGGTTCCGACGTCGAACTCGAGCGCGAGGCGTTGGAGCACGACCATCCGCTTGGCGCGGTCGGCCGGAATCTGCGTCAGCGAGTAGCCGGAGAAGAACCGAGACAGGATCACTCGTTCGTCGTCGGTCATCCCGTATCCGATCACGTCGGCCATCGGCTCGGGCGCCTCCCGGGTGGCGAGCGCGAGTTGCCGGAGCGCCACCTCCGGCAGGACGTACCGGTCCTCGGTGGTGACCACGAGCCCGGCTTGGCGGAGCGCACCGAGCGCCTGGAGGACGACGGGCGGTTCGAGCCCGGTGTGCTCGGCGATCTCGGCCGTGGAGCGCGCCCGACCGCAGATCGCCCCGGCGACGGTGAGGCGTATCGGATCGAGCAGCGTCGAGAGCGCCGAAGTGTCCATGGTCACGAGCCAATCACATCACTCGCACCCGCGCCGTCCCCGTTCTCGTGAACTCGTGCGGGAGTAAACCCCGCACGAGTTCACGAGAACGGGTGGTTCAGGCGCCCATGGCGTGGTAGCCGCCGTCGACGTGGACGATCTCGCCGGTCGTCGCGGGGAACCAGTCCGACAGCAGGGCGATGCACGCCTTCGCGACGGGTTGGGAGTCGTTGACGTCCCAGCCGAGCGGAGCACGGCCATCCCAGGTGTCCTCGAACACCGCGAAGCCGGGAATCGACTTCGCCGCCATCGTCTTGATCGGGCCGGCGGCGACGAGGTTCGAGCGGATCCCCTTCGGCCCGACCTCCTTGGCGAGATACCGAGACACGCTCTGCAGTGCCGACTTCGCAACGCCCATCCAGTTGTAGGCCGGCCACGCCTGGCGGTTGTCGAAGTCGAAGCCGACGAACGACCCTCCCTCGCTCATCAGCGGGAGGAACGCATCAGCGAGCGCCTTGAGTGAGTAGGCCGAGATGTGCATCGCCACGGCGACGTCCTCCCACTGGGCAGCGAGGAAGTCGTCGCCGAGGCAGACCTCCGGGGCGAAGCCGATCGAGTGGACGACGCCGTCGACGTGCCCCCACTTCTCGGTGAGCGCCTCGCGCACGGCCACGCCGTGCTCGGGCACGGTCACGTCGAGTTCGTACACGTCGATCCCGTCGCCGAGCTTGCGGGCGGTGCGTTGCGTGAGCGACAACGCACGCCCAGCACCGGTGAGCACGATCTCGGCCCCCTCGGCGAGCGCGAGTTCGGCCACGCCGAACGCCAGCGAGGCATCGGTGAGGACGCCGGTGATCACGATCTTCTTGCCGTCGAGCAGACCCATGGACCGGACCGTAGATCATCGGGGGCGGCGCCTTGGAGCTTCGTCGTGCCCGTGTGCCACGCTGTCGCCATGCGCATCGGCATTCTCGGCGGCACCGGACCAGCAGGCAGCGGGCTCGCTGCTCGGCTCGCGAGCATCGGCTACCCAACGGTCATCGGCTCCCGATCGAAGTATCGCGCCATGGAGGCGCGCGACAAGCTCATCGGCAAGTGGCCGCACCTCGCCGACCTCCTCGAGGCAGGCGACAATGCCGACGCCGCGGACTGTGACCTGATCGTCATCGCCACACCGTGGGATTCAGCGGCCGGCACGGCGCAGGAGAACCAGGATGCCATGGCCGGCAAGATCGTCATCTCGATGGCCAACGCGCTCGTCCGTGTCAACAAGGAGTTCCAGCCACTGGTGCCGCCGCGTGGCAGCGTGGCTGCGCACGTTCAGGCGGCCGTGCCCAGATGTCGGGTGGTCGCAGCCTTCCACCATCTCCCGGCTGCCGAGTTGGGGGAGATCGACCATCCGATCGACTCCGACGTGCTGATCTGCGGTGACGACGCCGCCGCGGTCAAGACGGTCAGCGACATCGTCGCCGACTTCCCCGGTTGCCGGCCGCTCGACGCCGGCGAGCTGTCGAATGCCACGGCGATCGAAGCGTTCACGGCGGTGCTGCTGCAGCTCAACGTGCGGTACAAGACCCGGGTCGCGCCGAAGCTCACGGGAATCAAGCGCGACCCTCGCGTTGTTGACGACGAGTGATGCAGCTCTACGACACCGCGCGGCGCGCCATCGTTGCGTTCGAACCGAACGAGAACGTGCTGATGTACACGTGCGGCATCACCCCGTACGACGCCACGCACCTCGGCCATGCGGCGACGTTCATCGCCTACGACGTGCTGCAGCGTCGCCTGATCGACCAGGGCCACACCGTTCGATGCATCCGCAACGTGACCGATGTCGACGACCCGCTGTTCGCGAAGGCCCGCGAACTCGGCGTGCACTATCTCGACCTGGCTGCCGGCGAGGAGGCGCGCTTCGAGCGCGACATGGAAGCCCTCAACGCGTTGCCGGTCGCGGCGACGCCGCGGGCGTCGTCGGCGATTCCGGACATCCGCGGGTTCATCGGCATGGTCCTCGATCGCGGCTTCGCCTACGAGTCCGGTGGATCGGTGTACTTCGACGTCTCGAGGTTCGGGTCCTTCGGTTCGCTCAGCCACTACAGCGACGAGGAGATGCTCGTCCTCGCGAAGGAGCGCGGCGGCAACATCGACGATCCCAACAAGCGTTCGCCGCTCGATTTCGTGTTGTGGCATCCGTCTGCGGCCGACGAACCGAGTTGGGACACGATGTGGGGTCCGGGCCGGCCGGGGTGGCACATCGAGTGTTCGGCGCTCGCGCTGCGCGAACTCGGCACCACGATCGATCTGCACGGCGGCGGAGCGGACCTGATCTTCCCGCACCACGAGTGTGAGCGTGCCCAGTCGGAGGCAGCGACGGGCGAGCCGTTCGTGAAGCACTGGATGCACACTGCGTTGATCCACAAGGACGGCGAGAAGATGTCGAAGAGCCTCGGCAACCTGGTCTTCGTCGACCAACTCCGCGAGACCTGGGATCCGCGGGCGATCCGCCTCGCGATCATCGAGCACCACTACCGCACCGAGTGGGAGTGGGACGACGGGCTGATGCCGCGCAACGCAGCTCGACTCGACGCATGGAACGAGCGCGGTGGCTCGAACCCCGACCTGCTCGAGGAGGTTCGGGCCCGTCTCGACGACGACCTCGACACACCGGGAGCGATCGCGGCGATCGACGCCGCCGCTCGCGCCGGAGCCGGCGTCGGCGAGGCGGCCGCGCTGCTCGGCGTCGACCTCGACTGACGCGCCGAGAGACGTCCTGGACGCCCCGACCGGCTCGAGATGTCGCGGAATGCGGTCGCTGAGCGTCCCGATTCCGCGAGATTTCGGATTGGTTCGGGTTTGCGCTTCAAATGTGCGCTTGTGCCGTCTACTGTGTCGGGCGTGACAGATGGTCCGGGAGCAGGCGCGATGCAGCGCAGGGTGCGCAAGCTGGGCCGTCCCGTGTCGAGTCTGCTGTGGGACATCGAACTGAGCGGCTACGAGCGGCTGCCGGCGGAGGGCCCGGCGATCCTGTGCCCGAACCACGTCAGCTTCCTCGATTCGGCGTTCCTGATGCTCACCGTGCCGCGCAACATCTCCTTCGTGGGCAAGGCCGAGTACATGGACTCGTGGAAGACCAAGTACCTCTTCCCGGCGATGGGCATGATCCCGATCGACCGCTCCGGCGGCGAGAAGAGCAGCGCTGCGCTCGACGCGGCGGAAGCGGTGCTCCGCCGTGGTGAGCTGTTCGGGATCTTCCCCGAGGGGACGCGCAGTCGCAACGGCAATCTCCACAAGGGACGCACCGGCGCTGCCCGCCTCGCGATGAAGCTCGACTGTCCGATCTTCCCCGTCGGGGTGATCGGTACCGATCAGATCCAGCCGCCCGACGCGAAGGTGCCCAAGCTCTTCAGCAGCTGCCAGATCAAGATCGGTCGGCCGATTCGGCCCGAGCGGTATCGCGGCCGCGGTGCCGAGCACATCGCCTGGCGATCGATGATCGACGAGGTCATGTACGAGATCCGAGAGCTCACCGGCCAGACCTACGTCAACACGTACGCCGGCGCCACCGCCGAGACCGAACCGACGGTCGCCGCCCGCGTGTCGTCGGTGGCCGATCCGGTTCCCGACATCTCGCCACGGCCGTCAGGCGTCGAGCGCGAGCTCACCCTCGTCGCCGGCAACTGACGCCGACGGCGCATCCTGCCGCCGGCATCGGGCGGCATCGAGCGCAAACCTCACCGCTGGTCGGTGACCGACGCTCCTATCCTGACGGTCGCATGTCGAACATCACGGTCTCCCTCCCCGATGGTTCCGAGCGAGAGCTGGCCGCCGACGCCACCGCTCTCGACCTGGCGGCGTCGATCGGTTCCGGTCTCAGGAAGGCGGCCGTCGCGGCCGTCGTCGACGGCCACGAAACCGATCTGACCGCGCCCCTGCACGACGGTGCCACCGTGGCGATCGTCACCGCCGGCACGCCGGAGGGTCGCCACGTCCTGCGGCACTCGACCGCACACGTGATGGCCCAGGCGGTGACCCGGCTGTTCCCCGGTGCCAAGTTCTCGATCGGGCCGGCCATCGAGAACGGCTTCTACTACGACTTCGAACTGCCCGGCGGTGCGACGTTCAGCGACGACGACCTCGAACGCATCGAGGCCGAGATGCGCGAGATCGTCAAGGCGAACCAGCCGTTCATCCGGTCGGAGATGTCGATGGCCGAGGCCAAGGAACTCTTCGCCGACCAGCCGTACAAGGTCGAGATCATCGAGCGCGTCGAATCGGCCGAAGCCGACAACGAGGACGCCGCCGAAGTGGGCGAGGGAGGCGTGATCAGCGCGTACCGCAACACCGACTCGTTCGTCGACATGTGTGTCGGCCCGCACGTTCCCTCGACGGGCAAGCTCGGGTTCTTCAAGCTCCAGCGCGTGTCCGGTGCGTACTGGCGCGGCAACGAGAAGGGCCCGATGCTGCAGCGCATCTACGGCACGGCGTGGGAGTCCAAGCAGGCGCTCGCCGAACACCTGCACCAGTTGGAGGAGGCGCTCAAGCGCGACCACCGCAAGCTCGCGACCGAACTCGACCTGCTCAGCTTCCCCCACGAGCTCGGCGGCGGCCTCGCCGTGTGGCACCCCAAGGGAGCGATCGTCCGCAAGCTGATGGAGGACTACAGCCGGCTGCGCCACGAACACGGTGGCTACGAGTTCGTGTACACGCCGCATCTCGCCAACGGCAAGCTGTTCGAGACCTCCGGGCACCTCCAGTGGTACGCCGACGGGATGTACCCGCCGATGGAGATGGACAACGGCACGTACTACATGAAGCCGATGAACTGCCCGATGCACTGTTTGATCTTCCGCAGTCGCCAGCGCAGTTACCGCGAACTCCCGCTGCGGTTGTTCGAACTCGGCAACGTCTACCGCTACGAGCGTGCCGGCACGCTGCACGGCCTGATGCGCATCCGCGGCTTCACGCAGGACGACAGCCACATCTACTGCACCAAGGAGCAGATGGCCGAGGAGGTCGCCAGCCTGCTCGACTTCGTGCTGTCGGTGCTGCGGGCGTTCGGCTTCGAGGACTTCACGTTCAACCTCTCGACCAAGGACCCCGACAAGTACATCGGCTCCGACGAGATCTGGGACGAGGCGACCGAGGCACTGCGTGAAGCGCTCGACGCGCACGGGCTGGAGTACGCCGTCAAGGAGGGCGACGCGGCGTTCTACGGCCCGAAGATCGACATCGACGTACGCGATGCGATCGGACGGTCGTGGCAGCTGTCGACGATCCAGGCCGATTTCCAGCTCCCGGAGCGCTTCGACCTGGAGTACGTCGGTGCCGACAACGGCCGGCACCGCCCGATCATGTTGCACCGCGCGCTGTTCGGCTCGATCGAACGGTTCTTCGGCGTGCTGCTCGAGCACTACGCCGGGGCGTTCCCGACGTGGCTCGCCCCGGTCCAGGTGCGGGTGCTCGCGGTCGCCGAGGCACACGAGGACTACGCAGCGACCGTGGTCGAGGCGCTGGAGGCAGCCGGTGCCCGGGTCGACACCGTCGTGGCCGACGACGGACTGGGCAAGCGCATCCGCAACGCCAAGTTGGAGAAGATCCCCTACGTGCTCGTGGTGGGCGACGACGACGTGGCGGCCGGCACCGTCGGGGTCAACCCCCGCGGTGGGGACGTCGAGCGTGGTGTCGATCTCGCTGCGTTCGTCGAGCAGTTGCAGGCCGAGGTCGCGAGCGCCGAGTCGGCCGCGCTCGGCGCCTGAGGGAGCGATGATCGAACGGATCTGGTCCGGCTGGAGGTCGACGTACGTCACGGACGCGCCGGTGCGTTCGGGCACTGCGCCGTCACCGTCGAATTCCGACGGTGGAGGGTCGGTGTTCACCCGGATCCTGAACTCGGGGGCATCCGATGTCGACACCCACATCGTGCACCGGTCGACGACGTGCTTCGTGATCTGCAACCTGTTCCCGTACACGATCGGCCACGTGCTCGTCGTGCCGTTCCGGGAGGTCGCCGACCTCGAGCAGTTGACCGACGACGAGACCAGCGATCTGTGGGCGACCGTCACCCGGACGGTGGCCGTGGTGCGCGGTGTCTACCGGCCCGACGGGCTCAATGTCGGGTTGAACCTCGGGCGGCCGGCCGGCGGATCGATCCCCGATCACCTGCACGTGCACGTCGTGCCGCGTTGGACCGGTGACTCCAACTTCATGATGGCGGTGTCCAACACCCAGAACCTGCCCGAGTCGATCGTCGACACCGCCGCGAAGCTCACTGCGGCCTGGGCCGTAGCCTGATCACGATGACCGACGACCTGCGCGACGAACTCCCCGACGACCTCGACCCGCGTGGTTACGTCGGGCCGTACCAGTTCCCCGACAACAGCCGTCGGCGGTGGCCCGGCGTGATCTACCTGGTGATCGCAGCGCTCTGCGTGATCGTGTACGTCGCGCTGCCCGACCAGGCATTCGTCAACGGAGGCCTCCTGGCGGCCGCGGTCGTCCTGGTGGCGGTCGGTGTGTTCTCGATCACCTCGAGTTGGCGGATGCACGTCGACGAGAAGGAGGCGCTCGTCGCCGCCCAGCAGGCGCTCGGTTATCCCGTCGGCCACGCCTCCGCGCAACAGGTGTGGCGAGGGCTGCGCAGTCGACCCACCTGGCGGGTGATGTGCTACTCGGCCGAGGATCCCCCGACCACGCGGGCCCTGGTGCTGGTCGACGCGGTCGACGGACGCGTCGTCGAACACCTCAGCGAGGACAACCCCGAACTCGCCCCCGAGTCGCGATAGCGTCTCGTCGATGTTCGACGGCAAGTTCCGGACCCCGGTCGACAAGGCCGTCAAGCCGATCGGGAACGCGCTCCGGAAGACCGGGCTGACGCCCGACCACCTCACGGTCCTCGGCTTGCTCGTCGGCATCGCCGCGGCCGTGGCGATCGGGTCGGGGCGGCTCCGCCTGGGCCTGCTCCTGGTGATTCTCGCCGCGCTGCCCGATCTCTTCGACGGCGCGCTCGCCAAGGCCACCGATGCTGCCAGCCAGCGTGGCGCCTTCTTCGACTCCACGGTCGATCGGGTCACCGATGCATTCCTGCTCGGCGGCATCGCCTGGTACTTCGCCAGCACCGAGTCGCCCTACATGAGCATCCTGCCGTTCGCCGTGATGGCGGTGTCGAGCATCATCAGCTACGAGCGTGCCAAGGCCGAGTCACTCGGCATCGAGGCCAAGGGCGGCCTGATGGAGCGCGCCGAGCGCATCATCGCGCTCTGTGTCGGCCTGCTGTTCCCCGTGCTGCTGATCCCGATCCTGTGGATCATGCTCGTGCTCACGTCGATCACCGCGATCCAGCGGTTCGTCAAGGTGTGGAAGCAGGCAGCGGTGGCACCGATCACCGCCGAACGCATCGAGATCCGCCGCTCCCGGCGTCAGAGCCGCCGCGTGGCACGCACCGAACGGCGCCGCACCCGGGTGCCGCGACGGCCGACCTGACCCGTGCCGTCGCGACCGTTCACCGATCCGCGCCGGTTCGCCGACATGGCGACCACGTCGTCGTATCGCTTCGGCGCGGCGGCGGCCCAACTGATGCCCGCTCGGGTGGCGGCGGGGTTGACGACGCCGTTCGGAGTCGGGGCCAACTTCGCCAGCCGCGAGCGTCGGGCGATGATCGCTCGTCACCTCCAGCGAGTCGATCCGACCCTGAGCGGGCTCCGCCTGCGCCGGGCCGTGCAGGCAGCGTTCGACTCCTACGCTCACTACTGGCTGGAGAGCTTTCGCCTGCCCAACCTGTCCGCTGCCACGGTCGAACGGGGCTTCGACGTCGACGGGTACGAGAACATCGTGAACGGCCTCGCCGCCGGCAACGGCGTGATTCTCGTGCTGCCTCATCTCGGAGGGTGGGAGTGGGCGGGCCGCTGGATCGCCGAACAGGGCCACCAGATCACGGTGGTGGTCGAGCAGATCGACCCGCCGGAGCTGTTCGAGTGGTTCGTCGACCTCCGTTCGGCGCTCGGGATGAACGTGGTACCGCTCGGTCCGGGTGCCGGGACCACGGTGATGCGTGCGCTCAACGACAACCACGTCGTGTGCCTGTTGGCGGACCGCGATCTCCAGGGGGGCGGCCCTGAAGTCGAGTTCTTCGGTGAGCGCACCACGATGCCGGGTGGACCGGCGACGCTTGCACTGCGCACCGGTGCGCCGATCCTGCCGACCGCGGTGTACTTCACCGGACGCGTCGACGGTCACCGAGCCTGGGTGCGACCCCCGTTGGAAGCCGAGCGCAGGGAGAAGCGTCTGCGCGCGGACGTCGACCGCATCACCCAGACGCTCGCCCACGATCTCGAGATCCTGATCCGGCGGGCGCCGTCGCAGTGGCACATGTTCCAACCGAACTGGCCCAGCGATCCGGGCTACGCGCGTCACACCAGCTAGGTGGGCTGCGCTACTCGGCGATCGTTTCGGCGGTGTCACGGTCGCCGAGCAGGCGAACGCAGGACGCATCAGATGGGAACGCACGCGACCGGCTCGGCCCTCGCGTGAACTCGCCATCGGTGCGACCGCGGTTCGCCCTCGACGGCGACATGGCCGTCAAGACGGTCGTCCGAGATGCCGAAGAGTGAGCATCGAACTCGTGACGAACTTCTCGATGTCAGCGCGCTCGCGCGCTGTCATCGCCTTGGCGGCCGTGCTGACGGCCGTCTACCTCGTCATGCCTGCAAGCCCGGCGAGCGAAGCGATCCGGGTGGTCTCGCCGGCGATCGCGGTGGGCGCGATCATGGTCGGGGTCGCATCGTTCCAGCCGACGCGGACCTTGCCGTGGTGGTTGATCGCATCGTCGATGGGCCTCCTCGTAGGTGCCAACGTGGTGTGGGCCGGGCTGTACTTCGGCGACCAGGAGACGTTCGTCTCTGCGAGCGACGCCTTCCATCTCGTGTCGGCGCTGGTTCTCGTCCTCGGGTTGTGGATGCTTGCGGGCGACGGCGGAGACGAGTCCGACGGCCTCGCGGGCGTCGAGATCGCGATCGTGGGCATCGCCGTGGGGCTCGGTGTCTGGTTGGCGGTCGTCGAGCCCTACCTGGCCGATGGTGACCTCGCCGTCGGCGATCGCATCTGGGCCGTGCTGGTGCCGATGCTCGGGGCCGTGGCCGTGGCGCTGTCGATTCGTCTGGCGATCCCCACCCGCTTCCGTGCTCCTGCCCCGACCCTGATGATGATCGGCGTGTCGCTGCTGCTGATCTCCGACGTGCTCCGAAGCGTCAGTGAACTGCGCGAGAGCTATGGCCCAGGAGGGTTCGTTGCTGCGTTGCTGATCCCGGCGCCGCTGCTGCTGGGGGCCGCCGCACTCGACCCCACGATGAAGCGGGCGAACCGCGTGGTCGAGGTGACATCGGTGTTCGGGTTCGGCAGGGTCGTCTGGCTGAGCGTTGCTGCCCTGACGCCGCTGACGGTGCTGATCACCCTGCTGATCACCGGGTTGGGGACGGCGACCACACGCACACTGGCGGCGATCTGCTCCGTCGTGGTCGTCGTGCTCGCGCTGACCCGGATGTGGCGACTGGTCGCCACCGTTCAGGTGCTCACCGAACGCCGGGGGCAGGACCGCCTCGCCGCAATGGTCGAGCACTCGAGCGATGTCGTGTTGCTGCTCGACGCAGTCGGCATCATCCGGTATGCGAGCCCCGGCCTCGCGAGCACGCTCGGGCATCGGCCGAGCGACTGGACGGGGAGGTCGATGATCGACCTCGTGTCGAGCGAGGACCGGGATGCGGCGGCCGCCGAGCTGCGGCGTTCGGTCGCGGTGGGTCGCGGCAACATGGTGAAGTTCGAGGCCAGCCTGGTCCGCGTCGACGGGGAGCGTCGCCGGATGGAGGCGACGATCGCCAATCTGCTCGGAGGTGATGCCGTCGACGGGGTCGTCGCCACCTTCCGTGACGTCACCGAGCAGCGCAACCTCGAACGGCAACTGAGCCATCGCGCCTTCCACGACGAACTGACCGGTCTGGCGAACCGGGCGTTGTTCCTCGATCGGATGGATCACGCCCTCCGGGTGACGCGGCCCGACGCGGATCCGGTGGTCGTGTTGTTCGTCGACCTCGACGACTTCAAGTCGGTCAACGATGCACTCGGCCACGGTGTCGGCGATCAGATGCTGCGAGCGATCGCCGATCGCATCCGACGGGTGTCCGGTCCGGGTGACACGCCGGCTCGACTGGGTGGCGACGAGTTCGCGTTGCTCCTCGAGGACCGTGGGGGAGTGGACCGAGCGCTCGAGGTCGCCGAGCAGCTGCTCGGCGACCTCCATGAGCCGGTCGCGCTCGCCGGATACGACCTCACCGTGCTCGCCAGCGTCGGTGTGGCCGTGTCGGCGCCGGGGATGACCACGGCCGGGCTGCTGCGCGACGCCGACATCGCGATGTACGAGGCGAAGCGGGCCGGCAAGAGCCAGATCAAGATCTTCGATCCGGCGATGCGGCTGAGTGCGTCGCGTCACCTCGAGTTCCGGAGCGACCTGGCGAACGCCATCGACCGGAATCAGCTGCGACTCGTCTACCAGCCGATGGTCGACCTCCGTACACGACGGGTCGTGGGTGCCGAGTCGCTGTTGCGATGGGAACATCCCCTCCGCGGCGCGGTGTCGCCCGCCGAGTTCATCCCGATCGCCGAACGCGCCGGGTTGATCGCACCGATCGGCAAATGGGTCGTCGACGAGAGTCTGCGAGCCGCCGCCCGTTGGCAGGCCTACGGCCCGCAACAGGTCAGCATCAACGTGTCGGCCACCCAGATCAGATCCCCTGACTTCGTGGAGCACGTGCGGGCGTCGCTGATCCGACATGCGATCGATCCGCAACGTGTGACGCTCGAGATCACCGAGACGATGCTGGTCGAGGAGATCGAGTCCGCGTCCGGGTACCTTGCCGAACTGCGGTCACTTGGTGTACTCATTGCAATCGATGACTTCGGCACCGGATACTGCTCGCTGTCGTATCTGCAGCGGTTCCCGGTCGACGTCGTCAAGATCGATCGGCAGTTCATCCAGGAACTCGACGACGACCCCCGACAGGCGACCTTGGCCAAGATGATCCTCCAGTTGACCGCGGGCCTCGACATGCTGAGCGTCGCCGAAGGCATCGAGCGCCCTGCGCAGTTGCGTGCGCTCCAGGCGCTCGGCTGTGACCTGGGTCAGGGCTACCTGTTGTCCGAGCCGCTGGAGGCCCACGAGCTCGAGCGTCGCTTCGGGGTCGCGTGATCGGTCGCGCCGACCCCGAACGGACGGAACCCGTTCGATGAGGATCGCCGTCGTCAGCCCGTACAGCCTGACCGTGCCGGGTGGCGTCCAGGCGCAGGTGCTCGGACTCACACGCGAGTTGCGTCGGCGCGGCCACGAGGCCCGTGTGCTCGGGCCCTGCGACGGGCCGCCGCCGGAGAGCTTCATCACGCCGCTGGGCGACTCGCTGCCGCTGTCCGCGAACGGTTCGGTGGCGCCGATCGCCCCCGACCCGTCGGCGGCGTTGCGGACGCTACGGGTGCTGAACGACGAGCAGTTCGACGTCATCCATCTCCATGAACCGTTGGCGCCCGGGCCGACCTCGACAGCGCTCATGGTGCACCGGGCGCCGACGGTCGGGACCTTCCACGCCGCTGGCACGTCGGCGAGCTACCGGATCCTGCAGCCCGCCCTCACGCGGCTGATCAGGCGTATCGAACGCAAGGTCGTGGTGTCCAAGGATGCGCTGGCTCTGGTCCAGGGACACCTCGGGGGCCACTACGACGTGTTGTTCAACGGCGTCGAACTCGACCAGATCCGTGCGGTGGCACCGTGGCCGCGGCCTGACGGCCACGGGCCGGTCGTGTTCTTCTGCGGGCGCCACGAGGAGCGCAAGGGCTTGCGTGTACTGGTCGAGGCCGTGCTGTCCCGAGATCTCGAGGTGATGGTGTGGATCGGAAGTGACGGGCCCGACACGGCAGATCTCATCGAGCGCACCGCTGGCGATCACCGCTTCCAGTGGCTGGGCCGTCTCACCGACGAGGAGAAGTTCGCACGCCTGCGCGCTGCCGACGTCTTCTGCGCTCCGTCGCTGCACGGCGAGTCGTTCGGGGTGGTGTTGATCGAGGCGATGGCCGCCGGCACCACCGTGGTGGCCAGTGCGCTCGACGGGTACCGCAACGTCGCCACCGACGGCGTCGATTCGTTGCTGGTGGAACCCGGCGACTCGCACGCGCTCGGCGATGCGATCGCCCGCGTGGTCGACGACCGAGCGCTCTCGGAACGGCTGCGGGCGGCCGGCGACGAACGCGCCGAGGAGTTCGCGATGACTGCGCTCGCCGATCGCTATCTCGAGATCTACAGCGAGATCCTCGCAGTCGGAGCCGTTGCCTCGAGCCATCGCTGACTGATCCCTGACAGGGTCGTACACTGCGTCGAATGCTCCCCGTCATCATCGTGATCATCGTCGTGGTGGTCCTGGTGCTGGTCGTGATCGCGTCGTACAACGGTCTCGTCAGATCGCGCAACCAGGTCGAGAACGCCTGGTCGCAGATCGACGTCCAACTGAAGCGTCGAATCGACCTCATCCCCAACCTCGTCGAAACCGTCAAGGGCTACGCCGCCCACGAGCGCGAAACGCTCGCCGCCGTGGTCGAGGCCCGCAACGCCGCCATCGCTGCGCCGGACACCCCCAAGGCACAGGCCACCGCCGACGGAGTCCTCACCGGGGCCCTTCGCCAACTGTTCGCGCTGGGCGAGGCCTACCCCGACCTCAAGGCCAACCAGAACTTCCTCGCGTTGCAGGAGGAGCTGACCGCCACCGAGGGACGCGTCGCCTACGCCCGTCAGTTCTACAACGACAGCGTGCTCACCTACGACAACAAGCTCGAGTCGTTCCCGACGGTGATCATCGCCAAGATGTTCAACTTCGAGGCCCGCGAGTACTTCGAGGCCGACGAGCAGGCCCGCACCGTTCCGACCGTCGAGTTCTGACCCCACACGATGTTCGAACTCATTCGATCGAACAAGCGACGAAGCGCGGCCCTGATCGTCGTGTTCATCCTCGTCGTCGGCCTCGTCGGTTTCGCCATCGGTGCGGTCGTCGGAAACGGCCTCGCGTTCACGGTGGCGGCACTCGTGTTCAGCGCGATCATCGCGTTCACGTCCTACTGGAAAGCCGACAAGATCGCACTGTCGGTGAGCCGGGCCCGTCCAGCGCCACCCGAGCAGTACCAGCGACTCCACAACCTCGTCGAGGGGCTCTGCATCGCTGGGGGCCTGCCCAAGCCCGGCGTCTACATCATCGACGATCCGGCCCCGAACGCCTTCGCCACCGGTCGGAATCCGAATCATGCGGCGATCGCCGTCACCACCGGACTGCTCGAGAAGATGAACCGGGTCGAACTCGAAGGTGTGATCGCCCACGAACTGAGCCACATCCGCAACTACGACATCCTGGTGTCGACGCTCGCGGTCACGATGGTGGGAGCGGTCGCGCTGATGACCGACCTGGCGATCCGCACGATGTGGTGGAACGGTGGCCGCGTGCCGCGCAACGGTGACCGCAGCAACGGCAACAACCCGCTCGCCTGGGTCGGGCTCGCAACGCTGGTGATCGCGCCGATCGTGGCCAAGCTCATGCAGGCCACGATCTCGCGGCAACGCGAGACCCTTGCCGATGTGAGCGCCTGCCAACTCACCCGGTACCCGCCGGGATTGATCTCCGCGCTCGAGAAGCTGAAAGCCGACACCACGGTGACGCATTCGGCGTCCACCGCTACGGCACACTTGTGGATCGAGCAGCCCATGAGCGGCGTCGGTGACGACGGCAAGCTGGGCGGCATCCACCGAATGTTCGACACCCACCCCCCGCTCGACGAGCGGATTGCCCTCCTGAGAGAACTCTGATGAAATCCCTCCGCCCGTTCATCGCACTCACCGCCCTGGCGCTCGTGGCGGCCGCCTGTGGCGGTGGAGGTGGCGACGAGGCCGCCTCCACCACGACCAGCTCGACCTCCACGACGTCGACGACCGTGAAGGCGACGACCACCACCACGTCGTCGTCGTCGACCACGTCGACGACGTTGCCGCCGACGATCCGCCAGCCGCTCACCGGTGAGCCGCTCGAGAGCGAGGACGAGATCCTCCAGCGTGCGGCGCTCGTCGCCAAGATCGACAACAATGCGGCCGCGGTGCCCAACCACAGTGGTCTCGCCGTGGCCGACATCGTGTTCGAGGAGGTGGTCGAAGGGCGCACGACCCGCTTCGCCGCTGTCTTCCACTCGCAGAGTTCCGACCCGATCGGCCCGATCCGTTCGGGCCGAACCCAGGACATCGACCTGTTCACGTCGTTCAACTCGCCACTGTTCGTGTGGAGTGGGGGCAACGGCAACGTGACCCGGCTGATCAACGAATCCCAGCTGATCAACATGGGCCCGAACGTGGCCACCGGGTACTACCGCGGGCCGGGCCGAGCGCCGCACAACCTCTACACCAGCACCGACAACATCTGGTTCCAGACCCCGCCCGACCAGCCCGGGCCGCCGCTGCAGCAGTACCAGTACCTCGACGAGGGCGAGGCCGTCGACGGCGCTCCGACCGCCGGGGTCAAGGTGCGTGTCGGAAGCGAGAACATCGAGTGGACGTGGAACGCCGAGACGATGAAGTTCGACCGTTCGCAGCGCGGTCGCCCCCACGAGGACAAGCTCTTCGGGCGGATCGGGGCGACCAACGTGGTGATCATGGGCGTCGAGTACGGCCGCAGCGTCGCCGACTCGCGCAGCCCCGAGGCGCAGACGCTCGGTGAGGGCCCGATCTGGGTCTTCACCGACGGCCAGGTCCGCGAAGGAACGTGGAAGCGCGAGTTCAATCTCTTCGCCATCGAGTTCTTCACCCCGGAGGGCACGCCGATGGAGCTGCAGCCGGGCAACACCTGGATCGAACTCGCCGACATCGTCGACGTCGACGCCGGGGGCGTCGAGGTGTTGCCGACGACACCTCCCTCACCGTGAACCTCCACTGCGTGAACGGCCGCGACGAAAGTACGCTGTCGCGATGACATCGAGTCGCAGTACCGGCACCTTCCCCGTGAAGCGGGGACTCGCGGAGATGATGAAGGGTGGCGTCATCATGGACGTCGTCACCCCCGGCCAGGCCAAAGTGGCCGAGGACGCCGGCGCGGTGGCCGTCATGGCGCTGGAACGTGTGCCTGCCGACATCCGTCGAGACGGTGGTGTCGCCCGGATGAGCGATCCCGAGATGATCGAGGGCATCAAGGCCGCCGTCTCGATCCCCGTGATGGCCAAGGCGCGGATCGGTCACTTCGTCGAAGCCCAGATCCTCCAAGCGCTCGGCGTCGACTTCATCGACGAATCCGAGGTACTCACGCCCGCCGACGAGGCGCACCACATCGACAAGTTCGCCTTCGACGTGCCCTTCGTGTGCGGAGCCACCAACCTCGGCGAGGCGCTGCGACGCATCTCCGAGGGTGCCGCGATGATCCGTTCCAAGGGTGAGGCCGGCACCGGCAACGTCGTCGAAGCGGTCCGTCACCTGCGCTCGATCACCGGTGACATCAAGAAGATCACCCAGGCCGACCAGGCCGAACTGTTCGAGTGGGCCAAGCGCCTCCAGGCGCCCCTGCCGCTCGTCCAGGAGATCGCGGAGACGGGCAAGCTCCAGGTGCCGCTGTTCTGCGCCGGTGGGCTCGCCACGCCGGCCGACGCCGCACTGGCGATGCAACTCGGCGCCGAGGCGGTGTTCGTCGGTTCGGGCATCTTCAAGTCCGAGGATCCGTCGCCGCGGGCCAAGGCGATCGTCGAGGCGACGACGCATTTCAACGACCCCGACATCCTGGCGAAGGTCAGCCGCGGCCTCGGTGCCCCGATGACCGGCATCGAGATGGACGAGGTCAATCAGCGATATGCCGATCGGGGCTGGTGAACCGAATTCGCACGGACCCGGCCCGATCGTCGGCGTCCTGGCGCTCCAAGGCGCCTTCGAGGTGCATCAGCAACGTCTGCACCATCTCGGCGTTCGTGCCCCGCTGATCCGAACACCCCGCGAACTCGAGACGGTCGACGCGCTGGTGCTGCCCGGTGGCGAGAGCACGACGATGTCGCGGCTGTTGACCACGAGCGGACTGTTCGACCACGTCAAGGGCCGGCTCGCCGATGGCATGCCCGTGTTCGGCACCTGTGCGGGCATGATCCTGTGTGCGACCCAGGTGCTCGACGCCCGCGCCGACCAGCGGGGGTTCGACGTGATCGACCTCACGGTGCGTCGCAACGGATACGGCCGCCAGCTGGACAGTTTCGAGGCAGATCTGGACGTCGAGGGCCTCGAGACGCCGTTCCATGCCGTGTTCATCCGTGCGCCGTTGGTCGAGCGCGTCGGCAGCGGGGTGGAGGTGCTGGCCAGCCACGACGGCGTGCCTGTTCTGGTTCGCAGCGGACCTTGTACGGTGGCGGCGTTCCATCCCGAACTCACCGACGACGCTCGGTTGCATCAGCTCTTTCTCGAGCACTTGTGATCCACCAGCCGACCTGAAAGAGACGACATGTCCGGCCACTCCAAATGGGCAACGATCAAGCACAAGAAGGGCGCAGCCGACAAGGCGCGCGGCAAGCTCTTCGCCAAGCTCGCTCGACAGATCGAGGTGTCAGCGAAGAGCGGCGGTGACGTCGACTCCAACCCGACCCTGCGGACCGCGGTCCAGAAGGCGAAGGCGGCTCGGATGACCAACGACGCGATCGACCGGGCCATCAAGCGCGGCACGGGCGACGACGACGGCGGCACCTACGAGAGCATCATGTACGAGGGCTATGCCCCCGGCGGTGTGGCGCTGATGATCGACGTGCTCACCGACAATCGCAATCGAACCGGCGCAGAGATCCGGAACATCTTCTCCAAGCTCGGCGGCTCGATGGCCGAACCGGGCGCCGTCGGATGGCAGTTCCAGCGTCGGGGCGTGATCCTCACCGGTGAGGGCGTCGACGAGGACACGATCATGATGGCTGCGCTCGAGGCCGGCGCCGACGATGTGATCGCCGAGTCCGACGGTGCATTCAGGGTGATGACCGACCCGTCGATCGTGTACGACGTGAAAGCTGCGCTCGACGAGTCCGGCATCGAGGTGATCTCGGCGGATTCCCCGATGGTCGCCGAGAACCTGGTCCCGGTGACCGACACCTCCGATGCGAAGGCGATCCTGCGCATCCTCGAGGCGCTCGAGGACAACGACGACGTCCAGGACGTGTTCTCGAACTTCGACATGAGCGACGAGTTGATGGAGGTGGCGGCGTCGTGAGTCTCGGAGTGGGTGATCCTGCGCCCGACTTCACGCTTCCCGGCACGGGCGGCCGCGAGTACACGCTCGCGGAGTTCCGCGGTCAGCCGGTGGTGCTCGTCTTCTACCCGGGCGACGACACGCCGGTCTGCACGAAGCAGCTGAACAGCTACAACGACGATCTCGAACAGTTCAACGAGATGCACGCGCAGGTGATCGGGATCTCCGCACAGGACGTGTCGAGCCACGACGCCTTCGCCGGCAAGCACGGCTTCGACTTCCCGCTGCTCGCCGACACCGACAAGGCGGTGGCGGGTCTCTACGGCACGCTCGGCCCGATCGGCTTTCCGCGACGCAGCGTGTTCATCGTCGACGGGGACGGCATCGTTCGCTACGCCCACCGCGCGATCGCCGGCCTGACGTTCCGGCCGGTGAAGGAACTGATCGGCGAGTTGGAGAAGATCACCACCTGACGTGGTCGCCGGGCTAAGGTGCGAACCTGTGTTCGTCAACCCCGCCACCGATCGGTCGAACGACCGAGTCTGCCGGGTGCTCGGCATCGACCCCGGGCTCACCCGATGCGGGTTCGCAGTGGTCGACTCGCGTGGCCCGAGCAGGGCGGTCGCCGTGTCACTCGGTGTGATCACGACGCCACCCAGCGACCCGCTGCCGCAACGCCTCGCCTCGCTGCGCACCGAGTTCACCTCGCTGATCGCCGAGTTCGCTCCCGATGTCGTCGCCGTCGAGCAGGTGTTCTTCCAGGTGAACGTCCGCACGGCGATGAGCGTCGGTCAGGCGAGCGGACTCGCACTCGCCGAGGCAGCCCTCGCCGGGTGTGAGGTGGTGCAGTACACGCCCAACCAGGTCAAGGACACCGTGGCGGGATGGGGCGGTGCCGACAAGATCCAGGTCCAGAAGATGGTGCAGGCTCGTCTCGGGTTGAGCGCACTGCCGAAGCCCGCCGACGCTGCCGACGCCGCGGCTCTCGCCTTGTGTCACCTGGCAATGTCGCCGATGGGGCGGCGCATCCGTGCGCAGACGGAGCGCAGCGCATGATCGGGTCGCTGCGTGGGTCGGTGCTCGAGCGCAACGTCGACGGCACGGTGCTGTTGGAGGTCGGCGGCGTCGGGTACCTGGTCGCGGTGTCGACGCGCGTGCTCGCCGAACTCGAGCCCGGCACGACGGTGTTCCTCTACGTGCACCATCACATCCGTGAAGACGCGCAGACGCTGTTCGGTTTCACCTCGCGTGACGATCGCCAGACGTTCCAGGTACTGATCAAGACCAACGGCATCGGCCCCGCGCTGGCGATGGCGATCCTGACGACCCATCCGCCCGCGGCGTTGTTCGACGTGGTCGCGAACAACGATGTTGCTGCTCTGACGCTCGTGCCGGGCGTCGGCAAGAAGACGGCGGAGCGTCTGATCGTCGAGTTGCGCGACCGGCTGTCGGTGCCGATGCTCGACGGGGCAGGCACCGGGGGCTCCGCGTCGGCGGTTGCCGACGTGCGCGATGCCCTTGCCTCGCTCGGCTACGGCACCGACGAGATCCGCGAGGTGTTGCGCGAACTGCCGTCCGATGCCGACTCGGCGACGCTGTTGCGCGACGCGCTGAAGTCGCTGGGGCGCGCCGTGCGTGACGAGTTCCTCGATCCGGGCATCGGGGGTGGTGACGACGACGTGATCGCGTCGGAGATCGAACTCGAGGCCGGGCTCCGACCTCGGGCGCTCGACGAGTTCGTCGGCCAGCGCGAGCTCAAGGAGCACCTGCGCATCGTGCTCGAAGCGGCCCGCAAGCGCGAACAGCCCGTCGATCACCTGCTCTTCGCCGGCCCGCCCGGCCTCGGCAAGACCACGCTGGCCGGGATCGTGGCGACCGAGATGGGCGTGCACCTCCACGTCACCTCGGGCCCGGCGCTCGAACGCGCCGGTGACCTCGCGGCGATCCTCACCAAGCTCGAGGACGGCGACGTGTTGTTCATCGACGAGATCCACCGGTTGTCACGGGCGGTGGAGGAGATCCTGTATCCGGCGATGGAGGACTTCCAGCTCGACATCGTGGTCGGCAAGGGGCCGGCGGCATCGAGCATCCGGTTGACGATGCCGCCGTTCACGCTCGTCGGGGCCACCACCCGCACGGGGATGATCACCGGACCGTTGCGCGATCGGTTCGGCCTCGTCGCCCGACTCGACTACTACGACGACGAGGAGCTGCGCTCGATCGTCGAGCGGGCTGCGCGGATCCTCGACGTGTCGATCGATCGCGACGGTGCCTGGGAGATCGCTCGCCGATCGCGCGGGACACCGCGTATCGCCAATCGGCTGCTGCGCCGCGTGCGCGACTTCGCCGAGGTGCGCGCCGACGGCACGATCGACGCCGATGTGGCCCGCGACGGTCTCGCCCTGTTCGGGGTCGACGATCGGGGCCTCGACAAGGTCGACCGTGCGATCCTCACGGCGCTGTGCACCCAGTTCAACGGTGGCCCGGTCGGCCTGTCGACCGTGGCGATCAGCGTCGGTGAGCAGCCCGAGACCGTCGAGGACGTCTACGAGCCGTTCCTGATCACGCAGGGCATGATCGCGCGGACGCCGCGAGGTCGGGTGGTGCTCGACGCCGCCTACGAACACCTCGGCATCGCGGTACCACGCCGCACGTCCGGCGCCAGCCTCTTCGACTGAATGAGTCACGGGGTCTGACCCCTCGTCTCATTAGCCTTGCCGTGGTGCGGATCGCCGACTTCGACTACGAGCTGCCGGAGGATCGGATCGCGCAGACGCCGATCGAGCCGCGCGACACCGCACGGCTGCTGGTCGACCGCGGGAGTGCGCCGCCCGAGCATCGTCATGTGCGCGACCTGCCCGAACTGTTGCGCGCCGGCGACCTGCTCGTGCTCAACGAGACCCGGGTCATCCCGGCGCGGCTCCGGCTGCGCCGCTCGACCGGGGGAGCGGCCGAGGTGCTGTTGTTGGAGCCCCGTGACACCGACCGTCGCACCTGGGAGGCGTTGGTCCGACCCGGAGCGAAGCTGCGCGTCGGCGAGCGGTTGCTCGACGGTGATGTACCGGTGGTGTGCATGGGGGAGCGCACACCGGCCGGTGACACCTTCTGGGTCGAGTTGATCGGCGACGACGACCCCGTCACTCTGCTCGACCGCCACGGCGAGATGCCGTTGCCGCCGTACATCGGCGAGCGCCTGACCGATCCGGACCGTTACCAGACCGTCTTCGCCCGCGAGCCGGGCTCTGCCGCCGCACCCACGGCCGGCCTCCACTTCACCTCCGAGCTGTTCGAGCGGCTCGCGGTCGCCGGTGTCCGGACCGCGACCGTCGAGCTGGTGGTCGGCCTCGACACGTTCCAACCCATCAGCACCGAGAATCCGCTCGACCATCCGATGCACACCGAGCGCTACCGGGTGCCACCCGAGACGATGGGGGCGTGCCGGGAGGCCGACCGGGTCGTCGCCGTGGGGACCACCGCCGTGCGTGCGCTGGAGTCGGCGGCGCGCTCCGGCGAGCTCTCGGGCAGAACCGATCTGTTCATCCACCGTGGGTTCGACTGGCAGCTGGTCGACGTGATGATGACCAACTTCCACCTCCCGAAGACCACGCTCTTGATGATGATCGACGCGTTCGTCGGGCCTCGGTGGCGTGACCTCTACGCCACCGCGTTGGCGGGTGACTACCGCTTCTTGTCGTTCGGCGACGCGATGCTGCTGGACCGGCACGCCTGAGCGAACGGTTGCGACGGAATCGACCCAGGAGGCCGTGCCACCAGCGTTACTGTGGGCCGATGACGAACGAGGAAGTAGTCGATTTCGCCCGGCGCTACACCGAGGCCTGGTGCTCCCACGACGCGGCGTCGGTCGCTGCCTGTTTCTCCGAGGTGGGCTCGCTCACGGTGAACGACGGAGAGCCGGCGATCGGGCGACCGGCGATCGCCGAGGTCGTCCAGGGTTTCTACGATGCGTTCCCGGACACGGTGGTCCTCCTGGACGCGGCGCGCGGGGCCGGTGGCCACGGTGTGTATCTCTGGACGTACGAGGGCACCAACACCGGGCCGGGCGGCACGGGTCGTGCGGTGCGCTTCAGCGGTTGGGAGAAGTGGACCTTCTCCCACGACGGCCTCATCGAGGTCTCGGACGGCCGTTTCGACGCTGCGGAGTACGAGCGGCAGCTCGCCGAGGGCATCTGACCGGCCGGGTACCGGGCCGTTCGGGCTGCTTCGACGACGTCGTGCTGCTCGACGGGCACGCGCCCTGGTCCCGACACGCGAGACTCGCCTGATGAAGCAGACCTGGAGCCGGGGTGACGTCATTCTGCGCAGCGAGATGTTGGGTCTGCAGCCGGACGAAGTGGCCTCCTCGACATCGGCGACCGGGGTGTGGCTCGAGGTTCCCGTGATCGTCGTCGCGGACACGGCCGACGAGTTCGTGAGCTACATCGCTCCCGGAGCACCGTTCGTCTTCCCCGAGGGGCCCTGGCCGACACCGGACGGTCGTCATCCCTGGCACGGTCGACCCGGTTGGACGGGGCAGGGGTGCCTCATGGTGCAGCGACCGAGCGATCACTTCGCCATCTGGCACTTCTGGGACGGACCCGACCGGGAGTTCGTGTGCTGGTACCTGAACCTGCAGACGGCCTTCGTCCGTACCGACGACGGCTACCGGACGCAGGATCTCGAGCTCGATCTGGTCGTCTTCCCCGATGGCAGTCACGTCGTGAAGGACGCCGAGGTGCTCGACGATCGAGTGGCCGAGGGCCGCTACTCGCCCGAGCTGGTTGCGTGGATCCGCTCGTACGGCGGTGGGCTGGTTCGCCGCCTGGAGACCGACGGCCCGTGGTGGGACCGCTCGTGGGCCGGCTGGACCCCTGATCCCGGGTGGGACGAGTCGAGGTTCGGGGGTGATTCCGGGTGCTCACGTGCGGACATCAACCATCTCGGTGTCCCGAACGTGTGATGGGGTGTATGGCGATGGTCGACGGGGCACGAACCGATTCGGGTGAGGGCATGTCCTTCGACGCGTTCTTTCGTGCGGAGCACTCACGCTTGGCGGCTCTCGCCACGGTGTTGTGTGGCGATCGAGAGGTTTCTCGGATTCGCTTCGGCAGTCGTCGGCCAACTGTGTGACACCCGTCGGTCATGCTTGGGGTATGGATTCGGTTGGGGTTGCCGAGCGGGTGGGGCGCATCGTTGCGGTCCGCGACGATGCGTGTGCGTCGGATGATGTGGTCGAGTCGGCTCTGGTGGCGGTCCGTGGAGATCGCAGTCGTGGGCGGAGGCCCAGCATGCGGCGTTGGTGGCGAAACTCTCGACCGATGGGTTCGTCGAGGCGCGGGTGGCGAACGCCGCGAGGACCTCGATCGGTGCTGCCAGCAAGGTGATGCAACGTTCCCGCACGCTGGCGTCGACGCCTCGTGCTCGCGGAGACGTTGGGTGACGGGCAGGCCACGGCTGGCCATGTCGATGCGGTCACCCGTGCCGCCGATCAACTCCCCAGCAGCCAGCGTGGTGAGTTGTTCGATCGGGTCGACGCGTTGGCTGATGTCGCTGCTGCCAGCACCGTGGAGGCGTGTGCGCGGCGGGTGGCGTTGGAACGCGAAGCGGATCCAGGCCGACGACGGCCTCGACCGCCTCGAACGTCAACGCCGGGCAGTGCGGGTGTCGTCGTGGGTTCGATGACGAGGGGATGTGGAATCTGCGCGGCCGCCTCGGACCCGGTCACCGGTGTCCGCCTCGCCTCCAAACTGTCTGCGACGGTCGAGGCGCTGTTCGCCGAGGCGGTGCCTGAGGGGTGTCCGGAGCGATCCGGTCGAAAAACAGAAGTTCCTCGCCGGCCACGCCCTGATCGCCCTCCTCGACGGCACCACCAGTACCGGCCGCACGGGGCGAGTCGACTCTGTCGTCGTGGTCGACGCCGACGCCGACCCGGCAACCTACGGGCCGGGTCCGGTGGCGGAGTGGCCTATCCCTGTCGAGATCCCCACCCGCGTGCTCGCGGAACTCGCCGGTGACGCCGACGTGCATGCGGTCGTGGTCCGCAACGGGGTCGTGCTGTACGCACCCGGCGAACTCAACCTCGGACGCACCACCCGGCTCGCCAACCGGGCCCAACGCCGAGCCCTCCGCGGTCTGTACCGGGGCTGTGCGATCCCGGGCTGCACGGTCGCCTACGACCGCTGCAAACTGCACCACATCGTCTGGTGGCGCAACGGTGGGTTGACCGATCTCGACAATCTCCTGCCGATGTGCACGAAGCACCACACCAAGATCCATCACGACGGCTGGGTGATCGAACTCGGACCCCACCGCGAACTCACACTCACCTTGCCCGACGGCACCGTCCACAACACCGGACCGCCAAGCGCCGCACCGCCGCCTGAGCGGCACGCAGCGATACCGTCGCCGCAATGCATCCGGTCGAGTTCGAGGTCGAAGCCAGCGACGGGGCCGCTCGGGCCGGCACCGCCACCACCGCACGCGGGAGCTACACCACGCCGCTCTTCATGCCGGTCGGCACCCGGGGCGCGATCAAGTACCTGAGTGCAGCGGACTACGAACGGATCGGCGCACAGATCGTCCTGGGCAACACCTACCACCTGATGCTCCGGCCCGGTGCCGACGTCGTCGAGCGGTTCGGCGGACTCGGCCGCTTCGCCGGCTGGGATGGGCTCACGCTCACCGACTCGGGAGGCTTCCAGGTGTTCTCGCTCGACCCGAAGGTCGACGACGACGGCGTCACCTTCAAGAGCACCTACGACGGCTCGTCGCACCGCTTCACCCCCGAGATCGCGGTCGACGTCCAGCAGCGCATCGGCGCCGACATCGCGATGGTGCTCGACGTCTGCCCACCGCTCCCGAGCCGCCCCGAGGTGATCCGCACCGCGCTCGAACGCACCACGGCATGGGCCCAGCGAGCCGTCGAGGCCCACACCCGTCCCGATCAAGCGTTGTTCGGCATCGTGCAGGGCGGCATCAGCGAGACGATGCGACGCGAGAGTGCGCAGCAGATCGTCGAGATCGGCTTCGACGGCTACGGCATCGGTGGGCTCTCGGTCGGCGAGACCCGCGAGGAGATGCTGCCGGCGCTCGCGGCCGCACTCGAACACCTCCCGACCGACCGTCCCCGCTACCTGATGGGAGTCGGGGACCCGGCATCGCTCGTCGAGGCGGTCGGGCTCGGCGTCGACCAGTTCGACTGCGTGATGCAGACCCGCCTCGGTCGCCATGGCACCGCGCTCACCTCGACCGGGCGGTTCCAGGCCAAAGCGGCACGCAATGCCGACCTCGACGAGCCGCTCGACGCCACGTGCCCGTGCGAGGTGTGCGCCCGCCACAGCCGGGGCTACATCCGGCACCTGCTGCAGGTGGGTGAACCGAGTGCGTCACGGCTCCTGTCGATCCACAACGTCGCCTGGACGATCGACCTGATGGCCCGCATGCGCGCCGCGATCCGGGCCGGCGAGTTCGGCTCGCTGCGCCGCTCGGTCCTGGATGTCTGGGGATGACGGGTGCGTCGAACGATTCGCAGCTAGGCTCGCTCGCCGACATGAATGCACACCTCTCGACCCTCATTGCCAGCTCCTCGGGTGGAGGAGGCGGCGCAGCGATCCTGCAGCTGGGCATTCTGCTGCTGATCCCGTTCGCCATGTACTTCTTCATGATCCGACCGCAGCGTCGGCGGATGCGTGAGCAGCAGGAACTGCAGCGTTCGATCCAGGTCGGCGACGAGGTCATCACGACCTCCGGCGTCTACGGAACCATCACGGGCGAGGACGGCGACGCACGGTTCTGGCTCGAGATCGACGACGACGTCCAGATCCGCATCGCCCGAGCGGCGATCCAGGGCAAAGCCAGCCCGGACGCGGACGAGCAGGACGACGACGTCGACGAACTCGAGTCGGCGAACACCGCCGACGACGACTGAGCACCACGATGAGACGCCGTCTGTGGATCTCGTTGATCGGCGTCGTGCTGATCACACTGTCGACCCTCGTGTTCAACGTCGCCACCGACAACACACCGATCCTGGGCCTCGACCTGCAAGGTGGAGTCTCGGTCATCCTGGCGCCGGTCGAACCGGCAACCGAGCAGGACCTGATCATCATCCGCGACCTGATCCGCGACGAGCTCGAGCGTCGCGGCATCGCCGAGCCCGACGTGCGTGTGCAGGGGCAGACGATCGTGGTCGACCTCCCGGGCGTGCGCGACCAGGACGAGGCACTGAGTGCCGTCGACGTCTCCGGTGTCGTCGAGCTGCGGCCCGTGCTCAACTTCAGCGATTGCGCGGCCCCGGAGGCGACGCAACCCGCCGTGGGACTGGGTGACGAGACACCGGCACCCGACACCAGTGTGGAGCCGACCGGGTTCCGCCGCCCGCAGGCGCCGCCGGCGGATTCGATCCCGACCGACACGATCCCGACCGACACGATCCCCGGCGACACCCTGCCGATCGGTCCGGTCGTCGACGAGCCGGTGGTCACCCAGGCGACGGTCCCCGGAGCGGAGTTGCTGCCCACACGAGACGGCTCGGTCCTGTGTGTCGGTCCGGCACAGGGCACCGGCGAGGTCTTCGAGAAGGGCAGCGCACAGCTCACCGGCGACCAGGGATGGGGGGTCGCGGTCAACCTTCGTGGTGATGGCCAGGCCACCTGGAACAATCTCGCCAACCAGTGTTACAACGCTGCACCGACCTGTCCGTCGACACAGCCCGGCGTGCGTGGTCAGATCGCCATCGTGCTCGACAGCACCATCCAGTCCGCACCGCAGGTGAACCAGCCGAACTTCACCGACTCGGTGGCGATCACCGGCGACTTCTCCCGTCAAGAGGCCAGCGACCTCGCGAACGTGCTCAACCGCGGCGCCTTCCCCGTCGAGGTCGAAGCCCAGGAAGCCCGCACGGTGTCGGCATCGGCGGGTACCGACTCGCTCCGGGCAGCGATCATCGCCGGGCTGATCGGCCTCGTGCTGGTCCTGGTCTTCCTCGTCGCCTACTACCGCTGGCTGGCGCTCGTGATCGTCGGCGGCATCACCGTGTGGGCCGCGATGGTGTTCACGATGGCATCGTTCGTGTCGGGGTGGACCAACTACGCCCTGAGCCTCGCGGGCGTCACCGGCATCATCGTGGCGATCGGTGTCACCGTCGACAGCTACGTGGTGTTCTTCGAACGGATCAAGGACGAGCTCCGCAACGGTCGCACGATCAAGAACGCCGCGCCGCGGAGCTTCAACATGACCTGGCGCACCATCTGGTCCGCCGACGTCGTGTCGTTGATCGGCGCGTTCATCCTCTTCTGGCTCAGCGTCGGCTCGGTGCGTGGCTTTGCGCTCTACCTCGGACTCACCACCATCTGCGACCTGTTGGTCTGCTACTTCTTCACCCGTCCCGCCGTGCTCCTGCTCGCGGAGAGCAAGCTGATGGCCAAGCGGGACCACGTCCTCGGCATGAACGTGGCGACGGCATGACGCTCGACACCTCGGTCTCGGCGTCCGGCATCGGACGACTCTTCCGCGGCCAGACCGCGATCGACTTCTACGGGCGTCGCAGGGTCGGCTTGATCAGTGCGGTCGTGGTCGTGGTCGTCACCGTGCTGTCGCTGTTCACGCAGGGCCTCAACCTCGGTCTCGACTTCGAGGGCGGTGATGCCTGGGACATTCCCGCGAGCGAGACCTTCGGCGTCGACGAGGCCGAAGCGGTGTTGCAGGCCAACGACATCTCGACCACGGGAGCACGCATCCAGCTGCGAAGCTCGGAGACCTCCGACGTCGTCACCGTCCAGGTCGAGGAGCTGCCCCGGGAACAGGCCGCGCAGGTGACCGCCGACTTCGCCGAGGCTGCCGGCGTCACCACACAGGAGATCAGCTTCTCGTTCACCAGCTCCACCTGGGGTCGTGAGATCACCGAGAAGGCGGTCCGCGCGCTGGTGGTGTTCATCATCATCGTGTCGATCTTCATCTCGATCCGTTTCGAGTGGCGCATGGCCCTCGCAGCGATCGCAGCGATGCTCAACGACGTCGTCTTCGCGGTCGGTTTCTACTCGCTGTTCCAATTCGAGGTCACGCCGGCCACCGTGATCGCATTCCTCACGATCCTCGGCTACTCGCTGTACGACACGATCGTGGTGTTCGACCGTGTCAACGAGAACCAGGGCCGCTATGCGGGCGTTCGTATGCCGTACGAGGACATCGTCAACATCTCGATGAACCAGGTGATGATGCGGTCGATGCTCACGAGCTTCTCGTCGATCATCCCCGTCGTGTCGCTCCTGATCCTCGGCTCGGGCGTCCTCGGCGCCGTGGCGCTGCAGGAGTTCGCTCTCGCGCTGCTGGTCGGCATGATCTCCGGCGTCTACTCCTCGATCTTCATCGCCACGCCGCTGCTCGCGTACCTCAAGCGTGACACGGGACGCAAGACGCGCCGGGACCGCATGGTCGGCGACGAACTGCGCGCCGCGGTGATGGGTGCGGGTGTCACCGGGCGGGTCGGTGACCAACGTGTCTCGAGCGACGAACCGCCCGTCGATGCCGACGACGAGCGCGAGCTCGTGGGCTCCGCGGTCGCCCAACCGGCCGACCGGCTGCTGACGCACCCTCCACGCCCGCGCAAGAAGAAGCGCCGCTGACCACCGCGCTGTCGGTCATCGTCGGCGAGTCGGGCGTCGGGCGGTATCCTCCGACCATGGCAGGCGACCACGCAGCTCTTCGGAGCCATGTCCGAGAGATCAAGGACTATCCGACCGAGGGCGTGACGTTCCGTGACATCACGCCGCTGCTCGGCGATGGCACCACCTTCGCCGCGGCCGTGAACGGACTCGTCGACGAGTTCGCCGTGCACTCGATCGATCGGGTCGTCGGGGTCGAGTCACGAGGGTTCATCTTCGCGTCGGCCGTTGCCTACCGAATCGGTGCCGGCCTCGTCCCGGTCCGCAAGGCGGGCAAGCTCCCGTGGGCGGTGGTGCGCGAGGAGTACGACCTCGAGTACGGCTCCGACAAGCTCGAGATCCACCGTGATGCAATCCATCCGGGTGAACGGATACTGATCATCGACGACGTCCTCGCCACCGGTGGCACGGCTGCAGCCACCGCCAAGCTGGTCGAGACACTCGGTGGTGTGATCCTCGGGCTCGGCTTCGTGATCGAACTCGACGAACTGGGAGGGCGTGCCCGCGTGGGGGAGCGAACCGTGAGGTCGCTCCTGCACTACTGAGGCGCAGCAGATCATGGGGACCGTCGACCGTGTGCTCCCGTGGAGGCGACAGAACGTCGAGGTCGCGAACTCCGAGCTGACACCCCTGCTCGCGTCGTACCGGCGGCGCCACCCGAAGTCGCCGGTGTCGACGATCAGTCGCGCCTACCGGGTCGCCGCCGAGGCTCACCAGTCGCAGATGCGCTCGAGCGGCGAGAGCTACATCAACCATCCGCTCGCCGTCGCCCAGATCGTCGCCGACATCGGACTCGACGAGGTGTCGGTCACCGCCGCGCTGCTCCACGACGCGGTCGAGGACACCGAGATCACCGTCGCCGACGTCGAGCGTGACTTCGGCGCCGAGGTGGCCGCGATCGTCGACGGCGTGACCAAGCTCGAGCGGATCCGATTCGATTCCCGCGAGGAGCAGCAGGCGGCGAGCATGCGCAAGATGCTCGTGGCGATGGCCAAGGACCTGCGGGTCCTGGTCATCAAGCTCGCCGACCGGTTGCACAACATGCGCACGATCGCCGCCATGCCGCTGGAGAAGCAGCAGCGGATCGCCCAGGAGACCCTCGACATCTACGCGCCG
>CAVORH010000027.1:0-21981 GCA_963698565.1 Ilumatobacteraceae bacterium
CGGCCAGCGCAGCAGCGGGCGCGTCGCGCGCTCCCCCGTCGTCGCTGAGCGACGATCGCGGCTGCGGTCGCCGCCTCGCGGTGTGCCGTGGCATCGGCCAGCACCGACTCCTCGGCGTCGAGTCGTTCGTCCTCGTCGGGGTCGTCGATCGCGGCGGCGTCGAGTTCGTCGACCTGGAACCGGAGCAGGTCGATCTCCCGTGCGCGGGCCCGATCGTCGCCGCCGAGCGCGGCGAGGCTGCGTCGATCTCGGTCAGCCGGGCCCGGGCCGCCCGGAGCGGGCCGAGGTCGATCGAGCCGTACTCGTCGAGCGCGGCACGCTGTGTCGTCGTCGACAGGAGCGACTGGTGTGCGTGCTGTCCGTGGAGGTCGACGACATCGGCCGCCGCCTCGCCGAGCGATGCAACGGTCGCCAGCCGACCGTCGACGTAGGCACGCGACCGGCCGTCGGCCGGCACGATTCTGGTGAGCACCGTCTCCACGCCGTCGGGCGTGACGAGACGACCGTCGACTCGGGCCTCGGTTGCGCCGTGGCGGACCATCGAGGAGTCGGCCCGTCCGCCGACGAGCAGCTCGATCGCCTCGACCAGCATCGTCTTGCCGGCGCCGGTCTCACCGGTGACCGCGGTCAACCCCGGCCCGAGGACGAGTTCGACGCGCTCGATCACGCCGAGGTTCTCGATGTGCAGTTCGGTCAGCATCGGTCGGACTCGATGCCGCTCACCGGTCGGCGAGGCCGAACTTGGCCTTCAGGATCTGGTGGTAGCGCTCGGCGCCGAAACGGACGAAGTTCGCCGTGGCCGACGACGGTGAGCAGGACACGACGTCACCGTCGTCGAGCGAGGCGACCGCCTGACCGTCGAGCGTGAGTTCGGCACGACGATGGCCGGTCACCTCGATCTCGATCGCCTCGGACGGGTCGAGCACGAGCGTCCGGTCGAACAGCATGTGCGGCGACACCGGCGTGAGCAGCATCGCCCGGTGGCGCGGCGACACGATCGGACCGCGAGCGGAGAGCGAGTACGCCGTCGAGCCGGTCGGTGTGGCGACGATCAAGCCGTCGGCGGCGTAGTAGGTGAACGGCTCACCGTCGATCGCGCCAGCAGGCGAACGGTGTGCCCGGACTGGGCCTTCTCGACGACCGCTTCGTTGAGTGCCCGACCCGCGCGCTCGCCGTTGACCGACGACGTCGAGCATCATGCGCTCGTCGAGGTGCCACCGACCCTCCTGCTCGCCGGCTGACGAAACGGTCGAGCGCATCGGTGAGACGATCGGGTTCGACCTCGGTGAGGTAGCCCAACGAACCGAGATTCACCCCGAGCAGCGGCACCGCCGCTCCCTCGAGCAGTCGCACGCTGCGCAGCATCGTGCCGTCGCCACCGAGGCTGAGCACGAGGCTCGCCTCGGCGATCGGCCGCACGCTGGCGTGCTCGTCGAGCTGGAGCGCTCCGGCATCGTCGGGTGTCATCCAGAACGGAACGTCGTGTTCGGTGCACCACTGCAGCGCGCGCAGTGCGTGCTCACGGGCGGTCGATCGTTCGTGGTGAGCGACCAGCGCCACACCGCGCATCATCGACCCCCGGCCGTCACGGCGTGCACCAGGAACTCGACGTTGCCGTCGGCGCCGGTGATCGGCGACCGGGTCCATCCGACGAACGTCGCAGCCTGCCGACCGCAGCGCCTCGGCGACTTCGTCGCAGACCCGCTCGTGCACCGCGGAGTCGGTGATGATCCCGCGACCACGGTCGACCTCGCGACGTCCGGCTTCGAACTGTGGCTTGACGAGCAGGACCATCGGCGAACCAGGTTGGCACAGCCCGACCAGTGTGGGGATCACGAGCGTGAGGGAGATGAACGACAGGTCGCCGACCACGAGGTCGACCGCACCGCCGATCGTGTCGAGATCGGCGTGGCGGACGTTGCACCGTTCGAGGTTGGTGACGCGATCGTCGGCCCGCAACCGTTCGTGCAGTTGGCCGTGCCCGACATCGAGGGCGACGACATGAGCGGCGCCCCGCTGCAGCAGGCAGTCGGTGAACCCACCCGTGGAGGCACCGACGTCGAGCGCTCGCCGACCGGTGACGTCGACGTCGAACTCGGTCAGCGCATGCTCGAGCTTCTCGGCACCGCGACCGACGAACCGAGCCGGCGGCCCGTCGATCACGACGGCGTCCGACGGCGCGACCTGGCGTGCGGCCTTGTCGGCGATCGAACCGTTGACGAGCACGCGATTCGCGGCGATCAGGTGCTGCGCCTCGGTGCGGCTCGTCGTCAGCTCTCGCCGAACCAGTTCGGCGTCGAGTCGTCGACGAGCCACGGAGCGAGATCAGCTCGCGGGCGGAGTGGGTACGTCGGCCTGCTTCTTGGCCGGCGCCTTCTTCGCGGCGGCCTGCGGCTTCGCGGAGCCTTCTTCGCCGCGGCCTTCTTCTTGGCCGGGGCCTTCTTCTTCGCCGGAGCCTTCTTCGCCGCAGCCTTCTTCTTGGCCGGGGCCTTCTTCTTCGCGGGAGCCTTCTTCGCCGGAGCCTTCTTCTTGGCCGGGGCCTTCTTCGCCGCCGGCCCGTCGGAGTTCATCTCGGCCTTGACACGCTCGGCGATCTTCTCGGCCAGTTCCTCGAACCGATCCTCGAGTTCGTCGAATCGCTCCGACAGCCAGTTGACCTGCTTGGAGAACTCGTTCTGGAGGTCCTTGGACAACCGGTCGGAGGTCTCGCGACCGCGGTCGAGGAGCGTCTGCACGGCCTTTTCGGCGTCACTGCGACGAACCTCGCCGGCCTTCACCATCGACTGGACGATCGATTCGGCCTGCTTGCGCGTGATGTCGTGAACTCGACGCCCGCGTCGACGAGTCGCTGCAATGTGTTGTTTTCCATGCACTCAGGCTACTGCGGCTGGTCAGGGGCGGTACATGATGCGCGAGGCCACTTCGGCGAGGTCGGCGACGTCGATGTCGACTGCGATGTCGACGCCGATCACCGCGTCGGGCCCCGACACCCCTGAGCGCACGAGCGCGAACCGACAGCCGAGTCGCTCGAGCGAACAACCCGTCGGTCTCCGGTCGGTCCCCGACCATCACCACGCGGGACGTGTCGAACGGCCGCTGCGACGTGCCGACGGTCGCTGCGATCAGGTCGGCCATCGGCTGATGGGGCTTGCCACCGATGAGCGGTGTCGCGTCGGACGCGGTCGCGATCGCCGCGAGGATCGAGCCGCCGCCCGGTTGCAGACCGCTCGGCGTGGGATAGGTGGAGTCGGTGTTGGTCCCGATCAACTGGGCGCCGGCCCGCACCGCCGCCGAGGCGACCGCCAGGCGAGCGAAGTCGAAGTCGCGGTGCAGCCCGACGATCACGGCGTCGAAGCCCTCGGGGTCGACCGACCCGTCGTTGACGACGGCCTCGGCCCCACGTCGCTCGACGGCCTCGACCACGCCTGGACCTGCGGCCACCAACACCCGCGCCGACGGCTCGACCAGTCGTGCGGCCGCCATCGCCGAGCTCACGACGTCTCCGTGGGCGGGCACGCCGATCGATTCGAGCGCCCGTTCGTGCTCGGCCTCGACAACGGCGGAGTTGTTGGTGACGAAGAGCACGCGTACGCCGGCGGCGCGCAAGCGCTCGATCGCCTCGACCGATCCGGCGATCGGCTCGTGCGCGAGCCACACGACCCCGTCGAGGTCACAGAGCACCGTCTCGATGCGATCCGATGTGTCCACCGCTCGATCGTTGCAGGACCGGGGCCGAACGATGGCATCCTGTCGGGGTGCCGAGATTCACGCCGTTCCCCGCCCTGCGCTACTGCGATCGCGAGATCGACGACCTGATCGCACCGCCGTACGACGTGCTGTCGGATGCCGACCTCGATGCGCTCGGCGCCAGGAGCCGGTTCAACATCACCCACGTCGACGTCCCGCGCGAGTCGGACGGGCCCGACCGGTACGTGCACGCCGCCGCCACGCTGCGCGACTGGATCGACGCCGGGGTGATGGAGTTCGACCCCACCCCGTCGTTCACGATCTATCGCATGCGGTTCACCGACGCGACCGGCGCGGCGCGCGACATCGCCGGCGTGCTCGGCGGGATCGAGGTCGTCGACGAAGGAGCCGGTGGGGTACTCCCCCACGAGCGCGTCACACCGAAGGCGTCGACCGATCGCCTCGACCTCACGCGGGCGACGCAGGCGAACCTGTCGCCCGTGTGGGGGCTGTCGCTCGCCGCCGGGCTCACCGAGCTGCTCGCCGAACCGGGCGAACCGATCGCTTCGGTCACCGTCGACGGCGTCGAGCACGTCGTCGAACGCGTCGCGGACCCCACGCGCATCGAGGCGATCGCAACGCTCATCGGCTCCGACGACGTGCTGATCGCCGACGGCCACCACCGGTACGGCATCAGCCGCACCTACCGCGACGAGGTCCGCGCCGCCAATGGTGGCCGTCCGTCGCCCGCCGACGAGACGCTCGCGTTCGTGAGCGAACTCGTGGCCGATCAACTGTCGGTGGAGGCGATCCATCGTCTGTACCACGACGTGAGCTTCGACGAGCTCGTCGCTGCGCTCGACACCGTGTTCGAACGCTCGGACGCCGGGACCCCCGACGGTGCGACGCTGGCCACGATGGAGCGCGAGGGGGTGCTCTGCCTCGTCGCCCCCGATGGGACGGCACAGTGGCTGTCACCACGGCCGGGCGCGTTCGACTCGGTGCGTTCACTCGACGGCGCCTGGCTGGAACATGCGCTGGCCGACGTGGACCACACCGTGACCTACCAGCACGGGGTGGACCATGTCGTCGAGGCCGTGACCAGCGGCGCAGCGAACGGTGCGGTGCTGATCCGCCCCGTCAGCGTGGCCGAGATCGAGCGCACGGCCCGAGAGGGCGCGCTGATGCCGCCGAAGTCGACGTTCTTCACACCGAAGCTCCGCACCGGCTTGGTCATCCGCAGCGTCGTCTGACCAGCCGACCTCACGAGAGATCACCGAGCGCCCAGACGCTCGACGAGCTCGTCGAGCGCGGAGTTCACCTGCTTTCGTCGGCGCGTCGGGATCACCGTGTCGGCGACGACCTCGGTGCGGCTCTGCGTCGCACCCCCGACCCGGAAGAACCGACGGTGGACCGAACCGATCACCAACAGTTCGGCACCGTCGATCAGCAACGCCGCCGACGAACTCGGTGGATCGATCCAGGACACCGGGACCGACACCTTGCCCGATCGACCGGCGGACCGGATCGTCGTCGTCACGTCGAACTGGACGCTCACGGAGCCCGAGGGCAGCGTCCGCTCGGTCGCATCGCCCCGGACGCTAGCCGCGCAACACCGCGAGGTTGGCCAGCGTGCTGGCATCTCCGTCGTTCATCGTCATCTCCTTCTGCTCGTGGTTCCGGCGGGAGGAGTCGGTCGAGCACCACCGTACGCAGGGGCTGTGACAACGTTGGTGGCGCAGGTCGGTGCATTGCTACGGTCGGTCGATGACCCAACACGAGCCGCTCCGCTGGGGCATCGCGGCCACCGGAGGCATCGCAGCCAGCATGTGCGAGGCACTCGACACGCTGCCCGACGCCCGGATCACGGCGGTCGGATCGAGATCGCAGGACTCGGCCGACGCCTTCGCCGCCCGCTTCGGCATCCCGAACGCACACGGGAGCTACGAGCAGCTGTTCGACGACCCCGAGGTCGACATCGTGTACGTCGCGTCGCCGCACAGCCACCACCACGCGATGACGATCGCCGCGCTCGACGCCGGCAAGCACGTCCTGTGCGAGAAGGCGTTCGCCGTCAACGCCGCCCAGGCGCGCGAGATGGTCGAGGCGGCACGACGCAACGACCGGTTCCTCATGGAGGCGATGTGGACCTGGTTCATCCCGGCCGTCGTCGACATCCGTCAACGGGTGCTCGACGGCGAGATCGGTGAGCTGAAGGTCGTGCACGCCGACTTCGGCATCGCCAAGTTCGATCCGGACGGACGCCACCGACGAGCCGACCTCGCCGGTGGCGCCATGCTCGACCTCGGGATCTACCCGATCACCTTCGCCCGCTTCCTCGCGGGCGATCCCGTCGACGTGAAGGTGCTCGGCACGCTCGGCGACACCGGGGTCGACACCACCGTCGGCGGTGTCGTGTCGTTCGAGAGCGGGGCGATCGGGACGTTCCACACGTCGCTCGACATGATCACGAGTCTCGGGGCGTCGGTGTTCGGCACCTTCGGTCGGATCGATGTCGACCCGCCGTTCTGGTTCCCCTCCGGCTTCACGGTTCGACTCGTCGGCGAGGAGCCGGTCCACGTCGACATGCCGAACCATGGCCTCGCCCACGAAGCGCAGCACGCGATCGAGCGCATCCGCGCCGGGTACCGCGAGAGCGACGTGATCCCACTGGCCACGACGGTGTCGACGATGGAACTCCTCGACGAGATCCGATCCCAGCTCGGGGTCGTCTATCCCGAGGAGCGTTGATCAGGCGTCGGCGGGATAGTCGGCGAACGACGCCTTGAACACGCCCTGGTGCAGCAGCACCGTGGCGGCGTGCACGCCGGTGTCGGCGTCGGTGAGCTTCGACTCGGTCCAGTACGACTCGACCCGCTTGCTCTGGCCGAGCCCGACCAGGGTGTGCTCCACCAGGTACGGCTGCCCCACGAACACCGGGCCGTCGACGAACCGCACCTCGAGGTCGATGAACAATCCGATCGCCGGACCGCGGACGGGGAAGTGGGCGTTCGACCGGTGGGCGATGACGCTGATCATCTCGGTGGGCACGATCGGACGGCCCCAGGGGCTGTCACCGCCGTCGAGGTACCACGACGAGGGTTCGGTGATCCGCGCCAGCTTCTGGGCGAGGGTGAAGGGGTACAGGCTGCCGTTGTGGTCGTCGAATCCCATCGTCACGGGTTCGGCGACCGGGACGCGCATGCCGATCTCCAACTGGTCGACGATGTACAAGCGCTCCGGGGTCGACCGAGGCCCCGCTGACGGCGCTCGTCGAGTTCGGTGGTGTCGGAGCCGCCGATCGACGCGGTGCCGGTCAGCACCGGCGTGTCGTCGGACTTCTCGGCGCCGATGCGCCCGAGCGTGGCGGTCACCGGCTCGAGTGCGGCACGGACCTGCTCGCCCTCGACCACCATGTTCAGGAAGTGTGAACTCACGCACCCGCGTTCGAACCAGGCCTGGCCCCACCGCTCGACCGCGAGCGGGTCGATCTGGCTGAAGTGCGTCGGCCCCTCGATCGGGGCACCGGCGAGGCCGAGCTTCGCCGCCGTGGCGTCGTCGTGGACGCTGGTGTGCCCGGCGTACTCCTGCTCGGCGAGCATCTGCGCCGGCTCGCGCCACGGCCCGATCAGCGTCTCGCCGTCGCGGGTGATCTCGGTCTCGAAACTCATCACCTGATCCTGCCAGATCCCCCGTGCGCGTTCAGGTGGTGGGCGGGAGGACCTTGAGGCCGAGTTCGGCGAGCGCCTTGGGGTCGCCGGGGATCGGCGAGTTGGTCATCGGGTCCTGGCCGGACTGGGTCTTCGGGAAGGCGATCACCTCGCGGATGTTCTCCTCCCCCGCCAGGATCGCCACGAGCCGGTCGAGGCCGAACGCGAAGCCACCGTGTGGGGGTGCGCCGTAGTCGAACGGGTTGAGGAAGAACCCGAACTTGCGCTCGGCCTCCTCGTCGGAGATCCCGAGCGCCTTGAACACCCGCCGCTGCAGCTCCGGCTCGTGGATTCGGATCGAACCCGAGCCGAGCTCCCAGCCGTTGAGCACGAGGTCGTACGCGATCGACCGCACCGACAGCGGGTCGGTTTCGATCTTGTCGAGGTCGTCGGGGTGCGGCGTCGTGAACGGGTGGTGGCCGGGCTTCGGGCGTCCCGTCTCCTTGTCGACGCCGACGAACAGCGGGAACTCGACGACCCAGACGTACCGGTACGGGCCCTCGTGCACCGGCGGACGGCCGATGTCGTTGCGCAGCGTGCCGAGCACCTCGCAGGTCGTCATCCACTCGTCGGCGACGATCAGGATCAGGTCGCCGGTCTCGGCGTCCATCGTGGAACGAATCGCGACGGCCTCGTCGGCCGACAGGAACTTGGCGACCGGCGAGTCGAAGCCGACGCCCTCGGAGGCGTCGGTCACCTTCAACCAGACGAGGCCCTTCGCGCCGAGTTGCTTGGCCCGATCGGTGAGCTTGTCGAGCTGGTTGCGGCCGTAGTCGGCCGCGCGCACCCGGCACCCGGATGCCCTTGATCGACCCGGCACCGGCGAACGCCTTGAACTCGGTCGACGCGAACAGCGGCGTCAATTCGACGAGCTCGAGCCCGAAGCGCAGGTCGGGCTTGTCGATGCCGTACCGATCCATCGCGTCGTGCCACGTCATGCGCTCGATCGGCTGCGGGCGCTCCCCGGTGGCCGCCTCGGCAGCGTCGAGGACCGCTTCGCTGACGGCGTCGAGCACGTCGTCCTGGGTGACGAAGCTCATCTCCATGTCGAGCTGCATGAACTCGTACTGACGATCGGCGCGCAGGTCCTCGTCGCGCAGGCAGCGGGCCATCTGGTAGTAGCGGTCGACGCCGCCGACCATCAGGAGCTGCTTGAAGAGCTGCGGCGACTGCGGCAACGCATAGAACGAGCCCGGCTCCTTGCGCGACGGCACCAGGAACTCGCGAGCACCCTCCGGGGTCGACGGCACCAGCATCGGCGTCTCGACCTCGACGAAGCCCTGGCGCTCCATGCCGTTGCGGACGGCGGCGTTGATCGCGGCTCGGACACGGAGGTTCTTCTGCATCCGCTCGCGGCGAAGGTCGAGGTAGCGGTGCTGGAGACGGATGTTCTCGTCGACGTCGTCGGCGCGAGCATCGATCGGGAACGGTGGTGGATCGGCCTTGCGGAGCACCTCGACCTGGCACTCGCCCAGCTCGATCCGGCCGGTCGGCAGGTTCTCGTTGACCGTGCCCTCGGGCCGGTCGCGCACGACGCCGGTGATGCGCAACACGTACTCGCTGCGAACGTCGACGTCGTCGTTGATCACGCACTGGACGATGCCCGAGTGGTCTCGCAGGTCGACGAAGGCCAGATGCTCCCCGTGCTCACGACGACGGCCGACCCAGCCGCAGACGCTGACGGTGTCGCCGACGTGCTCGGCGCGCAGCTCACCGCACAGGTGCGTGCGCATCGACGTCGCCTGCGAGGAGGAGCAGGAGGAGGAGGGTGGTGGTGAGGGGTGGTGGGGTCACTCATGTGTGGATCAATTCTGTCGTGGGTGAGAGGCGAGGTACGAGGAGATCTGCGAGCGGGCGACGGCGATCTGCTCTCCGTCGCCGGACATGGGCTTGACGACGACGGTCCCCGCGTCGAGTTCGTCGTCACCCACGATCAGGGCGAACCGTGCGCCGCTGCGGTTGGCGAGCTTCATCTGGGCCTTCATCGAGCGGTTGTCGTAGCCCCGGTCGGCAGCGATGCCCGCGAGCCGGAGTTCTGCGGTGAGCGCGACCGCCTGGAGTCCGCCGGTGACGTCGACGACGAACGCGTCGAGCATCGTCGGCACGGCGGGGAAGACACCCTCGTCGTCGCAGGCGAGCAACGTCCGATCGAGCCCGAGAGCGAAACCGACACCGGGTGTCGGCGGACCGCCGAGCGCCTCGACGAGGCCGTCGTAGCGACCGCCTCCGCCGAGCGCGTTCTGGGCCGAGTCGAGGGTGCCGCCCTGGAACTCGAAGATCGTGCGCCGGTAGTAGTCGAGACCGCGAACGAGCTTCGGTTCGATCGTGAAGGGGATGTCGAGCACACGCAGCCCTGCCAGCACCGCCTCGAAGTGCGCTGCTGCATCGTCGCTGTGGAACTCGGCGATCTGCGGCGCGGCGGCGATGTGCTCCTGGTCGATGCTCGCGCTTCGAGTCGAGCACGCGGAGCGGATTGCGGTCGAGGGTGGCCCGAGACTGTTCGCTGAGCCCCTCGCCGGCGGCGGTGAAGTGCGCACGCAGCGCCTCGACGTAGCGGGCGCGGTCGTCGGGTTCACCGAGGCTGTTGACGATCAGGTTCACCTGGCGCAGCCCGAGGCGGGCGTAGAACTCCCAGGCGAGCGCGATCACCTCGACGTCGAGGTGCGGATCGTCGGCGCCGAGCACCTCGACGCCGACCTGGTCGAACTGGCGGTAGCGACCGCGCTGGGGCTTCTCGTAGCGGAAGTTCGAGCCCGAGTAGTACACCTTCCACGGCAACGTCGGGCGGTGTTCGGCGAAGGCTCGGCAGACGCTGGCCGTCATCTCCGGGCGCAGTGCGATGTGCCGGTCGCCCTTGTCGACGAAGTCGTACATCTCCTTGGTGACCACGTCGGTGGCATCGCCGATGCGGGTGAAGACACCGAGGTCCTCGAGCAGCGGGGTGATCAGCTCCCCGTATCCCGCCGCTTCGACGACCTCGGCGAACACGCGGTCGAAGGCGCGCCAACGCCCGCTCTCGGGCGGCAGGATGTCCCGCATGCCGGGACTGGTCTGGAACGCTGGCACGGCCGGTCAGGCTACCGGCGTGGCTGCGCCCGGGATCAGGCGATATGCGTCGTACACCGAGTCGACGCCCTTGATCGTGCGGATCACCGAATCGAGGTACCCAGGGTTGGCGAACTCGAACTCGAAGCGCATCTTCGCCACCCGGTCGGTGCCCGTGACGGTCTGGCAGGAGAGGATGTTCACCTGATGATCGGCGAGCGCGTTGGTGACGTCACGCAGCAGCCGGGAGCGATCGAGCGCGACCACCTCGACGCCCGCCACGAACGTGGCGCCACGGTGCTCCTCGCCGTCCCACTCGACTTCGATCATCCGCGTCGCCTGCTCGGCCATCAGCGACACGGCGTTCGCACAGTCGGAGCGGTGAACACTGACGCCGCGGCCCCGGGTGACGAATCCGATGATGCCGTCGCCGGGCATCGGCGTGCAGCAGTTGGCGAGCCGTACCATCACGTCGTCGAGACCCTCGACGTGGATGCCCACAGGTGACCGCTCGCCGTCACGTCGCTCCCGCTGCGGCCTCGCGACCGTGGCCGGCATCTGCTCGGCGTCGTCGCCCGTGCGGAACCCGCGCATGAGACGCTGGGCGACCGACTTCGCCGACACGTGGTGCTCACCGATCGCAGCGAGCAGTGCGTCGAGGTCGACGTAGCTCAACTCGGCGATCACGGCCTCCAGTTGTGGCGACTTCCACACCCGCTGGACCGGCAGCCGTTCGCGTCGCAGCTCGGCGGTGAGGTCGTCACGACCGGCCTCGACCATGTCGACGCGCCGTTCGCGGCTGAACCACTGACGGATCTTGTTGCGGGCGCGGGGCGACACCACGAAGGTGAGCCAGTCCTGCGAGGGGCCCGCCGTCTCGACCTTCGAGGTGAAGATCTCGACGTTGTCGCCACTGGCCAACACGTGGTCGAGCGACACCAGGCGGCCGTTGACCTTGGCACCGATGCAGGCGTGCCCGACCTCGGTGTGGACGGCGTAGGCGAAGTCGACGGTGGTGGAGCCGACCGGCAGCGTGATCACGCGCCCCTTCGGCGTGAACACGAACACCTCGTCCTGTTCGAGGTCGGTCTTCAGGCTCTGCATGAACTGCGCCGGATCGGAGATCTCCTCCTGCCAGTCGATGATGCGCGTCAGCCAGTCGATCTCGGCGTGCTTGTCGCCGCCCTCCTTGTAGGCCCAGTGCGCCGCCACGCCCCATTCCGCGCGCTGGTGCATCTCGACCGTGCGGATCTGCACCTCGATCGGCTTGCCCGCCGGCCCGATCACCGTGGTGTGCAGACTCTGGTAGAGGTTGAACTTCGGCATGGCGATGTAGTCCTTGAACCGGCCCACCACCGGCCGCCATCGCCCGTGGATCGACCCGAGCGCGGCGTAGCAGTCCTTCATCGAGTCGACGACGACGCGGATCGCGATCAGGTCGAAGATCTCGTCGAACTCACGTCCCTTGACCACCATCTTCTCGTAGATCGACCACAGGTGCTTGCCACGACCGGTCACCTCGGCCTTGATCCCGAGCTCGTCGAGCCGGGCACGGATCTCGGCGAGTGTCTTCGCCAGGTAGACGTCGCGCTCGGGGGTGCGACTGCTGACGAGATGATCGAGTTCGGCGAACCGCTTGGGGTGCAGGGACGCGAACGCGAGGTCCTCGAGCTGCTGCTTCATCTCCTGCATGCCGAGGCGGTGCGCCAGTGGGGCATAGATGTCGAGCGTCTCCTGCGCGATCCGGCGCTGCTTCTCCAACGGCATCGAGGCGATCGTTCGCATGTTGTGGAGACGGTCGGCGAGCTTGATGACCAGCACCCGGAGGTCCTTGGCCATCGCCACGAGCATCTTGCGCATGCTGGCGGCCTGCTGCTCCTCGCGGGAGTCGAACCGGATGCGTTCGAGCTTCGTGACACCGTCGACGATGGCAGCGACCTCGGCGCCGAAGTCACGCTCGACGTCGGCGACGGTGATCTCGGTGTCCTCGACGGCGTCGTGGAGCAGCGCGGCGGTGACCGACACCTCGTCGAGCCCGATGTCGGCGACGATCTGCGCCACGGCGAGCGGATGGTTGATGTAGCTCTCGCCACTGGAGCGCATCTGCGACTGGTGGGCCTCGGCGGCGACCCGGTAGGCGCGACTGATCGTCGACACCGGCGACTTCGGGTGGCGCCGCCGGTACGACGCGAGCAGCGGCGTCAGCTCGGAGTTCGCGACCTCGACGTACTGTCGCCTCCACGGGAGCACACGATCGACCGTCCCCATGATCTGCTGCGCCTCAGTAGTGCAGGAGCGACCTCACGGTTCGCTCCCCCACCCGGGCACGCCCTCCGAGTTCGTCGAGTTCGATCACGAATCCGAGCCCGGTGATCACACCACCGAGTGTCTCGACCAGCTTGGCGGTGGCCGCAGCCGTGCCACCCGTGGCGAGGACGTCGTCGATGATCAGGATCCGTTCACCAGGGTGGATCGCGTCACGGTGGATCTCGAGCTTGTCGGAGCCGTACTCGAGGTCGTACTCCTCGCGCACGACCGCCCACGGCAGCTTGCCTGCCTTGCGGACCGGAACGAGCCCGGCGCCGATTCGGTAGGCGACCGCCGAAGCGAAGATGAACCCACGCGACTCGACCCCGACGACCCGGTCGATCGAGTTGCCTCCCAAGTCGTCGACGAGTCCGTTGACGGCAGCTGCGAAGGTGGGGCCATCGCCGAGCAGCGGGGTGATGTCACGAAACGTCACGCCATCGGTCGGATAGTCCTTGATCTCTCGGACATAGCTCCGAAGTGCCGCGTGGTCGCCTGCCATGTTCGGAGGATACCTTCCGACACCCGACTCGCCGACGATGACCGAAAGAGCGTCGATCAGCGACGCTTCTTCTTGCGCGGACGTGGAGGGTGCGTCAAGAGCCGGTCGGCCGGTTGGGCGATCGCGGAGCCCACGAGCTCGCGGTCGTCGTCGGCATCGTCGTGCGGTTCGTCGCTCGAGGCACGTTGGTCGCCGACGCGACCGGTGACACCTGCACCCATCACCGCGGCGCGCAGGTCGTCGCCGACCATCCGGTCCCGACGTGTCTTTCGTCCCGTGTCGCGCTTGAGGTAGGCGAGCAGTGGCGTGGCGATGAAGATCGAGGAGTAGACACCGGAGATCATGCCGATCAGCAGCGCCAGCGCGAACTCCTGCAGCGCCACGGCGCCGAGGACGCCCGAGCCGAGGATCAGGAGCGACACGACCGGGATGATCGACGAGAAGCTCGTGAGCATCGACCGCATCATCACCTGGTTCATCGAGATGTTGACGACGTCCTCGTACGGCATGCGGACACCGGCGTAGCGGCCCTGGTTCTCGTTGACCCGGTCGAACACGACGATCGTGTCGTACAGCGAGTAGCCGAGGATCGTGAGGAATGCGATCACGGTGGCCGGCGTGACCTCGAATTGGAACAGCGAGTAGAACCCGACCGCGAACACGACGTCGTTGAGCATCGCTGCGATCGCCGCGAGGGCCATGCGCCACTCGAATCGGATCGAGATGAAGATCGACACGATGATGATGAACACCACCAGCGCGCGGACCGCCTTCTCGGTGATCTCACGGCCCCAGGTGGAGCTCGTGAACGAGAAGCTGATGTCCTGCGTCGTCACGCCGGCAGCCTCGGCGAAGTCGGCGGTCACCTGGGCTGCCTGCTCGCGCGGCAGCTCCTCGACCTGGACCGTGACGATGTCGGAGGTTTCCGAGCTGCGCAGCTGGATGCGGGCGCCCGTGGTCGAGATGTCGTTGGCCTGCAGCACCGCTTCGGCCTCGTCGACGCCGAAGGTCTCGCTGGCAGGGATGTCCCAGGCATCGCCACCCTCGAAGTCGAGACCGAGGTTGAGTCCCTGTGTGGCGAGCGACAGCACGGTGACCACGACGACGACGATCGCACTGATCAGAGCCGATCTTGCGATGCCCGTAGAAGTCGATCGCGGTCTGACCGCGGAAGAGCCGGCCGAGACCGGAGGACGAGACCGAGGTGTCGAGCGTCATGCCGTCGCCACGTTCATGCCGAGGACGTGGTCCCGCTTGGCCATCAGCTTGCTCTGCGCGAGCAGGAGCACGGCGGGACGGGTGAAGAAGTAGCAGACCAGCAGGTCGCAGATGGTGGTGAGACCGAGGTAGAGCGCAAAGCCACGCACCGAGCCGACGCTGAGCCAGAAGAGGATGAACGCGCCGATCAACGACACGACGTCGGCGGACCAGATGGTGCGCCAGGTCATGTTGAAGCTCCGCGGCGCAGCGTTCTTGATCGTGCGACCGTTGCGGAGCTCGTCCTTGATGCGTTCGAAGAACACGACATAGCTGTCGACGGTGACACCGATCGCCACGATGATGCCGGTGACGCCCGCGAGGCTCAGCGCGTAGTTGGTCCACCCCGACACGAACGACGCCATCGTGAACACCATCGCGGCCCACACGGTGATGCCGCCGACGATCACGAGCGCCAGCCATCGGTAGTAGGCGACGAGGAAGACCAGGACCAGGACCAGGCCGATCAGCCCGGCGATGATCGGCGGCCCGCAGCGAGTCGGTACCCGCCGATGCCGACACCGTACGGGCCTCTTGCGCTTCGACCTCGACGGGGAAGGCGCCGCGGTTGAGCACGTTGGCGAGGTCGCTGGCCTCGTCACGGGAGAAGTCGCCGGTGATCGCCACCGAGTCGGTGAAGTTCGGTTGGTTCACCTGCGGCGCCGACTGCACGATGCTGTCGAGGACGATGGCGATCTGACCGCGCACACCGGGCTGTGTCGACGGGCAGGTCGGTGCAGCGTTGTAACACTGGCTGGCGAGGTTGTTCCAGGTGGCCTGACCGTCACCGCGCAGATCGACGGCGACGCCCCATCCCTGATCGCCCGTGAGCTGCGCGCTGCCCTTCTCGAAGACCTCGCCGGTGCCCTGGGCCGGCCCGACACAGAGGACCGAACCGTCGCGAGTCGGCAGCAGTTCCGCTCCGGGGACCGTCGCCTGGGTGGGCGCGGGCGCAGTGACCACGGGACCGTCCGGCAACGTGTCCGCTGGCAGACGTGTCGCCCGGGATGGTGTCGGCGGGACGAATCCGCCGGGGGCGCCTGCGGGCGGCGGAAACCGGTCGGCTCCACGCTGGTGTCGGGCGCCGAGCCGGTCGACGGTGTCTCGTCGCCCAGGCCGAGCGCCGGCTGCGTCGCCTCGGGTGCCGGGCAGTCGCTGAAGTTGAGCACGGGTCGCAGCTCGACCACGCCGGACACGTCGACGGCACTGAGGGCCTCGTCCTGGTCGCGCACGCCCGGAAGGTCGACGACGATCGTCTGTCCCTGGACACGCACGTCGGGCTCGGCGATGCCGCGCCGCTCGAGTTCATCGCGGATCAGATCGCGGATGATGATCAGATCCTGCTCGGTCGCCGGTTCGACCGGCGCCAGGATGACCGACACGCCACCTTGCAGGTCGAGGCCGAGAATCGGGGTGTTGTCGGTGGCGACGTTGAACACGAGCGTCGACAGCGTGATCAGCACGACGCCGATCAACGAGGTCCACAGACGACGTTTCATCGTGATGCTCAGTCGTCGTCGGCGGTGTTCGCCGACTCGAGTTCGTCGGCATCGTCGTCCTGCTCGTCCGCGTCGGGGCTGGCCTTGCCCTGGATCGCCGCTCGGGCGATGCGGATCTGGACGTCGTCGTCGATCTCCAGCCAGAACCGGGCGTCGCCGTCCTCGCCCGTGATGGTTCCGTAGACGCCCGAGGTGGTGATCACCTCGTCGCCGACCTGGATCGAACGCTGCAGTTCCTGCTGTTCACGCATCCGCCGACGCTGCGGGCGGATCATGAAGAAGTACATGGCGAACGGGATCAGGAGCAGGATGCCCAGCTGCAGGATCGCTGCGCTGCCACCTCCACCCGAGGAGCTGGCGATGAGTGTCGAGAGGTGCGCATTCATGTCGGCGGGCGAGCCTAGCTGCGAATCGTTCGACGCACCCGTCAACCCCAGACATCCAGAACCGAACGGCGGAGCGAACCGAACTCTCCGGCCCGGATCGCAGCGCCCATGCGCGCCATCAGGTCGATCGTCCAGGCGACGTTGTGGATCGACAGGAGCCGTGACGCGCTCGGTTCCCCCACCTGCAGGAGGTGACGGATGTAGCCCCGGCTGTGGCGGGCGCACACCTCGCACGGGCAGGTGACGTCGAGCGGCTCGTCGAGGTCGGCATTGCGCGCCGCCTTGGCCTGGAAGCGCCCGGTCGAGGTGAGGGCCGTACCGTGGCGGCCCAGGCGGGTCTGCATCACGCAGTCGAACTGGTCGACACCGAGCCCGACCGCCTCGACGAGCGACGCCGGGTCGCCGACCCCCATCAGGTAGCGGGGCCGGTCGGTCGGCAGTTGTTCGAGCGCAGCGGCCAGCGCTGGGAGCATCTCCTCGCGGGTCTCGCCGACCGAGAGGCCGCCGATGGCGTAGCCGTCGAAGCCGATCTCGACGATCTGCTGGGCGCTCTCGCGTCGCATCGTCTCGCTGATGCCGCCCTGCACGATGCCGAAGACCGCCTGGTCAGGACGGTGGTGAGCCGCCTTGGCGCGCTGAGCCCACGCGGTGGTGCGTTCGACCGCACGACGGATCACCTCGGGCGGGCTCGGCAGTGGCGGGCAGACGTCGAGCACCATCATGATGTCGGCGCCGAGGCGCTCCTGGACATCGACGGCGATCTCCGGGGTGAACCGGTGGGTCGAGCCGTCGTAGGTGCTCTTGAACGTGACACCGTCGTCGTCGACCTTCGGGTCGAGGGAGAACACCTGGAAGCCGCCCGAGTCGGTGAGCGTGAGCCCGTCCCAGCCGGCGAACCGACCGAGCCCGCCGAATCGCTCGACGACGTCGACACCGGGCCGGAGCATGAGGTGGTAGGTGTTGCCGAGCACGATCTGCGCACCGATGCGTTCGTAGTCGGCGGCGCTCAGGTACTTGATCGCCCCGCGGGTGCCGACCGGCATGAACAGCGGCGTCGTGTAGCTGCCGTGTGCGGTCGTCGCCGTTCCGGCGCGCGCCGCGCCGTCGGTGGCTTCGACCTCGAACTCGACCGGATGCATCCCGGCGACGGTATCGCTGCGTGCCGCTCAGGCGGCGGTGCGCCGGCCTGGCGGTCCGGTGTTGTGGACGGTGCCGTCGGGGAGCCGCAGGGCGAGTTCCCGGTTCGGTCCGAGTTCGATCACCCAGCCGTCGTGGTGGACCTTGCCGTGATGCTTCGTGCACAACGGCAGCAGGTTGTCGAGATCGGTCGCCCCGCCGTTGCGCCACCAGATCAGGTGATGCAGCCTGCAGCGGTCGTAGGCGACGCTGCAGCCAGGAATCGCACACCCTCGGTACACGGCCCGCAGTGCTCGTCGTTGCGCCCGGTTCGCCAACCGGGTGGTGCGACCCAGGTTCAGTTCGCCAGGTGCGTACAGAACAACACCATTGCGGACGACGACGGCGTGCGCGTCGACGTCACCGGCAAGCTCAGCCAACACCCGGGCAGGGATCTCGACGGGGATCGGCCACTCGGCGACCGGGCCCGGCCCGTGGGTTGCCGGGTCGGCGTCGGCGTCGATCACCACGACGTACTCGACCGTCCCGCCCGCGGCGACACCGGCGGTGCCGTCGATCAACGGACGATCAGTGCGTGCCCGGCGAGGAACCTTCTGCTTCTCGACCGGATCCTCCGGGCACCCGTCGGGCACGTCGCTCGGCGAAGAGCGCCTCGACCGTCGCGTCGACAGTTTCGATGCGAGCCGGACGCCGGTGACCGGGTCGAACCGACCGCGCAGGTTCCACATCCCGTCGGCGTCGACCCACGACGACGCACGCACCGCTCGGCGTTGACGTTCGAGCCGGTCGAAGCCGTCGTCGGACTGGATCCGTTTCGCCTCCAACGCCACCCGCCGGGCGAACTGCTCCACCGTGCTGGCAGCGGCCACATCGGCCAAGGCATCGACCCGATCGAACAACTCCCCGCGCTGCGCCACCGGCAACTGCGCCGCGGCGCGGGTCGACCGCATCGACATGGCCCGCCGTCGCCTGACCGTCACCCAACACGTCCGCCAGCTTCGGCGTCGCGCCCAACGTCGCGCGCGTTGTGTCGACTTCCTGGCGGCACCGATCGAGGTCTTCGCTGCGTTCGCCACCCGAGCCTCGACGAACCCGTCGGTCGACAACTTCGCCACCAGCGCGGCGTGTTGGGCCTCGACCCACGACTGGATCTCACGCACCGCGACCAGTCCGGACTCGACGAGATCGTCAGTCGCCGAGGCGTCGTCGCGGACCCCAACGATGCGCTCCACCCGCTCGGCAACCCCAACCGAATCCATACCCCGATCATGACAAGGGGGTGTGACAGGGTTGCGCGGGCCGGAAGATGTCAAGGGGTGTGAGACAGATTTGGTTCGGGTGGGTTGATCCAGGCGATGTCGGGGACTGGTGGTGCGGTGGGTGGTCGGCGGAAGCGGTGGGGTTCGAGGGTGTAGGCGTGGTCGAGGACGGCTTGGCGGTGGGCTCGGATGGCGTGGTGGTGGCCGTGGTGGACGCTGGCGGGGGTGTGGTAGCCGATGCCGGAGTGGCGGTGGTGGTGGTTGTAGTGGGCGAAGAACTCGTCGACGAAGTGCGCGGGCGTGGGCGAGGCTGGTGAAGCGTTCGGGGAATCGGGGTGTGTTCTTCAGGGTCTTGAATTGGGCTTCGGAGTAGGGGTTGTCGTTGGAGACGTGGGGTCGGCGAGTGGGAGCGGGTGACGCCGAGGTCGGCGAGGAGTTGGGCGACGGTTTTCGAGGTCATGGAGCTGCCGCGGTCGGCGTGGAGGGTGAGTTGGCCGGCGGGGATGTTCTCGGCGGTGGCGCAGGCGGCGATGAGTTCGTTCGGCGAGGCGGTCGGATTCGCGTGGTGCGACGAGCCAGCCGACGGCGTAGCGGGAGTAGACGTCCAAGATGACGTAGAGGTGGAACCAGGTCCATTTGTGGGGGCCGGCGAGTTTGGTGATGTCCCAGGACCACACCTGGTTCGGGCCGTCGGCGACGAGTTCGGGTTTGACGTGGGCGGGGTGGCGGGCTTGGCGGCGTCGTTCGCGGACTTGGTGCTGGGAGCGCAGGATCCGGTACATGGTGGACACCGATGCCAGGTAGTGGCCTTCGTCGAGCAGCGTCGCCCAGATCTGGGCGGGTGCTTGGTCGCAGAACCGTTCGGAGTTCAACACGTCGAGGATCTCGTCGACTTGGGTGTCGGTGAGCGCCCGATGCGATCGGGGTCGTGGGTCGGGCGGCCCGGCAGGGCGTGGCGTGCGGTGTCGCCGGTAGTGGGTGGCCGTGGAGCGGCCGACGCATCGCATGCTCGGAGCTCGGGAGATGCCACGTCGACGAGTTCGTCGACGGCGTCGTCGATGATGCGGTCTACGTGTCGTCGGTGTCCGCGCTCTTGGAGAGCTCTTCCAAGAGCGCTTGCACTTTTCCCTGGACCTCGATGATCGCTTCGGCCTTGGCGAGCTTGGTCTTCAATCGTTCGTTCTCGGCGCGAAGTCGTTGCGACCTCGGAGCGTGACGGGACCCCGCGACCGCCTTCGGAGGTGCGTCCCTCGGTCACCACGAGGGTGCCTTCGCGATGCTGGCGGCGCCAGTCGGTGACGAGCGACGAGTACAGGCCCTCGCGGCGCAGCAGAGCGCCTTGTCGCCGGGCTCGCAGCAACGGTCGTACTCGGCGAGGATCGACAACTTGTAGTCGTCGGGAAGATCCGCCGCACGGGCGTTCACCACGAGGAGTCTTCGGGGACCGCAACGACTTCCGATTGCCCTCACCTGGTTGAGTCTTGCCGACTCGCACCGGGCTCGCGCCGTGCCTGCTTCCGCCATCACCGCTCCGATCAGCGGACACCGAAGTTGTCTCACCGATCATGGACACAGAGGGGCCGCCTGGTGGGTCTGCCGGGGCTGGATGTCCCAGCGTCCCAGGTACCGCCCTTGTACCCGGCAACGAGGGGTGACGAGGCTGGATGGGGATCGGTGAGCCCGAGGCCGGCCGGATTTGTGGCCCCGAGACCGCAGTGGGAGCAGGGCCACGTTCGGTCGCCGGCGCTCTTCTGGTGGCCTTCTGTCGGCCGAAGTCTACACCGCTCCCGAGACACGGATTAGGAGGGCGTACCGCAGGGGATCTACGACCGTTTTCCGATCAGGTTCGCCCATGTGCAGGGGGCGCATAGTCGGTTCTCCGGGTTGATAGCCAAGCAGGTCGTTAGACGAAATTACCCGAAGGCGAAGGCCGGTCTGCGCGGAATTAGAACCACCGGTGCACCAATTTGCCACCACGATCTTGCACCCACGGCGAACCGACACACGAGGCGTTTCGGGTTCGTCGGTGAGCACGGCAACCATTCTCCTTTCGCTCCGCCTGGCCATCCCCCTGGATGTCTCGGCTCGTCTCACCCGAGCGCCTGCCCAGTGGCCTTAGTCTTCCCCCAGGGCACTTTTCAGGGCGCGTGTCGGTCGAGCAACATCGCGTCACCGAACGACAGGGACCGGTCGTCATCCGCGAGTGCGGTGTCGTAGAGCGTCCGCCACCGGGGCCCGACGAACGCGTCGATCATCATCAGTCCATCGTCGTCTTCGGGAGGTGAAAGTTGGTCATCATCACGTCGACCACCTGCCAGTCGAACCCACGGTGGATGAACAGATCGGTCCTACCGGACGACTCACCCGACCGGGCCGCCGACTCCAGCGCCCGCACCACCGTGGTGCCCATCGCCACGACACGTTCCACGTCGGCGGCACGCCTGCATCGTCTCCGGCGGCACCCGGTAGCGCTCGGTGTGCATCGGGTGGTCCAGCGGGTTCTCGGTGTTGATCGGTTGGAAGGTGTCGAGGCCGACCATCAGCTCGACGGGTCGCGGTCGAACTCCGCGGCAGCGAGCCGCTCGAACAGCTCGGCGTGAAGTGCAGACCGGCCGTCGGCGCCGCAGCCGAGCCCGGCTCACGTGCGAAGACGGTCTGGTATCGGTCGGGGTCGTCGAGGCGCTCACCGATGTACGGCGGCAATGGCATCTCGCCGTGTCGGTCGAGCAGCCTCGACGGGGTCGTCGTCGCCGATCAGAGTCGACCCAGAACGTGTCACCCGCCGGCGTTCGCTCGCCCATGGACACCAGCGGCACTGCGTCCGCGGAGCAACCGCTCCCCGACGCGCAGCCTTCGCTCCGGGCCGGACCAGGGCCTCCCAGGTGCGGCGCTCGGTGTCACGGAGGCTCCAACAACAGCACTTCGGCCGCTCCCCCGGTCGAACGGCGCAGGCGGAGCCGCGCCGGGATGACCCGGGTCTCGTTGAGCACGAGCAGATCGCCGGAGCGCAGCAGCTCGGGCAGGTCGCTGACGCGGCGATGCTCCGGGGCGCACTCCCCCGATCGACGAGCAACCGCGCAGCGTCACGGGCTCGATGGGCGTCTGTGCGATGCGGTCGTCCGGCAACTCGTAGTCGAAGTCGGCGATCTGCACGCCGGCGAGGCTAATGGACCGCGGGGTCAGACCCCTTGT
>CAVORH010000028.1:0-295566 GCA_963698565.1 Ilumatobacteraceae bacterium
CCGGTGCAGCGAACACGCTCGACGTGGTCGGCGAGGGCGAGGCATGCGACGAGCAACGCACCGAAACGAACGGCGGCCGACGCGGACTCGCTCGGGGGATCGACGCGCTCTCACAGAACGAAATTACCGACTGCCGGGCGCATCTGCTCGGCAGGGCGTTCGATCCCCGACGCGACAGTGCCGGGACCGACGATCGATCCCGGCACTGCTCGGACTGTTGGGACTGACGCCACCACGACCGAACCGCCACATCACGGGTCAGGCCCAGGATGTGACATTCGGACGCCGCGGGGACCAGCTGCGGCGATGACGATCAGCGGGGGTTGGCGGAAATTCGCCAGGCGGTCCAGCCTGTCGGCCTAGCGGCCAACCACCTCCAGGGTCCCGTACAAATTGTCTGGCATGTGTTGGACCACCTCCTCTCTCTGGTGGAGCGCACAATATCCGACGACGAGGGACGACGTCACGTCGATTTGTCTCGCCTCAAGTCCTGCCGACTCCTTACCGATACCGAGACAAAGAAGAGGTCGCCGACGGGCCATCGTGGCGACGAAGACTCGAGCGGAGCACTACGGCAATGAGCGACTACCAACCAGACCCCCAGTGGTGGCAAGCGTCCGACGGCAAGTTCTATCCGCCGGAGACCCATCCCAACTACAGCCCAGCGCTGCCTCAGCAACGGACCGCAGTGATGACCCAGCCCGCACAGTCATACGCGGAGTTCACGCAGCCGGTCGCCATGGCTGGACCGAAGCAGAAGAAGCCGGTGTGGAAACGGTGGTGGTTCATCACGCTCGCGCTGCTGATCGCAATCGTTGCCATCGCCGCCGCTGCGGCACCCAGCGAGGATGAGACACCGCCACCGTCGGCGGACGCCGACCCCGTCGTACCAGCGGCGCCGGCCGCACCCGATTCGGCGGCAGTCCCGGTCGAAGAGGTCCCCGCCCCGGTTGAACCTTCACCAGCACCCGAGTCCAACCTGACGCCATCGCAGCAGAATGCGGCCCGCTCAGCCGAGTCCTATCTGAGCTTCATGGCGTTCTCACGGCAGGGACTCATCGACCAGCTCTCATCCGAGTTCGGCGACCAGTTCCCGGTCGCAGATGCCACGGTCGCAGTCGACAGCCTCAACGTCGATTGGAGCGCACAAGCAGCTGCGTCGGCTCAGTCGTATCTCGACATGTCAGGGTTCTCATGCCAGGGGCTGATCGATCAACTCTCGTCTGAGTACGGCGAACAGTTCACGATCGAGCAGGCAACCTACGGCGCGACCCAGGCGGGCATCTGCTGATCGTCCCCTGAGAAGTCGCGCGATCTCATCGACGTCGCAGGGCTGGACACTCCTGCTCCAGGACGGCTCGGTGGGATGCCGGTCATCTCCTTCTTGCGGGTCTCGGCGGGTGTGGCGTCGATCCCGAGCTCGAGAGGACACCGATGCACGTGCGCCAGCACGGAGCCCACGTCGTCTCTGGTGGAGACAGTTCAGCACACTCGTCAGATCGTGTACGACTGGTTTTCGAGAATTTTCGACGCCAACGCGAGATCGCCGTCGATCACCACCTGATCGAGCAGATCGTCGGCGTCCGACCCGACCGGCGCACCGGCGCGTCATCACGCCGACCGGCATCGTCAACACGACGGTGGGGGGCGCTGCGAGCGCCGGCACCACCGCCGCACGATCGCCGACCTCGACGTGCAATTCGCGCACGACGGCGCCGGAGTCGGTGAGGGCGAAGGTGACCGACTGACCGGCGGTGGCGCCCGCCTTCTTGCCGACGACGAAGCCGAGTGCCGTTGCCATCTCGTCGAGCACCACGTCGACCGCGACGCCGGTCTCGTGACCGGGACGACCGACGGCGTCACGGATGTCCTGCTCGTGCAGCCAGCAGTCGAACACCCGGATCTGCATGAAGCGGCCGTAGGTGTCCTTGCCCGCAGGCGTGAACGACTCGGCGTTCCACTCGTCGTCCGACATCTGCTCCAGTGCCGCGAGACGCGCACCGGTCAGCTCCCGGAAGCGTGACAGCACTTCGTTCGGCGGCACCGCTCGGAGCGATTCGACCCACTGCTCGTTGAACGCCCCGATGTCGTTGCGCACGTGGGCGTTCGCCTCACGGTCGATCTCGACGATCGGGACCGGGCTCACCGGCGAGCATCGCTTCGGTGCCGACGATGTGCGCGACGTTGTCCTGCACCGACCAGCCGGGAAGGGGCGACGGGCAGGTGCCACTCGTCCTCGGACAGCTCGCCGAGCAGTTCGCTCAGGCTCGCCCACACCTCCCCGAGCGCGGCGACGGTACGGTCCTTCGGGATGCTCGATGCCATGCGTCGATCATGACAGTCGGGGCGGAGCGGACTCCCAGCGAATGCTCAGATGACGTCGTCGAGGCCGGCCTGTGGGCCCACGGCACCGATTGCCTCGAAGTACTCGAGGTGCGCTTCCACCACGTTGACCGCATCGAGATCGTCGAGCAGTTCGACGCCGTTCTCCTCGGCCTGGCCGAGCAACCACGCGGTCAGCGCATCCTCGGTGATCACCACCGGTTCGCTGATCGCCTGCGGCGTGTCGATCACGTCGTCGGGCTGCAGGCCCTGTTCGTGCAGCCATCGCATGTGGAACACGAGCAGTTGCTCCACCTCCTCGGGCGTGAGGCGAGCCTGGCTCTCCTCGGGCAGCCGATCGCACACGAAGTCGACCGCCTCGTCGAGGCGGTACACCACGCGAGGCGCGACAGCGTCGAGGCGGTGCGCTTCGCGGCCCACGGCAACCGCCGCGATCACGAACACGCCGAGCGCGGCCACCACTGCGAAGACGATCGTGATGCCATCCATGTGCGCACGAGTCTACGAACGCGACCGAGCGGCGCCCCACACACTGGTGGAACGCCGCTCGACAATGAGACGAGGGGTCAGACCCCACGTCTCATTCAGATGCCGATGCGCTGGGCGAGCTGCTCACGGTGGTAGGTCGGATCACCGAAGAGGAGCTCGGAGCTCTTGGCCCGCTTGAAGTAGAGGTGGGCCGGGTGCTCCCAGGTGAAGCCGATGCCACCGTGGATCTGAATGTTCTCGGCGGCGGCGTGGAAGTACGCCTCGGAGCAGTAGGCCTTGGCGAGCGAGGCGGTCGACGGCAGTTCGTCGTTCATCTCGCTGGCGCACCACATGCCGTAGTACGCAGCCGACTTGGCCGACTCGACCTCGAGGAGCATGTCGGCACACTTGTGCTTGATCGCCTGGAACGAGCCGATCGGGCGGCCGAACTGCACGCGCACCTTGGCGTACTCGACGGCCATCTCGAGCACCTTCTGGGCGCCGCCGACCTGCTCGGCGGCGAGCGCCACGGCGGCGAGATCCAGCACGGTCTGGAGTGTGTCCCAGCCCTTGCCGTCCTCGCCGATCAGCGTGGCCGGCGTGTTGTCGAAGTCGAGCTTCGCCTGCTTGCGGGTCTGGTCCATCGTCGACAGGTTCGTCTTCGTGAGACCGGCGGCGTCACCGTCGACGGCGAACAGGCTGGTGCCCGCTGCGGTCTTGGCGGCCACGATGATCAGGCTGGCGGCGTTGCCGTCGAGCACGAACGACTTCGTGCCGGAGAGCGTGTAGCCGTCACCGGACTTGGTGGCCTCCATCGTGATGCCCGACTCGTCCCACTTGCCGGAGGGCTCGACGTAGGCGAGCGTGGCGATCGTCTCACCCGAGGCGATGCCGGGGAGGTACTTCGCCATGGCGGCCTCGTCGCCCGACTGGAGCAGGGTGTTGGCGGCGAGCACGGCGCTGGAGAAGAACGGTGCGCACAGCAGGGCGCGGCCCATCTCCTCGAGCACGATGCCGAGTTCGACGAAGCCGTAGCCCGAGCCGCCGTACTCCTCCGGGATCGACAAGCCCTGGAGGCCCATCTGCTCACCCATCTGCGACCAGACGGCGGGGTCGAAGCCGTCCTCGGTCTCCATCATCTCGCGCACCGCTTCCTCGGAGCTCTTGTTCTCGAGGAACGAGCGCACGGTCTTGCGGAGTTCTTCCTGTTCGTCGGTGAAGGCAAAGTTCATGGGCGAGATCATGGCGGGGTTGCACCGACACACGCAACTCTGCTTGTGTACACACGTGGACACAGATTCGGCCCGAACCGTCGGCATCCGGGAACTGCGCGCCGGCCTCGCCGATGCCGTCCGACGTGCCGGCGCGGGAGAGCGCACGGTGGTGACCGCGGCGGGTCGCCCGGTCGCCCAACTGGGGCCGCTCGACGCCGACGCCCCCGACCTCGAACGGCTGATCGGCGCCGGCGCGGTGATTCCTCCCCGTCGCACGAGCGAGTGGCGCGCCCCGGAGCCCGTCCCGGTGTGGGCCGGCATCCGCATCGACCAGGTCCTGCGAGAGTTGCCGCGGATGACCACCCCACGCCCCCGCCATTCCGTTTGCGTTGCACATTCGGTGACCCGCCCCACCCGAATCTCGACGCAAACAGAACGGATCCGGCCGGTTTTCGTTTGCGTTGCAGATTTGGTGACCCGCGCCACCCGAACCTCGACGCAAACGGAATGTGTGCTGCGCAGTGGGGAAGGGACGGCGACGTGACCGTGGTGCTGGACACGAGCGCGCTGCTGGCGCTTGCGATCGACGGAGCGCAACGAGCGACGACACTCGAGGCACTCGACACCGATCCGGTGTGGGCGGCATCAGCGATGGCGCTCACGGAAGCCCTGCCCGCCATCGATCGCCTTGCCGATGAGGCGATCCTGCGCCTCGACCTGGAAGACGCCCTGCGACTGGTGTGGGATCACCTCCACATCGTGCCGGTCGACCAGTACTGCCTCGATCGCGCAGCCGCGCTCGCGCGCATCCAGCCGGTCCGTCTCACAGACGCCATCCACTTCGCCGCTGCCCAGCGGCTCCCGCGGCCGATCAGATTCGTCACGTTCGATCCTGCACACATCGGTGTCGCCCTGGGCCTCGGCTTCGATGTCGTCAACTCGTGAGGGGCGCGGTCGAGGAACGAATGGCAGACAGGGTCGGGACCGGATGCGGAACCTCGGTCGGACTCCGAACTTCGTAAGCTTCACCCATCGTGAACCCGGACGCGGACGGCGGTGGCTCCACCAGGCCCGGATCAGTCAACTCGCCAGCGCCCGAGGACCCACGCCCACGAGGTACCGGTTCGATCACCGGCCGGCCGGTGCTGACCGGCGTGCTCGTCGTGCTGTCGGCCCTCGGATTGTGGACCGCGATCACCTGGCTCGCCGCACGGTCGGTCGGCCTACCACCCACGGGGACGGCGACGTGGGGCCGTTGGGACACCGGCTGGTATCGAACGATCGCACAGGACGGCTACTCGCTCGGAAAGTGCATCGATGTCCCCAACCGGACGCCCGACGACTACTGCGGTGCGGTGGGATGGTTTCCAGGGTTCCCCTACCTCATGCGAGTGGTCGCGGCCGCGACCAGTGTTTCGGTCGACACCGCCGGTCGCGGGGTCGCTGTCGCTGCGTTCGTGGCGACGCTCACCGTCCTCTGGTTCGGCTTCCTCGCGAAACGCCCCCTCAGACACGGCGCGCCGACAATGGCGCTCGCTGCAGCGTTCCCGGCCGGCGTCTACTACGGCGCCGTCTTCCCGGTCTCGATCGTGACTGGTTCCATGATCGGAGCGCTCGCACTGATGCAACGGAGGCGATGGCTCGCTGCGGGTCTCTGCGCGATGGCTGCCACCGTCTCGTACCCGAGCGGTCTGATGTTCGGCGCCGCCGCGATCGTTCCACTGATCGATCCCTCGCTCGGGCCGCTGCGCCACCGCCTCGCCCCAGCAGCGAAAGTCGCAGTACCCGTCGGAGTCGCCTATCTCGCCGTCCTCGCCAATTTCGAACGCGCAGTCGGTCGCTGGGACGGCTGGTTCCACGTCCAGGAGTCGTACGGCTACGAACCGACGTGGCCGACGACCACCGTGCTCGATCAACTTCGGCTCATCACCAGCCCGGAGGCCTCGGCGTGGATCGGCCTCGAGACACTCTTCATCCTGGTCGTCGTCGCTGCCTGCACGTGGGTGGGCACCAGGTTCTGGCACGATCTCGGCCCCGGGGAACGTGGCGTGTTGTTCGTCGGACTCGCGCTGTGGCTGCCCCCACTCGTTCTCGGCGGCGACCTCTCGCTGTACCGCGCCGAGTCACTCCTCCTGCTCTCGGTGATCCTGCTCGCACGCCTCCACCCGGCAGCGATCTGGGCGCTGGCCGTCGCCGCGATTCCGATCTCGTACAACATGGCGCAACTCTTCTTCGCTTACGTCCTGATCTGATCTCGAGCGACGACGGACGCGCCGACGACCGCCACCTCGGACCACCTCTCCGGAGAGGCCCTGCCCCGAAATGGACTGACCTAGAGTGCCCGCCATGAACGCGACCGAGCCGTCAGCCGAACGAGTTCTCTCCGTCGTCGTGCCGTGTTTCAACGAGGAGTCCACCGTGAAGGAGATCCTCGATCGGGTGCTCGAATCGCCGCTCGTCGGTGAGGTCATCGCCGTGGACGACGCATCGACCGACAACACACAGCGGATCCTCCGGAGTTACGACAACCCGCGTCTCCAAGTGCTCGTTCAGCCCACGAATCAGGGCAAGGGGGCGGCATTGCGGCGAGGATTCGCCGAGGCAACGATGCCCTTCGTGATCGTCCAGGACGCTGACCTCGAATACGATCCATCGGAGTATCCCAAGATCCTCGCCCCGCTCCTGTCCGACGAGGCCGATGTCGTCTATGGGTCGCGCTTCATCGGCGGTGATGCCCGCCGGATCCTCTACTTCTGGCACTCGCTCGGCAACCGTCTGCTCACGCTCGCGTCGAACATGGCGACAAACCTCAACCTGAGCGACATGGAGACGTGCTACAAGGCGTTCCGCCGCGAGATCATCCAAGGGATCACGATCGAGGAGGACCGATTCGGGTTCGAACCAGAAGTGACGGCCAAGATCGCCGCCCTCGGTTGTCGGGTCTATGAAGTCGGCATCACCTACCACGGGCGGACCTACGACGACGGCAAGAAGATCGGATGGCGCGATGGCATTCGTGCCATCTTCTGCATCGCGGCGTACTCGGGACCCGGCAGGCGGCTCGGCATCCGGCGCGCCAGCGCCGCGGTCGCCTGGCTCACCGGGTCCTGACCGAAGGCTGCCAGACTGTCGGGATGGCAACGCCCGACACCCTGCACTGGTCGAACTCCGACGTCGAGGTCCACAAGTTGGTGGTCGGCCCGGTCGACAACAACGTGTTCGTCGTGCGATGTCGTGCGACGGGTGATGCGGTGCTGCTCGACGCGGCGAACGAGCACGAACAACTGCTGGAACTCTGCCAGCGCCTCGGCGTGAAGCGAGTGCTCGAGACACACGGGCACTGGGACCACATCCAGGCGGTGCCCGGCGATGCGCGAGGCGGGCTACGAGGTCGCCGTCACCTCGCTCGACGCACCCAAGCTGAAGGACGTCGGCTACGACGTGTTCATCGACGACGCCGAGGTGATCGAGGTGGGTCGCCTGCGCCTCCACGCGATCCACAACCCGGGCCACACCCCCGGCTCGATCTCCTTCGCACTCCACGGCACGCCGCTGCTGTTCACCGGCGACACGCTGTTCCCCGGGGGGCCCGGCAACACCTCGTTCGACGACGCCGACTTCGACACGATCATCACGTCGATCACCACCAAGCTCTTCACGTTCCCCGACGACACGATCGTGCTGCCCGGCCACGGCCTCGACACGACGATCGGCACCGAGCGGCCGCACCTCGACGAATGGATCGAGCGGGGCTGGTGAACGCCGGCTGATGCGCTACGACGAACGGCCGATCGACGACACGCCGATCCACACCGCCGACCTGCCACCGACCCCGATCCGCGACCGGAACATCCCGGCGACCGCGTGGGTCGAGGCACCCGACAGCCTGCTGACGCTCGGCGACGATCTCCCCGATCGACCGGTCGCCGACTACAAGCGCCGCATCGGACCGTGGCTCCTGTGGCGCGCCGGACCCGCCACGGGCGCCGACGCCCGCTACTGGGCGGCCCACGTCGAGCGTCTCGACGAACCCGTCACGCTCCGGCTCTTCCCCGATGGCACGGCGTCCGGAGTCGGCCCGAGCGGCGAACTCCACACCAGGTTCCGCGCCTGGAAGGAAGACCTCCGCGACACCTGAATGAGACGAGGGGTCAGACCCCACGTCTCATTCAGCGGAGCGCCTGGACGTCGTCGGTGGTGACCTCGCCGGGGTGCTTGCCCATGATGATCATGGCGAGCACCTCCTCCTTGGTCACGTCGACCTTGTTGACGGTGCCGACGAGTTTGCCCTGGAGCATCACGCTGATCCGGTCGGCGAGGTCGAACACGTCGTGGATGTCGTGGCTGATCAGGAAGATCCCGATCCCCTCCGACTTGAGCTGCATCACGAGATCGCGCACCTCGGCGGTCTCGGCGGGGCCGAGCGCCGCGGTGGGCTCGTCCATGATCAGGATCTTGGCGTTGAAGTGCACGGCCCTCGCGATCGCGACCGACTGACGCTGGCCGCCCGAGAGCGAGCTCACCGCGGTGCGGAGGTTCTTGAACCGAGGGTTGAGCCGGGCCATCAGCTTCTGCGTGGCGGACAACATCGCCGAGTCGTCGAGGGAACCGAACTTCGTGCGGAGCTCGCGCCCGAGGAACACGTTGCCCGCCGCGTCGAGGTTGTCGGCCAACGCGAGCTTCTGGTAGATCGCCTCGACGCCGAGCGCACGCGCGTCGCGCGAGTTCTTGATCGTGACCGGCTCGCCGTTGATGAAGATCTGCCCGTCGTCGGCCGGGTGAGCACCGGCCAGCGTGTGGATCAGCGTCGACTTCCCGGCGCCGTTGCCGCCGACGAGCGCGACCACCTCGCCGGGAAACAGGTTGATCGTCACGCCGTCGACGGCATGAACGCCGCCGAACGACACGCGGATGTCGCGCATCTCGACGAGCGGCACGCCCGCAGGCTGCGGCGTCGGGCTGTAGGTGGTGGTTGTGTCGGTCATGTCGATGCCTTCCGTCTAGCCGCGTCCGGTCTGGATGACGATCGCCGAGATCAGGAGTCCGATGGCGAGCGAGGCGAGGGCAACCCGCTTTCGGCCGAGCCTCAGCGTCGAATCGATCGAGACCGCAGTCACCAGCACCACGCCGACCACGATGTCCTGGGAGGGCGAGTCGATGTTGAGCAGCACCATGCCCGAACGCAGGGACTGCATGATGACCGCCCCGAGCACAGCGCCGGCGATGGTGCCGATACCGCCTGCGAACGACGTACCGCCGATGACCGCTGCCGCGATCACGTCGAGTTCGTTCTGCACACCCAGGTTGGTCACCGCAGCGTTGAGTCGAGCTGTCTGGATCGCCGCGCTGAGCCCGACGAGCATCCCCATCAGGACGAACGTGAGCATCACCGTTCGACGGGTGTTGATGCCGCCGAGCTCGGCCGCCTCGGGGTTGCCTCCGTAGGCGTACACGTAGCGGCCGAAGCGGCGCCGACGCGCCAGGTAGCTCATCGCGAGCGTTGCAACGATCAGGATCACGACCGGATATGCGATACCGGTCGGGTCGCCGGTGATCGGCGAGATGTAGTTGTTCGCCACGAGACCGATCCCGGCCACCACGACCCCGCACCCGATGACGCCGAACAGGATGTCCATCCACATCGGCCGCAGCTTGAGTTCGTAGCGCTGGCGTCGACGTCGTGAGAGCCACAAGGCGAGCACGATCATCACGCAGCCGAGCGCCCCGAACAGCCAACTCTTCCACTCACCGAGTGACCCGTCCGAGCCGCCACCGATCAGCTTGAAGGTGTCGTTGAGCGGGGCGAGTGTCTGGCCCTGTTTGTCGCCGGTGCGGAAGATCATGCCGCGCCAGACGAGGAATCCACCGAGCGTGACGATGAACGCCGGGACGCCGCCGTAGGCGATGATGAAGCCCTGTATCGCGCCGACCATGGCGCCCATGCTGATCCCGACGACGAGTGCGATCACCCAGATCCAGGAGCTGTCGCCGATGCTGCCGAGGCTGATCTTGACGTTGAAGAAGGCGATGACGCCGTCGGTCTGGACGAGCGCCATCACGTAGCCGAGGAATCCGAGCAGCGACCCCACCGACAGGTCGATGTTCCGCGACACGATGATGAGTACCATGCCCGTCGCCATGATGGCGATCGAGGTGCTCTGCACCGAGAGGTTCCACAGGTTGCGGGCGGTGAGGAAGTCGCCGCCGGACAGGAAGTTGAACGCGATCCAGATGACGATGACGGCGGCGATCATCCCGAACAGTCGGGTGTCGAGTTCGGCCGACGAGAGACTCGCCCGCCAGGACGGCTTCGACGCTGGCGCTGGTGCCGGTGCCGGGCTGTCCGCAGCGTCAGGTTGTACGTCGGTCATCGTCAGTCCCCCTCGTCATCGCAACAGTTTCTACTCCAAACGTGCCCCCCGTCCGAAGCTCTCGGGCGAGGGGCACGTTCTGGTTGTTCTTCAGGTTGTGTTCAGTGACTGTGGTTCAGCTGTTCGTCAGCCGCAGGCGTCCACCGAACCGGCTTCGACGCCGGCGCAGAGGTCTTCCTGGCTGATCCATCCCGCGTCGAGCACCACGTTCAGGTTGTCCTGGGTGACGGGGATCGGGTCAGGAAGATCGCGTTGACATCGACGCCACCAGGAGTCGTGAAGGTCGATGTGCCTGTCGACGCTCGCCGGATCAGGGTTCCGCAGAGCGCGATGGCTGCGTCACCGGCAGCCGTGCCGAGCTCCCGAGCATCCTTCCAGACGTCGACGGTCTGCGTGCCGAGCGCAACCCGGTTCAGCGCGGCCTGCTCGCCGTCCTGGCCGGACACGGGCACCTGGCCGGCGAGGCCCTGTGCGTCGAGTGCGGCGATGACGCCACCGGCCATGCCGTCGTTCTGAGCGAGGACGACCTGGATGTCGTTGTTCTCGGCAGTCAGGTACTGCTCCATCGACGTCTGGGCGTTCGCGGGATCCCAGTTGTCGGTGTAGCTCTCGCCGACGATCGTGATGTCACCTGCGGCGACGGCGTCACCGATGACCTTCTCGGCGCCACCGCGCAGGAAGTCGGCGTTGGCGTCGGCACTGTTGCCCTTGATGATGACGTAGTTGCCGGCGGGAACTGGTCGAAGATCGCCTGGGCCTGCATCTCGCCGACCTTCTCGTTGTCGAACGTCAGGTACAGGACGCCCGGGTCCTCGATCAGGCGGTCGTACGCCACGACGGGAATGCCTTGCGGCGACGGCTGCCTGGACGGACGGGACGATCGCGGTGCCGTCCTGCGCCAGGATGACGACGACGTTGGCACCCTGCGAGATCAGGTTCTCGACGTTGCTGGCCTGGGTCTCGGCAGACGACTTGGCGTCGTTGGAGACGTAGGTGCCACCGCCGGCCTCGATGGCCGCCTTGAGTGCCGGCTCGTCCCACTTGGCCCAGCGCTCTTCCTGGTAGTTGTTCCAGGACACGCCGACGACACAGTCGCCACCACCACCGCTGGCTTCGGTGCCCGATGGCGCCTCGGTGCCCGAAGGCGCCTCGGTGCCCGACGATGAATTGTCGTCACTGCCGCAGGCGGCGAGCGCAAGCCCTGCCACCACGGCGACTGACGCTACGCGTCGGATTCTCATTCTGTTCTCCCCTCAATGATGGGCCCACCGTCTGATGAGCGGAGGGCGACGCGACCGTATACCCCGCGGGGCACGCGAGAAAAGGACCGAAGGTCACATTTGTTCGCGTCATCAACTTTCTGCGGTGCCGTCGAAGTACGTCTGCGCGAGTTCCCAGGCGGCCAGACCGACCTGCGAACCGATCAGGCGACCCTCGATGTCGTCCTGCGGGATGTGGATGCCACCGTAGAGCCGCGAGATTCCCGCCTGGTCGGACGCATCGAAGTACGTCGCCCACTGCAGGTCGAGGTCCTCGGTCGGGCCCTCCTCGTGCAGCAGTTCGCCCTGCTCGACGGTCCAGTGCGCCATCCCGCCCGGGAAGTACGGCGTGCCCGTGAGCTTCGTCAGCACTTCGGCGCCGGCGCGACTGAACGTGCTGTGACCCGACACGTAGCCGGCGAACGACGGCGTCACGAACGTCGGGCGTTGGTACGGCACCCAGTCGACGGCACGGATCCAGCCGACACCACTCGTCTCCGTCTCGGGGTCGTCGGGCGCTCCCCGCCATGCGAACACCGCGATCTCGCCGACGTGATCGGCGAGATCCTCGTGCCGTTCACCGGGAGCACTCGACTCCGCCGTGATCACCTCGACGAGGCCGGCCTCGAGCGGCAGCCCGTCCGGGTCGTACGACGGCGCGTCCGGATCGCTCGACTGGCCGAGGCCCCCCATGTACCGGATCATCGAGATCGGGCGCACCGAGTCGTAGTACGACTTCAGCCCCCATGCGGCGATCGCTGCGTCGTGGACCGCACCGTTGAGCGCGAAGTAGGTCTTGACGTCCCACTCGAGCGGGTCGAGTTCGGGACCCTCGCCGGCGAACCGCCGTTCGAATCCCGGCGTGTCGGCGACGCTGTTGGCGAGCAGGTTCCAGTGACCCGGCGGCGTCTCCGACGTCGGCCCGTCGGCCCAGTACTCGGCGATCGCCCGGTAGAGGTCGGCCGCCACGGCGGGCTGCGGGACGTACGGCTCGCCGGTCACCGGGTTGACGTCGTACCCCGACCCGTCGTTGGTCCCGAGCGTGTTGTTGCCGATCGAGGCCGGGCTGATGTCGATCACGTCGGACTGCGACGGGTCGAGCAGCGAACTGTCGCGGAGCACGTCGATCGCCGCCTGCTTGAAGTCGGCATCGGTCACCGGATCGCCGAGACGCGGAGGCGGGCCAGGATCGATCGGTGTCCCCGTGGGCGACTCCGGGAGAGCGAACGACGTGACATGACCCCAGTGGGGCCCGATGTACGTCTGGACGTTGCCGGGGATCGGCAGGCCGTTCTGGGACAGCTGCAGACCGAGCGAGAGTGGCTGCCACGAGTTCGGGTCCTTCATCACCGTGCCCGGGTCGCTCACCACCATCGCGTCGTTCGCCGGCCGGTACGAGCTGTCCTCGTAGCGTTCGTCCTCCAGCGCCCCATCGGTCGCCCCGAATTCGATCACCGTGTCGGCGATGCGGTTGCCGAACGCAATCGGGTCATCGCCGTCGCTCGAGGTCTCGTCGGTCGGGTAACAGAGATCGGCCATCACGGCGTCGAGTTGGTCGGTCGCGGCCGGGAGGTCGGACACGGTTGCGTACCTCCACAGGAGGATGCGGTAGGCCGCCTGGCTCATCGCTGCTTCGCGAGCCGCCTGCACGTCGTCGGCGGTGTGCTTCTCGGTCACGAAGTAGCCGACGGCGGTGTCGTCGTAGGCGGCCCACGCGTCCCACATCGCTGCCGAGGTGTGGAAGAGGTTGCGAGCATGCACGGTGGGGGCCGGCACGACCTGACGGATCAACTCGAGCATCGTGTCGTCCCACACCCGCGCCACGCTGCGACCGCCGAGATCGGCGCGGGTGCAGCCGTCGATCGTCAGACTCGGCTCGTCGTTCGAGCACGCCGCCAGTGACGCGACCAGCACCGCGGAGGCGGTGAGGACGGCCAGCAGACGGAGGCGATGTGCTGGTCGAGGCATGCGGCGCGAGAATCTACTGCGATGACCACCTCGGAGCCGATCGACCCCCCGGTGTCCGACGCTGCGAGGGCGCGACGGCGCGTGCCGTGGTGGGCGGTCGCCGCCCTCCTGGCGGTCGCGGTCGGCGTCGTCACGTTCGTGGTCGCCGCCCCGGGCGGCAACCGACGAACCGGCAGGCGCGGCACCGGCCCCGCGATTCGTCGACGACACCTCGGTCTCCGGCGTCGATCACTCGTACACCGGAGGTTTCGACCACTTCGTCGGTGGCGGCGTGGCGGCATTCGACTGCGACGAGGACGCCCGACCGGACCTGTACTTCGCCGGCGGCACCTCGCCGGCGGCGTTGTACCGGAACGCCACCCCGGCGGACGGCCCGCTGCAGTTCGAGGTGGTGCCGTCCCCGGTCACCGACTTGACGGCGGTCACCGGCGCCTACCCGGTCGACATCGACAGCGACGGGCAGCTCGATCTCGTCGTGTTGCGTCACGGCGAGAATCAGATCCTGCGCGGTCTCGGCGACTGTCGCTTCGAACCGGCGAACGACGCGCTCGGCATCGAGGGCGGCGACGCCTGGACCACCGCCTTCAGCGCCTCGTGGGAGGAGAGCAACGAGCTGCCGACGATGGCGTTCGGGACCTATCTCGCGGACGACAGGACCACCTGCGGCGACAGTTCGCTCCTCCGGCCCGCCGGCGAGACGTACGACGATCCGATTCCGCTCACACCCGGCTACTGCACGCTGTCGATGCTGTTCAGCGACTGGAACCGAACCGGCCAGCGCGACCTGCGTCTCGCCAACGATCGGCACTACTACACCGACGGCAGCGAGCAGCTGTGGGCGGTTCCGCCCGGCGAGGAACCGCAGCTCTACACACAGGCCGACGGGTGGCGGCCACTGCAGGTGTGGGGCATGGGACTCGCGAGCCAGGACGTCACCGGTGACGGCATCCCGGAGGTGTTCATCACGAGCCAGGGTGACAACAAGCTCCAGTCCCTCGACGGCGATCGGTCACTCCCGACGTACGGCGACATCGCCCTGCGCCGCGGCGTGACGGCACAGCGGCCGTATGCCGGCGGCGACGTACTCCCGTCGACCGCCTGGCATCCCGAGTTCGAGGACGTCAACAACGACGGATTCGTGGACCTGTTCGTCACCAAGGGCAACGTCGAGGGCCAGACCGACCACGCGATGCGCGACCCGAGCAACCTGCTGATCGGTCAGCCCGACGGCACGTTCGTCGAGGGCGCCGAGGCGGCCGGCATCACACGCTACGAGCGGGCCCGGGGTGCAGCGCTGGTCGACCTCGACCTCGACGGCCTGCTCGATCTCGTCGTCGTCAACCGCGAGGCACCCGCCACCCTGTGGCGCAACGTCGGCGCCGGGGAGTCGAGCGTCGCCTCGCCGATGGGCCATTGGCTGGCGATCGACCTCGAACAACCCGCCCCCAACGTCGACGCGGTCGGCGCCTGGCTCGAGGTCCGCACCGACTCGGGCACCGTCGTCCGGGAGATCACCGTCGGCGGTGGGCACGCGGGTGGCCAGTCCGGCTGGGTCCACGCCGGACTCGGCCGGGCCGACCGCGCCGACGTTCGGGTCACGTGGCCCGATGGCGAGGTCGGCGAGTGGACGAGCGTCGACGCGGATCAGTTCGTGACGATCACTCGCGGCAGCACGGAGGCGACGCCGCGACGACCCCCGACCGGGTGATCGCGCACCCGGCCACGACGCACTCACGCACCTCGTTCACCCACGTCGCCCATCACCCGGGCGGGATCGCCGAGCAACGCGCCGTAGGCCAACTCGGCCGCACCCACGGTCACGGCCCGCGGACCGAGTGCGGCGCCGACGACCGGCACGTCACGACGTGCCGCTCGGTACCGGCGCAACTCCAGCTCGTCGTCGAGCGTGGCGCGGATGAGCGGAAGGATCCGTGCGAAGAGCCCGCCGAGCACGACGACATCGGGATCGAACGTGTTCACCAGACCGGCGATGCCGATCGCCAGCCAGCGTGCCTCGACGGCGAGCGCGGCCACCACGGCGGGATCGCCCGCGTCTGCACGGTCCAGCAGGTCGTCCACCGCTGAGCGTCCGCCGTCGGGGTCGAGCCCCGCACGCTCGAGGAGTACCGGCTCCCCCACCTCGGTCTCCCAACACCCCACCGATCCGCAACGGCAGAGCTGACCGTCGGGATTGACCGGAATGTGACCGATCTCCCCGGCGAATCCGTGGGACCCGATCACCGGTCGACCGGCAGCGACGATCCCTCCACCCACGCCGACCTCACCCGAGACGAAGACCATCTGGTCGACGTCCGTCCCGGCGCCGAAGCGGGATTCGGCGAGCGCTCCGAGGTCGGCGTCGTTGCCGACGGAGATCGGGAGGTCGTCGGGAAGGACCTCTGCCAACGCCTCGGGAAGCGCGACGTCGATCCATCCCATGTTCGGCGATGCGACCACCAGCCCGTCCCGACCCCGAACGAGTCCGGGCACGGAGACGCCGCATCCGATCAGGCGACGTTGCCCACGTGCGGCGGCCACATCCCATCGGTCGAGCAAGCCCGCGAGGTCGACGATCGTCGCGTCGACGTCGAGGCGATCGCGGGTGCGGACGACGCGCGTGCTGCTCACCAGCGAACCGTCGAGGTCGACGATCGACGCGCCGATCTCGTCGACGAAGATCTCGATCGCCAGGGCGCCGACCGACCGATCGTCGATGCTCACGACGGGCGAGGGACGCCCGGGCCGTCCGTCGGACTCCGACGGCTGCTCGGTCACCAGGCCGAGCAGCTCGAGCTCACCCGACGAGCCCCGCGATGGCACTGCGCGTGAGCCCGGTTGCTCGAACGAGTTGCGAGCGCGAGCATGGGCCTCGGCGACGCAGTTGATCGAGCACCAGGGCCAGGTTCGAGCGCCGGAGATGGTGCGTCCGAGCGGCCGAGGTCACGAGGTTGCATGCTAGTGCCAGGTTTGTCATACTTGTCAACAAACACGCGCCTCCCGTCACGAGGCGCTCGAGACGACACAGGACGTGTACGACATGAGCAGCGACTTCTTTCCGGACATCGACCAGATCCGCTACGAGGGTCCCGACTCCGACAACCCGCTCGCCTTCCGCTGGTACGACGCCGACCGCGTCGTGGCCGGCAGGACGATGGCCGAGCACCTGCGTTTCGCCGTGTCGTACTGGCACTCGTTCAACTCCGAGGGGATCGACATCTTCGGAGCCGGCACGCTCGACCGGCCGTGGCTCGATCCCGCCCGCGACCCGATGGACGCAGCCAAGGAGAAGATGGCGGTCGCGTTCGAGTTCGTGTCGAAGCTCGGCGCACCGTTCTACTGCTTCCACGACCGCGACATCGCGCCGGAGGGGTCCACGTTCGCCGAGTCGTGTCGCAACTTCGACGAGATGGTCGACCTCGCCGGCGAGCACCAGGAGCGCACCGGCGTGAAGCTGCTGTGGGGCACCGCCAACCTGTTCTCCCACCCGCGCTTCCAGGCGGGCGCCGCCACCAATCCCGACCCCGACCTGTTCCGCTACGCGGCGGCCCAGGTGGCCCACTGCATGAACGCAACGCACCGTCTCGGCGGCGCCAACTACGTCCTGTGGGGCGGACGCGAGGGCTACGACACGTTGCTCAACACCGACATGGCGCGTGAACTCGACCAGCTCGGAAAGTTCTTCAACCTCGTCGTCGAGCACAAGCACGCCATCGGCTTCGACGGGCTGATCCTGATCGAACCGAAGCCGTTCGAGCCGACCAAGCACCAGTACGACTACGACGTGGCAGCGGTGTACGCCTTCCTCCAGAAGTACGGCCTCGAGGACGAGGTCAAGGTCAACATCGAGGTCAACCACGCGACGCTGGCCGGTCACGACTTCGCGCACGAGATCGCGGCCGCGTTCGCCGCCGGGATCTTCGGCTCGATCGACGCCAACGCCGGCGACGACCGCCTCGGCTGGGACCTCGACCGCTTCCCGGTCTCCGTCGAGCAGATGACGCTCGGCATGTTGGAGATCCTCCGCGGCGGTGGCTTCACCTCCGGCGGCATGAACTTCGACGCCAAGCTCCGACGACAGTCGATCGACCGCAACGACCTGTTCCATGCGCACATCGGCGGGATGGACACGATGGCGCGGTCGCTCCTGGCAGCCTCCGCCATCCTCGACGACGGCGAACTCGACGCCCGTCGCGCCGATCGCTACGCCGGGTGGGAAACAGCGACCGACATCGCCGGTGGGGCCACCCTGCAGGAACTCCACGATGCGCAGCTGGCGACCGACAAGGAACCGACCCGGACCAGCGGCCGCCAGGAGGCCCTGGAGAACCTGGTCGCCAAGCACATCGAACGCGCCCACTGAATGAGACGTGGGGTCAGACCCCACGTCTCATTCAACGCTGTCACAGCCGGCGTTCATGATGAGGCGATGCCACGACCGCTTCGCCTGATCGAACCCCAGAGCTGGCACCACCTCACCCACCGTGGGGCAGACCGCCAGGACGTCTTCAGCGACGACGGAGATCACCTCCACTACGAGTTCCTGCTCGGTGACATCACCGACCGCTTCGGCATCGAGGTGCACGCCTTCTGCCTGATGACCAACCATGTACACCTCCTCGTGCGCTGCGTCGGGACGGATCTGTCCCGCGCGATGCAGCACCTCGCCTCCAGCTACGCCGCCAGGTACAACCATCGCCACCAGCGCACCGGCCCCCTCTTCGGAGGCCGATTCCATTCGACATCGATCGAGAGCGACCACCAGCTCGTGATCGCGAGCCGCTACGTACATCGCAATGCGCTGTCGATCGTCGAACCGTCGGCGCTGGCCGCGTACCGATGGTCGAGCCTGGGGGTCTACCTCGATCGACGAGAGCGACCCGATTGGCTGCAGTGCGACGAGGTCCTCGCCGTCTTCGGGCAGTCTCGCGAGGCATACGAGGACTTCGTGGCTCGCCCGCTCGCCTCCGACAGGACGCTCGCTCCGACCACGCTACGAACCACCGCCGCCGAAGTGGAATGGGCGGTCGCAGCAACCGCTGGAGTCGATCCGATCGACCTGAAGCGGACGCGGCGAGGCGTCCTGAACCGCCCCCGGCTGCTCGCGATCTGGATCACGACCAGCCTGCGCCTCGAGACGAGCGAGGCAATGGCGGCGAGGTACGGCTTCTCGAGCCCGAGCGGGGTTCGCAATGCGGCGCGACGGGCCCGCGTACTCCTCGTCCACGATGCCGAGATGGGACGACTTCGCGACCGCGTCGAACGGCTCCTGCAGGACGCCGCCTGAATGAGACGTGGGGTCTGACCCCACGTCTCATTCGATTTCTCCTATGGGGATAGGGATAATTCCCGGCGGGGGTAGAATCTCCGGCGTGAGCGAGACCCTCTTCCGAGTCGACAACCTGCACGCACGCCCGGCTGAGGGCGAGCACGACGACATCCTTCGCGGGCTCGACCTGGTGGTCGGCCCCGGCGAGGTCCACGCGATCATGGGCCCCAACGGCTCGGGGAAGTCGACGCTCGGCAGCACGCTCATGGGGTCCCCCGAGTACGAGGTCACCGAGGGCACGATCACCTTCCTCGGCGACGACATCACCGACTGGGCGGTCGACGAACGCGCCAAGGCCGGCATGTTCCTCGCCTTCCAGTACCCACAGGAGATCGCCGGGGTGTCGGTGATCCAGTTCCTCCGCCAGGCGCTGTCGCAACGCAAGGGCATCGACCTGTCGGTCCTCGAACTGCGACTCGCCACGATGGAGTGGATGAAGCGTCTCGGGATGGACTCCTCGTTCGTCGACCGCTACCTCAACGAAGGCTTCTCCGGCGGCGAGAAGAAGCGCAACGAGATCATGCAGATGGCGATCCTCGAGCCGGAGCTGGCGATCCTCGACGAGACCGACTCCGGCCTCGACATCGACGCGTTGCGCATCGTCGCCCAGGGAATTCGCGAAGTCCGCGCCGAGCGGCCCACCATGGGCGTCGTGTTGATCACCCACTACCAGCGCCTGCTCGACGAGGTGACGCCCGATCAGATCCACATCCTGGTCGACGGCCGGATCGTCGCCAACGGCGGGATGGAACTGGCCGAACAGCTCGAACGCGACGGCTACGAAGCGTTCCGAGACACCGCCAGCGCCGCCACCGGAGCCTGAGCGGATGGCGTTCGACCTCGACGCAGTCCGCAAGGAGTTCCCGATCCTGTCGCGCCGGATCGACGGGTCGCCGCTCGTCTACCTCGACTCGGGCAACACGTCACAGAAGCCCCGTCAGGTGATCGATGCGATGACCGAGTTCCTCGAGAACTCGTACGCGCCGATCAACCGCAGTTCGTATCGCCTCGCCGGCGAGGCCACCGAGGCCTACGAAGGAGCCCGACGCGCCGTCGCCCGGCTGATCAACGCGCCGTCGGTCGACGAGGTGATCTTCACGAAGAACGCCACCGAGTCGATGAACCTGATCGCCCGTTCGTGGGGTGGCGCCAACCTGCACGAGGGCGACGTGGTCGTCCTCACCCACATGGAGCACCACGCCAACATCGTGCCGTGGCAGATGCTGCGCGACGAGCGCGGCATCGAGATCCGTTGGGTTCCACTCACACCCGACGGCCAGCTCGATCTCACCGACCTCGACCAGCTGCTCGACGGCGCCAAGGTGTTCTCGTTCACGGCGATGAGCAACGTGCTCGGCACGATCCCACCGGTCGCGAGGCTGTGTGCCGCCGCGCACGACGCCGGGGCGCTCGCCGTGGTCGATGCGTGCCAGTACGTTCCGCACAACACCACCGACGTCCAGGCGTGGGACGCCGACCTCGTTGCGTTCTCGAGCCACAAGATGTGCGGACCGTCCGGCATCGGCATGTTGTGGGGTCGCATGGAGCTCCTCGATGCGATGCCGCCGTTCCTCGGCGGCGGGAACATGATCGACACCGTCACCCTCGACGGGTACACCACCGCTCCGGTCCCGGCGAAGTTCGAGGCCGGCACTCCCCCGATCACCGAGGCGGTCGGCCTGCGCGCCGCCGTCGAGTTCCTCGAGGGTCTCGGCATGGCCGACGTGCGCCAGCACGAGATGGAGCTCACTCGTTACGCCCTCGACACGCTCAACGGACGTTTCGGCGACGACATCACGATCTACGGTCCGGACGACGTCGAGGTCCGCGGCGGCGTGCTGAGCTTCGCCTTCCGCGACCTGCACCCCCACGACGTGAGCCAGGTCCTCGACGAACGCAACGTGTGCGTGCGCGCCGGGCACCACTGCGCGAAGCCACTGATGCAGGTGCTCGGGGTCCAGTCGACCACCCGGGCCAGCTTCTATCTCTACAACGGAACCGACGACGTCGACGCCCTCGCCGATGCGCTCGACGGTGCAACCGATATCTTCGGGTTCTGATGCCGGGCCTCGACGACCTCTACCGCGAGATCATCCTCGACCACTACCGCACGCCGCGGAACCGTGGTGAGCTCGAGTCGCCGCCGGCGATCGAGACCCGTGGGCACAATCCGCTGTGCGGCGACGAGATCACGCTCTACCTCCTCGTCGACGGCGAGGGAGACGATGCCATCGTGCGCGACGTCAAGATCTCGGGCCAGGGCTGCTCGATCTCGCAGTCGTCGGCATCGATGATGACCCAGGCCGTGATCGGCAAGCCCGTCACCCAGGCCCGAGCGCTGATCCGCAAGTTCAAGACGATGGTCGGCATCGAGGGGTACGAGGCCCAGCCCGGCGACGACGAGGTGCCGATGGGCGATCTCGAAGCGCTCCAAGGTGTCGTCAAGTTCCCCGTGCGCATCAAGTGCGCCGTGCTCGGCTGGAACACCCTCGCCGACGCACTCGACCTCGCCGGCGCCTGACCCAGCTCGCACGAGTCACCGCCGCTTCAGTTCGACCACCACGCCGCCGCTGGCGTCGACCAGTTGTGCCGGCGTCAACGAGAACACGTCGTGCCAGGTGCCTGCGGCGGCCCACACGATGTCGTACTGCAACAAGTCGGGATCGACGAAGACGCGCAGCTCGGTGGCGTGACCGAACGGCGGCACGCCACCGATCGGGAAGCCGGTCGCCGCACGTACTGCGTCGGCATCGACCCGGCTGCACTTCAGTCCCCCCGCAGCCTCGGCGAGCTTGGCTTCATCGAGCCGGTTGGCGCCGCTCACGTATGCGAGCACCACCTCGCCGTCGACCGCGAAGATCAGACTCTTGACGATCTGGCCCACGTCGCAGCCGATTGCAGTGGCAGCGTCGATCGCCGTCTTCGTCCCCTCGGGGAAACGGACCGGCTCGACCGTGAGACCGATCGCAGCGCCCGCCTCGACCACACGAACCACGTTGCGGTGCAGCCGATCGTCGTCAGTGTCGCTCATCGGGCGGAACGGTAGCCGGGCCGCCGAGCGACAGCACGAACGCCCCGGCGAGCGAGAAGCAGGCGGCGACCGCATACGGAATCCGGTAGGAACCGGCGAGATCGTAGAGCGCGCCGATCACGAACGGTCCGCCGGCCGTGCCGACCACGGTGAACAGCTGCGAGCGGCCGAAGATCCGTGGATAGTCACGCACACCGAATCGCTCCGCGATCAGCAGCGGCTGGAGCATCAGGATGTTGCCGATCGACGCGCCGAACATGACGATCGCCGCGAAGATCACCCACGTCATCTCCGCCAGTCCGAGCAGCAGCAGCGCCGCTCCCTGGAGGACAGCCAGGGCGACGGTGAATCGCATCATCGGGACGAGCTGGACGACGCGGCCGCCAACGAGGCGGGCGACGACCGAGGTCGCCGCGAGCGCCGTGAGAGCGAACTGCGCCGTACGGGCGTCGCTGCGATCCTCGACGAGCTTCACCAGCTGTTGGATCCCTCCGACCTGTGCGCCGAAGGCGAGCAGGTAGCCGATCGTCACGCACGCGAAGAAGCGGGTGCGCACGGCGTCGCCGAAGGGTGTTCCCGTCGGCGGGGGAGCGACCTCACCGACCGCTCGTCGGGCCCCGTCGGGCGCCCATCCCTCGACCTCGGGGTCGGGACGAACGAGGAACCAAGCGGCCGGAACGATGCCGATCACGAAGACCGCACCGAGCCACGGCATCCCGACCGACAGGCCCTGGCTGTCGAGCAGTTGTTTGGCGAACGGCGTGATCAGGATCCCGCCGACCGACAGGCCCGTCGAGGCCACCGACAGCGCCACCGAACGCCGGGTGTGGAACCAACGCGTCACCACCGTCGTTGCCGGGACCAGTCCCGCCGCTGCCCATCCGGCCGCGAAGACGCCGTACACCACGAACAGCTGCCACTGCTCGTCGACCTGGCCGAGCAGGGCGAGTGCCGCACCGCCGACCAGCCCACCGCCGACGATGACGACGCGGACATCCCACCGCGCGATCCAACGCGCCACCACGACGCCCATCACCCCGCCGACGACGAAGAACATCGTGGTGGCGAGCGAGATCGTGCTGAGCGGCCACCCCTTCTCGTTGCTGAACGCGTTGAGGTAGACCGCGAGCCCGTAGAACCCGAGCCCGGACGAGGTGGCGAGCACCACGAAACAGCCGGTGACGACCCACCAGCCGGGGAACCGGCCGTGCGTCGGTGCGGTGACGTCGACATCGGCCGCGTCGCGTTCGATCGACGACGTCATCGCTGTCCACCGGCGGCCATGCCGCCGACGTTAGGGCGCGCTACAGGGCGAACAGGTCGTCGAGCGCGCCCGACGACTCGTCGGGTTCGGCGCCCGCGAAGGCCGCGTAGCCGTCGGTCTCGAGTTGGGCGGCGAGCTCCGGGCCACCGCTCTCGACGATTCGGCCCTGGGCCAGGATGTGGACGTGGTCGGGCTTCAGCTCGTGGAGCAGCCGGTTGTAGTGCGTGATCGCGAGCACGCCCAGCGGCTCGTTGCCGGCGTTGGACTCGTTGCTCATCGCCTCGACACGCCGTGCGCAATCGCGCAGTGCGTCGATGTCGAGACCGGAGTCGAGCTCGTCGAGGATGGCGATCTTCGGCGCCAGCACCGCGAGCTGCAGCGTCTCGTTGCGCTTCTTCTCACCGCCCGAGAGGTCGACGTTGAGCGGCCGGTGCAGGAAGCGCTCCTCGAACCCGATCCGCTCGGCCTCGGCACGCAGCAGCTCGTCGAGCCCGTCGGTCGACCGGCCGCGCGAGGCCAACGCCTCGGTCAGCACGTCGTCGAGCATCACGCCGGGCACCTCGGTCGGATACTGCATCACCAGGTGGAGACCGGCGACCGCTCGTTCCCACGCGGCCATCGCGAGCACGTCGACGCCGTCGAGGGTGACCGACCCCTCCAGAACCTCGTAGCCGGGCTTGCCCATCACGACACCCGACAGCGTGCTCTTGCCCGCTCCGTTCGGGCCCATCACGGCGTGCACCTCACCGGAGCTCACCGTGAGGTCGATGCCCTTGAGGATCTCCTTGGCGCCGACGGCGGCGCGAAGGCCGCGGATCTCGAGCGTGCTCATGACGCCACCTCCGTGCTGATCATGATCTGTCCGTCGACGACCGATGCCTCGAACACCGGAACCGGCTGGGTGGCCGGCAGCGTGCTCGGTTCACCGGTCTCGAGGTGGAAGGCGCTGCCGTGCTTGGGGCATTCGAGTTCGAGCTCGTCGCACCACACGTCGCCGTCCGAGAGCGAGACGTTGGCGTGGCTGCACACGTCGCCGATCGCGTAGACATCGTCACCGATCCGCACGACGGCGACGGCGACACCGTCGACGACGAACTTCCGGGCGGTTCCGGCGGCCAGTTCGTCGAGAGCACACACGGGGGTCATGCCGGCACCGCCTCGCGGGACACGGCCGAGCCGAGGTCGAGCTTGTTGGACACCCGCTGGCGCAGTTCGTCGGCGAAGCTTCCGGCCGGCAGCTGCGAGATGACCTCTTCGAAGAAGCCGAGAACGACGAGCCGCTCGGCCACCTCGGGACGAACGCCGCGGCTCTCGAGGTAGAAGCGCTGGTCCTCGTCGATCGGGCCGACGGTGGAGGCGTGGCTGCACTTGACGTCGTTGGTCTCGATGTCGAGGTTCGGCACGCTCTCGGCCCACGCCCCCTCGGAGAGGGTGAGGTTGCGGTTCGTCTGGTACGCCGTGGTCCCGTTGGCGTGCTTGCGGATCTTGATCAGCCCGGTGTACACGCTCGCGGCCTCGTCCTGCACCGCACCCTTGAACAGCAGGTCACTGCTGGTGTTCGGGGCATCGTGGTCCTGGATCGTGCGGAAGTCGTGCATCTGGGTGCCACCGGCGAAGTAGAGCGCCACCTGCTTGGTGCTGCCGCCCTGGCCGGACAGGCGCGCCTCGGTGCGGGCTCGCACGTAGTCGCCGCCGAGTGTGACCGTGGCGAGCAGCGTGGAGGAATCGCGTTCGCCGACCGCTTGTTGGTTGCCGATCTGCCACGTGTTGATCCCGACCTCGTTCACCGCGAGGTACCTGACCCGGGCCGCCTGCGCCGCGCGCACCTGGAGCACCGGGACCACCAGGGAGCGGTCGTCCGCGGCCCCGTCGCCGGCGATGAACCGCTCGACGACCGTGACCTCGCTGTCGGCACCGGCATCGATGACGAGCCGAGGGAACACCGCGATGCCATCGCCGCTGATGTGATGGGTGATCAGGATCGGCTCGCTCGCCGTGCGGCCGGCCGGGACCCGGATCACGACGGGCGACATGAACGCCCGGTTGAGTTCGGCGAAGACGTCGGGCGTCTCGTCGGCGAACAACTCGGGCTCGGCCTCGACGATCCAGTCGCGAGCGCCCTGCGGCGCCTCGACCTCGGTGACACAGACCTCGGGAGCGAACTGCTCCAGGTCGAGTCGATCGATCCGGCTGTATCGCCAGATCTCCTCGCTGGGCGTGGGCATCGGGGCGGCGGCGAACCGTTCGACGGCGGCCAGGCGCATGTCCTGCCAGCTCCCACCGAGTTCGCGTACCGCGTCAGGGGTGAACGCAGACACGTCCGGGAGTGTATCGGTGGGCCACCGACAATTCTCCTACGCGCGTAGTGCTAATTCCGGCGACTCGCCCGCCCCACCGAACCCCTCCCCCGAAAAATGCCGCGATGGGCGCGCCCAGCGCGCAGATCCAGGCATTTTTCGGGGGGGAGGGGTGGGGGGGTGGGGGTGGGCGTGGGCCCGCTCGTCAGCGTTTGCGGCCGAAGAGCCGCTTGAACACGTTGGGCTTGGCGGCCCGCTCGGCTTCGACCTCGGCCCGGATCGAGGAGCCGGCGGCGTTGAGGATCTCCTCGGCTTCGTCGAGCAGCGCCGCAGCGGATCCGTCGTCGAGGCCGTCCGGCTCGGGCGGCGTCGGCGGGACGACGAGCGACCCGTGGGTCCAGGCGACATCGGCGAGGCGACGCTCGTAGCCCGGGCAGTTCTCGGGACAGCGCCACGGCGCGTCCGGTGCGAGATCGAGATTGCACTTCCTGACCGTGTCGCCATTCGGATACGACCGGCTCTCGAAGTTCTTGCACTCGATCCGCATGGGCATGGCCAGATTCTACGGGCCGAGACCGCCGGGAACCGTTGCGCCGCACCGGATTGCAGGGACGACGACGAAAACGACGGCTGAGGCGGTGCACGTCGGCACCGCAACATCATTACAGTTTCATGACGACGACCGATCAACCGGTCCGATCATCTGGCCCGATCAACTCGTTCGGTCGTCGGCAACGAACAACCCGCACCATCCGCACACGAGGAGCGTTCCCGCCATGTCCGACACCACCGTCACCCCCGATCCCGCCATCGAATCAGCATCCGCCCCCAACGATCGCCGCGCCCTACTGCGCAAACTCGCCCTCGGTGGCGCCGGCGCCGCGGCCGGTGTCGCGCTGCTCAAGCCGGGCAACGCGTCCGCAGCCAACGGCGACCCCGTCAACGCCGGTGAGACGGTCCAGTCGACTCTGCCGACGATCATCGACTTCACGCCGGCGACTGCGCCCACCGAAGGCCCGAGCGCCTTCAGCGTGGGCGGGTACGTACCACCCGCCGCCTCGCCCTTCCCGGCCGGTGTCGGCGGCTACGGCGACTCGTCGATTCCCAACGGCGTCCACGGTTCCACCACCGCGCCCTCCGGGTTCGGTGTCGTCGCGGCCAATCTCGCGACCGGCCCGGCTGCCGGCAACACCACGGACGATGTGCCGACAGCCCTCGCCATTGCGTCTTCCGGCGCGCATGTCCGACTTCTCGCCGGAGCGGACACCGGTCCGACGCCGGGCAAGCACGTCGCGGGCGAACTGTACGTCGACAAGGACGGCACACTCTGGTTCACCGTGCCGGCACCCACGACCGACGACCCCACGGCGGTTCGCTTCGTCAAGCTGGCCGGCACGCCGACCGCAGGCTCGTACACCGCGATCACCCCGCAGCGCGCGTACGACTCCCGCCAGCCGAACTACCCGGCGGCGCTGCAAGGCGTCATGGCACCGAACACGGACCGTGTCATCAGCATCGCCGACGGCCACAGCGCCAACGGCACGGTGACGCTGCCCGATGCCGTCCCGGCGGGCGCCACCGCGGTCCAGATCAACGTGACGGCCGCCGACACGACCGGTCCGAACTTCCTCGCCGTCACCGCCGGCGACACGGCATCGACCGAAACGTCGTTGCTCAACTGGACGGCGGTCGGCACACAGATCGCCAACTCGATCACGGTTCCCGTCGACGCCAGCCGCCAGATCAAGGTGTTCTGCGGCGACCAGACCGGCAGCACTCACGTCATCATCGACGTGTTCGGCTACTACATCTGACCTTGACATGAGACGGGGGGTCTGACCCCTCGTCTCATGGTCAGCCGACCGAACCCTCCATCTGGAGTTCGATCAACCTCGACCATTCCACGGCGTACTCCATCGGGAGCGTCTTGGTGATCGGTTCGATGAAGCCGTTGACGATCATGCCCATCGCCTGCTCCTCGGAGAGACCGCGGCTCATCAGGTAGAAGAGTTGCTCGTCGGCGATCTTCGACACCGTGGCCTCGTGGCCGATCTGCGCGTCTCGCTCGCCGACCTCCATGTAGGGCAGGGTCTTCGAGGTCGAGTCCTCGTCGAGGATCAACGCATCGCACTCCACATGGCTCTTCGCTCCGGTGGCACCTTCGTCGATGCGCACGAGACCGCGGTAGGTGGTGATGCCGCCGTCCTTGCTGATCGACTTCGACACGATCTTCGACGACGTGTTGGGTGCGGCGTGCACCATCTTGGCTCCGGCGTCCTGGTGCTGGCCGGCCCCGGCGTACGCCACCGACAGCACCTCACCGGTGGCGCCTTCACCGACCAGGTAGACCGCCGGGTACTTCATCGTGAGCTTCGAGCCGATGTTGCCGTCGATCCACTCCATGTGGCCGTGGGCCTCGACCCGCGCCCGCTTGGTGACCAGGTTGTACACGTTCGGCGACCAGTTCTGGATCGTGGTGTAGGTCACCCGAGCGTGCGGCTTGACCACGATCTCGACGACGGCGGAGTGCAGTGAGTCGCTCGTGTAGACGGGCGCCGAACAGCCCTCGATGTAGTGGACCTTCGAGCCTTCGTCGGCGATGATCAGCGTGCGCTCGAACTGCCCGGCGTTCTCCGAGTTGATCCGGAAGTACGCCTGCAGCGGCATCGACACCTCGACGCCAGGCGGCACGTAGATGAACGAGCCGCCCGACCACACCGCGGTGTTGAGCGCAGCGAACTTGTTGTCGCCCGGCGGGATGACCGTGCCGAAGTACTCCTTCACGAGGTGGGGGTACTCGCGCAGGGCGGTGTCCATGTCGCAGAACAGGATCCCCTGCTCCTCGAGATCCTCACGGTTCTTGTGGTACACCACTTCGCTCTCGTACTGCGCGGTGACCCCGGCGAGGTACTGGCGCTCGGCCTCGGGAATGCCGAGCTTCTCGTACGTGCGCATCATCTCTTCGGGGAGTTCGTCCCACTCGTCGACCTGCTCGCCTGCGGGGCGCAGGTAGTAGTAGATGTCCTGGAAGTCGATGTCGGGCATGTTGACCGCGAACCATTCGGCCATCGGCTTCTTGTCGAACAGGCGCAGCGAGCGCAACCGCATCTGCGACATCCAGTTCGGTTCGCCCTTCCACCAGGAGATCTGCTCGACGACGCCGGGATTGATGCCCTTCTCGGGCGTGAAGGCGTACTCGACGCCCTCGTCGCTCCACCCGAGGTTGTACTTGCTGAGATCGAGATCGAAGCTGGTCATCGGGTTCCTCCGCGAAGTCGGTCGCTCGCGACCGGTCGAATTAGCACTACGGCCATAGTAACAATTCCTGACCGGATTGCGACCCGGTGAGCGCAGCGACGGTCAGGCCGCAGCGTCGTCGGCGAGGTCGACGAGGTCGGGCATGTCATCGGCGTCGTCCGCGGCCGTGGTGACATCGACCTCGATGAAGATGCACTCGCCCGGGCACAGCTCGGCCGCGTGGATCACGTCGCCGATGTCTCGGTCGGCGACCCAGGCGAGGCTCCCCGAGCCACCCGGATCGTTCAACGCCTGGCCGCCCTCGGCCACGTAGGCGATGCCGTCCTCCAACTGCACGAAGACGTCGGGGCAGTGATCGACGCAGAGGCCATCGCCGGTGCAGAGGTCTTGGTCGATCCAGACACGCATGGTGCACGAACGGTATCGCTGGGTGCCTACATTGGCTCGACCGTGATCGAAGAAGCCGAATCCTCCAACGACGATGTCGCACCCGCTCCCTCGCCGGCGGCCGCACCTGCCGGCGAGTCGCCCCCGAGGGCCCCGCGACGACCACACACCTGGAACCGCCCCACCGGCGACGTCGACGACGTGTACGCCTGGATGCGCGATGTCGACGACCCCGAACTCCTCGCCTATCTCGAGGCCGAGAACGCGGCCGCCGACCGGTTCTTCTCGCCGCACACCGACACGATCGAGACGATCTTCGGTGAGATCCGCTCGCGTGTCCAGGAGACCGACATGTCGACCCCGGTCGAGTTCGGGCCCTGGTGGTACGTGACCGCCACCACCGAAGGCGAGAGCTATCCGGTACACCACCGTGGCCCGAGCGCCGAGCACGCAACCGATCAGGTCCTCCTCGACGAGAACGTCGAAGCGGAAGGCCACGACTACTTCGACCTCGGCGCGTTCGACGTGTCGATGGACCACCGGTTCGTCGCCTGGTCGATGGACGTCGCCGGCGACGAGCACTACACACTGCACGTGCGCGATCTGGCCACCGGCGACGATCTCGACGATCGACTCGAGGCGACGGCGAACGCCGGTGTCGCCTGGTCGCGCGACGGGCAGTGGCTCTTCTACGTCACCCCCGACGCCCAGGAGCGGCCCGCCACGGTCTGGCGTCATCGCATCGGGACACCGCGGGCCGACGATGTCCTCGTGTACGACGAGATCGACGAGCGGTTCTACGTCGCGCTCGGCTCGACGCGGTCGGAGGCCTGGATCGTCATCCACTCGGCGAGCCGCACCAGCGCCGACGTGCGCCTGATCCCCACCGACGATCCCACCGCTGTGCCCGTCGTGGTGCTCGAGCGCCGCGACGATGTCGAGTACGGCCTCGACCACTGGGGCGACTCGTTCGTGATGCACACCAACGACGACGCCGTCGACTTCCGGATCCTGATCGCGCCCGACGACGGCACGTGGAGCGACCCTGCATCGTGGACCGAGCTGGTCCCCCACGTCCCCGGCCGACGGATCCTCGGGGCCGAGGCGTTCGCCGGACACCTCGTGATCCACGAGTGGGCCGACGCCCAGCCACGGATGCGGATCCTCTTCCGCGACCGAACCGAACGAGTCGTCGACCTCGGCACCGAACCGCACGACGTCGAGCCGGCCGCCAACCCGCAGTGGGACACCACCATGCTGCGTTTCACGGTGCAGTCGCTCGTGATGCCCACGACCCTCTACGACGAGAACGTGGTCACCGGCGAGCGCACCCTGTTGCGCCGCATCCCGACCCCGAACGTCGACCTCACGACGTACCGGTCCGAGCGGGTGTGGGCCACTGCCGGCGACGGCACGCGCGTACCGCTCGACATCGTGCACCACGTGGACACACCGCTCGACGGCACGGCGCCCGGCGTCCTGTACGGCTACGGCGCGTACGAGGCGTCGCTTCCGCCCTGGTTCTCCGTCGCCCGGCTGTCGTTGCTCGATCGAGGGTTCGTGTGGGCACTCGCGCATCCTCGCGGCGGCGGGGAACTCGGACGGCAGTGGTATCTCGACGGCAAGCTCCTCGCCAAACCCAACACGTTCGGCGACACGATCGCGTGCGGCGAGCACCTGATCGCCGAATCGATCGTCGACGCCGATCGTCTCGCGATCCGCGGCGGTTCAGCGGGCGGGCTCCTCGTTGCCGCATGCATGACGAGACGACCGGAGTTGTTCTGCAGCGTGATCGCCGAGGTGCCCTTCGTCGACGTCGTCTCCACGATGAGCGATCCGACGCTCCCGCTCACCGTGACCGAGTGGGAGGAGTGGGGCGATCCCCGTGCGGAGCCGTACGCGAGCTGCATGCTCGGCTACTCGCCGTACGACAACACGGTCGAGGCCGACTATCCCGCGGTGTACGCCACCGCCGGGTTGAACGATCCGCGGGTGAGCGTGCACGAACCGGCGAAATGGGTCGCCCGCCTGCGCGACGTCGCGACCGGTTCGGCCCCGATCGTGTTGCGCACCGAACTCGGCGCCGGGCACGGCGGGCCGACCGGTCGCTACGAGGCGTGGCGAGACGAAGCCCGCACGCTCGCCTTCATCCTCGCCACCACCTGACATCCGAGCGCGGCAGGGGTCTGCCCCTGCCGCCGTTCACGCAGCGATGGCGACGACGGCGATCGCCATCAGGACGACGTTGCGGACGACGTGCGACCAACCCAACGGTCTGGCCGACCAGGCGCCGAAGCACGCGCACGGTGGGTGCTGCCCCTGGGCCAGGCGGCGGATGATCAGCGCGGTGAACGCCACGAGCACGATCAGCGCGGCGACCGCGGCGGCGACCCGGGCGACCTGCACCACGAGGACGGCACCGAGCGCGATCTCGAACCACGGCACCACCGGGATCACCGCGGCGGGGGCGCCCATCCCCTGCGCCTGATCGGGCCAGGCGTCGCCGGCGGCGACCTTCGAACCACCCGCAACGAGGAACGACACTCCGAGGACGACCGAAGCGAGAACAGCCAGCGTCGACAATGCGTCAGACGGCGACGGTGGTGCGCTCGCGGGCGCCGAACGCCTCGACCCCGAGCTTGGCCGCGCACTCGATGGCAGCGCCGAGAATCACGTCGAGTTCGTCGTCGTCGTGCGCAGGGTCGTGATGGAACAGCACCAACCGCGAGACGCCGGCCTGGGCCGCCAGCCACACGGCGTACTCGGGCGTGCAGTGCCCCCAGTCGCGCTTCATCGCGAACTCTTCGGGCGTGTACTGGGCGTCGTGGATGAGCAGGTCCGCGCCATCGCAGAGCTCGAGGACCCCTGGCCATGCGGAATGAGATCCGTCGACGGGCATCTGATGATCGCTGATGTACACGACCGAGCGACCGTTCCACTCGACCCGATACCCGACGGTGTGACCGACGTGGGGAATCAGCCGGGACATCACCTTCGCATCGCCCACCACGAACTCGTCGTCACCGACCTCGTGGAGGTCGACCATGCCCGGGAACATCGAGAAGTGGATCGGGAACAGCGGCGGTTTGATCGTGTCGGCGAACACCTCTTCCACGGTGATGTCGCCGGGCTGGGTGGGCGCATAGAGCGTGACGTTCGCACCGGGTCGGAGGAACGGCTTGAAGAAGGGCAACCCTTGGATGTGGTCCCAGTGCAGGTGGCTCAGGAGGCAGGTGCCGCGGAACGGTGCGTCCTCGGGCAACGACTGACCGAAGTAGCGCAGACCGGTACCGAGGTCGAAGAGCACGGGGTCCTGGCCGGGTATCGCCAGCGACACGCACGAGGTGTTGCCCCCGTACCGGGCGATCTCGTGACCATGGCACGGCGTCGATCCACGGACGCCGTGGAACGTCACGGCCATGCCACCCACCGTGGCATCTGGATGCGGTTGACCCCCGATGACCGCACGATAGATCGTTCGCCCTTCGTGACTGCAACCCCGGGGAGTGATTTGTGTCGCAACGGTCATTGACCGCTGCGCCCGAGCCGCGTTGCCGCTCCGACCCCGACGATCTCGGCGAGCGGCCCGGTTGCTACCGTCGCCCCATGGCCCACACCAGCGAGCAACACGTGCTTCCCGACGGGATCGTCGTGGTCGTGAAGGAGGAGTGCGCCACGTGTCACGCGGTCGTCTCGGTGCTCGGGCAGCTCGACGCTGCCACCACGCTGACGGTGTACACGCAGGACGACCCGAGGTTTCCGGGTGATCCCGCAGCGATCCACGACCACGACCTCGCGGTCAGCTGGCATCACGACATCGAGACGGTGCCGACCGTGCTCCGTGTGGTCGACGGTGTCGAGACGGAACGTACGGTCGGCTGGCACCGGGCCGAGTGGGAGCGGGTGACGGGGGTGACCGGGCTCGGGCCGAACCTGCCGGCGATGCGGCCGGGATGTGGTTCGATGAGCGTCGACCCCGATCTCGTCGACGCGCTCGCTGTGCGATTCGGAGCGACCGTGCTCGCGTCGCGACGCATCGACGTTGCCGACGCCGAGGACGAGATCGAGATGATGTTCACCCGCGGTTGGACCGATGGCCTTCCCGTCGTTCCTCCGACCGAGGAACGGGTGATGCGAATGCTGACGGGAACGGCGCGGCAACCGTCCGACGTCGTCGCCACCGTGCCACCGGATCTGGTCGACGTCACCGTCGAGAAGGTGGCGATCGCAGCGGTGATGGCGGGCTGCCTCCCCGAGTACCTCCCGTGGGTGCTCACGGCAGTCGAGGCGGTGTGCAACGACGAGTTCAACATGCACGGCCTGCTCGCCACGACGATGCCGGCGGGTCCGGTGATCGTGTGCAGCGGTCCGGGTACCCGAGCGATCGGGATGAACTCGGGCGGGAACGCTCTCGGCCAGGGCAATCGAGCGAACTCGACGATCGGGCGGGCGCTGCAGTTGGTGATCCGCAACGTCGGGGGTGGGCGACCCGGAGAGGTCGATCGGGCCACCCACGGGAGTCCCGGCAAGATCGGCTTCTGTTTCGCCGAGAACGACGCCGAGTCACCGTACGGGACGCTGGCAGGCGAACACGGGATCGACGCAGGCGTCGACGCGTTGACCGTCTTCGCCGGGGAGGGGACACGCTGCGTCGTCGACCAGTTGTCGCGCGAACCCGATTCGTTGGCCAGATCCCTCGCAGCGAGCCTGCAGTCGATGCATCACCCGAAGCTGATCATGGGGTTCGACGCGATCCTGGTGATGGGTCCCGAACATGCCCGAGTGTTCGCGGAGGCGAACTGGGATCGCGAACAGATCGTTGCGGGGATCTCGGCGCACCTGAACCGACCGGGCGCCGACCTCGTACGAGGCGCGGGCGGCATCGCCGAGGGTCTGCCCGACGCATTCGCCGACGCCCCATCGCTGCCGAAGTTCCGTCCGGGCGGGTTGATGCTCACCTACGCCGGCGGGGGCGCCGGGCTGTTCTCGGAGATCATCGGTGGCTGGGCCAACGGCGACGTCGGGTCGAAGCCCGTCACCCGAGCGGTGACATACTGACCACCATGGCCACCACGATCCTCGACCCGACGAGCGAGCGCACCGTCGCCGAGCGTCAGCGCATCGCCCGACCGGCATCGCTGGAGGGTCTGACGGTCGGCTTGCTCGACATCTCCAAACCACGCGGCAACGTGTTCCTCGATCGCATCGAGCAGCGACTCGTCGAGGTCGGCGCCGACGTCAAGCGGTACCGCAAGCCCACGTTCACGAAGCCGGCGCCCGTCGACCTGCGCCATCAGATCTCGATCGAGTGCCAGGTCGTGATCGAGGCGCTCGCCGATTGAGGCAGTTGCACGTCGTGCAGTGTGCACGACATCAGCGATCTGGAGATCCGAGGCGTGCCGGGCATGTTCATCGCGTCCGAGCAGTTCGTCGACGCGGCGATCGCCCAGTCGGCGTCGTTGGGCTTTCCGTCGGTTGCCCGCGTGTTCACGCCGCACCCGATCCAGGACCGCACCGACGACGAGATGATCGCCTACGCCGACGCCGCCTTCGACGACATCCTCGCCAGCGTCACGTCCGGGGTCAGCCCCCAGGCGTGACACCACACGAGTCCGGAACTTGCCTGGATCCTCGCGCTGAGCGCGACGATCCAGGCAGATTTCGGGTGGGTTGGGGATCTCAGCCGAGGGCGGCGATCGCTGCGGCGGTGGCGAGCACGCGGCGAGCGTTGTCGACGTGGAGGTTCTCGATCATCCGCCCATCGACGGTGACGACTCCCCGGCCGTCGGCGACCGCTTCGTCGAATGCTGCGATCACCCGCTCGGCGTAGTCGATCTCGTCGGCAGACGGGGCCCACATCTCGTTGGCAGGCTCGACCTGCGTCGGGTGGATCAGCGTCTTGCCGTCGAAACCCATCTCCATTCCCTGGCGGCACTCGGCCTCGAAACCCTCGGGGTTCTTCACGTCGTTGTACACGCCGTCGAGGATCACCTTGCCCGCCTCTCGGGCTGCGAGCAGCGCGGTCGCCAGGTGCGGTACCAGCGGGTGCCGGCTCGCAACCAGTGGCGACCGCAGCTCCTTGGCGAGATCGTTGGTGCCCATCACGAGCACGGTCACGCGGGGGTGGGCAGCGATCGAACGGACGTCGAAGACCGCGGTCGGCGTCTCGATCATCGGCCAGATCGCCACGCTCGACGGAGCGCCCGCGTCATCGAGCAGCGCCGACACCTGATCGACGTAGTCGACCGAGTCGACCTTCGGGATCACGACGGCTGCCGGCCCCGCGGCACCGGCCGTCCTGACGTCGTCGCTCCCCCATTGCGTGTCGAGACCGTTGCAGCGGATCGTCAGTTCACGGTTCCCGTAGCGACCCGACTGCACTGCCGCGACCGCCTTCGCACGGGCGTCGGGTTTGGCGTCGGGGGCGACCGCATCCTCGAGGTCGAAGATGATCGCGTCGGCTGGGATCGTCTGCGCCTTCTCGAGGGCTCGGTCGTTGGCCGCCGGCATGTACAGCACCGATCGGCGGGGTCGGAGTTCGTCGGTCTGGTTGTCGGTCATCGCTGTCTCCTCAGAAGCCGTAGAGGGCGGCGAGTTCGGGGTCGCGCTCGGCGAGCGCCTGGGCGAGTTCGACGACGACGCGGCACTGCTTGACCGAGGCATCGTCCTCCATCTTGCCGTCGAGCATGAGGGCGCCCGTGCCGTCACCCATGGCGTCGATCACCCGTTGGGCGTGGGCGACATCGGCCGGATCGGGGCTGAAGACCTTCTTGGCGATGCCGATCTGAACGGGGTGGAGACTCCAGGCACCGACACAACCGAGCAGGTAGGCGTTGCGGAACTGGTCCTCGCAGGCAACGGTGTCCTTGATGTCGCCGAAGGGCCCGTAGAACGGCAGGATCCCGTTGGTGACGCAGGCGTCGACCATGCGGGCGATCGTGTAGTGCCACAGATCCTGCTGGTACGTGGTGCGGTCGGACTCGATGTCGGAGTTGCCCTCGGCATCGACGGCGGGATCAGCACGAACCAGGTAGCCGGGGTGTCCGCCACCGACCCGGGTCGTCTTCATCCGGCGGTTGGCGGCGAGATCGGCCGGGCCGAGCGACAACCCCTGCATCCGCGGCGACGCCGCGCAGATCTCCTCGACGTTGGCGACGCCCCTGGCCGTCTCCAGGATCGCGTGCACCAGGAGCGGCTCGGTGAGCCCGGCCTTCGCCTCGAGTTGGGCGAGCAACCGGTCGACGTAGTGGATGTCCTCGGGGCCCTCGACCTTCGGGATCATGATCACGTCGAGCGCCTCACCGGCCTCGAGCACGGCGGCGGTCAGGTCGTCGAGACCCCACGGGGAATCGAGGCTGTTGACGCGGGTCCAGAACTGGGTGTCTCCGAAGTCGACCGTCTGGGCGACCTCGATCAAACCGGCGCGAGCGGCCTCCTTCTGATCGGCGGGGACGCCGTCTTCGAGATTGGCGAGCAGGATGTCGACCGTCGGAGCGATCTCCGGCACCTTGGAACGCATCTTCTCGTTGGCAGCCGGGAAGAAGTGGATCATCCGACTCGGCGGGAACGGGATCTCACGGACGGGATCAGGGGCCCCGACGGCGAGTGGGCGGAAGAAGTCTCGGGCTGGACGCACGCTGCAACCGTAGATCTGGTGACCGACCCCGACCAATCCGCCCGGTGTCACGCCGGGGGTCTGACCCCTGGCGTGACACCGGGGAGGCTGAGGGTGGCGCCGTCGGAGTGGACGAGGCCGTCGAGCACCAGGCCGGCGACGATGCGGGCGTCGAAGTCCGCCGCCGGACGGGGACGCTCGCCGAGTGCCTCGAGCACCCTGCCCCTGGCCTGGCGATCGCTGCCCTCGAACGGCGCCTGACGAGCGCTGACCCCCGCAGAGCCGACGGCGGGGTCGGGGTCGGGGCGGCCGGCACGGTTCCATCGACACGACGATGCGAGCGGACAGGCATCGCATCGGGGGCTCGGGCGGCACACGGTGGCACCGAGGTCCATGAACACCTGGTTCCAGAGCCATCCCTGGCCCGCCGGCACCAACTCGTCGGCCAGCGCCTGCGCGCGCTTCGGTGTCAACCGCTCACCGTCGGATCGAGCGAGGATGCGAGCGATGTTCGTGTCGACCACGGCCACGTCGCGCTCGAAGGCGAACGCCATCACCGCCCGGGCCGTGTAGGGCCCGATGCCCGGGAGGGCGAGCAGCCCGTCGAGGTCGTCGGGCAGACATCCACCGTGCCGATCGACCACCACCGACGCAGCGAGATGCAGGTTCCGGGCCCGCCGCGGATAGCCGAGGCCCTGCCACAGGCGCAGGACATCGGCGAGCGGTGCTGCTGCGCACGCTCCCGGCGTCGGGAACGCATCGAGGAACGCGGCCCACTTCGGGACGACGCGGTCGGCTTGGGTCTGCTGCAGCATCACCTCCGCGACGAGGATCCGCCACGGGTCGCGCTCGCGCCGCCACGGCAGGTCGCGCAGATCGTGGGCACCCCACGCCAGCACGGCGCCAGGGTCGATCACGACGGCCAGCGCCGCAGGCTCAGTCGGCCCAGACGTCGGTGCCGTCGTAGGGCCGCTTGCGCTCCGGAGCGAACTCACGCTTCCAGATCAAGACCTTGCGCGTGAAGTAGCAGACTTCCTTGCCGTCCTGGTTGAAGCCCTTCGTCTCGACCTTGACGATCCCGCGGTCCGGCTTCGACTTCGACTCGGTGACCTCGAGCACTCGGGTCTCGGCGTGGATCGTGTCACCGTGGAACGTCGGGAACTTGTGCTGCAGCGTCTCGACCTCGAGGTTGGCGATCGCCGCACCGCTCACGTCCGGCACGCTCATGCCGAGACACAGGCTGTAGACGAGGTTGCCGACCACGACGTTGCGTCCCTGCACCGATTCGGCGGCGAACCAGTCGTTGGTGTGCAACGGATGGTGGTTCATGGTGATCATGCAGAACAGATGGTCGTCGTACTCCGTGATCGTCTTGCCGGGCCAGTGGCGCAGGATGTCGCCCGGGGTGAAGTCCTCGAGGTATCGACCGAAGGGGCGTTCGTGCACTGTCATGGACCCGACGGTACTGCCCGATCGGGGGCGCGACGAAAGCCGCATCGGGGGTTCACCCACTCAGCGGTCGTGGGGTGTGTCGTCCCCTGAGGTCGGGGGTGACGCGTCGGGTTCGGTCGGGCGCGACGTGTCGGCCTCGGGCTTCAACACTGCCTGCAGTGCGGGATCCTCGTCCTCGTCGACGAGCTGACGACGACCACCGAACCGCAGCGCGAAGTCGATGCGGGATTCGCCCTTCTCCGACTCGGCCCGCGCCAGGTCGCGGAGCCGCACCAGCCGGTCCCGCTTCTCGATCTTCCACGGCCCGACGCGCAGCGACGCGTACGCCAGCGCGCCGAGGGCGATCGGCATCAGGTACTGCGCGAGGCGATAGGTGCCGATCGACGCGACCGCCACCCGTCGCGGAATTCCGAAACCGACGAGCGTGGTCAGGTAGGTGGCATCGACGACACCGAGTCCACCGGGCAGGATCGGAATCGCTGCGAGCACGTTGGCCAGTCCGAACGCCACGAGGAGCGCATCGAGGCTCAGCGTCCCGCCGAACGCGCGGACGAACACCCAGAGCGACGCGGCGTCGAGCAGCCAGTTCGCCAGCGCCCAGAACACCACCTTGCGCAGGAGCTGGCGGTCGCTGATCAGCTCCTCGAGCCGTTCGGCCATCTGGTGGAGGGCCGTCGCGAACTTGTCCTCGTCGAGGCGGAGCTTCCGAGCGATCCACCGCACGAGCCGTTCGGCGCGGCCCGATCCGTCCATGACACCGATCACGAGAGCGGCAGCGATCCCGATGATGATGATGCCGGCCAACGCCGCCATGCTGTAGGCCTCGTTCACACCGCGGAACGGGACCGACATGATCAGCCCGGTCCAGAAGATGATGTTGAGCACGACCGCCGAGCCGATGCCGGACATCGCCAGCGCGAACCCCGCGTCGGGACCGCGGATGCCCGACAGCGTCATCAGGCGGTACCCGAGCGCAGAACTCGCCGCGTTCCCGCCCGGGACGATGTTCGACAACGCCTTGGTGCTCAGCTGGATGCGGAACATCCGCGCCATCGAGACCTGGCTACCGGCGGTGCCGAGCGTCGCCCGCGTGAGCAGCGAGTAGCAGAACAGCGCCAGGAGCTGGAGCACGAACCCGGCTGCGAGGAGACCGGGGTTGACCTCACGGGCGGTCTCGATCGCCTGCCGGAACCCGCTGAGCACCGGTGGCAGCAGGAACACGGCAACGACGATGAACAGCAGCGCCTTGATCGTGAACCGGACCGGTCGGATCCGGGGCTTCGTGTCGTTCGGGTTGCGCACCAGGGCAGGCAGCTCACCGGTGGGCAGCACCCCGCGATCCATCTCGTGCGTGGTGTCGTGGACACCGTCGAGCGACCCGCGGACGGCGTCCGACTCGCTCTCGACTCGATCCGTCACCGGTCCTTCCTACCAACTCATCCGTCAGAACCGTTGGACCAGCTCGCGCAGGCGTGCCCGCAGGTCGGCGCTGGACTCCGACGGGGTCTTTCCGAGGTGGACCACCACCAGCTCACGGTCCGGGACGATCACGACGTACTGGCCCTCGTGGCCATGACACGCCAGGCTGCCCGGAAGCTCCGGCCACATCCACCAGTGGCGACCGTACTCACAGCCGTTCTCCGGATCGAGCGCCGAGAAGCCGCGGGCGTGCGCCGACCAGCCGACGGGAAGGATCCGCCGCCCCTCCACGGTCACACCGTCATGGCGGTACAGCTCACCGAACTTCGCGAAGTCCCTGGCGGTGGCGTACACGTACGACGAGCCCACGAAATCGCCGGCGTCGTCGAACTTGGGGATCGCCGACGACATCCCGACGGGCCCGAACAGCCGGTCGCCCAGGAACGTCTCCATGGCAGCGCGACGAGCGACGGGGTCGCCGCCGGGGCCACCGCTCACGATGTCGCCGATGATGCGGGCGATGATGTTCGTGGTGCCCGACGAGTAGTTGTAGAACGTCCCGGGCTCGTGCTCGAGGGGAAGAGAAGCGGCGAAGGCGGCATGGCTCGGGCCGCTCTCGCCGAACAGCATCTCCAGACAGTCCGACACGCCGTCGTCGACGTAGTCCTCGACGAACCTGAGCCCCGAACGCATCTCGAGGAGCTGCAGCAGGGTGATCTCGGCCTTGTCGGTTCCTGCCCACTCCGGTACCGCTGCCGGTGCGTCGACGTCGATCAGCCCATCGGCGACGAGCAGCCCGACCGCGGCGTGCGTGATCGACTTCGCCATGCTCCACGACGTGAGCGTGGACTCGGCCGTGATCTCGATCTCCGGCTGGAAGATGTTCTCCGGCTGCACGCCATAACGCTCGGCGACCACCTCGCCGCGTTGCTGCACCACCAACGCCAGGGTGATCCCGTCCGGCCGGGCGAACAGATCGTCGATCAGGACGTCGGTGGGCGACTGCACCCGTCCGACGTTACTTGCCACCAACGAGCCGATCGGCGAGCCCGATCAGCCCCTCGACATCGTGCACATCGACCGACATCAACGGCAGCTCGACGACGACGACGTCCTCGGCCAGATCGGCGAGGATCGCGATCTCGTCGCGCTCGGCGGTTGCCAGGTCGGTCAGTTCGTCGTGCCAGGCGACGTGGTCGGTCAGTGGACCGTCGCCGATGTCGGCCAGCGTGGCGCGATCCGCCGGTGTCAGCGGCTCCGGCATCGGATGGATCAGGTTGACCACGACACCGGCGAACGGGAAGTCACCGTCGCGCAGCGCACCGATCAGGTGCTCGGCCTCGCCGACCGCCTCAGCTCGAGGGCTCGACACCACCACGAAGGTCGCGGCCGGCGAGCGCAACAGCACCGACACCTCCTCGGCGCGCGAACGCAGCCCGGGCTCGATGTTGGCGAGCGACCGGAAGAACTCGACGGTGTCCTCGACGATCTGCGGCCCGGCAAGGCGGCGCACCGCCCACAGGAACATCGATGCTGCGGCATTGGTGACCTTGGCGAACGCCCGCTGACCCGCCGTGAGGGTGCGGTAGACCGGATGGCCGAGGAAGCCGATCAGGCGGTCCGGCGCTTCGAGGAGGTCGATCGCATGGCGCGACGGCGGCGTGTCGACGATCACCAGGTCCCACTCCCCGCTCGTGTGGAGCTGGTGGAGACGCTCGATCGCCATGTACTCCTGGGCACCGGAGAGCGACCCCGAGATCGCCCGGTACACGGGGTTCTCCAGGATCGCGTCGGCCTGCTTCGCGCTCGACGTCTGTTCCCGCACGAGCCGATCGAAGGTGGATGCCGCATCGAGCATCAGGGCCCACAGCTCGCCCTTGCCGACACCGGGCAGACCGGTGACCTGGTGGGGTGCATCGGCGGCGGCACCGGCATCGAGACCGAGGGCATCGGCCAGCCGGCGAGCCGGGTCGACCGTCACGACGACCACGCGGCGACCGGCGCGCGCAGCCGCGACCCCGAGTGCGGCGGCCGTCGTGGTCTTGCCGACCCCACCCGGACCGCAGGTGACGATCAGACCGGCCGTCGCCACCGCGCTGGCGAACGACTCGGCCACGGTGTCGGTCGTCGTCATGACGGCACCTCGATCAGGGGGGCGACCAACGCGTCGGCCAGGATGCCGAGGTGGTGGAGGGTGAGACGGGGAGTCGGCAGCCGAGGCAACGTGATCATCGGCAGCGCCAGAGCGGACCCGAGCCGCTCGATCTGCTGGTGCTGCCGTTCGAGGCGCTCACGACCGAAGTCGGATGACGATGCCAACGCTTCCTTGGCGGCGGCGGACAACTTCACCTTCTGGGATCGCGCCGCCATCGCCGGCGACTTGGCGAGGCCGGGGCGTTCGGGCCAACAGCCGTTCACGACGACCGGCAGCAGGGCGAGGCCGATGTCGCCACTGAGTTCGTTGGCGAGCTCGACCGCCTCCGTGACCGGGGTCTCCTCCGGCAGGGTGACGATCATCGCCTTGCACCGCGCCGGATCGCGCAGCATCGCGTCGACCTCGACCGCCTGATCCCTGACGGGTCCGGACTGGACGACATCGGACAGACCCTGCGCCGAGCGGAGGAAGGGAGCGGCGTGGCCCGCAGGCGGCGCGTCGACGACGATCAGATCGGCCGCGCGATCGCGTTCGAGTTCCTTCACCTTGCCGAGCACGAGCAGGTGCTCGAGGCCCGGGGTGGCGGCAGCGATCATCGGCAACGACGCGGCCGACGCCGCCCGGCGCAGCATGCCGCCGACGCCCCGGAGTTCGAGGTAGTCACCGAAGGCCTGGTCCGCAGGAATCGTGCGACCGCGCACCTGGCCGGCGCCCTTCAGGCGGCGCAGGATCCGGTCGTTCTGATCGAGTTCGCGTCCCCCCAGCAACGGCCCCATCCCGGGTCGGCCATCGACGGCGACGAACAGGACATCGGCCCCCTCACGGGCCGCAGCGAGCGCATACGCCGCGGCGACGGTCGACGATCCGACGCCGCCCTTGCCGGCGACGATCGCGACCCGCGTGCTCTTGAGCCAGTGGTCGCCCGTATCTGCCATCGCCTTCACGGTACCGCCGCGCCGGGCCCGACGACCGCCACAGCGGCGTGACCGATGGCATCGGGACCGTCATCACCGGAAGCGGGGTCCCGCGACGCCGACGTGGCTCGCCACGGGCCGACCGACCGCGGCGCAGGCGACACCGGCGGCGTGCACGAGCGCATCGACGTCGAGTCCGGTCGACACGCCCATCGCCTCGAGCCCGTGGGCGAGATCCTCGATCGGGACGTTGCCGCTCGCGTTCGGGGCGAACGGGCATCCGCCCAGCCCACCGAGGCTCGCATCGAGCCGCACGGCACCACGGTCGAGCGCGGCGATCGCGTTGGCGATCGCGAGCCCCCGGGTGTCGTGGAGGTGTACGCCGATCGGTACGTCGGCAGCGGCTCCGACTGCATCGACGAGGGCGGCGACCTCGGTCGGTACCGCCACACCGATCGTGTCGGCGAGACCGATCGACGACGCGCCCGCCTCGACGGCGCGCCGTGCGACCTCGACGACGCGATCGTGGTCGACCCGGTGCTCGAAGGGGCACCCGAAGGCGGTAGCGAGCGTCATCTCGACGACCGCTCCTTCCGCGATCGCCGTCGCCGCGACGTCGCCGAACGCATCGATCGCCTCGTCGGTACCGGCGCCTGCGTTGTGGCGGCTGTGCGTGTCGCTCACCGACACCACGTACTGCAGGTGGGTGAGACCCGCAGCGAGCGCTCGCTGCGCTCCGCGTGTGTTGAGCACGAGACCCCAGCGGGTGGGAGCGGTTGACGGCGCCGACTCCGACGTCAGCGAGCAGAACGCCTCGGCATCGGCGAGTGCCGGCACGCGATCTGGCCGCACGAAGCTGGTGAGTTCCAGATCGCGGACGCCTGCGGCGACCAGTGCTTCGAAGATCGCCAGCTTGGCGTCGGTGGAGATCGGGCGCTCGTCCTGCAGCCCGTCGCGCAAGCTGACATCGCGCAGCACGACCGAGGAAGGGAGCGACATCATCACAGTCTCTCGCACACCGGATGCCATGATCGACTCCGTGAGCGAACCCATCGACGACCATGTCGAGACATCGACGACGACGGCGTCTCCCGGCGAGGCCGCCGGACCGCTGGCGGGCGTCCGCGTGCTCGAACTCGGCAACTTCATCGCGGGGCCGTTCGCCGGGCAGTTGTTCGGCGACTACGGCGCCGAGGTGATCAAGATCGAAGCTCCCGAGGGCGACCCGATGCGCCGCTGGGGCGTCAACCTCGACGACTCGAGCCTGTGGTGGCCGATCATCGCCCGCAACAAGCGCTCGGTGGTCGCCGACCTCAAGGACCCCGGCGACCTCGCCCTCGTCCAGCGTCTGGCATCGGAGTGCGACGTGATCCTGGAGAACTTCCGACCGGGCGTGCTGGCCCGGTACGGACTCGACCACGCCACGGTCGCGCGGACGAATCCGGGTGTCATCGTCACGCATGTCTCCGGCTTCGGGCAGACCGGTCCGCGCTCCTCCGAGGCGGGCTTCGGCTCGATCGGTGAGGCGGTCGGCGGGATCCGACACACGACCGGCGATCCCGATCGGCCACCGGCACGGTGCGGAGTCAGCCTCGGCGACTCACTGGCGGCGATGTTCGCCGTGATCGGCACCCTTGCGGCGCTGCACGAACGCTCCACCAGTGGGCTCGGCCAGGAGGTCGACGTCGCGATCTACGAAGCGGTTGCTGCGTTGATGGAATCGTCGATGGTCGACTTCGAGGTCGGTGGAGTGCTCCGCCGACGGTCGGGCGGAGCGCTGCCCGGCGTGGCACCCGCGAACGCCTATCCGACCCGCGACGGTTCCGAGGTGTTGATCGCCGGCAACGCCGACACGGTGTTCGCCCGGCTGTGCGACGCGATGGGCCGCCCCGATCTGGCCGAGGACGACCGCTATGCGACACACGTGGCCCGCGGCGAGCGCGAACGCGAACTCGACGAGCTGGTGGCCGGCTGGACCCGCACCGTCGACTCCGACGAACTGCTCGCGCTCCTGCGCCAGCACAGCGTTCCCGCCGGTCGGGTCTACACGGCCGCCGACATGCTCACCGACGAGCACTACCTCGCGCGAGCGATGATCGAGCGCCACGTGTCACGCACCGGCGTCGACACCCCGATGCTCGGCGTGGTCCCCAAGTTCTCTCGCACCCCCGGCGCGATCCGCGACGTCGGACCCGACCTCGGCGAACACACCGACCTCTACCGCGTGACGCCGGGGGTCTGACCCCTGGCGTGACGTCAGAAGTCTTCGTCGAAGCTGACGGCGCCTTCGACGCCGACCTGATAACTGCTGACGGTGCGCTCGAAGAAGTTCGACAGACCCTGCACGTCCTGCAGCTCCATGAAGCTGAACGGGTTCTTCGACCCGAACTCGGGGGCGTAGCCGAGCTGCGCGAGGCGCTGGTCGGCGACGAACTCGAGGTAGGTGCGAGTGTCGCCGAGGCTCATGCCCGGCACGCCCTCGCCGAGCACGTCGGCGGCGAAGAGATGCTCGCAGTCGATCGCCTCGTTGAGCATCTGACGGATGTCGGCTTCGAGTTGGGCGTCGAACAGCTCGGGCTGTTCCTTGCGCACCGTGTCGACCACCTCGAACGCGAAGTTCATGTGGCAGCTCTCGTCGCGGAACACCCAGTTGGTGCCGTCGGCGAGACCGTTCAGCAGGCCCTTGGAGCGCAGGAAGTAGACGTACGCGAACGCCGCGAAGAAGAACAGGCCCTCGATGCAGGTGGCGAAGCAGATCAGGTTGAGCAGGAACTGCTTGCGCTGTTCCGGCGTCTCGATCTTCTGCAGGCCCTGGATCGAGTCGATCCACTTGAAGCAGAACTCGGCCTTCGCACGAATCGACGGGATGTTCTCGACCGCCGCGAACGCCGCCTCGCGCTCGGCCATGTCGGGGATGTAGTTGTCGAGCAGCGTGAGGTAGAACTGCACGTGCAACGCCTCTTCGTAGAGCTGGCGCGACAGATACATCCTCGCCTCGGGAGCGTTGATGTGCTGGTACAGGTTGAGCACCAGGTTGTTCGACACGATCGAGTCACCGGTGGCGAAGAACGCGACGAGCCGACCGACGAGGTGCTTCTCGGCCGGCATCAACTTGCGGTCGAGGTCGACGAGGTCGTCGGAGAAGTCGATCTCGTCGACGGTCCAGGTGTTCTTGATCGCATCGCGGTACATCTCGAAGAACTGCGGGTACCGCATCGGCCGCAGGGTCAGGTCGTAGCCCGGGTCGAGGATGTTGGTCGGCCGGGCAGCGCCGACCGGTGACGCCGACTCGAACTCGTCGGCAAGGGCTTCACCCGGCGCGGCCGGGGCATAGTCGGTGATCGGGTCGATGAGTGCCATCAGTCGCATGCCTCGCAGGCTTCGGGGTTCTCGAGGCTGCACGCAATGGCTTCCTCGTCGGTGTAGGTCTTCTTCTCGGGAGCCGGTGCCGGCTCACCGCCACCTCCCGACGGTCCTGACGGCGTCGGCGATGCCGGAGCCTTCGCGGCGCCCGTCGTGGTCTGGTTGATGCGGGTGGCCGGACGACTGCGCAGGTAGTAGGTGGTCTTGAGACCGGCCTTCCAGGCGTGCAGGTACATCGAGGAGAGCTTGCCGATCGTCGGCGTCTCCATGAACAGGTTCAACGACTGGCTCTGGTCGATGAAGGCGCCGCGCTCGGCGGCCATGTCGATCAACGCCCGCTGCGGGATCTCCCATGCCGTGCGGAAGACCTCCTTCAGCTCGTCGGGGATGCGAGCGACGTCCTGCACCGATCCCTCGGCCCGCTTGATGTCGGCGATCATCTGCTCGTCCCACAGCCCCCGGGCCTGCAGCTCACGAACCAGGTAGCGGTTGATCTGCATGAACTCGCCCGAGAGCGTCTCGCGCTTGAACAGGTTCGACACCTGCGGCTCGATGCACTCGTAGCAGCCGGCGATCGAGGCGATCGTGGCGGTCGGGGCGATGGCGATCAACAGGCTGTTGCGCAGGCCGTGGGCGGCGATGCGAGCACGCAGTGCGTCCCAGTCGAGTTCGGCGGGCGGGATGACGCCCCCGTTCGCCGCGTCCCAGAGGTCGAACTGCAGGTCGCCCTTGGCGGCCCGGGTGCCCTCGTACGCCTCGTGCGGGCCGTTGACCTCGGCGAGCTCGGTCGATGCCCACAGCGCGTGGAAGTAGATGTGGGCGCTGATGGTGCGGCTGAGCGCCTTCGCGTCGGCGGAGTCGAAGGCGAGCCCCTTCTTGAAGAACACGTCCTGCAGCCCCATCAGGCCGAGCCCGACCGGACGCCACTTGTGGTTGGAGAACTCGGCTTCGGAGGTCGGGTAGTAGTTGATGTCGATCACCCGGTCGAGGAACGGCACGACCTGGCGCACGACCGTGCCGAGCTTGGCGTAGTCGAACCGGCCGTCGGCGTCGACGTAGGCGCCGAGGTTGAGCGAACCGAGGTTGCACACCGCGGTGTTCTGCTGGTCGGTGACCTCGAGGATCTCGGTGCACAGGTTCGACAGGTGCACGACGCGCGGGCTGCCGTCGTCGTTGGTGGCTCCGGTCTGGTTGCACTTCTCGTTCGAGGCGTCCTTGAACGTCACCCAGCCGTTGCCGGTCTGGGCGAGGGTGCGCATCATCTTCGAGTACAGCTGGCGAGCGGGTACCTGCTTCTCGTAGAGCCCGGCCTCCTCGGCGGCGACGTAGGCGCGTTCGAAGTCGTCACCGAACAGGTCGGTGAGGTGCGGCACCTGCTTGGGGTCGAACAGGCTCCACTGCCAGTCCTTCTCGACGCGCTCCATGAACAGGTCGGGGATCCAGTTGGCGATGTTGAGGTTGTGCGTGCGCCGGGCGTGGTCGCCGGTGTTGTCGCGCAGTTCGAGGAAGTCCTCGATGTCGGCGTGCCACGACTCGAGATAGACGCAGGCAGCGCCCTTGCGGCGGCCGCCCTGGTTGACCGCGGCGACGGAGGAATCGAGCGTGCGCAGCCACGGGACGATGCCGTTGGAGAGACCGTTGGTGCCCTGGATGAGGCTGCCCTTGGCGCGGACGCGATGCCAGGCGACGCCGATGCCGCCGGCGAACTTCGAGAGCTTGGCGATGTCGGTGTAACGCTTGTAGATGCCCTCGAGGCTGTCCTCGGGCGAGTCGAGCAGGTAGCAGCTCGACATCTGCGAATGGGCGGTGCCGGAGTTGAACAGCGTCGGGCTCGACGGCAGGTAGGCGAGCGACGACATCAGGTCGTAGAAGCTGACGGCTTCGTCGACATCGGTCGACAGCCCGCAGGCGACGCGGAGGAAGAAGTACTGCGGTGTCTCGATCACCTCTCGGCGCGAGGGATGACGCAGCAGGTAGCGGTCGTAGACCGTGCGCAGACCGAAGAACTCGAAGCTGCGGTCGCGGTCGGAGTCGATCGCCGCGTTGAGCGCCGGTGCGTTGGCGTTGACGAACTCGAGGACGTGGTCGGCAACGAGGCCTTCGGCGTGGCCGACGGCGATCGACTCGGAGAACCACGGGATGTTCTGGTTGCGGACCTCCTTGTCGATCACGGTGGCCAGCAGTCGCGACGCCAGCTTGGAGTAGTTGGGCTCCTCGACGATCAGGCCCGCAGCGGTACGGATCGACAGGTCGTCGAGTTCACGGGTGGTGGCGCCGTCGGCGAGCGCAGAGATCGTGCGCGTGGCGACGCGCATCGGGTCGACACCGAGCAGCCCCTCCGATGCCCGGGCGATCGCGTTGACGATCTTGTTGACGTCGACCGGCTCCAATGCGCCGCTGCGCTTCTTGACGCGCATGCCGCCGGCCGTCGGCTGCGCACCCGATGGCGGTGTCGGCGCCTTGGCGGTGTCGGTCAGCGTCGGCGCAGCGCCGGCTCCGACTGCTGATTCGGTCGTTGCGGCGTTGTCATCGATCACTGTCACCGTGGATTCTCCTGCTCATTCGTTGCGTCGTCGTCGGGCATTCGGAAGTCGTCTGGGGCCGGTCGAGACATGCGCTCGACCACCAGATGTCGTGGTCATCACCCGCCGTTGGCACCACATGTCGTGGCAACGGGTCCGTAATTACAGCAGTGAAACTACGGGCGTGTCAACCGTCGCGGGCAGAAACCATCAAGATGCCTGCACAACGGCCACATCTGCCCGCCGCACGTCGGCCAGCTCGGCCCGACGACGCAACTTCGACCACACCTCGTCGACCGATTCGGCGGTCGCATGGATGAAGTCGACGCCCCGATCCCCCCGCGCATCACGCTCCGCCTCGGCGTGCCAGATCTCCTCGACCTGCAAGAGGCGACCGTCACGGCCTCGCACGTTGTTCTCCCGGAACTCCAGTGTGGTGCGCCAGCCGGCCCGTTCGAGCTGGCGCCGGTCGGTCTGCTGCAGGATCGCGCCGTGCTGGCGCTGGCGCAGCAGGCGTTGGCGTGGCGTCGGGAGGGGTCGAGTGACCATCAGCCCATCTTGAACCACCGGACCTGTGGAACGTCAGTGCCGATTGGGTGTGAATTGCGGGCCGAATCCTGGGGACAACCGGCGCGAACTGTGTGGACCCTGTGAGGAGCGGCTCGTTCCGGAGATGCAGGGATCGAGCCGGGCGGAAGCGGGGTTCCTACGAGCCGGGGATCAGGTCTTCGCAGGCCAACAGTGCGAGCCCGAACGCCGGATCGGTCGGATCGATCGCCTCGAGCAGGGTCTCACCGGACGGATCGGCGAGCAGATCGGCGACGGTGACCTCGGGGACGTCGGCGCCGTTCTCACGCAGACAGTCGAAGAGCACGACGAGTTGATCGAACTCGCCCTCCCCGGCGGGCAGGAACACGTCGTCGGCGGCGGTGTTCACGCACGACGAACCGGGCGCCGGCATCGTCAGATCGACCAGGTAGTCGACGACCACCGGCTCGACACACGGAACCGACAGGAATGCCGTGTGACCATCGGACTCGACCGTGTACAGCTCGGCCGAGGCGAGCAGGTCCGCCATCTCCACCGACCATTCGTACGGTGTGGCGGGGTCGCCCGTGTTGCCGATCACGAGGATCGGAGGTGCGCCGGACGCGGGGCCGACGATCAACGGGTCGACCGGCAGTGGGCCACCGATGCACCCGGTGGCGGCACGCAGCAGGTCACCGAACCACCGCGACTGCTGCGCGGCGGAATCGGACTCGATCCGCACCTCCTCGGTCGGCGGACGGATGAGGTTGTCGGCGCAGTTGATGGTGAATCCGGCGTCCTGGCTCTCGTCGTAACTGCCGTCGGGCTGTCTGCCGAGGTAGGTGTCGGTCAGCACCTGCAGCAACGTGCCGTCACCGTCGACGGACGCGTCGAGCAGCCCGTCGGCGAGCACCGACCAGAGCTGGGTGTTGTACATGGCGGCGATCACGGCGAGCTGGAGTTCGCCCGGCGTCAGCACGCGAGCCGGGTCGTCGGTCGGGATGCTGCCGACGGCAGCGAGCGAGTCGACGAGGTCCGCGTACACCTCGAGGGTCGGGCCCGCCGTCGACAGCGCACAGTCGCTGTCGGCATCGCATGCCGCCGCGAACCGCTCGAACGCGCGGTCGAGGCTCGCCGCCTGTTCCGCATCGAGTTCGGCGAAGTCGGTCGTCGGCTTGACCGCGCCGTCGAGGACGAGCGCTCGAACCCGGTCAGGGAACAACTCGGCGTACGTTGCGCCGATCCGGGTCCCGTAGGAGAAGCCGACGTAACTCAGGCGATCGTCGCCGAGCGCCTCGCGGATGGCATCGAGGTCACGGGCCGTGTTGTTCGTACCGAGCCACGGCCCGATCGCAACCGTCTCGGGGGTACACGTCGACGGACGGGCCTCGGCCTCGGCGACCAGCGCATCCCAGGCCAGGTCGTCACCCTGGGCGAGCAGGTCGATCTGGTCGTCGAGTTCGGTGTCACAGTCGACCGCCGTGCTGGCGCCCACACCGCGCGGATCGAACGACACCAGATCGAAACGACTCGAGATCTCCGGCGGTATCAGCAACGCGGCGGACTGCAGGAACTCGATTCCCGAGCCGCCCGGGCCACCGGGGTTGAACACCAACGATCCGATCCGTTCGTCGTCGTCGGGGGTCACCGAGCGGGCGAGCGCCAACTCGACCGTCGAGCCGTCGGGGCTGGCGTAGTCGAGGGGGACCGTCAGCGATCCACACTCGAGTTCGGGCCCGGTCGCGGCGCCACCGACACAGGGCGACCAGTCGATCGACCCCGTCTCCGGCGTCGTACCACCCGGGTCGCCCACGCCGGTGTTCGGATCGTCGGCTGGTCGGATCGGGTTGATCTCGACCGTCGACACTCCACTGGCCGTGGCGCAGGAGGTGGCGGCGAGCACCACGGCCACTGCCGCCAGGATCGACCGTCGACGCACGGGCCGAAGCTACCGCCGGCGACCACGCGACGTGCTTCGGGTCCGCGCTTCAGGACCGGGCACGACGTGCCGATGACATCGCATGTCCCGGTCCGTCGCCCACCGCCCGATCCTGCTCCTCGCCGTCGCACTCGTCGGCCTCGGAGCGGCGTGCGGGTCATCGGACAGCGCTTCGTCGGACACCGACGGAGCACTCGTTGCGCCGCCGGGGACAGCGACCGTCGCCGTGACGACGGACCCTCCGGCTCGGGCGGGCGGCATCGGGGGCGCGATCGAGGTCGCCGCCGGCGCGCCGGGGCGAGGCAGGGGACGCAGCCTGCACCATCGATCTGCAATCACTGCAGAGCGCGTCCGAGATGTACCTGGCCCTGAACGGGAGCCTGCCCACCAGCCAGGACGACCTGCTCGACGCACAGATCATCACGGAGCGCTCCGTTCGATTCGAGATCTCTGCCAACGGCGACATCGTGCCCGCTCCGGGCAGTCCCTGCACCTGACTCGACGACGACCGGCGCGACGCGTCACCGAGGACGATTCACTCCGACCACTTCGGTGCGTACCCGTCCGGCGGTGACGTGGCCAGCCGGATCGCCTCGTCCACCACGTCGGCGCGTCGGGCGAGTGCAACATGTGCCTGCCGTACGAACCCCGCCGACGCGCTGCGCTCGATGAAGTCGAACAACGGGACGAAGTAGTCGAGCACGTCGAGGAACACCACCGGTGCCGACACGAGGCCGAGCTGGTTCCAGGTGATGATCTCGAAGGCCTCGTCGAGCGTGCCGAACCCGCCCGGCAGCACGATCACGCCGTCGGACAACTCCGCCATCCTCGCCTTGCGCTGATGCATGCTCGACGTCACCTCGAGCCGCGTCAGCCCGTGGTGCGCCACCTCGGCCGCGACCAGCTGCTCGGTCATCACGCCGATCACGTCGCCACCGGCCGCCATCGCCGAGTCCGCGACCACCCCCATCAGGCCGACGTGCCCACCGCCGTAGACCAGGTCGTGGCCGGACCGGGCAATCGCCGCGCCAAGCACCGCCGCCGTCGCAGCGAAGGCCGCGTCGGCACCCGAACTCGATCCGCAGAACACGCACAGCGCACCCATCAGCCGCCCCTCACCGCCTACGCGAAGTCCGAGACCTGTGGCGACGCCCCGCGAGCCGTCGGATCGACCGGACTCATCACTCCGACCATGATCGGACCGGGACCTCGCACCACGGCGTAGCGGGCGCCCCAGAAGGCGTCGTACGGCGCACGGACGCCTTCAGCACCCAGCGTGAGTGCGCGATCGAATGCGACGTCGACGGTCTCACGGTCGTCGGCCCGCAGGTTGACCACGACGCCCGCGAACTCCTCGGGGAGGCCGCCCCAGTGCGAGGCGAACGCCGAGCTGTCGAGGTCGACCACGAAGCCGTCGCCGACCGCCGGGAGCGTGACGTGGTGTGCCGCCCACTCCGACCACTCACCATCGATCTCCTCGATCCCCACCCCGAGCGCACGGAGGAACCCGACGACCCCGGCAACGTCGGGCACCACGAGATTGGCCTGGTCGAACGAGAGCCGGCTCATCCACCAAACGTAGATCATCGACCGATGCGCTCCGCTCGACAGTGCGCAAGGCGCGTCGTGATCCGCACTCGAAGTTCGACCGCGACCAAATGGCCCGGCCGGATACCGACCGGTAACGTCTCGAACATGACCGAGACGATCGCTGCTCCCGACCTCCCCGCCGCCGCCGACGCCATCGATCTCGCCGACCGGGTGGTCGGCAAGGCCGTCCGTCAGCTCGCGGCCGCTGGCGGCCCCGACGTCCACCAGGTGCTCGCCTACGACATCGCCCACGCCGCCTCCGGTGTCGCCACGGCCCGATCGCTGCTCGACTACGGCGCCAAGGGTGACGTCGAGGCGAAGATCACCTGCGCCTTCGCCGCCGACATGCTCCATGAGCTGGGCTCGAAGTTGCTCGGTCGTGAAGAGGCCTGGGGTGTCGAACGCGACCCCCTCGCCGCCGCACACGGGTTCATCACGCAGTTCCGGGCGCCGGAGTTCCTGGCCTCGCTCGCCGACCAGGCGGGTCCCCGCCACCTCGACGACGACATGGAGATGGTGGCCGACACGTTCGGATCGTTCGCCGCCAACGTGATCGCACCCCATGCCGAACACGTGCACCGCACGAATGGCGACGTGCCCGAGGAGATCATCAGTGGGATGGCCGAGCTCGGTGCGTTCGGCCTCAGCGTGCCCGCCGAGTACGGCGGCTACAGCGAGGGCGGCGACTCCGAGTACATCGCGATGGTCGCAGCCACCGAGGAGCTGTCGAAGGCCAGCCTCGGCATCGGCGGCTCGCTGATCACCCGCCCCGAGATCCTCACCCGAGCACTCGTCAAGGGTGGCACCGAGGCGCAGAAGCAGGAGTGGCTGCCGAAGCTCGCCACCGCCGAGGTGATGCCCGCGGTGGCGGTCACCGAACCCGACTACGGCAGCGACGTCGCCGGCATCAAGGTCACCGCAACCCCCGCCCCCGGCCCGAACGGCGAGGACGGTTGGGTGATCAACGGCGTGAAGACGTGGTGCACGTTCGGCGCTCGGGCGGATGCGCTCACCCTGCTGGCGCGTACCGATCCCGATCGCAGCAAGACCCACCGCGGCCTGTCGCTGTTCATCGTGCCGAAGCCCCGAGGCGACAGCCACGGTTTCGAGTTCACGCAACCGGGGCCCGTCGTCGACGGCACCGAGCGCGTCGGCAAGATGGAGGGCCGTCCGATCGACACGATCGGCTACCGCGGCATGCACTCCTACGAGATCGCCCTCGAGAACTGGTGGGTGCCCGCCGAGAACCAGGTGGGCATGGAGGACGGCCTCGGCAAGGGGTTCTACTACCAGATGGCCGGATTCGAGAACGGCCGGCTGCAGACCGCCGCCCGCGCCGTCGGGGTGATGCAGGCCGCCTACGAGGCCGCGCTCGACTACGCCGAGAACCGCAAGGTGTTCGGTGAGGCGATCATCGACTACCAGCTCACCCGGGCCAAGCTCGGCCGCATGGCGGTGCTCACCCAGGCCGGCCGCCAGTTCTCCTATGCCGTCGCCACGCTGATGGCCAAGGGCGAAGGCGCGATGGAGGCCTCGATGGTCAAGGCCTACGTGTGCAAGGCCGCCGAGTGGGTGAGCCGCGAGGCGATGCAGATCCACGGCGGCATGGGCTACGCCGAGGAGTTCCCGGTCAGCCGCCTGTTCGTCGACGCCCGAGTGCTCTCGATCTTCGAGGGCGCCGACGAGACCCTGTGCCTCAAGGTGATCGCCCGCCAACTGATCTCCTCGACCACGACCACCTGACCCCACCCCCACCTCGCCCCGTGCCGGGAGATCACGCGATCCGGTCGTTCGGTGACCGGGTTCCGCGAGACCTCGGTGTGGTGGCGTGACCCGATCGGAGCACGATGCTGATTGCGCTCGACAACCTGATGGCGGCTCGCTACCAGATGGCGTTGTCGCTCGGGTTCCACATCGTGCTCGCCTGCTTCGGTGTGGCACTGCCGGCGCTGATCTACGTGCTGCACCGGCGCGGTATCCGGCACGACGATCCCGACGCCCTCGTCCTCGCCAAGAAGTGGGCGAAGGTGTCGGCCGTGCTGTTCGCAGTCGGGGCGGTCTCGGGCACGATCCTCAGTTTCGAGATGGGGTTGCTCTGGCCCGGGATGATGTCGACCTACGGCGACGTCATCGGCCTGCCGTTCGCGCTCGAAGGGATCGCCTTCTTCACCGAGGCCGTGTTCATCGCCATCTACCTGTACGGATGGGGACGACTCTCCCCGCGGGTGCACCTCAACACACTGATCCCGATCATGATCTCGGGCGCGTTCGGCACGTTCTGCATCATCTCGGTGAACGCATGGATGAACGCACCCGCCGGCTTCGACCTCGACGCCAACGGCGAGGTGGTCGACGTGCGGCCGCTGGAGGCGATGTTCAACTCGGCCGTGCTCGGCCAGTCGGTGCACATGTTCGTCGCCGCCTACATGGTCACCGGGTTCCTCGTCGCGGCGGTCTATGCGGTCGGGATGTTGAAGGGCCGCGACGACCACCGACATCGCATGGGATTCGCCGTGGCGATGGCGTTCGCCGGAATCGCCGCGGTCGTCCAGCCGTTCGTGGGACACCTGACCGGTGCCCGCCTCGCCGAGGAGCAGCCGTCGAAGCTGGCCGCGATGGAGTTGGCGACAGAGACCGAGACCAGGGCGCCGCTGATCATCGGCGGCATCCTCGTCGACGGCGAGGTCCGCTTCGGGATCGAGCTCCCGGTGCTCGGTTCGCTCGTCGCCACCAACTCGCTGAACGGGGAGGTGCCCGGGCTCGACGAGTTCCCGCCCGACGAGCAGCCGCCGGCGAACGTGGTCCACCTCGCCTTCCAGACGATGGTCGGTGCCGGCACGGTGATGGCCGCCGTCGCCGTCTGGTACTGGTGGCGCAAACGCCGACACGACGACCCACTCAGCCCCTGGCTGTTGCGAGCGGTCGTGGCGTGCGGCGGGCTGGCGGTGGTCGCACTGCAGGCCGGCTGGGTCACGACCGAGGTGGGTCGCCAACCATGGATCGTGTACCAGGTGATGCGCGTCGACGAGGCGGTCACCGACAACAACGGCATCTGGATCAGCCTCGCGGTCGTCGTGGTCGTCTACGCGTCGATGGCGTACCTCGCCACTCGGGTGATCCGGGGCATGACCCGCCGCTGGCGCGAGTCCGACGCGATCGACATCCCCACTCCGTACGGTCCCCCGGAAGCCCTGACGCCGGTCGGCGCAGGCGGTGGCGAGATCTCCGAGGACGGACGATCCGGAACCGACGATGGGCCTGAGTGACCTCGTCGCGGTCCTGCTGTTCGTCGGTGTGATCGCCTACTCGCTGTTCGGCGGGGCGGACTTCGGCTGCGGGTTCTGGGACCTGACCGCCGGCGACGCCGGCCGCGGCGCTCACCTCCGCCACCAGATCGACAAGTCGATCGGCCCGGTGTGGGAAGCCAACCACGTGTGGCTCGTGTACATCCTGGTGTTCCTCTGGACGGCGTTTCCCGAGCCGTTCGCGGCGATCATGACGACGTTGTTCGTGCCGTGGCTGCTGGTCGGGCTCGGCATCGTCCTGCGGGGCGGTGCGTTCGCGTTCCGCAAGTTCTCGACGTCGTTCGGCGAGGCACGAATGCACGGCATCATGTTCGCCACGTCGTCGCTGATCACCCCGTTCTTCCTCGGGATGATCGCAGGAGCCATCGCGAGCGGTCGGGTGCCGGCCGACGGGTACGGCAATCTCTGGACGAGCTGGACCGGGCCGACTTCCTGGATCGGTGGCGCCCTGGCGGTGCTGACGACGACGTTTCTCGCCGGCACGTTCCTCGCCGCCGACGCCCGGCGCGGCGGCAACGAGCCACTGGCGACCGAGATGGGCCGCAAGTCGCTGATCGCCGGAGCGGTCACCGGCGGCGCCGCCCTCGGTGCGGCGGTCGTCATCGAGATCGACGCACCGACGTTGGCGAGCGGGTTGCACGGACGGGGGCTCCCCCTGATCATCATCTCGGCGGCTGCCGGATCGATCAGCATGTGGCAGCTGTGGAGAGGGGACTTCTCGCGGGCGCGCGTCGGCGCGGTGATCGCGGTCGGCGCGATCGTCATCGGGTGGGGCGTGGGCCAGTACGACTGGATCCTGGTCGACCAGGTGACGATCGCCGACGGCATCGGTGCCCGGTCGACCCAGATCGGCCTCGTGATCGTGTTCGGCATGGCCGCGGTCACCGCTGTTCCGGCGTTGATCTGGCTCTACCTCCTCGTCAACTCCGACCGCTGGTCGAAGGACGAGCCAGGCGCGACGTCCAGCGTCTGAGCCCGACCTTCCCGCGATGAGTGAACCCACCGGATACGGCGGTTTCGCTCATCGCAGGCGGCCTGGCGGCGCGGGTCAGGTGATGAACTCGGCGGCGAGGTCGGCGACGCTGGCGATGCGCTCGAAGTCGGCGTCGGCGTGATCGTCGTAGGGGTCGAGCAGGATCGGATGCAGCCCGGCAGCCGATGATGCGGCGATGTCCATCGTCACCGAGTCACCGACGTAGGCGATCCGGGATCGCTCGAACTCCTCGAAGTGGGGCAGCGCATGGTCGAAGATCGCCGGGTCGGGTTTGGCGACGCCGACCACGTGACTGTCGACGATGCAGCGCATCTCGACGTGGTCGCCGGGTCCGACCTGGCAGATCTCGCGAACGAGGACGCCCTCGATCTGGCCGCTCGCGTTCGACACGACGCCCATCGGCACACCTGCTGCCGCCAACGCGTCGAGTGCGCGACGGGTCTCGGGGATCACCCACCTCCACAACGGCGCGTGGCGGGCACCGTCGAAGACGTGCGCGGCCTCGGCCCGGTCGGCCGGTCGCACACCGACCGTGGCGACGTATGCGTCGTTGTACGGCGCCCACGTGGTCTCGGACGCGCCGACATCGGACTTCGCCTTCATGCCGGCGTAGTGAGCGCGTCGGTGGGTCTCGACCGACGCGTCACCGCCGTAGTAGGCGAGCAACGGCCCGATCACGTCGGGGTCGGGCAGCACCAGCACGCCGCCCGCGTCGAACAGGACGGCATCGAATCGAGGCATCTGATGCCGTGCTCGTTCAGCTGAGCTTGTCGTGGAGGAACGAGGTGGCCTGCGGCCAGATCTCGTCGTACTTCTCCTGGTTCTGGGTACCGAGCGCGTTGTGGGGTGCCATGAAGGCGTGCCCCGTACCCAGGTGGACCGTGATCGTCACGTCCTTGCCGAGCGCCTTCAGTTCCTCTTCGAGGTGCATCGCCGCCGACGGCGGGAAGAAGTCGTCGTGCTCGGCCATGTGACCCTGGATCGCGGCCTCGATCTTCGAGTAGTCGGGCTGGCTGTCGCCGCTCGGGAACCCGTAGAAGGGAACGGCGGCCTTCACCTTGTCGGGGCGCTGTGCGGCGAGGATGAACGTCAGCATGCCGCCCATGCAGAACCCCATCACGCCGATGCCGTCGCCGGTGGTGGCGTCGTGGTCGGCGAGGAAGTCGACGGCCCCGCTCATGTCGCGCCCCGCACGGTCGGCCGGCATCGAGTTCATCAACTCCGCCGCGCGGTCCATCTCGGTGTGCCCGGCCAGCTCACCGTGGTACAGGTCGGGCGCGAGAGCGACGAAGCCCGCCGCTGCGAGACGGTCGGCCATCTCCTTGATCCCCGAGTCGAGCCCCCACCACTCCTGCACCACGATGACGCCGGGGCCCGTGCCGCCATCGGGAAGCGCCAGGTAGCCCGACGCGTCGTTGCCGTTGCTTGCAAAGGTGACGATTTCTCCCATGCGTCAACCGTAGACCCGATCAGGGTTGTGCCATACGATCGCGGTCGTGACTCAGCTCGACTCCCCACCCTCTGCGCTGCTCGACGACGCCTACGCCAACGACCGCGCCCGCGTCTTCCACTCCTGGTCGGTACAGAGCACGCTCGACCCCACCGTGATCGCGGGCGCTTCGGGCTCGACGTTCTGGGATCCCGACGGCACGACCTGGATCGACTTCACCAGCATGTTGGTCAACATGAACCTCGGCCATCAGCACCCGAAGATGATCCAGGCGATCAAGGACCAGGCCGACGTGCTGTGCATGGTGGCACCCCCGTTCGCCAACGATCAGCGCAGCGAGGCCGGCCGATTGATCGTCGAGAAGGCCAACCGCGACGGTGCGGGCGGCCATTTCGAGAAGGTGTTCTTCACGAACGCAGGAGCGGAGGCCGTCGAGAACGCCGTCCGGCTGGCCAAGGGGTACACGGGCCGGATGAAGGTGCTGTCGGCGTACCGCAGCTACCACGGCGGCACCGCGTTGAGCGTCGGCCTGACCGGCGAGCCGCGCCGGCTGGAGAACGAGCCCTCCGTGCCCGGGCTGATCAAGTTCTGGGGGCCCTATCCGTACCGGTCGGCGTTCCACTCCTCGTCGCCGGAGGAGGAGACCGAGCGTGCGCTGCAGCACCTGCGTGACACGATCGTGATGGAGGGCGCCGACAAGATCGCCGCGATCATCCTGGAATCGGTCGTCGGGACGAACGGCATCCTCGTACCGCCGCCCGGCTACCTCGAGGGGCTCCGTGCGCTCTGCGACGAGTTCGGCATCGTCTGGATCGCGGATGAGGTGATGGCCGGGTTCGGCCGCACCGGGCAGTGGTTCGCGTGGCAGAACTGGGATGCCCAGCCCGACCTGATCTGCTTCGCGAAGGGCGTCAACTCCGGCTACATCCCGCTCGGCGGTGTCGTGATCTCCTCGGCGATCGCCCATGCCTACGACAACAAGATGTTCCCCGGGGGCCTCACGTACTCCGGTCACCCGCTGGCATGTGCAACCGCGGTCGCCAGCATCGGGATCTTCGAGGAGGAGGGCGTGCTCGCCCACGCCCGGCACCTCGGTGACGACATCATCGGGCCGGCGCTGCGCGACATCGCCGAGCGCCATCCGTCGGTCGGTGAGGTGCGCGGCCTCGGCGTGTTCTGGGCGGTCGAACTCGTCGCCGACCCGTCGACCCGCGAGCCGGCTCCCCCGGCGACCGTCGGCGCCGTCGTCGCCGAGTGCAAGCGCAACGGGATGTGGCCGCTGTCGGCCGGCAACCGCATCCACGTGGTGCCACCGTGCAACACCCCCGACGACCTCGCCCGCGACGGCCTCGCCATCCTCGACGCCGCCCTGAGCGTCGCCGACGACGCCGTGTCCTGACCTTCTCGATGCCAACGCCCGATCCCCTCGAACCGCTGCCACCGGACGGGAGCGCGTCGGTCGAGCAGCCCGAGTACGGCCCCGAGGAGGTGGCGAGCGTGCTCACCCCGATGGGTCAGGTCGAGAGCCTCGGCAACTTCGCACGGGGACTCGGGCCGCACGTCGTCAAGATCGTCCTGTTCGGCTCGCTCGCCGTCCTGTTGCTCGCCGGCATCATCGCCGAGTTCCGCTGACCGTCGACGACGCCCAGTTCAGCTCAGCAGGTCGAGCACCACACGTCGACGATGTCGAACCGGCCGTCGCGTGCGGGGTGGCGGAGCCACTGCTCGACATCCGCTGCCCACCGCATCAACGGGCTACGAGCGGCAGTCCGACGCCCCCAGCGGTCTAGCTTGCCCGCATGACCGAGCCTGCGAGCGACCGATTGACGCTTCACCTGCGCTCATGGGTGGGCGAGTGGCCACCGCCGTCGCCCGGCGTCAACGTCGTCGGTGATCCCGCACGGCTCGAGCCCACCTGGGACGGCGCTGTGCGACCTCTCCAGGGAGTGGGCGACGGCCACGGGATCGTGATCGCCGTCCCACCTGCGGCCGTGGAGGCCGTGCGCAACGCGATCGGCGACGACCTCGATCGGCCGGGGCTCGGCGACGAACTCGGGGCGATCCTCGGTGTGGGACCGGCGGCCTTCGGTGCCGGCGTGTTCCGCACCACCGCCCGTGTCGACCCCGCCATCGACGACCTCGGCGAATGGTTCGAGCGCCAGACCGACGAGCTCCCCGAATGGCTCGCGCCGTTCAACGGGCCCCGACTGGTGGCGTTCGACGGCGACGGTCGTCCGATCGCCGGCGTCGGCATCAAGGTCCACGACCGGTGGGGCCAGGAGCTCTCCGTGGTCACCGACGAGGCGGCTCGTGGCCTCGGTTACGCGCGGCGCCTGGTCGCCACGGCGGCCCGGCGCGTGCTCGCCGACGGCTCGGTGCCGACCTACCTCCACGCCCCGGACAACACCGCCAGCGCCCGCGTCGCCGAGGCCGCCGGATTCCCCGATCGAGGCTGGAAGGTCTACGGCCTCTGGCCCCGCGGCTGACCCGATCGGCCGCTCCCCACCAGTTCCCGTGAACTCGTGCGGGGAGTGTTCCCGCACGGGTTCACGAGAACACTCAGGTCTTGGCGAGGGTGTGGTCGCGGAGAGCGGGGATCACGTGCTCGCCGTACTGGGTGAGCGTGTGGTCCTTGCCGTCGTGCTGGAGGTAGATGGCGAACTGGTCGACGCCGAGGTCGGCGAGCGCGTGCAGTCGTTCGAGCTGCGCCTCGACCGGGCCGAGGATGCAGAACCGGTCGACGATCTCGTCGGGCACGAACGACGTGTGCGTGTTGCCGGCCTGGCCGTGCTGGTTGTAGTCGTACGCCTCGCGTCCGGCGATGTAGTCGGTGAGCGCTGCCGGCACCGCTGCGGATTCGCCGTAGCGCTCGACGATGTCGGCGACGTGGTTGCCGACCATGCCACCGAACCAGCGGCACTGGTCGCGCATGTACGCGAGTCGTCGCCGACGTAGGCCGGCGCGGCGACGCAGATCGTGATGATCGTCGGGGTCGCGACCGGCGTCGGCGGCCGCCGTACGCACCGCGCCGATGGTCCACTCGGCGATCGACAGGTCGGCGAGCTGCAGGATGAAGCCGTCGCAGGTCTCCCCGATCAGCTTCAGCGCCTTCGGCCCGTAGCCCGCGCCCCACACCTCGAGGCGGCTCTTCGACGCCCACGGCAGCGTGATCGTCGAGCCCTTGTACTCGACGCTGCGACCGTTCGCGAGCTCGCGGATGACGTGGATCGACTCGCCCATCGTGGCGAGCGTGGTCGGCTTGCCGTTGGTGACCCGCACCGCGGAGTCGCCACGGCCGATGCCGCAGACCGTGCGGTTGCCGTACATCTCGTTGAGGGTGGCATACGTCGACGCCGTCACGGTCCAGTCGCGCGTGGCCGGGTTGGTGACCATCGGGCCCACGACGATGTTGCGGGTCTCGTCGAGGATCTTCGAGTAGATGACGTACGGCTCCTCCCACAGGATGTGCGAGTCGAACGTCCAGACGTGTGAGAACCCGTAGGTCTCGGCCCGCTTCGCCAGATCGATCACCCGCGCGGCGGGCGGTGTGGTCTGCAGAACCAGGCCGATGTCCATCAGCGTGTCTCGGGGAAGCCGAGGTCGACGGTGCTGGTGGCGGGGTCGGGCCAGCGGCTGGTGACCACCTTGGCCTGGGTGTAGAAGTTGATGCCTTCGGGGCCGTACATGTGGGTGTCGCCGAACAGGCTCGACTTCCATCCGCCGAAGCTGTAGTAGCTCACCGGCACCGGGACGGGCACGTTGACCCCGACCATGCCGACCTGCACGTCGAACTGGAACTGGCGGGCGGCGCCACCGTCGCGGGTGAAGATCGCCGTGCCGTTCGCATACGGGTTGGCGTTGATCGTGTCGATGCCCTCCTGGTACCCCGACACCCGCATCACCGACAGCACCGGCCCGAAGATCTCGTCGCGGTAGCAGGCCATGTCGGTCGTCACGTTGTCGAGCAGCGTGGGGTTGAGGAAGTACCCCTCCGACGGAACGTCGGAGCGACCGTCGACGACGAGCGTCGCTCCCTCCTCGGGGGCGTTGTTCACGTATCCCCGCACCCGGTCGCGATGCTCCGCCGTGATCAACGGGCCCATCTCGCTGTCGGGCTCGTTGCCGGGGCCGACCTTGATCGCCGGGATCCGCTCGGCGATCTTCGCCACGAGGTCGTCGGCGATCGATTCGGCGGCGAGCACGACGCTGATCGCCATGCACCGCTCCCCTGCGGAGCCGTACCCGGCACCGACTGCGGCATCGGCCGCCATGTCGACGTCGGCATCGGCGAGCACGAGCATGTGGTTCTTCGCGCCGCCGAGGGCCTGGACCCGCTTGCCGTTGGCGGTGCCGGTCTCGTAGATGTACTTCGCGATCGGCGTGGAGCCGACGAAGCTGACCGCCGCGATGTCGTCGTGCTCCAGGATCGCGTCGACCGCGACCTTGTCACCCTGCACCACGTTGAAACAGCCGGCCGGGAGACCGGCCTGGGCGAGCAGCTCGGCCAGATACAGCGCGACCGACGGGTCCTTCTCCGAGGGCTTCAACACGAACGTGTTGCCGCAGGCCAGCGCGTTGGCGAACATCCACATCGGGACCATCGCCGGGAAGTTGAACGGCGTGATGCCGGCCACCACACCGAGCGGCTGACGGATCGAGTACACGTCGATCCCGCCGGCGGCCTGCTCGGAGTAGTCGCCCTTGATCAGCTGCGGGATGCCGCAGGCGAACTCGACGTTCTCCAACCCGCGGGCGACCTCGCCCATCGCATCCGACAGCACCTTGCCGTGCTCGGCGGTGACCAGCGATGCGAGCTCCTTGCGGTTCGCGTCGACGAGTTCCCGCATCCGGAACATCACCTCGGCGCGCTTCGACAACGACGCCGAGCGCCACGCCGGGAACGCCGCCTTCGCCGCGGCAACGGCGGCGTCCAACTCTGCGACCGAGGCCAGTCCGACTTCAGCGGTCTGCGTGCCGGTGGCCGGGTCGAACACCGGCGAGGTGTTGCCGGACGTCGACTCGACGATCCGTCCATCGATCCAATGGGAGATTCTGTTCATCGTCACTCTCGCTCTCGGTGAATCGTTACGCCAGGGGTCAGACCCCCGGCGTAACGATGTTGCTGTGCTGGTTGACCGTGGGTGCGTTACGCCGGGGGTCTGACCCCTGGCGTAACGCTCAGTGCAGGTAGGTGGACAGGCTGCGCTTGACGTACTTGCCATGGCCCTTGCGGCCCGTGAAGGTGTCGTTCTCGACGACGACCATGCCGCGGCTCAGGACCGTGTCGACCTTGCCGTCGATCTCGAAGCCCTCGTACGCGGAGTGGTCCATGTTCATGTGGTGCTTGTCGTTGATGCCGATCTTGGTCTTCCTGTTCGGGTCCCACACGAGGATGTCGGCGTCGGCGCCCGGCTCGATCACGCCCTTCTTCTCGAGGCCGAACATGCGCGCCGGGGTGGTGCAGCAGGTCTCGACCCACCGCTCGAGGCTGATCTCGCCGAGCACGACACCCTGGTAGAGCAGCTCCATGCGGTGTTCGACGCCGCCGATGCCGTTCGGGATCTTCGAGAAGTCACCCAACCCGAGCTCCTTCTGGTCCTTGAAGCAGAACGGGCAGTGGTCGGTGGACACCACGGCCAGCTCGTTCATCCGCAGGCCCTTCCAGAGGTCGGCCTGATGGTGCTCGTGCTTGGTGCGCAACGGGGTGGAGCACACCCACTTGGCACCCTCGAAGCCCGGCTGTGCGAGCTGGTCCTCGAGTGTGAGGTAGAGGTACTGCGGGCACGTCTCGGCGAACACGTTGAGGCCGGCGTGCTGCGCGGCGGCGACCTCTTCGAGCGCCCCCGACGCCGACATGTGCACGATGTAGAGCGGCACGTTGCCGGCGACCTTCGCCAACTGGATCGCACGGTGCGTCGCCTCCGATTCCAGCTCGGCAGGCCGGGTGAGCGAGTGGAACTTCGGATCGGTGTCGCCACGAGCGATCGACTGGGCGACCAGCACGTCGATCGCGATGCCGTTCTCGGCGTGCATCATGATCATCGCCCCGGACTCGGAGGCGTTCTGCATCGCCCGCAGGATCTGGCCGTCGTCGGAGTACAGCACGCCGGGGTAGGCCATGAACAGCTTGAAGCTGGTGATGCCCTCGTTGTCGACGAGGTAGGTCATCGCCTTCAGCGACTCGTCGTCGACGCCGCCGATGATCTGGTGGAAGCCGTAGTCGATCGCACAGTTGCCGGCGGCCTTCTCGTGCCACTCGGCGAGACGCTCCTGCACGCTGAAGCCCGTGTTCTGCACGGCGAAGTCGACGATCGTGGTGACGCCACCCCACGCCGCAGCGATCGTGCCGGTCTCGAACGTGTCGGACGCCTCGGTGCCGCCGAAGGGCAGTTCCATGTGGGTGTGCACGTCGACGCCGCCGGGCACGACGTACTTGTTCGTGGCGTCGATCGTGCGGTCGGCGTTCACGCCCATCGCCGCGGCCTGGCCCGGCGCGAGAACGGCCACGATCGACTCGCCGTCGATCAGCACGTCGGCCTCACGACGACCGACCGCCGAGATCACCGTTCCGCCGGAGATCAGTGTCGTCGCCATGTCAGCCCTCCACCAGTTCGCCGTAGGCGTCGGGTCGGCGGTCGCGGTAGAACGCCCAGCCGTCGCGCACTTCCTTGATTCGATCCATGTCGAGCTCGCGCACGATCAGCTCCGGCAGGTACGCGTCGCCCTTCTCGCCGACGTACTGGCCCCTCGGATCGACGAAGTAGCTCTGACCGTAGAAGTCGTTGTCGCCGAGCGGCTCGATGCCGACCCGGTTGATCGCGCCGACGTAGTACATGTTCGCCACGGCCGCCGCCGGCTGCTCGATCGACCACAGGTACTCGCTGAGGCCCCGGTGGGTGGCCGACGGGTTGAACACGATCTCGGCGCCGTTCAGGCCGAGCGCCCGCCAGCCCTCGGGGAAGTGGCGGTCGTAGCAGATGTACACCCCGACCTTGCCGACCGCGGTGTCGAACACCGGGTAGCCGCCGTTGCCGGGCCGGAAGTAGAACTTCTCCCAGAACCCCTTCACCTGGGGGATGTGCTGCTTGCGGAACTTGCCGAGGTAGCTGCCGTCGGCGTCGATCACCGCTGCGGTGTTGTAGTACACACCGGGCTGCTCGATCTCGTACATCGGCAGCACCATCACCATGTTCAGCTCCTTCGCGAGGGCTTGGAACCGCTTGGTGGTGGGGCCGTCGGGGATGTACTCGGTGTAGTCGTAGTACTCGGCCTCCTGCACCTGACAGAAGTACGGGCCGTAGAACAGCTCCTGGAAGCACATGATCTGCGCACCCTGGGCGGCAGCCTCGCGGGCGGCCTCCTCGTGCTTGACGATCATCGACTCCTTGTCGCCGGTCCAGTCGGTCTGCAGGAGGGCCGCTTTGATGATGTTGGCCATGACACCTCGTCGATCGGGCGCCTAGGTTGAGCGCATGTGGGGAACACCCGACACTAGTGACGGCCGGAGAGGCGGACAATAGGTGCCGACATTTCGCAGTGCCTGGCACTGGGTGTTCGGCAAGCACGAGCCGAAACCGCCCGACCCCGACCGCACCGTGGAGGCCGGATGGGTGCCGCAGTGGATGGCCCCGATGATCGTCGAGGAGCTGAACGCCCAGGGCATCCCGGCGGTCACCACCGACGACTACAACCTCAACCCCTACATGAACAGCCGTGAGCCGATGGCCCGTGTGTTCGTCACCGAGGACCGCAAGGCCGAGGCCCGCGAGGTGATGACCGACATCCTCGGCCATCCCCCCGCCCAACGCCGCATCTGACCCCCGATCCCCATCCCGTTTGCGTTGCATTCCGGGTGGGACGGGTCACCCGAAACCGCGCACAAACGAAAGCGCACGATCCCCATCCCGTTTGCGTTGCATTCCGGGTGAGACGGGTCACCCGAAACCGCGCACAAACGAGGGTTCCCCTCCCGGTTCGAGCGCACCCACTGAGGTCTCGTGGAGCTCAGCAACGCACTCAACGACCTCGCCGCCGACCAGGACGGCCTGATCACGACCGACCAGCTCCGGGGCCATGGCATCTCGTCGTGGGCGCAGCGGCGCCTCGTCGCCGACGGTTGGATGTTCCGGCTCGCACCACGGGTGTATGCGCTGCGAGGGTCTCCCGACACCCACCACCGACGCCTTCGGTGCGGCCTGCTGTGTCTCGGCGAGCGGAGCTGGGTGAGCTTCGAGGGGGCCGCCGCTCTCCACGGGCTCGATCGGTCCCGTCCGCACGCGGTGGAGTTCACGATCGAACGGCGACGCCGACCAGCCGTGCTTCCCTTCGTCGTGCACACCACCACGCGCCTCGATCCGATCGACCACGTGGTCGTCGACGGATTCCGGGCGACATCGGCGACGCGGACCGTGTTCGACCTCGCCCTCGCCCGGGCACATCCCCACCGCATCGAAGCGGCGATCGACAGCGCGATCCGACTCCAGCTCTCGTCGCCCGAGGTGCTCAGCCGTCGCCTGTCGGCGCTGCGGGGCTCAGGACGATGGGGCTGTCGACTCGTCGAAGCGATGATCACCGATTCCGGCGGCCACACACATCTCGAACGGCGATTCCTCGAGCTCGTTCGTGCGGCCGGCCTTCCGAGGCCGCGAACGCAAGTCGTCTTCCGGGTCGACGGCAGACATGTCGCACGCGTCGACTTCCTGTTCGACGAGTTCGGCGTCGTGGTCGAGGTGTCCGGCCAGAAGGGCCATGCGAGCCCGGCCGAACGGGCCCGGGACGCTCAACGACGCAACGAGCTCCAGGATCTCGGCCTGCGCGTGTTCGAATACACGTTCGACGACGTCACGAAACGATCGGACATGGTTCGCCGCACCCTGGTCGCCAGACTGACGGCAGGTGGACCGCTCACCGCTGCCTGATCGACCAGGAGTCCACCCGCTTGCGTGAGGATTCCGGTGGACCGGGTCACCCGGAACTGGACGCAAACGGTCAACGCCGATCGACCACCCGCTTGCGTGAGGAGTTCGGTGGACCGGGTCACCCGGAACTCGACGCAAACGGAGATGCGGGGCGGCGGCGAGATGCGGGGCGGGCGGGCGGGCCGGACGCCGTCAGATGGGGCTGTGACGGAGGAGTTCGTACGCCATCGGGCACTCGGCGACGATGGCGGGCGGACCCATCGGGACCTTCCCGTGCGGGCCGACGACGTGGGTGAACATCTCGGTCGGGAGCACCTCGACGTCGAGATCCCAGGGGTCGCACTCCTCGGCCAACGCCTCGACCTTCGCGACCATGGCGTCGACGAACCCCGACGGCAGCCGTCGGCCGACACCAGCGACCAACCACACCTCGGTACCCCAGCTCCGGGCCGCCGCCGCGATCGTCGACGAACCGACGGGTACGACCGCACGCCCAGGATCGACCGCCATCGCCTCGACCAGCACGACGTCGGCATGCTTCGCCACGACGCCCGCCACGCCCGAATCAACGGGATCGACGTCGACGTCGTGACGCTCCAACCGTCGGACGAACGACGTCGCCGTGTACCCGGCGTCGTGTGCCAACACCCTGATGTCCCCACGTCGGATCAACCCGTCACCGATCACATCGGGGTCACCGATCGTCGCCACCAGCGCGTCGTCGGGCAGCGCTGCGCCCAGCTCGGCTCCGGTGGGGTCGCTGCGGATCTCGTCGGCGAGTTCCCAGACCGCTTCGAACGGCTCGGCCGAGGTCGACACGTTGGCACACAACCACCACAGCGCCCCCGTGAACGGGTGCCGCTCGACGATCCGCCGACAGGCGACGACGAGACCCGAGGGGTCGAAGTGGAGCGAGCCGAGCGCGTGAGCGGTCTCCTCCACCAGCGAGGCCGGATCGGCTCCCTGCGCCCGAGCGACGTAGCGGAGATGCTCGATCGGATGCACCTCGCAGACCGTAGCCGTCACCCGCCGACGGCGTCTCGCGCAACCGGCGAATACCCCGATCGAACTCCTCAGTCGCTACGATCGCACCCCGTGGCCGACACGACTTCCGACACGGTTTCCGACTCCGCGCGCAAGGTTCCGTCCCGAGTCGGCGATCGCCTCCCCACCGATCTGGTGCTGACGCCGCTCGTCGACGGCGCCCTCGGCCAGGGCCGGCCCGTCATGGAGTGGCTCACCACGTTCCATCTCGCCTCGGTCGTGCTCGATCCGTACACCAACGAGAGCTCGTGGATCCTGCGCGCGGCAACCCGGGTCCTCGAACAGTTCCGGGGCTCCGACGCCCGCATCAACCTGATCGTCACCGCCGGCCCGAACGAGGCCGTCGCCTTCCTCGGCCCCCTCGCTGAGCGGTTCCTCGTCTTCTGCGATCCGGACCGCGCCGCGGTGAAGGCGATGGGGCTCGACGAACTGCCGGCGTTCGTGTTCACCCGCGTCGACGGTGTCGTCGCCGCCGCCGCCGAAGGATGGAACCCGCCGGAGTGGGAAGCCGTCGCGGACGCGATCGCCGAGGTCACGTGGTGGACCTCGATCCCGGTGCCCGGCGCCGGTGACCCAGGGCCCTTCCGCGGCTCACCCTCGCTCGGCTGACCCGTGCCCGCCGGGCCGTCGCCGAAGCTCCCCGACCTTCCTGTCGTCGAAGCCCTGCCCGCGACACGCGCCGCACTGGCCGACCATCGACGTGCGGTCCTGGTGGCGCCGCCGGGTGCCGGCAAGACGACCGTGATCCCGCTCGCCCTCGTCGACGAACCGTGGCTCGACGGAGGTCGGATCGTGATGCTCGAACCCCGGCGCCTCGCCACGCGAGCCGCGGCGCGGCGCATGGCCTCGACGACGCACTCGGCGGTCGGCGAGCTCGTCGGCTACCAGACACGCGACGAGCGGCACATCGGCACGGGCACGCGCATCGAGGTGCTGACCGAAGGTGTGCTCACCCGCCGCCTCCAGAACGATCCGGAACTCCCCGGCGTCGGCCTCGTGATCTTCGACGAGGTCCACGAGCGCAATCTCACCACCGATCTCGGCCTCGCGCTCGCGCTCGACGTCGCCTCGACGATCCGGCCCGACCTGCGGCTGCTGGCGATGTCAGCGACGCCCGACGTCGCCGGTCTCACCCGCCTGCTCGACGCTCCCGTGGTCGAGAGCGACGGCCGGATGTTCGACGTCGACATGCACTGGATGCCGTCCGCTCCATCGGCGGGCCGCGGGCGCCGCGGACCCCGACGACCCGGCCAGGACCGCATCGAGCCCGCAGTCGTGTCGGCCGTGGTCAGGGCGCTGAAGGAGCAGGCCGGTGACGTGCTCGTCTTCCTGCCGGGCATCGGCGAGATCCGACGGACCGAGGCACAGCTGCGTCAGGTCGTCGGCGACGATGTCGACGTGTACCCGCTCGCCGGTGCGCTGAGCGTCACCGAGCAGGATCTCGCACTCGCGCCGTCGGGCCCCGGCCGCCGCCGGGTGGTGCTGTCGACCGACATCGCCGAGACGTCGCTGACCGTCGATGGAGTGCGCGTGGTCGTCGACAGCGGACTCGCCCGCGAGCCGCGCTTCGACCCGCGCACCGGCATGACCCGGCTCGTCACGGTCGCCACCAGCCGAGCTTCGGCCGAACAGCGCGCCGGTCGTGCCGGTCGCACCGAACCCGGCGCGGCCTACCGACTGTGGAGCAAGATCGAGCACGGGACGCGCACCAAGCACCGGGCGCCCGAGATCACCCAGGCCGACCTCGCCGGGTTGGCCCTGGAACTGGCGGCCTGGGGTGGCGCCGACGAACTGCGATTCATCGATCCTCCGCCTGCCGGCGCACTCGACCAGGCTCGTGAGCTGCTGCGTGACCTCTACGCCATCGACGCCGACGACGGATCGATCACCCCGCTCGGCCGCGCGATGCTCGGCCTGCCGGTACACCCACGTCTCGCACGAATGGTGGCCGTCGAGCAGTCGACGCTCGCCTGCCTGGTCGCCACGCTCGTCGAGGAGCGTGACATCTTCCGCGGCCGTCCCGACGACCTGCCCGCCGACCTGGCGTTGCGCGTCGCCGTGCTGAGCGGACGCGACCGTCACGACGCCGCCGATCGCGGTGCGGTGCATCGCCTGCGCGATCGCGCGGCCGACCTCGCCCGCCGCGCCCGGATCCGCTTCGACCTCGACGACGTCGATCCCGATCGCTCGGGCGCAGTGCTGCTCCTGGGATTCCCGGACCGGATCGCCGCTCGTCGCCGACCCGGCCAGTACCAGCTCCGGTCGGGAGCCGGCGCGTGGCTACCCGACGACGACCCCCTCGCCGACGTGCAGTTCCTCGTGGCCGCGGATCTCGACGGCCGACGCGATCGCGCCCGGATCCGACTCGCTGCCGCCGTCGACGCAGGCGACGTGATCGCCGCGTTCGGCCCGGAGATCATCGAGCAGCGCACGCTCGGCTGGGACAGCGACCGTGACGATCTCGTCGAGTCGATCGAACGGCGCCTGGGCGCGATCCAACTCGGACGCCACGTCGGACGACCAGCGAGCGGCGACGAGACCACCGCGGCGCTGATGCAGCGGGTGCGGGCGACGCAGCTCGCCGTGCTCCGGTGGTCCGAGGCCGCCACAGCGCTGCGCCGGCGCGTCGAGTTCCTGCATCGCACGGTCGGCGACCCGTGGCCCGACTGGTCGACCGAGGCACTCGTCGGCACGCTCGACCAGTGGCTGGCCCCGTACCTGCCGGGCGCCACCGGCCGAGCCGACCTGGAGCGGCTCGACCTCGCAATGGTCCTGCGCAGCCAGTTGCCGTGGAGCGTCGGCGCCGAATTGGACGACCTGGTACCCGCAGCACTCGTCCTGCCCACCGGTCGCACCGCGCCGATCGACTACACCGGGGAGCAGCCCGATGCCTTCGTGCGAGTGCAGGACCTCTTCGGCGTCACCGTCCACCCGACGGCCGGCGGCGTGCCGATCCGGCTCCACCTGCTGTCGCCGGCCGACCGGCCGATCCAGGTGACCGCCGATCTGCCCGGCTTCTGGGACGGCTCCTGGGCCGAGGTCCGCAAGGAGATGGCGGGCCGCTATCCGAAGCACCAGTGGCCGATCGATCCGGCTGCCGCCGCGCCCAAACGTCTGAAGGACCGCTGATGTTCGGGTTGTCCGTGGGGATGGCGATCGCCTGCGTGCTGACCGTCTACGTCGGTGCGACGGTGCAGGCGTCGATCGGGATCGGCCTCGGCATGATCGCATCGCCCGTGCTCGCCTTCGCCGACCCCGACTTCATCCCGGCGGCGATCATGTTGGCCGTCCTGCCACTCACCTTCACCATTGCCTGGGTCGACCGCGACCACGTCGAGAAGCGCGACGTCGGGTTCGCGCTGATCGGCAGGGTCCCGGGCACGATCGTCGGGGCGATGGTCGTTGCAGCGCTGTCGGACCAGGTGCTCGCCGTGATGGTGGCGCTGTCGGTGTTGGTCGCCGTGGTCGCCTCGATCGCCGGGCGCATCTTCCAGCCCACCGACCGAGCGTTGGTGGTCGCCGGCCTCGCATCGGGTTTCGCCGGGACGACGACCGGGGTGGGTGGTCCACCGATGGCGCTCACCTATCAGAACAGCGACCCGGCGACGATGCGAGCAACGATCTCGGCCTTCTTCGCGATCGGTTCGGTCATGTCGATCACCGCGCTCGCGCTGGCGGGGCAGATCGGCACGAGGCAGATCCAGTTGACGTTGCTGATCCTCCCCGCCGTGGGCCTGGGCGTGGTGACCGCCCGGCTCCTCAAGGGCTACCTGAAGCCCGAGGTGGTCCGGCCCGCCGTGCTGGTGATCTGCACCGTCGCTGCGATCGCCCTGCTCGTCGAGACCTTCTGAGCCCGCCCAATCCCGGTTCTCGTGAACCCGTGCGCGCTCCGAACGCGCACGAGTTCACGAGAACGGGCGTCGGCGGGGTACGCCCCACTACGTTTCCGCCGTGCATTCACGTCTGCTCCCCACCGCCCTCACCTCCGCTCTTCTCCGTCGCCGCCTGCGGGAGCGACGACAACGCTGCGCACGCCGGCCACCGACGCCGCATCGCCGACCACCGACCTCGCCGTAGCCACCACCGACGCGCCGGTCGAGACAGCTGCGCCCACCACCGAGGCCGCGCCCGAGACGACCGAGGCCACCCTCGCCGACTTCGAGACGCTGCCTCCTGGCCCCTATGACGTCGGCGTCACCACCATCACCATCAACGGCGAAACCGACCGGCCCCTGACACTCGACGTGTGGTTCCCCGTCGACGACCCCGCCGACGCGCCGCTCAACCAGTACACGCTGATCCCGGGCGTGTACTACGAGTCGCCCTCCGCGGTTGCTGGTGCCGAACTCGTCGCAGCCGAGGGGCCGTTCCCGCTCGTCGTGTACTCCCACGGCAGCGGCGGCCTGCGCTACATCGCCTCGTACTACACCGAGGCGATTGCGAGCTACGGCTACATCGTCGCTGCACCCGACCACACCGGCAACACCGCGGTCGATGGCCTGCTCGGCGCCGAAGCCGAGTTCGACGTGACGGCACTCAACCGGCCGAACGACGTCGAGGCCACGATCGACGCCATGCTCGACCCCGGCAACGTCGGCCTGGTCGGTTCAATCGACCCGGAGAGCATCGCCGTGACCGGGCACTCGTTCGGCGGGTTCACGTCACTGGCTGTCGCTGGAGGCTACGAGAACGCGCTCGGCTCATACGTGGCCGACGACCGCGTCGATGCGATCATTCCGCTGGCCCCTGCCACCGGTGACGGTACCCGCCTGATGTCGGATGCCGGGCTCGAGTCCATCGAGGTCCCGATGCTCGTGATGGTCGGCACCAACGACCAGACGACGCCGGTCGACCCCAACGTCACCCGCATCTGGGATCTCGCCGGGAGCGAGCCGCTCGTTCGCGTCGAGCTGGTCGACGGCCAGCACCAGAGCTTCACCGACGTCTGCGACTACCAGCGGTTCCTGCCGACGCTCGGCGACGTCGTGCCACAGCCGGTCGTCGACATCATCGACAGCCAAGGCGCCGAAGGCTGCTCGCCCGGCGACATGCCGATCGATCGGGCCAAGGAACTGACGAACACGTTCGCAATCAACTTCCTCGAGTCGGTGTTCCGCGACGCCGAGCTGATCACCGACGCCAACACCGCGATGCCCGACGACGTCATCTACATGATCAAGTGAGCCCGTTCTCGTGAACTCGTGCGCGCCCAGGCCGCTCACGGGTTCACGAGAAGCGGGGCTTCGTCGGGCGATGGGCGCGGTCGTAGGCTCGGGGCATGGCTGATGTGCCCCCGTTCCACTACACCGAGCTGCTCCCGCTGGGCGCCGACGACACCGAGTACCGGCTCGTCACCACCGAGGGCGTGTCCACGTTCGAGACGCCCGAGGGCACGTTCCTCAAGGTCGAGCCCGAGGCGATCCGACGCCTGACCGCCGAGGCGATGCACGACATCGCCCACTTCCTGCGCTCGGGCCACCTCCAGCAGCTCCGCAACATCCTCGACGACCCGGAGGCGTCGGACAACGACCGCTTCGTGGCGCTCGATCTCCTCAAGAACGCAGCGATCGCTGCCGGCGGCGTGCTCCCGATGTGCCAGGACACCGGCACGGCGATCGTGAAGGGCAAGAAGGGCCAGTTCGTGTTCACCGGCGGCGGCGACGAGGAGGCGATCGCCCACGGCATCTACGACACGTACCAGACCTCGAACCTGCGCTACTCGCAGATGGCGCCGCTCGACATGTACACCGAGAAGAACACCGGGCACGAACCTGCCGGCCGAGATCAAGATCTCGGCGACCGACGGTGACGCCTACAAGTTCCTCTTCATGGCGAAGGGCGGCGGATCGGCCAACAAGAGCTTCCTCTACCAGGAGACCAAGGCGCTGTTGAACGAGGCGACGCTCCTCCCGTGGATCTTCGAGAAGATGCAGTCGCTCGGCACGTCCGCGTGCCCGCCGTACCACCTCGCCGTCGTGATCGGCGGCACGTCAGCGGAGTTCGCCGTCGAGACCGCCAAGCTCGCCTCGACCCGCTACCTCGACTCGCTGCCGACCGCGGGATCTCCCGACGGCCATGCGTTCCGCGACCTCGATCTCGAACAGCAGGTGCTGAAGCTGTCTCAGACCACCGGCATCGGCGCCCAGTTCGGTGGCAAGTACTTCTGCCACGACGTGCGCATCATCCGCCTCCCGCGTCACGGCGCGTCGTGCCCGGTCGCGATCGCCGTGTCGTGCTCCGCCGACCGGCAGGCGCTCGGCAAGATCACGAAGGACGGGGTGTTCCTCGAACAACTCGAACAGGATCCGGCCCGCTTCCTCCCCGAGGTCGGCGAGGAGCACCTCGGCGACACCGAGACGGTGCACATCGATCTCAACCGGCCGATGGCCGACATCCTCGCCGAGCTGTCGCAGTACCCGGTGACCACCCGGGTGATGCTGACCGGTCCGATGGTGGTCGCTCGCGACATCGCCCACGCCAAGATCAAGGAACGCCTCGACGCCGGCGAGCCGATGCCGCAGTACCTCAAGGATCACGCGGTGTACTACGCCGGTCCCGCCAAGACGCCCGAGGGCTACGCGTCGGGTTCGTTCGGGCCGACCACCGCGGGACGAATGGACAGCTACGTCGAGCAGTTCCAGGCCGCGGGCGGCTCGATGATCATGCTCGCGAAGGGCAACCGGTCCGTGCAGGTCACCGAGTCGTGTCAGGCCCACGGAGGCTTCTACCTCGGCTCGATCGGCGGACCGGCGGCGCGACTGGCGCTCGACAACATCCGCAAGGTCGAGGTGCTCGAGTACCCGGAACTCGGCATGGAGGCGGTGTGGAAGATCGAGGTCGAGGACTTCCCGGCGTTCATCGTCGTCGACGACAAGGGCAACGACTTCTACGCCCAGGTCCGCGCCGAGCACGCGATGCCCGTCAGCTTGCGCTGATGACCGATGAGCGCGACTCACCTGACCTGACCGCCGACGAACGTGCCGCTGCTCGTGCCTTCGTCGCACGGTGCGAGGTGCGACTCTCGACGTTCCACCGCATCGCCGTGGGCATGCTGTCCGGCGCGGGCCTGCTCGTCGTGCTGCCGGTCGTGGCGCGCGACTCGATCACGGGCATCGTCCGCTCGCTGTTCGCCGGCGACATCGGGGTCGTCGACATCGCGCTGATCATCGCGATCGGAGCGATGCTCGCCGTGCCGGCGGTGGCGCTCTGGCTGCTGTTCGCCGACCTCACCCGGTTCTACTTCTACGCCAACCACATCGGCAGCGACGGTGGCGAGACCTTCACGCCACGATTCACGCTCACGTCACTGCAGCTGCCCTCCGACGAGCTCGGTCCCACCGCGACCGACGAACTCGTGCGCACCCGCGAAGATCCGCGGATCGTCGAGCTGCTGGTCCCGACGAACGACGAGGCGCGCACGCGCGTCGACCGCCAGCTCGAGGTGTACGGCGGCCTGGGGTCCGGACACGACGACGCCGCACGCGCCGCGGGTCTGTTCGAGCTCGCGGCGTCGCGGAGCAGGCCGTTGCTCGAGGAAGTGGCGAAGGTGGAACACGGTATGGCCCGTCACGTGCTCCGCCTGCGCGGCCTCGTGCTCCGCTATGTCAAGGCACTGCTCGCCCTGTTGACCACTGCGGTCGCGGTCTACGTCGGTGACGCGGTCGTCGAGGGATTCGATCCCGTTGACGGGATCACCGTGAATCAGGAGGCCTGGCTGGCCGCCGTGGTGCTCGTCTGGGCGCCGCTCGTCGTCCTCGCCGTGACGTCACCGGTCCGCTGGATCGAGAAGGCGATGCGCGACGAAGGCGCTCCCTCCACCGCGGTCGCCGACGATCCGGAGCTCACGTTCGTCGAACGGGTGTCGCTGCGGATCGCAGCGGTCGCCTGGGTCGCCGCGGCCGTCGCGATGGTCGTGTCGATCGGCGACCAGGCGACGTCGAGCGACGCCCAGGGCATCGAGGTCGCCGTGCTCGCGATCTCGGTGATCGCGGTGGCGACCGCGGCGTTCACCGGCCGATTCCGGAGCCTGGTGAAGATCTCCTAGCGGCGCGCTACAGCTCGCCGGCGAGGTCGCCGAGGCGCCGCTCGCCATCGGGCGTCTGACCGCCGTACTCGAGGAAACGCTGCATCCGAACGTGGGTGTCGTCGCTGGCGAGGGTCGCGTTGAACGCAACCGTCTCGGCGATCAGGTCCGCCTCGACGCCGGCTTCGGCTCGTACGACGCTCGCCTTCGCCGCGGCCACGGCGTGAGGAGGGAACGACGCGATCCGACCCGCCAGCCGGTCCACGAAGGCATCGATCTCGTCGGCGGGCAGGACGCGGTTCACCCAACCCCAGCGCTCCGCCGTTGCCGCGTCGATGTCGTCGCAGCCGAGGACGACTTCGAGCGCTCGGCTGCGACCGATCAGTCTCGGAAGTCGAACCGTGCCGCCTGCGCCCGGCAGGATGCCGATGGCCACCTCGGGTTGGATGAAGACCGCCTCCGGTGTGGCGAAGCGCATGTCGCAGGCCAGTGCGAGTTCGCTCCCGCCGCCGCCGACTCGACCGGCGATCACGGCGATCGTCGGTTTGGGCATCGTGCGCAGCGTCTCGCACATCTGGTCGTACGCGCCGAGTTCGGTCGCCACGGGTTGGTCGCGAGGAAACTGTCGGATGGCCTCGACGTCGAAGTGGGCGAGGAACCATTCGGGATTGGCCGACGTGAACACCACCGCTCGGACGGACTCGTCTGCGGCCAACTCGGCGATGGTCGTGCCGAGCTCGACGAAGACGTCGATCGTGATCAGGTTGATCGGCGCATGGTCGATCGTGACAGCGGCGACGCCGCGTCGATCGATCTCCGTGCGCACCGCGGTCACGACATCGCCTGCTTGATCGCCTCTCGTGTCGCGGCGGCTTCGTCGGGGTTGCCGGGGAATTCCGAGCCGGCGAACTCGGTGACGCCGATGTCGGCGAGTGCGCCGATGCGATCGACCACCTCGTCCCGAGAACCGACGATCGCAATCCCCTCCGGCCCGGCGACACCCTCTCGATCGAGCATCGCCCGGTAGCTCGGCAGTTGACCGTAGATCTGGAAGATCTTGGCGGCCCGTTCGCGAGCACCGTCGATGTCGTCGGTCACGCACACCGGCAGGCCGACGATCACCCGGGGAGTCGGCCGGTCGGCGGCCTCGGCGGCGGCGTTGATCGTGGGGATCACGTGATCGGCGAGCGTCTTGGGTCCGGTGCACCAGGTGATCGTTCCGTCGGCCAACTCGGCGGTCGCCTTCAGCATCTGGGGGCCGAGCGCAGCGACGACGATGCCGAACGGTGGCGCTCCCTTCGCGTTGATCGCGAGGTTCGTCGAGTAGTCCTCACCCTGGTAGCTCACCGGCTCGTTGCGTGACAGCGGCCCGAGGATGCTGAGGTAGTCACGGATGTGGCGAACGGGCTTGTCGTAGCTCATGCCGAGCATGTTCTCGATCACGACCTTGTGGCTGAGCCCGATGCCCAACGTGAGCCGGCCCCCGCACGCGGCGTTGACGGTGAGGCACTGCTGGGCGATCGCCGACGGGTGCCGGGGGTAGGTGGGCACCACCGACGTGCCGAGTTCGATGCGCGGAACCTCGCGACCGACGATCGCGAGAGCAGTCAGGGCGTCGTGACCGAAGATGTTCGGAATCCAGTACGAGGCGAACCCATCGGCCTCGGCCTGTCGGGCCTCGGCGACCACGTCGTCGATCGTGCCGTCGTTGATGCTTCCCCCGAATGATCCGATTCGCATCCGTTCGACCGTAGCGACCGACACCGAACCAGCCATCAGCCGACCGCTGACGGCTGACGACAGTCCGGTTCGTGGAGGGCGACGGGCGACTGGTACGAACACGCCATGAGCAACTGGAACTTCGCCGACATCTGGGAGGTCGTCGCCGACGAACTGCCTGACGCCCCGTGCCTGATCCACGGCAACGAGACCCGTACGTGGAGCGAGGTCGATCGTCGAGCCGACGGCGTGGCGCAGCACCTCCTCGACGCCGGCCTCGAACGGCAACAGGCCGTCGCCCAGTACCTGTACAACTGCCCGGAGTACATGGAGTCGACGTTCGCAGCGTTCAAGGGCGCGTTCGCTCCGGTCAACACCAACTACCGCTACACCGCCGACGAGTTGCTCTACCTGTGGGACAACGCCGACGCCGGCGCCATCGTGTTCCACGGCACGTTCGCACCCACGATCGAACCGATCATCGATCGCCTGCCCAAGGTGAAGTCGTGGCTCTGGGTCGACGACGGTTCCGGGCCGTGCCCCGACTGGGCGACGCCGTACGAACGGGCGGCGACGAGCGGCGTCGGCCGAGTGAGCCCCGAGTGGGGCCGCAGCGGCGACGACCTCAACTTCCTCTACACCGGAGGGACGACGGGTATGCCGAAGGGCGTCATGTGGCGCCAGGACGACCTCGCCGTCAAGCTCACCGCCACCCTCGGGACGCCGTTGACCGACGGCGGCACCGTCGACGACCTTCGCGGCACGTTCGCCGGGCCGGGTGCTCGCTTCCTGCCGGCCTGTCCGCAGATGCACGGCACCGGCAACTTCCCCTGCCTGAGCACGCTGGCGGGGGGCGGGAGCATCGTCACGATGGACAATCGCACCTTCGATCCCGTCGACCTGCTCGACACGATCGAGCGCGAGGGCGTCAACACGATGGCGATGGTCGGCGACGCCTTCGGCAAGCCGATCCTGCGCACGCTCGACGAGAACCCCGGCCGCTGGGATCTCAGCTCGCTGGTCGGCATCGTCTCGTCCGGCGTGATGTGGAGCAAGGAGACCAAGGAGGGCCTGCTGCGTCACCACCCGAACATGATGCTGATGGACGCCTTCTCGTCGTCGGAGGCGCTCGGGATGGGGTCGTCGATCTCCGGTGCAGGCGCCACCGCCGACACCGCGAAGTTCGAGTTGAGCCCCGAGACGATCGTGATCGACGACCTCAACCGACCGATCGCGCCGGGGACCGGTGAGGTCGGGCGGCTCGCAGTCGGTGGGCGCCAACCGATCGGCTACTACAAGGACGAGGCGAAGACGGCGAGCACGTTCTTCGTGATCGACGGCATGCGCTACTCGTGCCCCGGCGACTTCGCGACCGTCGACGCCGATGGTCGCATCACGCTGTTGGGACGGGGCTCGGTCTGCATCAACACCGGTGGCGAGAAGGTGTTCCCCGAGGAGGTCGAGGAAGCGATGAAGACGCACCCCGACGTGCTCGACGCCGTCGCGGTCGGGGTTCCCGACGAACGATTCGGTGAGGCGGTCACCGGTGTGGTCGAAGCGCGGCCCGGGGCGACGATCGACGCCGATGCGGTGATCGCCCACGTGAAACAGAAGCTCGCGGCGTACAAGGCCCCGAAGCGGATCGTGGTGGTCGACACGATCGGTCGGGCAGCCAACGGCAAGGTCGACTACAAGCGGTTGAGGTCCGACGCGGCGGGTACCCTCGCCCCATGAGCGACCACGTGATCCGCATCACCTACTGCGTTCCCTGAGACTATTCGAGCCGCGCCGTGAGCGCAGCGAACGACCTGCTCTCCACCTATCAGCACGTCATCGACACCCTCACCCTCGACACCGGCGCCAAGGGAGTGTTCGACGTCGAGGTCGACGGCGAGCTGCTCTACTCCAAGCACGCCACCGGCCGCCACGCCGAACCCGGTGAGGTGCTCGAGCTGTTCCGCGACACGTATGCAGTGGACGTCACCCCCTACGGCGAGTAGGTGTTACGCCGGGGGTCTGACCCCTGGCGTAACGGTCAGGACATGCTGACGAGGTCGAGCCAGTCCTCGGAGAAGTAGTCGACGTCGCCGTCGGGCATCAGGAGCACCTTGGTCGGGGCGAGCTCGCGCACGAAGTCCTCGTCGTGGCTCACGAGGATGATCGCGCCGGGCCAGTCGACGAGCGCGTCGGCCACCGCCTGGCGTGACGGAGGGTCGAGGTTGTTCGTCGGCTCGTCGAGCAGCAGCAGGTTGTTGCGCCCGACCATCAGCATCGCCAGGGCGAGCTTGGTCTTCTCGCCACCCGACAGCGTGCCGGACTCCTGGAACACCTTGTCGCCCGACAGGCCGAACATGCCCAGCAATCCCCGCAGTTGGGTCTCGCCGAGGTTCATCCCCTCCGGCACGGCATCGCGGATGTTGGTGAGCAGCGACTCGTCGGTGCGCAGGTTGTCGTGTTCCTGTGCGTAGTAGCCGGCGTGCACGTGGTAGCCGAACTCGAAGTCACCGAGGTCGGCGGTGGTCTCACCGGCGAGGATCCGCAGCAGGCTGGTCTTGCCGGCGCCGTTGAGGCCGAGCACGAGCAGGCGTTCGCCGCGCCCGAGGTCGAAGCCGATGTCCTCGAAGATCGTGGGACCGCCGTAGGCCTTGCACAGCCCGGTCGCCCGGATCACCGTCTCCCCGCACTTGGGCGGATCGGGGAACCGGACCGCCATCGTCTTGGTCGCCTGCGGGCCACGGACGCGTTGCGTCTCGAGGCGGGCGATGCGCTTCTCGACGCTGTGCGCCATCGCAGCCTTCGTGGCCTTCGCACCGAAGCGGTCGACGACGGTCTGCAGCCGGTCGATCTCCTTCGCCTGCAGCGCCGCCTTCTTGGCGAGGCGGGCCTCGTCCTCGGCTCGCGCGCGCTGGTACTGGCTGTAGGTGCCGCGGTACTCGAAGATCTCGCCGACGTCGTGCTCGGTCGCCCGGTCGAGATGGAGCACGCGGGTGATCGACTCGTCGAGCAGTTCGAGGTCGTGGCTGATCACGAGCAGCGCGCCCTTGTACTGGCGCAGGAAGCCGAGCAGCCAGGTCTTCGCGTCGACGTCGAGGTGGTTGGTCGGTTCGTCGAGGCACAGCACGTCGGAGCCGGCGAACAGGATGCGGGCGAGTTCCACTCGGCGCCGCTCGCCGCCCGACAGCGTGCTGATCGGCTGGTCGAGCCGAGCGTCGGGGATGCCGAGACCGGCAGCCATCGCCCGGGCCTCGCTCTCGGCGGCGTACCCGCCAGTGGTGCGGAACGCCTCTTCGGCGTTCACGTATCGAGCGACGTTGCGCTCGTCGGGGTTCTCCTCCATCGCGATGCGCAGCTTCTCGATCCGAGTGATCTCGTCGTCGATGCCGCGCCCGGACAGCACGTGGGTGACGCAGCTGCGCCCATCGAGTGCCGAGTCGATCTTCGGGTCCTGCGGCAGGTACCCGAACCCGCCCTTGCGCAGCACCTTGCCCGACTTGGGATCAGCGGCGCCGCCGAGCACCTTGAACATGCTGGTCTTTCCCGCACCGTTGCGTCCGACGATGCCCACCTTGTCGCGGGGCATGACGGTGAAGCTGGCGTTGTCGACGAGGAGTCGACCACCCACTTCCACCGAGATCGCCTGAGCCTGGAGCACCCGTCCAGGCTAGAGGCGCACCGCCGGATCAGCCGCCGGTCGGCGGGTCGACCAGATCACCCGACGGGGGTGTGACCGGTGCCGGCGTCGTGACCGGCGCCGGCGTCGTCACCGGGGGCGACGTCACGGGCACGGTCGTCGCCGTCGTCACGGGCACCGTCGTGGCCGTCGTCGTCGGCGGCTGTGTCGTCGCTGGCTGTGTCGTGGTCGGGGTCCGCCGCCGCCGGAGCCGACGGTGGTCGTGGTGGCGGTCCCCGACCCACCGGAGCCGCCCGATCCGCCCGCAACCGTGGTCGTGGCCACCGAGGGTCGCACGGTGGTGGTCGTCGTACGGGTCCCGCTGGATGATGACGATGATGATGATGATGACGACGACGACGAGCCACCGACGCTGGAGCCTCCGCCGGTGCCACGGTTGACGGCCGAGTCGTCACGGAACACCGACGGGAGGCACTCGCCCTCGCCGATCCCGATCGGGCCGAGTGCGGCGGCGATCGCCTGCGCGAGCACCTCACGGCCGCTCTCGGTCGGATGCAGCCGGTCGCCGCTCAACACGCCCGGCGTCTCCGCCAGTGCCTTCCAGTCGACGACCGTCACGTTGTCGTACTCCGCACCCAACCGACGGACGACCTCGTTGACCTCGACGTAGTTCGATCGGTATTCGGTGACCGTGAGCAGCAGCGTCGGACGCGGTGCGAGCCGATCGAGGATGCGGCGCAGTTCCTCTTCGTAACGCACTTCGTCGCCGCCGTAGTTGCTCCCGAGGAAGACCACGGCAGCGTTCCAGTCGTCGGCGGGCTCGGCGTCCTCGTCGAGCACCCTGTCGAGCACCCGGTTGCCGAAGTCGACGAACCGGCTCGGCTCGGCCTCGACGGCGACCTGCCACCCGAGCGGCACGAGGGCTTCGCACATCTGTCCGCCATAGCGCGACGAGGTCGAGGCGAGAATCGAGTCGCCGATCAACAGCACCCGATTGCCCTCGGCCACCACGCCCAGCAGCTCAGCGGTGGTCCCGTCCTCGTTGAGCGGCGCTCGGACCATCACGAGCGGGGCCCGGTTGGCCGGCACCGTGTCCGGCAGCGCTCCGACCCCGGCGAGCGTGGGCACCGGCGTCCCCGCCGAGGCAGTGATGTCGGCTGCACTGCTGCTGGCGATCCCGCACGCGCCCGTGGTCAGGCTGAGCGCAAGGAGCGCGACGAGCGACGGGCGGCGGAGCATCTACACCATTGAAGCGCACGGCAGGCGCCTCGGTGCGTCGCGCTGCTGTTCAGCTGCCCCGTGAGCGGAGCTCGTCACGGATCTCCGTGAGCAGGTCGATCTCCGACGGAGCGTCGTCTTCGTCGACCGGACCCTTCATCGCGTTGTAGGCCTTGACGATGAGGAAGCAGACGAACGCCACGATCAGGAACGTGACGAGCGCCGTGATGACCGTTCCGATCTGGAGCTGGGCGTCGCCGACGTCGATCACGATCGAGTTGAAGCTCGGCTGGCCGAAGATCCCGGCGATGAGTTGCATGATGATGCCGTCGACGATGGAGTTGACCACCGGCACGAAGAACAGCGTCAGGGTGAACGCCACGGCGAGTTCCACCAGGTTGCCCCGGTTGATGAACGCCTTGAACTCGGTGATGAAATCCTTCATGGGTGTCCCTTCGATCGGAGTAACGGCGAGAGGTCTATCACACCTCGAATTGTCGCCCGACCATCACCGTGGGACGGCCGACCCGGCGCCGTCAGCGCGCAGTCCACCCTCCGTCGACGATCAGGCTCTGGCCGGTGAGGAAGGTTCCGGCCGGTGACGCCAGCAGCAAGAGCGCGCCGTCGAGTTCGTGGAGTTCACCCATACGAGGGATGGGTGAGTTCGCACGGATGAACCGCTGGCTCCCTTCGTCGGAGTCCATCCCCTCGGTCATCTCCGAAGGGAACCATCCCGGGCACAAGGCGTTGACTCGGACACCCTTGCGTGCCCACTGGAGCGCCAACTCGCGCGTGAGGTTGACGACGGCACCCTTGCTCGCGCAGTAGTGCGCCTGCTTCACCGGGGTGGAGCCCACGTGGCCGAGCATCGAGGCGATGTTCACGATCGCCCCGGCGCCCCGCGCGATCATCGACGGCGCCGCCAGCTTCGACAGGTGCCAGAGTGCGGTGACGTTGACCTCCATCGATGTCCGGAAGGTGTCCAGGCTCTCCTGCTCGACGGCGACGGTGCCACCCACGCCGGCGTTGTTGACGAGCACGTCGACGCGGCCGAACCGTTCGACCACCGACGAGACCAGTCGCTCCCGGTCGGACTCCGAAGCCACGTCGGCCGGCAGGGCGACCGCTCCGGGGAGTCGGGCGACGAGTCCCTCCAGCCGTTCGGCGCGGCGCGCGGTCACGATGACCTGTGCGCCCACTGCGTGGAGGGTCTGAGCGAAGTGTGCGCCGAGACCCGACGACGCACCGGTGACCAGCACCACCTGGTCATCGAGCCGGAACCGCGCGAGCGGGTCGGTGGACGGGCTGGTCGGCGGATCGGTGGGCGGGTCGGAGACGGTCATCGGCGTGACGATAGGCAGGCGCTCTTCGCGGAACCGACACGTCGATGTCACCGATGCGTCATCTCCCACCGCGCGATCCGATGTCGAACACTGCGGTCGAGTGACAGTTTCCTGTCGAGGTTCCGACACAGGAGACACCGCCGTTGTCACGAACTAGAACAGGTGCGTGGAACTCGACCGTCGCACCTGGAACGCCGCTCTCAAGCTTGCGCTGGCCATCTCGGTCGTGGCGACGCTGGTGGCGACGACGCTCTCCGCGACGGGCGACGTTCCACAGGTCGCGATCGTGGTGCCGGTGATCGTGGTCGCGTTCGTGGCGAGCTGGATCCAGACCGGCCGGGTGCAACGTCGCCAGGTGCCGCTTCGGATTCGCAACACCCTGAGCTGACTCGCTGAGCTGACCCGCCGTACGCGTCCTGTGGCACCATCGGACGATGAAGGTGCGCATCGGCTTCGGGCTCGGCACGTCGACGGGGCTCCACGGGCCGTCCTACGGGGTCGTCGTCGATGCCCTCGAGGAACTCGGTTTCGACTCGCTGTGGTTGTCCGAGCGGATCAGCGGGCCTGCTCCGGATCCCCTCGTCGCCATGGCGTACGGCGCCGGGCGCACCACGAAGCTCAAGTTCGGCACCTCCGTCATGGTGCTGCCAGGACGCAACCCGGTGGTGCTGGCCAAGGAACTCGCCACGCTGGCGACGATGTCCGACGGCCGACTCCTCCCAGCTTTCGGGCTCGGAGCCGTCGATCCGGTGGAGCAACAGGCCTTCGGCGTCGAGCGCAGCGAGCGCGCCGCGATGTTCGACGAGACGCTCGAGGTGATGCGTCACTGCTGGACCGGGCGTCCGTTCACCCACCACGGTGACCGCCATCACTACGACGACATCACGGTGCTCCCGGCGCCGAAGCGGATGGACGTGTGGTTGGGGGGTATCGCCCCATCGGAACTCCGGCGCGTCGGACGCCTGGCCGACGGCTGGCTGCCGTCGTTCGTGACGCCCGCCGACGCCGAGGCGGGCCGGCGGGTGGTCGAAGATGTCTGCGCCGAGCACGGGCGCGAGATCGAGGACGACCACTTCGGCGTCCTGATCCCGTACTCGTTCGGCCCGATCCCCGAACGCCTCCAGCGGCTGCTCGCGAAACGTCGCCCTGATCTCGACGACCCCGGCGAGCTCGTCCCGACATCGTGGAACGAACTGTCGTCCCTGATCGAACGGTTCGTCGATGTCGGGACCTCGAAGTTCGTCGTGCTGCCGCTCGTCGAACCCGACGGCCCCGATGGTTGGGTGACCCACCTGACCGAGGCCGCCGACGTCCTGCTCCCGCTCGAAGTCGGATGAGCGAGCCGACCCCGACCGCCGTGCTCTTCGAGCAGTCCGGCGCGAACCGATGGACACCGACCGACTACGCCCGCGGACCGTGGGACCCGCGTGCGTGCCATGGCGGCCCCATCAGCGCACTGCTGACCCGGGCGGTCGAGCTGGTCGATCCGGACTCGCCGGTCGAGTGGCAGATCGCCCGACTCACCGTCGAACTCACCCGCCCCGTCCCCGTCGGCCGCCCCTTGACGCTCACGACCGACATCGAGCGACCCGGGCGCAAGGTGTCGCTGGTGTCAGCCCGCCTCGACGACGAGGGCACGGAGGTCGCACGAGCGCGGGCCCTGCGGATCCGACTCGCGGATCTGGAGCTCCCCGACGACGCCGTCCAACCCCTGCCCGATCCGCCCGGATCGCCGCACGATGCGCAACGGCAACGAGTCGCGTGGGCGGTCGACGACCACGTCGCCTTCCACAAGGACTCCTGCGAGCACCGGTTCACCGAGGGCTCCTGGGACCAGCCGGGCCCGGTCGGCGTGTGGATCCGACTGTTGGTGGGCGTCGTCGCCGGGGAGACCCCGACGGGGGCGCAGCGCGCCGCAGCGGCTGCGGACTTCGGCAACGGCGTGAGCGGAGGTCTGCCCTTCGACCGCTTCACGTACATCAACCCCGATCTCAGCGTCCATCTCCTCCGGCCTCCGGTCGGTCAGTGGATCGGGATGCGCACCGCTTCGTACTACGGCACCACGACCGCGTCGACGGGCGCAGGCTTCGCCGAATCGGCGCTCTACGACCTCGACGGGCGTCTCGGGCGCAGCGTCCAGAGCCTCATCCTCGATGCCCGCTCCTGATCGCCCCCGTGTCCACCCGTTCCGTCCAGAGTTCGTCAAGAGGGAACCAGTGGGCCGCGCGTGACGTCGAACACACATGAAGCGTGAACGGCTCATTCCCCTGATGGTCGCCGGCGTACTGCTGGCGGTGTCCGCGTGCAGCAGCGACGGCTCGACCACCGAACCGACCGACACGACGCGGTCGACGACGGCCACGCCGACGACCTCGCCGGGCGCCACGACGAGCACCGTGCCGGCGTCGGGTCGACCGCAGGGCTTCGCCTCACGGCTGGAGTTCTTCGGCGACTGCCCGGCCCTGCTGTCGTACATGCAGACCGAAGCAGCCGAGCGGGTGAGCGCATGGGGCCTCGGCGGCGGAGGCATCTACTACGGCGACGGCCGTGTGATGGTCGACGAGATGGCCGAGGCCGACACCGCGGCGACCGCCGCTCCCGACGTCGGTGCCCCGGCGACCGGCGACTTCTCCGGGACGAACACCCAGGAGATCGGGGTCGACGAGGGCGACATCGTCGAGACCGACGGTCGGTTCGTCTACGTCGCCAACACCGACGGGCTGCGCATCGTGTCGGTCACCGATGCCGAGGTGGTTGCAGAACCCCAACTCCCGCAGGGTTCGCACCAGCTCCTGCTCGACGGCCAGCGGCTGCTCGTGGTGACCTCGAGCTGGTCGGGCGCACCCGACACGATCGTGTCGCTGTACGACGTCGCCGATCCCACCAACCCAAGCCTGCTGCGCCGCTCGCACCTCGAGGGCAACGTCGTCGCGACCCGTTCGATCGACGGGGTGGCCCGCCTGGTGATCTCCACGACCTTCGATCAGCGGCTGCCGTTCGTCCAACCGAACCAGTTCGGCCTCGACGAGGAATCGGCCCTCGCCCGGAACCAGGAGATCATCGCGACGTCGAGCGTCGACGACTGGCTCCCCCGGTGGTTCGACGAGGCCGGCGATGGCAGCTTCGGCCAGATGCAGGCCGCGGTGCCGTGTGAGAACGTGGCCGCGCCGGGAGAGTTCGCCGGGCTCGGGCTGACGTGGATCGGATCGATCGACCTCCAGGCGGAGGGCACGCCGGTCGGCTCGGCGGGCATCGTGTCGACCGGCGACACCGTGTACGCCTCGACCGACAACCTGTACATCGCCACGCAGAACTGGGACTGGCAGTGGGGTGGACCGGTACCGATGCCGATGCCCGTCGAAGAGGGCGTCGCGATCGAGGACGATGTCGCAGTCGAGGCGACCCCGGAGCCGATCGAGCCGATCGAGAGCGCCCCGGAACCGACCGTGACCGCACCGCCCGACACCACGGTCCCCGACACCACGGTCCCCGACACCACGGTTCCCGACACCACGGTTCCCGACACCACGCTCCCGCCGGAGACGACCACCACCGAGGTGCCCACGACCACGCTGCCGGATGACGACAGCGGTGCCCCGCCGACGTTGATCCACCAGTTCCGCCTCGGCGACGGCACCGACGCGACCTACGTCGCCTCCGGCGAGGTCCAGGGTCGCCTCCTCAACCAGTTCGCCATGAGCGAGTACAACGGCGACCTGCGCGTGGCGACCACCACCGACAACTGGGGAAACTTCGGCGACCAGAGCGAGTCGACGGTGTACGTCATGCGTCCGAACGGCACCGACCTCGAGGTGATCTCCTCGATCTCCGGGCTCGGCAAGGGTGAGCAGATCTACTCGGTCCGATTCATCGACGACGTCGGCTACGTGGTGACGTTCCGACAGATCGATCCGCTGTACGTGCTCGACCTGTCCGATCCGACGAATCCGGTGCTCGACGGCGAGCTCAAGATCCCCGGCTACTCCGCCTATCTGCACCCGGTCGGTGATGGCCTGCTCCTCGGCGTCGGCCAGGACGCCACCGACGAGGGCCGCACCACCGGCACGCAGCTCAGCCTGTTCGACGTCAGCGACCCGACGAACCCGCAACGGATCTCCACCCTGCCGATCGGCGGCCAGAGCGAGGTCGAGTGGGACCACAAGGCGTTCCTGTTCTGGGAGCCCGACGGCACGATCGTGTTGCCGGTGTCACCGGGGTGGGGCAACTGTGGACCCGAGGTCGACTGCCTCGCCGACGGCATCACGGGTTCCGGCGGCGGCGCCGTCGTCGCCGAGTTGAACGGCCGGGAGCTCGTCGCCCGTGGCACGATCAGCCACGGCGACCCCGACAAGCAGGGCTGCTGGAATCCTCTGCAGCGGTCGATCGCCATCGGCGACGAGCTCGTCACGGTCGGCCTCGACCAGATGAAGTTCTCCGACCGTCAGACCCTCGCCGCCCGCGACTCGGTGTCGTGGGGCGACCCCGAACAGTACGGCTGCTACTGGTACTGGGAAGGCTGACTGTTACGCCAGGGGTCTGACCCCTGGCGTAACACCGGGTCACGGCGGGCCGACGGGGGCACCTCCGGCGTTGGCGCGCAGCGTGTTGACGTCGAAGGCGCTCACCGGGTACTTGACGATGCGATACGAGTAGCCGAAGGGTTCCTGGCGGATCGACATGATCAGCCTGCGGTTCGCGTCGTACTCGGTGAACATCGGCTGGATCTGAGCGCCCCATCCGACGAGCACCGACCCGTCGGGCGCCACACCGACGCTTCCGAGGGTGCCGCCGGTGAGTCCGGCCGCCTGGGGGATCTCCCACATCAGTGTGGCGGTCCGCACGCCCGGCCGGTCGTCGATGCGATACGCGACCGCACGCGACGGCTGGTTCATGGCGGTCCGGTTGTCGAACATCGTCAGCACGTCACCGTCGAGCCGCGCGTCGTGCGGGCGCTTCGGGCCCCCGAACGGATCACCGATGATCGTCAGGTGATTGCCCGCTGCGAACGGTCGGCCACCGACCGTCCAGTCGATCGCGTCGGTGGCGCGATCGACGCGGAACGCGCTGTCGAGATGGCGGGCGGTGACCAGATAGTCACCGCTGCCGTCGTCGATGTACTGGAGCCCGTTGAAGTGGTGCAGGTCGACCACGCCGGGGCGCCGTACACGGGCACGTCGAACCGATTCGGAAACGTGGCGGCGGTGTCGGGGATGTGATCGGTCGCCCGCCACTCCCACGTCGCAACTCCACCGACGATCTCCTGGATGACGCCGTCGACGATGCGGTCGTTCGTCGAGAACGGGCACGTGCCGGGATTCAGTTCAGGTTGGAGGTCTCGGGTCGACCGGATGCACACGGGTACACCGTGAAGTAGTCGCCGACGGCCGCCACCGCTGTCAGCGACAACGACACCGCCTGTGCCGTGGCGGGAACGTCGCCACCGATGCCGACCCGCAGGGTGCAGCCGGGTTCGATCTCGGCGTCGACCCCGCCCACGTTGTTGCGGGTGTCGACGAGGCGTACCGGATTGATCGCGGTGTAGCTCACCAGTGGCGGGATGGTTGCTGCGCCACCGGTGGGCTGCGGGGCGCAGTCGACGGACGCTGTCGCGGCGGACACGGGCCGGGGCTGCTCGGCGACCACCGGAACGATCGCTGCGAGCGCGGACGCGAGCAACAGCAGACGACCGAAGCGGCTCATGGCCGGGAATCTAACCCGACGCCAGACGGCGCCCCGGTGGCTCCTCGGTCAGGTTCTCTTCTGGATGTTGGCCCACTCGTCGCGGAGGCCGACGGTGCGATGGAACAGCATCGTCTGGTCCGGGTCGGCAGCGAAGTATCCGAGACGCTCGAACTGGACCACGTGCCCCGGACCGACGTCGGCGAGGATCGGCTCGACCTTGGCCCCGGTGAGGACCTCACGGGAGTTCGCATCGAGGTCGTCGAATGCGTCACCGGTCGCCTCGCCGGGCACCTCCGCCGCGAACAACCGCTCGTACAGGGCCACCGTGGCGTCGATCGCGTGAGCTCGCGACACCCAGTGCATGGTCGACTTGACCTTCCGACCGTCCGGTGCGTTGCCGCCCCTGGTGTCGGGGTCGTAGGTGACCTGCACCTCGGTGACGTTGCCGTCGGCGTCGGTGTCGAACCCCGTCGCGGTGACGAAGTAGGCACCTCGCAGGCGTACTTCCTTGCCCGGCGAGAGCCGGAAGTACTTCGGTGGCGGCTCCGCCATGAAGTCGTCCTGTTCGATGTACAACTCGCCACTGAACGGCACCGTGCGCGTGCCGTCGGCGGGGTTCTCGGGGTTGTTCACCAGCTCGACGTACTCGACGACCGGCTTGCCTTCGTCGTCGTTCGGCCAATTCGTGATCACCACTCGCACTGGCCGCAACACGGCCATGCGCCGCAGCGCGGTGCGGTTGAGTTCGGTGCGCACGAACGACTCGAGCAACTCGATCTGGTGCCGGCTGTTCGTGCGCGACACCCCGATGAAGTTGCAGAACTCGCGGATCGCCGATGCGGGGTACCCGCGGCGCCGCAACCCACGGAGGGTGGGCATGCGGGGATCGTCCCACCCGTCGACGATCCCGTCCTCGACGAGCTTCGCGAGCCGTCGCTTCGACGTGACCGTGTGGGTGAGTTCGAGCCGGGCGAACTCGGTCTGACGCGGTTGCTCGAACGGCAGCGGCAAGTGCTCGAGGTACCAGTCGTAGAGCGCCCGGTGGCTGTCGAACTCGAGCGTGCACAACGAGTGCGTCACACCCTCGATCGCATCGCTCTGCCCGTGCGCCCAGTCGTAGGTGGGGTAGATGCTCCACAGCGCACCGGTGCGATGGTGGTGGACTGCCCGGATGCGGTACATGACCGGGTCGCGCAGCTGCATGTTCTCGTGCTGCATGTCGATCCGGGCGCGCAGCACGTGAGATCCCTCGGCGAACTCGCCCGCCCGCATGCGCCGGAACAGGTCGAGGCTCTCCTCGATGGGGCGGTCACGGTGCGGGCTCTCGATGCCGGGCCGGCCGTAGCCGCCTCGTTGCGCCGAGATCGTCTCCCCGTCCTGGTCGTCGACGTAGGCGAGGCCTTCGGAGATCAGCAGCTCGGCCCACTCGTACAGTTGCTCGAAGTAGTCGCTCGCGTAGAGCGGCTCGCCGTCGATCGGAAACCCGAGCCACGCGAGATCGTCGATGATCGCGTCGACGTAGCTCGTGTCCTCGGTGTCGGGGTTGGTGTCGTCGAAGCGCAGGTTGCAGACGCCGCCGAACTCCTCGGCGATGCCGAAATCGACCGTGATCGCCTTGGCGTGTCCGATGTGGAGGTAGCCGTTCGGTTCGGGCGGGAAACGAGTCTGGACGCGGCCGCCGAACGTACCGCGTTCGTTGTCGGCGATCACCAACTCGCGCACGAAGTTGGCAGCTGCGGGGAGGTCGTCGGGGCGAGGCATGACTGCCCGACAGTATGGACGACGCACGCCCCGGAACCATCCAACGATTGGCCTCGGCCGTCGACAGCGGGCCCGATCGTCACGCAGCGCGTAGGGTGGAGTCGTGGGCCAGTCGATTCGCTCCGCGGTCTGCGGCATCGACGGATCTGCGGCGTCGATGGCGGCGACGGCCTGGGCCAGCACGATTGCACGGGTCCGCGAGGTCCACGTCGACGAGGGTGACGTGGCCGTCGAACTGCAGCGGACGGCCGCTGAGACCGACGCCGATCTGGTCGTGGTCGGTATGCACGAGCAGCGGCGAATGGTCCTGCGCAGCCTCGGGCCCATCCTCTCCACACTGTTGCGCAACGCCGATCGTCCGATCGTGGTCGTCGGTGCCGAGCACACCCCGGCGCCTCGCGGCGGAACCATCGTCGTCGGCATCGGACACGGGCCCGCCACGCAGGCCGCGCTGCGCTGGGCGGCGAGCTTCGCCGCCGAACACGACGCGTCCCTCGACCTGATCCGAGCGGTGCCGCAACGGCCGGTGTTCCGCACCGACGGCCTGCTCGACGTGCTGGCCTACTACGTCGATCCGTCCCTGGCTGCGCAATGGGCGCGTGAAGACGTGGAGGCACTTGCCGCCGAGATCGACCGGATGAGCGAGGAGGCGCCCGGCGAGGGCGGGCGAGGCAGCGGCGACGTGACCATCTCCTGGTCGACTGCCCCTGGATCGACCGGACCCGTGTTGGTCGAAGCGGCGACCCACGCCGATCTGCTCGTCGTCGGCCTGCACGACCGGCCGGACGCCGACGCCCACGTCGTCGCGCCGTGGTGCCGCCACGTCCTGTTGCACGCGCCCTGCCCCACCGTCTTCGTGCCGGCGACCTGACATCGAAACGCGCACTGCGAGCCCGACAGCGCAGCGACCTGCCACCATGACCGACGTGACGACGTCCGCCGAACCGATGCTCGACGCCGACGCACGGGTCGAGCACGGCCCGCTGCCGGGTTGGCTGGCGATCCTGCTCGTGGTCGGCACGTCCGCCGCGGTGCTCGTCCTCGAGATCCTCGCCGGGCGGTTGCTCGCTCCGTACGTGGGCGTGAGCCTGAACACCTACACCGGCATCATCGGCACCGTGCTGGTCGGGATCGCCATCGGTGCGTGGCTGGGCGGTGTCGCAGCCGATCGGTTCGACCCGCGACGTCTGATTCCGCTGCTGCTGATCGCGGGCGGCGCCCTCGCGATCGCAACCATCCCGACGGTTCGCGCGCTCGGCAGCGCCGGCACCTCGTCGAGCATCGGCACGATCATGGTGCTCACGTCGGTCGGCTTCCTCCCGGCGGCGACCGTCTTGAGCGCCGTGCCTCCGGCGGTCGTCAAGCTGCAACTCCGTGACCTCGACTCGACCGGAACGACCGTCGGCCGGCTCTCGGCCTACGGCACCGCCGGGGCGATCGTGGCGACCTTCCTCACCGGTTTCGTGCTCGTCGCGATCGCCGCCGTGACGACCCTGATCACCGTCGTCGGGGTCCTGTTGGTCGTGGGTGGCCTCGCGCTGTGGGTCGCGCTTCCGAGTGTGACTCGTCGCTCGACGGGTGCCGCCGTCACGTCGATGTCGGCCGTCGCCGGCGTCGCCTTGATCGCGGCGACTGCGCTCGGGAGCCCCTGCGACGCGCAGACGACCTACTACTGCGTGTCGATCGAGGCCGACGCCACGCGTGCGAGCGGCCGCACCCTGGTGCTCGACGACCTCCGTCACAGCTACGTCGATCTCGACGATCCGACGCATCTCGAGTTCTGGTACACACGCCGCTTCGCCGACGTCATCGATCGGGTGGCCCCGGACGGGCCGGTCGATGCCGTTCACCTCGGCGGCGGCGCCCTGACCGTGCCGACGTGGCTGCAGACCGTGCGCCCCGGCAGCGAGCAGATCGTGGTGGAGATCGACGACGAACTCGTCGATCTGGTGGTCGACGAGTTCGCGCGCAGCACCGGTCCCGGCACGGGCATCGAGGTGCGCAGAGACGACGCACGGCTGACGGTGACCGAGCTCCCCGACGACAGCGCCGACATCGTGGTCGGCGATGCATTCGGGAGCCGGGCCGTGCCGTGGCACCTCGCCACGGTCGAGTTCACCGAGGAGATCGCCCGGGTCCTGCGACCGAGCGGTGTCTACGTCCTGAACGTGATCGATGGTGGCGACCAGTCGTTCCTCCGTGCGGAGGCGGCCACGATTGCCCAGGTGCTCACCCACGTCGAGGTCGTGCTCGGGTCGTCGGCCGCCGACGGGGGGCTCGGCAACTCGGTGATCATCGCGTCGGACCAACTGTTCGACCCCGCCGTGATCGACACCGAGGGTGGGCTGCTCGTCCCCGATGTCGATGCGTTCATCGACGGCGCCACCGTGCTCACCGACGACTTCGCCCCCGTCGATCAGTTGCTGCTACGAGGAAGGTGAACCGACATGACGAACGCCTCCCGACCCGTCGCCTCCGACGACCTCGCCACGCTGCGCCAGATCGAACAGCGCGTCCTGTGGCTTGCGACACGCATCGTCGACCACGCCAACCGACGACCCGCGTCCGTGGATCCGTCCGGCAACATCAAGGTCGGCGGCCACCAGGCCTCGTGCGCGTCGATGGTGTCGATCATGACGGCGATGTGGTTCGGGTACCTCAACGGCTCCGACAAGGTCGCCGTGAAGCCGCACGCCTCCCCCGTGTACCACGCGATCAAGTACCTCACCGGCGAACTCGACCGGTCGTATCTCACGACGTTGCGCCAGCGAGGCGGCCTGCAGGCCTACCCCTCGCGCACGAAGGACCCCGACGTGTCCGACTACTCCACCGGCTCGGTCGGGCTCGGTGCGGTCGCGCCGCTGTTCTCGGCGCTCACCCGCCGGTACGTCGACTCCCACTTCGGCGACCGTCCCGAGGCTCGGTTCATCGCCTTGGTCGGCGACGCCGAACTCGACGAGGGCAACGTGTGGGAGGCGATCGCCGACCCGGCCACCCAGGGCCTGGCGAACTTCACGATGGTCGTCGACCTGAACCGCCAGAGTCTCGACCGGGTCATCCCCGACATCGCCGCGATCCGGCTGAAGAAGTTCTTCGAGGACTCGGGGTGGCACGTCGCCGAGGCGAAGTACGGCAGCCGCCTGAACGCCGCGTTCTCGCAGCCCGACGGCGACGCGCTCGAAGCCCACATCGACGCGATGACCAACGAGGCGTACCAGGAGCTGTTCGCGCTCGACGGCGCCGACGTCCGGCGGAAGTTCCTCGTCGGCGCCGACGACGCCGTTCGGCGCTTCGCAGGCGGCCTCGACGACGACGACCTGAAGACGGTCGTCACCGATCTCGGCGGCCACGACCTCGGGCTGTTGCTCGACACGTACCGAGCCTGCGACGCGGTCACCGACCGCCCGTCGGTGGTGTTCGCCTACACGATCAAGGGGTACGGCCTGCCGATGGCCGGCGATCCGATGAATCATGCCGCGCTCCTGGACGAGGAACAGATCGACGCGTTCCGCGCGTCGGTCGGCCTCGACGCGCGGACGGAGTGGGACCGCTTCGACCCCGCGTCACCGGCTGGACGGCGATGTGCAGCGGTCGGCGGGGCGATCAACAACCCGTCGCCGGTCCCGCGTCCCGCGCTGGCGATTCCCCTGCGGGCCCGGCCGGTGTCGACGAACGGGTTCGTGTCGACCCAGGAGTCGTTCGGACGCGTCCTCTCGAGCCTCGCCGATCTCGCAGGCGTCGGGGAACGAATCGTGACGACTGCGCCGGATGTGTCGATCTCCACGAACCTCGGTGGCTGGATCAACAAGCGCGGGGTCTACTCCCCGACCGAACGCGACGACCACGGCGGTGCCGAGCGCCTGCTGCGGTGGGCGCCTGGTCCGACCGGACAGCACATCGAGCTGGGGATCAGCGAGATGAACCTCTTCATGCTGCTGGGACAGCTCGGGCTGAGCCACGACCACCACGGCGAACAGCTCCTCCCGGTGGGGACGGTGTACGACCCGTTCGTCCTGCGTGGGCTCGACGCCCTGATCTACGGGCTCTACAACGACGCCCGGTTCATCGTGGCCGGCACACCGGCCGGGGTCACGCTCGCGCCAGAGGGCGGCGCACACCAGTCGACGATCACGCCGTCGGTCGGGCAAGAACTTCCGAACATCGACGCGTCCGAGCCGGCCTATGCGAGCGAGGTCGACTGGTTGCTGTGCGATGCGCTCGACCAGCTCACGCGACCCGATGGCCGCAGCAGCTATCTCCGGCTGTCCACTCGCCCGATCGACCAGCGCCCCTTCGCCGACGCGCTCGCTGCCCACGGCGAGGAGCGGCTGCGATCAGCCGTGCTCGCCGGCGGATACCGCCTGGTCGATCCCGAACCCGATGGTCGTCCCGCGGTCACACTGGTCACCACCGGCGCGATGGTTCCCGAAGCGATCGCTGCGGCGGCCGACCTCGACGGCGAAGGGGTACAGGCGGTCGTCGTCCACCTCACCAGCCCGGATCGGCTCTACCGGCAGTGGCGGGCGCGGTTCATGTCGTCGACGACCACGGCTCGTCTCGACCGCGGTCCGATCCACCTCGACAGCCTCGTTCCGATCGGCGAGCGCGATCGCCCGATCGTGAGCGTGCACGACGCGGCGAGTCACAACCTGGCGTGGCTCGGCTCCGCCGTGGGCGCACGCCAGTTCCCGCTCGGCGTCGATCGGTTCGGCGAATCGGGCACGATCGCCGAGCTGCACGAGGCGATGCACCTCGACGCTGCCAGCATCGTCAGCACCGCACTCGTTGCGCTCGCCGAGCGCGAGATGCCTCGCCCCTGAGTGTCGCTGCTGCGGGCGCACCCGGTTCGACTCTCGGCGTAATTGGTCGCGACTGCCGCAACTCGTTCCGCCGAGACCTACACGGTCGCGGCGACCTCCTCGGTCAGTGTCGACGTGTGCGGCATCGGTGAGCATCGCCCGCCCGCAATCAGGAGCACAGACTGGCCGGATCAGCCGTCAGTTTCGAAGGGGCTGTGGATCACCACGATGTACCCCTCGGCATCGACCATCGTCGCCTCGTGGTGGTGAGCCAGCGGATTCCAGTGGGGCCGCTCGAGGATGGTCGCTCCCGACGATTCAGCACGTTCGAACAGCGCCTCGAACGCAGATCGATCCGACGTCTCGAACCACAGCGACACGCCGGCGCCGCGGACGTCGGACTCGTCCGGCTGGAGAAGTCCGTGCTCGTGCGCGTCGAGGCGGTGGAGCTGCAGCACGAGGTTGTCACCGGAGAACAGCATCTCGAACTCGTCACCGCCGTGACCCGACGTCAACCCGAGCGCTTCCTGATACCACCGGCTCGCGACGACGACATCGCTCACCTGCAGCATCGGGCGCAGACGCATGCGGGCATCGTAGACCGCCGTCCCAACCGCACGAGGTGCGATCTGAAGCAGCGGTGCCCTCGACCGACCGCTGAGTGCCCCGAGACCCCGGGCCGTGGACACGATTCCGTGACGCGAGAGTTGGGCCGTCACGAGCGGGCTGTTGTCGCATGAAGCTCGTGGTGTCGGTCGGACCTCGTGGAGCGCCCTCGACCGGCACTTCGGGGGCAGGCGATCTCGTTGACGACGACCGGCAGTATGAGCTACCCGAACAGCATCCCTCCCTCCCACAGTTGGCCGGCGATGCAGCGCGGAGACGAGCGATCTGGTCCGGGATGATCGCGTCGGGTCGCAGCGACTGGTCGATCGATCGGACGTGCCGATCCAGTGCAATTCGACCCATTCAACCGCAAGGGTGATCACGAGCGCGAAGTCAGCTCGACCTGGAGCCGGACCGCCCACCCGAGCAGAGTGCCCCGCACGGGCGCCTCACGCAAGTGTCCATCTGGCCGGAAGATCGCTCGGCCTCAGCGCCCGTGATCACTGCACCGTCGCCTCCGATGGTGACCGGGCATGGCCCTGGTGCGGCGTCACATCGTCCCGGTCGCCGCGCTGAACGGGAATCGGTCCACTGCTCCTTCACGCCCTTCGCTACGGTGCGCTCGGTGACGAGTGTGGAGATCGCGAACCGGGGTGACGTCGAGTCGCTCGTCGAACTCGAAGCGCTGCTCTTCGCCGAGGACGCCGGGGTGCACGACCCCCACGCCGACGTGACGTGGCCGCTGCGAGAGGGAGCCGCCGACTTCCACCGGCTGCTCGCCGACGACAGCTCGGTGGTTCTGGTCGCTCGACGCAACGACACCATTGTCGGCCACGTCGTTGGGTACACGGCACCGTCGAACCCGACTCGGCAGCCGGTGACCTTGGGTGTCCTGCGAAGCATGTACGTGCGGAGCGATGCTCGCGGAGCAGGCGTCGGGCAGCGACTCACCGAGGCGTTCATCGACTGGGCACGCGACCAGGACTGCGTCGAGCTCCACGTTGAGAGCTACTTCGAGAACGCGGCCGCCCGGCGCCTGTATGAACGATCGGGATTCGCTCCGCAAAGCATCGCTCACGTGCTCAGGCTCTGATCACCTCGACCCGCATCTCCAGGCACCCGACATCGCTCGCTCAGAATCACACTGCTCGCGGACCTCAGCCACCGACCCGCTGCACTGCGCGGCCCAAGTCCCGCGCCCCGTCATCCCGTCACCAGGCCGGCCGTAGGTGGCGCACGTGCGCCCAGAGCAATTCGTCCACGGTGCGGCGATGTACCTTGGACGCCATGAGCGCAGACGTGTCAGTCAGCCGCGACGTGGCGGCCTCCGCCGAGGCGGTGTGGGAGATGGTGTCCGATCTTCCTCGCATGGCGGAGTGGTCACCGGAGAACGAGGGTGGCGCCTGGATCAAGGGCGCGACCGGACCCGCTCCCGGCGCTGCGTTTCGCGGGGCGAATCGGCATGGTGGCAAGTCGTGGAAGACCGTCGCGAAAGTCGTCGACGCAGAGCCGGGGCGCCGGTTCTCGTTCCGCGTGACGGCGATGGGCCTCCCGGTCGCCATGTGGGCGTACGACATCACCTCGACCGAGCATGGATGCACGGTCACCGAGAGCTGGACCGACCTGCGACTGGGATTCTTCAAGCCGATCGCTGCGAAGGCGACCGGCGTGTCCGACCGCATCGCCCACAACAAGTCCACGATGGAGCAGACGCTCGCCAACCTCGCTGCCGCTGCGGAATCGTCCGGCTGACACGCGTCGCGCTCAGCAGCGCCAGCGCGAGCGCTTCCGCCAACTCGGGGGCGAGCGTCGACTTGCCGGCCGCAGGCAGTCCGTTCACCAAGCCGACCATGCGCCGCACCACGCGGGCACCGTCGCTCCGCACACGGAGCCCATGGCGGAAGGAGCCCGCGGCAAGATCCCGGGTTGACAACGTCGAGGAACTCGAGGTGTGTCGGGCAAGATGAGCGCATGGACCGACACGGCGGTGAGGCTGTCCGCCGTTCGAAACGACTGACGGCGATGGCGAGCTGGCATCCGCGCTGCTATCAGCGAGTCGTGGCCTTCGTGACCGATCCCAGCGGTCGGCTGCTGGTCTTCGACCATGTCGATGTCGACGCTGGAACCCAGGTGCCCGGCGGTGGCATCCACGAAGGGGAGTCCCCCGAGGATGCGGCTCTCCGTGAGCTCGTCGAGGAGTCGGGAGTCGAGACGGCTGTGCTCGTGCGCAAGCTCGGGGAGGCATGGGGACGATCGGAGCCCGGGAACGTACCATCCGGGCTCGAGGAACACGTCCAGCACGCATTTCACCTCCGATTGGAACAGCCGTCCCCTGACGAGGAATGGCAGTGGCAGGAGAAGTCCGGCGGCGACATCGTCGAGCATCGCTTCGCCTTCCGATGGGCATCACTGCAAGAGGCGACCACCGTGCTCTGGCCACACCAGGCCATGTGGATCGAAGCCGTCCGCACCTCGCTGCGTCACCTGTGATGGACGCGATCGCCATCGATGACCTCACACGGTGTGGGTGACTGCTCGCGCTGCGGCGGCGCGCACACCGCCATCTGCAGAGCTCTCCCGTCGGGAATGACCAGCTGTACTCCGGGTGCTCATCGACGTCGACCTCGACAACAACGTCAGGGGGAACTCGACGATCCTCGCTTCGGCGGCGCCCAGCGACGTGGTGTGTGCCAGCGGAGCCGTGTTCACCATCGAGCGCGCACCAGTCGGCACCGGTATCGAGTTCTCAGTCGATACGAGCCAGGACTACGACACCAGTGACCCACCGGCCTTCGCGGTCGAGGACGTGGTCGTGGACTGCTGACCAGCGGGCCCGCACATCTCCAAGGACGCCATGACGTTCTGGGACAGTGCGGCCGCATGAGGCGAACGTGCCAGGGCGCAGTCAAATCTGCGCCCACCGAGGCCGCACACTTCGACACGCAGAATCGCAGTCCCCGGCCACGCTGCAGTGACCGACTCCGACCCCAGTGCAGTGCTCGGTAACCGCCGGTCAAACGGACGCGAACGGTTCGATCGGATCGCCCTTGGCCATGAGCGCCTTGATCCGATGCGTCGTTGTCGGACGTCGGCTACACGTCGAAGGTGAGCGACTCGGACAGCGATCGGTGTGACTCGATGTCCGCTTGGAGAAGTTCGATCTTGCGCTGCGTCAGTGCGATCACGTCCGCGCCCGCGATCAACCGACGAGGCGGCGGGTCCTCATCAGCGAGAGCGATCAGCGCGGCGGCAAGCTTGGCCGGATCGCCCGCCTGCTGCCCGTCCTGCGCCGACCACCACTTGCGTTGCGCAGCACTCCGTTCCGAATAGTCGTCGATCGACAGATCGGGCCAGACCAACGACTCCGGACTCGCCAGACCCGTCCGGAAGAACCCCGGATTGACGATCGTCGTGTGGATGCCATATGGCTCGACCTCCTGAGCCAGCGCACTCATCCATCCCTCCAACCCTGCCTTCGAAGCTGCATACACCGACGAGTACTCGAACCCCATCAGCCCCGCACCCGACGAGATCGCAATGAGATGACCGGATCGCTGTCGGCGCATCACCGGGAGAACGGCTCGCGTCACGTTCATCGGACCCAGCAGATTCACCCCCAGCTGCTGTTCGACCTGGGCCGGCGACATCTCCTCGAAGTAGCCCTTGAACGACGCACCGGCGCTGTTGACCACCACGTCGACGCGCCCGAACCGCTCCACACCTGCAGCGATGGCTGCATCCGCGTCATCCTGGCACGTCACATCGAGCGCTGCCACGAGGAGGCGGTCTGAAGCCGGCAGCGCATCTGCGACATCCGTGGTGCGACGGCCGGTCGCCACCACGGCGTGACCTGCGCCGAGCGCCGCCGACGCGAACTCGGTGCCCATCCCTCGACTCGCCCCAGTGATGAGCCAGACCCTCATGTCGACCACACGGCTCCCTTCCTGCCCCATCTCACCGTATCGACAGCGTCTGTCTACGTCACGTTGCGCGGCCCCGAGCAGACGCCCACCGAGCAACACCGGCACATCTGTGCCCTGAGGTTCCGTCGACGGCGCACACAACGACAGCACGCGGAACCGTCTTCGTGGCGTAGCGCTGCTTCCCGTGGGGCCGGGAACGGAAAGAGCCACTCCGAAGAGTGGCTCTGACCTGGTCTTTGCTTGGCAGCCCGTACGGGATTCGAACCCGTGCCGCCACCTTGAGAGGGTGGTGTCCTAGGCCACTAGACGAACGGGCCAAGTAGCGATCCGCAACGATAGCAGCGGGCCCGGCGATCCCACCCAGGAATCGGATGGCGCGCAGTGCGCAGCTCACCCGAAAACGACGAACGCCGACCCTGGCGCTTCGCTGTTGCGAGCGGGCCGGCGATCGATCAGAGCTGGGGTGCAGGGACTCGAACCCCGAATGACAGTACCAGAAACTGCTGTGTTACCAATTACACCACACCCCAAGGCGTGATGGTCGGCGACGAGTCGACGACCGGTGCGGCACGGGATTGTATCGGCCTCAACTCGTGAGGCCACTCAACCGATCGAACCCGATGATCCGGCCGACCGCGACGCCTGCCGCCTCGCCGACCTCGCGTCTGAACTCTCGAACGCCGGAGACCACCGAGGTCGGCGTGGGCGAGACATACGCCTCGAATCCGAGGTCAGCGGCGATCAAACGGCTGCGCAGCGCGTGATAGGGATCGGTGACGATCAGCACCGAGTCGACCCGCTCACCCAGCAGTACCGCCACGTTCTTCATCGACTCGTAGGTCGAGGCGCCCTCGCCTTCGAGCACGATCGCGTCGGACGGCACGCCTCGCTCCGTCAGGTAGGCCGCGGACGCATCGGCCTCGGTGAAACGGTCGCCGGGCTGGTTGCCACCGGTCACGACGATCATCGGGGCGAGGCCCTCCGGCCACAACGTGAGCGCGTGGTCGAGTCGGGCCGCCAACTGGGGCGACGGCCGCCCGTCGTACTGCGCTGCCCCGAGTACGACGATCGCGTCGACCGGTCGGGCCTCGTCGGACCGGCCGGTCGACCACACCTGCCAATAGGAGAACAACCCGTAGGCGAGGAGGGTCGCGACACACAGCGCCAGGACCTGCAGCACACGTCGAGCAACCGGGCGCGGAGGTTGCGGCAACGGCCGAACCGGCGTCGGGTCGCCCACCACGCCGGCCTGCGGGTCCGGGCGCATCGTCGGCTCGTGCGGCGTCGGGGTCGGGATCTCACCCGCACGGGCGTATCGCTCGCCGACGGACTGCCGCTCGTCGAGTGCGTCCAGGATCTCGCGATCGAGGGCGCGTTGCTCCTCCGATGGAAACTCGAACTCGCGATCGGCCACGGCGCTCACCTGCCGGCGTGCGCGCTCGCCGCCGTGAGGCGTCGGAGTGTCTCGTCGCGTCCGAGCACTTCGAGCGATTCGAACAACGGGGGCCCGACCGACCGACCGGTGACCGCGACGCGGATGGGCGCCTGCGCCTTGCCGAGCTTCAACTCGTAGCGCTGCATCACGTCCTCGATGGACACCTTCAGCGCGTCGGCGCTCCAGTCGACGAGGGCTGTGTAGGCACCGATCACGTCGTCGAGCAGCGGCAGCGCCCACTCGGACCCGAACGCCTTGTCCCACGATGCCTCGTCGTAGTCGACCGGCTCGCCCTCGGGCCAGAACAGGAAGTCGACCTTCTCGGGCACCTCCAAGAGCGTGGTCAACCGCTCCTGGATGTACGGCGCGATCGCCGCGAACCGCTCACGATCCCAGTCGGCCGGCAATTCGGCTCCTGCCGCGCTCGATGAACTCGCCCAGCGGCATCCGACGGATGTAGTCGCCGTTGAACGCCGCGAGCTTCTTGACGTCGAAGAACGCCGGCGAATGGGTGACGTCCTCGAGCCGGAACGCCGCCTCCATGTCGTTCCACGAGGCGATCTCCGAACCTGACTCCTCCGCCCCTGGCGGCGTCCATCCGAGCGTCATCAGGTAATTGACCATCGCATCGGCGAGATAGCCCTCGTCGCGGTACTGCTCCAGCGCGACCTTGTCGCGGCGTTTGGACAGCTTCTTCCGCTGATCGTTCACCAGGACTGGCACGTGGGCCCACCGAGGGGGCTCGTGGCCGAGCGCCTCCCACAACATCTGCTGCTTGGGTGTGTTCGGCAGATGCTCCTCCGCCCGGACCACATGACTGATGTTCATCTCGATGTCGTCGACGACGTTCGCCAGCAGGAACACGGGCGTGCCGTTGCCACGGAGCAGTACGAAGTCCTCGATCGTCGAGTTGTCGAACGACACCTCGCCGCGCACGAGATCGCTCACCACGGTCACACCGTCGGGTACACGGAAGCGGAGTACGCGGCCCGGCCCCGGCTCCAGCCCACGGTCGCGCGAGTGCCCGTCGTAGCCGGACACGCCCAGCTGCTTCGCCCGCTCCTGGATCTGCTCACCGGTCAGGTCGCAGTAGTAGGCGTCTCCCTGCTCGTACAAGCGGTTCGCGGCGTCGACATGAGCAACCGCGTACTCGCTCTGGAAGTGCGGCCCCTCGAAGTGAGGGTCGTCCGCCGAGATCCCGATCCAGGCGAGGGCATCGATGATGCCCTGGGTCCACTCCGGACGGTTCCGAGCCTCGTCGGTGTCCTCGATCCGCAGCACGAACGTGCCCCCGAGGCGGCGCGCCAGCGCCCAGTTGTACAGCGCGGTTCGAGCGCCGCCGACGTGGAACGAACCCGTCGGGGAGGGCGCGAATCGAAATCTCGGACCGGTGGTCATGCCCGTACGACGCTACCCGCCCGCGGGCATGCCGATTCTTCGGCCGTCGGCAAGTCGACGCAAAGCCTTCAGCAAGACCTCGGCAAGGACCTTGCGCTCACTCGGAGGGCCGCGCGACAGCGAGCAACGCCAGGTTTCGGAGCTGTCGCAGTGCGACCGACAACGTGGTGAGATCGAAGCTCTCGGCTCGCCGGATCTCGGTGTGCATGGAGATCGCCCGTCCGACGGAGCGCTCGTTCGCCGCGATCCACGCCGAAGGCGACCCCCCGGCGGCTCGCATGACGTTGCGTGTCAGGTCGGCGATCACGCTCATCAGGTCGTCGCGGAGCGCGGAGCGGGCCTGTTCCTGCCAGCGGTCGGAGCGGGGAAGCGCGCTGACACCATCCCACAGCCAGCCGAGTTCGAACGCTTCGAACACCGCCCAGTAGGCCGTGGCCGCGTCGGCCACGTTGCACGCCTCGGAATGCGCCAACTCGACGATGTCGAACCCGGTGTGCATCCAGGGCCAACGAGCGGAGCGGGCGGCGAGATCGGTCGGCACCCCCGCCGCTGTGCGCTCTGCCCGCAAGGCCATGATGTCGCCGCGGACCCGACCGGTCGTGACGTCGTCGAGCGATTCACACAGGAACGCCAGACCGGCGGTGAACGTGTCGACTGCGTCGACGATGTCGAGCGGAGGGTGCCGGTGGCGGAGCAACCACACCGTGCCCCGTTCGGCCATCCGACGAGCATCGAGGAACAGCCCGATCTGGGTGTCGAGATCGATCGTGCTGCCCAGCTGATCGATCTCCTTCCACATCTCGCTGAAGCCGAAGATGTTGCGAGAAGCGAGGAAGGCGCGAGCGACGTCGGACACCGAAGCGCCCGAATCCTCGGTCATCCGATGGTCGAACGAGATCCCCGCGAGGTTCACCATGTCGTTGACGAGCCTGGTCGCGACGATCTCCCTGCGAAGCCGGTGGCCCCGGATCGACTCCGGAAACCGCTCGCTCAGGATCTGCGGGAAGTACGCGAGCAGATCGGCGTCGAGCGCCGGATCGTCCGGGAGATCCGAGTCGAGGATCTCCTCGACATCGGCGTTCTTCGTGTAGGCGATCATGACGGCGAACTCCGGCGCCCGCAGGCCGCTTCCGTTCGCTTGGCGCTCGGCGATCTGCTTGTCGGTCGGCAGGTACTCCAGCGCCCGGTCGAGGTACCCCTCGGCTTCGAGCGTGTCGAGGTACCGAGCGTGCACGTTGACCATCGCCAGCGACTGTGTCCGGGCGATCATCAGCGCCAGTGTCTGCGCGCGGTTGTCGTCGAGCACCAGGTCGGCGACATCATCGGTCATCGACGCCAGCAACTCGTTGCGCTGTTTCACGGTCAGTTCGCCGTCGCGCACCAGTCGGTCGAGCAGGATCTTGATGTTGACCTCGTGGTCGCTGCAGTCGACACCGGCGGAGTTGTCGATCGCATCGGCATAGATCAAGCCGCCAGCGATCGCATACTCGGCGCGGGCGAGTTGCGTGAGACCGAGGTTGCCGCCCTCGCCGACGATGCGGCAGCGAAGGTCGGCGCCGTTCACACGCAACGAGTCGTTCGCACGATCGCCGACGGCATCGTTGGTCTCCGACGTCGCCTTGACGTATGTGCCGATTCCACCGTTCCACAGCAGGTCGACCGGCGCTCGAAGGATCGCCGAGATCAGGTCGTCCGGCCGCATCATGACCGCGTCGCCATCGAGACCGAGAACCGCCCGCACCTGTGGCGTGACGGGTACCGCCTTGAGCGAGCGGGCGAACACGCCGCCACCTTCGGAGATCACCGCCTGGTCGTAGTCGGCCCAACTGGAGCGACGGCAGCGCGAACAAACGTTGCCGCTCGGCGTGCGAGCGAGCCGGGTCGGGATCCGGGTCGAGGAACACATGACGGTGATCGAACGCCGCAACCAGCTTGATGTTCGACGAGATCAGCATCCCGTTGCCGAAGACGTCCCCCGACATGTCGCCGATGCCGACGACCGTCAACACGTCCTGATCGGCGTCCTTGCCGATCACCCGGGCATGACGCCGCACGCTCTCCCACGCGCCGCGAGCCGTGATGCCCATCTCCTTGTGGTCGTAGCCGTGGCTCCCGCCCGAAGCGAACGCGTCACCGAGCCAGAAGTCGTACTCCACGGCAACCGCGTTCGCGATGTCGCTGAACGTCGCCGTGCCCTTGTCGGCGGCAACGACGAGATAGGGGTCGGGGTCGTCGTAGATCACGAGATCGGGCGGATGGACGACCTCGGCGCCGACGACGTTGTCGGTCAGATCGAGCAGTCCTCGCACGAATCGCTGGTACCGGTCGATGCCCTCGGCTCGTTGGGCCTCTCGGTCACCGGGCGCCGCTGTCGAGTGCTTGACGACGAAGCCGCCCTTGGCGCCACCGGGCACGATCACGGCGTTCTTGACCATCTGCGCCTTGACCAGGCCGAGCACCTCGGTGCGGAAGTCCTCAGGTCGATCGCTCCAACGCAGTCCACCCCTCGCAATCCGCGAACCTCGGAGGTGGACCCCCTCGACGTACGGCGAACTCACGAAGACCTCGAACATCGGCTTGGGCTCGGGCAGGAACCCGATGTCGTGCGGCCGCAGCTTGACCGAGATCTCCGCACGCCCCGAGAACGCGTTGGTTCGCACGGTCGCGTCGATCAGCGTCAGGAACGCTCGGCAGATCCGATCGTCGTCGAGCGACGGAATGGCGTCGAGGTGTTCGTGCAGCGATGCGCGGACCGCAGCAACCTCGGTGGCGCGTGCGTCACGGTCGAGGTCGAGACGGGGGTCGAACCGGGTGTCGAACAGACGGGCGAGTTCGCGGGTGAGTTCCCCGTGGCGCACCATCGCCCGCTCGACGTATGCGGCACTGAACGTGAAACCCACCTGGCGGAGGTACCGCTTGTACAAGCGGATCACTGCGATCTGGCGGCGGTCGAGCCCCGCGCGGAGGATGAGTCGGTTGAGATCGTCGGCCTCGATCTCACCGAACATCAGCCCGACGAACGCCCGCTGGAGTTCCGCATGTTGCTCGTCGTCGATCGTGGCGTCGCCGAGGGAGACGCCCACGTCGTAGAGATGCACCCGGGCATCGGCCCCGGCGAACAGCGAAGGGTGCTCGTCGAGCGCCGAGAGGCCGAGGTGTTCGAGGATCGGCACGATCTCGGCGATCGTGGCCGCCCGGTTCCGGAGGAACACCCGGAAGCGCCACTCACCGTCATGAGCGTCGAGCACTCGTCCGAACGAAGTGACGACGGCGTTCGGTTCCGCGGCCGGACCGAGGAGTTGGGCGACGTGGACCAGGTCGCCGACGGCAGCTTCCGGACGCACCCGCGCCTGGTAGTCGACCGGGATGCTTCCACGGACGACCGAGAAGACCGCGATGCCCCTCCACCTCGCCGAGCACATCGACCAGGGCATCGCGCGCTCGCTCGTCCCAGGTCGTCGAGGCGAGATCGATCGCAACCGCCAGCCGTTCGGGGTCCTCGAGCCGATCGGCTCGAACCGTCATCGAGATCCGAGCGAGCGAACTCGTGCCGATCAACGTCTCGGTGTCGCGTACCTCCCCGCCGTAGTACTCCCCCACGAGGTCGGCGACGACGCCGGGGAGCGAAGCGGTGAACCGCGATCGCGGCACGTAGACGAAGACGGTGGTCCACGGCCCCACCGGCTCCGTGACATCGAAGACCCGGACGATCCGGCGTTCCTGCAGGCCGACGATCTGACTGACGAGCTCGGCGAGGTCGGCGGCACCGAGTTCGAACAGCACGTCGCGCGGCAGCGTCTCGACGACGTTGCGAACTGCCCGCCCCGTGTGACTCTCCGACTCGGCGCCCACGCGATCGATGACGGACTGTGCACGCTCGCCGACGAGCGGGATCGCGAACACGCTCTGGCGATAGGCACCGCTGCCGAGCAGGCCGACGAAGCGGAACTCCCGTCCCGAGTCCGGCACGCGCACCGCGATCGAGGCCATCCTCGCCGGACGATGGATCGGCGACACCGCATCGGTGCGAGCGAGGACGAAGAGATCGTCGGAGTCGGCGACCGGAGGGTCGATCACGGTCGCATCGAGGCGCCCCACCCGGTACTCGCCGAGTTCGCTGCCTGGTTCGAGAACCAGCTCCGACCCTTCGCGGCGGTAGATCGCTGCACCCAGGAAGATGAACTGTTCGTCGGCGAACCATTCGAGCAGCTCGTTGTCGCCGGCCACGTTGCGCAGACGCGATTGCATCGCCCCGAAGTCGGAGACCACGAGCTGGACCCCCTCGATCGCCGACGTGATCTCGCCCTCGAGCGCTGCTGCAGTCTCCTCGGTGCACCGGTCGAGGCTGATCTGGGTCCACGCTTCGACACACCCGACGCCAGGGCCGAGTTCGACGATCCGCCCGTCCTCGCGCACGACCCCCAGCATCGGGTGCACGAGCAGATGGATGCCCAGTTCGTAGCGGTCGAGCACCATGCGCACCGTGTCGACGAGGAAGGGGACGTCGTCGGTGACGAACATCAGCAACGACCGATCGCTGGCCCACCCGTCGCGTTCGACATCGGGGGACAACACCTTCACCAGCGTCTCGCCGGGCGCTCGGACCATGCCGAGCTGGAGGTGGGACAACGCCGCCGCATAGGCGTTCTCGACGCGATGCGGGTCCGCGTCCTCCTCGGGCAACTCGCGGTAGTACTCGTCGAGGAATGCTCGGAACACCACGTCGTCGGGTCGGCGTTCGGCTGCCAGCCGTTGCAGGGTGCTCTGGATGTCGGCCACGTCGTTGTGTGCGCTCATCTCGTCCCGATCCTCGAGGTCTCCGGCATCACCGTACCTGCGGAGACATCAGACGGAGGGACCACGCCGGGTCGGACCCCGGTAATGTCACCACCATGACCCGCGAGGAACTCCACGGGGGCCATCGCTCGGTGTCGGGAGGCCTTGCGCGGGCGGCCGTGTTCGGCATCAACGACGGGCTCGTGTCGAACGTGTCGCTCATCCTTGGCTTTGCCGGGTCGGGCGCCGATTCGTCGATCGTCCGCCTCGCCGGACTCGCCGGGGCGATTGCCGGCGGGATCTCGATGGCCGCCGGAGAGTGGATCAGCGTGTCCGCGCAGAACGAACTCGTGCAGCGCGAGGTTGCGGTCGAGCGCCGCGAACTCGCGCGGAACACCGACGCCGAGACCGCCGAACTGGCGTCGATGTACGAGAGCCACGGCATCTCACCCGACACGGCACGTGCCGCGGCGGAGGACGTGATGACGTCGCCCGAGACGGCGTTGCGGGTGCACACACGCGAGGAATTGGGGATCGACCCCAACGAGCTGCCGTCGGCCTTCCAGGCAGCAGCGATCTCGTTCGTCTGTTTCATGTTCGGCGCGCTGCTGCCGGTGATCCCCTGGTTCACCGGTGCGACGGGTCTGGCTCCGGCTGCCATCTCGGTGGCGATCGGCGTGATCGCTGCGGCATTCGTCGGAGCCGCGATCGGGCGCTTCGCCGAGCGTTCGATCGTGATGTCGATTCTGCGCCAGGTCGCGATCGTGCTCGTGGCCTGTGCGGTGACCTACACGATCGGCGAAATGGTCGGGATCAACGTATGAGCACCGCGCAACGCAACGTGTTGGGGACCGAGCTGCAACCGTGCTCGTTCGACCCGATGACCGGGTACTACCGCACGGGTTGCTGCGAGCACCGCGGCGACGATCCCGGCATGCACACCGTGTGCGCTCGGGTCACGGCGGACTTCCTCGAGTTCTCGAAGGAGCGGGGCAACGACCTGAGCACACCGATGCCCCAGTACGGCTTCTCGGGTCTGCAGCCCGGTGACCAGTGGTGTGTCTGTGCGGAACGATGGAAAGAGGCGCTGGAGGCGGGACGGGCCTGCGGTGTCGTCTTGGAGTCGACCCACATGTCGACACTCGAGTACATCGATCTCGCCGACCTCGAAGCGCACGCCGTCACGGCCTGAACAACCGGCGAGCCACCGACCGTCAGGTGTCGTCGATGGTGTCGTCGACGGTGTCGTCGATGGTGTCGTCGATGATGTCGTCACGGTGTCGCCGTCGTGGCAGCGAGCTGTTGCGATCGGACGAACGCGATGATCTCGTCGATCTGAGCGTCGCGGAGCACCGCGTTGCCCGGCATCGCACCGAACTCGTCGGTGGTGGGCTCGACGCCCGCGCGGATCGCCTGGCGCATCTCGACGTCGCTGAGCTGATCGATCCGGAAGCGATCCTCGAGCAGCGACGGCCCGAGTGAGGTCCCCTCCAGTGAGCCCCCGTGACATGCCGAGCAGTTCGCCCTGAACAGCCCCGATCCTCGACCGGCGGCCGACTCGGAGGCATCCTGTCCGCACGACACACCCAGCAGGACGGCGAGTGCGGTGACGACGGCGGCGATGGCGTGACGCATGTTGTTCACCGAGGAGCCGTCGACAGACATACCCATACGATCGCAGCTGAACCCCCCGACCGGGCAACCCTGTACTACGTTCGCTCCGTGCGGCAGTCGAGGCGTGTATCGATGGTGGCGCTCCTCGCGTGCCTGACGGCGGCCACCGCCGGATGCGCCGGGGGCGAGCAGTCCGACGTCGTGGCGCTCGATGCCGCGGCGACGCCATCGACGTCCACTGCGGACGCCCCGGACGCCGCCGCCACCTCGACCACCAGCACGACGTCGACGACGACCACCTCCACCACGACCACCTCCACGACGACCAGCACGACGACCAGCCACGACGACGCTCGCGCCCACCACGAGCACGCTCGCCCCACCTCCGCCCGGCCCACCAGGACCGCTCGACCTGTACCCAGGACCTCGTCGGACTCGGATTCTCCGCGGAGGGACGTCCGATCTTCGCCGAACGGTACGGCACGCCCGGGGGGCGGCGCGTGCTGGTGATCGGCGTCATCCACGGTGACGAGGACGCCGGCCTGGCGATCGTGGACGAACTGCGGCAACGACCGGTACCCGAGGGCGTCGAGTTGTGGATCGTCGACTCGATGAATCCGGACGGCGTCGCCAACCAGGACCGCCACAACGGCAACGACGTCGACCTCAACCGCAACTTCCCCTACAAGTGGGGGCCGATCGGCGCGCCGGGCGATGGCCAGTACGCAGGTCCGGCACCGGCGAGCGAGCCGGAGACACAGGCGATGATCAACTTCATGCAGCAGCTGCAACCCGACATCACGCTGTGGTACCACCAGGACCTGTTCGTGGTGAATCCTGCCCAGGGGCGTGAGGGACGGGTGCGCGCTCGCTACGCCGAGCTCACCGGGCTCCCGATGGGCGAGATCACCGGGGGGATCTACACCGGGATCGCCGCAACGTGGGCCCGCAACGAGTTCCGCCCCGCCGACGGCGTCGCGTTCATCGTCGAACTCGGCCCGACGTTGTCGGCGCAAGAGGCATCGGTACACGCCGACGCCGTCCTGACCATCGCCACCGAACCCTGATCGTTACGCCGGGGGTCTGACCCCCGGCGTAACGATCACGGCACGGGTCAGGACATCCAGGCGAGGACGGCAGCCACGACATCCTCGCCGCGGTCGTCCTGGAGGAAGTGGCCGCCCGGCTCGAAGGTCTGGTGCGGTTGGCCGGCCGCTCCGGGGATGCGCTCCACGAAGGTGTGCTGGAGGTGACCGAGCACCATGTCGCCGGGCGTCCACAGTGTCAGCACCGGCTTCGTCCACTGCTCCCACACCTCCCATGCCGCCCGGTTCGCCGGGACCGCCGGGTCGTCCGGGCCGGTCGGCACGAGCAACGGGAACTGGCGGGCACCGGCCATGTACGACTCGTCGGGAAACGGTGCCCGGTACGAATCGGCCTCGGGGTCGTTCAACTCCCGGGCGAGACACGCCCGTTGGAGCAGTGCGCCACAGTCCATCGGATCCATCGTCTGCGACACCTGCTGCCACATCATGAATCCGTCGCCCATCGGTTCACCCGCCGGCAGTGCCGTGTTGCCGATGACCACCCGGTCGAACCAGTCGGGGTGCTCGGCGATCATCCGCAGGCCGAGGAGCCCTCCCCAGTCCTGGACGAACACCGAGAAGCCGTCCGCCGGACGATCGAGCCCGCCGACGAACGTCGTCAACCAGCGAACGTGGTTGGCGTAGGAGTAGTCGTCGCGGTTCGTCGGCTTGTCGGAACGCCCGAAGCCGATCAGATCGGGGGCGACGATGCGATACCCGGCGTCGACCAACGGCGGGATCATGCGGCGGTAGAGGTAGCTCCACGTGGGTTCGCCGTGCAGCAGCAGGAACGTGCCGGCATCGCCGGACCCCTCCTCGACGTACGCCATGCGAAGCCCCTCGACCTCGACGTACTTCGGCGTGTACGGGAACTCGAACAGGTCGTCGAAGCGGTGGTCGGGAGTGCGGACGAACGGGACGGTCATCGTGCGAACCTCATCGTCCGAGCATGTCATGACGACGTCGACCCGAGCGACCGCTACTGTCCAGTGGCACCGTGACTCCCGACGATCTCCGCTCCCTGGTCAGCGCCGGCGAGGTCGACACGGTGCTGGCCGCCTTCACCGACGGTTACGGCCGCCTGCTGGGCAAGCGCATCGACGCCGCCTTCTTCGTCGATCACACGATCGGGCACGGAACCCATGCGTGCGACTACCTGCTGACGGTCGACATGGAGATGGAGCCCGTCGCCGGGTACGAGTACGCCAGCTGGGAGCTCGGCTACGGCGACTTCCACCTCGTGGCCGACCTCGCCACGCTGGCTCGCGCCGGTTGGACCGGCTCGTCGGCGATCGTGCTGTGCGACGTCGTCGACGTCGAGACGCACGACCCCGTCCCGGTCGCTCCCCGGTCGATGCTCGCCACCCAGGTCGAGCGCGCCGCCGCACTCGGCTTCACCGTGAAGGCGGCATCGGAGCTGGAGTTCTTCCTCTTCGACGACTCCTACCGCGATGCACATCGCAAGGGGTATGCCGATCTCGAACCCGCCGGCTGGTACATCGAGGACTACCACCTGCTGCAGGGTGCCCGGGTCGAGGGGTACGTCGGTGCCGCCCGGCGGGCGCTCACCTCGACCGGGATCCCGGTCGAGAGTTCCAAGGGCGAGTGGGGACGCGGCCAGCACGAGCTGAACATCCGGTACGCCGACGTGTCGACCATGGCCGACCGTCACAGCCTGATGAAACATGCGATGAAGGAGTTGGCCGAATCGCAGGACGTCAGCGTCACGTTCATGGCGAAGCCCACCACCGACGAGGCGGGCAGCAGCAGCCATCTCCACCTCAGCCTGTGGGATGCCGACGCCGAGACCAACGTCTTCGACGCCGGGGGCGAACGCAGCGACGTGTTCCGTTGGTTCCTGGGTGGGTGGATGGCCGGCACCGCCGACTTCATGGCGTTCTACGCACCGACGGTCAACTCGTACAAGCGCTACGCCGACGGGTCGTGGGCGCCGACTCGCATCGCCTGGTCGCAGGACAATCGCACCGCCGGGTTCCGGGTGGTCGGCGAGGGCCCGAGCCTCCGGATCGAGTGCCGGATCCCCGGCGCCGACTGCAACCCGTACCTCGCCTACACCGCCGCGCTGGCCAGCGGACTCCGTGGCATCGAACAGCGGATCGAGCCCCCGCCCGCGTTCGAGGGCGACGTCTACGCAGCCGCCGACCTGCCACGCGTGCCCCGCACGCTCGAGCACGCGACCGAGCGCTTCGCCACCAGCACGCTCGTGCGCGACACGCTCGGCACCGCGGTCACCGACCACTTCGTGAAGTTCTTCGAGGTCGAAGTCGAGGCCTTCCAGGCATCGGTGACCGACTGGGAACGCAAGCGCTACTTCGAACGGATCTGATCCGGGGCTGCTCGGCGGCTGAGCACCACGGCTTCGTCCGCGCCCAACTCCGAACTCGGGCCGATGCGAGTGTCCGACGTCGAGAGGAGCACCTCGACGTCGCTTCCGCCGAGGTCGGCGGGCCACGGCGCCGGCGTCGCCGTGACGTTGACGAGGGTCGTGACGACGTCGTCGTCCAGCCGCCGATCGAACCTGATCGTGGCGCCGTCGAGCGGCGCGATGTCCATGCTCCCTCGACGCAACACGGCGAGTCGGCGTCGCAGGTCGAGCAGTCGGCGGTACAGCGAGTGCATCGAGCCCGCGGTGTCGACCTGGACGTCGGCGGCGTGGGTCGCGGCGTTCGCCGGAAAGGGCAGCCAGGGTCGCGTCGGCCAACCGTGGCCCGTCTCCGCGTCGCCGTCAGCGGTCCACGGAATCGGCGCACGGCACCCGTCACGGCCGTCGGGGTCGACGATGCGGTCGTCCGGTACCACGGCGTCCTCCAGACCCAGTTCCTCGCCGGCGTACAGGAACGGCGTACCGCGGGCGGTCAGTGCCACGACCGCCGCGGCGCGAGCCCGCGCCTCGCTGCCGTAGCGGGAGCGGTGTCGGACCTGGTCGTGGTTCGACAGGACGAACGTGGGCCAGCGCGGTTCGGCGAAGTCGTCCTCCATCTTCGCCAGCGCCTCACCCATGCGATCCGCCTCCCACGGCGAATGCAGCGGACGGAAGTCGAACGACAGGTGCAATTCCGGTGCGTCCGGTGTGCCGACGTACGACGCGCTCTCGCCGTCGCGGAGCAGGTAGACCTCGCCGACCATCATCGGCTCGTGGTCGTACCCGTCGAGGAGCGACCGGATCCTGCGCAGCAGTTCGTGGCCGAACGGCCGGTCGGTGGCGAGGAGCGGGAACTTCCAGAACGGATCGGGGAGGTCGGGGACGTCGGTGCCCTTGCCGATCAGGTTGACCACGTCGGCCCGGAACCCGTCGACGCCGCGGTCGAGCCAGTAGCGCAGCGTGGCGTGCATCGCCGCCTCCACCTCGGGGTTCGCCCAGTTGAGGTCGGGCTGCTCCGCGAGGAACAGGTGGAGGTACGACTGGTCGGTGGCCTCGTCGTGCGTCCACGCGGGCACCTGCTTGAACATCGCGTTCCAGTTGTTCGGTGGCGACCCGTCGGGGCGACGGTCCTTCCAGACGTACCAGTCACGTTTCGGGTCGTCACGCGACGATCGCGACTCGACGAACCACGGGTGCTGGTCCGAGGAGTGGTTCGGCACCCAGTCGAGCAGCAGCCGCATGCCACGTTGATGGCACCCTGCGACCAGCGCATCGAAGTCGGCATCGTCACCGAACACCGGGTCGATGCCGCAGTAGTCGGCGACGTCGTAGCCGAAGTCGCGCATCGGCGAGGTGAAGATCGGCGAGAGCCACAGCGCGTCCACGCCGAGATCGGCGAGGTAGTCGAGCTTGCCGGTGATCCCCGCCAGATCGCCAACGCCGTCGCCGTTCGCGTCAGCGAACGACCGGGGGTAGATCTGGTAGACGACGGCCTCGCGCCACCACGGGATGTCGATCATTCGACGCCCACCAGCGGGTTCAGGTCGCTCGCAGCGAGTTCGCCGGGCTCGATGTTGCGGAGCCACACGAGCCGGTCGAGCTTCTGGCCGTCGTTGGCCGGTTCGAGCACCCGGGCGCCGTCGGCGAACCAGATCACGGTCATCACCTCACGATCATGGCCGGTGAGGTTCGGATTCGCGCGGTGCAGCGTCCAGCCGAGATGAAAGCTGGCGTCTCCGGCGCGCATCGAACCGGTCGACTTCCGGGCGATGTCGGCCTCGGCCAGGTACCGGTCGTAGAAGGCGTCGGCCTCGTCGGAGATCGCCTCGTCGCCGATCGGACCACGGTGCGTGCCGACGGCGAACTCGAGGTCACCCATCTCGGGCTCGACATCGTGGAGCGGCAGCCACATCGTGATCGTGCGGTCGGTGTCGAGCGGCCAGTACCACTGATCCTGATGCCACGGCGTGTGGCCGCCGCCGGCCACCTTGAACAGCGCCTGGTCGTGGTACACCCGCACGGCATCGACGCCGAGGAGGGCTGCCGCCGTCCGAGCGAGTTCCGGGTGCAGGGTGATTTCGCTGACCGCCGCGTCTGACTGCCACAGGTTCATGTATTGATCGAATGCCGCCTGGTAGGTCTCGTTGCCGGGCGGGAGTTCGACCTTGAACGCCGTCGGCAGCGCGCCGTTCACCAGCGCTCGGAATCGCTCGACCGAGTCGGTGTCGAGCAGACCGCGCACGATCACCTGTCCGTCGCGCTCGAGTTCCTCGGCTTCGTGACGAAGATCGCCGCACCTCATCACCCCAGTCTGACCACTCGGCCGAGACCGATCGAATTCGCACGGTTCACGGCTCGGAAACACCCAGGGAACATTCGCTTCCTACGGTGCGGACATGTCGAGGGAGGACGACCGCGCACACGGCCGACGGGAGCGCGCCCGGTGATCGACGCAGTCGACCCGTTCATCGGGACCGACGTGACCTCGCTCGCTCCCCCGAATGGCCTGGCGGCCACGTGGTGGTGGCCGAAGCCACAGGTGGGCAACACGCACCCGGGAGCGGTGTCGCCACTCGGGATGGTGTCGGCGTGTGCGTACTCCGGCGCCTATCCGACCGGCTACGGCGTCCACGATCTCAGCACCGAGGGCGTCCCGACAGCGTTGTACGACCGGCTCATGGCGTCGGGGTTCACCCACTTCCAGCAGTCGGGGACCGGCGCGATCAGGAAGTACTACAACTACTTCCGCGTGTCGCCGATGGTCGACCCGCTCGACGACCTCGACACCCTCTGGAGTCTCCGCGACGAGGCGGCGAGCCCCGGCTACTACGCCGCCACCCTGAGTTCGGGCATCAGGTGCGAGCTGACCGTCGGGCCGAAGAGCGCCGTCCACCGCTACACGTTCCCCGCCCACGCGGACGCACGGCTCGTGATCGACTTCTCACTCGGCGGGCTGGCGATCGAGCACGGCCGCACCGTGCCGACGCGGGCGCACCTCCGGACCCTCGAGCCCGGCGTCGCCCAGGGCGAGGTGGTCGTCGAGGGTGCACCGCTCGCCGTCCACATCGAGTGCGATCACGCCGACTGGCGCCAGATGCTCTGGTACGACCAGCGCCTCATGCCCGGCGGAACCCAGCTCGACTTCGACTCGATCCGTCCGACGACCCTGCGTCCCTTCGGGCTGTTGCTGCGGGGACCGACACGGGCAGGCCAGGCCATCGAACTCCGCTTCGGCTTCTCCCTGCGCGGCGTCGAACAGGCCCGCACGAACCTCTACGCCGACTGCGGACCCGACCGGTCGAGTTTCGAGCAGCGGCGCGCCGCGACCCGTTCCCTCTGGGCCGATCGACTGGATGCGATCCGTGTCGAGACGACGTCGAGCGAACGCGAAACCGTGTTCTCCACCGCGCTGTACCACTCCCTGGTCAAGCCGTGCTTCGCTCCCGACGAGAGCCCCTTCTGGCCATCGGACGGACCGTTCGTGTTCGACCTCGCGACGATGTGGGACATCTACCGCACGCAGCTCCCGCTGCTGACCGCCCTCGACCCCGCCCGGGCGGTCGAACTCGCAACAGCGCTGATCACCGTGTGCGAGGAGGAGGGCAACCTGCCGATCGGCTACCGGATGGCGCGTGGCGCCGACCGATTCTCCCGTCAGGGCAGCGCGCTCGCCCACACCTTCCTGGCCGACGTGTGCGAACTCGGCCTGCCCGGCATCGACTGGGACTGGGCGCTCGTGCACATGCACAACGACCTGCGCCGCAACTACGGCGAGGAGTTCCTCGAACGCGGACTCGCGCATCCGATCACCCACACGCTCGACATCGCGTTCGGCTATCACTGCACGGCGCGGGTCGCTCGGCACATCGGCGACGATGCGCTGGCCGACCAACTCGACGTGCTCGCGGCTCGTTGGGTGCGGGCGTTCGACCCCGACACCGGCCTCCTGATCGACTCGACGTTCTACGAGGGCGGTCGGTGGAACTACTCGTTCCGACTCCTCCACGACATGGCGGCGAGGATCGACCTCGCCGGCGGCGAGCAGCGGTTCATCGACCTGCTCGACCGATTCTTCGGTTTCGACGAACCACCGGTGAAGCAGTTGGGGGTGTCGCCGGACGCCGAACAGCTCGCCGCGGGGTACGCCCTCGACCGGTTCGAAGGCCTCAACAACGAACCGGACATGGAAGCGCCGTGGGCCTACCACTACGTCGGGCGACCCGACCGGACGGCCGATGTCGTGCACGCGGTGATCAACAACCAGTTCGGCACCGGGCGGGGCGGCTTGCCGGGCAACGACGACTCCGGCGGGCTGAGCTCGTGGTACGTCTGGGCGTCGATCGGGCTGTTCCCCGTGGCCGGACAACAGCTGTTCCTGGTGAACGCCCCCTCGTTCGCTCAGACACGCATCGACGTGGGCAGCGCCACCTTCGTGGTGGAGACCACCGGGTTCGTCGAACCGGAGCCCGATGGCCCCGTCCAGTACGTCCGTGGCGCGACCCTCGACGGGATCACGCTCGACCGCACCTGGATCACCGCCGCAGAACTCCATCGTGGCGGCGTCCTCCATCTCGAACTCGGCAGCGAGCCCGCTGGCTGGGGCACCGGGTGCCGACCGCCGTCGTCGTCGACCACCGGCCCGTCCACCACCAGCCCGTCCACCACCAGCCCGACCACCACCACGTCCGCGACCAGCGGGCAGTCGACCAGCAAGGAGTCCGTTCGATGACGACATCCGCTTCCGAACCACCGACACCGGGGCGACGGCTGGTGATCGTCGTACGGGCCGACCCCGTGATCTGCGGCCACAGCGGCGAGGCACGCAATCTCGCCGAGGTCGCGCTGCATCGCGGGTTCGACGACGTCCGCATCGTCACCTGGCCGATCCCCACACTGCAGGCCGCCGGGCTTCCGCTCAAGCCGCTCGACTCGGTGCTCCCCTACAGCCCGGGCATCACCGTCGAACGGCCCGACCCGGTCGGCGACTACAAGGTGCCCGACGCCCGCTACTTCTCGGGCATGGTCGGCCGCCTCGTCGAGTTGTTCACCGACGGCGTGCCGACCGTGTGCATGTCGCTGTACCTCACGCCCCACGCGACCGCCGTCAACGATGCCCGCGCGATCGCCGGCGCCACCGGGCTGCCGATGAACCTCGTCACGATCGCCGAGGCGGTCGGATCCGACATCACCAACGTCGTGCGGACATCGGTTGAAGAGGGCCTGTTCGGTGCGGCGGCGCAGGTGTTCACGACCTACCTCGCGAACGATCACTGCGTCGCCGTGTCGGAGTACACCAAGGAACTGATCGTGGAGTCCGCGGCCATGATCGACGCTCGCCACGGCACCACGTTCGCCGCCCAGTGCCAGCGACGAGTGGAGATCTCCTACCCGGCGATCGACAGTCGGCGATTCACCGACGTCGACCACGACGGACTCCCCGAGGTGCTCGCCCGTCGCGGCCTGCATCGCGACGGCTACGTGCTGTTCCTGTCACGCGTCACCAAGGCGAAGGGGGTCGACGACCTCATCGACGGCTACGCGGCGAGCCACAGCGCCGACCTCATGCCGCTCGTCATCGCCGGAACCGGTCCGGAGGCCGAGGCGCTGCGCGCCCGTGCCGAGTCGTCGACGGCGGCGGATCGAATCATGTTCTTCGACGACGTCGACGACGACGAGAAGACCTTCCTGATGGCCGGGAGCGCGGCGTACGTCCTGGCGAGCAAGCCCCGGCCGGAGTTCGTCGAGACGTTCGGCATCGCGCTCGTCGAGAAGATGCTCGCCGGCGGCGGCCCGGTGATCACGACCGCCACCGGCGGCATCCCCGAAGCGGTCGGGGACCACGCGACGATCGTGCCGGTCGGCGATCCCGTCAGCATCGCGAAGGCGTTGGACGATGCGATCCTGCGCACCTCCGCCGAGCAACGAACCGCCCGCGCCGACGCTGCTCGCGCCCACGCCATGCAGTTCGACCGCGTCAACGTGTTCGACGCCCTCTTCGACCGCCTCGACGACCGCACCGCCGCCGCCTGACACCCCAAGAACCCGAAAAATGCCCCAATCTGCGCGCTGGGCGCGACGAACCGGGCATTTTTCTGGGGTTGTGGGGGCGGGTCAGACGAAGCGGGCGAAGACCTCGAGGGGTTCACGCTCGGTGGTGAGGGCGTTGATCGGGGCGTCGGGGTCGGCGTGGCCGATGGCGACGCCGCAGAAGATGCGTTGCTCGGGCGGGGCGCCGACGAACTCGGTCACCGCCTGCTCGTAGACCGCCCAGGCCTCCTGCGGGCACGTGTCGAGACCCGCCTCCTGGGCGAGCAGCATGAACGTCTGCAGGAACATCCCGAGGTCGGACCACTGCGGCGGCCCCATGATCCGGTCGATGAAGCAGAAGATCGCCGCGGGGGCGCCGAAGAAGTCGAGGTTCTTCGCGAACTGGGCGAGGCGCCCGGCCTTGTCCTCCCGGGCGATGCCGAGGGTGGCGTACATGTCCTCGCCGATCTTGAACCGCGACGACCGGTAGGGCTCGTGCAGCGGGGAGGGATAGATGTCGTAGGCCGGCGGCTCGACCGGCCGATCGGCGAGGAACTCGCGGAAGCGGGCCATCGAGTCGCCGTTGACGACGTAGATGCGCCACGGTTGGACGTTGCCGCCCGACGGCGCACGCGACGCGACGGTCAGCAACTCCGCGATCGTCGCGTCGGACACCGGGTCGGGGAGGAAGGCCCGGACCGACTTGCGGGCGAGGACGGCATCGGTGACGTTCATCGCCGCAGTCTGGCGGGTCGGCGCGGCGAACGGCGATGCGATCGCCGAAACGTGCAGGTCGCCCCGACGGGAATCCGCACACGGACGGTGTCGTAGGGTCGGGCGATGGCAACGATCAGGGAACTCGCCGAGGAGCACTGGCAGGGCCGCGGTGAGCTGGTCCACACCCATCACCCGGTGCAGCCGATCCACGATCACCACGACGACGGCAGCATCTCCACGGCGAGCGAGGAGATCGAGGACGGGCTGCTGACGCTCAAGTCGATCGCCTCGGTCAACGCGCTCGACACCGGCGACGGGCTCGTGATGCTCGACACCGGCGGCGCCTTCGATCGACGGACCGTGCACGAGACCGTCCGTGCCTGGCGTCCGGATGCGCCGCTCGCCGCGGCGGTCTACTCCCACCACCACATCGACCACGTCCTCGGCACGGCGCTGTTCGACGCCGAAGCTGCCGACAAGGGGTGGGAGCGGCCGGTCGTGTACGCCCACGAGGAGGTGCCCGCGCACTTTCGGCGCTACGAGAAGACCGGCGGGTGGAACACCGCGATCAACCGCCGTCAGTTCGCCATCGACGTGCCGCAGTTCTCGTGGCCGAGCGAGTACCGCGACCCCGACGTCACCTACGCCAAGCAGCTGACCTTCACGCGCGGCGACCTCACGTTCGAGCTCCACCACGCCCGCGGCGAGACCGACGACGCCACGTGGACGTACGTGCCCGAGCGCAAGGTCCTGCACCCCGGCGACCTCTTCATCTGGGCCGTGCCGAACGCCGGCAACCCCCAGAAGGTGCAGCGCTACTTGTCCGACTGGGCGACCGCACTCCGTGAGATGGCGGCGCTGCGACCGGAGATCATGCTGTCCGGCCACGGCCTGCCGATCTTCGGCGCCGATCGCATCGTCGCCGCGCTCACCGACACCGCCGATCTACTCGACTCGGTCGAGTCGCAGACGCTCGCGATCATGAACCAGGGCAAGAACCTCGACACGTGCCTGCACGAGGTCACCGTCCCCGCGCACCTGCTCGACAAGCCGTACCTGCAGCCGGTGTACGACCATCCGCAGTTCCTGATCCGCAACGTGTGGCGGCGGTACGGCGGCTGGTACGACGGTGAGCCCGACAACCTGCTTCCCGCCCCGCGGGCGCAGCAGGCGACCGAGTGGGTGGAGCTGGCCGGCGGGGTGGACAACGTGCTGGCACGGGCCCAGCAGCTCCTCGACGACGGCGACGCGCGGATGGCATGTCATCTGGTCGAGTTCGCGGCGCTCGCCGCACCCGACGATCCCGAGGTGTGGACCGTCCGCGCCGCCGCGTACACCGCCCACTCGCAGCAGCACACGTCGTCGATGGCCCGGAATCTCCTGGGCCACGCCGCGCTCGCCAGCGAACAGGGCAAGCGGGACCTCGCCGGCGACTACTGAGCGAGCACCACCGCGTTCGTGTTGCATTCCGGGTGGGCCGGCCCACCCGGATCTGCACGCAGACGTCGGGGCGGGGTGTGGTGGTTCGACCTCACCAGTCGGCGGCGATGTACTGCGTCTCGCAGAATTCGTAGATGCCCTCGGACGCCCCCTCGCGGCCGATGCCGGACTGCTTCATCCCGCCGAACGGAGCGGCCGGATCGGACACGGCACCGCGATTGAGGCCGATCATCCCCGCCTGGATCCGCTCGCTGACCGCGAGCCCGCGACGCAGGTCCGCAGTGAACACGTAACCGGTGAGTCCCATCTCGGTGTCGTTCGCGTCGGCGATCATCTGCTCGGTGTCGTCGAAGGTGATCACCGGCGCCACCGGACCGAAGATCTCGTGGCGGGTGATCTCGTCGCCCGAACGCACGTTGCCGAGCACCGTCGGCGGGTAGAAGTGACCCGGACCGTCGACCGCTCCACCACCGGTGGCGATCGTGGCGCCGTGGTCGGCTGCGGCGGTGACCAGCTCGTTGATCGACGACACCGCCTTGGCGTTGATCATCGGGCCGCAGGTGACGCCGTCGTCGAAGCCGCTCCCGATCCGGACGTCGGCCATCGCCGCGGCGAACATGTTCGTGAACTCGTCGGCGACGGCCTCGTGCACGAAGAAGCGGTTGGCGGCGGTGCACGTCTCGGCCGAGTGGCGCATCTTGGCGACCATCGCGCCCTGCACGGCGGCCTCGAGGTCGGCGTCGTCGAACACGATGAACGGCGCATTGCCGCCCAGTTCCATCACGGTCTTGAGGACCCGGTCGGCCGCCCGCTTGAGCAGGACGATGCCCACCTCGGTCGAACCGGTGAACGACACCATGCGGGTGGCGGGATGCTCGACGGCGGCATCGAACCAGGCACCCGAGGTCAGCGTCGGAACGATGTTGACGACACCGGCGGGCACGCCCGCTTCGTGCAGCAGCTCACCGATGCGCAGCGCGGTCAGTGGCGTCTCGCGGGGCGGTTTGATGACCGCCGCGTTCCCCGCGGCCAGTGCCGGGGCGAGCTTGCGGGTGATCATCGCGGCCGGGAAGTTCCACGGCGTCACGATCACGACCACGCCGACGGGCGGATGATGCACGACGATCCGGTTCGCTCCGGCGGGTGCGCGTCCGAGCGAACCGTGGATGCGCACGGCCTCCTCGGAGTTCCAGCGGAAGAACTCGGCGGCGTACGCGACCTCGCCCCGAGCGTCGGCGAGGGGCTTGCCGTGCTCGAGGGTGATCAGGCGCGCCAGCTCGTCGGTGTGCTCGATCATCAACTGCCACGTGCGGCGCAGGATCTCGCCACGCTCGCGTGGCGCCGTGGCCGCCCAGGCTCGCTGGGCATCGGCCGCCGCGGTGCACGCCAGCGTGGCGTCGTCGGTCGTTCCGGCCGCCACGGAGGCGATGATCTCCTCGGTCGCCGGGTTCTCGACGTCGAACCGTTCGGAGCCCGAACCGTCGCGCCATTCGCCACCGATCAACAACTGCGTCTGCATCTCCCCATCATGCACCGCGGACGAGCCCACCGACCGTTCGCGCCGTACTCGGGTCGACCCGACGGTGCCCGTCAGGCGATGTCGTAGCCGGCGTCGTCGATCGCAGTGCGGATCGCAGCGTCGTCACCGCCACCCACGGTCACGAGTTTCGCCTCGATGTCGACCTCGACGCTGCTGACGCCGGCGACGGCGCCGACCTCGGTCTCGATGGCGTGGCGGCAGTGGTCGCAGCTGATGCCGGGCACGGAATAGGTGCGGATCGTGTCGGTGCTCATGAAGCGGTCTCCAGTCGGGGAATCGGGGTGGTCGCAGGCGGATGGTGATCGGACGACGAGCCGGAGGCGCGGTAGCCCCGGAAGCGACGGAGTCGGAGGCTGTTGCTCACCACGAACAACGACGACAGCCCCATGGCGCCAGCCGCGATCATCGGGTCGAGGAGGCCGAACGCCGCCAGCGGGATCGCCGCAGCGTTGTAGGCGAACGCCCAGAAGAGGTTCCCCTTGATGGTCGCCAGCGTGCGGCGGGCGAGGGCCACGGCGTCGGCGGCCGCTCGCAGGTCGCCCGAGACGATCGTGAGATCGGATGCCTCGATCGCGACGTCGGCGCCCGTGCCGACGGCGATCCCGAGGTCGGCACGGGCGAGCGCCGGGGCATCGTTGATGCCGTCGCCCACCATGGCGACTCGTCGCCCCTCGGCCTGCAGGCGGGTGATCTCCGCTGCCTTGCCGTCGGGGAGGACCTCGGCGATCACGTGGTCGACACCGACCGCGTCCCCGACCGCACGAGCGGTGCGGGCGTTGTCGCCGGTGAGCAACGTGACCTCGAGGCCGAGGTCGTGGAACGCAGCGATCGCTTCGGCGGACGTCGCCTTGATCGTGTCGGCGACGACCAGCACCGCCTCCGCCGTCGCTCCCCGTCCGACGAACACGGCCGTGCGGCCCTTGGACTCGGCCGAGGATGCAGCGGCTGCCACGTCGCTCGTCAAGGTGTCGAACAATCGCCGCCGGCCAACCCGCACCTCGACACCGTCGACGGTTGCCGACACCCCGATCCCGGGCCGGTTGACGAACCCCTCGACCACGCACGACGACGAGGTCGACGAACCTGCCGCTGCGATCGTCCGGGCGATCGGATGCTCGGACCTCGCTTCGACGGCCGCGGCCAGCCGGAGCAGTTCGTCGGTGTCCGCTCCCGGCGCCAGGACCTCGACGAGCGCCATCCGGCCCTCGGTGACGGTGCCGGTCTTGTCGAGCACGATCGTGTCGATGCGGCGGGTGTCCTCGAGGACCTCCCCGCCCTTGATGATCACGCCGAGCTGCGCCGCACGTCCGGTGCCCACCATGATGCCGAGCGGCGTGGCGAGGCCGAGGGCACACGGGCAGGCGATGATCAGCACCGCCACCGCCGCGGTGAACGCTGCGTCGGCGTCGCCCGTGATTGCGAGCCAGGCGAGCAACGTCACGACCGCCACACCGATCGCCACCGGCACGAACACGGCGGCGACCCGGTCGGCGAGCCGCTGCACCTCCGCCCGGCTGCCCTGGGCCTCGTCGACGAGGCGGATGATCTGGGCGAGCGCGGTGTCGGAGCCGACCCGTGTGGCCTCGACGACGAGCGAGCCGTTGGCGTTCACGGTCGAACCGATCACCTCGTCACCTGGTGCGACCTCGACCGGCACGGGTTCACCGGTGATCATCGACGTGTCGATGGCGGAGTGACCCTCGACGATCAGCCCGTCGGTGGCGATCTTCTCGCCCGGCCGCACGACGAAGCGCATGCCCGGTGTGAGCACCTCGATGGGGACATCGGTGCCGTCCTCGAGACGGGCGGTCTTCACCCCGAGATCGGCGAGGGCCCGGATCGCGTCGCCGGAGCGCCGCTTGGCACGGATCTCGAGCCACTTGCCGATGAGGATCAGCGTGATGATGACGGCGCCGGTCTCGTAGTAGATGTGCAGTCCGTCGCCGCCCATCACCATGCCGCTCATGCCGCTCATGCCCGACGAGCCGGTGGTCGCGTCGTCACCGATGCTGCCGACCAGCACCACGGTCGACCAGATCCAGGCCGACAGCGTGCCCATCGACACCAAGGTGTCCATCGTGGTCGTGCCGTGGCGCAGGTTCATCCACGCCGCCCGGTGGAAGCCCCACCCGCACCAGAACACGATCGGGGTGGCGAGGACGGCGACCACCCACTCCCAGCCGTCGAACTGGAGCGGCGGCACCATCGACAACGCGACGACCGGCACGCCGAGGATGAGTGCGACGATCCAGCGCCGACGCAGATCGGCTTCGCGGCGCCGCTCGGCTTCGTCGTGGTCGCTCGACACCGGAGCCTCGTAGCCGAGCCGCTCGATCGCGAGCCGCAATTCGTCGTCGGCGACCGACGGATCGTGGACGACGGTCGCACGGCCGTTGGCGAAGTTCACGCGAGCTTCGGTCACCCCGTCGAGCTTGGTCAGCGTGCGTTGGATCCGGTTCGCGCACGCCGCGCACGTCATGCCCTCGACCGCGATGTCGGATCGCTGAACGCTCGGCGTGGACGTCATGTACGCCAGTCTAAAGGTTCCATCCGACTGGAAGGTCAAGCACGCACGTCGCGGCCCCGCCGATCGGGGATCACCGATCGGTGGCGATCACCTGGCATCGATGCGGATCGGTGCACGACGCCGGATCGAGCGTCCGCGCTCGTTCCGCGAGTTCGAGGAGTTCGGCCCTCGCCAACTGCAGCCGCTGGATCTGCTCGTCGATCTCGGTCAGATGACGCTCGAGCAGCGCGCGGGTGTGATCACACGACCGCGATCCGGCGTCCTTCAGTTCGAGCACCGACTTGATCTCGGAGAGCGACAGCCCCGACGCCTGCGCATCGCGGATGAACCGCAGGCGCTGCACGGCATCATCGCCGTACTCTCGGTACCCCGACGGCGTGCGGGTCGGCTCGGCGAGCAGGTCGACCGATTCGTAGTACCTGATCGTCTTGGTGCTGACGCCCGTGTGCTCGGCAAGCGTTCCGATCCGCATCGCGACACGCTACCGAACCTTCCATCCGGCTGGAAGGCCAGGTTCCAACGGCTCGTCAGCCGACGGGAGCGCAGGCGCCGACGGGTTCGTCGTAGCGCGGATCGCCGACCCACTCGCCACCCGCCCACACAGCCGGATCGACCGGGTCGAGACCGTCGAACTGGGCATCGAGGGTGGTCGCCAACCACGCCGCGAAGTTGGCGGCGCCGGCCGGGCACACGTGGATCAGATCTCGCTTGCGTTCGGGTGCGCCGTCGCCGTTCACGTCGAGCACCGCGGGGTACGCCCACACGTCGCTGGCGTCGAGGAACACGATGTGACCGTCGGAACCGGCGGCGACATCGGCCGCAACCGCCGCGAGGCGGTCGAGTTCGGCGTTGACGTCGTCGTCGCCGGTCGGCGGCGAACTGACCACGATGAGCTGGCCGTCGGACGGGAGCATGTCGGCGAGTTCGCGGAGCCCGGCCGCATAGTCGTCGTCGTCGATGTCGGCGTCCCAGGTCGACACCACGATCAGCACGGTGTCGGCCGACGCCGCCACGATGCGGTCGTCGAGCTGCGAGGTCAGCCGCAGCGAATCGTTCGGACCGAGCAACCTGATGCCGGGGTAGGAGCCGGCACCCATCGTGAGCCCGGCATCGGTCAGTGCCACGTCGACCGCCGGCGCAAGATCGAACGCCACCGAGTCGCCCGCCCAGATCGCCGAGGAGATCGTGCGTCGCTCGGGCAGCGGCTCGACGACCGGGGGAACGGACTCGTCACCAGCGGCATCACCGGCGTCGTCGCCGACCACGGCATCGGTCGAACTCGGCGCAACCGTGTCTTCCGAGACGGCATCGCCCGGCGGCGCGATGGTCACGATCGTCGGATCGAAGGCAGCGATCTCGGTCTCCGGCTCGGGGAGGAGGAACAGGTACGCCAGCAGGCCGATCACCGAGGCGACGAGCACGATCACGCCGGGCCGTCCTCGTACCCACGACACCCGGTGGCGCAGCGGGTCCTCGACGATCCGGTACGACGCGTAGGCCGCGACGAACGACGCAGCGATGCGAACCGCGGCGAGGCCCACCCCGTCGAAGCCCATCCGTTCCGGCGACATGATCACGTACAGCGGCCAGTGCCACAGGTACAGGCCGTACGACAGGACCCCGATCCATGCGAGCGGGCGCCAGCCGAGCGCGGAGAGGCTCCGGCCGCGGGGGGCGGTGGCCACGAGCACCACGATCGTCGCGCAGGCCACCGAGTGCAGGAGCAGCCCTCCCCGGTACAGCGCGCTCGCGCTCGCGCCGTCGATCGCGAACCACGACCAGAGGATCCCAGCTCCGATCGCGCCGATCACGAGATCGATCCGGTCACCGAGCCGAGCGACGAAGCGACGGGCGAGGGCCCGAGCCGGCGCGGTGGCAGCGAGCGCACCCACGAGCAGCGACGCCGCTCGCGTGTCGGTTCCCATGTACACACGTGTGGGATCGCCACCCTGGTAGAGGACGAGCATCGTCACCAACGACACGGCCGAGCCGACGATCGCCACGACGACGAGCGTTCGCTGCGGTCGACGCGACCACGCCCAGATCGCCGCAACGGCGAGCGGCCAGAGCACGTAGAACTGCTCCTCGATCGCGAGGCTCCACAGGTGGTCGAACATCGCTGGTTGGGCGAAGGAGGCCCAATAGCCGGTCGAGTCGGCGATGAAGTGCCAGTTCGCCATGTAGACGACCGCCCACGGTCCGTCGCTCTTCACGCCATCGAGTTCGGCCGGGCTGCCGAACCACCACGACCACGTCGCGATCAGTGCGATCATCACGAAGACCGCGGGGAGGAGCCGGCGGAACCGCCGACCCCAGAACGTCATCAGGTTCGCCGTTCCGCTGTCGGAGTCGCGGATCAGCAGCGAGGTGATGAGGAAGCCGGACAGCGCGAAGAAGAGGTCGACGCCGAGAAACCCTCCCTGCAGGTACCCGGCGTGGAAGACCAACACCGCGATCACCGCCGCTGCGCGCAGGCCGTCGAGCCCCGGGACGTGGGTCCAGGCCGTCTGCGGCGGGGCAGCCGGATCGAGCGGCTCCAGCCGCGGTGCCGTGACGGTCACGAGGACAGAGTACCGATTGGCCCCGAGTCGATTACAGCAGCTCGCGTAGCCGGGACGCGGCCCGCTCCGGCGTCATGTCGCGCTGCAGGTTCGCGAGCAGCTCGTAGCTGGCCGGCATCTTCGCCACATCGGCGGATCGCAGCAGCGGCGGGAAGTAGTGAGCATGGAGTTGCCACGCGTCCTCGTGACCCAGCGGCGCCGTGTGCCACCCCGAGCAGTACGGGAACGGCGTGTCGAACACGGCGTCGAACGAACGCAGCATCGAGCCCAGGATGTCGGCGAGCAGGTCGCACTCGTCGGCCTGGAGGTCGGTGAGCGCTGCCAGTGGCCGCCTCGGCAGCACGAGGGTCTCGAACGGCCAGTAGGCCCAGTACGGCACCACGACCACCCACGCATCGTTCACCGCGACGATCCGCTCGTCCCGTTCGAGCTCGCGCTCGACGTAGTCGAGGAGCATCGGGCGGCCGTGTACGGCGTGGTGGCGACGTTGGGTGTCGAGCTCCTTGGCCGCCTCGGTGGGCAGGAACTGCGATGCCCAGATCTGGCCGTGGGGGTGAGCGTTCGACGCCCCTGCCATCGATCCTCGCGTCTCGAAGATCTGCACCCATCGATGGGTACCGAGCAGGTCGTCGAGCTGCGTGCGCCAGAGGTGGACCACACGCACCAGGTCGGCATGGTCCATGGTCGCGAGCGTGAGATCGTGGCGAGGGGAGAAGCAGATCACCCTGCACTCTCCCGTCGCTGCGTCGACCTGGAAGAGCGGGTCATCGCCCGCAGGTGGCTGTGGAACGTCGCGCAGCAGTGCCGGGAAGTCGTTGTCGAACACGAACGTCGAGTCGTACTCGGGGTTGCGGAGTCCGCCCGCGCGCTCGTTGCCCGGGCAGAGGTAGCACTCCGGGTCGTAGGCAGGGACCGCCGCCACCGGCGGTCCGGCTCGGCCGTTCCACGGCCGCTCGGTTCGCTGTGGTGACACCACGACCCAGTCGCCCGTCAGCGGATCGAATCGTCGGTGGGGATGACGGGCAGGGTCGAACTCCACCGGCGCAGCGTAGGTCGACGTCACGCCACGACCGTGTTCGCCCGCTTCAGTAGATCTGCGGGACGACGTTCAGCTGATCGACCGGTGGTCGTTCGTAGCCGTCGTCGGGCCGGACGTCAGGGAGCTCGACGTCGGGGTAGCTCACGGTCTCGTACGGCACGAGCGACAGCAGATGACTGATCGTGTTGAGGCGTGCGCGGCGCTTGTCGTCGCCGTCGACCTCCCACCACAACGCCTCGGGGATCGAGGTGTGCTCGACCATGATGTCCTTGGCGCGCGAGTACTCGTTCCACTTGGTCTGCGAACGGGCATCGATGTCGGAGAACTTCCATCGTTTGGCCGGGTCGCTCAGCCGCTCCTCGAAGCGCTTCATCTGGACGTCGTTCGACACCGAGAACCAGTACTTGACGACCTGGATGCCCGACCGGGTGAGCATGCGCTCGAACTCGGGGACCGACCGCATGAACTCCCAGTACTCGGCATCGGTGCAGAACCCGAGCACGTGCTCGACCCCCGCCCGGTTGTACCACGAGCGATCGAACACCACCATCTCGCCCGCAGACGGCAGCTGAGCGACGTAGCGCTGGAAGTACCACTGGGTGCGCTCCCGATCGGTCGGCTTGGGAAGCGCCACGACACGGCACGCCCGCGGGTTGAGCGGCGCCGTGAGCCGGCTGATGGTGCTGCCCTTGCCGGCCGCGTCGCGGCCCTCGAAGATCACCACGAGCCGATGACCGGTGCTGCGGATCCACTCGAGCATCCGGACCAGTTCGAGCTGGAGCCGGGCGAGTTCGGCCTCGTAGTCCGATCGCGGCATCTTGCCGGTACCACGTGACATCCGACGACCTTAACGCGCACCCTCGAGCTGCTCGTCCTCAGCCGCAGTAGCCGAGCGAACAACGATCGGCGGGCGCCATCGTGGGCGCGGGGGCGCCGATCGCGGCGAACGTGGGGCGGTACACCTCCGTGGCGACGCCGTCCCACCGATTGTGCGACAGGCCGAAGAACAGCTGGCCGACATCGGTGGTCGGGACCCAACTGGCGAAGTAGGTGTTGCAGTCGACGGGGCACTTGGGCACCGCCGCGATCTCCGCGACGACGCGGAACGGGCCCGTCGGTCGATCGGCACGCTCGACGAGGATCCGGTCGCCCCACCAGTCGTCGACCTTGGTGATCGACATCCAGTTGTTGCCCGACACGACGATCTGGCTGGCGTTGACCATCCGATCGGTCGTGTCGATGACCGGAACTGCGAGCGCCGGGTCGGTACTCCAACCGCGTCCCGTCCAGTACGTCGGCGCATCGAAGAGCTGCCCCTTCGGCACGCGGCCGAGGGTGACCCGATCGCTGCACTGCTGGTCGTGCGCGAGCACGAAGATGTACGGGTCGAAGCCGAACTGCCGGTGGCACTGCGCATACAGGTAGGTCCACGAGGTGTCGGATTCGATCGACCAGCCGTAGAGGTCCGTGCCGGCGTTCGGGGGTCGGCCGACCACCTGGACGGCGAGGGTGTCGACGTCGACGCCGGCAACGGCGGTGGCGACCGGTTCCGTACGTTCGAGGTAGCTCGGGCCGAGTTCCACCATCTCGGCCGCGAAGACGTAGAGCCGACCGTCGGCGCCCATCTCGGCCCCGAGCGGCCAGAACCAGCGGGAGAAGCGGGCGGTCTCCGCCGCGAAGAGCCACGGCTGCGGATCGGCCGCACTGCCGCTCATCAGCACCGTGAAGCAACTCCCGCTCTGGATCATGCCGACGTTGTGCACGAGCGTGGTCGCGCCGTTGGGGAGTCGCACCTCGGCGTCCTGGAACGTCCACAGGACGCGCCCGTCGGGGAGCTGCGTGGCGCGCTGATAATCGGCACCCACGACCCCGCCGGGCTCGGTGTCGAACAACCGGTTCAGCTGATCGGGCGACACCCGCGGCAGGCAGACTGCGCCGGGGCGGAAGAGCCCCGACGCGGCGGCGGTCGGCGAGGCCCCTCGTTGGCCGACACCGATCGCCACCACCACGAACAGCCCGAGTGCGAGGGCGAGCGTGCGCCACCGGGTCGTCATGGCAGCACCGGCGGGATCCCCACCACGAACGGTCGTCCATCGACGCGACCGGCGGCCAGCACGATGTCGACCGGTGCCGAGTCGTTCCCGTAGGTCGCCACGGCTCGGGTCGAGTGGCCGGGCGCGATCTCGACGCGCACGTCATCGGGTCGGGCGCACTCCGCCGTAGCGCACCAGGCCGTGAGCGCGGCGGCGATGCCGTCGACGCTGCGGTCCGCGAGCAACCGCTCGTCGGCGAGGCGCGCCAGATCCGGCCGATCGACGTCGTCGCCCTCGACGACGGCCAACAGTCCCGCCGCGGTCAGGACGTCGCCGGACGCCAGCGCATCGAAGTAGCCGTCGACGATCTCCATGGTGTCCTCGATCTCCGCGAGGAGGTCGACGGACACAACCGCCTCGATCGACCATCGCTGGGGAGGGTCGGGCGCACGCCGCAGGGTGAGGATCTCGGCGCGGTCGGTCAGTTCGCCAGTGGGATCCCGATACGTCGCGACGTAGCGGACGTCGACCGTCGACGCTCCGTCACCACGGTCGTCGCCGTCGGTTCCGACCGGCGACAGGGCGAAATCGACGAACACCCTGCCGGCGGCGCAGCGATCCCAGCACACCTCACCGACACCCGCGGTCTCCCCGTCGCTCGCAGCACCCGATGCTTCACCGAATCGGACCCGGTCGTCGAGGCAGCCAGGAGAGGGCGCGTGCTGACGCCGAGCGATCAGTTCGCGTTCCACGATCGTGCCGATCGGCTCCTCGCACGTGAGCGGATCGACCGGGGCGGGCACGGTGCTCGGCGGCGCCGCATCGATTCCGGCGGACACCTCGACCGGTGGCAGCGCTCCGGGGTCGCCGGCCCCGCACGCTGACATCGGCACGGCCAGCGCGGCGAACAGGACGAGAAGACGACGGTCGACGCAACGCAAGAGCCAAGGTTCCCACAGGTCGGCCGCCGCCTGAAGCGGCACCCGTCACAGCCGCCGGATGTCCGGGTTGAACGCGCGCGGGCCTCGCCGCGGGACCCCGACGCCCACCGTGAACAGCAGCCGGACGATGCGTTGACGGTGCCCGGACCACGGTTCCAGGTGACGGCACATCAGCGCATCGCCGCCATCGTCGGGAGCGATCCGCCGGGCGTCACCGGTGAACGCGTAGTTGATCATGGTCGGGAGGCCGAAGTCACCGAGCACGATCGTGTCCGGATCGCCGTGACTGGCCGAGATCACCGAGGTGGCGGTCCATGCGCCCATTCCGGGCAGCGCCGTCAGCCGCGTGAAGGCGTCCGCGGGTTCCATCGTCGCCGCTTCCTCGAGCCGATTCGCCCGCTTCGCTGCGAGCAGGATCGCATCCGCGCGTCGCCGCTCGACGTTGTAGCGGTGGAGGTCGACATACGACTTCGAGGCCACCACCTCGGGTGTCGGCGGCAGGAACAGCTCGCACGGTCCGGGGGCGGGCTCGCCCCACTCGTGGACGATGCGCACCCAGCTCCTGAACGCTTCCTCGGTGGTCACACGCTGGCCGAGGAGCACGAGGAGCAGCTCCTGCCAGATCACCCCACCAGCAGCAAGACGCAGCCCGGGATGGCGCCGCCACCACTCCCCGACGGTCGGATGCAGCATGGGGTCGAACCCCGACAGGTCGTCGCGAAGTCCCACCCAGTGCGGTGCCCGATCGAGCAGCCAGTCCGCTCCGCTCCCCCACGCCTCGGCGGTCGTCTTCCCACGGCCGTCCCATACGAGCAGCATCGTGCCGGGCCCGTCGGGCGTGAGCACTGCCTTGGCGAAACTCGTCGAACTCCAGTGCGTGGTCGGGTCGCGAGGGTAGATGCCGATCGTCTTGAGGGTGGCGCGCAGGTCGATGTCGACCGTCGCGAGGTTGCGACGCTTCGGCACCGGCACCGGCACGAGATCGCCGGAGCGCTCAGGCTCCGACGAGGGAGCGCCAGCCGGCGGGATACGCAGCGGCCACTTCGGCGGGCGTCATGCGCAGCGTGGACTCCGGCGGCATGTCGGCGACGACCCGTGCCTCGGTGTAGTGGTGGGCGACGTGTCGCAGGCCCTCGAACAGCTCCGACCGGAGTTCGACCAGCTCGGCGGGCGGTTGGGGGTCGTAGAACCCCCAGATCGTGAAGGCGATGTCGAGGTCGTGCACCACCGGCGCACGTGAGTACAGCGACGCTCGCCTGAGGGCCACCCCGAGGCAGCCATGGATCACATCGTCGGCGTTCTCGCCCGGCTGGAGCTGGAGCTTCGGACGCAGCTGCGCTGCGATCCGCAGCGCGAACCCCTGGTCGGGACCCTGCGATCCGAGCTGGGGACCGGCGGGCTGGAACCCCTCGATCTCACCGGGTCGATCAGGTGACCACGCCTCGGGAACGTGATCCGGCGACTCGTAGTAGCGGGGCCGATCGGTCGGCGGAACCGGGCTGAATCTGGGGGCGGACATCGCTGTCTTTCTAGCAGCACACGAGCGAGGAGCAGACGACGCGGTCAGTTCCCCTGATCGAGCGATCGATGCAGGAGGCCGTACACGAGGCTGTCCTCCAGCGCTCGCCACGACGCCTCGATGATGTTCGGGCTGACGCCGATCGTGGTCCAGTTGCGGGTGCCGTCGGTGGCTGACAGGAGCACCCGGGTGGTCGACCCGGTTGCGCTGGAGCCGTCGAGAATCCGCACCTTGTAGTCCGTGAGGTGGATGTCGGCGAGCTCGGGCAGCACGGTTCCGACCGCCTTGCGCAGTGCGGTGTCGATCGCGTTGACCGGGCCGTTGCCCTCCGCAACCCACACGCGCCGCTCGGCTTCGTCGCCGCTGCCGACCCACACCTTGACGGTCGCCTCGGTGGAGAAGTCACCGCCCGGCAGTTCGTCGGTGATCACGCGCATCGACTCGACACGGAAGAACTCGGGCACCTGACCGGCGGCACGGCGCATCAGGAGTTCGAGCGACGCGTCGGCCGCCTCGAAGTGATAGCCCTCGTGCTCGAGCCGCTTGAGGTCGTCGACGACCTCGTTGATCTGTGCGCCGTCGAGTTCGATGCCGATCTCGTCGGCCTTCATCTGGATGGTGGCACGTCCGGCCATCTCCGACACGACGAACCGAGTGCCGTTGCCGACCAGTTCGGGGTTGACGTGTTCGTAGGCGTCCTTCGCCCGCACGATCGCCGACACGTGCAGCCCGGCCTTGTGAGCGAACGCGGACGATCCGACGTACGGGGCCTGGGGGTTGACCGCACGGTTCAGTGTTTCAGCGACGTGGTGGCTGACGGCGGTCAGCCGTTCGATGCGTCCGTCCGGCAGGCAGGTGTAGCCGAGCTTGAGCTGGAGGTTCGGGATCACGGTGGTGAGGTTGGTGTTGCCGGTTCGCTCGCCGAGACCGTTGAGCGTCCCTTGCACGTGACCCGCCCCGGCCTCGACGGCTGCCATCGAGTTGGCGACAGCGCAGCCCGTGTCGTCGTGGCAGTGGATGCCGATGATCGCGTCGTCGCCCACGTGGGCCTTGACATCGGCGACGATACGGCTGACCTCGTTCGGCAGCGTGCCACCGTTGGTGTCGCACAGCACGAGGTGGGATGCGCCGTTGACCACCGCCGCCTCGATCGCACGGAGCGAGAACTCGGGGTTGTCCTTGTAGCCGTCGAAGAAGTGCTCGAGATCGACGAGGACCATCCGACCCTCGCCGTGGAGGAACCTCACGGAGTCGGCGATCATCGCCGCGCCTTCGTCGAGCGTGGTCTGCAACGCCTCGACCACCTGGTACTCGGAGCTCTTGGCGACGATGCAGACGGCCGAGGTGTTCGCCTCGATCAGGTTCCGCAGGGTCGCGTCGTCATCGACCTTGCCACGGGGGCGGCGGGTCGATCCGAACGCGACGAGTGTCGAGGTCGTGAGGTCGAGTTCGGTCTGGGCACGGGCGAAGAACTCGATGTCCTTGGGGTTCGCCCCGGGCCACCCGCCCTCGATGAAGTGCACACCGAGCAGGTCGAGTTGCTCGGCGATGCGCAGCTTGTCGTCGACCGTTGCCGAGACGCCCTCCACCTGGAGGCCGTCGCGCAGGGTGGTGTCGAACACTTCGACGTGTCGCATGAATTGCTCCCGAGAACCGAAAGAGCCGCCCGGAGGGCGGCTCGACGAACACGTGGGGGTCCACGTGTTCTACAGAATGATGATGATGGCGGACTGGTTCGTCATCGACGACCATTGAAGCCCCATCGAGCCGAGGATTCAACCGGCGCCGTCGAAAAGGTGCACGTGGCCTGTGCACGGCACTGTGCACGAACGGTGGGAAACGGGTGGACGACCGAGCGAATCCTGGGGGTAACGAAGAAGTTGCGGGGATAACCCTGTGTTTTTCGAAATACCTCTTGACCAGGGGTTTTGCGACGTATTTACTGATGCTCGTTCCGGAGAGCGCACGCCGACCGGGGCGGTGAGGAGGGGGGCTTCGGCCCAGCCCACACCGCTCACGAGGCGCAGCGGAATCGGACAACGGACAGTGTTCACGGCCACCTCGGACCGGGCTGTCGGACTCCTTCGGGAGCTCGATGGCAACGACGAGTCGGCGACCGCCGCGGGAGACCGGGGTGGGCGTCGGGTCAGACCGGGCCCACGGTCACCTCCGGGTGGTCGAGGGAGACGGAGACCTGCTGGGGCGTTCGACGAGGTGAGGAGACTCGCTCTCGGGGTTCGCGACGGCGAGGCGATCGGGTTCGCCGGACATCTTCGGGTGGTCGGTGGGCAACGGAGCCGTGGTCGAGGAGCCGAAGGAACTGGGGCCACCCCAACTGGACTCAGCGAGGTCGGTTCCGATTGGCGCCAGGACCGATGGCTCGGGCAACCGGGTCAGCGTGAAACGGTGCCAACGGGTTCGAGACCGGGAAACCGGTGTCGAGTCCGAAACGCGGCATCGCCCGCCACGCCGCAAGGCGAGACGGGCGATGTGAACAGGTCGAGTCGAAGGCTAACGCCCGACGTTCGACCAGTGGTGGACCTGTCCATCGAGCAGCCCCGGAAGGTGCGCCGGCGAGAGCCGGTCACCCGACGGGGCGCTTTCGTTTTTCCCGATCCGAAAAATGCCTGGATGTGCGCGCCGAGCGCGACGAACGGGTCATTTTTCGGTGTTGTCGGGGCGGCGGGTCAGCGCAGGGCGGCGGCGAGACGGGCGACGATGCCGAGGTCCTCCCGAGCGAGGTCCACCGTGGGGCCCGGGAAGAACGTGACATCGGTGGCACCTGCGTCGGCGAGGGCCTCGGCATGGCGGACCGCATCGTCGAAGGTGCCGATCGCGCCGAGTTCGATCCACCAGTCGGCGGGCATGTCCGCGATCCCGTCCACGCCTCGGGCGGCGTGCAGCTCCTGGATCTCGTCGATGTGCGGGTGGGCGTTCGGTGCCGGGTTCGTCCCGTCGATGAGCCCTTCGACGAACGGCGCCATGGCCCGACGCATCTCCCGGGCGTCGTCGCCGACCGCCAGGGCAGTGAACACCGACACTCGGAACGGATCGGGCGACGCCGCGGTGGCGATCGCGTGGCGCACGTACGTCGGCCCTGCGCCCTCGGCGAGCACGACGCCGTCGGCGACGCGACCTGCGAGTGCCAATGACTTCGGCCCGCGAACACCGGCCAGCACGGGCGGAGGATCAGACGGTGGCGCATCGAGGACCACGCCGCGCATCGTGAACTCCGACCCGTCGACGGTCACGGTCTCTCCGTGCAGGAGCCGTCGCACGATCGTGATCGCCTCGTCGAGCGTCGTCAACGGCGACGACGTGCGAGCGCCCATCTGGTGCATCCATTCCTGGACGCCGTGGCCGATCCCTGCCAGGAGTCGCCCCGGAGCGAGCTGGGCGAGCGTGGCGATCTCCATCGCCGTCACCGCCGGATTCCGCGCGACGGCGGGAAGGATCCCGATTCCGACCGTCAGCGCCTCGGTACGAGCGAGAGCAGTTGCGGCCAGGCTGATCCCAGCGGTGTAGAAGCAGTCCTCGATCACCCACAGCTGGTCGACACCGGCTGCCTCGAGCCCCTCGGCCACCTCGATCACGAACGGCGCCGGCAACGAACGGTCGAAGCACATCCCCACGTTCATCCGGCGACCGTACCCCACCCCCGATCGATCCTCCCCGACCCGAAAAATGCCTGGATCGTCGCGGTCAGCGCGACGATCCAGGCATTTTTCGGCGACTTTCGGGGGTTCCTCGGGCGGGTCGTCAGCGGACGAGTTCGCACCAGTCCTTGTATCGGGGGTCCTGGCCGCGGATGGCCTGGTGGTACACCTCGGCGATCGCGGAGGTCATCGGGCCGGGGCAGGGGATCTTGCGGTCGTCGACCGAGTTGATCGAGCTGACTTCGGCGGCGGTGCCGCACACGAAGGCCTCCTCTGCGATGTAGAGGTCGCTGCGGGCGATGTTGTCGACGACGACCTCGAAGCCGAGATCGGCGGCGATCGTCGACACCGAGTTCTGCGTGATCCCTTCGAGGGCCCCGGCCGAGAGCGGTGGCGTCAGCAGTTTGCCGTGGCGCGCCACGAAGATGTTCTCACCGGTGCACTCGGCGATCAGGCCGTTCGGAGCGAGCATGATCGCCTCGTCGTAGCCGGCCTTGAGGGCCTCGACCTTCGCGAGTGACGAGTTGACGTAGTTGCCGGTCGTCTTGGAGGCCGGCGGCATCGTGTTGTGGTCGTGACGCGTCCACGACGAGATCTTCATCCGCACGCCCTTCTCGACGGCGTCGTCGCCGAGGTACGCGCCCCACGGCCAGCAGGCGATCGACACGTCGACGGTGCACGGCAGCGTGTTCAGGCCCATCTCGCCGTACCCGAAGTAGGCGATCGGACGGATGTAGCACGAGTCGAGTCCGGTCGACGCGACCGTCTCCTTGGTCGCAGCGACGAGTTCGTCGACGGTGTACGGGATCTCCATCCCCATGATCTGCGCCGAGCTGAAGAGGCGCTCGATGTGTTCGGTGAGCCGGAACACTGCGGGGCCCTGATCGGTCTCGTACGCGCGGATGCCCTCGAACACGCCGGTGCCGTAGTGCAGCGTGTGCGTCAGCACGTGGACCTGGGCCTTGTCCCAGTCGACGAGCTCGCCGTTCATCCAGATCTTCGGGGTCGGTGTGATGGGCATGGCGTCAGTTTCCCACGCGAGCGGCGATCGCGTCACCGACGTCGGTGGTGCTGCCGGTGACAGGATCGGCACATGCAGCACGGATCCGGTCGGCAGCATCGCCTTCGCCGAGGAAGTCGAGCATCAGCGCCGCGCTCAGGATCGCCGCCGTCGGATTGGCCTTGCCGGTGCCGACGATGTCGGGTGCCGAACCGTGGACCGGCTCGAACATCGACGGTCCCGTGCGGGCCGGGTTGAGGTTGGCCGACGAGGCCAGGCCGATGCCACCGGACACCGCACCACCCAGGTCGGTGAGGATGTCGCCGAACAGGTTGTCGGTCACGATCACGTCGTAACGCTGAGGATCCTGCACGAAGTAGATGCACGCAGCGTCGACGTGGTTGTACGCGGTGGTGATGTCGGGGAACTCGGCTGCCACCTCGTTGAACGTCCGCTCCCAGAGGTTGCCGGAGAACGCGAGGACGTTGGTCTTGTGCACGAGCGTCAGATGTCGGCGGGGGCGACTCGCCGCCAGTTCGAACGCGTAGCGCACGCACCGCTCGACGCCATGGCGGGTGTTGACCGACCCTTGCGTCGCCACCTCCAGCGGGGTGCCACGCCGGAGGACACCACCTTCGCCGACGTACGGGCCCTCGGTGTTCTCACGGATCACGACGAAGTCGTGGGGCGTCGTGCCGCCCGGTGCCGTCCCGACGAACGGCCGCTGGTTGATGTAGAGGTCGAGCTCGAAACGCATCTTCAGCAGCAGACCGCGCTCGATGACCCCCGGCGGGACGTCGGGCGTCCCGACCGCCCCCAGCAGGATGCAGTCGAACGCCCGCAACTCGTCGAGGACGTCGTCGGACAGGATCTCGCCGTCGCGCAGATACCGCGATCCGCCGAGATCGAAGTCGGTGGTCGCGATGTCCACGCCGGCCGCCCGGACGACCTTGACGGCCTCGGCGGTCACTTCTGGTCCGATGCCGTCGCCGCCGATCACTGCGATGTTGTGCGTCATGGGCGGCGATCCTACGGCCACACCACGTCCGGCTCCCAGGGACAGCCGGCGAGCGAGCGGGCACGACCGGTATCCTGCACTGACCATGGCAGCAGTGCACCTGTCCCCCGCGGCCTACGAACGCTTGAAGGCCGAGTTCGACGACCTCACCACGCGTGGTCGTATCGAGGTCGCCAACAAGATCGAGCGGGCGCGAGAGGAGGGCGACCTCAAGGAGAACGCGGGCTATCACGCGGCGAAGGACGAGCAGGGCCACATGGAGGGCCGGATCCGTCAACTCGAGCACCTCCTCGAGAACGCCGAGATCGTCGAGGGCTCGTACATCTACACCGTCGTCTACGAGGGCGACTCCGAGGACGACGCCGAGCGCTACCTGATCGGCAACATCGAGGAGCAGGTGCAGGGCGCCGACGTCATCAGCCCCTCGTCGCCGCTCGGCCAAGCGCTCGAAGGTGCCGAAGCCGGCGCGACCATCACCTACGAGGCGCCCAACGGCGCGCTCACCGTGACGGTGCTCCGTGTCGAACCCGCCTGACCCCGCGGTGGCCGCACCCGTCGACGACGACGCCGGGCCCCAGATCCTCACCCCGGCGCTGCCCACCGGACGATTCGTCGAACTCGACGGTCGCGGCACCGTGATCGTGCGTGACTTCGGAGGACGGCCCGGCGCTCCGGTCGTCGCACTCCTCCACGGCTGGACCGCGACCGCCGATCTCAACTGGTTCCGCACCTACGACGCGCTCGGCGAGCACTACCGGGTGATCGCGTTCGACCACCGCGGCCACGGCACGGGGTTGCGCTCGAAGAAACCGTTCCGTCTGGAGGACTGCGCCGACGACGTGGTGGACGTGGCCACGGCACTGGGCATCGACCGGTTCATCCCCGTCGGGTACTCGATGGGCGGGCCGATCGCACAGCTCGTCTGGCGTCGCCATCCCGAGCGGGTCACCGGGCTGGTGCTGTGCGCAACCGCCCCCTACTTCGCGGGCCGCCGCAACGAACGCCGGATGCTGCTCGGCATCACCGGCCTGGCCACGATGGCGCGTGTCGCCCCGGAGCCGGCGAAGATCTGGCTGACCGAACAGCTCTACCTGCAGCGCAAGACGATGCAGTGGGAGCCGTGGGCGATCCAGCAGGCAGCAACCCACGACTGGCGGATGGTCCTCGAAGCCGGCCGTGCCATCGGCCACTTCTCGTCGAGCGACTGGCTCCACGAGGTCGACGTCCCGGTGTCCACCGTCCTCACGATGCGCGACCAGGTGGTGCCACTCCGACGACAGGTGAAGCTCTTCGAGCAGATCCCCGACGCCGAGGCGTTCCGGGTCGACGGCCTCCACGACGCCGCCGTCGCCAGCGCCGACCGTTTCGTGCCGACCTTGATCCGGGCGATCGACTCGGTCGTGCGCCGGTCGTGATCCGTTCATCCTCCGCTCGTCGTCGGCTCGTCGCCGTCGCGGCGGCCGGTGCCGTGGTCGCGGCCACTGCTGCCGTCATCCGGTTGCGTCGCACCGGCAGCATCGCACCCGGGCACGCCGTCCACCGCTCACGACTCCAGCGCAACACCCGACTCGCCCGCCTGGGGGCGCGGGTCGGCACCACCTACGCCACCACTGCGGCACGCAAGACGTTCGCCTCGGCGGAACGACGCCAGTCGCTCGACCGCGACCGTGAGTTGCGTTCCGCACAGCAGGTCGCCGACGAACTCGGCCACATGAAGGGCGCGCTGATGAAGCTCGGCCAGATGGCCAGCTATCTCGACGACGGCTTGCCCGAACCGCTGCGTCTCGCACTGTCACAGCTGCAGTCGAACGCTCCGCCGATGTCGGTGGAACTCTCGATCGAGACCATCGAGCGCGAGCTCGGCCGCCCCGTCGACGAGGTGTTCGTCGAGTTCGATCCGGATCCGATCGCGGCTGCCTCGATCGGACAGGTCCACCGTGCGATCGTGCGAGACGACGCCCGCGGCACGGAGCGAGCGGTGGCGGTCAAGGTCCAGTATCCCGGCGTCGCCGACGCGATCGTGGCCGACCTCCGCAACGCCGATCTGTTGGGAGCGGTCCTGCGCCAGGGGTTCGGCGGCCTCGACCCGGCCGAGATGGTCGACGAGATCAAGCTGCGCATCGCCGAGGAGACCGACTACCAACTGGAGGCGCGCAACCAACAGCGGTTCGCCGATTACTACCGTGACCATCCGTTCATCCGCATCCCCGCGGTGGTGCCGGAGTTGTCGACGACACGCGTCCTCACCACCGAACTGGTCGAGGGATTCGGATGGTCCGAGCTGATGCGCCGCGAGCAGACCGAGCGTGACCGGGCAGGTGAGATCATCTTCCGGTTCGTGTTCCGCAGCCTCTACCGGATGGGCGCATTCAACGGTGACCCCCACCCCGGCAACTACATCTTCCACGACGACGGCACGGTGACGTTCCTCGACTTCGGCCTCGTCAAACACTTCAGCGCCGAGGAGATGTCGACGTTCGGCTCGATGGTGAAGGCGGCCGCCGTCGACCACGACCACGCGGAGTTCCGGTCGATCCTCGAACGCGCCGGCATGTTGCAGCCCGGCGCACCGGTGACGACCGAGGCGGTCGGGGAGTACTTCTCCCACTTCTACGACACGGTGCGCACCGACACCGAGATGACGTGGACACGGGAATACGCCAACTCGATCGTTCGGCACACCTTCGACCGCACGAGCCCGATCAGCCAGTACGCGACGGTGCCGCGTGCGTTCGTGTTCATCCAGCGCATCAACCTCGGGCTCTATGCGTTGCTCGGCGAGCTGGGCGCCAAGGGCAACTACCGGCGGATCGCCTCGGAGCTGTGGCCGTTCGTCGACGCCGAGCCGTCGACCGAGCTCGGCCGCGCCGAAGCCGCATGGCTGGCGCGACATCCCCACCCCTGATCGGCGCGATCTTCGGAGTTGGGTAAGGGTTCGACACGCTGACGAGGCGACGCCAGACTTCGCAAGTAGCGTCGGGCCGATGCGCCGGACCCTCCCCGTACTTCTCGCCGCCACCCTGCTGTTCGCCGCGTGCAGCAGCGACGGCGAGGCCTCGAACGACGAGACGAACTCCGAGTCCACGTCGGCCAGCACCGAGGTCGACACCTCGGTGGCCGGGGAGAGCGCCGATTCGACCGAAACGACCGAGCTGGCGACGCCGCCGACCAACCCCGACAAGCCGGAGGTCGAGATCCCCGACGAGATCCCCACCGAGCTGACGGTCACGGTGATCGAGCCCGGCACGGGGCCCGAGGCACAGGCCGGCGACACGGTCGTCGTCGACTACGTCGGCGTCCGGTCGAGTGACGGCGTCGAGTTCGACAACAGCTACGACCGATTCGAACCGTTCCCGGTCGTGCTCGGCCAGGGCGGTGTCATCCAGGGGTGGGACGAGGGACTCGTCGGCGCCCAGGCGGGCTCGACGATCCAGCTCGACATCCCGAGCGACCTCGCGTACGGCCCCGAAGCCCGTGGCGACATCATCGGCGAGAACGAGGCCCTGACCTTCGTGGTCGAGGTGCGCGCGGTGATCCAGCCGCCCGATCACGCCGATGCCCCGACCGAGGCCCGCGTGCCCGAGTCGGTCGGGCGACGGAGACCATCGAGGTCGACCTGCGTGAGGGTGAGGGCGCCGAACTCGAAGCCGGCCAGACCGGCGTGATCAAGTACGTCCTGTTCCGCGGCGACAACCTCGTCGCTCTCGCGAGCAGTTGGGAGACGGAACCGGTGCAGGTCGCCACTTCCGTCGTCGGGGGATTCCCCGGATTCGTCGAAGGTCTGCCGGGCATGAAGGTCGGCGGACGTCGGGCGATCATCATCCCGCCCGAGCGATGCGTTCGGCCCCGAGGGCAACCCGCAGCTCGGACTGCCCGCCGGAACCGACATGATCCTGGTCGTCGACCTCCTCGGCGTGTACGGCACTCCCGAGGGCTGACGGCCGCTGGTCACGCGGGCTGGAGGTCGAGGCCGATGTCGAGCACGCGGGCGGAGTGCGTGAGCTCGCCCACCGCGATGTAGTCGACGCCGGTCTCGGCGACCGCTCGTGCCGACTCCAACGTGAGGCCACCACTCGCTTCCAGCCGGACGCTCTGCTTCATCTCGTCCCGAACCGCGACTGCCTCGCGCATCTGATCGGGCGTGAAGTTGTCGATCAGCACCTCGTCGGCTCCGGCTGCGATCGCTTCGCGCAATCCGTCGAGTGAGTCCACCTCGATCTCGACCGGGATCGTCGCTCCGAGGTCTCGCACGCGCGCGTAGGCCTCGGTGATCCCGCCGGCGGCCGCGATGTGGTTGTCCTTGACCAGCGCCATGTCGGACAGACCCATGCGGTGGTTCGTGCCGCCACCACAGCGGACGGCGTACTTCTCCAGGGCCCGCAACCCCGGGGTGGTCTTGCGGGTGTCACGCACCACGGCGACGGTTCCGTCGAGCGCGTCGGCCCAGCGACGGGTCGACGTCGCCACACCCGACAGGTGACACAACAGGTTCAGCGCGGTGCGTTCGGCGGTGAGCAGCAGCCGCGTCGGCGCCGTCACCTCGGCGAGCTTCGTGCCGGGTTCGACACGGGTGCCGTCGGCGACCAGGGAGGTGAAGTCGCTCGCAGCATCGCCACACACCGTCTCGACGACAGCGGCCACCACGGGCAGCCCGGCGACGACACCGGGAGCTCGAGCACCGAAGGTCGCGGTGCTGCGCTGACCGGCGTCGATCGTGGCCATCGAGGTGACGTCGACGCCACCCATCAGGTCCTCGACCACGGCATCGCGCACGATCCCGGCGATCGCGTCGGGATCGAGACCACCGTCGATCAACTCGCGCCGCGTGGCCTCCGACAACGGGTGGAACACGAACATGCGCCGAGTGTACGAGCGCGATTGCAGCAGGGGTCAGACCCCACCTGCACCGCTCAGGCGGTGATGGTGACCGGGTCGCCAGGGCGGATGGCGCCACCGGCGAGCACCGAGGCGTACCACCGGCTCCAGCCTGGGCGCTCGACGTGGTCGATGCGGTTCCAGTGCCGCTCGGTGAAACAGTCACCGATCTTGTGGCACGGTGCGGCCGGGCTGCTGGTGCGAAGACGGACATCGCCGATCTCGATCGTCAACCCACCGCGCATCCGCGACCAGTCGACACCACTGATCGTCAGGTTCTCGCCGGCCGCACCTGGACCGATCGGGTGGCCCTCCGCCACCAGTTCGTCGAGCCGCTCGGAGCTGTAGACGCAGAGGGCCTGCCAGGGCCGACCGTGATGATGGCGGTTGTTCTGGCCGTCGCCTTCGATGCCACCGGGTCCGACGATCGCCTCGGCGACCGCCGACTTCGGGACGCCCCCGCTCGACACCTGGATGGAAGCAACCGCTCCGACCATCGGCTCGAACGAGTCATCCGAGCGTCTGATCGCAGCGAGTTCGTCGAGACGATGCATGACCGCATGCGTTGCGACGACCGGATCGTCGACGGCGTCGTTCGAGAACGCCGCCAGCGACGCTTCGTCGGGCGCCCCTGCGATCACGTAGCCGATCAGGTCGTCGGTGTGGGCGAGCGTTCGTTCGAGGTCGTCATCGCTCCAACGGGCGCCGTCGAAGCCGCAGACGTCGCAGGTCAGCCGGTCGGTGTCGATGCTCACCGGCCCGATGGTAGGCGCCGGATGATGACGGCTTGGCGACGAGCGAGCGAACTCGGCTCAGCCGATGACGGGCTCGGTGACGTCGAGCGCCCCCGACGCGTCGAGCGTGACATCGAGGTGACGGAGCCACTCGTCGCGGGGTTCGGGGAAATCCGACCGGCGGTGACAACCGCGACTCTCGGTGCGGGTCCGGGCCGCAGCGACCACGGCGGCGGCCACGGTCAGGATGTTGGTGCCCTCCCACGAGCGACGCGACGGTTCAGGAGGCGACACGACGTCGTCGCCGCTCTCACCGGTGCGCTTCGCGGAACGCATCGAGCGTGCGATCGAGCCCAGTGCACCGGCGGCCGACGCGAGCGACAACTCGTCGCGCACGACACCGACGTGCCGCGACATCACGGCACGCACCTCGCGTAGCCGTGCCGGGTCCAGCAGCGTGTGGTCCATGGGATCGTCGACGTCGAGGTCGATCGACACCCGGTCGGGCAGCTCCCACGCAAGGTCTCGGCCCACTCTGGTACCGGCGACCACCGACTCGGTGAGGCTGTTCGACGCGAGCCGGTTCGCGCCGTGCACGCCCGTGGCCGACACCTCCCCGACGGCGAACAACCCACGCAGCGAGGTCCGGCCATCGAGACCGGCGCGGATGCCTCCGCAGGCGTAGTGCGCCGCCGGCGCGACCGGGATGCGATCGACCGCGGGGTCGAGTCCGATCTCGCGACAGGCCTCGGTGATCGACGGGAACCGTTCGTGGAACCGCTCGCCGAGATGCGTGGCGTCGAGGTACACGTGATCGTCGACCCCGCCGGCCGCCTCCGCCATCCTCCGGCTGATCGCCGCAGCCACCACGTCGCGGGGAGCGAGATCCTCCAGGGGATGGACACCGACCATCACCCGCTCGCCGGCGGCGTCGTACAGGATCGCTCCCTCGCCTCGTACCGCCTCCGACACGAGGGCCTGCTGCCCGACCGCGTCGGGCCCACGCCACATGACCGTGGGGTGGAACTGCACGAACTCGACATCCGTGACCGGAAGCCCGGCGCGCAGCGCCATTGCGACACCGTCACCGGTGACGGCCGGCGGGTTCGACGTGGACGCGAACACCTGGCCGTATCCACCCGACGCGATCACGACCGCCCTGGCGGTCACCACGCCGACCGACACGAGCACCCCGTGCTCGTCGGTCTTGCCGATACGGACGCCGCACACCTGACGCTCGCCGTCGGCCCCCGTGCCGAGCACGAGGTCGAGCCCGAACGCGTGACCGAGCACCTCGACCCCCGCACCGATCGCGGACTCGTCGAGCGTGCGTTGCACCTCCGCACCCGACCGATCACCACCGGAGTGCACGATGCGGTTGTGGCTGTGGCCGCCCTCACGGGTGAGGGCGATGTCGGTGCCGCCCTGCTCCGGGTCGAACGCAGCGCCGAGGCGCATGAGATAGCGGATCGACTTGGGAGCCTCCGTGACGAGTTCACGGACGACCGCTTCGTCGCAGAGACCTGCACCCGCCTCCAACGTGTCGCGGACGTGGTCCTCGATCGTGTCGGACGGGTGGAGCACGCCGGCGAGCCCGCCCTGAGCCCACTGTGTGGACCCCGCCGACAGGATGTCCTTGGTCACGACGAGGACGCTTCGTACCGGCCGCACGGCCAGCGCCGCCGACAGGCCCGCAGCGCCGGAGCCGAGCACGACGACGTCGACGTCGCGCTCCCAGGTCGCCGGCGGCGCCGCGAGCCGTCTCGGAAGGGTCACGGGGTCACTCGGCGGTGGCCGACGGGGTGCCGATGGCGATCATCCGCTCCACCGACAACCGGGCCCGGTCGGCGATCTCCCGGTCGACGAACACCTCGTCGGTGCCGTCGCGCAACGATCGCAGCAGTTTCGCGGGCGTGATCATCTTCATGTACTTGCACACCGCAGCGCGATTGACCGGTACGAAGTCGGTGGTGCCGTTCACCTTCTCCAGCTGATGGATCATGCCGGTCTCGGTGGCCACGAGCACCTTCGCCGCAGAGGTGGCCCGAGCCGCGTCGACCATGCCGCCGGTCGAGAGGATCTTGGTGCGCTCCGCCGGCACGACCCCGGACGACACGAGGTACAGCGCACTGGTCGCGCACCCGCACTCGGGGTGGACGAAGAGCTCGGCGTCGGGTTCGGCCTCGACCTGTGCCTTGAGGTCGGCACCGTTGATGCCGGCATGCACGTGGCACTCGCCCATCCAGATGTGCATGTTGTCACGGCCGGTGAGGCGCTGGACGTGCGCACCGAGGAACTGGTCGGGGCAGAACAGCACCTCCTGATCGCGCGGGATCGACTCGACGACCTCGACCGCGTTCGACGAGGTGCAGCAGATGTCGGTCTCGGCCTTCACCTCCGCCGTGGTGTTGACGTAGCTGACGACGACCGCTCCGGGATGCTCCGCCTTCCACGCCCGGAGCTGCTCACCGTTGATCGTCTCGGCGAGACTGCAGCCCGCCGCCGCATCGGGAATCAGGACGGTCTTGTCGTAGGCGAGGATCTTGGCCGACTCGGCCATGAAGTGCACCCCGCAGAACACGATCGTCGAGGCGTCGACCTGCGCGGCGATCCGCGACAGCCCGAGCGAGTCGCCGACATGGTGCGCGATGTCCTGGATCTCGGGCACCTGGTAGTTGTGGGCGAGGATGACGGCGTCGCGCTCCGTCGCGAGCGTGAGCACCTGTTCCTGCCAATCGCTCGGCAGTACCTCGACGTTGACGGCGGTCTCGGTCACCCGGACAGCGTAGGCGGACCGGGTTCGGCTGCGGCCGCATGAGCACCGGTGGCCGCAGGTTCTACGGTGAGGAGATGGAAACGATCGTCGATCGCATCGTCGCTGCCGCCGGACACTACGAGGGTCAGGGCACGGGCTCGGAGAGCGGGCCGTTCACCGCGACGATCGACATCTCGCCCCTCCTCGACGGGATCGGAGCGTCGATCGACTACGTCGCCACCGGTGCCGACGGGCAGATCCTTCATCGCGAGCACACCCTGCTCGCATTCGACATGTGGTCCGGCGAGGCGACGCTGTACGTGCTGTGCGCCGAGTTGAGCGGGCTCGGGCAGTTGGTGCAGGCCACGGAGTCGACGTTCAGCAATGGACGCGGCACCGACGGGTTCGAGCTGCAGATCGAGGTCGTCGCCGCCGACGGCCGCATCGAGTACGTCTGGTCGTGGGGTGCCCCTGGCGAAGCGCTCACGGAACGCTCCCGCGCCACCGTCACCCGCCGATCCACCACCACGAGCCGATGAGTCTCAGCGCGACCTGTCGGCGCCGAAACTCATCGCACCGATCCACCACCGCACTGCGATGAGTCTCAGCGCGACCTGTCGCGCGCTGAAACTCATCGCAGTGCGGTGGAGACCCGTTCGGCGGCTGCGGTCACGGCGGCGCCGAACCGACGGCCCGGCTGTCGGGTGAGGCGCTCGATCGGGCCGCTGACCGACAGCGCTGCCACCACCGTGCCGTCGCTGCTCACCACCGGCGCGCTGACCGAGGCGACGCCCGGTTCGCGCTCGCCGATGCTCTCGATCCACTCGGTCCGGCTCGTCTCGCCCGACAGCACCCGGCCGGCCGAACCGACGTCGAGCGGGAGCAGCGCGCCCTGTTGCACGATCCAACGCAGTCCGTGCGTCGATTCGAGCGACAGCACACAGCGCCGCTGATCTCCCTCACGAACGAAGAGCTGCACGCTCTCGCCCGTGTCGTTGCGGAGCTGCTCGAGCACTGGTCGAGCAACCTCGACGAGCGGAAAACGTGCGGCGGCGGCCTCGCCGAGTGACACGAGACCCAGCCCGAGGTCGAAGCGTCCGTCGACATCGCGCCGCAGGAGCCCGTGCACCTCCAGCGAGGTGGCGAGCCGGTGCGCCGTCGCGCGCGGCAGTCCGGTCGACGCCTGCAACTCGCCCAACGTGCAGGGCGCGGTCGCGACGGCCTGCATCACCAGCACGGCCTTGTCGAGCACGCCGACGCCCGTTACGCTTTCCATATCGCAAGAAGTCTATCCCACATGTTGGGATACGAACAGGAGCCGTCACGATGGGCAAGACACTGCCGGAGAAGGTGTGGGAACGCCACCTGGTGCACTCGGCACCGAACGAACCCGACCTGCTGTACATCGACCTGCACCTCGTCCACGAGGTCACGAGCCCGCAGGCGTTCGACGGGCTCCGGCTCACCGGGCGCACGGTGCGACGACCCGACCTGACGATCGCCACCGAGGACCACAACGTCCCGACCGAACACATCGACCAGCCGATCGCCGACCCGATCTCGGCCAAGCAGATCGACACACTGCGTGCGAACACCGCCGAGTTCGGCATCACCAATTTCCCGATGGGTGATCCCAATCAGGGCATCGTCCACGTGATCGGCCCCGAGCAGGGGCGCACGCTGCCGGGCATGACGATCGTCTGCGGCGACTCGCACACCGCCACCCACGGCGCGTTCGGGGCGCTGGCGTTCGGGATCGGCACCAGCGAGGTCGAGCACGTGCTGGCCACCCAGACACTCCCGCAGCAGCGTCCGAAGTGGATGTCGGTCACCGTCGAGGGCGAGCTGCAGCCCGGCGTGACCGCCAAGGACGTCATCCTCGCGATCCTCGGCGAGATCGGCACCGGCGGCGGCATCGGCCACGTGATCGAGTACCGCGGCTCCGCGATCAGAGCGCTGTCGATGGAGGGCCGCATGACGGTCTGCAACATGTCGATCGAGGCCGGGGCCAAGGCAGGCATGATCGCCCCGGACGAGACCACGTTCGACTATCTGCAGGGTCGCGCCAACGCACCGACTGGCGATGCCTGGGAGGCCGCGGTCGCCGACTGGTCGACGCTGCACTCCGACGACGACGCCGTCTGGGACAAGGAGGTCGTCCTCGACGCCGCCGCGATCCGACCCCACGTCACGTGGGGCACGAACCCCGGCCAGGTCGCCCCGATCGACTCGGTCGTGCCCTCGCCCGACGACTACGACAACCCGACCACGAAGGAGACCGTGGCCCGGGCGCTCGAGTACATGGGCCTGGAGCCGGGCACGCCGATGCGCGAGGTCGCGGTCGACACCGTCTTCATCGGCTCGTGCACCAACAGCCGCATCGAGGATCTCCGCGCCGCCGCCGCAGTGATGGAGGGGCGCACGGTCACCGTGCCCCGCGTGATGGTCGTTCCGGGCAGCCACGCCGTGAAGGCCCAGGCGATCGCGGAAGGGCTCGACCAGATCTTCATCGCGGCCGGTGCCGACTGGCGCGAGCCGGGGTGCTCCATGTGTCTGGCGATGAACCCCGACAAGCTCGCTCCCGGCGAGCGAGCGGCCAGCACCAGCAACCGCAATTTCGAGGGTCGTCAGGGCCGAGGTGGCCGCACGCACCTCGTCTCACCGGGCGTCGCTGCCGCAACCGCCGTCAAGGGCACGTTCTGTACGCCTGCCGACCTGGAAGGAGCCACGTCGTGAAGGCCGTGCAGGTGATCACCGGAACCGGGGTGCCGCTCAAGCGGTCCGACGTCGACACCGACCAGATCATCCCCGCCGACTGGCTCAAGCGCGTCGAGCGAACCGGCTTCGACAAGGGCTTGTTCTCCACCTGGCGCGACGACCGTGACTTCGTGCTCAACGACGAGCGGTACGCGCAGGCGAACATCCTCGTCGCCGGTCCGGCCTTCGGCGTCGGTTCGTCGCGCGAACACGCCGTCTGGGCGATCCAGCAGTACGGCTTCGACGCCGTGATCGCGCCGAGCTTCTCCGACATCTTCCGCAACAACTGCACGAAGAACGGCCTCGTGCCGGTCGTGGTGCCGGAATCGACGGTCGAGGCGATCTGGGCCGCGATCGAGGCCGACGCCCACACGCAGATCGTCGTCGACATGGAGCAGCTCAAGGTGGAGGTGCCGGCCGCCGGGATCGACGAGTCGTTCCCGATGGACCCGCAGACCCAGCACCGGTTCCTCAACGGCCTCGACGACGTCGGCATCACGCTCACGCACGCCGACGCGATCGACACCTACGAAGCGAACCGCCCCTCCTGGCTGTCCTGACCGAGACGGCACTGTCGGCGACCTCCGACGCGGCCGACACCGCCCGCCGGGCAGCTAGCGTTGTGTCGTGCGTTCACGCGTCGCTCTGGCCGCAGCAATCCTGATCGCACTCACCGCCTGCGGCAGCGATGACGCCGGCTCCGGCACCGATGACGCATCGGACACGTCTGCGACGGCTGCGGTGACGGCGGAGACGCTCACGGCCTCCGAGATCTGCGAACGTCTCACCGTCGCATCGGTGGCCGCCGACACGGGCCTGGACGTACTCCGGGCGAGCCCCGACGATTCCTCGACCCCGCAGTGCGCCTACGAATACACCGACGACACCAACGCCGTGTCGAACCTGACGGTTGCCGCGATGCGCCCCGAGGACGTCGGTGGGCTCACCGGCAGCGATGCCTTCGACTTCGTGGCGCAGATCAACGAATCGGTGGCGGGAGACGGAGCCGACATCCAGGAGTTGTCCGCTGGCGACGCCGCGATCCGGATCTCCGGAACGTCGCTACAGCTGGGTGTGGTCCAGCTCGGCGACCGGGTCTTCACGCTGGTCATCCCTGCCGACGACGTCGAGGCCGACGAGGTCGACCGCCTGATCGCGACGATCGCGACCACCCTCCGCTGACCGATCGCCGAAGGACCGCGCGCGAGCGGCGGCGATTGCGTCGGGTTCGAATCGGGCGTGTCGGGGCGATACTGAGCAGATGCCCGATCTGCACACGCCCGGCCAGTGGATCCGGTTCATCGCCCGAAATGCGAAGCGGTTGATGATCCTGATCCTGGGAACGGCCGTGCTCCTCGCCGGCGTCGCGATGCTCGCGCTGCCGGGTCCTGGTGTGCTCGTGATCATCCTCGGCCTGGTGGTCCTCGCCACCGAGTTCGCCTGGGCCGAACGGATGCTCGACCGCACGACGGCGACCGCCGCCGGAGCGGCGGTGCGGGTCACCGACAACAACACGGGACGAGCAGCCCTCGCCTTCTCCGGGCTGGCGATGATCATCGGTGGCATCGTCGGGGCAGTCCTCTTCCCGAACCTGCGGGTGGTGGGGATCTCGGTGGCCGTTGCCGGGGTCATCGGTCTCGTCACGCTGCTTCCCCGGGTTCGTGCGTGGATCGACGAGAAGGCGGCGAACGGCGCCACGGAGCCGTCAACCGGCTGACACGATCGAGGTCTCGACCCTCGCCGCGAACGAACCCGACAGTTTGTAGGGTTCGCCCATGCCACTCACCGGAGAGTACGAACCGAGCACGTCCGACTGGGTGCGCGAACAGGTCGACACCTACGAGGCGACCAACGGCCGCGAAGCCAACACGTTGCGCGAGACCGGGATCCCCGTCGTGATCGTCACCAGTCGCGGCGCCACCACCGGCAAGCTCCGCAAGTTCGCCCTCATGCGCGTCGAGCACGACGGTCGCTACGCACTGGTGGCGTCGATCGGCGGAGCACCGAAGAACCCTGCGTGGTACCACAACCTGGTCGCCGAGCCGCTCGTGATGATCCAGGACGGACCGGAACCGCACGACTACGTCACCCACATCGCCGAGGGTGACGAGCGCGCCGAGTGGTGGGAGCGCGCGGTGGCCGTGTTCCCGACCTACGCCGACTACGAGAAGAAGACCGAGCGCGTGATCCCGGTCTTCGTCGCCGTACCCGTCTGACCTCGACGACGGCCCCGCGTGTCAGCGGGTGGCGTGTGCGCCGAGGAGGTGGGCCACGGCCATCGTGACCCGGCGGGCGGTCGGCAGATGCAGATACTCGTTGGGGCCGTGTGCATTGGCGTCGGGCCCGAGCACACCGGTGATCACGAACTGAGCCTCGGGGAAACGCTCACCGAGCATCCCCATGAACGGAATCGACCCGCCCTCACCGAACGTGCGGGCAGGCTGCCCGAACGCGGCCGTCGACGCCTCGTCGAGCGATGCGGCCAGCCAGGGTGCCGTCGCCGGCGCGTTCCATCCCGGTCCGAACTCACCGTCGGCGAACGACACGCGAGCGCCGTACGGCGGATCGGCCTCGAGGGCCTCCTTCACCGCCGCAGCGGCGGCTGACGGGTCGCAGGTCGGAGGTATCCGGAACGACAGCTTCAGCGCCGTTCGCGGCCGCAGGACGTTGCCCGCACGGGCGATCGGGGGCAGACCGTCGGCGCCGACCACGCTGAGGCTGGGGCGCCAGGTGCGTGCCAACAGTTGCTCGGCCGGGTCGTCGGTGGTCGGGCCGGCCCCGGCGACGAACGGGTAGTGGTCACCGATCCGCCCGATCTCGGCCGCGGTCTTCGCCGCCTCGTCCACCCGATCGGGTGGGATCGTGACGTTCAGCTCGGGCAGCAACAGGTCGCCGGTGACGGCATCCTCCACTCGGTCGAGCAGCATCCGCGCGATCCGGAACGTCGACGGCACCATCCCGCCGACATCGCCCGAGTGCAGGCCATCGGTCACGATGTCGACCGTGAGCGTGCCGGACACGAGGCCGCGCAGCGAGGTGGTCACCCACAGCCGGTCGTAGTCGATACAGCCCGAGTCGAGGCAGATCACGAGACTGGGCGAGCCGATGCGATCAGCGAGCGCCTCGACGTAGGCGGGAAGATCGGGTGACCCCGACTCCTCGCTCGCCTCGATCAGCACCACGCACCGGGCGTGGGAGCCCCCGGCGACGTGGACCGCTTCGATCGCGGTCAGCGCCGCGAACGCCGAGTACCCGTCGTCGGCTCCGCCACGTCCGTAGAGACGGTCGCCCTCGAGCACCGGCGTCCACGGTCCGAGGCCGTCTCGCCACCCCTCCATCTCCGGTTGTTTGTCGAGATGGCCGTACAGCAGCACGGTGTCGGCGTCGGACCCCGATCCGAGGGCCGGCACCTCGATCAGGATCACCGGCGACCGACCGTCGAGCTCGACGACCTCGACGGTCAGCCCAGGGATCGTTCTCGCCCGGCACCACCCGGCGATCAGATCGACCGCGGCCGCCATGTGTCCGTGGGCACGCCACTCGGGGTCGAACACCTCCGAGACGTTCGGGATCGCGATGTAGTCGTGCAGGACCGGGACGATGCCGTCCCAGACGTCGTTGCAGTGGTCGGCGATGGTCGAGGCGGTGACGGTCACACCTCGAAGGCTAGGTCACGACTGTTGCGGCGGGCGCGGCGCTGGCGGTGCAGGCGGCGCTGGTGGTGCAGGGACCGGGGAGGCGGGCGCCTGCGCCGCAGCGGCAGCAGCCGCCTGTTGCGCGGCCAGCATCCGTGCATCGGCGTCTGCCTGCTGCTGTGCGATCTCGGCCTTGCGGGCGAGCTCGTCCTCGGCCGAGTGGATCTGGTTGAGACGACTCGACAGCCACCCGATGAAGACACTGAACAGCAGGGCGACGATGCCGTACATGATCATCGCGAACAGCACCGAGGTGTCGAACGTCGCGGGGACGTCACCACCGGTCGTCCCCAGCTCGATCGGGGTGAAGATGCCACGGAACGGGTCCATCACGCGGTCGAGATTGCGGTACGCCCACTCGGTGAATCCGGCGCTCGGGTTCGCGCCGAACAACAGGAGGAAGAACCCGATGAAGAGGATGATCTCCACCACGATGAGGTAGAAGTAGACGAGGTAGCTGATCGCCCTCACCACCCACAAGATGGCCTTGCGCTCCGTGAGCGCCTTCGACTCGGTGGTGATCATGTGCGGTCCTCCTCGATCTGGTCGGGTTCGGGGCGCCCGTACCCTCCGAACACGGTACTCATCGAGCCCCGGCCCGCCGGGGACGGTCAGCCGGCCATCACCTGCGCGAGCAGGTTCCGGCCCATCCGCTCGAAGCGAGGCGCGTCGTCGGAATGCAGCAGGTACAAGAGCGCGAAGTGCAGTCCCCACGCCTCGGCCCGCTGCCACATCGCATCGTCGACCGCAGCCAACGACGACCGGAACACCGCTCGTGTCCGATCGTCGAACAGCATCCATCCGATCGCGAGGTCGACGGCAGGGTCCCCTGCCCCGATGTCTCCGAAGTCGATGACGGCGCTGATCGAGCCGTCCTGCAGCAGGACGTTCGCCGTGTGGAGGTCGCCGTGCAGCCACTGCGGGTCACCGCTCCACTCGTCGACCGTCGACAGTTCGCCCCAGCGGGCGAGCACGGCCGGAGCATCGATGCGGTCGCCGAGGTTGGCCGCGTTGCCGGCGACCCGTTCGGCGAGCGCAGCGATCGGGCCACCGCGCAGCGCGGCGTTGACCGGCAGGTCGTCCGGCGCTGACGTGTGCAACGCATCGAGGAAGCGACCCAACTGCTGTGCGACGTCGCGACCGGCCGGCGCCACATCGGCCGCCAGGTCGCCGTCGAACCACGGACAGATGCTCCAGTGCCACGGGTAGAACTCGGTCGGCACCCCGCGCCGCACGGGAACGGGCACCGGCAGGGGGAGCCGGAGCGCGAGCTCGGGCAGCCAACGCTGCTCGTTCGTCACGAGTGCGGCCGCCGCCTGTCGGCGCGGCACCCGAACCGACAGATCACGCCCGAGGCGGAGGATCACGTTGTCCCAGCCGTTCGCGACGACTGCGAGTGGGAGTTCAGCGAGGTCGGGATGCTGTTCGACCAGCAGGGTCCGGACGAGGTCCTCGGTGACCTCGACCTCGGCGGCGGGCATGTTCTGCGCCGCCACCGCGACTACTCGGTCTCGAACTCGGGAAGGTGCAGCAGCCGCGAGTCGTTCGAGAACACCTCGATCGGCTTGTCGGTCGGCAGACGCATGCCACGTTGCAGGATCCGCATCTGGGTGTGCTGGTTGTACTCGACGAGCGTGACCGCCCAACCGTCGCGGCCCGCACGAGCCGTGCGCCCCGAACGGTGCAGGTAGTCCTTGACGTCCTTGGCCGGTTCGTAGTGGACCACCGCGCCGATGTCGTCGATGTCGATGCCCCGCGCCGCCACGTCGGTGGCGACCAGCACCGAGAGCTTCCCCTCGGCGAACTTGCGCAACACGCGCTCGCGTGCGCTCTGCTGCATGTCGCCGTGCAGCGGTGATGCGTCGACCCCGAGTTCGTCGAGATTGCGAGCGACCCGGTCACAGGTGCGCTTGGTCTGGCAGAACACGAGCAGCTTCGGGATCGACTTGCCGATCGAACCGATGACCTTGTCCTTGTCCATGTGGTGCACGGCGAGGAACAGGTGGTGCATCGTCCCGACGGTGTCGGTGGCCTCGTCGATCGCCACGGTGACCGGGTCGGTCTGGTAGTGGCGGATCAGGTGGCCGACATCGCCGTCGAGCGTGGCGGAGAAGAGCATCGTCTGGTTGCGGCTGCCGCAGTGGCGCAGGATCCACTCGACCTGCGGGGTGAAGCCGTCGTCGGCCATGCGGTCGGCCTCGTCGAGCGTGACGATCTGCATGTCGTCGAGCGACACCTCGTTCGACTTGATGAGGTCGATGAGGCGCAGGGGCGTCGCGATGACGATCTCGACGCCCTTGGCCAGTTCGTCGACCTGATGGTGTCGGGAGGCACCGCCGTAGACCGGCAACACCCGCATACCGGCGTGGTGGGCCACCGGTTCGAGCACCTCGGCGACCTGCACCGCGAGCTCGCGGGTGGGCACGAGCACCAGTCCGAGCGGGCGTGACGGGGCGGCCTTGTCGGTGATCCGGGCGAGCATCGGCACACCGAACGCGAGCGTCTTGCCCGAGCCGGTCTTGGCCCGGCCGCACACGTCCTTGCCCGTGATCGCGACCGGGATCGCTTCGGTCTGGATGTTGAACGGCTGGGCGAACCCGCAGGCAGCCAGTCCGTCGTCGATCCGAGCGGGAACGCCGAGGTCGAAGAACCCGGTCGGTGCTTCCACCGGAGGCAGCGCGTTGATCGAGGTGAGGTTGGAGGTGTTGATGTGACCACCGTCGTACGGCTGGTCGGAAGGGCGAGATCGCCGGCGACGGGGCGCTCCGCGTCGCGTTGTTGATTCAGTCATGTTGTCCGCCAGCGTACCGGCGAGGTCGCGACGAGCGCGAGATGCCCTCCGGCGTGCTAGTGTTGACGCCGATGTTGCGCAGCGACCTCCTTCTGCTTCTGTAGGGCGAGCGCCACATATCCGCGTTCGCCCGCACCCCCCGCCCCACCGGCCGGGGGGTTCTTGCTTTTTCCGGCCAGATCCCTCCCCGTCCGCCGCCCCGGCACCGCACCACCACCCGACACCACGACCCGACACCCGACCACCACGACCCGACCCGACACCAGTCACCAGGAGAACCCGATGCCTCCCCAGAACGTCACCCCGAAGAAGATGCCCTTCGAGAAGTACACACCGTTCGTCCCGGTGGTGCTCACCGACCGCACGTGGCCGAACGTCACGATCGACACCGCACCCCAGTGGTGCTCGGTCGACCTGCGCGACGGCAACCAGGCGCTGATCGACCCGATGGACCCGACCCGCAAGATGCGGATGTTCACCGAACTCGTGGCGATGGGCTTCAAGGAGATCGAGGTCGGATTCCCGTCGGCGAGCCAGCCGGACTTCGACTTCGTGCGCCAGCTGATCGAGGAGGACAGGATCCCCGACGACGTGACGATCCAGGTGCTGGTGCAGTGCCGCCAGGAACTGATCGAGCGCACCTACGAGTGCCTGCAGGGCGCGCCGCGGGCGATCGTCCACTTCTACAACTCGACCAACCCACTCCAGCGCGAGGTGGTGTTCGGGCTCGACAAGGAGGGGATCATCGACGTCGCGGTCAACGGAGCGAAGCTGTGCCGCAAGCTCGAGCACGCGGCGGGCGACACGAAGATCCGCTACGAGTACTCGCCGGAGAGCTTCACACTGACCGAGCCCGAGTTCGCCATCGAGGTGTGCGAAGCGGTGATGGACGTGGTGGAGCCGACGCCCGACAACCCGATCGTGCTCAACCTGCCGGCGACGGTCGAGTGCTACTCCCCCAACGTGTACGGCGACGTGATCGAGTGGTTCGGCCGCACGATCAAGCAGCGCGACTCGGTGATCATCTCGCTGCACCCGCACAACGACCGGGGGTGCGCGGTCGCAGCCGCCGAGTTCGGCGTGATGGCGGGCGCCGACCGGGTGGAGGGAACGCTGTTCGGCAACGGCGAGCGCACCGGCAACGTCGACATCGTCACCCTGGCGATGAACCTGTTCATGAACGGCGTCGACCCCGAATTGGACATCTCCGACATCGACAAGCTGCGGCGCACCGCCGAGTACTGCAACCGCCTGCCCGTGCATCCGCGCCACCCGTACGCGGGCGACCTGGTCTACACCGCGTTCTCCGGCAGCCACCAGGACGCCATCAAGAAGGGGTTCGAAGCCCTCGATGCCAAGCGCGACGACGCCGGCGAGTACCCGCAGTGGGGGGTGCCGTACCTGCCGATCGACCCGGCGCACGTCGGGCGGTCGTACGAGGCGGTCATCCGGGTGAACAGCCAGTCCGGCAAGGGCGGCGTCGCGTACGTGATGAAGGCCGAACACGGCTTCGACCTGCCGCGCCGGCTCCAGATCGAGTTCTCGCGGACGATCCAACACATCACCGAGGACTCGGGCACCGAGATCAGCCCCGGTGTGATGTGGGACGCCTTCCAGGCCGAGTACATCCCGACCGAACCCCGATTCCGTCTGCGCAGCCACGAGCTCCACACGCGCACCGACGACGACGCCGAGCGCCGCAGCGGGACGACAACGATCCAGGCGCAGCTCGACGTCGACGGCAACGCGCACTCGATTCGCGGCGAGGGCGACGGCCCGGTGGAGGCGTTCGTGGCCGCACTGGTCGCCGAGTTCGGGGATCGGGTCGGCGGGTCGTTCGACGTCCTCGACTACGCCGAGCATGCGATCGGCAAGGGCGCCAACGCCCAGGCGGCCGCCTACGTCGAGACCGTCAGCGGCACGAACGCCGTCAAGTGGGGCCTCGGCACCGACCCGAACATCACGACGGCATCGCTGCGTGCCGTGCTCGGAGCCTTCGAGCGCCACATCGTGTGACGACTGCAGCGGGGGTCGAACCCCGCTGCAATCGGTCGCACTACAGTTCGGGCGATGTCCGTGATGCGCCGACTCGTGCTGATGGCGGCGATGGCCGCGGCAGTCGCTGCAGCCGTCGCCTGGTGGAGGCAGCGAGCCGACATCGACAGTTCCATGGCTCCGCCGGAATGGCCGGCGTTCACCCCGCCTGCCCCGGCCGACAACGGGGCGGCGATGTCGACCTGGGTGATCGGGACCGACGACGCCGCGGCTCCCGATGGCTTCCCGATCAAGGTCAAGGTGTCATCGGGGATCTTCCACCTGCCGGGGGGCCGCTTCTACGATCGGACGAATCCCGATCGCTGGTACGCCACTGCCGAGGCGGCAATCGCCGACGGCTACCGTCAGTCGAAGACCTGACAGGTCCGAACACCAGCCCAACGAGAACGAAGGGGAACCACATGAAGGTGAGCGTCGACTTCGAGGTGTGCGCATCCACTGGGGCCTGCATGCAGGTGTGTCCCGAGGTGTTCGAGGTGCGCAGCGACGGCTACCTCTACATCCTCCAGGAGAACCCCGGTCCCGACGTGGCCGACAAGGTCCGGGAAGCCGCTGATCTCTGCCCCACCGCGGCGATCACGATCGAAGACTGACCGGGTGGGGTTCCACGCCCAGCTCGATCGATCCTGGTCGACCTCGCGTTCGATGCTCTGTGTCGGGCTCGACCCGGACCCGACCAGGATGCCGTTGCCGCTCGACGGTGTCCACGGCGCGACCGAGGCGTTCTGCCGGGCCATCATCGACGCCACCGCCGACCTGGTCTGCGCGTTCAAGCCGCAGATCGCGTACTTCGCGAGCCAGGGAGCCGAGGACGCCTTGGAGCGCATCTGCGCATACGTACGCGAGGCCTATCCGGATGTGACGCTGATCCTCGACGCCAAGCGCGGTGACATCGGCTCGACTGCCGAGCACTACGCCGAGGAGGCGTTCGGCCGCTACGGCGCGCACGCGGTCACGGTCAATCCGTATCTGGGCACCGACTCGGTGGCGCCGTACTTCGAGTACGGAGGCGGTGTGATCGCTCTGTGCCGTACGAGCAATCCCGGCGGCGACGACCTGCAGTCGCTCGTCGCCGAGGGCCGTCCGGTCTACGCCCACGTCGCCCGGCTCGTCGCCGACGACTGGTCGACCCGCGGCGACTGCGGCCTCGTGGTGGGCGCGACCTATCCCCAGGAGCTCGCCGACGTCCGAGCGATCGCTCCGGATCTGCCGTTGCTCGTTCCCGGTGTCGGTGCGCAGGGTGGCGACGCCGCGACGGTCGTCGAGCACGGTACCGACGCGACCGGACGGGGCCTGATCGTCAACTCGTCACGAGCGGTCCTCTACGCCAGTGGCGGCGCCGACTTCGCCGAGGCCGCCCGGGCCGAGGCAGAACGCACCGCTGCGTCACTCCGCCTCCCCGCCTGATCCACGGTGGGATCAGGCGGAGAGGCTGGTGACCTCGAGGACGCCGGGGGCGCCGCGCAGCTGGTCGAGCACGTCGGCAGGGACCGGGGCGCTCGGGGCGATCAGCATCACGGCGGTGTCGGAGCCGTTGACCCGGCTGACATCCATGTCGGAGATGTTGACGCCCGCGTTGCCGAGCAGCGTGCCGACGGTGCCGATCACGCCGGGGCGGTCGTCGTTCTGGATCACGACCATGTTGTCGACCGGCGGCACGTCGAACGGGGTGTCGTCGATGTTGACGATCCGTTGAGCGCCCTTCGCTCCTGCCAGCGTGCCGCTGATCGAGTGGCCGCCGCCGCGCAACGTCAGGAGATTGACGTAATCGGCCGAACTCGACGAGCTCACGTCGCGCACCTCGACGCCGTGCTGGGCAGCGAGCTGCGGCGCATTGACGTACGTGACCGCCTCGTCGGAGATCGCCCCGAAGAAGCCCTTGAGCACCGCCAGCTCGAGGATCCGTGTGTCGTAGCCGGCGATCTCGCCCTCGGTACAGATCTCGAGGTCCTTCGGCAGCGTGCCGACGAGCGCGACGAACAGCCCGCCGAGCCGCTCGGCGAGCGGCAGATACGGCCGGATCGTCTCGCTCGCCTCCGCCGCGTTGACGTTGACGGCGAACGGCACGAACTCGCCCGCCAGCGCCAGCTCGACCATCGACGCGATCGTGTCGCCGGCCTTGTCCTGCGCCTCGCGGGTACTCGCACCGAGGTGCGGTGTGACGATCACCGAATCGAGCTCGAAGAGTGGCGATTCGGTCATCGGCTCGGTGGAGAACACGTCGAGTGCGGCCCCGGCGATGATCCCTTCGCGCAGGCACTCCGCCAGATCACCCTCGTGGACGATGCCGCCGCGGGCGACGTTGATCACACGCAGGCTCGGCTTCGCCTTGAGCAGCAGGTCGCGGTTGATCAACCCGACGGTCTCCGGGGTCTTGGGCAGGTGCACCGTGAGGAAGTCGGATTCGCTGACCACCTGGTCGAGACCCATCAGCTCGACGCCCATCTTCTTCGCGCGGTCGTCGGACACGAACGGGTCGTAGGCGACGAGGCGCATCCCGAAACCCTTCGCCCGATCCGCGACGAGCTTGCCGATGCGGCCGAGCCCGACGATGCCGAGCGTCTTGTCGCAGAGTTCGACGCCCTCCCACCGGCTCCGTTCCCACCGGCCCTGCACGAGCGCCGCGTGCGCCTGCGGGACGTTCCGCGCCGACGCCATCAACAGGGCCATCGTGTGCTCGGCGGCCGAGACGATGTTGCTCTGCGGCGCGTTGACCACCATGACGCCACGCTTGGTGGCCGAGTCGACATCGACGTTGTCGAGACCGATGCCGGCGCGTCCGACGACCATCAGGTCGGAGCCGGCCGCGAGTACGGCGTCGGTGACATCGGTGGCCGAGCGGATGATCAGCGCCTCGGCCCCGGGCACGACATCGAGCAATCCCTCCGGGGACAGCCCGAGCTGCACATCGACCTCGTGCCCAGCCGCTCGGAGGCGGTCGAGCCCTCCCTCGGCGATCTCTTCGGTGACCAGGATGCGAGCCATGAGTCCATGCCTATCTGATCCGATGGTCGAGTTCCACGAGGTTTGACGAACCGTTCAGGCGTTGCGGTTACGTTCTGCTGCGTGACCGCCGATCACCCGCAGACGGTCGACGCCGGATCCGACGATCCGGTGACCGACATCGAGCGTTGGTTGATCGATCGCGGGGTGCCCCACCTCGTGGATCCACACGCCGAGAGCGTGCTGCTCGACGCCTGGACACGTGCGCTTCCCCTGCTCGTGGCGGCGTATCTCCTGCTCGGCCTCAATGCGCTCGACATCCGCAGGTGGACGTTGGCACAGAACCTCGCCGCGGCCGCGGCGATCGTCGTGATGCTCGTGGCGACCTGGGCCGTGTCGAATCGGATCCGCCGACGCCCGGCGTTCGCCCGCCCGACACAGATCGGGCCGGCCGAGCTCGCGCTGTTCCTGATCGGCCCGATGCTGCCCGGCCTCGCCTTCGGGCAGTACGGCGACGCCCTCGAAACGCTCGCCCTCGGCATCGCGCTGCTCGCGTCGATCTACGTCTGGTCGTCGTACGGCGTCGGCGCACTGCTGCGCTGGGGCATCCGCCGCTCCGGCGGGCAGCTCACGGGGCTGGGGCCGCTCGTGGCCCGCGCCCTGCCGTTGCTGCTGGTGTTCAACACGTTCCTCTTCGTCAACGCCGAGGTGTGGGAGATGGCCGGAACGCTCGACGGTGCGTCCTACGTCGTGGTGGTGTCGATGTTCTTCGTGCTCGGCGCCGGCTTCGTGGTGACCCGCGTCCCTGCGTTCATCCGGGCGGAGAACCGCTTCGAGTCGTGGAGGGAGATCGCCGACTTCGTCGTCGACACGCCGGCAGCGCCGGTCGACCTCCCCGACGATGGCACACCACTCGATCCGCTGCGACCTCGGCAGCGACTCAACCTCGGCCTGATCGTGCTGTTCGGCCAGGCGATGCAGATCACGCTCGTCGTGGCCGCACTGATCGGCTTCTTCGTGTTCTTCGGGTTCATGGCGATCGACCTCGACACGGTCGTCCACTGGACCGGCCAGAGCGACATCGACACGATCGTCGACACGACGTTCGGCGGGCGCGCCCTCGTGCTGTCGGAACCACTGATCCGCGTTGCCGTCTTCCTCGGAGCGTTCTCCGGGATGTACTTCACCGTCGTGCTCACCACCGACGAGACCTACCGCACCGAGTTCGCGAGCGATGTCGGCCCCGAGATCCGCCAGGTGCTCGCGGTGCGCTGCGCCTACCACGTCGCTCGCGGCACCCACCCCTGCCTCGCCACCTCGACCGCCGGCACCGGGGCCGCTCCCCGTTCGGACAGGGCAGGGACCGCGACATGACGGTCACCTCCGACTTCACCGACAACGGCGCCGACATCCGCACCCTCTCCGGACCGGACGAACTCGCCCGCGCGAACGACGTCCTGCAGCAGGTCTGGGGCACCGACGTGCCGCTGGCCCCACTCGAGTTGCTGGTCGCGGTGACCCACACCGGCGGATACGTGGCCGGCGCATTCGTCGGCGACGAGATGGTCGGAGCATCCCTCGGCCTCCTGGCGGTCCACGGCGGCAGGCCGGCACTGCACAGCCACGTCACCGGGCTCCTCCCAGCGATGCGCGGCACCGGGCTCGGCCGAGCGGTCAAGCTCCACCAGCGTGCGTGGGCGACCGACCACGGACTGGAGCGCATCACCTGGACATTCGACCCGTTGGTGCGCCGCAACGCCTGGTTCAACATCGCCGTGCTCGGGGCCCGAGTCGAGGACTACCTGCCCTCGTTCTACGGCTCGATGCACGACGCGATCAACGCCGGCGACGAGTCCGACCGTCTGTACGTGTCCTGGGATCTCGCCGCCGACCTCCCCTCGTCACCCTGCGACGGCAGCCACTGGATCGACGGGGCCGACCTCGTGCCGACGCCCGACGACATCGTCGGACTGCGCCGCGAGCGACCCCGGCGCTGTCGTGAGCTGGCGTTCGTCGACGCGACGCGCCCTCGTCGAGGCGCTCGCCGCCGGCCGACCGGTCGTCGGATTCACCCGAGACGGCAACTACGTGATCGGATCAGCACCATGACCTCCTCGACCCTGCGATCGAACCGCTCATGGACCATCGAACACGTCGAGCTGCGCCGCATCGCCATGCCGCTCGTCACCCCGTTCCGCACGAGCTTCGGCAGCGAGACCGAGCGTGACATCCTGCTCGTGCGCGTCGAACTCGCCGACGCCGCCGGCGGATCCTCCGACACCGTCGAGGGGTGGGGCGAGTGCGTGGCGTTGTCGGAGCCGAGCTACTCCCCCGAGTACGTCGACGGCGCCCAGCACGTGATCGTCCACCACCTGCTGCCACATCTCGCCGCCGCCGGTCCGATCGAGGCAGCCGACGTCGCACCGGCGCTGGCGAGATTCCACGGCCACCCGATGGCCAAGGCGGCGCTGGAGATGGCGATCCTCGACGCGCAACTCCGCGCCGCCGGCCAGTCGTTCGCCGAGTTCCTCGGAGTCGAACGAACCCGGATCCCGAGTGGTGTCAGCGTCGGCATCCACGACCGGACCGACGACCTGCTCGCCGCCGTGCAGGGGTACGTCGACGACGGCTACGTCCGCATCAAGCTCAAGATCGAACCGGGCTCCGACATCGACCAGGTCGCTGCGGTGAGGGAGCTGATCGGTCCCGGCACACCGTTCCAGGTCGACGCCAACACCGCGTACCGCCGCACCGACGGGGAGCACCTGCGTCGACTGGACGAGTTCGACCTCCTCCTGATCGAACAGCCACTGCCCGAGGACGACATCATCGGCCACGCCCGGCTCGCCGCAGAGGTCGACACACCGATCTGCCTCGACGAGTCGCTCGTCTCGGCGGCCGGAACTGCCGATGCGATCGAGCTCGGCGCCTGCGAGATCGCCAACATCAAGCCCGGCCGCGTCGGCGGGTACCTCGAGGCCGTGCGCATCCACGACCTGTGTCTGGCGCGAGGCATCCCGGTGTGGTGCGGCGGCATGTTGGAGACCGGTATCGGTCGCGCGGCCAACGCTGCGCTCGCAGCGCTGCCCGGCTTCACCCTCCCGGGTGACATCAGTGCCTCCACCCGCTTCTACGCCCGTGACATCGTCACCGACCCGATCACGATCGAGGACGGCCACGTCGCCGTGCCGACGACGCCCGGGCTCGGCTTCGAACTCGACCGGTCGTTCCTCGACCAGGTCACGACGAGCCGACTCGGTATCGACCGGCGCGGTACAGTCACGGGCCTATGACGCACCCGTTCCTGTCAGAAGAGTGGATGGAAGCCGCGCACGGCATCCGCGAGAAGTACGCCGACCAGGTGCCGCCCGTCACCACCGTCATCAAGATCAACCAGGTGATCACCGACGTCCCGTTCGGCGACGGCGAGGTCAAGAGCTACCTCGACACGTCCTCGGGGCATCTGATGATGGAACTCGGCGAACTCGACGACGCCGACGCCACCATCACCACGGACTACGCGACCGCCAAGGCGATGTTCGTCGACCAGGATCAGGCGATCGCGATGCAGGCGTTCATGTCGGGCAAGATCAAGGTGCAGGGCGACATGATGAAGATGATGGCGATGCAGACCGCGATCCCGTCCAACGAGTTCACCGAGACGATCGCCGGCGAGATCAAGGCGATCACCGCCCCCTGAGAGATCTCAGGCGGGATCGGCGAGCGGCGCGAGCGCCTCGGCGAGGTCGGCGACGCTCCACTTGGCCGGCTGCTCGACGGTGTCGCCCATCTCCCACGAGCGCACCCGCTTCACCACACCTCCCTGGGCGAAGAACGTCTCCCCCGAGAACCGGCACCCCTCGGTGCTGAGGTAGGCGACGAGCGGCGAGACATTGGCGGGGTCCCACTCGTCGAAGGCGCCGTCCCGCGGCATCATGATCTCCTCCAGCCCGGGTGTCGCCAGCGTCAGACGCGTCCGGGCCCCCGGGGCGATGCAGTTGCTGACGACGTCGTAACGCGACAGCTCCTTCGCCGCGATCTGGCTGAAGGTGGCGATGCCCGACTTGGCGGCGCCGTAGTTCGCCTGGCCCGGATTCGAGAACAGCCCCGAGGTACTCGAGGTGTGCACGAGGTTGCGGCGCTTTCCCCGACCAGCCTTGTGCTCCTCGCGCCAGTAGGCGGCGGCCCAGCGGGTCGGGGCGAAGTGACCCTTGAGGTGGACCGCGATCACCGTGTCCCATTCGGCCTCGGTCATGTTGACGATGACGCGATCGCGCAGGATGCCCGCGTTGTTGACCAGCACGTGCAGATCGCCGAACGACTCGATCGCAGCATTGACGAGGTGTTGAGCACCTGCCCAGTCGGCAACGTCGTCGGCGTTCGCGATCGCCTCGCCGCCCTGTGCTCGGATCTCGGCTGCGACCTCCTCGGCCGGTGTCTGGTCGGTGCCCTCACCGTCGTTGGCCCCGCCCAGATCGTTGACGACGACCTTGGCGCCCTCGCTCGCGAAGAACAGCGCATGCTCGCGACCGATGCCACGCCCGGCTCCGGTGATGATCGCAACTCGTCCATCGAGCGAGGTCATTGAGGCTCCTTGTCGACCGAGCGCACGACGGAGGTGCCGTGCACAGTCACGGAACCGTAGCGATCCAGCCCCGTCGGAGTCGACTTCCGCCGATCGGGACCATCCGGAGCCCCGGTGCGCGTCGACACCGACTCGTCGTTCGCTGCTCCGAGCGGCCCGGGATCAGAGGAAGACGAGATCGACGCCGGTGCCGCGCACGAATGTTGCGCCCGGCTGCACTTCCTCACCGTCGATCGACGCCGACACGAACGTGCCCTCGGTGGTGCCGAGCAGGCTGTTCACCGCATAGCCCGCATCGGCGAGCGTCTGCTGCGCCTGCGGATAGGTCTGGCCGCTCAGGTCGGGGAACGCGACGAGGTCGGGGCCCTTCGACAGACGCACGGTCACTGCTGCGTCGCGAGCCACGGGCGTGGTGGGCGGCGGGTCCTGGCTGACCACGCGGCCGACCTCGATGTCGTTGCTGAACTCGTCCTCGCCCTGGACGATCGCGAGCTGCAGTCCGGCGAGCGTGGCGGTTGCCTCGTCGAGCGTCTGGTTCGTGAGGTCCGGCGCGGGGCGGGGCTCCGGCCCGAGCGACGGGGTCAGCACGATCGTGGTTCCCGGGAGCACCTGTGCTCCGGCGACCAGCGATGCGTCGTCCTGCACCTGCCAGCGGATCACCGAACCGGCCGGAACCGTTTCGGAGTACTCCGGTGGCCCCTCGACCCACTGCAGGCTCAAGTCGGCCAGCGCGGTCTGCGCGTCGGGGACCGTCATGCCTGCGAGTTCGGGAATGGCTCGGAGTTCGGGGCCGTCGCTGACGACCAGCACGAGGGTTCCACCCTCGTCGAGCATCTCGCCGGCTGGAGGGCTCGTTCGGACGACGTGATCCACCTCGGGGACCTCGTCGCTGCGTTCGCGTTCGGTCTCGATCACCCACTCGTTGCCGGACACCTCGTTGATCGCGACCGCTTGGTCGACACCGACGAGATCGGGCACCTCGTACGACTTGGTGCGGAACAGGAAGAACGCAGCGGTCCCCAACGCCGCGACCCCGACCAGGACGAGCAGCGTGATGCCGATGTACTTGCCCCATGGTTTCGACTCGCGCTCGACGTCATAGAGCGTTCCGGAGGGCGTGCCGTCGACGACGTCCATCGTCGTCGTGGCCGCGCTGGAATCGGTCGATGGACTCCCCGGGGTGGTGGCGACAGCGGCAGCGGCCACGGCGGCCGCGGGGAGCTGCGCCGTCTTCTCCGGCGCCGGGGTCGGGCTGACGTCGTCGGCGACCTGCACGGCACCGGTGGGGGGATCCGCGACGTCGGTCAGCAGGATCAGCGGTGCCGCACCGTCGAGCGGGCCCGGCGCGGACGTCTCGCTCGACTCGAGGTCGTCGAGCGGCGGCGTGGTCGAGGGGGAATCGCTGACGTCGATCGCCGCGTCCGCAGCTTCTTCGTCTGCTTCTTCTTCTGCCTCGGCCGCTTCCTCTGCCTCGGCCTCGTTCTCTGCCTCGGCCGCTTCCTCCGCCTCCAACTCCACGTCCGCCTCCAACTCCACGTCCGCTTCGGCCTCGGCGGCTGCGGCGGCGGCGGCTGCGGCGGCGGCTGCTTCGTCGGCGCGACGTTGCCCCACCGACGTGCCGAACAGCGTCGACGCCATGATCGGGATCGGATCGGGGCGAGGCAGCTTGCCGGCGGCCTGCACGAGTGCGTCACCGAACTCGGCAGCGGTCCAACGGTCCTCCGCCTCGGGGCGTCCCGCCCGCTCGAGCACGGCGGCCAGCGAGCCCATGTCGGCGGTGACCGGCATCAGCTTGCCCACCCGGGCTGCGAGCGTGGACACCGTGGAGTCGCCTGCGAACGGCACCTTGCCCGTGATGCCCTCGATCAGGCACAGCGACAGCGCATACACGTCGGTCTTCGCGTCGACTTCGAGCCCGAGGGCCTGCTCCGGCGATGCATACCGGGCGACATGGGTGGCGACGGTGGCCGGCTCGGTCCATGCCTCGGCACCCATCAACTGGGCCATCGCGAAGTCGACGATCCGGATGCGGGCATCCTCGCCGAACACCATCTTCGACGGTGTCAGCTCCGTGTGCACCACACCATGAGCGTGAGCGACCGCGAGCGCCCGGGCGGCTTCGAGGCCCACCACGAGCGCCTGGGACGGCTCGAGCAGCCGACCCCGGTCGTACAGGTCGCGCAGGCTGCCCCCGCCCAGGTACTCCACGACCCAGAAGAGCGTCGTCTCACCGGCGATCTCGAACTCGCCCGAGTCGAGCACGCTCGCGATGTTCGGGTGCGACAGCGACCGGGCCACGGCAACCTGGCGAGCGAACGCGGCACGGAACGACGGCTGCATGGCGAGTTCGGGACGCACGATCTTGACGGTGACGGGTGAGTCGTTGTCGACGTCGATCGCCTCGGCGATGATCGTGTTGGCCCCCCACGACACGATGTTCTCCAGCTGGTACCGCCCGGCGAGCAGACGCCCCTCGAGCCGCTCGTTGGTGGCGCCCGCAACCTCTGGTGTGTCGTTCTCCACAGCCCTGAAACGCTACCGCCTGAGCAACTTGCGTGGACGCCGGGCATCATGGAGGTGTGAGCGATCACCCAGACATCGCCGTGGATGCCGGTACCGACGAGCTGGCTGCCGCGACAACCGACGACATCGAGCCGGATGCAGCCGGGGGCTCGGCCGCTGCGCCCCGCCGGAAGCGACCGTTCGACCGAGGGTTGTTCATTGCGAGCGCGGTGATCGCCGCGGGGCTGCTCGCCATTGCCTTCGCGTTGACGACGGCGATCACGGGTGACGACGGCATCGACCGCCCGGAGGCGATCGAATCGGTGCAGCCCGTGGAGAATGCGGTCCAGGTGCTGCAACAGGAGCGGATCGTGGTCGATCTCCAGTCCGGCTACGAAGCGGTCCTGATCATCGACGGCGTCGAACTGCCGACCACCGTGATCGGGCAGTCCGACGTCGACCCGGCGGTCCAGGCCGAACCGGGCCAGCAGATCGACCTGCCCACCACGGCGATCTTCGATCCCGGCAACGCAGTGATCTCGTTCCAGCCCGTCGACGGCGCGCTGATCGAGTCGCTCGAAGAAGGCACCCGTGAGGCAACGGTGCGGTTCTGGAAGGTCGAGGACGGCCCGGAACAGGCGAGGGAGTACAGCTGGACGTTCGAGGTCATCTGAGCCGACCCCTGGTCGGCCCGGTTCAGACCGTGGGGAGTTCGCCGGTCGCCAACAGCTGCTCGAAGCCCGCCTCGTCGAGGATCGGGACCCCCAGCGACTCGGCCTTGGTCAGCTTGCTCGCCCCCGGCGAGTCCCCGACGACCAGTGCCGACGTCTTCTTGCTCACGCTGCCGGGACTCTTCCCGCCCCGTGAGGTGATCGCGAGTTCGGCCTCCTCCCGGGTGTAGTTCGGCAGGGTGCCGGTGACCACCACGGCCCGCCCGACCAGTGTCTGTGCGATCGCCGCACGAGCCAGGGCAGCGGCCTCGGCGGCCGCCGGATCACCGAACGACACGCCGGCAGCGCGCAGTCGATCGATGTATGCCTGGTTCGCCTCCTGAGCGAACCACGACACGATCGTTCCGGCGATCACCTCCCCGACCCCCTCGACGGCGGCGAGCTCCTCCACCGACTTCGACATGATCGCGTCGAGCGTGTGGAACTCGTTGGTGAGGGCGAGCGAGGCGGCAGGGCCGAGGTGCCGGATGCCGAGCGCCGTCAGCAGCTTGGGGAGCGGGCGCTGCTTCGACTTCTCGATCTCGTCGACGAGATTCTGCGCGCTGGTCGGGCCGACCCGGTCGAGCTCGACGAGTTGGTCGACGGTGAGGGCGTAGAGGTCAGCCGGATCGCGCACGAGGTCGGCGGCGGTCAGCTTGGCGACCATCTGTTCGCCGAGGCCCTCGATGTCCATCGCGCCACGGGTCGCGAAGTAGGCGATCTTCTGGTCGCGCTGCGCCGGGCAGTCCGGAGCGACGCATCGGGTATCGGACTCACCTTCGGGACGAACGAGTGGGTTGCCGCAGCGGGGACAGTGCGTCGGGAACACCCAGGGCCTGCTGTCGGGCGGACGAAGCGAGAGCACGGGGCCGACCACCTCGGGGATCACGTCACCGGCCTTGCGCACCACCACCGTGTCACCTGGGCGCACATCCTTGAGCGCCACCTGGTCCTGGTTGTGCAGCGTGGCCATCGACACCGTCGAGCCCCCGACGAACACCGGCTCGAGGACGGCGAACGGCGTGGCACGACCGGTTCGACCGACCGACACCATGATGTCGAGCAACGTCGTCGTGCGCTCCTCCGGCGGGAACTTGAAGGCGATCGCCCATCGCGGGGCGCGGGAGGTGACCCCGAGCCGGTCTCGCTGGGCGGCGTCGTCGACCTTGACGACGACGCCGTCGATCTCGTAGTCGAGGTCGTGCCGATGCTCCTGCCAGTAGGCGCAGTGGCCCACCACCTCCTCGATCGTGGGAAACGTACGGACCTGGTCGTTGACCGGCACGCCGAGCGATGCGGCGTAGGCGAGCGCTGCGACGTGGCTGGTCAGCTCCGGACCACCGATCACCTCGCCGAGCTGGTAGCCCCAGAACGACAGGTTGCGGCTGGCGGTGATCGCCGGATCCTTCTGGCGGAGGCTGCCGGCGGCAGAGTTGCGCGGGTTGACGAAGGCCTTCTCACCTGCCGCGAGGGCCCGCGCATTGAGCTGCTCGAAGCTCGATCGCTTCATGTAGACCTCGCCACGCACCTCGAAGACCGACGGCACGTCATCGGCGACGAGACGATCGGGGATGTCACCGATCGTCGCCACGTTGGCGGTCACGTCCTCCCCGACGCGCCCGTCCCCGCGGGTCGCCGCCTGGACGAACGCACCGTCCTCGTAGCGCAGGCTGATCGCCAGACCGTCGAACTTCAACTCGCAGACGAAGGTGGGCTGGTCACCATCGAGCCCCTTGCTCACCCGATCGGCCCATGCTCGCAGCTCGGCGGCGTCCATCGCGTTGTCGAGGCTCATCATCGGCACCCGGTGGGTGACCGGCGCGAACGTGGCACTGATCGCTCCACCGACCTGCTGTGTCGGTGACGACTCGTCGACCAGTTCGGGGTGGTCGGCCTCCAACTGGCGGAGTTCGCGAACCAGTGCGTCGTAGTCGGCGTCGCTGATCTCCGGGTCGTCGAGGGTGTGGTACCGCTCGTTGTGATGCGCGATCTCGGCGCGCAGCGCATCGACGCGACCCGCAGCGTCCGATCCTGCTCCGCTGTCGGCGGTGGTGCTGCTGCGCTCGTCGTTCGCCGTCATCGTCCGCCGAGGTTACGACCTCCGAGCGTTGCGCCGGCGCTGGACGGGTTCACGCACCGAGTGCGAATCGGGTGGCCGACGACTGGTCCCTCACCCGCTTGCCGACATCGGCGGTGAGCCGGGCGATCCGACGGGCGAGCAGCACGGAATGCGAACCGAGACCGCAGTGCGGTGACACCAGGCTGTGGGTGCGCAGGCTGACGGGGTCGCATCCGAGCTGCACCAGTGCGCACCACAGGTCACTCAGGTCTCGCCACGACCGGTCGGGCAGCGACGGGATCGGACCGTCGGTGGGGACGACGCCCCAGGCGATGATCCCACCCTGCTCGATGAAGCGACAGAGGTAACCGGCCCAGTCGACGAGGTCCGGCGACACGGGCAGCGAGATCACGCCGGGACCCGACGCGAGCAGGGTGGCGACGTCGAACGAACCGCAGCAGTGCACGCCACTCAACGTGGTGGTCGGCAGGGCTGCCATCGCGGCCGACATGCGGTCGATCGCCTCGTCCGGTGGGATCGGAAAGCCAGGCGTCATCAACTCGGTGAGCCACGGTTCGTCGAGGACGACCATCTGCGGCGACTGCGGGAGCACGTCGCTGACGGCCGCCGACAGCTCGATCAGCGACGACCGCACGCACACGCTGGCCAGGTCGAACGCCGCACGTCGATCGAGACCCGCTCGCTCGAGCGCGACGCCGAGCGTGACCGGGCCGATGAACTGCCACTTGACCGGGGCGCCATCGAGGCGGACCTTGCCGGCGAGGTCGAGGAACGACCGGAACCCGACGAACGAATCGTCGGCGAGGAGGCTGCCGACCGAGAGGTCGCCGTGCGGGCTTCCCGGCTCGTTGCGGTCTGCGACCTCGAGCATGCCGTCGCCATCGACCACCAGGCCCGGGATCCGCACGGTCGCCTGGCCGAGCATCGTCTCGGCGAGCGATCGTCGCGGAAGCGACGGAATCGTCGCGATGTCGAATTCGCTCATCGCGAACGCCGCAGCCGCCACCGGGTCGCGGTGAGGAAGGCTCCCGCCACCGACCACGGCGCCGTCGGCGAACGGTGTGGGGCCGGCGCGACGCATCGAAACCGGCGGTGGAACACTGGCCATCTCGTCACCTCCCCGCGGTGGTCGTCACTACTCTGTCATCCTGCGGGCCCGAAACCCGTCCCGGCATCGTTCCACGACCGAGCCGCGCGAGCCGAATCCGCCTCGAGGTCAGTCGCCCATGTCGCCTTCGTCGCCGTTTCGCGGCAACCTGTGCAGATGTCCGCAACACCTGACCAACGGTCGGAGCAGACCGAGCGTTCGTCTGCGCTCGCCGTCGCCATGCCATGGGCTGCCCGGATCGGATGGATCGCCGTGGCGGTCGTCGGCGGTTCGGCGATCGAGGCTGCCGTCGACGGTCGCAGCAGCGCCGTGGCCTGGACCACGGCGATCGGTGGCTGGTCGGTCTGGGCCGTCGTCGCGCTCGGCCTGGCGATCGCCTCGGTGCGCTCGTTGACCGTCGTCAGAGTCGGCGTGCCGCTCTCACTCGTCGCCACGGTCGCTGCCGGCCTCGGCGGCGCGCCGGCGATCGACCTCCTGCTGCTCGGCATCCCTGCACTGGTCACCGCCGGAGCCGTCGCCTCGGCCGAGTTCGGGCGTCAATTCGTCCAAGCCTCCGCCTACGGCGACGAGGAGCGGTTCCCGCTTCGCCTTCCGGTCGCCGCCGGCGCGGCCGCTGTCGCCACCTGGCTGGTGTGGGCACCGGCGGTCGTGGCGGGCCCGTTGCTGGTCGCCGCGGAGCAGTGGGTTGCCGGTGCGCTGGTGGTTGCGATCGCGGTGGCCGGCGTCGTCTTCCTCGGGCCCCGCTGGCATCGTCTGTCCCGGCGGTGGTTCGTGCTGGTGCCGGCCGGCATCGTGTTGCACGACCCGGTGGTCCTGGCCGACACGTTGCCGCTGCGCACGGCGCAGGTCGCGCACCTCACGCTCGCCCCCGCCGACACCGAAGCCGCGGACCTCACCGGCCCGGCGAGCGGCTACGCGGTCGAGGTCGCAACCACCGAGTCGATCACCACCGTGTTCGCCTTCACCCCGGCCGAGCCGAACGGCCGCGCCATCCACCTGCGGGCATTCCTCGTCGCTCCGACACGCCCCGGCGCCGTGCTCCGAGCTGCGCAACGCCGCAAGCTCCCCGTCGCCTGACCGGGCCGGGCCCAGGCGTCAGCGGCAGATGCCGCCCCCGAGCACCATCGTGTCGGTCGGGTCGTAGAACACGACGCTCTGGCCCGGGGCGATCCGGCGCTGCGGCTCGGTCCACTCCACGCGAACGCTCCCATCGCTCGAGCACGCAATGCGCGCCGACTTCGGGCGACCGTGCGCGCTGCACTGCACCAGCACCGTCGCCTCCACCGGCTCGTCGATCCACGTCACCGCGTCGACGTCGAGGCCGTTGCGGAGCAGTTCGGCGTCGCTGCCCACGGTGACCACAGCGCGGGCGGTGTCGACATCGACCACGTAGCGCTTCGGCCCACCCCCGGGGAGGCCGAGCCCCTTGCGTTGCCCGACCGTGACGAGTTCGACCGACTCGACCTCACCGAGTTTCGTGCCGCCGGTGTCGACGACCTTGCCCGCACGGAACGGGATCCGCTCGCCGAGGAACGACGTGCGGCCGCCGGTGGAGGTGATGAAACACACGTCCTGGCTGTCGGGCTTGTCGGCGGTCCGGAGGTCGATCGACGCTGCGAGCGCGCGCACTTCGGACTTCTGCAGGCCGCCGACCGGGAACAGGGTGCGGGCGAGCTGCGCCTGGTCGAGCATGTGGACGACGTAGCTCTGATCCTTCGCCGGGTCGGCACCGCGCTCGAGGGTGAGTCGGCCGACCGCAGTGGTTCCGATGTTCGCGTGGTGGCCGGTGGCGACGGCATCGAAGCCGAGCAGGTCGGCGCGCTCGGCGAGGCGGGCGAACTTCACCGAGCGATTGCACTCGATGCAGGGGTTCGGCGTGATCCCACGGATGTGCGCATCGACGTACGGGGCCACGACGTGCTCGTCGAAGTCGTCGCCGAAGTTGAACACGAGGTGATCGATGCCGAGCTGTTGAGCGACCCGACGGGCATCGTCGACGTCGGACACCGAACAGCAGCCGGTGTCGCTGTCGCCGCCCCACAGCTTCATCGTGACGCCCACGACCTCGTGCCCGGCTTGCTGCAGCAGGAGCGCAGCGACCGACGAGTCGACGCCGCCGCTCATCGCGCACATGACCTTCATCGGGATCCGCCTCGGCGCAGCCGATCGACGGCGGGCACCATCACGTCGATCGCGCGATCGACGTCGGCGGTCGTGCTCGTGTGGCCGAGCGTGAGCCGGAGGGCACCGAGCGCGACCTCACGGTCGACGCCCATCGCAGCGAGCACGTGCGATGGCTCCATCGCACCACTGGCGCAGGCGGAGGCGGCCGACGCGCACACGTCGGCCTCGTCGAGCAGGTAGAGCAGCGCTTCGGACTCGACACCGGCGATGCAGACATGCGCGGAACCGGCGACCTTGCGACCCGGCGGGACGGTCTCGACGACGCCGTCGAGTTGCCCCTGCAGACCCGTGACGAGCCGGTCGCGGAGTTCGCCGATCCGGACGGCGTCGGTGTCGCGCTCGGCGTCGGTGAGTCGCAACGCCTCGGCCATCGCGACGATGCCGGCCGCGTTCTGGGTACCGCTGCGACGCTCACGTTCCTGGCCCCCGCCGATGATCAACGGGTCGACACGCGGCCCGCCTCGCTCGACGAGCACGCCGACACCCTTCGGTCCGCCGAACTTGTGCGCGCTGAGCGACAACAGGTCGACGTGCGGTGTGACCTCGCGGAGATCGAGCCAGCACGCTGCCTGCACGGCGTCGGTGTGCAGGAGGGCATCGGGGGCGAGCCGACGGACCACCCTCGACACCTCGGCGATGTCGGTGATCGTGCCGACCTCGTTGTTGACCGCCATCACGCTCACGACAGCGACGTCCGACTCCTCGTCGAGCACCGCTGCGAGTTCGTCGAGGTCGACCGCACCGGCGTCGTCGACGCCGACGACCCGTCCGCCCAGGTGCTCGACGACGTGGAGGACGGCGTGGTGTTCGACCGCCGGGCAGACCGCGACGCCGCCCCGACGGCTGACCGCACCGGCGATCGCCGTGTTGTCGCTCTCGGTCCCACCGCCGGTGAACACGACCTCGTTCGGTCGACAGCCGAGGATCCCGGCGACGACGTCTCGCGACTCGTCGATGGCCTGGCGGGTGCGCCGGGAGAAGCGGTGCGAACCGGACGGATTGGCGTAGAACCCCGTCAGGTACGGCATCATCGCCTCGACCGCCTCGGGACGCATCGGCGCCGAGGCGGCATGGTCGAGATAGGTGATCGCCGGCTCGGTCACCCCGACCAAGCTACCGCCCACCCGTTACGCCAGGGGTCAGACCCCTGGCGTAACGCGTAGCCTCGGGTCGGTGCGGGGATACGACTCACGTTCCTACGGCGACGGGTTCGCCGACGTGTACGACGAGTGGTACGCCGACGTCACCGATGTCGACGCCACGGTCCGACGCATGACCGCGTTGGCGGGCGCCGGGGGACGCGTCCTCGAACTCGGGGTGGGCACCGGTCGGCTCGCCGTCCCGATGGCGGCCGCCGGATTGCGGGTCGTCGGTGTCGACAGCAGCCAGCCGATGCTCGACCGCCTCGCCGAGCGCGATGCCGCTGGCACCGTCACGGTGATCCACGGCGACATGGTCGACGACCTTCCCGACGGTCCGTTCGACGCCGCGCTCGTGGCGTACAACACGATCTTCAACATCCTCGACGGCGATGGCCAGCAGCGCTGCTTCGACTCGGTGGCCGAACGGCTGCGACCGGGTTCCGCCTTCGTGGTCGAGGCGTTCGTGCCCGACGCCGACCGGCCGGCGACGTCGACATCGGATGTCTCGGTCCGCTCGCTCGCGACGGACCACGTGGTGCTGTCGGTGTCGGTCGACGACCCGGAGCACCAGCGCGCAGAAGGCCAGTTCGTCCAGATCACCGAATCGGGTGGTGTACGGCTGCGGCCGTGGTCGATCCGCTGGTCGACGCCGGAGCAACTCGATGCGATGGCTGCTCGGGCGGGCCTGACACTGCAGTCTCGAACCTCGGACATGGCGGGCGACCCGTTCACCCCCGACAGCGCACAACACGTATCGGTCTACGAGAAGCGGGAGGCAGCGGATGAAGGGTGATGCCAAGTTCGGGCTCGGTGTGCCCAACGGCGGTGATTTCGCCGAGCCGAGCCGGCTGGCCGCGCTCGCCCGCGAGGCCGAGGACGCCGGATGGGACGGGTTCTTCCTGTGGGACCACGTGATCAGGCGCCAGCCGTGGCAGCCGATGGTCGATCCGTGGGTGACCCTGGCTGCGGTGGCGATGTCGACCGATCGGCTGATCCTCGGCCCGATGGTGACGCCGCTGGCCCGCCGGCGTGTGTCGGTGGTCGCGCGCCAGTCGGTGACGCTCGACGCCCTCTCGGGCGGCCGGCTCCGCCTCGGCGTCGGGCTCGGCGCCCCGGACGACGAGTTCACCCGCTTCGGCGAGGACGCCGATCCGAGGCGTCGCGCCCGGATCCTCGACGAGTCACTCGAGGCGCTCACACAGCTGTGGTCCGGCGAGGAGGTGTTCTACCGCGGCGAGCACGTCGTCGCCGAGGGAGTGCGGTTCCTGCCCCAACCCGTGCGCAGCACGATCCCGATCTGGGTGGCCGGCGGTTGGCCGGGGGGCGCTCCGTTCCGTCGCGCGGCGCGGTTCGACGGCGTGTGGCCGATCTCCCCCACCGGCCGAGCGTTGACGATCACCGAGTTCGCCGAGTGTGTCGATGCCGTCGGTCGTCACCGCCACGAGACCGACCGGGCGGACGAACCGTTCGACGCCTGCTACGTCGACCGCAGCCCGGTGGCCGCCGATGCCGCCACCACGGAGCGGATCGGCCGGCTCACCGAGGCGGGCATGACCTGGTGGATCGACTCGCTCGACGATCCGACCCTCCCGTTCGAACACCACCGAGCCCGCGTCCTCGCCGGTCCCCCGTCCTGATCGGACGATGCACCGCTCAGAAGGAGTGGTAGCCGCCGTCGATCGTGATGACGTCGCCGGTGTGATAGCTCGACGCCGGACTGGCGAGATAGACCGCGAGGCCCCCGAAGTCGGCGGGCACGCCCCAACGGCGTGCCGGGACACGCGGGAGCACCTTCTCGACGAAACGCTCCCACTGGAACGCGCCGGCCGTCATGTCGCTCTCGATCCAGCCGGGAAGGATCGAGTTGCATCGCACGCCGTGGCGGGCGTGCTGCACCGCGATCGCCTTCATCATCGAGTTGACGCCGGCCTTGGAGGCGCCGTAGTGCTGCCCCGACTGCTGGCCGAAGAACGCCGAGCCGGACGTGGTGAACACGATCGAGCCACCCGCCTCGTCGCCGTTCTCGGCGCGCTCCACCATGTGGCGCGCCACCTCGCGTGCGGTGTAGAACGCTCCGTCGAGGTTCACCCGCATCACCCGTCGCCACTCGTCGGCAGTCATGCCGATGAAGCTGGGCGCTTGCCCACCGACCCCGGCGTTGACGAAGCACGAGTCGATCCGGCCGAGTTCACCGATCGTGTCGGCCATCGCCTGCACCACCGCCGCCTCGTCACCGACGTCGCACACGATCGACAGCAACTCGACGTCGTGATGTCCCAGCTGCTCGATCGCCGCATCGTTCTTGTCGGGGTTCGTCCCCCAGATCGCGACATCGGCGCCATGGGCGGCGAGCGCCTCGGCCATACCGAGGCCGATGCCGCTGTTGCCGCCGGTGACGAGCGCGACATGGCCGGAGAGATCGAACGGGGACCCGTCGGGGAGTGCCATCGCGTCACAGTAGAGCGTCGATGATCGCCGTCGGTCACGCACGGACGGCAGCGGCGGGATAGCGTCGATCCCGCATGTACATCGAGCGTGTCCGTCAACCCGCCGACCTGCGGGACCTGTCGTACGACGAACTGAACGATCTCGCCGGCGAGATCCGTGACTTCGTCGTGTCGGCGGTGTCGGACACCGGCGGCCACCTCGGCTCGAATCTCGGCGCGGTCGAACTCACCCTTGCGTTGCATCGGGTCTTCGACTCCCCCACCGATGCGATCCTGTGGGACACGGGTCACCAGGCCTACATCCACAAGATCGTCACCGGCCGCCAGAAGCAGTTCGAACAACTTCGCCAACAGGGCGGCCTCTCCGGCTATCCGAGCCGCGAAGAGTCCGAACACGACTACGTCGAGAACAGCCACGCCTCCACGATCCTGTCGTACGCCTACGGCATGGCGGTCGCCCGCGACCTCGGCGTCGACCACCACCGCCACATCGTCGCCATCCTCGGCGACGGCTCGATGACCGGTGGCATGGCCTACGAAGCGATCAACAACATCGGCCACGGCGACAAGCGCGTCATCATCGTCCTCAACGACAACGGCCGTTCGTACGCGCCCACGGTGTCGATGCTGTCGGCGAGCGCCCAGAGCAAGGACGAACGCGCCAATCATCCCAGCGTCACCGATGCACTCACCGAGAAGCTCTCGCACGCACTCACCGACATCCGCCTCAACCCGGTGTACGTGCGCCGCCAGCGCCGCCTCGAGGAGTTCCTGCAGCACCTCCCCGTCGTCGGTCACCAGGCCGGCTCGGCGATGGACGCGTTCAAGGCCGGTGTGCGCGAGTTCCTCCAGCCACCGTCGTTCTTCGAGGCGCTCGGCGTGCGGTACGTCGGTCCGTTCGACGGCCACAACATCGAAGAGATGGAGCATGCGTTCCAGAACGCGATCGAGCTCTCGGAGGAGGGCCCGATTCTCGTTCACGTGCTCACCCAGAAGGGTCGCGGCTACTCGCCCGCCGAGGACGACGACGAGAAGCACCTCCACGATGCGCCGGTGTTCGACCCACTCGTCGGCCCACCCAAGGCGGTCGCCACCGGCTACACACAGGCCTTCGCGGAGGCGATCGTCAAGGAGGCCGAGGCCGACGATCGCATCGTCGCGATCACGGCGGCGATGCCGGGCCCGACGGGCCTGTTGCCGTTCCAGGACCGGTTCCCCGATCGGATGTTCGACGTCGGCATCGCTGAACAACATGCGGTCACCGGTGCCGCCGGCATGGCGATGGCCGGCCTCCGCCCGATCGTTGCGATCTATTCGACGTTCCTCAACCGGGCGTGGGACCAGGTCGTGTACGACGTCGCGCTGCATCGCCTCCCGGTGATCTTCTGCCTCGACCGGGCCGGTGTCACCGGCCCGGACGGTGCCAGCCACCACGGCGTGTACGACATGGCGCTGCTGTCGAAGGTTCCCGGGATGCGCGTCCTCGCACCGTCGAGCGCGCAGGAGCTCTCCCAGATGCTGCACGACGCGGTCGCGCTCGTCGACGACGGCCCGATCGCGATCCGCTATCCGCGCGGCGCCGCCCGCCAGGTCGGCGAGAGCGAGGTCGGGTCGGGACTCAGCGCCCGGAGGGTCCGCTCCGGTTCGGGGACGTGCATCGTGGCCGTCGGCAAGATGCTCGAGACCGCCGAGAAGGCCGCCGACGTGCTCGCTGAGGAGGGCATCGAGGTGACGGTCTGGGACGCCCGATGCTGCGCACCGCTCGACGCAGCGATGATCGCCGACGCCGCGACCCACGATCGTCTGGTCACGATCGAGGACGGAATCCGCGACGGCGGGATCGGGATGTCGGTCGGCGACGCCGTGTGCGCGTTGCGCACCCACACCGACGTGAGCATCCTCGGCCTCCCGACGAAGTTCATCCCTCACGACCCGAAGTCCAACGCGATCCTCAGCCGCTTCGGACTCGATGTCGACGGGCTCGTCGCCACCGTCCGCAACGGCTGACGGCGTGGCGTTCACGCCGATCTCGACGCCGCGACTCCTCCTGCGGCCCGTCCGGCCGAGTGACGCCCTTCACCTCGCTGCTCGACGGAGCGAACCCGAGGTCGCCAGGTACCAGAACTGGCTGACGCCGTACCCGCTCGAACGCGCCGAGGCGATGATCGCCGAACTCGAGGAGCTCGAGGGGCCCACCAACGACGAGTGGTGGATGCTCACCGTGGCGGACCCGTCCGATTCGGAGGTGTTCGGCGACCTGGTCGTCCACCTCACCCAGGAAGGACGAACGGCGGAGATCGGCTACACGCTCGCCCGCCGTGCGTGGGGTCACGGGTACGCCGTGGAGGGAGCGACCGCGCTGGTCGAGTACCTGTTCGAGACGCTGGGTGTCACTCGGGTCGAAGCAATGCTCCATCCGGACAACCCGGCCTCGGCGATGGTGCTCGAACGGGTCGGGCTGCTGTTCGAAGGACACACGCGCTCGTCGTTCTGGCTCGGTGACGACAACTCCGACGACTGGGTGTACGGGATGACCCGGTCCGATTGGGACACCTGGCGCAACCGCCCGCGCCGACCACCCGACCACGTCGAGCTGGTCGAGGTGACGCGAGAGCACCTCGACGCAGTCCTCGCACTGTCCACCCATCGCTCGCAGCAGCGCTTCGTCGAGCCGGTCGCCAACTCCCTGGCGGAGGCGTTGGTGCCACCGGCGGCTCACGGAGAGACCGTCGTCGCCTGGTACCGCGCGGTGATCGCCGATGGCGAACCGGTCGGCTTCGTGATGGTCGGCCGTTCCCCATCCGGGAAGCGGGATCCGTATCTCTGGCGCCTGCTCGTCGACCGGCTGCACCAACGCCGCGGAATCGGTGGTGCGGTGATCGGTCTCGTCGCCGATCAGTGCCGTACGTGGGGAGCCGCGGAACTCCTCGTGTCGTGGATGCCGGGCAAGGGTTCGCCCGGGCCGTTCTTCGTGAGCGCCGGATTCGATCCCGTCGGCACCCGCGCCGACGGCGAGATCGACGCACGCCGGGTCCTGACCGACGCCCCACTTCGGCGCGGAAGCGGCAGCTCGTAGTGTTCGTGACGTGAGCGACACCACGACCGATCCGTACGCCGCCTACACCCACCTGCGGTTCGAACGGCCGAGCAACGGTGTGCTCCTGATCACGCTCGACGACCCGGTACGGATGAACGCCACCGGCGCCGACATGCACCTGCAGCTCTCGCAGGTGTTCCGGACGGTCGACGACGACCCCACCGTGCGAGCCGTCGTCGTCACCGGCGCCGGCCGGGCCTTCTCGGCGGGCGGCGACCTCGACTGGATCGCCGAACAGGTCGGCGACTACGCACAGACCATCCGGGTGATGAAGGAGGCCGGCGACATCGTCCGCACGATGATCGACTGCGACACGCCGATCGTGTCGGCGATCAACGGCGTGGCCGTCGGGGCGGGCCTCGCCGTGGCGCTCCTCGCCGACATCAGCATCATCAACGAAGACGCCAAGCTCACCGACGGTCACATCCGCCTCGGCGTTGCGGGAGGCGATCACGCCGTTGCGATCTGGCCGCTGCTCTGCGGCATGGCCAAGGCGAAGTACTACCTGCTCACCGCCGACTTCCTCGACGGGCGCGAGGCGGAACGGATCGGGCTCGTGTCGAAGGCGGTGCCGGCCGACGACGTGCTGACCACGGCGTTGGGGGTCGCCGAGAAGCTGGCCGCCGGCCCGGTCGACGCGACCCGGATGACCAAGCGGGCACTCAACCACTGGCTGCGACAGGCACTGCCGAACTTCGAGGCGTCACTCGCCTACGAGATGATCAACTTCCTCGGCCCCGATGCGGCAGAGGGCCTCGCCGCGCTCCAGGAGAAGCGGCCGCCTCGGTTCCCCTCCGCCACACCGTCCACCCCGTCCACCCCGTCCACACCGTCCACAACTTCATCTGCGCCCTGACGATCGGAGACCCCGATGGACCCCGCTCCCGACCTCACCCACGAACTGGCACTCGCACTCGACGTGGCGGACGCCGTCGATGCGTACACGTTGCCGAACTTCCACGAGGCCGACTTCGACATCGACTGGAAGCGCAACCGGACCGAGGTGACCGAGATCGACCGCCACGCCGAGACGATGATCGTCGAACGGTTGATGCACGAACGACCCCGCCACAGCGCGTTCGGCGAGGAGCACGGCGCGGTCGGCGACGTCACGTCGCCGTGGCAGTGGGTGATCGACCCGATCGACGGCACGTCCGGGTTCGTGCGCGGCATCCCGATCTGGGCGACGTTGATCGCGCTCGTCCACGCCGATCGAGGCGCCGTGCTCGGCGTCGTGTCCGCGCCCGCGCTCGGGCGGCGATGGTGGGGCGGGCTCGGGCTCGGCGCGGCCGTGGCAGTGTTCGGCGACGAGCGGCCGATCGTGGTGTCGACCGTCGACGACCTCAGCGAGGCGCAGGTCAGCATCACCCACAATCACGGATGGGACGCCCTGGGGCTCACGCCCGCGCTGCTCCGACTCCAGCAGCAGGCCCGACGGTCACGGGGCATCGGTGATTTCTGGCAGCACATGCTGGTCGCCGAGGGAGCGATGGACGTTGCGGTCGACGCGGTCGGCGTCGCGCCCTACGACGTCGCTGCCGTGAAACCGATCGTGGAAGCCGCCGGTGGCAGCCTCACGGACCGTTTCGGCGAGCCGACCCACCTGCACAACACGGCGATCAGCTCCAACCGCCTCCTCCACGACACCGTGATCGCGGCGCTCGCACCGTGACGGGACGGTCGGTGGCAGGCACCGATCACCACATCGGCGGCGGCTGAGCGCGGGTAGCGTCCTCGGCCATGTCGAACGACCGGACGTCGTCCACCGACGCGCCTGGCGAGACCGCGCCGGAGACGCTGGCGATCACGGCGGGACGCAGCGCGAGCGGATCGTCGCTGGCGCCCGCACTGTGGGCGTCGAGCACCTGGGAATCCGAGGGCCTCGACGACGCCCACCGCCGGGCGACCTCGGTGCGCCACGGCGATTTCTACAGCCGCTACTCGAACCCGACGGTCACGTCGTTCGAGCAGGCGATGGCCGAACTGGAGGGGGCCGAGGCCTCGCTCGCGTTCGCATCCGGCATGGGTGCGGTGGCCTCGACCGTGTTCGCCCTCTGCTCGACCGGCAGTCACATCGTCGCCCAGCGTCAGCTCTATGCCGGCACCCTCGCCTTCCTCCAGGGTCCCTGCCGCCGAATGGGGATCGATGTCACGTTCGTCGATGTCGCAACCCCCGGCGCCTTCGCCGCCGCCGTCGAGCCCGGTCGGACGATGCTCGTACTGGCCGAGTCGCCGTCCAATCCGCTCCTCGAGTTGGCGGATCTCGACGAGCTCGGCTCGATCCGGGGACCGTTCACCGTGGTCGACTCCACCTTCGCCACGCCACTCGGCCAACAGCCGCTGGCCCACGGCGTCGACCTCGCGCTGCACTCGGCCACCAAGGGCATCGCCGGCCACAACGACGCCACCCTCGGCGTGATCTCGGGCGATGCCGACCTCCTCGCCGAGATCTGGGCGTACTCGGTGCTCCACGGCGCCACACCCTCGCCGTTCGACGCGCTCAACGCGCTTCGGGGCATCCGCACACTCGGCGTGCGCACCCGACACCAGAACGAGACCGCTCGTTCGCTGGCGGTCACCCTCGCCGACCATCCCGAAGTGCGCGCGGTGCACTATCCCGGGCTGAGCGAGCACCCGCAACACCAGCTGGCCACCAGACAACTCCGCCAGTACGGCACGGTGTTGTCGTTCGAGGTGGCCGACCGTGCGACCGCCGCATCGTTCCTCGACCGGCTCCGCGTCGCCCGCGTCGCCACCTCACTCGGTGGACCCGAGACGCTCGTGTGTCACCCGGCGACCTCCACCCATGCGAGCCTCACGCCCCAGGAGCAGGAAGCCACCGGCGTCACCGACCGCCTGCTGCGCGTGTCGGTGGGCCTCGAGGACTGCGCCGACCTGATCGCCGACTTCGACCACGCGCTCGAATCCCCGGCCTGACGCCCGGGACGCGAGCGCCGCTCAACGGATGCCGGCACCCGCCGGACGGAGTTCGTCCGATGCAGTGCGCGACACTCGTGCGATGGATTCGATGCGCGTGATCCGCTCCGACGAGCGCTCCCGGTACGAGTTGTACGACGACGACGAGCTGCTCTCGTTCGCAGCGTTCTCACGAGACGACGGTGTGGTGACCGTGCCGCACGTGGAGACCAGGGTGCAGCACCGGGGCCATGGCTTCTCGTCGGTGCTGATGGACGGTGTGGTCGGTGACCTCCGGGCGAACGACCTGCGCATCCGACCGATCTGCTGGGTTGCACGCCAGCACGTCCAGGCGCTTCCCGACGCCGAACAGCTGATCGTCGACTGATCATGTGCCGCAACATCACCACGCTGCGCGGGCTGGAACCTGCCGCGACCCCGGAGGAGATCGAGGCCGGTGCGCGTCAGTACGTCCGCAAGATCAGCGGGGTCCAGAAGACGTCAGCGGCGACCGAAGCCGCCTTCGAACGAGCCGTCGCCGAGATCGCCGCGATCACCACGCGACTGCTGGGCGAACTCCCGCCTCGCAAGCAGCCTCCGACCACCGAACCCCCGCTGCGACGCCTCGCCCGCCGCTGACCCACCGTTCTCGTGAAGAAGTGCGCGCCCTGGACCCTCACGGGTTCACGAGATGGGTCGGGGCGAGGGTCTAGGAGTAGAAGGGGTTCTCGCCGGTGGCGTGATCGGTGAGGTCCTTCACTCGCTCGACGCCTTCGATCGCGTCGACCAGCATCGTCTGCACGCCGTCGAGCATCGTCATCTTGCTCATCGAGCAGCCGTGGCAACCGCCACCCATCGTGAGATACGCGGTGCCTTCGCCGTCGTGGCCGACGTAGGTGACGAACCCGCCGTGCGCTGCGAGCGCCGGATTGACCTCCGCGGCCACGAGCGCCTCGATCTCCGCCGACAGTTCGTCGTCGGCGGTGAGACCATCGATCGACGGAGCCGCTGGGCGGTTCGGGTTGCGGATCACGAGACCCTGGGTGGGCGTGTAGTCGAGCGTGGCGCCGGTGAGCAGCTCGACGTCGGCGCCGGGGATGATCACCTTCATGCCGTCGTGCGTGCGGACCTCGTCGGTGAACGCCGCGGTGAGGAACTCCTCGAACGACAGGTCGTAGCGGAACTCCTCGCCCGGATCGGACGCGATCGCCAGGCGAAGGCCGAGCTTGTCGCCGTCGACTTCGTCGTCGCGCAACTCGCGCAGATGATCGAGCGCTTCCGGTGTCACCACGATGATCGGTTCACTGGACGCCGCTCCACTCGTCTCCGCGGCCATGGCTTCGAGGGGACTCATCGAGAAAAGGCTATCGGCCCACGCCGCCGAGGGGGACCCTGACGACCCGAGCGGCTCGACGCGACCCTTGGTGGCCTACGCTCGCCGCAGTGACCGACGGCAGCCGCAAAGCGATCTTCGCAGCCTTCTTCGCCAACCTCGGCATCGCCATCTCGAAGTTCGTCGGCTTCCTGATCACCGGCTCCGCGAGCCTGCTCGCCGAGACGGTCCACTCCCTCGCCGACACCGGCAACCAGCTGTTGCTGTTCCTCGGCGGCAAGCGGGCGACGAAGTCGGAGAACGCCACGCACCCGTTCGGATACGGACGGGAACGGTACTTCTGGGCCTTCGCCGTGGCGCTCGTGCTGTTCTCGGCCGGTGGGATGTTCGCGCTCTACGAGGGCATCTCGAAACTGCGTGACCCACACGAGGTCGAGAACATGGGCGTCGCCGTGACGATCCTCGTCGTCGCGATCTTCCTCGAGTCGTACTCCTTGCGCACGGCCGTCCGCGAGTCGAACCACGTGAAGGACCCGGCAACGAGCTGGTGGGGGTTCATCCGGCACACCAAACAACCGGAGCTGCCAGTGGTGCTGCTGGAAGACGTCGGCGCGCTCATCGGCCTCGCCTTCGCCCTGGTCGGCGTCGTGCTCGCCCAGGTCACCGGCGAGCCCCGCTGGGATGCGATGGGCTCGGTGATGATCGGCATCCTGCTCATCGTGATCGCGATCGTGCTGATCGTCGAGATGAAGAGCCTGCTGATCGGTGAGTCGGCGAGCACGACGACACAGGACGCCATCGCCGAGGCGATCCGTTCGACGCCGAACGTCGACCAGCTGATCCACATGCGCACCGAACACCTCGGCCCCGACGAGATCCTGGTGGGAGCGAAGATCGAGTTCTCCTCCGCGCTGTCGGCCGACGAACTCGTGGCGGCGATCAACGCCACCGAGGACGCGATCCGCGCGACGACGCCCTCGGCCACCGTGATCTACCTCGAACCCGACCTCGTACGCGCCGACCATCCCGACCTGGTCGACCCGGCACCGTGAACGACAGCCGGCGATCCGCGCCGCGCGCCGAGCGGTTCAGCGGCCGCACACTCGCACTGCTGGCCATGGTGGTGGCGGTCGTCAGCTTCTCGTCGAGCTCGTCGTTGATCAAGTGGTCGGAGTCGACCGGGTCGGTGATCGCGTTCTGGCGCATGATCGGCGCGGTCCTCGGATGGTGGACCGTGCTGTTGGTCCTCAAGGCGCATCGCGGCCGACCGCTGCCGACCGCAACCGCCTGGCGCGCGGCGGCACTGCCCGGATTGTTCTTCGGCGCCAACATCGCGCTGTTCTTCACCGCGATCACCAAGACGAGCATCGCCCACGCCGAGTTCATCGCGGCGCTGAACCCGCTGGTGCTGCTGCCGCTCGGCGCACTGTTCTTCTCGGAGAGCCCGAACTGGCGGGCCCTGCGCTGGGGTGGGCTGTCGATCATCGGCGTGGCGCTCGTGCTCTTCTTCGGCCCGGAGTCGGGCGCGTCGTCGGTCGAGGGCGACCTGCTGATGATCGGCGTGATCGCCCTCTGGACCGGCTACCTGCTGTCGTCGAAGCGGGCGCGAGCCTCCGGGGTGGGCACGCTCGACTTCATGTCGTGCATGATGCCGATCGGGGTGCTGATGGCCGCCCCGATCGCTGCCGTGATCGCCGGGGCCGACGTGTTCGCGTTGAGTGGGCGGGGCTGGACCGTGGTGGTGATCCTCACGTTCCTCACCGGGATGCTGTCGCACGGGTGCATCGTGTTCGCCCAACAACACATCCCGGTGGCCACGATCGGAATCATGCAGACAGCGCAACCGGCGATCGCTGTGCTCTTCGGATTCCTGATCCTCGGTGAAGCCGTTCGCCTCCCCCAGGTGGTCGGCATGGCCCTCGTGATGAGCGGGCTGGGGCTGTTCATCCTGACGAGTCAACGCTCGAGCCCAGCGCCCGCCACCCGGGTGACCGCCGGGGCCGCCGGGGCCACGGGGGCCACCGAAGCGGTGTCAGGGTCCTGACCGACCGGCGACGTACGTTCACGCTGCGTTCAGATGAAAGCTGCGACGCCGTGCGAGGATGTCGCCATGCGGATCCTGGTGACGAACGACGACGGCATCGACTCGATCGGACTGCACGTGCTCGCACGTGCGATCTGCGCCCTCGACGGCGACCACGAGGTGGTCGTGATCGCTCCCGATCAGGAGTACTCGGGTGCGGGCGCGGCGATCGGTGCCCTCCACCTGATCCAGCCCGAGGTGCGCCGAGCCCACATCTCCGACTGCCCCGCCGACGGCATCTGGAAGGTCAGCGGCCCACCAGCGCTGTGTGTCTTCTTCGCCCGGCTCGGAGCCTTCGGCGGCGCGTTCGACCTCGTCGTGTCAGGGATCAATCCGGGGGCCAACGTCGGGCGGGCCGTGTACCACTCGGGCACCGTGGGCGCCGCGCTCACCGGACGCAACGGCCACATCTCCGGCATCGCGATCAGCCAGTCGGTCACGGGATTCGGCGTCGAGGGTCAGGGCTGGGACGACGCGATCGCGTCACAGCACTGGGAGAGTGCAGCCACGGTTGCTGCGACCGTCGCGCAGGCGCTGCTCGACGACATGCCGGTCGATCCCGTGGTCGTGAACATCAACGTGCCCGACCTCCCCATCGAGGAGTTCGGTACGTGGAAGTACGCGCAGGTCGGCGACCAGCCGCCGCGGTCGATGGCCGCAGCAACGCTCAAGCCGATCCCCGGCCACGAGGATGCGTTCACCGTCGAGATGGGTTGGGGCGACACGGTGGAGCTCGCGCCGGAGACCGACGGCGGCATCATCGAGCGCAACGACGTGGCGATCACCTACCTCACCCGGCTGCAGCACGAGGAACGCGCCGACCTCGGCTCGATCGCGAAGTCGCTCGACACGTTGCTCCGGCGCTGACGGCGATCGGGCGTCGAGAAGTCAGCCGCCCGCGGACGGACGGGTGCCGATCGACCCGACCGGGCCGAGTGCTTCGAGCACCGCCACGTCGCCCGGCGCCCGGGGGTGGAACCGCAGCAGGCCGGCCTGATCGGAGAACAGCCCCGAGCTGTCGGCGGCCCAGGTGTCGGCGAAGAAGATCGAATCGGCGCGGCCGATGTCGATCGAAGCTCCCGTCTCGACGTCGATGATCTGTCGGACACCGGTGCCGCGGCTGGAGTCGGTGGCGACGACCGACCTGCCGTCGGGCGACAGACGCGTCGACGGGTCCACGAATCCGTTGCCGACGAGAGCGACGAGCGACGCTGACACTCGCTCACCGGTCGATGCGTTCACGACCACCTGCGCACAGGTCAGCGCGGCATCGCACTCCTCGACTGCGAAGTGCGCGCTTCCCGTGGCGAGCAGATCACCGTCGCTCACGCGCCGCACCGTCTCGTCGGGCGCGATCGCGTACACGCCGCCGGGACGGTTGACCACCACCTCGCCCGACGGCAGGAAGCTCCGGGCCCAGAACACGTAGTCGTCGAAGGCTCCGTCCTCGACGGGCACGAGCGTGCCATCGCGTTCGAGGACGAACTGCTCCTCGGGGGAATCCCCCGAGCTCGCCGCCGTGGTGACGAGGAACCGGTCGGTTCCGGGCCACTCCTGCACGAAGATCACCCCATCGGCGATCTCGATCTGATCGACCGGCGCGTCATCGCGCACGACCGTCAGCAGACGTGACGAGTACACGACGATCGCGTCGTCGGCCACGACGACCTGTCCGTCGACACCTGCCGTTCCGAGTGAGATGCTCCGCACCCGTCCCGACGGGAACTCGACGCGATGCAGGGTGCCGCCGTCGGTGAGCGCCACCAGTTCGGTCGGCACCTCGATCGCCGCGAGCGACGGCGGCACGGCGATCGCCGACTCGTTCCAGATCGGGAGCTCGCCGGCCTCTGCGACCCACAGCTCGGCAGCCGTTCGCGCCTGCTCGGCAGCGACAGCAGCGGCGGACTCGGCCTCGGCCATCGTCTCGGGCGGCACCGTGATCGCGGTGATCTCGCCATCCGCGCCGACCGCGATCGGCACCGTGATCGGGGTCGGCGATGCGATCTCCCCGGAATCGCCGGGATCCCCGGCATCGCCAGGAAGGGAGGGATCCGAGATCGTGGCCGACGCAGCGGGTCGAGGGTCGTCGCTGCGGACCAACGCGACCACACCGGCAACGAGGAGCAGCGCACCGAAACCGGCGGCGATCAGCACCTGGGGTCGCGTCGGTGAGTTCGACGAGCCAGTGCCGGGCGACGCGGACGATCCTGCGCGGGTGGCACCCGTCGTCCCCGGCACGTTGTCCGCCCTGTTCGGCGTCGAGTGAGCGGGTTCGGGCAACCAGTCGTCGCGTTCCCATGGAGAGCGAGTGTCGTCCGGCCCGGTCATGCCGGCCATTCGACCACACTCTCGCAGCGGTACCGTTGCGGTGGTGCATGCTTCGGTCGGAGTCGCCCAGCGGTATCTCGACGCGTTCGCGGGCGCCGACCCCGACGTGATCAGCGCGCTGGTGACCGACGACTTCGTCAACGAACACCTCGCCGAACTCGGCGGCGGCTGCGTCGGTCGCACCGAGTACCGACAGCGACTGCCCGGTTTTCTCGGCACGTTCGTCGGGGCGCGGTACACCGTCGTCGCCATCGGAGCCCTCGACCTCGACGGACAGGTCGTCGCTCGCTACCGGTTCAACGCCGAGTACGAGGGGACGCCGATCGACATCCCCGGGGTGATGTGGTTCGAGGTCCGCGACGGGCTCGTCGCCCGCCGCACCGACGTGTGGGACTCGCTGACGTTCCTGCGCCAGACCGGCCAGGCCGACTGATTCTCGGGGCACGCCGCGCGCGCCATGATGGCGTGATGGACGAACTGCTGGTCACCAACGGTGACATCACACTGCGCGTCGAGGTGACGGGGGTGGGACCGACGATCCTGTGCGTGCACGGCTGGCCGGAGGCGCCGCACTCCTGGCGGCACCAGGTCGACCACTTCTCCGAGCGCGGGTATCGAGTGGCAGCGATGGACGTGCGCGGCTACGGCGGCAGCTCGGCGCCACCCGAGGTCGAGCGCTACACGCTGAAGGAACTCGCGGGCGACGTCGCCGCGGTGGCCGAGGCACTCGATGACGGCCCGATCATCCTGTTCGGCCACGACTGGGGTGCCCCGATCGCGTGGCAGGCCGCGATCCGTCATCCCGATCGCATTCGGGCGGTGGCGGGCATGAGCGTGCCGCACACGCCGGCGATCCCGTTGTCGTTGATCGATCTGTTCGACCAGCTGTACCCCGACCGGTTCTTCTACATGCTGTCGTTCCAGGAACCGGGACGGATCGAGTCGGAGTTCGCCGCCGACACCCGTGCCGCCCTGAAGAAGGTGTACTACGGGTCGTCCGGCGATGCCCCCGCCAACGCCATGTTGGGCGAGGCACCGCGGGACGCGTCGTTCCTGTCGGTGCTCCCCGATCCGCCTGCGGGGCCGTTGAGCTTCATGACCGACGACGACCTCGACCGGTATGCAGCCACGTTCGAGCGCGTCGGGATGGTCGGTGCGTTCAACCGCTACCGGGCGCTGACCCTCGACGTGGAAGCGAACGCCGATGTGATGGGCGCCACCGTCGACCAGCCGTCGTGCTTCATCGCCGGCGAGCGAGACCTCGTGCGGGCGATGGTGCCGGGTGTCGACGCCTTCGCCGACCCGGGATCGGGCTGCACCGACTTCCGAGGCAGCACGATCATCCCCGGCGCCGGACACTGGGTCCAGCAGGAAGCGCCCGCCGAGACCAACGCTGCGCTCGACGCCTTCCTCGCCACGCTCTGACGCTCAGGGCTGCCAGAGCTGGGTGGCCGGGTGGAACTGACTCCAGGCGAACCAGAACGACTCGTGTGAGCCGAGCGGGTCGCCGGAGGTCGGATCGATCGCCAGCAGTCCCCCGCCCTCGGCAACGAGCGCCACACCTGATTCCGCGACCTCACCTCCTGCTGCGAGCACGTCTCGAGCCCGATCGGCCGGAAAGGCCACCGGCGTGCCGTCGGGCGCGATCACACCGAGCACCGGCTGTTGGACGTCGAGGCGCTCGTCGACGTCGCCGATCGGGAAGATCGGTCCGTTGTCGTCGCGCCCTCGGAGCGGGTCGAGCGGGTAGGAACGTCCGATCCCACCGTCCTCGGCGATGATCCTGGTGTCGGGATGCGCGGCCTTCCACTCGGCCCAGGTGGTCGTCACCACGGCAGTCTCCTCGAGCACGGTGCCGGCGTCGTGCAGCGGGCCGGACACCGCGGCACCGGTGAAGGTGTCGAAGACCGACCGGGTGTGCAGGTCGTACATCACCTTGTTCGACCGCGACAACAAGCCGGACGTGCGCAGCACCGGAACCCGTCCGGCCCCCTGTTCCACCGCCTGATCGGTGCGATACGCCTGCGCGGATCCGCACAGCGTGCAGTACGGGATCCCGAATCGGCGGTCACCGAGCGTGAGGTTGAACATCTCGTGGATCTCGGCGATGTTCTTCGGGATCGCCAGCGCCTCGCCGCCCTCGACGACGCCGAACACGACCGCGTCGTCGGGGTACCAGTCGCCGCCGTCGACATCGGTGGTCGCCGGATCGTCGAGCGCCGGGATGCAGCCCTGCGGGCAGCCATCGGGGTCGCCGAGTTCGCGGTCGTCGATCAGCACTCCGCCCCAACTCAGGTGTCGCCAGTCGATGTCCGAGTCAGCGTCGAGGAAGAACGGCTCCCACGCCGGCTCGACGAGCAGGAACAACACCGACTTGTCCTCGCGATATCGCGGGTAGTCGGGGGTGTCCCAGGCGATCAGGTGGTTGGTCGCGCTGAGCCAGACGCTGCGCTCGGCGTCGGGATCGTCGGCGAGCGAGGTTCCGGTGAGCGCCTCGAACGCGTCGACGAGCTGGTTTCCACCGTTGTCACCTGCGCCGAAGAACCGCATCAGGTCGGCGACGTACCAGGCGTGCCGGGGGTCGCCCGCGACCGCCAGGTCCGCTACGGCCTGTTCGTCGATCTCGCCGACGGCGAGCTGCACGCCGATGCGCTCGATCGCCTCGCGGGCGGCCGCGGCGTCTGCGTCGGTCGCGGCGGGCGATGGTGGGGCGGGCGGGTAGCGGTAGGTGACGGCCACGTCGGCGCTGGGACGGCGATCGGGGCCGGCTTCCCGTGGATCGCCCCCGGGGGCACAGGCGGCCATCGCGACTCCGGACACGATCGCCAGCACAGCGATCCGGTGACGCCGACGCCGGATGTACGACATGCAGGCAGGGTAGGAACCGATCGATGACCGGGTGCGAACGGCCTGCGGAACACGGTCGAAACTCGGCGGCCGGTTCGCCGGGTGCGCACCAGCCGAGGCTGGGATCGGTTACTCCTCGGTCGCTCCGGGGACGCAGTCGATCAGGGTGTCCACCCATGCCTCGAGTTCGTCGCCGAAGCCCTCCGTGTCGGGGGCATCGATGTTGTCGACCAGGAACTGGGCGTCGTCGTCGGACAGTTCACTGGTCTTGTCGCGCACGCACTCCTCGTCGAAGAGTGATTCGTTCTCGACGAGCAGGTCGGCGAGCTCGGTCTGTGCGGACCCGCCTCCGTCGTCGTCGCCGCCTCCGCACCCGAACATCAGCAGGGATGCACTGGCCACCAGCACTGCAGTCGTCTTCATGGCGCCTCGATTCTCGGTCGTGTGGTCATCACGCTGGACCGTACACGGCCATCCGGGCGGAGCCAGGCGACCCGCACGGGAACCGGAACACGATCGAAACTCGCGGATCCGCATGTGCGCTCCCCGCCGGCTCGGGGCATCCTGTGCGCATGGCTGATCGACCGATTCCCTCCGACGACGAGTTGCGGCAGCGTCTCACCCCGCTGCAGTACGAGGTCACCCAGCACGCCGCGACCGAGCGCGCGTTCTCCGGCGAGTACTGGAACGTCGACGACGACGGCACCTATCACTGCATCGTGTGCGACGAGCCGCTGTTCTCCTCCGAGACGAAGTACGACGCCGGGTGTGGATGGCCGAGCTTCACCGACCCGCTGGCCCAGGAGAAGATCACGCGCAAGGAGGATCGCTCCCACGGCATGGTCCGCGTCGAGACGGTGTGCGCCAACTGTGGAGCCCACCTCGGCCACGTCTTCCCCGACGGTCCGGGCCCGACCGGCGACCGGTTCTGCATGAACTCCGCCTCCCTCAAACTCGAGCCCGCCGACTGACGTGTTACGCCAGGGGTCAGACCCCCGGCGTAACACCTCGCTAGGGTCGAATCGATGGTCGATTGGGGCGAGGACGAACGGCAGCTGACCGACACCGTGAGCGTGCTCGTCGGCGACGCGAACGGGGCCTACCCGTCGGGCAACACGCTCCTCGTGCGCGGAGCCGGCGAATCGGTGGTCATCGATCCGTCGGTCACCGTCGTCGCCCGCGGCGGCGCGCCGGTGCCGGTCGACGCGGTGATCAACAGCCATTCGCACGAGGATCACATGGCCGGCAACGGATCGTTCCCCGACGCCCGCCTGCACATCCACGACGACGATCTGCCCGGCGCGCGGTCGATGGACGGGCTGATGGAGGTGTACGGACTCACCGGACGCGCCCGCTCCGAGTTCGAGCAGGTCGTCCTCGACGAGTTCCACTACACCCCGCGCCCCGACGCCCAGGGCTTCACCGACGGGCACGTGTTCGACCTCGGCGGCGGTGTCACGGTGGAGGCCGTCCACCTGCCCGGACACACTCGCGGACACAGCGGGTTCCGGATCGACGGCGTGTTCTTCCTGTCCGACATCGACCTGACCGGGTTCGGCCCGTACTACGGCGACGTGTGGAGCGACCTGGAGGACTTCGAGGCGAGCCTCGCGAAGGTGCGCGACGAGGAGGCCGACTTCTACGTGACGTTCCACCACAAGGGCGTGATCGAAGGACGAGAGAACTTCGTCGAGATGGTCGACGCGTTCACGGCCGTGATCGGACGGCGCCACGAGGCGATGTTGGAGTTCCTGCGCGAGCCGCACACCATCGACGAGATGCGCCAGCACCGGTTCATCTACCGGCCACACGTGGAGATGGCGTTCGTCGAGTCGGTCGAAACCCGCAGCGCCGACCTGCACGTGCAGCGGATGCTCATGCGTGGCGAAGCGGTCGAGGTCGAACCGGGAAGGTTCCAGCGAACGTGACGAACGAGAGGGCACCTCGATGAAGCTCGCAACAGCGCGGCGTGGCGACGGCACCACGATCTGGGGTCCGCTCGACGAGGATGGGATCGCCGACGTGTCGGCGCGCTGGGGCAGCCCGGCCGAGCTGCTCGAAGCGGCGATGGACGTCCCGGGCCGCACAGAGATCGCCGAGGCGGCGCGGGACGCAACGCCGCTCGACGAGCTCGAGATGCTTCCCCCCATCCCCACACCGGCTCGCATCATCTGTGTCGGCGTCAACTACGCGGACCACGCCGCCGAATCCGATCGGGCGGCAGAACCTCCGGGTCATCCCGTGCTGTTCACACGGTTCGCGTCCTCGCTCGTCGGCGACGGCCGGCCGATCGAGCGTCCGCTCGCGAGTCACCAGTTCGACTGGGAGGGAGAGCTGGCCGTGGTGATCGGACGACGCGCCCACCGCATCGGGCGCGAGTTCGCCCTCGACCACGTCGGCGGCTACTCGTGCTTCCTGGACGGCACGCTGCGTGACTGGCAGCGCCACACGAGCCAGTTCACCCCCGGCAAGAACTTCGACCGTTCCGGGGCGTGGGGGCCGTGGATCGTGACCGCTGACGAGATCCCGGACCCGGGTGCACTGGACCTCACGACGACCGTCGATGGCGAGGTGGTCCAGCAGGCCTCGACGAGCATGATGATCCACGACGTCGCCTCGATCGTCGCGTACTGCTCGACCTTCACGACCCTCGAGCCCGGCGATGTGATCGCCACCGGGACCCCCGCCGGCGTCGGGTTCGCTCGCACCCCGCAGCGGTGGTTGGAACCGGGGCAGGAGGTGCGCGTCGAGATCAGCTCGGTCGGCGTACTCACCAACCCGGTCGTCGACGCAGCACGCTGAGTGTCCCCGGCTGCCCCGTGGGTCGAGCCACGGTGACACGATGGATGCATGGCCGACGCAACTGAACCGCACTTCACCACGCTCCGAGTCGAGGTCGACGGTCGAATCGGACGACTGACCCTCACCCAACCCGACAAGCTGAATCCGCTCGGGACCGTGCCGCTGCGCGAGATCGCCGAGGCGGCCCGCTGGTTCGACACGACGTCGGCTTCGGTGGTGATCGTGACGGGCGAAGGGCGGGCCTTCTCGTCGGGCTTCGACCTTCGCGAGTTCGCGGGCGGTGATTCGCCGACCAGCGCGTCGAGCCGCGACCAGGCCGACCTCGGGCGCCTGATGGCCGAGGCGATGGACCGGATGTCGGCCCTCGCGATCGCCGCGATCAAGGGGCCGTGCGTCGGTGGCGGCGTGGTGCTGGCCGGCGTGTGCGACCTGCGGATCGCCGCGGACGACACCGTCTTCTCGATCCCGGAGGTCGACCTCGGCATCCCGCTGGCGTGGGGCGGGATCCCGCGGCTGGTGCGCGAGATCGGCCCGGCGCTGACTCGTGAGCTGGTGCTGACGTGCCGTCCGTTCTCACCGGAGGAGGCGCTGCAGATCGGCTTCATCAACCGGATCGTTCCCCGCGCCGAGCTCGAGTCCGCCGTCGACGAACTCGCCGAGCAACTGGCCAGGAAGGCGCCGAGCGTGGTGCGGGCGACCAAACGTCAGGTCAACGAGGCGCTGGAGGACGTCGCCTCGACCGCCGGCTCGTGGGCCGACGCCGACCAGCTCGGCGCAGCGATGCGCGACCCCGAAGCCCGTCGGCCGCCCGCGACTACCTCGCCTCCCGCACCAAACGCTGACCCACCCGGTCGCCACGCCCACCCCGTTCGCGTTGCATTCCGGGTGGGACGGACCACCCGAAGTTGCACGCAAACATCAGGTCTCCGAGCCCCATCCTTTGCGCTGCATTCCGGGTGGGACGGGCCACCGAAACCGTCACGCAAACGGCGGTGTGGGCCGGGGTGGGGATCAGCCGAGGAGGTCGGTGGCGACGTCGTGGAACAGCCGCGTGGTGAGCGCGAGCGACTCGACGTCGATGCGCTCGTTGTTGCCGTGGAAGCGTGAGCCGTACTCGCTCGAGTCGAGTGACGGGCTGAACAATCCGGCGCCGTACGCCACCGCGCCCAGCTCACGGTAGATGCGCGCATCGGTGAAGCCGACGACGAACTGCGGCGTGAGGCGAGACGTCGGGAACGACATGCTGACCGCCCGCTGCAGGCTGTCCCACAGCGGCGTGTCGAGGCGACTGATCGACGCCGCGTCGTTCATCAGGGGTTCGACCACCACTTCGTCCGCGAGATCACCGAGCGCAGCGCGCAGGTGCGCCTCCACCTCGTCGGGCCCCTCCCCCGGCAACGTGCGGATGTCGACGTCGATCACCACGGTGTCGGGGATCACGTTGACCTTCATCCGTCCGCCGCCCGACTCGTTGCCGTCGATCAGGTTCGGCGAGAAGGTCGTGTGCGTGCACGCATGGAAGTGCGATGCCGCCGCTGCGCTCGGGAACGTGTCGAGCACGTCGTCGATCCTCGCCGGGTCGAGCAGTGACGCCTTCAGGTCGTCGGGCAACCCGAGCGCCTCGATCTTCTGCCCCCACAGCTCGTGGAACCGCGGCGCCGGTCGGTAGTCGTGCAACCGTTGGATCACGCCGGCCGCCTTGACCAGGGCGTTGTCGCGACGGAACGGCGCCGAGCCGTGGCCCGGTGTACCCCTCACCCGCAGACGCCGCCAGGCCACGCCCTTCTCGGCGATGTTGACGCCGATGAACGGAGCGTCCGGCGGCCCGGTGTGGAGTCCGCCGCTCTCGGTCAGCACGTAGTCGGCCATGATCGCATCACGGTGATGGTCGGCCATCCAGCGGGCACCGTACGCGCTGCCGGCCTCCTCGTCGGCGACGCCGAAGTAGATGAGGTCGCCGGTCGGACGGAAGCCCCGCTCGGCGAGGCTTCGGAACGTGACGGCCATCGACGCGGTGAGGTTCAGCATGTCGACGGCCCCACGCCCCCACACCTCGGGCCCGTCCGGCCCGTCGATCAGCTCGCCACCGAAGGGGTCCTCGCTCCAGCCCGACTCGTTGACCGGCACGACGTCGGTGTGCCCCATCAGGCACAGGCTCGGTGCGTCGGGATCCGACCCGGCGATGCGCCCGACGATCGACACCCGCCCCGGCGCCGCCTCGTACCGCTCGACGTCCACCCCTGGGCCCTCGATCACCTGCTGGAGGACGTCGGCGTTGCGCACCTCCTCGCCGGATGCCTCGGTGCCGTCGTTGACACATCGATTGCGAATCAACACCTGGAGGAGTTCAACCGTCGCTTCCGTCAGTCCGCCGAGTTGTCGATCGTCGAGGTGTGGAGCCATCCCCCCAGCTTCCCACGTTTGCGTCGCGTTTCCGGTGGGACGCCCCACCCGAATCTGCACGCAAACGGGGTGGGGGTGCGTCAGCGCGTGGATGCGAGCGCGGCGGCGATGCGCTTGGCGCTGACCGGGGGTTGGCCGGGGCGCTTGACCATCAGCGGTTGAGCGAACGTCGCCACGCGCAGTTCCTCGAGCTGCCAGCGGACGTCGACGAGTTCGGGCGACACCTTGCCGGGCCCGGCGGTGTCGACCACGTTCGCGTACTGCTGTTCCAGCGGGAGCAATTCGGCCATGCGTCGTTGATCTCGCTCTCCGGCGCCGGCGAGGTGATCGAGGCGGTAGACGATCGCCCGGACGTAGCGCTCGATGTCGTCGAGTCGATCGATGCCTGCGCCGAGCACGAAACCAGCATGCACGAGCCGACCGAGGTGCAGGTTGGCGTCGTCGACCGACGGCCGCAGGGCCGCAGCGTGCAGGCGCGCCAGGCGGTCACGGGCCTCCGACGCTGCCGCGATCACCCGCGCCGTCTTGTGGAGCGCGTTGGCGGCAAGGCCGGGCGCAGCGTCGCGCACCTCACGCCGGAGCGACGCGAACTCGGCTTCGGTCCACGGCAGCTTCCCGTGATCGGTCATCACCCGGTCGACGGCAGCGGCCACACAGTCGCCGCTGACCTCGCCGAGGTCGATGTCGCCACCGGCGATCGCCAGCCGGTCGGCGTTGTCGAGCTTGCGGACGATCGACGACCGGGTCGGGGCACCGTCGAGGAGCAGCAGGCGTCGAACTCCCCCACGCATGATCCGCTGCTGCAATTCGGGCGTCGTCACCACCCGCAGCGCCACGCTGTCGCCGACGTCGAGCAGCGCCGGGTAGGCCTTGACGTCCATCGCCCGATCGGTCGACTCGACCACTCGCGGCAGGTCACCGAGGTCCCACGACACGATCCCCCGCCGTTCCTCGATCGGTGCTGCCGCCGCGATCGACTCACGGACCGATCCGGCGAGTTGCGCCTTGATCGCTTCGAGGTCGTCGCCGACGGCGTGGACCGTGCCCTCGTCGTCGGACACCACGAAGTGCACGCGCAGGTGATCGGGCACCACGGAGGTGTCGAACGACGCGCCGGTCACGTTGACGTGGGCCACCTCGCGCACCGCACGAGCGAGCGCGTCGGCCAGCGGGCCGGCGGCGGGATCGGCAGTCGACAGGCGTTCGAGCACCGCATCGATCGTCTCGCCGAACGGGATCAGTTGGCGGCGGACGTCCTTCGGCAGCGACCTGACGAGGGCGGACACGAGCTCGGGCCGATGACCGGGGATCTGCCAGTCGAAGCCGTCCGGACTCACCTGGTTGAGTCCGGACAGCGGGACGTGGACCGTCACGCCGTCGAGCGGCTCGCCCGGCGCGAAGCGGTACGTGAGCGGCAGCTCGATCACGGCGCTCCCGCGGCGCTGCGTCCACACGTCCGGGTAGTCGGAGAGCCGGACGCCGTGGCCCCGCCCGCCGGCCACCAGTTCGTCGGTCAGGTCGAGGAGGTCCGGGTGCCGTTGCCGCTCGGCCTTCCACCACTTGTCGAAGTGGCGCACCGAAGTGACCTCGGCGCCGACGCGATCGGCGTAGAAGTCGAACAGCATCTCGTCGTCGACCAACTCCAGGCGTCGCACCCGTGCTGCCATCCGGCGGAGATGTTCGAGGAACTCGCCGTTGCGCGTGAGGAACTTCTGGCGGCCGATCCACGCGGTGTCGGCGACGTCACGCTCGATCAGCGCCTTCGTGATGAACCACGCCCGCGCCTGCGCCTCGTCGACACGGTCGTAGCCGATCACGCGGTCGCTCACGATCGGGAGGCCGTAGAGCGTCACCTGCTCGGTCGCGACCGCCCGCCCACCCTTCGGGTCCCAGCGGACGTTGTCGTACGAGCGCTTGACCAGGTGGGCGCCCGCCCGCTCGGCCCACTTCGGTTCGATCTTCGCGACCCGCCGGGCGTAGAGCTGATTGGTCTCCACCAGTTCGGCGGCCATCACCCACGGCGGCGGGCGCCGAGTGAGCACCGAGCCCGGCGCGATCACGAACCGTGACTGGCGGGCGCCGACGAACTCACGCGTCTCGCGGTCGCGCATCCCGATGTGGGAGAGCAACCCGGCGAGCACCGCCTGGTGGATGTGGTCGGGATGGCTCTCGTGTGTGGTCGGGCGGATCTTCAGCTGGCCGGCGATGCGGCGGAGTTGGCTGAACAGGTCCATCCACTCGCGCACACGCAGGTAGTTGAGGTACTCCTTGCGGCACATCCGGCGGAACTGGTTGCCCGACAACTCCCGCTGCTGGGTCCGCAGGTGGTCCCAGAGCGCGACGAGCGACAGGAGGTCGGAGCCCTCGACCTTGAAGCGGTTGTGGAACTCGTTGGCCTGTTCCCGCTTGTCCTGCGGACGTTCCCGGGGGTCCTGGATCGACAGCGCCGACGCGATCACGAGCACCTCGCGCACGCACCCGAGCCGGTCGGCTTCGAGCACCATCCGACCGAGCCGCGGGTCGACCGGGAGGCGGGCGAGGTCGCGGCCGACCTTGGTGAGTCGGCGGGGGCCGCCCTTCACGCCGTCGGGAGCGGGCTTCACCGCAGCGAGCTCGTCGAGGAGCGCGTACCCGTCGACGATCGACCGGTGATCGGGCGGCTCGACGAACGGGAACCTCGCGACGTCGCCGAGGCCGATCGCGGTCATCTGGAGGATGACCGACGCGAGGTTGGTCCGCAGGATCTCGGGTTCGGTGAACTCGGGTCGTGCGTCGAAGTCCTCCTCGCTGTAGAGGCGGATGCAGATACCCGGAGCGACGCGCCCGCAGCGACCGGCGCGTTGGTTCGCCGACGCCTGGGACACCGGCTCGATCGGGAGACGCTGCACCTTGAGCCGACGGCTGTAGCGCGAGATGCGGGCGGTGCCGGTGTCGACGACGTAGCGCACGCCGGGCACCGTGAGCGACGTCTCGGCGACGTTGGTGGCGAGCACGATCCGGCGGCCTGGACCCCCCGACGGTGCACGTTCGAAGATCCTGTGCTGCTCGGCCGACGACAGACGCGCATAGAGCGGCAACACCTCGGTGCTGCGCAGGTTCAGGCGGCGCAGCGCATCGGCGGTGTCGTGGATCTCCCGCTCCCCCGACAGGAAGACGAGCACGTCGCCGGGGCCTTCGTGCGACAACTCCTCGACTGCGTCGAGGATCCCCTGCACCTGGTCGCGGTCCGCCCGGTCCGACTCGTCGTCGATCAACGGTCGGTATCGCAACTCGACCGGGAACGTCCGTCCGGTGACCTCGATCACCGGGGCCGGTTCCCCGTCGTCCGAGGCGAAGTGCGTCGCAAACCGTTCGGTGTCGATCGTGGCGCTGGTGACGATCACCTTCAGGTCGGGACGCTGCGGCAGGAGCTGCTTGAGGTAACCGAGGATGAAGTCGATGTTGAGGCTGCGCTCGTGGGCCTCGTCGATGATCAGCGTGTCGTAGCGGCGCAGCATCCGGTCGCGCTGGATCTCGGCGAGCAGGATGCCGTCGGTCATCACCTTGACGAGCGTGGCGTCGCCCACCTGGTCGGTGAAGCGGACGGTGTAGCCGACGTCGTCGCCGAGCTTCGATCCGAGTTCCTCGGCGACACGCTCCGCGATCGTCCGCGCCGCCACCCGCCGGGGTTGCGTGTGGCCGATCATGCCGGCGACGCCCCGTCCGGCTTCGAGACACAGCTTCGGCAGCTGGGTGCTCTTGCCCGACCCGGTCTCGCCGGCGACGATCACCACCTGGTGGTCGCGGATCGCCGACAGCAGTTCGTCGCGCCGCTCGGTGATCGGCAGCGAGTCGGGGTACGCCAGACGCCGGCTCCCGACGATCGCCCGCGCGGCCACGGCTCGTGGGTGCTCGGTGGTCGCGTTCGTCGTCTCGGTCATGGCAGGCCCGAGCGCCAAGCCTCGCAGCTCACCCCGCCCCTCCCACCCCCGAGTTTCCGCAACCGACCGAACACGCCATCGATGAGCCGGACCGCCGAATACGGTGGTTTGGCTCATCGCAACCCGACCGAACACGCCATCGATGAGCCCGACCACCGCATACACGTGCTTCGCTCATCGCTCGGGTGGGGTGAGCGGGCGGGCGGGGCGTAGCGTCGGTGGCCGATGACGTACCCGTCGAAGGTCATGACCGTCTACATCATGGGGCTGTTCATGACGATCATCGACGGCACGATGGTCAACGTCGCCCTGCCGACGATGGCGAAGGACTTCGGCGTGCCGACCACCGACATCGAATGGATCGCCGTCGGCTACCTGCTCACCTACGCAGCGGTCATCCCTGCCGCCGGCTGGCTCGGCGACCGGTTCGGCACGAAGCGTGTGTTCACGTCCGCCCTGATCGCGTTCGTGGCCACCTCGCTCGCCTGCGGGCTGTCGCAGACCCTCGATCAGCTGATCATCTTCAGAGTGCTGCAGGGCGTCGGCGCCGGCCTCGTCACCCCGGTCGGCGCAGCGATGCTCTACCGGGCCTATTCGCTGGAAGACCGGGCCAAGGCGGCGATCGGCGTGCTGAGCGTGGCGGTGATCGCGCCGGCGATCGGGCCGATGCTCGGCGGCATCCTCGTCGACACCGCGTCCTGGCACTGGATCTTCCTGATCAATGGACCGATCGGTGCCGTGGCGATCCTGCTGTCGTTCGTCTGGCTGGACGAGACGAAACACGAGGCACCCGGCAGATTCGACCTGGCCGGGTTCGTCCTGTCCGGCTCGGCCGTGGCAATCCTGCTCTACACGCTGTCGATCGGTCCGGAGAAGGGATGGCTCTCCGCGTACACGATCACGCTGGCGACGATCGGGGTCACCTGCCTGGTCGCCCTCATCGTGATCGAGTTGCGCATCCCCAACCCGATCCTGCTGCTCCGACTCTTCCAGGACCGGCTCTTCCGCACGATCAACATCTCCGCCGCGCTCACCTACGCCGGGTTCTTCGGAATGATCTTCGTGTTGCCGCTCTACCTCCAGAGCCTGCGCGGCTACACCGCGTTCCAGAGTGGCCTCGCACAGTCGCCGCAGGCGATCGGTGTGTTCCTCGTGTCGAACCTCCTCGGGCGCCGGCTCTACCGCACGATCGGACCCCGTCGCCTGATGGTCGTCGGCACCGCCGCGACCGCCGCGATCACCTGCCTCTACGCCACCGCCGGCCTGACGACCCCGCTGTCGACGATCGCCGCCTTCTCGTTCATGCGTGGGCTCGCCGTCGGCATGGTGTTCGTGTCGATCCAGACCGCCGCCTACGCGACGACCTCGATGGCCGACACGGGGCGCGCGACGAGCCTGTTCAACACGCAGCGCCAGATCGCGTACGCGTCGGGCGTCGCGCTCGCCGCCACCGTGATCGCGGCGATGCTCCCGAACGGCAGCGACGCAGCGTCGGACACCGAGTTGCTGTCGGCGTACCAGGCGGGATTCCTCGCCGTCGGGCTGATCATGGCGCCCGCCGCGGTCATCTCCTGGTTCATCCACGACGACGATGTCGCCGCCACCCGCGGCCTCACGCCCGCGCCCCCGGCGACGGCCCAGCCATCTCGGGCGTGACCGGGAGCCTCACTCGGTGATGGTGAGGACGTACTCGACGATCTTCTCCGCGACGACCGGATCCTCGAACACCCTGACGTACTCGAACCGCAGGATGCCAGTGCCCGGTGCCGTCACGTCGAAGACGAACACCTGGGTTCCCCCGGCGCCCACCAGGCTGCCGCCGGGCTCCTCGAAGTCGCTGCTGACCAGCTCGAGCCCGTCGGGAAGCGGCCCCAACTCCCAGCTGTAACCCGTGGTCGGGTTCGCCTCGAGTTCGACGTCGAGCTGATCGCCGACGTCGAGCGACACCTCGGACAGGGAGTCGGCAGCGTCGAGCACGATCGTCGTACGGCCTTCGTCCCCGCACGCCCCGAGCAGTACGGCCGCCGCCACGAGTGCGATCCACATCTTCATGTGTCGATCCTGCGCAGATCGAGCGCCCGAACGCCACGGGCCATGGTCCCCGGAGTTCAGATCACGGTGAGGCCAGTTCAGGCGAAGGCTGCTCCGGCAGTGCTGTCGATGTACTCGTCGATCCGGGTGATCCGGTCGCCCGACACCTTCACCACGATGCAGGCCGGGAGGTCGGCCGTACGGCCGTCGGGCAGCACGACGTGCAGGTCGTGCTGCTGCACGAACCCACCGTCGACCTCGTACCGACGAATCGATCGGTACTCGCGGCTCGTCGTGTTGCGCACCAGCCAGTCGAGCACACGCAGGTTCTGCTCCTTGGTCTGCTCGATGCCGTCGTTGCTGTGCCACACGATGATGTCGTCGGCGTAGATCGCTGCGACCGCTGATGCGTCGCCCGCCTCGATCGCAGCAAAGATCCGATCGGCGACGTCGAGAGCTGACATCGCCACAACGTAGCCCGGAGACCCGGTGTCACGTCTGGGGTCTGACGCCTGACGTGACCGTCAGCTGGTTCGGCGTTCGGCGGAACGGATCGCGGCGGCACCGAGGCGGAGCATCTTGGTGTCGCCGAAGGGGGTGCCGCCCACCTGGTTGAGGATCATCGCGACGGCGAGTCCCGACTCCGGATCTCCCCACGCGCCGGACCCACCGAAGCCGAAGTGGCCGAAGGCCTGCGGGAGCACGCCCTTGGTGGTGCCGACCATGTGATAGCCGAGCCGCCAGCGCATGTTGAACCCGACGCCGGCGTCGCGCCCGACCTTCTCGCCGCTGCGCCCGTCGCCGTTCGCTCCGAGCGTCGTCTGGATCCGCGTCGCTTCGCGCAGGGTGTCGGCCGACACCAGCGGTGGGCCGTCGAAGTCGCCGGGCGTCGCCAGCGCGGCGTACATCCGGGCGAGCGAGCGAGCGGTGAACACGCCGTTGGCCGCGGGGATCTCACCGTCGTGGATGTGTTCGGTCGTGGCGACGTCGAGCATGTCGTCGACCACGAGTGCCTGGTACATCGGCTGGAAGCTCTTCGCCTTGGCGAGCGTCTTGGTCATCTTGAAGAGCCGAGTGACCGCCTTCGGGTCGACGAGCTGCTCGGCGATGTCACCGCGCACGCCCGCAGGAGCACCGATGTACATGCCGCTGACCCCGAGCGGCTCGACGATCTCGCGCTGCAGTGCCTCGTTCACCGTCAGGCCGGTGACCCGACGGATGACCTCGCCGACGAGCCAGCCATAGGTGAGCGCGTGATAGGACGAGCGAGTGCCGATCTCCCATTTCGGTTGAGCCTCGGCGAGCAGCTTGGTCATGTGCTCCCAGTTGATGAGGTCCTCCGCAGAGCCGGCGATCGCACGGACATCGTGGAGCGCCGCCTGATGGGTCAACAGGTGACGGAGGGTGATCGTGTCCTTGCCCGCCGCTGCGAATTCGGGCCAGTACGTGGCCACCGGGGTGTCGTAGTCGAGCAGGCCCTGATCGACGAGGCGCTGCACGATGGTTGCGACGACGCCCTTGGTGGTCGAGAAGCTCATCGACATCGTGTCGCGCTCCCACGGGTCGCCGGCGGCGTTGCGGACACCGGTCCAGGCGTCGACCACGAGCTCGCCGTGGTGGTACACGGCAACCGCCATGCCGCCCCGAGCGGACTTCTTCGCCATGATCGACTGCACCTTCTCGGTGACCGGTGCGAAGTCGGGATGCACGAAACCTTCCATGGCGATCTTCCTATCGGTTTCCTATCGTGAACGTCACGACGAGGCCAAGGAGGTGAGACCGACGTGTCCGACAACACACTCGGCGGCGACGCCATCGACGGGCTGCTGATCGACATCGACGGAGTGCTCACCGTGTCGTGGGCGCCGATCGAGGGCGCGCCGGACGCGCTGGCTGCCATCCGGCGATCGGGCCTCCCGCTGCGCTTCGCGACCAACACGACGACCCGGACCCGGGCCGAGGTCGCCGACCTGCTCGGCCAGGCGGGCATGCCGGTCCGCGCCGACGAGATCCTGACCGCACCCGCCGCCACTGCCGCCCACCTGCGGCGTCACCACCCGGGCGCCCGGGTCTTCCTCCTGAACACCGGCGACCTCACCGCCGACCTCGAGGACATCGACCTCGTCGACGACGGGCCTGCCGACGTCGTCGTCATCGGGGGTGCGGGCGTCGACTTCACCCACCGCCAGCTCAACGAGGCCTTCCGGTTGATCCTCGACGGCGCGGCGTTCGTCGCCATGCACCGCAACCTGTACTGGCGGACACGAGAGGGGCTCGAACTCGACACCGGCGCATACGTCCAGGCCCTGCAGGCGGCGACCGGCGTCGAACCGGTCGTGTTGGGCAAACCGTCGCCCGATTTCTTCGCCGCCGGCGTTGCCGAACTCGGCTGCGACACCGGGCGCGTCGCGATGATCGGCGACGACCTCGACAACGACGTGCTCGGGGCCCGGCACGCGGGCCTGCGCGGTGTGCTGGTCCGCACCGGCAAGTTCCGCCGGGCCGTGCTGGACGCGAGCGCCGAACAGCCCGATGCGGTGATCGACGCGTTCGCCGACGTTCCCGCACTGCTCGGCCTGCGCTGAACGCCCCGCTCGCGCAGTTGCGCCCAAAGTCCCTGGCTGCCTGCGGCCGTCGACAACAGACTGGTGCGAGAACGATCGAGGAGATCCGATGCCATACGAACGACTGACCGCGGCCGATGCGGTCTTCCTGCGGATCGAGACCCCGCACGAGCCGCAGCACGTCGGCTCGCTGTCGGTGATCGAGGGCACGCCGCTGCGCGACCCCGACGGGCGGATCCGGTTCGACGAGTTGAAGGCCCACGTCGACCGACGGCTGCACCGCGTTCCCCGGATGCGCCAGCGGGTGATGGAGGTGCCCTACAACCAGGCCCGGCCGGTGTGGGTGGACGACGACCACTTCGACATCGACCACCACGTCCGCCTCACCGCCCTCCCCCGCCCCGGCGACGACGATCAGCTCGCCACGCTGATGGGGCGCCTCCAGTCGCTGCCACTCGACCGGTCGCGTCCGCTGTGGGAGATGTGGTTCGTCGACGGTCTCGCCGACGGACACGTCGGGCTGGTGATCAAGGTGCACCACGCGCTCGGTGACGGGATGGCCAACGTCGATCTCGCCATGGCGTTGATCGACCTCGAGGCCGACCCAGCGCCCGACGATCCCGTTCCAGAGTGGAGACCGGGTCCGGCTCCGTCGCCGAACGATCTACTGCTCGATGCCGTCCGCGAGCAGATCGCCCGCCCGACGCGGCTCGCGCAGGCTGCCGTCGACACGCTGCGCAACCCCCGTCCGACGATCGACGCGGCCGCCAACGTGGGACGCACCGTTGCGAGCTTCCTGGCGAAGCCACCCCCGGCGCCGTGGAACGCACCGGTCGGGTCGCATCGTCGGTGGGTGAGCGCCTCGGTGCCGATGAAGGGCGTGCGCACCGTCCGCAAGCGCCACGAGGTGACGATCAACGACGTGGTGCTCGCAGCGTGCAGCGGTGCATTGCGCACCTTCCTGCTCGACCACGGCGACGAGGACATCGCTCACCGGGTGATCAAGGCGATGGTGCCGGTGTCGTTGCGGGGCAAGGACGAGCACGAGACGCTCGGCAACCTGGTGTCGCTGATCGTCGTCGACCTCCCCGTCGACGAGCCCGACCCCGTCGAGCGCCTGCGGCGCATCCATGCGATGACCGGCGAGCTCAAGGGCTCCGGCCTCGTCGACGGCGCCCACCGGATCCTCGACATCGCCGATGCGATCACACCGCTGGCCGGGCCGCTGACCCGCTACGTCAGCAGGACGATCCCGATGAACCTCGTGATCACCAACATCCCCGGCCCGCCGATCCCGCTGTATCTGCGTGGAGCGAAGTTCCTGCGGGTGTTCCCCTACGTCGAGGTGATCGACAACGAGGGCCTGACGATCGCCGTCGTGTCGTACGAGGACCAGCTCCACTTCGGCATCACCGCAGACCGCGACGTGATGCCCGACCTCGGCGACATCGCCGCATCGATCGAGCACGAGTTCGCCCTGCTCGCACGACGCCGCTGACCCCTCCCCCTCCGTTCTCGTGAACTCGTGAGCGCCTCAGCCGCGCACGGGTTCACGAGAAGCGGGGGGTGAGCGCGGTGAGGTCGAGACCCTCCACAGCTCGGCGGCCGCTCCAGAAGACCGACGGCCGGCCGCCGGTGTCGAGCGCCGCGAAGATCAACCCGCCGATCAGCGCCGCGTTCTTCAGGACCTGGATCTGTTGCTGCGCCCTGTCGGCGGCGTCGTCGATCTCCCAGAACCGGTGACCGGCCAACGTGGTCGGAATCAGCGATGCACCGAGCACGATCGCCATGACCCGTGGGGCGACGCCGAGTGCGAACAGGCCGCCCGCGGCCACCTGGACACCGGCATTGACCCTCACGAGTTGCTCGGCGGTCGGCGAGTTCGGGAGCGCGTCCTGCACCGGCTCGACCACCTTCGCAGCGGGCACGGCGAGCTTCGACGAGCGCTTCCACGCGCTCACTCCGCCGACCACGAAGATCCCGGCGAGGAGGGTGCGGGCAAGGCCACGAAGTCCGATCATGCAGTCGCAGTACCCCGACTCGGCCGTTCCCACACCGGACAGCGCAACCGGAGTGCGGCAGCCCGGTCGGATCAGCAAGCGTTACGCCAGGGGTCTGACCCCTGGCGTGACGGTCAGATGGTGTTGCCGGCGAACTGGGCGTTGTAGAGGCGCCAGTAGGCGCCGTGGGCCTCGAGGAGCGAGTCGTGGTTGCCCTGCTCGACGATCTGGCCGTCCTCCATCACGAGGATCACGTCGGCGCCGCGGATCGTCGACAGGCGGTGGGCGATCACGAAGCTCGTGCGGTTGGCCCGCAGGTTGTTCATCGCCTCCTGGATCAGCACCTCGGTGCGGGTGTCGACCGAGCTGGTCGCCTCGTCGAGGATCAGGATCGCCGGGTTGTTGAGGAACGCCCGGGCGATCGTCATCAACTGCTTCTCACCGGTGGAGATGTTGTCGCCCTCGTCGTTGATCATCGTGTCGTAGCCGTCGGGCAGCGAGTGCACGAAACGGTCGACGTACGTGACCCGAGCAGCTTCGTAGATCTGCTCGTCGGTGGCGTCCGGGTTGCCGTAGCGCAGGTTCTCGCGGATCGTCCCGCCGAAGAGCCACGTGTCCTGCAGGACCATGCCGATGTCGGAGCGCAGCTCGTGGCGGGGGAAGCTCGCGATGTCTCGGCCGTCGAGGGTGATGCGCCCGGAGTCGAGTTCGTAGAACCGCATGATCAGGTTGACGAGCGTGGTCTTGCCGGCGCCGGTCGGCCCCACGATGGCGACGGTCTCACCCGGCTCGGCCGTCACGTTCAGACCGGTGATCAGCGGCTTGTCGGGGTCGTAGGCGAAGTGGACGTCCTCGAACACCACACGGCCCCGCACCGGCTTCGGGTCGACGCTGAGTTCCTGCTCGGGCGACTGCTCCTCGGCGTCGATCAACTCGAGCACCCGCTCGAGGGATGCGATGCCGGACTGGAAGGTTGCCGCCATCGAGGCCAGATGCGTGAGCGGCTGCGAGAACTGCCGGGCGTACTGGATCATCGCCTGCATGTCGCCGATGCTCAGCGAGCCCGACGAGATCTGCAGTCCGCCGACGACGGCGATCAGGATGTACTGGATGTTGCCCATGAACAGCATCGCCGGCTGGATCAGGTTGGCCATGAACTGCGCCGCGAAGCTCGCCTCGTAGAGCTTGTCGTTGTCGGCACGGAAGCGGGCCTCGGCCTCGCGCTGACGCCCGAAGCTCTTGACGATCGCATGGCCGCTGAACACCTCCTCGGCCTGCGCATTGAGATCGCCGGTGTGGCGCCACTGCGCCATGAAGCGCGGGCGCGCCTTGCCGCCGATGAACTTCATCAGCCACACCGACAGCGGCACCGTCGTGAGTGCGATCAGCGCCAGCAGCGGCGAGATCGTGAACATCATGATCGTCACGCCGATCAACGTCAGCAGCGAGGTGAGGATCTGACTCGTGGTCTGCTGCAGGCTCTGCGACAGGTTGTCGATGTCGTTGGTCACCCGGCTCAGCAGGTCGCCGCGGGGTTGCCGATCGATGTAGCTCAACGGCAGGTGGTTGAGCTTGCGCTCGACCTCCTCACGCAACGAGAACATCGAGCGCTGGACCACACCCGCGAGCACGTAGGACGATGTGTAGGACAGCGCGAACGATCCGAGGTAGACCAGCATCACCGTGATCAGCTGGCTGTGCAGTTGGTCGAAGTCGATGCCCTGACCGCTGACGACGCCCTGCACGATGATGTTCGTCGCCTCGCCGAGCAGCTTGGGACCGATCACGACGAGGACGACGCTGACGACCGTGAGCACGAACACGGCGAACAGCCGGGGCTTCTCCGTGCCGAGGATGTCGCCGAGCCGCTTGAGCGTCGAGCCGAACTGGTCGCTGCGCTCGCTCGGAATGCCGATGCCGCCACCGGGCCCGAAGCTCGCTCGGCGGGCCTCGGTGCCAGCGGTCGCCAGCAGCTTCTTGTCGTCGGCTGAGACGCCGCTCCCGTTCTTGACGGCCCGACCGCTCGGGACGACGGCGTCCGACCCGTTCGTGTCGCCTGCGCCGTTCGCGCCGTTGCTGCCGTTCGTGCCGTTGGTGCTCATGCCACCGCCCCCTGGCCGATCTGCGATTCGACGATCTCGGCGTAGGTCGGACACGTCTCGAGCAACTCGGCATGGGTGCCACGGCCGATGATCTCACCGTCCTCGAGCACGAGGATCTGGTCGGCGTCGACGATCGTCGACACGCGCTGGGCGACGATGAGGACCGCCGCGTCGGCGGTGTGCGGTTTCAATGCAGCTCGCAGTCGAGCATCGGTGGCGAGGTCGAGCGCGGAGAACGAGTCGTCGAACACGTAGATCTCGGGCTTGACGACGAGCGCCCGGGCGATGCACAGCCGCTGCCGCTGCCCGCCCGACACGTTCGTTCCGCCCTGCGTGATCGGGCTCTCGAGGCCGTCGGGCATCGCCTGCACGAACCCGCTCGCCTGAGCAACTTCGAGCGCTTCCCAGAGCTCACCCTCGTCGGCGTCCGGTCGCCCGTAGCGCAGGTTCGACGCGACGGTTCCGGAGAACAGGAACGGCTTCTGCGGGACGTAACCGACCTTGCTCCACAACAGGTCGAGATCGAGGTCGCGGACGTCGACCCCGTCGACGACGACCGACCCCTCCGTGGCATCCGACAGCCGCGAGACGAGGTTCATCAGCGTGGTCTTGCCGGCGCCGGTGCTCCCGATGATCGCCGTCGTCGTGCCGGCTTCGACGCGGAACGACACGTTGCACAGCACCGGACGATCGGCACCGGGATACGCAAAGCTGACGTCACGGAACTCGAGGGTCCCGCGTTCGAGGACTTCGGTGACCGGCTGGTCCGGCTGGCGAACCGTCGACGGCGTGTCGAGTACCTCGGCCACGCGCTCAGCGGCGACGCCGGCGCGAGGGATCATCGACACCATGAACGTCATCATCACGACGGCGAACAGGATCTGCATCAGGTAACTCAGGTAGGCGACCAGCGAGCCGATCTCCATCTGGCCGGCGCCGATCCGGTCGCCACCGATCCAGATCACGGCAACGCTCGACAGGTTGATGATCAGCATCACCGTCGGGAACGTGGCGGCCATCAGGCGCCCGGCACGGAGCGATGTCTGCGTCAACTCGTCGTTCGCCTGCGAGAACCGTGCGACTTCCTGCGGTTCGCGGACGAACGCTCGCACGACCCGCATGCCGGTGATCTGCTCACGCAGCACCAGGTTCACGCGGTCGATACGGAACTGCATCGCCTGGAACGACGGCACCATCCGGTACACGATCGAACCGAGCGCGACGACCGCAGCCGGGATCGCGAACACCAGGATCATCGACAGACCCGGGTCCTCCCGGACGGCGAAGAAGATGCCGATCACCATCGTGATCGGCGCAGTGATCATCATCGTGCAGGCCATGACCACGAGCATCTGGATCTGTTGGACGTCGTTGGTCGTGCGGGTGATCAGCGAGGGCGCCCCGAACTGGCCGACCTCGCGAGCCGAGTAGCCGGTCACCGTGTGGAACAGGTCGCGCCGGATGTCCCGGCCGAAGCCCATCGCCGCCCGCGATGCGTACCAGACCGCGCCGACGGTGAAGATGATCTGGATGATCGTGAACCCCATCATCACGGCACCCATCGTCAAGATGTAGTCGTTGTCCCCCTGCAGCACGCCGTTGTCGATCAACAGCGCGTTGACCGTCGGCAGCGTGAGTGAGGCGAACGTCGCGATCGACTGCAGTGCGACGACCATCAACAACACGTTGCGGTAGGGGCCGAGATGGCTCTTGATCAGCTGCCAGAGTTTCACGAGGGGGTTCCTGTTCCGACGCCGTGCAGGACGGTGTCGACGATGTCGGATGCCTCGGATGCTTCCGCGGCGATCATCGGATGGGTGAGCGAGAGGGTGAGGGCACGCAGCATCCGGGCGGCCTGAGCGGGCTCGACGCGGATGTGGTCGGCATTGGCCGCGAAGATCGCCGTCAGTGCGGGGCTGTCGGTCATCGGACGGCTGACCTGGTCGTGGCGCTTGGGACCGAGGTGCGACAGCAGGGTCCACACGTCGACGACGCGTCGCTGGATCAACTCGGTGGCGTCGACGAGCTGCTCCTCGAACGGGAGATCACGGATCGATCGCCCGCAGCGCGCTCTCGAACGGCTCCTGATCGAGCGCGGCCTCGAGGGTGGCGTCGAGCAGTTCGTCCTTGTCGGCGAAGACCCGGAAGATCGTGCCCTCGGCGATGCCGGCGGCACAGGCGATCTGCTTGGTGGTGATCGCCTCGCCGTGCTCGGCGAGCAACGGCCGAACGGCCTCGATGATCGCCGCACGCCGTTCCTCGGGGGGAAGTGCCGACGCCCGCTTGGACGTCGGCGGTGCACTGGCGGACGGCGACATCGCCCGAACCCTAACTGAGTGAGTGCTCACTCACACGTTCGAGCTGATCATCTCCCCGGCACTGGCGGCGAGGGCCGCGAAGTAGGCGTCGTAGCCCTTGCTGCTCGGGTGGAAGGAGGCGCCGCTGATCGTCAACGGGCCGTCGTCCCAGTGCTCGCGCACGTCGCCATCGGCAGTCATGCTGCGCTTCAGCGTGTCGCCGAACACGGCGTCGTTGACGTACCGATCACGTTGCCAGAACCGACAGGCGCCGTGATTGTCGAACTGCTCGACGACCGAGACGAAGGCGATGTCGGCGCCCGTGCGGGCCGAGGCGACCCGAGTGGCGAGCAGGATCTGTGCGTTGAAGCGATCGACCTGCTCGTCGACCCAGTCGGCTTCACTCCTGCTGAAGCCGGTCACGCCCTCACACCAGCGGTCGCTCTGCATCAGACGGGGATAGCCGAGCACGCGTACGGCGATCCGTGGGTAGCGCTCACCGATCTCGGCGTAGACGTCGATGAGGTCGGTGCGGAGTTCGGCGAGGTTCGCGATCTGGTTCTCGGCGGATCGATCGCACCCGACCGAGGTGATGCACCGCACGAGGGTGTCGGGCCAGTTCTCGCCGCGAACCGTGCGGAGGTCGTTGCCGCCGATCGTCATCGTGACGAACGTTCCCGAGCCGTCGCCGGGGATCACGGCGACATCGACCTGGTTCGCGATGTCGGCGACGACCGCTCCCGCGCAGGCGACGAACACCGACTCGGCACCGAGCTGCTCGGCGAGGCGCGGCCCCGGCGTCTCGTCGAGTTCGCGGCTGCAATCGCTGTTGCCGATGCGTGTCGACGGCGCGAACGTCTGGGCAGCAGGTCCGTGGTCGTCGTAGTCGGAGGCGTTGCGATGGATGCCGGTACCCGAGCTGTAGGAGTCGCCGAGCGTGACGACACGTTCGATGCCCGGCGCCGCTGAGCTCGTCGACACCTCGGTCGCCACCAACGCCAGGGGCGCGGCCAGGCAGGCCACGAAGGTGATCAGGCGGGTCGGCGACAACACCCCCGCCAGGCTAGGCGCACCACCGCGTCGAGGCGCCGCGACCGACCGACGTCACGCGATCAGGTCGACGTGTCGCGAACGCGACGCACGAGTACTTCCTGGACGATCGTCGCCACCTGGAGCCCGTCGATGCGGATCACGTCGCCGGTCACCAGACCCCGCCCCCCGTTCAACCCGTGCGATCGCGTGTCGAACCAGTGCCACTGGGAAGGATCCGTCGGCCGTTGGAACCACACGGAGTGATCGAGACTCGCACCCTGGAACAGCTTGCGATCACCGACGTCGCCCGCTGCGTCCGGATGCGGGAGGCGTGCGGCTCGCGACGGCGCAGCGTCGGACATGAAGGCGAGCGCGCACTGGCGATCGGCGGGGTCGTCACCCAGATCGGCGTTCAGCCTGATCCAGTAGCCCATCGTTCCATCGTCGAGAAAGGTCGCCTTGCGCTCGAGCAACCCGGCCCACGAGTGATCGGGCAACGTCGGGTCGTCCGGTGCGGGCAGCCCGGCGGGCAGCGCAGAGATCTGGACATCGGCTTCGGGCTCGACGATCTGGAACGACACCGACAGGTTGAGGATCGCACCACCCGACTGGCGGGCGACGACCTGGCGGGTGCTGAACGACCGGCCGTCGCGGAGTCGCTCGACCTCGTAACGGATCGGTTCGTCGTTCGTGCCTGGTCGGATGAAGTACGAGTGCAGCGAATGGGCCGGCCGATCGGCCGCCACCGTGCGCGAGGCGGCACGCAGTGCTTGCGCCACCACCTGCCCGCCGAACAGGCGCCCGCCCCACGGATATCGAGCGGCGATCCCGACGAACGTGTCGGGCCCGTGCGGCTCCATCTCCAGCAGTTCGCTGAACTCGATGTCGTGAATCCGGCGGGAGTCCATCGGGCCAATGTAACGATCGTTGTCCGATGTGACGATTGGCGTCCGACGCCGATCGTCACCCGGAGCGGAGAGCTCAGTGACCGGCGACGAAGCGGCTCAAGCCGGGCGCATCGATCACGACGATCCGGCCTCGGCCGGTCTCGACGAGCCCGGCTCTCCGGAAGCACGCCAGCGCACGGGCCGTCGACTCGCGGGTGGTACCGATCCAGTCGGCGAGGTCGGCCTGGGTGATCGGCACCTCGTAGCCCCCGCAACCGCCGGCGTGACGCATCATCAACGACGCGAGCTCCACGAGCATGCGACCGGTACGCACGATCGCCGAATCGGAGTTCCTGGTGACCAACCGCTGGTTCGCCCGCCGCAATTGCGCGCTGAGGTTCTGACACACGGCCACCATCAGCTCCGGCGACGCGGTGATCATGTCGAGGAACTGATCGGCGCGCAGGACGGCGACCACGGACTCGTCCAGGGCGGCCGCGCTGGCCGAGCGCGGTCGCCCGTCGAGTGCGGACAATTCGCCGAACTCGTCACCGGGCGTCTTGATGCCGATCAGCAGTTCGCGGCCCGACGGCATCGTCAGGAAGATCCGCACACGCCCCTCGACGACCGAGTACACGTGTCGCGAGTGGTCCGACTCCACGAAGAGCAGCTCGCCGGGTGCGAACGTTCGGTGACGGCCCGCGCCGCCGATCATCTCCCCGACCGTCGTGACCCCCGCTGCAACCATGGCCCCTCCTGATCACCCTGGTCGCGCAGACGAGCAACCCGTCCTGCGCTGTGTGATCGAGGTCATAGACCGTAGCCCGGTTCGCGCCCATGGTGGAACGGTCACATCCAACGACACTCCAGGAGACACCCATGTATCTGTTCAGCCGCACCACGATTGCCGCACTCGGACGCCAGTTCGACGCCGTTCCCGCCGCCCTCGAGGTCGCCGAACTCGCGTCGAGCATCACCGGACGCGACGTCAACGTGTTCGCCGCCCGCTTCGGCGCACCGATGGGAACGATCATGTGGAGCGCCCGATCCGAATCGCTCACCGAGCTGCAGGAGAGCACCGAGAAGATGATGGCCGATCCGAGCTACCTCGCGAAGCTGGAGTCGATGAACGGCCTGTTCATGGCCCCCGCCGAGGACCGGTTCAGCCGGATCATCGTCGGCCCTGGGGAGGCGACCTCGAGGTACTACGGCATCACGCGCGCAGCGATGGCCAACGGCAAGTTCGGCGACGCGATGGCGTTCGGCGTCGAGGCCGCCGAGTACATCGCCACGTCGATGAAGTGTCCGTCGGCGTTCGTCAAGGCGGCCTACGGCGGTTTCGGCGACGTCACCTGGATCACCGGATTCGACGACATGGAGCAGGTCGATGCGTTCGACGACTGGCAGATGTCGGATCCCGGCTATCACGAGATCCTCGTACGTTCGGGCGATCTCTTCGTCGAGAACAGCGGGCACACCAGTCTGATCGAGAAGCTCAACTGATCGAGAAGCTCGACTGACGAGCGAACGGGCGATACTGGGGGCATGGCTCCCACGGTCGAAGTGTTCGCCGACATCACGTGCCCGTTCACGCACGTCGGGCTCAAACAGGTCGTCCGCCACGTCGACGAGATGGACTCACCCATCGACGTCGTCGTGCGGGCGTGGCCGCTCGAATGGGTGAACGGCGCGCCGCTCGACGTGGCCGCGGTCGTGGTGAAGGCGCAGGCCCTCGACGACCAACTCGGCGTGGACGACTTCTCCGGGCTCCGGGCGGATCGATGGCCGTCGAGCACGATCGCCGCACTCAACCTCGCTGCCTCCGCATACGAGCGCGACGCGGCAACGGGCCTGGCGGTCAGCCTCGAACTGCGCGCTGCGTTGTTCGAACACGGTGTCGATGTCGGTGATCCGGATGCGCTCGCCCTGATCGCAGCGGCCCATCAGCTCCCCGCACCTGCCGACGAACCGAGTGCGGCCGTCGAACGCGACTACCGCGACGGCCAACAGCGCGGAGTCCAGGGCTCGCCACACTTCTTCGTGGGCGACGACGGGTTCTTCTGCCCGGCGCTCGACCTCGGCCACGACGACGACGGGCAGCTCACGGCGAGGTTCGACAGCGCGATGCTCGCCGACTTCTTCGCCCGCATCGACGCCTGAGAGCGTCCGGCTTCCGAGTCCTGGATCCCGGCCCGAGGGCTCCGGCCGGAGGGGGGAGGACGGCCGAGCCCGTCGGGCGGGATCTGTACGAAGAGTACGGAGCACGGGTGAAGTCCGGATGACGAAAAGATGGCCCGATGGCAACCGCTCGGTGAATTGACGCCGCGAACGCTCGATCGACCAGCGGCTTCGGGAGGCGGAGGTCGGTCGTGGCGTGGTAACACGTGCAAATGGGGAACCTCGCTGACGACACTCGGTGGCTCGACGCCACCGCGCAGGCTGAACTCATCTCGACACGGGAGGCCACGTCCACCGAGCTGATCGACGGCGCCATCGAGCGCATCGAGCAGCACGACGGGGTGATCAACGCGGTGGTCATGCGCTGGTTCGAGCGGGCGCAGGCGCAGGCGGCCGCATTCGACGAGCTGCCGCTCCATGCGGAGCAGCGCGGAGCCTCGTTCGCCGGCGTGCCCTTCCTGCTGAAGGATCTCGGCAGCCATGTGGCGGGTCTGCCGCTCACGTCGGGCAACCGCGCCGCCGTCGATGCGATGCCGCTGTCCACTCACGACTCCAACCTCGTCGTCAGGTTCCGTGAGGCGGGGCTGATCCAGCTCGGCCGCACGAACAGCCCCGAGTTCGGCAGCCTGCCGGTGACGGAGCCGCTCGCGTACGGCCCGACGCGCAATCCCTGGAACACCGAGCACACGCCGGGCGGATCGAGCGGGGGTGCTGCGGCGGCGGTCGCCTCCGGCATGGTGCCGATCGCTCATGCGAGTGACGGCGGTGGCTCGATCCGGATCCCGGCGTCGTGTTGTGGGCTGGTCGGGCTGAAGCCGACGCAGGGTCGTGTGTCGATGGGCCCCGAGCGCGACGAGTCGGGCCTGAGCACGCAGTTGTGTGTCAGTCGCACCGTGCGCGACACCGCCCGGATGCTCGATGCGATCAACGGCCCCGGTGTGGGCGACACGGTGATCGCTCCGGCGCCGACGCGCCCGTACCTCGAGGAGTTGGGCGTCGAACCCGGACGGCTCCGCATCGGGCTCCTCGACACCCACCCCACCGGCGGCGATCTGCATCCCGACTGCATCGACGCGGTCCGATCGGCTGCGACTCTGCTGGAGGGGCTCGGGCACGACGTCACCCTCGGCCATCCGCCGATCCTGGAGGACCGCGAGTTCCCCCGCCGGTTCGCAGCGATGTGGGCCACCCTGATGTCGGTCGGGATCGACGCACTCGGCACCACGATCGGGAGACCGATGACCGCCGACGACATCGAGCCGGTGAACTGGGCACAAGGCCAGTACGCCGCACATCTGTCGGCGACGCAGTACGCAGTGGCGCTCGCAGCGGTCGGGCAGTACCGGCGCCATGTGCACCAGTGGTGGGCCGACGGCTGGGACCTGCTGCTCACACCCACCCTGGCGGCACCACCGCTGCCGATCGGCGCGCTGTACGACGCCGACGACGGCATCTCGAACGACGACCCGATGGCACCTTCGACACGTGCGGGACGATTCGTGGCGTTCACACCGCAGTTCAACGCGACCGGCCAGCCTGCGATCAGCCTGCCCCTCCACTGGAACGACGCGGGCCTGCCGATCGGCGTGCAGTTGGTGGCCGCGTACGGCCGCGAGGACCTGCTGATCCGCGTGGCGAGCCAGCTGGAGCTGGCCTCGCCCTGGGCCGACCGTCACCCGAGTTGAGGTCGACGGTCGAGGCGCATTGCCGCCTCGGTAGGGTCGACGCGTGAGCAACGCAACCGCCGACGGCGGCATCGACGCCGTGATCTTCGACTTCGCCGGCGTGCTCAGCACGAGCCCTGCCGGTGGCATGATCGAACGTGCGCAGCAGTTCGATCTCGACCTGTCGACGTTCCTGCCGATCGTGTTGGGTCCGCTCGAGGTCGACAGCGATCACCCGTATCACGAGCTCGAGCGCGGTCGGATCACGATGGACGAGTTCGACGCGGCCATCGAGCCGCTGTGGCGCGCGGCAGGCCTCACCGAGTTCCCGACGATCCCGCGTGGCGACGAGCTGCTCGCGATGGTGGAGCCGGTGGCAGCGATGGTCGACGCGGCACGGGACGTCCGAGCGGCGGGACTTCCCACTGCGATCCTCACCAACAACACGCGTGAGTGGGGTGCATGGCGTGAGGCCTGGGACGCCGACAACCTCGTCGATGTCGTGATCGACTCGAGCGAGGTCGGGCTCCGCAAACCGAACCCGGCGATCTTCGAACTCGCGGTCGAACGCCTCGGCGGACCACCGATGGAGCGGTGCCTCTTCCTCGACGACTTCCCGTGGAACGTCGCTGCGGCCGAGGCGCTGGGATTCCAGACGATCCACGTGACCGATCCGGTCGCGGCCGCGGCGGCCTTGCGCGCGCGACTCGGTCTCTGAGCTCCGGCCGACATCGCCGCGTCCAGCCGTCACGTCTCGCAGCGGCAAGGATGGCGAGATGTCCGATGGTTCACGGGGAGCGCTCGCGATCGCCGGACTCGCAGCGGCGGGCTTCGCGTTCGCCCTCGCCGCCCTCGTCAGTTCGCAGCTCGCGATCATGTCGGTGCTCGACGACACGCGGGCCGAACGTGCTGCCACACAGATCGCCGAGTCGCGGTTCACGGCCGACGTGATCGAGCAGACCGTCCGACGAGCCGTCGAACCCGTCGCCGGTGAGGCGGTCGCCATCGAACTCGCCGCCGCCGCCAGCGCCGATCCGCGAGTCGCCGCGACGGTCGGCGAGGCGCTGCTCGCCGCCCACGGTGGGCTGGTCGACCCCGACCTGGTGTACTCGGACACCGGCAACACCGCCGTCGATCGGGCGATCGTCGGCTCGGTGATCGACGGTGCTGAACGGGCCGGCATCGACCTCGACGCCGTCGGTCTCGGCGACGTGGCGCTCGGCGACGTGACACTCGGCGGCGTACGGCTCGACGCGATCGCCGAGCAGGCCGGTCTGCCGTCGGTGGTTCCGAGCGAGGTGCCGGCCCTGGGACTGCGGCGGATCGCCGAGACCACCCGGATCATCGCGTTGATCGCTCTGCTCGCGTTCGCCCTGCTCGCCGTGTTCGCCCACCCGCGCCCCGGGAAATCGTTGCGACGCCTCGGATCGACCGCCGTGGTCGTCTGTGGCGGGTGGTTGGTCGGGCTGCTCGTCGCCGGCTGGGTGATCGGCCGAACGACGAGCACGCTGTTCGGCGAGATGCTCGACACCGTGTGGTCCGATGCCGTGCCGTCGATGCTGCTGCTCGTCGGCGCCGGGATGCTGATCGGCGCCGGCCTGTGGGTCGCCGGTACCGTCGCCGACGGCGCCACCCGCCGACCGGCAGCGCGGTGAGATCAGTGCCGCGGTGACTGCTCCGATGGCCGCAGCAGACGGGGCCCCATCAACTTCGCCATCAGGTGATCGCCCGAGGTGACCGGTGCGTAGCGCGGCGGGTTCGACGCGTCGGAGCACGTGGGCAGGCACTCGATCACTGCGTCGTGGTTCGGCTGCTGGAACCAGGCGATCGACCGGCGGCGGAACGGGCCGGTGACACCGGCGGCCGGCGGGACCACTCGATGGAGCGTCGACCGCCAACGGTCGTTCGACCATTCCGACAGCAGGTCCCCCACGTTGACGATGAAGCCGCCCTCTGGCGGCAGGACGTCGTGCCACGCGCCGGCGTCGTCGCAGATCTGGAGGCCCGGCACGGGATCGGCGAGCAGGACGGTGATGCTCCCGTAGTCGGTGTGTGCACCCATGCGCATCTGCCCGTCGACCGGCGCCGTCGCGCCCTCGCGACGCTGGTAGTTGTTGGCGCGCATCACCGTCGGGCCCTTGTCGAGGACGGGAACGAAGTGGTCGGCGTCCATGCCGAGCGCCACGGCAGCGGCGGACATCACGGTGTTGGCCACCTCGTCGACCGCGTCGAGGTAGGCGAGCCAGATCTCGCGCAACTCCGCGGGCGCCGACGGCCACACGTTGGGAGCGAAGTAGCGGCGGTCGGCGAAGTACGGGTCGGCCAGCTGGTCGGCGGTGAGCTCGCAGCCGACGTTGAACGCCTCGAACAGGTCGGTCGGCAGATCGTCCTCCCCGAGCGAGTACGCAAGCGCCTCACTTCCCTCGGGTGCGTACCCCCGGTTCGCCGTGCGGTCCTCGACGTAGTACTGCAGCTTCTCCTCGATGGCCAGGTCGAAGAACGCACCCGTGACGCGCAGCATCTCGTCGATCAGCCCGGGTTCGACCCCGTGGCCCGTGATCGAGAAGAAGCCGACCGTGCGGGCGGCGTGGTCGAAGGCCGCCGCGACCGACCGGCGGTCGGCGTCGTCGCCTTCACGGAACGGACGGAGGTCGATCGGTTCCACGCGCACGTGTCAACGGTAGCGCTGCACCCTCCCGCGGCGTCCCACAACGACGGCTCCGTTCACGTACATCTGTACTCTCTCGGGGTTGACAAACGATCGTGTGTTCGCTACGATCATGACATGTTCGCCAGCCTTGTCGACGAGCTCCAGGGACTCGACAACGATGCGGTGACCGAACGTCTGCGAGAGCTCGAACTGCAGCGGCGTCGCATCGACGCCGAGACCGCAGCCCTGATCACGTTGGCGCAGGCCCGCGGCGTCCACCGCGACGACGGCCACCTGAGCGTCGCCGGCTGGTTGCGCGCAAACCTCAACTGGTCCGGTCAGCAGGTCGGCGTGGCGAAGAAGGTGGCCCGCCTCCTCGACGAACACGAAAAGGTCGGTGACGCCGTGCTCGCCGGCCATCTGGGCGCCGCGCAGGTGGGCGAGCTCGCCCGCGCCGCCCGCAACCCGCGCTGCGGGTCGGAGATCGGGGAGGTGCTCGACCTGCTGCTCGCGCAAGGTGAGCAGCTGCCGTTCGACGACTTCCGACTCCTCGTGCGACGCTGGGAGACGCTCGCCGACGAGGACGGCGCCGAAGGCGATGCCGAGGCGAACCACGCCAACCGGACCGTGTCGGCACACGAGGTCGGCGGCGCACTCGATCTGCGCGCGAGCGGTGGGTCGGCGATGGCCACGGCAGAGATGCTCGGGATCCTCGAGCGCTTCGTCGAGGACGAGTTCCGCAAGGACGTCGCTGCCCGCACCGAACTCCACGGTCCCGATGCGCCCGCCTCGCTGCTGCCCCGAACCGATGCGCAGCGTCGGTTCGATGCCGTGCACGAGATCTTCCGGAGGGCGGCCTCCGCGCCCGCCGGCGGGCGCGCACCCGAGCCGGTGGTCAACATCCTCGTCGACCAGCACACCCAGGAGATCCTGCTCGCCAGGCACCGGCTGATCCCCTTCCCCGACGACATCACCGCCCCTGACCTCGACCGGCTGCGCTGCGAGACCGACTCCGGCATCCCGGTGCCGCCCGAAGCGGTGTTCGAGGCGATGATGCAGGGCTACGTCCGCCGCGTCGTCGTCGACGACGACGGCGTGGTGATCGACATGGGACGCAGGCGGCGGTTGTTCACCGGTGCCGCCCGCACCGCGGTGAAGCTGATGGAACGCCACTGCGGACACCTCGGCTGCACGGTGAGTTCAGCGCCACGCCGACATCGACCACATGGACGAATGGGACCGCGACGACGGCCGTACCGACGTCGACAACGGACGCCCTCGCTGCAACGGCCACAACCGGGAGAAGACCCGGCTCGGCCTGGTCGATCGGCGAACCCACGGTGGCCGCATCATCACCTACCGACGCGACGGCACCGCCATGCTCCCCGTCGGATGCCGAGCGCCCGACACCGACGGCGACGGCGACGAGCCGCCCGACGGTCTCGCGATGCTCGCCCGAGCACTCCGCCCGCTCCTCGAGTAGCGGAGCGCGCCGACCCCGGTCAACCGTCAGTGTCGTCGACCGACGGCGTCGAGGAGACCCTGCATGCCACCGAAGGTGACCACCCGGAACTCCTCGGCGGCGCCCAGCCCGTACTTCGCTCCGAGCCCCTCGCTCGCCGACCGCAGCAGCAGCGGGAGCAGCTCGTCGACACGTCCTGCGGCGAGCGCGTCGTCGACGGCCGGGATCGTCCAGCCGCCCGTGTCGGCCTGCAGTCGGAGCTGGTTGAAGAAGTTGAGCATCATCGTGCGGTGGCAGCAGCCCGCCGCGATCTTGCGGTCGAGCGTGTCAGAGATGTCGACGACGTCGGTGACGTCCACGACGCGCCGCCCGAAGTACCACCGCTCGAAACAACCGTGCGGTGCGAGCGCACCACCGGGTCGGGCGGCATCGAAGTGCTCCGGGTGATGGAGGTCGAACTGACTCGTCCAGAACGACTCGTCGACCGCCCGGGCGACCGTGATGTGATCGAGGTTGTCCTCGCCGTACATCGCGTACGGATCGAACGACACCAACGCGTACGGCCGATGTGTCCGCACGGCCCGGATCACGTGCTCCCGCAGCTCGATTGTGGAGACGTCGCCGAGCGTGTCGGTCGGATAGCCGAGCTCCACGATCTCGGCGACCCCGAGGACGGCACACGCCCGCTCGAACTCGTCGCGGTTGGCAGCGGCGGTCGAGCGCTCGTCGGACCCGACCGAATCCCAGCGATCGTCGGTGGCTCGCACCACCACGACGCGCCAACCGGCGTCGGCCCAGGCAGCGACCGTGCCGCCGAGGAACAATGCGACGTCGTCGGCGTGCGCCACCACCAGGAGCACGACGCGGCCGTCGCCGGGTTCGATCGTGCGTACGACGGTCGACACGGGCCGAACCGTAGCCGGGGTGCGATCATGACGAGATGAGCGAACTCGCGATCCACGGTGGACCGCCCGTCCGCACGATGCCGTACCCGACCTGGCCCCAGCACGACGATCGCGAGCGCGAGCTGCTGCTCGACGTGCTCGACAGCGGCCGGTGGTGGTCGACGCAAGGAACCCGGGTCCACGAGTTCGAGCATGCGTGGGGCGAGCTGCACGGCACCGGACCTGCCGTGGCCGTCACCAACGGCTCGCATGCGATCGAAGTGGCGCTGCTCGCCACCGGCGTCGGCCAGGGCGACGAGGTGATCGTGCCGAGCTGGACGTTCGTCGCCACGGCGGCGTCGGTCCTCATGGTGAACGCGATCCCGGTCCTGGTCGACGTGGAACTCGGCACCGGGTGCATCGATCCGGACGCCGTCGAAGCCGCGATCACCGAGCGCACCCGGGCCGTCATCGCCGTCCACATCGCCGGCCATCCCGCCGACCTGGAACGTCTCACCGAGATCTGTGCCCGTCGTGATCTCGTGCTCATCGAGGACTGCGCCCATGCGCACGGGTCGCTGTTCAACGGGCAGATGGTCGGCACGTTCGGTTCGGCCGGCACCTACTCGTTCCAGGCGTCCAAGCTGATGACCGCAGGTGAAGGCGGCGCGATCGTCACCGCCGACCCCGAGGTACGCGCGAGCGCCATGTCGTACAGCGACTGCGGCCGGCGCCCCGGCGAGTGGTTCTACTCCCACTTCGCCCTCGGCGGGAACTACCGGATGACCGAGTGGCAGGGCGCCGTGTTGCTCGCGCAACTCGAACGGTTCGAGGAACAGGCGGTGCGCCGAGATCGACGCTCGGCGCTGCTCAACAGCGCACTCGCCGCGATCCCCGGGGTGCATCCACAGGCGCGCGACCCCCGCTGCGACCGACAGGGCAACTACTGCTACGTCGTGCGCATCGACCCCCACGAATTCGGCGCCGACCGCGAACCGGTGCGCCTCGCCCTCGCCGCAGAGGGCATCCCCCTCACGATGTCGTACCCGCCCGTCCACCGGCTCGACGTCTTCCGCGACAGCGACGGGTTCGCCCCCCGCTGGCGCGACCGCGCCGGGATGCAGGCCTTCGCCGAACTCTCGCTCCCCGTCACCGAACACCTGGCCGACACGACGCTGTGGTTCACCACGTCGGTCCTGATGGGAACGGAGGGCGATGCCCTCGACGTCGTCCGAGCCGTCGAGAAGGTCCAGCGCCACGCCGCCGAACTGGTGACGCGATGAGCGACGAACCCGCCGACCAGGACACGAGCGACGCCGCGCCCGGCGGCACCCCCTTCGAGTGCGTGGAGCGCACGGCGGTCGCGACGCTCAACGAACTGCCGCCGTATCTCATCGCCGTCAACGACCCACCGTGGGCGTCGATCGCCGACCGGGTTCCCGCGCCGGTCACCGTGGTGATGGCTCACGACATGGAACTCGCCAAGCTCGACCGTGACGTCGATGCCACCGCCGACGATCGCGCCGAGATCGTCGTCGGCTTCGGCGGCGGCACCGCCCTCGACACCGCCAAGTACCTCGCCTGGAAGCGAGGACTCCCACTCGTCCAGATCCCGACGATCACCTCGGTCGACGCCGGCTTCACCGATGCGATCGGCATCCGTGCGGACGGTCGGGTCCGCTACGTCGGAACGATCGAACCCGAGGTCGTCGTGCTCGACATCGATCTCATCCGCAGCGCGCCCGCTCGCCTCAACCGCGCAGGAGTCGGCGACGTGCTGTCGTGCCACACCGGACTCCACGACTGGCGAGCGGCCGTCGCGGTCGGTGAGGGCGTCGGGTGGGACGAGGACGGCGCCGCGCTCGGCGAGTCGTTGCTGCTCGAACTCGATGCTGCCCTGCCGGACATCGCTGCGGTCACTCCCGATGGCGTGCGTTTCCTCGCCGACGCGTATCGGCGCGTCGGCGCGATGTCCGGTCGCCTCGGACACAGCCGGTTCGAGGAGGGATCGGAGCACTTCTGGGCCTACGCGTACGAGCACGCCACCGGCGTCCACCACGTGCACGGCGAGCTGATCTCCTTCGCCGTCGTTGCGTTGGCGCACGTCCAGGGCAACGACCCGGAGTTCGCACACCGCATCGTGTCGCAGGCCGGCGTGACCGCCCACCCCGACGACCTCGGGATCACCCGCGCCGAGTTCGTCGACAACCTCGTCGGACTCCGGGCGTACTCCCACGCCGAGGGCCTCGACGTCGGCGTCGCCGACCTGCGCGAGTTGACGGTCGGCGATGCCGACGCGGCCTACGACTTCGCGCTCACCCTGCCGAGAGGCTGACGGGCGTCAGCTGAGACCGAACTCGGCGAGTTCGACCGGCCGGCGCTCGTCGATCGAGCGGTGCGCAGCGGCGCCGGTGGCGACTGCCCACATGCCCTCCGTGACCGTGACCGCCTCTGGCCGTCCGGCGCGGATGGCGTCGAGCAGGTGGAGGTGCTCCATGAAGCTCGCCCCCTGGTGGAAGTCCGGGTACGGCACCCGGGGGTCCATCGGCGCTGGCACCTCGCGCACGTTCTGCCCGATGTTGTGGCCGTGGCCTTCCGCGGTGGCACGTTCACCGACCCACACCGTGTCACCGGGGACCGTCGCTTCGAGTTTGGCCGCGTCGCCGGTGATCGCGAGCTCCTGTTCGTAGCGGCCACCTTCGGCGAACATGCACAGGTCGAGCATCCCGCGCACACCGTTGGCGAACTCGACGATCACGAAGGCGTTGTCGAGGATGTCGGAGCGCTCCATCCGACCGTCGATCTCGTAGTACTCGTCGAGGTGGTTGACGTCCTGGCCGCCGCTGGCCATCACCCGCACCGGGTGTGCGCCAGCGACCAAGTGCATCAGGTCGAAGAAGTGGCAGCACTTCTCCACCAGGGTGCCGCCGGTGTTGCGGGTGAACCGGTTCCAGTCGCCGACCTTGCCGAGGAACGGGTAGCGGTGTTCCCTGATCGACACCATCCGGGTGGTGCCGCAGACACCCGTGTCGAGTTGCTCGAGCATCGCTGCGGGGGTCGGCATGAAGCGGTACTGCAGCCCCATCCACGTGATGGCATCACGGTGGCGGGCAGCTTCGACCACGCGCAGACAGTCCTCGACGCGCGTGCACAGCGGCTTCTCGATCAGCACGTGCTTGTCGGTCGCGAGCACGTCGGCGAGGATCGCCGCGTGGGTGAAGTTCGGTGTGGTGATCACGACCACGTCGACGTTCGGATCGGCGAGCAACTCGCGGTGGTCGGTGTAGGTGGCCACCCTGCTCTTGGCCTCCGCGCCACCGGGGCCGGACTCGACACAGCCGAGCCCCCACTCGATGCTGGTCGCCACCGGGTCGGCGAGCGCCACCACCGCGGCACCGTCGACGTGGTTGAGGTCGAGGATGTGTTCGCCCCCCATCATCCCGCTCCCGATGATGCCGTACCCGATCGTGTCGCTCATGTACGCGACGGTACTTCGCCTCGGGGTGTGTACTTAAATAAAATTTTAAATTATTAATTTAAAAATATTATAATTATAAATAATTAAAATTATAATTTAACATATATATAATAATATAAGTTATAAGTTTTATATTAAAAAATTATGAAGATAATAGAATATTAAAAAAGGTAAAAAATTAAATTTTTAAGGATAAAGCGGCGATGGTCGACCAGCCTCGTCAAGCGGATCGAGCTCGGCATCTCACAGGGAGTTCACAGCGGCACCTTCGACCTCCACCTCGTCGACGCCGGACATCAGGAGCTGCTCGTGGTCGGCCCCGGCATGTCGGCGACGGTCGACTGCGAGGGCGCGGCCGAGCGCGGCCAGATCCTGCTGAGCCATGCCGCCGCCGAACTGCTCGACGCCGCCCACCTCGGAGAGTCGACCGACGTCGGACGCGTGCTGGCATCGAGCCCACCGTCGAGCCCCCTGCCGCGCCGCTTGGCGCCCGACGGCGCCGTCGACGCATACGTGCCCGGTTGGTTGGTCGAGCAGACCGCCGCCGGCATCGTGGCAGAGCATCGGACCGTCACGGTCGGCTTCGTCTTCTTCGGTGGGGTCGACGCGCTCCTGACGTCCGAGGGCCCCGACGCCGTCCACGAACGACTCCAGGCGCTCGCGAGCGCCGCCGAGCAGGCCGCATCGCGCCACGGCGTGTTCTGGTTGGCGAGCGACGTCTACGCCGGCGGCGGCAAGATCATCCTCACCGCCGGCGCACCGCGATCGACCGGCCAGGACGAGGACGCCGCAGTCCGTACCGCCCGCGAGCTGGTGTCGGTCGACGTCGGTCTCCCGCTGCGCATCGGGCTGAACCGCGGCCCGATCTACATGGGCGATCTCGGCTCGTCGCGCCGGCGCACGTTCACGGTGATGGGAGACGCGGTCAACCTCGCTGCCCGGCTGATGCAGAAGTCGACCGTCGGCCAGGTGGTGGCGAGCGCGGCCGTGCTCGACCTCGTTCCGACCGAGTTCGAGGTGACTCCCCTGGAGCCGTTCATGGTCAAGGGCAAGTCCGAGCCGATCCGGGCGGCGCTCGTCGGCGACCAGCGCAGCGAGGACGCCACCGGCACCATCGGTTCCACCGGTCGCTCCGAGCTGGTGTTCGTGGGGCGAGAGCCCGAACTCAACACCCTCGCGCACGCCATCGACGACGCTCGATCCGGCCACGGACGGGTGGTCGACGTCGTCGGAGAGCCCGGAGTTGGAAAGAGCCGACTGGTCGAACACGCGCTCGCGACGACCGAAGGCGTCACGATCCTGCGCGCCAAGGGAGGGCTGTACTCCCGCTCGACGCCGTACTTCGCCGTGTCGACGATGCTGCGCGAACTGGCGGGAATCGACCCTGCAGCATCACCGGCCACCGCCGGACGCCTCATGTCGACCCAGGTACTCGACCGGGCGCCGGATCTCGAGCCGTGGCTCCCCCTGCTGGCGATCGCCTTCGGCGCCGAGACGCCGATGACGCCCGAGGTCGAGCGCATCGATCCGGCGAACCGTGCCGCGAAGCTCCGCGAGGTCGTCGTCGATCTCCTCACGACGGCGATCCCCGGCCCGATCGTGTTCAGGATCGACGACGCCCATCGCCTCGACGAGGCATCCGAGGAGCTGTTCGCAGCGATCGGGCGCCGGATCGCCCGACGGCCGTGGCTGCTGATCTCCCTGCGATGGGAGGGCCACCAGACGTTCGCCGACCTCGCCGACGACGTCACACGCATCGACGTCGGGCCGATGTCGCCCGACGAGGCCGAGCGACTGGCCCGAGCGGCCGTCGCCGCCGATCCGCAGTTCGACGACGACGATCTCGACGACCTGCTGCGCCGCGGCATCACCAACCCGCTCTTCCTGCTCGAACTCGTCCGCAGCGGCATCTCCAGCGGCGCGGCGACACCCGACTCGATCGAGGCGCTCGTCACCGCTCGAATCGACACGCTGAACGCCACCGATCGGATCCTGCTCCGTGAGGCGGCCGTGCTCGGCTCCATCGTCGACACGCACCTGCTCGCCGAGGCGATCGGGGCGAACGAACTCCGGTCGGCGTCTCGCTGGGCCTCGCTGTCGGGGTTCCTGAGCCCCACCAGTGACTCGACGTTCCGCTTCGATCAGGGGCTCTATCGCGAGGTCGCCTACAACGGCCTGTCGTTCCGTCGGCGCCGCCAGCTCCATGCCGGGGTCGGCCGGGTGCTCGAACGGCGGGCGGGCGAGGACTGGGTGAGCACGTCGGAACTCCTGTCGCTGCACTTCCACGAAGCGCGCGACTGGGAACGATCGTGGCGGTACTCGCTGATCGCCGGCGACCGGGCCGAGAGCAAGTACGCCCACGTCGAGGCCGCCGAGTTCTACCGCCGCGCTCTCGACGTGCCGCCGTCGCATCGACCGTCACCGTCGGCGTACGCCGCGGTCGCGGAGACACTCGGCGACGTCCTCGAACTGGCCGGCCGGTTCGACGAGGCCACGACGGCGCTGGGGCTGTCGCGGCGCACCCGTCGGAGTCCCGACGACGAGGTTCGCCTCATGCGAAAGCAGGGGGTCCTGTGCGAACGACAAGGACGCTACTCGCAGGCGTTGAGATGGTACGGACGAGGACTCCGCGGAGCGTCGAGCCTCCCGCCGCCCGAGTCGATTCGCGCCGAGGGCGACCTCGCCCTCGCCTATGCCGGGGTGCGCCTGCGGCAGGGACGCCTGCGCGATTCGGTGACGTGGGCGCACCGCGCCGAGCAACTCGCCGGTGAACTCGACGACACCAGGATGCTCGCCCACAGCACGTATCTCCTGATGACCGGCTACGGCATGATGCGACGGCCCGAAGCACTCGACTACCGCAGCATGCCGCTCGAACTCTTCGAGCAGGTCGGGGATCTCCTCGGCCAGGCCAACGTGCTCAACAACCTCGGCGTCGACGCCCAGGACGAGTCCGAGTGGGATCGAGCACTCGAGTACTACCAGCGAAGCCAGGCGCTGTACGACGAGATCGGCGACGTGATCGGATCTGCGACGGCGGCGACTCGAACATCGGTGAGATCCTCTCGAACCAGGGCCGACCTCGAGCGAGGCCGAAGCGCTCTTGATCTCGAGGCCGCTCGGGCATGCCAGCGATCCGGGTACGAGATCGGGGCTCGCGGTTGCCGATCAGCTACCGCGGCCGGCTGCTCGCGCGACGGGGCGACTACGAGGGGAGGAATGATCCGACGGCTTCGGATCAACAGCGAGCAGCGTGCCCAGTGGGCGGTTGCCGATCAGGCGTACAGCGCCGCGAATGCGGCGGTGTCGACGTACTCGTGCAGGCCGGTGATCAGGCCCTGGTCGTCGAAGTGCAGGATCACGCACACGTCGGTCTGCGCCGACACCCCGTCGGGGCGGGTGAGGCGCACCAGGTGCTGCTCGACGACGAACCGCTCACCCACGCTCCGACGGATGTCGGAGTACTCGACGGTCACCCCGTCGCGTTTGAGGCCCTGGATCATCGTCAGCAGGCCGTCGATGCCGTGCTCGGGATTGCCGTTCTGCCGCACTCCGGCGCCGGGTGCGAACAGATCGGTGAGGCCGTCGAACTCCTGGGTGGAGAAGTGCTCGAACAGCTCAGCGGTGCGTGCGTCGAGGTCCATACCCGAACAGTATCCCGGGAGCCGTCGTCGCGATCCGGCCGACGGCCTAACCTGCTCGGATGACCGACCTGCTCATCGAATCGCAGACCCTCGAGGACCGGCTCCGATCCGTGCTCCCGGGCGACGTCGACTACGCCTCGGTCCGCCTCGTCGACGAGCGGTCAGAGCACCTGACGGTTCGCCGCAACCAGCTCGAGCCGATCTTCAACGAGTTCGACACCGGCGTGATGATCTCGATCTGGGATGCAGGCGGCCTCGGCTACGCCGCCACCACCGACCTCAGCGAGGCCGGGCTGCGCAGCGCCGTCGACCGTGCGCGGTACTGGGCGACGGTCACCGCCGGCTCGATGGTGACCACGGCAGCGCCACGCAACCATGCCACCGGCACCTACGTGTCGCCGGTGGAGGTCACCTGGGACTCCCTGCCGCTCGACGACCGCATCGCGCTGCTCCAGCAACAGTCGCGCCTCCTCGGCATCGACGACCGCATCGTCAACTGGGGTGCCTCGCTCGTGCGCCGCGACGTCGACCAGCTGCTGCTCACACGGTCGAGGGTCGGCGCCACCGGACGCATCGAACAGCGCTTCCGCTTCGTCTACCCGAGCCTCCAGGCCACGGCGAACGAAGGCACCAACACCCAGACCCGCACGTTCGGCGGCCATGCGTTCTGCGGTCAGGGCGGCGCCGAGGTGCTCGGCCGGTACGGCTTCGGCGACGCCGCATCGCAGATCGCCGAACAGGCGCTGGAGCTGCTCGACGCGCCGAACTGTCCGACCGGCGTGATGGACGCAATCCTCGCCCCCGATCAGATGGTGCTGCAGATCCACGAGTCGATCGGCCATCCGCTCGAACTCGACCGCATCCTCGGCGACGAACGCAACTACGCGGGCACGAGCTTCGTGACACCCGAGATGTTCGGTACGTACCAGTACGGCTCGGAGCTGCTCAACGTCACCTTCGACCCGACCGTGCCGGGACAGCTGGCGTCGTACGCGTTCGACGACGACGGGACGCCGGCGAAGCGTCAGCACCTCATCGAGAACGGCATTCTGGTGCGCGGCCTCGGCGGCGCGGTGTCGCAGGAGCGCAGCGGTGTTCCCGGCGTCGCGAACTCCCGCGCCGACAACTGGAATCGACCACCGATCGACCGGATGGCCAACCTCAACGTCGAGCCGGGCGAGTCGACGCTCGAGGAGTTGATCGCCTCGATCGAGCACGGCGTCTACATGCACACCAACAACTCCTGGTCGATCGACGACAGCCGCAACAAGTTCCAGTTCGGCTGCGAGTACGGCCAGCGGATCGAGAACGGCGAGATCGTCGGCGTGGTCCGCAACCCCGGCTATCGCGGGATCTCGTCGACGTTCTGGCGCAGCCTGAGCGGGGTGGCCGACGCCGACAGCTTCACGGTGATGGGCACACCCAACTGCGGCAAGGGCGAACTCAACCAGATGATCGGAACCGGTCACGCCTCCCCCGCCTGCAAGTTCTCCGACATCGAGGTCTTCGGGGGCGAGCAGTGAACGGCGAGCGCGACGAGCAGGCCTACTTCGACGAGCTGGTCACGACGGCGACGTCGGCGCTCGTCGGCGACGAGGTGCTGCTCGCCAACGTGTCGGGCGAACGGACCGACTTCATCCGCCTCAACCAGAGCGAGGTCCGCCAAGCCGGCACGATCGACCAGCGAACGCTGACGCTCGACCTGATCGAGGATCGGCGCCACGTGGCCGGCAGCATCCGCCTGTCGGGCGTTGCATCGATCGACGATGCCCGAATCGCCGCGCTCCTGCTGCAGTTGCGTGATCAGCGCCGCGTCGTCGCCGACGACCCGTTCCTGCTCTACAACACCGAGCCCACCTCCACCGAACGCATCGAGCGCGGCTCGATCCCCACCCCCGATGCCGCGCTCGCCGACATCCAGGCCGCGGGCAGGGACCGCGACCTGGTGGGCATCTACGCCTCGGGCGACACGTTCAGCGGGTTCGCGAACAGCCTCGGACAGCGCAACTGGTTCCAGTCGTCGACGTTCAACCTCGACTGGTGCTTCTACCTCCGCGCCGACAAGGCGGCGAAGAACCTCTACGCCGGCTTCGAGTGGGACGACGATGCCTTCGCCGCCAAGGTCGACTGGTCGGCTCGACAGGTCGCGGCCCTCGAGCGCGACCCGATCAGCCTTCCACCGGGCGAGTACCGCACCTACCTCGCGCCGAGGGCGATGGAGGAAGTGATCCAGCTGCTCTCGTGGTACGGAGCGTTCGGACGGCGCGCCCACGAGACCCGCCAGACCCCGCTGCTCAAGATGCTCGTCGAGGACGTCACCCTGTCGCCCTTGGTGTCGATCAGCGAGGACACCGCCAACGGCGTCGCGGCCAACTTCCAGTCGGCCGGATTCCTGCGGCCGGACTCGGTGCCGCTGATCGTCGACGGAACGTACGCCGACACCCTCGTGTCGCCTCGCTCGGCTCAGGAGTACGGCGTTCCCACCAACGGCGCCGGCGATGCCGAGTCGCCGCTGTCGGTGGCGATCTCACCCGGCATGCTGCCGACCGCATCGATCGACGAGGCGCTGGGGACCGGCTTGTTCGTCGGCAACCTCTGGTACCTGAACTTCTCCGACCAGGCAGCGTGCCGCACCACCGGAATGACCCGGTTCGCCACCTTCTGGATGGAGGACGGCGAGATCGTCGCGCCCGTCGACGTGCTGCGTTTCGACGACACGGCGTTCCATCTCCTCGGCGACCGCCTCGAGGGCCTCACCGACCACGCGGAGGTGCTGCTCGACACCTCGACGTACGGACGACGGTCCACGGGCAGCGCCCGGCTGCCCGGCGCGTTGGTGGATGCGATGCGTTTCGTGCTCTGAGACGACGCCCACCGTCAGCGGCCGTCGCAACGTTGTGGCAGCGACCGGGCCGGGGGTACGGTCGACTGCATGAAGAAGCTTCTGATCATCATCGCCCTCATCGGCGCGGCTGCAGCCGCCGCCGCAGCATTCCGACGTGACGACGTGAAGGCCGGCGCTCAGAAGGCGACGTCGACCGTGTCGAACGCCGCTCAGCAGGCCAAGGAGAAGGTCCAGCCCGCCGCCGACTCGGCTGCCGACGCCGCCGAGGACGCTGCCGACGCCGCCGCCGACGCCGTCGAGAGCGCCGCCAGCACCAACTGATCAGCGGTGCGCCATGTCCGACGACGCGGACGACGCAGCGACCACGCCGGGCGAGACATCGGCTCAGCGCTGGGCCGTCCAGGCGCACGCGATCATCGAAGCAGAGGGTCAACAGGGGCTCGCGCGTCTTCTCGCTGACGGGTTCGTCCAGGAGACGCACCGCGGGGTCCCGCAGGCCATCCGCCGCGACGGGCTCCTCGGCTCGGTTCGATCCATGCGCGACATGGGTCTGCACGTCAGCGGTGTCACCGTGGCCACCTCCGGGGATCTCAGCGTCCTCACCCGACGCTCCTACCGCCACGGGCCCACCACCGTCGACCTCCTCGCCATCAGCGTCTGGACGACCGACGGCCTGCTCGAACGCCTCATCGAGTTCGACGTCAGCTCGCTCGAGGAGGCCGTGGCGATGCTCGCCGGGATCACCGGGCAACCGGTCGTCCTGCTCGACCGACCTGTCGACCGCCCCGGCCAACCCTGACGCACCCCCCGTTCACACTGGTTTCCACGAGTGAAGAACGGAGGAGGAACGACATGTTGGTACTGGTGGCAACGAACGAACTCCAGGGAACGGAACCGGGCGACTACGCCTGGACCGTCGAGGGCGAGCTGGTCACTCCGGTGGCCACCGAATGCGCCTCGGGCGAGCGATGCGGCTGCAATCGTGGATTCCCCGGCTTGGCGAGCGGGCGGGCCACCACCACGGCAATGGTGGTCGACCGGCCCGGCGTCGGGCCGTCCGATCTCCGCGACGCGGTCTTCGACTGGCTCGACCGTGGGGGCTGGATCGAGCTGCTCCGGCAGACGGCGATCGACCGTTCGCTGGCGGCCGGACACGGCGGCCAGCTCGAACCGTGCGACGACGCCGACATCGACGCACTGGTCGACTCGGTCATCGACGAACACGTCGACATGATCGAGGAGGTCTGCTCGGCGTTTCCGGAGGGCACGGTCATCGTGCGGCAGGGTCCGCTCGTCAGCGCCCGCACCCACCCCTTCGCCGCCTGACCGCCCCATCCGTCGCGCGACGAGCGCCTACGTTGGACCCTGATGGGCCTCTACGAACGCCACGTGCTCCCACGTGTGATCAACCTCGCGTGCAGCGGGAACGACATCGAGCAGCAGCGACGAGCGGTGGTACCGCACGCCACGGGCCGCGTGCTCGAGGTCGGAATGGGTCCGGGATTGAACCTCCCCTTCTACGACCCGTCGCAGGTCGAGTTCGTGTGGGGCCTCGAACCCAACGACGGGATGCGCTCTCTCGCCGCCGAGCGCATCGAACGCGCCGCCGTCGAGGTGCGATGGCTCGACCTTCCGGGCGAGGAGATCCCGCTCGACGACGAGAGTGTCGACACCGTCGTGCTCACCTACACGCTCTGCAGCATCGCCGACTGGGAGCGGGCGCTCGACCAGATGCGGCGGGTCCTGAAACCCGCGGGTCGGTTGCTGTTCTCCGAACACGGCGAAGCGCCCGACGAGGCGGTGCGAAGATGGCAACAGCGGATCGACCCGGTGTGGACGCGCCTTGCCGGGGGATGCCACATCACCCGGCCGATTCCGACGCTGATCGAGTCCGCAGGTTTCGAGTTGCTCCAGGTCGAATCGGCATATCTTCCCGGCCCGAGGATCTCCTCCTACCACTCCTGGGGCGGAGCACGTCGACGTTGATCCGCACGTCGGCCGGGCACGGACCAACGTCACTTGCCATCGGCGAGCCAAGGTGTACTGTCCTTCGAAAAGGCAGCGTACGGAGGATCCCATGCGGCGTTTCGGAGCGGTAGTGATCATCACGGCAGTCGCTCTCGCGGCGTGTGGAGGCGGTGATTCCGACGTGTCGACGGATTCCGTCGTGTCGACGGATTCCGTCGAGGACACGACCGAATCGACGCAGACGGTCACCACCGACGCCGCCGAGTTCGACATCGCCCAGGTGGAGCAGTCGGTCGTCAAGATCGCCGCCGAAGGCACGTTCATCGACCCCGAGGTCGGCGAACAACGCAACTCTGCGGGCGTCGGCAGCGGTGTGATCATCTCCGACGACGGCCTGGTCGTCACCAACAACCACGTCGTCACCGGCGCGGCGCTCCTGCGGGTCTACGTCGCCGGCGACAACGAGCCGGTCAACGCCAGGGTGCTCGGCGTCAGCGAGTGCTCCGACCTCGCCGTCATCCAACTCGAGGGCGACGGCTACACCCCGCTCGACTACCGCAGCGATGCCGTCGCACCTGGCCTCGAGGTCTACGCCGCCGGGTTCCCGGCCAGTGATGCGAACACGATCGAGGACGTCGACTACACCCTGACTCGCGGCATCGTGAGTTCCACGACAGCCAACGGCGAGACCTCGTGGGCATCGGTCGACGAAGTGCTCGAACACGACGCTCGGATCCGCGGTGGCAACTCCGGTGGGCCACTGCTCGACGAACAGGGTCGCATCGTCGGTGTCAACTACGCCGGGATCGACGAGAGCGACCAGAACTATGCGATCTCCGCGGCCATCGCCGAGCCGATCATCGATCGCCTCAGCGCGGGTGAGAACGTCGAGTCGATCGGCATCAACGGTGAGGCCGTCAACGACGGAGCGGGCATCAACGGCATCTGGGTGGCGAGCGTCGACAGCGGTTCGCCGGCCGACGCCGCCGGCATCGAGCCCGGCGACATCATCACGCGGCTCGAGGGTCTCGACCTCGCCCTCGACGGCACCATGAACGACTACTGCGACGTGATCCGTACGAACGGCGCCGACGCCACGATGAGCATCGAGGTCCTGCGTTTCGCCACCGAAGAGGTCTACGAAGGCCAGCTCAACGGCACGCCGCTCGAATTGTCGTTCTCGTTCGCGCAGGAGTTCCAGGACGAGGTCGCGGTCGGCGACGATCCCGCGATCGCCGAGACCTACTCCGACTTCGTCAGCGTCAGTGACGACTCCGGCTCAATCACCGCCTCGGTGCCTTCCGAGTGGAGCGACATCGACGGTACTGCCAATGCCGAATTCGGCCCGAGCCTCTACGCCGCTCCGAACCTCGACTCGTTCCTGAACACCTTCGACACGCCGGGCGTGATCATCGAGGCCACGGGATCCCGTGGTGTCGCCGACATCGATGCGACACTCGACGAACTCGACCTGTCCAGCGAGTGCACCTACGTCGGCCGCAGTCCGTACAGCGACGTGCTCTACACCGGTTCGCTCGATGAGTACTCGAACTGCGGAGGCACCAGCACCTCGATCTTCGTCGTCGCCGTGACGCCAGAGGACGGCAGCTTCCTCGCTCGTCTCCTCATCCAGGCGGTGGAGCCTCGCGACCTCGACGCGGCCGACCAGATCTTCGCTTCCTTCGTGGCCAGCCCCTGATCGAGGCCAGTGCTCAGACGAACGTCGTCGTGTCGCCGACACGCACGACGCCGGGCTCGACGACCGTCGCGTACATCCCCAGGTTCTGATCGAGGTCGCGCACGATGTGGCGCAGCACGGCACGATCCGCCGGGATGCGGCCGTCGATCTCACGGGTGACCATCACGCACCGGGGGCAGGGCGAGCCGAACTCGATCGTCGCGGTTCCGACGGTGGCACGGCGCCCGGACCAGTCGAACTCGGGATGGCCAGGTGTCGATGCGTCGCGTCCGTCGTCACCGGTGTCGATCACGAGCGACGGCCGGAACCGGCGCACGTCGACGTTCGACTCCGGGAGTGCCCGCCCCAGCGCGGCGAGAGCGGCGGTCGTCATCACCATCAGGGGAAAGGCGTCGTAGTAGGTGCCGGGCGGCGACTCGAACTCGGCGATGATGGGCGGGAAGACCGAGAAGTCGGGGAACGGCTCGTCGGCCTCCCGTCCGAAGATGCCTCGCATCTCCGCCTCGATGTCCTCGGAGTCCGGGGCGCCGCGCCGATAGTGATCGAGGTCGTCGGCGGGGCGCAACGGCTCCAGGCTGACCGGATGGTCGATGGCGGCGCTCACCCGCTCGTCGACGTCGGGGTCGCTCGTGCGCACGACCGAACCGTCGGGCAACGAGATCTCGACGTTGCCGTCGCCCAGGTCACGACCGCCGAGTTTCATGAGCGCACCGATCTTCTTCGCCCCGCGGATCCCACCACGTTCGAGATCACGAGCCGCCCACGTGCGGTCACCGACGACACCGAGCTCGACGAGTCGAATCGTCTCGACGGTCTCGCCGACCATCGACTTGACCGGATACCGCCACAGCTCGCTCACCTGCATGCGGTGAACTCTAGGTGTGGAGCCGTACCCGGGCGATCAGCAGACGAGCACAGCCGCTCCGCCGACGTCGCCGCTCGCCAGAGCGGCGAGCGTGGCGTTGGCGGCGGCCAGCGGATGGATCTCGATCACGGTCCGGATCGGAATCTCCACAGCGAGCGCCAGGAACTCCTCGGCGTCACGACGGGTGAAGTTGGCGACGCTGCGCAGCCCCCGTTCGCGCCACAGGAGGTCGTAGTCGAACGAGGGAATCTCGTCGAGATGGATCGCATTGATCGCGACGGTGCCGCCCGGTCCGATGGCCCGGAGCGCCGCGACCACGACCGATCCGACGGGTGCGAACGTCACCGCCGCGTCGAGCGGGACCGGCGGTGGGTCGTCGTAGCCGCCGGCCCAGACTGCGCCGAGATCGAGCGCCCGCCGTCGCTCGGGTTCCGAGCGGGATGCGACGTACACCTCGCAGCCCCAGTGGACGGCGACCTGCAACGCGAGGAGCGCTGAGGCTCCGAAGCCGTAGAGACCCAGCCGACCGCCCGGACGGATCCCGGACATCTTCAGTGATCGATACCCGATCACCCCGCCGCACAGCAACGGCGCCGCGTCCGTGTCGCCGAACCCGTCAGGGATCGCGAACGCGAAGTCCGCTCGTGCCGTCATCTGTTCGGCGTACCCGCCGTCACGGTCCCAACCCGTGAACTCGGCGTCGGCGCACAGGTTCTCGGCGCCCGAGCGGCACGCCGCACAGGTCCCGCACGAGCCGGCCAGCCAGGCGACGCCCACCCGATCGCCCACCGCCCACCGGTCGACTCCGTCACCGACGGCCCGCACGCGGCCGACCACCTGGTGACCGGGCACGATCGGCAGCCGTCTGGCCGGCAGGTCCCCCTCGACGAGCTGAAGATCTGTTCGGCACACGCCGCACGCAGCAACGTCGATCACGACCTCGCCGGGCGCGGGAACCGGGAGCGCGACATCGGCAGCGACGAGCGGGGCCTCACCGGCCGGGGCGGGCCGCCGCAGTTGTTGCACCCGCGTCAACGGCCACCGCCTCTCAGAGGGCGAGGATGTCGGCGAACGCCGACTCGATGGCGTCGCGGAAGTCGCCCGGCGCGTCGATGGCGACCGGGTCGATGAACAGGCCGATGTCGAAGCTGTTCTCGTACGACAGCGCCGTTGCGTTGCAGGCGGTTCCGGCGACGGGACCCATCGAGATGATTCGCAGCACCCTCGCACCGGACACGTACAGCGCGAACGGAGCGCCACGCAGGTTCGACGTGGCGAAGTCGATCTTCGCGGCCGCCGCACGAGCGGCGCTCGTGACCACCGAGGTCGGCAGCAGGTTGGCCACGCCGGACAGGGCGCCCATCCCGCCTCCGGTCGACATCGATTCGCGCTTCGCTGCCAGGCGTTCGTGGATGTCGGTGATCCGCTCGTCGAGCGGCATCGCGACGCCTGGGACCTGCACCGGCACCGGCGTGAACGAGTTGCCACCGATCGCACTGTCGTGACGGGTGCTGAGCACGAAGCTCGTGTTGAACGCATCGACCTCGACGCCGCGGTCGGCGTGGTAGCGGACGGCGCCTTCGGTCAGGCCGGCGAGGAACACGTCGTTGATGGTCACACCCAACTGCTTCGCGGCGGCCTTGAGCTCGTCGAGCGGCACCGTCAGATGTTCGAGATGACGATGGCGAGACCGCTCCTTCCACAACGGGGATCCACCGGCGACCTCGTTCCCCGAACCGGTGAGCGCACCGAGCGTCGACGTGAGCGCCCCGAACGCGCCGTCGATCGTGTCGCGAGCTCGCTGCGGGTCGGCGGGCCAGATGACGACCTCGCCGGCGACACGCCGCACGACGCCCAGCTCCCGACGCACGAGGTGTGCGAGCGACTGCCCGACCGTGGCGGCGAACCCGTCGGTCAGGTCCCCACCGAGCTGCTTGGCGTGGTGCGCCTCGACCGCTGCCTCGACGATTCCTTCGAGATCGATGTCGTCAGGCGGAGGATCGTCCGGGTCGAGCTGCTGGTACATCTCGGCCATCCGGAGCTGGCCGATCCCGTCGCTGACCGCGTGGTGGACGATCGACCAGATCGCCGACCGCCCTCCCTTCAACCCGTCGATGACGACGAACCGCCACAGCGGGCGGGTCCGGTCGAGCGGCTCCTGGTACAGCTGGGCAGCGAGATCGAAGAGCTGTCGTTCGGTTCCGGGCTTCGGCAGCCGCAACCGCCGCATGTGGTAGTCGATGTCGAACTCAGGGTCGGGCACCCACGCCGGCGGTGCGAGACGGCCGAGCCCCGGCACGACCCGCTCGTAGAGGCGGGGCATCTTCGCGACGGCGCGACGCAGGGTTCGACGGAAGTGCTCCTCGTCGATCGTGCCCTGCAGGATCGTGACCGCCGCACCGCTCGGGTTGAGCCACGGATCCTTCTCGATGTTCCACATGAGCGCCTCGTGGTCGGACATGCGGTCGTTGAAGCGTTGTTCACGTTCTCGGGTCTCGGCCATGGGGTCCTCGGATGTTGCGGTCAGGAGTGTGCGGGCGGCAGCGGGTGAGCGTCAGGTGTCGGTGCCCGGGCGGCGGCTCAGTTCGGCCTCCGGATCACCGTGATACCCCGGCGGATAGGTGAGCGCCAACTCCTCGGGGGTCGGCGTGCGACGCTTGCGCGCCTCCGGCGGGAGCAGCGCACCGATCGCCTTCATGATCTTCTTCGTGTCGGCATCGGGGTTCCGGTACTTCAGCGGCACCGGCGGCCCGATCGTCGCGGTCACCAGCGGGCGATCGGTGATCGAGAACTTCGGGAGCCGGGCACTGCGGGGCCAGACCTTCTCGGTCCCCCAGAGCCCGACCGGGATCACCGGCGCACCGGTTGCCGCAGCGATGCGAGCGGCACCCCACCGGCCCTTCAGCACGGGATCGAAGAAGGCCGGGCCGCGGGGGATCGTGCCCTCGGGCGCGATCATCAGCAGCTCGCCCGCCTCGACGGCGGCGATCGCTGCCTCGAGGGGCTCGTCGGAACCGGTGCCGCGATCGACCCGGATCCCGCCGGACGCCTTCATGATCCGACCGACGATCGGGACGTCGAAGACCTCCTTCTTGCCGAGGCCGCGGACGTTCCGCCCCGCCTTCGCGATCACGAGCGCCATCACCGTGGGATCGAAGTACGACCGGTGGTTGAAGACCAGGATCGCCGGCCCCGACGACGGGATGTGCTCGATGCCCTCGAACTCGATGCGAGCGTTCGGCGCCATGATCTGGGGGCGCACGAACGGCCGCCCCCACTCCTGCAGCTCGCGCCCGGCAATCTTGGCGACACCCTCGGAGCGATCGAAGTGTGTCACGGGCCAGCCGCGGATCGTGGCGGTCACCCGCAACTGCAGGTCGGGATTGACGACGACCGGGTGGCCGACCGACGCGAGCAATGGCGCGTCGAAGTAGCTGTCGCTGTAGGCCCAGCTCTCGGACAGGGCGACGCCGTGGTCTCTCGCCCACTCCGCGATCGCATCGGCCTTCGTGCGCCCCCAGACGAACGGCCCGTCCATCCGGCCGGTGAACGCCTCGCCGTCGTCGGTGCGCTCCCACCGGGTGGCGACGGTGTCGTCGAACCCGAGGCGGTCGGCGAAGGGCTTCACGAACACCAGCGGGGAGGTGGTCGCCATCACGAGGCGCCGACCGGCGGCCCGGTGCTCCTCGATCGCCTTCTCGGCCCCCGGCAGCAACATCGTTGCGAGTTCCTCGGCGGCAGCCTCCATGGCGGCCGCAACCGTCTCGACGCTCCAACCCGCCGCGACCCGGCTCGACAGACGCGCCGGCTGCATCAACAACCACGTCTCGCCGAACTGCTCGTAGAACCGGGTGAACACGTCGACCAGCGGAAGGTCGTGCCCGCCGCCGAGGCCGTGTTCCGCCAAATGCTTGCGGAACACGGTCGCCGACGACGAGGTGATGAGGGTCCGATCGAGATCGAACACGGCGGCGACCTGTCGCGACATGGTCGCGAGACTACGTGGTCTCGTCAGGGAGTGAGCACGGGAAGGGTGCTGACCCCCTGGATGATCCCGTTGCTCGCGGGGCGGTCGGGGTCGACGACCGTCGCACCGCCGATCGTCACCGATCCGGACGGGTCTCGTACCACCGGCAACTCGTTGCCGTACTCCGCGTACTCGACATCGGCCATGTCGGCCAGCGGAATCGTCCCTTCGATGAGCAGCTGGAGCACGAAGTCTGCGGCTGCGTCGGCATCGGCGAGAAGCGAGTCGACGAACGCCGGATCGACGAAGGCCGAATCCTGGGGCGCCACTGCGGTGAAGGTCGCCGGGTAGTCGAAGATGTCGGGCAACGACGGCTCAGCGGCCTCGACGATCTGCACGAGCGTTTCGTACGTGCCGGCGTTCTGGAGTTCCTCCAGCAGGGTGCCGACCGACTGAGGCGGGGCGGTGGTCGGTGGCGGGGTCGTCGTCGCCGGCGGGGTCGTCGTCGGTGGGACCGTCGTGGCGGGCGGCGCGGTGGTCGCAGGCGGCTCCGTGGTCGCGGGTGGCACGGTGGTCGTCGGCGGTGTCGCGCTCGCCGCACCGAGTTCGTAGATCGCCTGCAGGGTGGCGGTGTCGATCACACCGGTCTCCGGCACACCGAGCTCACGCTGGAGCGCCTTGACCGAATCGGTGAGCTGCGGGGTCCAGATGCCGTCGATCGGGCCGGTCGTAGAACCCGAGCTCGGTCAGCAGGATCTGCACCTCCATCGTGCTCTGCATCAGCGCGTCGGCCTGGTCACCCAGTGCCTCGCGCATCGCCGCGTCGGTCGCCGCGTCCCACACGCCCGTGGGTGGAAGGCCGACCGAGGTCTGGAATGCAGCGATCGCCGCAGTCAGTTCCGGGCTGTCGAGCCCGTCGATCGGGCCGTCGTAGAAGCCGAGGAAGGTCAAGGCCGTCTGGATCTGGGTGTTCAACGATGCCGCGGCGTACGCCTCGTACTGGCGCCGCAGCACGGTGACGTCGACGTCGGCGCTCTCGATGTCGGTGATCTCGCCACCCTCGAGGCGGGCCGACGTGAAACGGGCGAACGTGGGGTCGCCGTTGTCGTCGAGGGCGATCTGGCCGCTCACGCCGTCGTAGTCGATGTCGTCGCCGGCAGCGAGGTTGTCGAGACAGTCGGCGTAGGTCGTGCAGGGGACACCACCACCGGTGACATCGATCGCTGCTTCGGCGAGCGTGTCCGCGTCGCCGGCATCGAGCACGGCCGTGGCCAGAGAGAGCACGACGGCGCAGTCGTAGGCCTGAGGAGCGTTGGCGATCTGGCCGTTCGGATCGGCGTCGTAGAGCCGTTCGAGGAACGCTCGCGTTCCCATGGCGCCGAACATCTGGAACCCGTCGACGGCGGTGGCCTCGGTTCCAGCGGTGGCCAGGTCGGCGATGCGCGGAGCGAAGAACGATTCGAGGCCGATGATCGTCGAGGGATCGAGGCCCTCCGAAACGAGCGCCGACAGGAGGTTCGCCCCCTCTTCGTAGGTGACCAGGATCGACACGTCGGGCTCGAGGGCTGCGACTTCCTCGGCGGTGCCGGCGAACTGGACTCGGCGGGGGTTGTAGTCGACGACCAGCGGGACGAGCCCGGCCGACTGGAGGACGGCAGCCATCGTGTTGCCGACAGACCGACCGTAGGCGTCGGCGCGAGCGACGATCGCCACCTTCCACGCTGCATCCGGAGCGGTTTCGTCACGCCGGTTGATGATCTGACCGGCGAGGTAGGCGGAGGTGATGTCGTCGGGCACTGCGGTGCGGAACAGCGCGAGGGGATCCTGACCGAGCGTCAGTCTCGGCACGGTCGCCGACGCCGAACAGATCGTCGAGTCGAGCGCGACGACCTCGTCGCGCACCTCGATGCCCCCGGACGAGCCGGCCGGGCCGATGAGCGCCTGGGCGCCCCCGTCGACCGCTGCGGTGACGTTCGCCGCGGGCTCGGCACCGGGCTCCGCGGCCGAGGTGCTGATCGACAGCGGCCCGTCGAGCACTCCGCCGCCGGCGTTGACGTCCTCGACGGCGAAATCGGCGCCGCGCACCTGTCCCTGGAAGAGGGTCGCCAGCAGGCCGGGAGGCGGAGCCAGCAGCGCGAGGTCGAGACCCTCGCCGGTCAGACCGGCCTCGGTCGTCGGGGCGCTCACCTCCTCGGTGGTGGTCGGCGCTGCCAGCGTGGTCGCCGGCGTTGCGTCGTCATCGCTGCTGCACCCGGCGATCACGACGGCGGCGCCGATCAGCGCGGCCACCGGACGGCTCCATCTGCTACGGACCATGACCACTCCCTCGAATTCGACGAAAACCGTGTTGCTGGCGGAACTCGCGGGCGATGGTCGACCGCGAGCGAAACGTAGCGGTGTATCGGCACGCCGAACCGGGACCTTGAGCGCGAATTCGCGAGTTCACCCGATGTGGGTGAACCGCCGGTTGGCTAACCTCGTCCGGTGTCCGAACGTCGCATGAGAATCGGTGTCCAACTCCCCGAGGTCGAGTGGGAGGTCCCGTTCCCGGAGTTGCTCTCCATGGCGAAGACCGCCGAGGCGGTCGGCTTCGACTCGCTCTGGCTCGGCGACCACCTGCTGTACGAACTCGAGGCGGGCGATCGCGGACCGTGGGAGGTGTGGACCTCGCTGGCAGCGATCGCCGCCTCGACCACCACGATCGAGATCGGCCCACTGGTGGCATCGACCAGCTTCCACGCACCGGCGATGTTGGCCAAGCAGGCGACGACGGTCGACGCGATCTCGGGCGGTCGCCTGATCCTCGGGCTCGGTGCCGGGTGGAACCGGAGGGAGTACGACGCCTTCGGGTTCGCCTACGACCATCGTGTGAGCCGGTTCGAGGAGGCGTTCACGATCGTGCGGACGCTCCTGCGCGAGGGCGAGATCGACTTCCACGGCGACTGGTACGAGCTCGAGCGCTGCGTCCTGCACCCGCGGGCGAGCAACGCCGGGCCCCCGCTGATGGTCGGCTCGATCGGCGCCCGGATGCTCGACATCACCCTGCCACACGTCGACGCCTGGAACATGTGGTGGAGCCAGTACGGCAACACGGTCGAGGGGTTCCGGCGCGAGAAGGAACGCGTCGATGCGCTGATCGAGGCTGCCGGCCGAACCGGGCAGGTCGCCGCGACGGCGGCCGTCCTCGTACAACTCGAGGGCGGGCTCGGTCGCCAGATGGGCGACTACGACGACTTCGACACGGTGCAGCCGATCACCGGCACACCCGAGGAACTCGCCGACCGACTCCGCGAGTTCGAGGACGCCGGCGCCGCCCACGTCCAACTCGTCGTCGATCCGATCACGCGTGAGACGATCGAGTGGTTCGCGGACATGCTCGCCGCGTTCCACCGGCGGCCGACGACCGGGTGAGGCTCAGTCGGCGACGGCGAGCGTCCACCAACGGCGGAGTCGCTCCCCGTGATGACCCGAGGCGAGGACGATGTGGTTGCCCAACGGCCGCTCGAGCAACTCGCGCACGTGGCCACTCGACAGCGCGACCGTGACCTGCGTGCGGCAGAGGTCGGGATCGTCGCCGGTGTCGACGATGTCTCCCTCGACGATCCAGCACTCGTCCAGATCGTTGCCACCGAGGCGCAGCAGCGTGACCGGCTGCGACGCGAAGTGTCCGCTGATACCGACGCCCTTGCCGGACTCGAAATGTGTGTCGAGGGCGAACCCGTCGAGCATCGATGGGGCCACCGTGCAGTGCGCGAGCACCAGCTGGTTCTCGTCGAGGTCGACGTTGGCCGGGTTCGCCATCCACGACGGTTGATCGAGGAGATGGCGCACGAGCAACATCGCCAACGTCGACGGGACATCGCCCTCGCAGCCGGCGACGATGCCGTCGTCGTTGAGGCTGGCGAGTGCGAGGCAGCCCGACGTGCCGGGATCGCCGAGGAGATCGAAGCACCGGACGGTGACGGCGTCGAGCGCATGGTCGTCGAGCACGTCGCCGAGCGCGGAACGCACACCCATCGCGTCGCCGACCGCCTTGTCGTCGACGGTGGTTCGGGTCGGGTCGGCGACCTTCGTGAACCGCTCGGCGAGCACGCCCGTGGGGACCACCGGAATCCGCGTGAGCTCGATCATCCTGGTCGGCTCCACGGTCACCAGCTCGGGGCCCCAGCGGCGTCGGACGACCTCCGCGGTGGGGCTGCTCGCCACGAGCCACGACGACGGCCCGCCGACGACGCCGAGTCGGGTCGACCGGAAACGGCGAATGGCTTCGGCATCGCCGACGGCCTCGTCGAGCCGGGGGGCATCGGCGTCGGCGTCGCCGCTGACGAACACGATGCGGCCGCGACCACCATGCTGATGGAGCGCAGCGAGGGTCTCCAACGCTGCCGGCAGCGAGTTGTGCGCACGATGGGCGACCAGCGTCACCACCTCGTCGCCGTGTGACACCCTGCGCTCGGCGATCGCATCGAGCACCGATCGCTCGGTTCCGCCGGTGGCGATCACGTACAACACGGGAGCGTCGTCACCAGCGACACCTGCGGCGAGCCGACCGCCGAGCTGATCGAGCACGCTGCGTACCGGTCTGGTGAGCTGGTCGACTGAAGCGGCATCGTGCAGCCCGGAGGCGAACACCGAGTAGACGAACCGCGCCGTTGCGCCCTCGGCGGGGGTCATCCGAGCGCCTCGATACGGGCCCGCAGGACGTGCTCGGGCTGTGCGCCGACGACGGTTTCCACGACCTCGCCCTCACGCATGAACAGCAGCATCGGAATACTGCGGGCCTGATGACGCTGCGCCGTCATCGGCGACTCGTCGACGTTGACCTTCACGACCTTGAGATCGGCGGCGAAGTCGACGGCGAGCTTCTCGAGGATCGGCGCCACCATGCGACAGGGCCCACACCATGGGGCCCAGAGGTCGACCAGGACCAGCCGCTTCGTCTCGACCGCAGCAGCGAAGTCGGCATCGCCGGCCTCGACGAGCCACGGAAGGTCGACGTGGCAGCTCGCACACCGGGGCGAGCCCGATGCCGAGACCGGTACCCGGTTCTTCGTCCCGCATGCCGGACACACGACCACTTGATTCGCCACGTCCTGCACGGTACGGGAAGCCCGTCCGATCGACCAGGGTCGATCGTCCCTCGGGTCGGCCCGTCAGGTCGTTCGCGACGCGGATCGGGTTCACTGGTGACATGGGCTACGTGATCGACCCAGCCACCTCGACACCGCGCGAGGTCCGCCGAGTCGCGCAGGAACGGCTCGACGACGCGATCGACCGCCTCGACGGGGTGATCGCCGGCACCGGGGTCGACGTGGAGACCGTGATCCACGACGTCCGAAAGCGCTGCAAGGAGACCAGAGGCCTCGCCCGCCTCGTTCGCCCAGCGCTCGGCCGCGAGTTCCGTCCAGTCGACCGTCTCGTGCGCGGTGCCGCCAACGAGCTGTCGGCGACGCGCGACGCCCACGCCCTGCTTGCGACCTTCGACACCCTGCTCGCCGCATCCTCGGCACACTCGGACATCACGCTCGCACGGCTGCGCTCGGTACGCGACCACCAGGCGAGGTTGTCCGCGGAGGCGACCGCATCGATCGAAGACGGCGACGAGCGGATCCTGGCCGCCCGGGCACTGCTCGTCGAGGCGCGCGACCGCTCCCAGAAGTGGCGGATTCCCGACCGCTGGGCGCCGCTGGGAGACGGTCTCGCTGCGACGTACGCCGATGGTCGACACTGGTTCCGCACCGCGTTCGACCAACCCACCGACCGCCGCATGCACGAGTGGCGCAAGTCGGTGAAGTACCTCTGGTACCAGACGCGGTTGCTCCGCAACGCCGCTCCGACGGTGCTCGACCCGCTGATCGAGCAGCTCGATGCGCTCGCCGAGGCGCTCGGCGACGATCACGACCTCGCCGTGCTGGTCGCACAACTCGATGGAGAACCGGATCGTTTCGGAAGTGTCGAAGCGGTCGAAGCTGCGCGACGCCTGGCACGCGAACAACAGGACGTGCTTCGCGACGCGGCATTCCGCGCCGGAGCGACGATCTACGTCGAGTCGCCCGACGCATTCCGCCGACGCATGCGCAGCTACTGGCGCCTCGCTGTGCGGCGGGGCCCGGAGCGTCCGATCGGCGGCATCGCTGCGCTCGCCGATGCCGCAGCCCGGACGGACGCCGATCAGGAGACACCTGCCGGTCCGTCCACCAGCATCCAGCACGAGCGGATCGAGCGCGAGCGGAAGTTCCTCGTCGAGGCGATCCCACCGGGTCTCGACCTGTCCGATCGGGTCGAGATCCGCCAGGGGTACCTCGCCACCGGCGCGCAGTCGTCGGTGCGCGTCCGCGACTCGGGGTCGAGGGCTGCACGCTGACGTTCAAGGCGGGCAGAGGTGCCGAGCGCACGGAGCTCGAGTGGGCGATCGACCGCGACGACTTCGAGGCGGCATGGCCGCACACGGACGGCAAGCGGATCGTCAAGACCCGGCACCGGATCACCGATGGCGACCACGTGATCGAACTCGACGTGTTCAGCGGAGCACATGACGGGCTGGTGCTCGCCGAAGTCGAGTTCGAGTCGTCCGCCACACTCCATGCGTACGAAGCGCCGGAGTGGTTCGGCGCCGAGGTCACCGAGGACAGTCGCTACAACAACGCCGCCCTCGCCCTCGACGGGCTCCCACTCCCGTCGGCCCCGTGAGGTCGATCCTGGCGTCCTCAGCGCTGATCGTCCTCGCTGTGTTCACCGCGTCGTGCGCCGACGCCGCGGAGCGCCCGGCCGTCTCCGGCACGGTGACCGCACCATCCGAGGCTCCTCCGGTCGCCGGATTCCCGAACGGTTCGGTGCTCACCGTGACCCTGAACGACGTCAGCCTCGCCGATGCGCCCGCCACCGTGCTGTCGACACAGACGATCGATGTCACCGAGTTCCCCGTTGCGTTCGAGCTCGAGTACGACCTGGGCGACATCGTCGACAACCACACGTATGCCGTGGCCGCGCGGGTCGACGCCGGTGGGGATCTCCTGATGATCAGCGACTCGATGACCCCGGTGATCACCCGCGGCGCGCCGACCCGCGGCGTCGACGTCGCGCTCGTCCGCATCGCCGAGAACTGAACCGGACGCAACCACGTCGAGGAAGCCGGCGCCGAGCTGGCAAGCTCCCTGGCATGAGCGAGCTGCACTGGATGTCGGCCACCGAGATCGCCGCCGCGATACGTGAGCGACGGCTCTCCAGCGTCGAGGTCCTCGATCACCTCGCCGGACGCATCGAGGAACTCGACGGCCCGATCAATGCGATCGTGCAGTGGGACCTCGACCGAGCACGAGCGACCGCTCGGGCCGCCGACGACGCAGTCCTCGCGGGCGACCCGATCGGCGTACTGCACGGTGTGCCACTGACGATCAAGGACTCGTTCCAGACCGAGGGGTGCATCACCACGTCGGGGTCGACCGATCTCGCCGATCACGTCCCGGCAGAGGACGCCTGGCCGGTCGCCAAGCTTCGAGCGGCCGGGGCGATCCCGTTCGCCAAGACCAACCTGCCCTTGTTCGCCGACGACATCCAGAGCTTCAACGACCTCTACGGCACCACGAACAACCCGCACGATCCGACCCGCACCCCCGGCGGATCGTCCGGCGGGTCGACCGCGGCGCTCGCGATGGGCTTCACGCCGCTGGAGGTCGGCAGCGACATCGGCGGATCGATCCGTGTGCCCGCGCACTACAGCGGGGTGATGGGTCACAAACCGAGCTACGGGATCGTGCCGGGCCACGGCCAGATCCCGGGCATGCCGGGCACCCTCACCCAGGCCGATCTCGCAGTGGTCGGCCCGCTCGCTCGCACCATCGACGACCTCGAGGTCGGCCTCGACGTGCTCGCCGGGCCCGACCGATGGATGACACCTGCATGGCGGCTCGAGCTTCCGCCGAGCCGGGCACGAACGCTCGCCGACTTCCGCATCGCGGCCTGGATCGACGACGGTGAGGCGCCGGTCGACCGCGACACCCAGCGCGTGCTCGGCGGCACGATCGACGCGGTCGCCGACGCCGGTGGCCGCGTCGACACCGAGGCCCGTCCGAGCTTCACGCTGTCGAAGGCGTTCGCGGTCTACGGCGACCTGCTGTTCGCAGCCCTGTCCGGCGGCGTTCCGAAGGATCGCCTCGACGAGTACGCCGCCGCGACCGGCGACGACGCGATGGCGTGGATCAAGCGGGCGTCAGCGGCACGGCACCGCGACTGGCTGTCGAACAACGAACGGCGCCTGCAGATCCGCGAACGCTGGGCCGAGTTCTTCGAGGGCATCGACGCGATCCTCCTCCCGGTCCATCCACGCCCGGCGCTGGTCCACGACCATTCGATGCCGCAGTTCGAGCGCACCGTCGACATCGACGGTGTCGAGCATCCGTACCTCGATCTGTGGAAGTGGATCGCGCCCGCTGGGGTCGGCATGCTCCCGGCGACGGTCGTCCCGGTCGGAACGAGCACCGACGGTCTGCCGATCGGCATCCAGATCGTGGGTCCGTTCCTCCACGACCTCACGACCCTGCAACTCGGACGCTTGATCTCGGAGATCATGGCCGATCGCAACGGGTGGCCGGCGGCGTGCCCGCGGCCCGAGCTGGCCGGCTGATCCGGTTCGATCAGGACGCGTCGGTCAGGACGCGTCGATCAGAGCTTTGTCGAGGGCCGTCAACGCCAGCTCGATCTCGTCGGCGGTGACGGTCAACGGCGGCATGAACCGCAGGGTGGTGCCGGCCGCACCGGCGGTCATCGTGATCAACTTGCCCTCGCGTAGGCAGTGCGACACGATCGCCGACGTCCGCGCCGCGGTGTCGAACTGGGCGGCGATCATCAGCCCGAGCGAGCGGACCTGCACCAGCGACGTGTGGTGATCCTGCAGCCGGCGCAAGCCGTCGGCGAGCTGGCGGCCGCGGTCGCGGACCGCAGCCATGAAGCCGTCGGCGGTGAGCACCTCGATCGTCGCGAGCGCCGCAGCACACCCCATCGGGTTGCCGCCGTAGGTGCCGCCATGCGATCCGGTGGGCCACTTGTCGTCGAGCTCACGCCTCGTGCCGAGTGCCGAGAACGGGAAACCGGATGCGATCCCCTTGGCCATGCAGACGATGTCGGGCTGCACGTCGTAGTGCTCGATGGCGAACATCTTGCCGGTGCGCCCGAATCCGGACTGCACCTCGTCGGCGATGAACAGCATCCCGTGGTCCTTGCACCGACGGTCGATCGCCTCGAGGAATCCGGCAGGGGCGGCGATGTAGCCGCCTTCGCCGAGCACGGGCTCGATGATGACCGCCGCGGTCTCCGACGGGGCCGTCACGCTGGTGAGCAGTTCGTCGAACCCGGCGAGCGCACGAGCCACCTCCGCCTGCACGTCGTCGGCCCGGACGTTGGGGTAGGGAGCGATGAAGATGCCCGAGGGGAGCGGCGCATGACCGGCTCGGTAGACGGTCTTCGACGTGGTCATCGCCATCGCCTGGTGGGTCCGGCCGTGGAAGCTGCCCTGGAAGACGATGATGTTCGGACGGCCGGTCGCCTGCTTGGCGAGCTTCACCGCCGCCTCGGTGATCTCGGCACCGGAGTTCGCGTAGAAGAACGTGTCGATACCGGGCGGCGAGATCTCGGCCAGCTTCGCTGCGAGCGGCTGCATCAGATCGTGGGTGTACACGTTGGCCTGTGCGTGGACGAAGCGCGTCGCCTGCTCGGCGATCGCGGCGGTCACGTGCGGGTGGCTGTGCCCCGTCGAGGTGACGGCGATCCCCCCGCTGAAGTCGAGGTAACGGTCTCCGGAGGTGGTGGTCACCCACGATCCCTCACCCGAGGCGACCTCGAGGTCGGTGACCTTGAACCACACGTGCGACAGGTTGTCGGCGCTCATCGGATCATCATCCCACGAAGCGGTCGAGGACGGAAGCGAGACGTGAGGTTCGTTGCTTCCTCTGCTCGTCGTCGTCGACGAGATTCGCGACGCGAAGTGCACCGTTGATCGCCGTCCAGCGCAACGGCTCGGGCTCCCAGCGCGGTGACCGATGCCCGACCCAGGGCAGCGACACGAGCTCGGACTCGTTCCCCACGATCAGGTCGGCGAGCGTGCGACCCGCCAGGTTGGTCGCGGCGACACCCTCGCCGACGTACCCGCCCGCCCACGCGACCCCGCTCGACCGATCGAGGCCCACCGATGGCTGCCAGTCGCGCGGGACGCCGAGCACACCGCCCCAGCGGTGGGTGATCCGAGCGTCTCCGATCGCCGGCAACAGGTCGCGCAGCGTGGCGATGATCCGTTCGTGGACGCTCGAGGACGACTCCGTGGCCACATCGATGCCCGACCCGTACCGGTACGGCGCACCGCGCCCGCCGAACGCGATCCGATCGTCGGTGGTCCGCTGGCCGTAGATCACCATGCGGCGGTCGTCGGCGAAGGTCTCCATTCCGCGCAGGCCGATGCCGTCCCACACGTCCGCGGGCAGCGGCTCCGTGGCGACCATCAGCGAGTACAGCGGAACCAAGGTGCGTCGATGGCCGACGAGATCCCTCGTGTACGCCTCGGTGGCGCGAACCACCACGTCGGCGCGGACGATGCCGAGGTCGGTCACCACGCGAGGCGACGACGTCGCCGTGCGACCGATGATCTCGCGAGCCGTCGTGCCCTCGACGATCGAGCCGCCGAGCCGCTCGACGGCGTCGGCCAGACCCCTGCCGAGCCGCGCAGGCTGAACGCGCGCGGCGGGGGCGTAGAACAGGCCGCCGAGGACATCGCTCGCCGCCAGGTGGCCGGTCGCCTCGTCGGCCTCGAGCAGTCGGAGGACGTCGTCACCGAACCCGTGGCGGCGGTAGTCGGCGACCTCGGAGCGCTGGCGATCCGCCTGGGGAACCGTCCGGGCGACCCGGATCACTCCCCCTCGGACGAATCCGCAGTCGATGCCCTCGTCGGCAACGATGCGACCGACCTCGTCGACGGTGTCGATGATCGCCCTCGTCATGGCGACGCCCGCGTCGCGACCGGCAGCGGCGACCGCACCGTGCAGTCCACCGGCCAGTTCCCCGACGCACCACCCGCCGTTGCGGCCCGAGGCCCCGAAGCCGACCGTCTCGCGTTCGATCACGAGCACCCGGATCGAGGGGTCGGCCCGCAGCAGCGAGTAGGCCGTCCACAGACCGGTGTAGCCCGCCCCGACGATCGCGACGTCGACATCGGTCGGTCCGGCCAGCGGCGGGCGCCGCCGGATCGGTCCGTCGAGTTGTTCGAGCCAGAGCGACCGCGACCGCAGTTCGGCGTCGTCCATGGAGCGGATCGTACCGAGCACGCGTCACGCACGGGCCGACGCGCCGTCGGCAGGCTGCTCTCGGCTGGCGTCGGCGCAGTACATTTCCACCCCATGCGAGTACTCGTGGTCGGTGCAGGTGGCGTTGGGTCGGCGTTCGTGGCGATCGCCTCGAAGCGGGAGGTCTACACCCACATCACCGTGGCCGACATCGACGTCGCCAAGGCCGAGGCGGCGGTCGAGACCGCGAGCGGCAACGACGACGGCCAGCGGATCGTCGCCGCCCACATCGACGCCTCCTCGGAGGACTCCGTCGCCGAACTCGCGCGCTCGATACGCGCCGACGTGGTCCTGAACGCCTGCGACCCTCGATTCAACCCGCCGATCTTCGACGGTGCGTTCGCCGCCGGCTGCAACTACGTCGACATGGCGATGAACCTGTCGGTGCCGCACCCGACCAAGCCGTACGAGAAGACCGGGATCCGGCTCGGTGACGGACAGTTCGCCGAGTCGCCGACGTGGAAGGCCCGCGGCCTGATGGCCTTGTGCGGCATGGGCGTCGAGCCCGGCTTCTCCGACGTGGCCGCCCGCTACGCCGCCGAGGAACTGTTCAGCGAGATCCACGAGATCGGCGTCCGTGACGGAGCCGACCTCGTGGTCGACGGCTACGACTTCGCACCGACGTTCTCGATCTGGACGACGATCGAGGAATGCCTCAACCCGCCGGTGATCTACGAACGTGACCGTGGCTGGTTCACCACCGAACCGTTCTCCGAACCCGAGATCTTCACCTTCCCCGAGGGAATCGGACCGCTGCAGTGCGTCAACGTCGAGCACGAGGAGGTCATCCTGATCCCTCGCTGGATCGACACGCAGCGTGTGACGTTCAAGTACGGGCTCGGCGAGGAGTTCATCGACGTGCTCAAGACACTCCGCAAGCTCGACCTCCACTCGACCGAGACGATCGAGGTCAACGGGGTCCAGGTGTCACCTCGCGACGTCGTGGCAGCCACCCTGCCCGACCCCGCGACGCTGGGCGAGATGATGACCGGTCGCACCTGCGCTGGGACATGGGTCACCGGCCTCGGCAAGGACGGCGAGCCCCGTGAGGTGTACGTCTACCACGTGGTCGACAACGCCTGGTCGATGCGCGAGTTCGGCCACCAGGCCGTCGTGTGGCAGACCGCGGTGATGCCGGCCGTCGCCATCGAGCTGATCGCCAAGGGCGTCTGGCACCGTCCCGGCGTGGTCGGCCCCGAAGCGCTCCCCCCGATGCCGTTCCTCGACCTGCTCGACGAGTACGGCAGCGAGTGGGAATGGGCCGACTACCAGGACCGCGCCCCGGTCTGAACATCACGTCTGGGGTCTGACCCAGGCGTGATGGTCACGCGCGGGGGTCGACGACCCAGCGACCTCGGACCTGGCCGTCGAGGATCGTCGGACCCCGTTCGAGGAGTTCGCTGAGCGGGACGATCTCGGTCATCGAATCGACGAGGTCGGCAGGGAGGTCGCGACCGAGGCGCACCCACGCCCGGTCACGAACCGGGGTCGGCGTCATCACCGACTCGACCCCCTGGAGCCGAACGTTGCGCAGGATGAACGGCATCACGGTCGTCGGCAGGTCGGCACCACCGGCGAGTCCGCAGGCCGCCACGACGCCCCCGTACTTCATCTGGGCGAGCAGCTTGGCGAGCATCTTCGAACCCACGGTGTCGACCGCTGCCGACCACCGCTCGGACTCGAGCGGCTTGGCCGGCTCGGTCATCTCCTCACGGGTGAGGAACGCCGTGGCGCCGAGCCCGGCGAGGTAGTCCTGCGTCTCGGGGCGTCCGGTGACCGCCGTGACCTCGAAACCCAGCCCGGCGAGCAGTGCCACCGCGACCGATCCGACACCGCCCGCTGCTCCCGTCACGAGCACCGGGCCCTCACCGGGCATCACGTGAGCGTCCTCGATCGCCATCACGCAGAGCATCGCCGTGAGACCGGCCGTGCCGATCGACATCGCGGTGAGCGCACTCATGCCGTCCGGGCGCTTCACCAGCCACTCGGAGCGGACGCGCTGCCGTTGGGTGTACCCGCCCCAGAACCGCTCGCCGACGGCCCAACCGGTGGAGATCACCGGGTCGCCGACGGCGAAGTCCGGTGAGTCGCTCGCCACGACCGTGCCGGTGAGGTCGATACCGGGCACCATCGGGTAGCTGCGCACGATCCGGCCCTTGCCGGCGAGCGCCATGCCGTCCTTGTAGTTGAGCGAGGAGTAGTCGACGTCGATCGTGACGTCGCCGTCCGGCAGATCCGCGTCGGTCAGTTGCTCCAGCGCCCCGACGGGACCGTCGTCGGTCTCTCGCAGGACGAGTGCGGTGAAGGAGTCGCTCATGGGATGCATCGTCGCACATCGCCGGATGCCGGCAGCTGGTCGGTGCGTGGCAGAGTGGCGCCGTGACAACGTCGTCGACCCCCTCCGGAGCGAACGCCGGGTCCGTGCCACCGATCGTCACGGCCGACTGGCTCCACCGCCGGCTCGAATCGACCGCCGGCCCGGTGATCGTGTGCGAGGTGGGCTCCACGATGGCCGGCGGCGACCCGGTTGCCGACCACCGCAGCGGCCATCTCCCGGGTGCCGTCTTCGTCTCGCTCGACGACGTGCTCGCCGACCCGCCCGCGTCGACCGCCGGTCGACATCCGCTGCCATCACCGGAGGAGTTCGCACGACGACTCGGAGCGATCGGGGTCGCCGATGATCCCATCGTGGTCGCCTACGACCGCCGGGCAGGCGGTGGACTCGCCGGGCGGCTCGTGTGGATGCTTCGGGTCATCGGCCAACCTGCGGCACTGCTCGACGGCGGTCTCGCCGCGTGGGACCAGCCGCTCGAGGACGGCGCCGTCGACATCGAAGCCGTCGAGCGCACGGTGCGGTCGTGGCCGTCGACCGCGCTGGCAGATGCCGACGACGTCGCCGAGCACGTTCGAGCGGGTGGCATCGTGATCGACAGCCGCGACCCGTCCCGATACGCCGGAGACCACGAACCGATCGATCCCGTCGCCGGGCACGTTCCCGGAGCGATCAATCTGGTCTACACCGACAACCTCGACGAACACGGACGATTCCGAACCGATGCAGAGCTCGCCGACCGCTTCGCGGTGGCGGCGGGCGACGACCGAGCGGTGGTCTACTGCGGGTCCGGGGTCACCGCATGTCACAACGCGCTCGCGATGGAACACCTCGGGCTCGGGCTGCCGCGCCTGTACGTCGGGTCGTGGTCGGGCTGGTCGGCCGATCCCGGGCGTCCGATCGCCACCGGTCCGAATCGGTGAGGGATGCCGGGAGCCGCTCGAGGTGACGGCAACCGAACTCGCCATCGTCCTCGTCGCTGTCGTCATCGGGGCGATCGCCAAGTCGGTCACCGGGATGGGGTTGCCCCTCATCGCGATCCCGATCGCATCGCTGTTCATCGACGTCGAGACGGCGATCGTCGTGATCGCGTTCCCGAACGTGCTCGCCAACGCGACGCTCGCCGCCAAGGAGCGTCACAGCTACCCCGAAACGCGCGATCTGCCGACGCTGGCGATCGTCGGCGTGATCGGTGCCGTCGCCGGCACGCTGCTGCTGGTGAACATCCCGGAGACGCCGCTCGTGATCGCCGTGATCGTGGCGATCGTCGCCTACATCGTGCTGTTCTTCGCCCATCCCGAACTGCGCACCACACCCGCCCGATCGAAGCGGCTCGCCCCGGTCGTCGGTGGAGTCGCCGGTGTCTTCCAGGGCGCTGTCGGCATCTCCGGGCCGATCGTCGGGTCGTGGATCCACAGCTACCGGCTGCCGCGCAGCGCCCACATCCTGTCGGTGACCTCACTCTTCTTCATCACGGGCCTCGCCCAACTGGTCGTGCTGATCAGCACCGGCGCGCTCGCGGGTCGCGTGCCCGCCACCCTGCTCGCGTGCATCCCGGTACTCGCGTCGATTCCGGTCGGCACCCGTCTGCGGAACTCGGTGTCGGGGCGCGGGTTCGACCTGGCGATCGTCGGCATGCTCGGCGTGTCGGCCCTCGCGTTGTGCCTGCAGACGTTCGTCTGATGCCGACCCGGTGGTCACCAGGTGTCGACCAGGCGGTGACCAGGCGGTAGGGTGACCGCGACCACACAGGGGAGCTCGCGGGAACGGCGGGCTGAGAGGGTGACCGCTGTCGCCGACCCGAGAACCTGATCCGGATAATGCCGGCGGAGGAAACCGTGAACCAACACATCGTCATCGTCACCGGGGCTTCGCCGATCGGCCCCGCCGTCGCCGACCGGATCCCACCGTCCGCGATGCTGATGGCCGTCGACGGCGGCCTCGATCACGCGCTGGCGATCGGTCTCGAGCCACGACACCTCGTCGGCGACCTCGATTCGGTGTCCGACGACGGGCTCGCCTGGGCGGCCCGCAACGCGTCGATCGACCGCCACCCGACCGACAAGGACAGCACCGACACCGAGTTGGCCGTGTCACTGGCAGCCACGTTCGACCCCGAACGAATCACGCTGATCGGTGGCGGCGACCGTCTCGACCACACCATCGCCGGTATCGGCGCACTCGGGGCGTTGTCGGTCACGAGCGTGCCCGTGCTCGACGCGTGGTGGGACGGCCAGCACGTTCGGGTCGTGCAGGGCCCGGGCTCTGCGGTTCTCCGCCTCGTGCCCGGCTCGACGTTGTCGCTGCTGGCGCTCCACGGACCGTGCACCCACGTCACGCTGCGCAACACACGGTGGGAACTCGATCGAGTCGATCTCGCACCGCTGGTGGGCCTCGGTGTCAGCAACGAGGTGCCCCAGTCGTCGGGCCCCGTCGACGTCGAGGTGTCGTTGTCGGGCGGGACGCTCACGATCTTCGACGTCCCCGCCGACGAGCCGACCGCGTCATGACCACAGCACCCCGAACCGACCGGTCGAGGTCGAGGCGTTGGACGGCGTTGGCCGTCGTGGTGGTCACACTCGCCGCCTGCGCGAGCGATGGATCCGACTCGGGATCCGGCACCACCGACGAGGTCGCGGTCGGCGATCCGCCCGCCGTCGCGCCGACCGACACCGCCGATCCCGCCGAGAGCACCGACGTGGCCGGCCCGACCGGCGAGACGATCACGCTCGTCACGTACGACTCGTTCCCCGACGCCGACACGTCGCTCAACGAGGCGCTGGCGTCGTTCACCGCGCAGACCGGCATCGGCGTCGACATCCTCGTCGCCGGCGACACCGGCACGATGCTGTCGAAGGCATCGCTCACGGCGGGCAACCCCGAGGGCGACGTGATGTGGGGCATCGACAGCACGCTGCTGTCCCGGGCGATCGACGACGGCGTGTTCGAGCCCTACGTGGCCACCGGAATCGCCGACGGATCGATCCCGGTGCCCGAGGAGTTCACGGCACTCGCACCCGGTGGCGAGGCGACGCCGGTCGACTACGGCGACGTGTGCGTGAACTACGACATCGGCTGGTTCGCCGAACGCGACCTCGACCCGCCGAGCGGGCTCGCCGACCTGATCGACCCGGCCTACGCCGGCATGCTCGTCGTGCAGAATCCCGCCACGTCCTCGCCGGGGCTCGCATTCCTGCTCGCCACGATCCACGAGTACGGCCTCGAGGGCTGGCAGGACTACTGGCAAGCACTCGGGGCAAACGGCGTCGAGGTCGTCGAGGGCTGGACCCAGGCCTACTACGAACGCTTCAGCTGGGCGGGTGGAGGCCCCACACCGATGGTGGTCAGCTACGGCTCGAGTCCGCCCGCCGAGGTGATCTTCGCCGATCCGCCGCGCGACGATGCCCCGACCGGCGTGATCGAGGACACCTGCTTCCGGCAGGTCGAGTTCGCCGGTGTCCTGCGCGGCACCGACTCACCCGAGGCCGCCCGGCTGCTCGTCGACTACCTCATCGGCGAGGAGTTCCAGCGCGAGGTGCCACTCAACCTGTTCGTGTATCCGAGCAACCCCGCGGTGGCCCTGCCGCAGGAGTTCGTCGACTTCGCCGTGATCCCCGACCAGCCCCGCACGCTCGACCCGGCGGTGATCGATGCCAACCGCTCGACGTGGATCGACGAGTGGACGGAGCTGGTGCTCGGGTGAACCGCCTGCCGCGCCGGCTGGTCGCCGCGCTGGCGATCGGTCCGGTCGCGGCGCTCGTGGTCTTCTACGCCTGGCCGTTCGGGACGCTCCTGGCCGAGGCGCTCACCGGCCAGGCGATCAGCGAGACGCTGCGGCGTCCGCAGACCTGGGACGTGGTCTGGTTCACCCTGTGGCAGGCGATCGTGTCGACGATCGTGACGATCTGCGTGGGGCTCGTGCCTGCCTACGTCGTGGCCCGGTTCGACTTCCTCGGGCGCAGCGTGCTGATCGGCCTGCTGACGGCCACGTTCGTCCTGCCGACCGTGGTGATGGGCGCGGCGTTCCTCGCCTTGCTCCCCGACTCGCTCGACCGCACCGTGTGGGCGGTGATCGGCGCGCACGTGGCGTTCAACCTGGCCGTCGTCGTCCGGGTCGTCGGTGCCCTGTGGGAGCACCTGCCGGCCGACATGGAGCACGCTGCGGCCACGCTCGGCGCGTCACGTTGGCGCGTGTTCACCCAGATCTCGCTCCCGCTGATCCGCCCGGCGATCACGGCGGCGGCGACGATCGTCTTCCTGTTCACGTTCACCTCGTTCGGTGTGATCCGCATCCTCGCTGCGCCCGGCACGCGCACGATCGAGGTGGAGGTGTGGCGGCGCGCCACCCAGCTCGGCGACATCGGCGGCGCTGCGGTCCTGGCGCTGCTCCAGCTGGCCGTGCTCGCAGTGGCGCTCGTGTGGTCGACCCTCGCTCAGCGTCGCCGCAGCCGGGCGCTCGCGCTGCGGCCGGAGGCCGTGCGACGCCGCGCTCGCAGCCGCGGCGAGCGAGCGTTCGTCGCAGCCGCTGCCGGCGGGGCCGCGCTGGTAGCGCTCGTGCCGCTGTCGGCCCTGGTGGTGCGCTCGTTCTCGACGCCATCGGGTTGGTCGACCAGCGCCTGGACCCGACTCGGTCGGACCGAGGTACGGCCCGGGATCCGAGTCGGCGTCGATCCGGTGGAGGCGATCGGGAACTCGCTGTCGACCATGGCCTGGGCGACGCTGTTCGCCGTGGTGATCGGCGGTGTCGCCAGCCTCGCGATCACGGCCGCTCAGCGCCACGGTCGGTTGATCGACGGCGGGCTGATGTTGCCGCTCGGTACGTCGGCGGTCACGATCGGCCTCGGCATGTTGATCACGTTCGACGCGCCTCCGGCCGACTGGCGGGCATCGTGGTGGCTCGTCCCGGTCGGCCATGCGCTGGTCGCCGTGCCGTTCGTCGTGCGTACCTGTGTGGGGGTGCTCCGGTCGGTCGATCCGGAGATGACCGCTGCGGCCGCCACGCTCGGAGCGGCGCCGGTGCGGGCGTGGCGGAGCACGGTGGTGCCGTATCTCTGGCGACCGCTCGGTGTGGGCGCGGTCCTGGCGGCGGCGATCTCCCTCGGGGAGTTCGGGGCGACGAGCTTCCTGTCGCGATCCGGCGGCGAGACCCTCCCGATCGCCATCGAGCAGCTGGTGGGCCGGACGGGCACGACACTGCAGGCGCAGGGGTACGTGCTGGCCACCCTCCTTGCGGTCACCACCGTCGTGCTCGTGATCGTCGTCGAGCGGCTCCAGGCCGGCCGGTCGGTCGAGCCGTGAGCGATCTCGAGGTTCGAAACGTGCACGTCGCGTTCGGCGACACGACGGTGCTCGACGGCGTGTCGCTGCACATCACCGGCGGCGAGATCGTTGCGCTGCTCGGGCCATCGGGAAGCGGCAAGAGCACGCTGTTGCGCGTGATCGCCGGTCTCGTCGTGCCGGATGCGGGCACGGTGGCGGTCGACGGCATCGACATCACCCATGTCCCGACCCATCGGCGCGGCATCGGGATGGTGTTCCAGGACAACCAGCTGTTCCCGCACCTGTCGACGCTCGACAACGTGACCTTCGGGCCGAAGATGGCGGGCGAGTCGAGGGCTCGACGCGACGAGCGAGGCTCGGTCTGGCTCGGCCGCGTCGGCCTCGCTGGATTCGAATCACGCCAGGTGACCGAGTTGTCCGGCGGCGAGGCGAAGCGGGTGGCGCTCGCCCGCACGCTCGCCGCCGAGCCGGCGGTGGTACTGCTCGACGAGCCGTTGACGGGCCTCGACCACGAGCTGCACGACCGCCTCGCGATCGACCTCGGCGAGCTGCTCACCGGCGTGACCACGCTGCTGGTGACGCACGACCGCGACGAGGCGGCGGTGATCGCCGATCGCACCGTGCAGCTGTCGGATCTCTGAACGTTCCCCCACGACCGATCTGCCACCCACTGCCCGGCGATGGATGCCACCGCCCGAGCGAACCACCTGCGCCGTCGAGCCCGACATCTCCGCGACCTCGCCACGGCGATCGAACAGCTGCCGATCATGTCCCTCGAGATCCATGCCGACGGCGACACCTGGCGCGGGCCGCGGCCCGATCTGTGCCGTTCGACGCTGTGCGCCAACCAGCGCCAGCTCCACGGGGCGGCCGACGACCTGCGCTGGCACGCTCACCGGTTCGACCAGCAGGCCGCCGAACTCGACGCCATGGCCGCCGCCCGACTCGGCCTCGTCGGCTGACGCGATGGAGACCGGCTACGACATCGAGCGGGTTCGTGCACTGGCCCACCGGACCGCCGAGGCAATCGACCACCTCCGCTCGATTCGATCCGACGACCCCGCCGCTGCCGAGGCGATGCGCACGCTGCGGCTCGCCCGTCGCAATCTCGAGGACCTCTGGATGCCGACCCTGCGCCAGATCCAACGCAGCGAGGCGATGCTGACCTGGCGGTGCTCGGGACTCGACGCAGTCGGAATCCGGCAGGCGGAACGTCGGTCGTCCACACCGAGCGCCTCGGTGTGGACGTCACTGAGCGCGCTGAGCTCCGACGAACTGATCGGCCACCTGGAGTGGATGGACCGCCAGTCGATCCCGGACCGGTCCGACGCGGGATGGCAGACGTGGTATCTCGATCGGTACGGCGCCGATCTCGACGTCCTCGCGATGGAACTCGCAGCTCGCGTCACCCGCGACCCGGCGTTCGCGTCGCGATTGGCCGCTGTTGCATCCGACCATCCGCTGCTCGGCCATCTGACCCGGCGGGCGCCGTTTCCGGTGCCGTTCCTGTCCGAGGTCGCCCGGTCGATGATGTGGCCACACGGCCCTGCTGCGACGGCCGACCTCGACGGGTTCGCGTCGTCGTTGTCATCGGTGCTGTCGTCCCTCGTCGACGATCCTGCGGCGTGCCTCGACCTGCTCGTGGATCCGGCGATCGTGTACGGCCTCGCGAGCTGGGAACGTCTCGACGGTGACATCGTCACCGAGTTCACGGTCAGCGGCCTGTACACCGCTGTCGCCATCGACGCCGATCGATTGGAGGACGGCTACCGCGTGATCGGCACGCTGGTGGAGCTGACGAACGGACCGCTCGATGGCGGTCTCCAATCGGGCATGGCGCTCGGGGTCGCCGTGTCGCTGGCCGGCTACATCGACACCTTGGCCCCCGCGATCCGCCAGGAAGGGACGTACCCGGTGATCGTGATCGACGACGGGCTCGAGGTGGAACTCGGTTCGTACGACGACCTCGTCGATCTCGTCGGCGCGATCCTGCGGCACGACGAGGCCCAGGCGGCGACCGGGACGGTGCTCGGCGCCTACACCACACGGATCGTCACCGACCTCGGTGCCGACATCGGCGCACGCCCCGGGCTCGAGTACGTCACTCGGTTCACCGACCTGGTGGCCGATGCGAGCCGCACCGAGCAGGCCGAACTCGTGATGGAGGCAGCCGCGGAGGAGGCCCGTCGGCGACAGTTCGGTGGACTGATCGGCTTCGGCGCGAACGTGGCGCTGATGGCGGGCGGCGTCGGTGCGGCGACCCGAGGGCTGGTGTCACGTGCCGTGGCGCTCGCCACCGACTTCGTCGCCGGGGTGGACGCTGCCTCGTTGCCGGACGCGCGGATTCCCTCGGTCACCTACGACCTGATCACGGTCGCTGCGCTGCAGGTGGTCGCCGGCGATCGGCAGCAACGGCCTCTGGCCGGGCTCGACGGCGTTCCCCGCTCGGCCTGGACCGAACTCGATCGACGGCTCGCGACCATCGAGGCGGAGGACGACCCTCACGAGCGCACCCGCCACGTGCTTCGGCTCGACCACTGGATCGAGACCTCGGTGCCGTTGCTCGCCGGGTATCTCGGCCGCATCCGCTCGGTGCCCGGCATGGACGAGTTGACCGAGCAGCGAGATCCCGTGCGCACCGATCGATCGGATTGACCCCACGAATCGCCCCCTTGTCCCACGGGCCGGACCGCGCCAGGATGCGTGGGTGAGCGTTCTCGACGAACACGGCCGACCCGAACCTGCGCCCGATGCGGACGAGGTCGGCACCCTGCTCGGCTTCCTCGACTACCAACGCGCCACGTTGGAGTGGAAGTGCCGTGGCGTCGACCACGACGGGATGACACGCACGGTCGGGCCGACGACGATGACGCTCGGCGGGCTGCTCAAGCACATGAACTACGTCGAGGACCACTGGTTCTCGACGTTCCTGCACGCCAACGATCCTGCGCCGCCGTGGGACACGGTCGACTGGGAGGCCGATCGTGACTGGGAGTGGCGCACCGCGGTCGACGACACTCCCGACGAGCTTCGCCGCGGCTGGTCCGAGGCGGTCGATCGATCGCGTCGGCTGGTCGCAGAAGCGCTCAGCCAGGGCGGGGTGTCGCAGCCGGCGAAGCGGTCCTGGCCGAGTGGTGAGGCGCCGAGCCTGCGATGGATCCTCGTGCACATGATCGAGGAGTACGCCCGCCACAACGGTCACGCCGATCTGCTCCGAGAAGCGGTCGATGGCGAGGTCGGCGAGTAGCCGATCACTCGATGCGTCGGCGAGTAGCCGATCACTCGATGCGTCGGCGAGTCGCCGATCAGGCGGTGTGTCGGTGGTCGGGGGGTTGCCAGGTGGTGCGGTGTTCGGGTGGTGGGTTGAAGTGGAGCCAGTGGGTGTCGAGGCGTTCACCGAGGGGGTGTTGGTAGACCCCTCGTGGGGGTGGTGGTGGCGCCCCGGGGGGCGTGGGTCTGGCCCCGGATGGTTGCAATGGTTGGCCGTTGGTGTCGGTGAAGATGACGGTGCCGTCGTCGGCGTTGCCCGCGATGCCGAGCAGGCCTTGGTGGTGCATGCGGTGGTGGTGTGGGCACAGGGCGATCAGGTTCCAGGTGTCGGTGGGGCCACCGTTGTGCCAGTGGATGATGTGGTGCACTTCGAGGATGTGGGTTTGGGTGCAGCCGGGGACTCGGCAGTGCTGGTCGCGTCGGATGACGTGGCGGCGGGTGCGTTCGGGGATCATCCGTCCGGATCGTCCGATCGAGATCGGTATCGAGTCGTGGATGAAGGTGGGGGTGACGAGCCCGTCGCAGGTGATGTACTTCGCGATGGCGTCGGGGAGTTGGTGGCCTCGGTCGTCGCTGGTGGTGCCGTCGGTGTCGAGGTGGATGTGGATCCGGAACCGGTCGCGGCGGGCGAGGTCGGCGACGGCGTCCAACGACCGCTCGGCGATGTCGCGGATCGTGTCGATCCAGTCGATGTCGGGGTGGCCGTCGTGGAACAGCCGGTCGCGTGACTCACGCAACGCGGCCTCGATGATCATCCCGGTCGCCTGGTCACATTCGACGTTCATCCGGAACCGGCCGTCAGCACCGACACCGAACCACACCCGGTCCTGCACCCGCGGCACCACTGTCGGCGTCGGTCGGTGACTGCGTCCGTGGCAGGTTCGGCAGACGACTCGGCGTCATCGGTCGGTGGTCGCCGTCACCGGTTCGCTGTCGCACCGCTGGTGTCGGTGTCTGGGGGTCGTTCGGGTTGGGGTAGTCCGGGAACGGATACGTGGCCAGTGCGGTGCGCAACTGGTGCACGGTGGCGTTGCGGGCCAGCTCGCACACTTCACGATCCGCCCACCACGGCGCCCGCCGCACGACGGCGACGACCTGGTCGATCGCCAACTCGCCACGCCGCAACGCGTCGACGGTGACCGGGAGTTCGGTGGCACGTTCGGCGATCTCCACGATCTGCTTCGCACGCGGCGGTGGAGAGCCCGACTTTCCAGGCGAGGTACAACTCGGGGCGTTCCACCCCCGGCCCGGCCCACACGGTGCGATCAGCGAGCATCGCCACGCAGGCGTCGACGAGTCGGCCGTGCAAGGCGTTCAGGTGGCCGGCGGTGTCGTTCAGCACCGTGTCGAGATCGTCCTCGAAGGTGATGGCGCCGGCTGACTCCATGGAGTCATGATAGCACACCAGTACGAGTATGGCAACATTTATCGTACATGTATTCGATCGGCTGAGCGACATCGAGGACCGCCCCCACAACCGCTGGTGTGGAACGACGAGGCCGTCTGGGAGATCGGCCGGCTCGTCCGGTGACTGCACGTCGGGCCGGTCGACGCGCTCTGGGAGCTGGCGCAGGTTGCGTGGCTGAACGCTCAGCTGCACGACGACGACGTCGCAGCTCTCAACGCACTCCCCGACGCCGCCACGCGTATCGCCCAGTGCGCGTCGCTGCTCGACGGGTACGAGCTGGCGTCACCTCACCGGGTCGCCTTCGTCGACCGGATGATCGAGTTCGCTCTGCGAAGCGCACGAGACGAAGCGGTGTCTCACGCCGTCACCGCCGACACGAGAAGCCCGGCGCCCGACGGCTTCCCGATCCTGTGGGGCGTGACGTGGCGAACGCGCGCCGCGTGCTGGATGCTCGATCACCGATCCGAACTCGAGCGGGCGATCGGCTGACCGGCCCGACTCGTCAGTAGATCGCCGCCGGATCGAGACCGTCGATCGCTGTACGGCCCATCAACCATGCCAATCGCTTCGGCGGCGCAAGAGCGAGCGCACGGTCCGGAAGCGAGGTCATCCCCATCGGCTGCCGAGCGGCCCACAGCATCTCCATCCGGCGCAGCTCCTCGCGGACGTACACATCGGGCAGGTCGTCGAACGCGTAGCCCAGGCCGAGGTCGGCGTGATGGATCGCCACTTCGCGAACGCGCAGGAACGGCAGGTCGGTGATCGGGACGTCGCCACCCATCGAGACGCCGGTGCCGGTCCAGTCGGGCATCGTCGCCCATCGAGCCTCGAGCGCATCGATCGACCGCCGAAGGTCGTCGACCTGCTGCGACGCCGTCCGGCTCGCGCCCCGCTCGATCCCGCTGTTGCGTTGCTCGCGGCCACCGGGGTACTGCTGACCCACCTCGCCCGCGGCCGCAGCATCGAGCATCCGGAGGTGACCGTCGCCGCTCTGGGTGACGTGGGTGATCACATGGCCGATCGTCCAGTCGGGGAGCAGCGACGCAGCGGAGACGTCGAGCGTTCCGGCAGCCAGTCGTTCGTCCAACCGGTCGAGCAGGCGTCGATGCTCATCGGTGGCGACGGCGATCCAGGCATCCGGCGGGGCAGGCCGAGCAGAAGGAGCCATCTCCCGAGCGTAGACACGCCGGCTTCGTGGCAGTCTGTGACCATGCAACTCGGGATGATCGGACTCGGCCGGATGGGCGCCAACATGGTGCGCCGGCTCCAACGCGATGGGCACGACTGTGTCGTCCACGACGTCGACGAGGAGGCGATCGCAGCGCTCGAAGCCGAACTCGGCGTGGTCGGCGCCCGTTCGCTCGCCGAGATGGTCGACGCACTCGCACCACCGCGAGCGATCTGGATCATGGTGCCCGCAGCGTTCGTCGGCGACACGGTCGACGCGCTCGCTCCACTGCTCGACCCCGACGACACGATCATCGACGGCGGCAACTCGTGGTACCGCCACGACGTCGACCGATCCGCCGCCCTGGCCCAATCGTCGATCAACTACCTCGACATCGGCACGAGCGGCGGCGTCTTCGGCCTCGAACGCGGCTACTGCTTGATGATCGGCGGACCCGACGCCGCCGTCGAACGACTCGCACCGATCTTCGAGACGCTCGCCCCCGGCATCGGCGACACCGAGCGCACCCCGGGCCGCGTCGGCGACGAGGCGCCGGAGGAGCACGGCTGGCTGCACTGCGGCCCGAGCGGTGCCGGGCACTTCGTGAAGATGGTCCACAACGGCATCGAGTACGGGCTGATGGCCGCGTACGCCGAGGGCCTCAACGTGCTCGCCAAGGCCGACATCGGCGCCGTCGATCACGCCGTCGACGCCGAAACGGCGCCACTCGATGCCGCGCCCTACTACCAGTACGACCTCGACCTCGCCAGGATCACCGAGGTGTGGCGTCGCGGGTCGGTGATCAGTTCCTGGCTGCTCGACCTCACCGCCGAGGCCTTCCACGCCGACCCGGAACTGAGCGCCTACGCCGGCGTGGTCAGCGACTCGGGCGAGGGGCGCTGGACGATCAACGCCGCCATCGACGAGGGCGTGCCGGTGCCGGTGCTGTCCGCCGCCCTCTTCCAACGGTTCTCGTCACGCGGACGCTCGGACGTGGCCGATCAGGTGCTGTCGGCGATGCGCGCCGGGTTCGGCGGCCACGTCGAGCGGAAGGACCAGACACGATGACCGAGCACACCGATCCGACGATGTTCACCGGCCACGTCGACTCCAGCCGGATGCAGACCAGCCAGCCCGACGCCGACGCACTCGTGCTGTTCGGCGCAACCGGCGACCTCGCGGTCCGCAAGCTGTTCCCGGCGCTGTACCGCTTGGAGCGGTCGGGGGTGCTCTGCGTCCCCGTGATCGGCGTCGCCCGCAGCGACTGGACCGACGACGACTTCCGCCGTCATGCCCGCGAGTCGATCGCCGAGCACATCGACGACCCGGACCCAGCGGTGGTCGATTCGCTGTGCGAGCGACTCGACCTCGTGCAGGGCGACTACGCCGACGAGGCGACCTGGAACGAACTCCGGGCCACCCTCGACCGCCACAACTCCCTGGTCGCCGTGTTCTACATGGCGATCCCGCCCAGCATGTTCCCGATGGTGGCCACCAAGCTGGCATCGGTCGACCTGCACCGCCGCGGTCGGATCGTGGTGGAGAAGCCGTTCGGCCGCGACCTGCAATCGGCGATCGACCTCAACAAGACCCTCCACGAGGTGTTCTCGGAGGATCACATCTTCCGCATCGACCACTACCTGGGCAAGGAGGCCGTGGAGGACCTCCTGGTGTTCCGCTTCGCCAACACCCTGTTGGAGCCGGTGTGGAACCGCAACTACGTCCGCAGCGTGCAGGTCACGATGTCGGAGACCCTCGACGTGGAGGGTCGCGGCTCGTTCTACGAGGGTGTCGGGGCGATCCGCGACGTGCTCCAGAACCACGTGCTGCAGGTCGTGTCGCTCCTGGCGATGGAGCCGCCGGCCGGCGCCGACTCCGGGTTCCTCCAGGACGAGAAGGCCAAGGTGATCGCGGCGATGCGACCGATCGAGCCCGACGCGCTCGTCCGCGGCCAGTACGTCGGCTACCGCGACGAGCCCGGCGTCGACCCGAACTCCAACGTCGAGACGTTCGCCGCGGTGCGCCTCGAGATCGACTCGTGGCGGTGGGCCGGCGTGCCGTGGTACATCCGCGTCGGCAAGGCGATGGCGCAGAGTGCCACCGAGGCGGTGCTCGAGTTGCGCGAACCGCCACGGATGCTGTTCGACGAGTCGGGCGGGCCCCCACCGGGCCGCAACCTGATCCGGCTGCGACTCGGCAAGAACGACGGCGTCACGTTCGCGCTCCAGGCCAAGACACCCGGCCCCGACCTCGACAGCCAGGAGGTCGACGTCGACGTCGACTTCGCGGCTGCGCTCGGCGAACGCCAGGACGCCTACGAACGTCTGCTCGGCGACGCGTTGATCGGTTCGCTGCGACGCTTCGCCCGCCAGGACATCGTCGAGGGCACCTGGAGGGTGGTGCAGCCGGCGCTCGACGATCCCGGCGAGGTCGTCCCCTACTTCCGCGGTTCGTGGGGCCCCGCCGACGCCGACGACATCCTGCTCAACGGCGATCGCTGGTTCGAACCCAGCCCTTCCTGATGACCAGCCACCGGATCCTCGTCACCGCGGGGAGTACCCGCCGCGCCTCGATCAACACGCTCCTCGCCCGCGCCGTCGTCGACGAACTGGCGCGACGCGACCGCGACCACGTGCTCGTCAGCCTCGGCGACCACCAGATGCCGATCTACCACGGCGATCACGAGGACGAACACGGCGTGCCGGCGACCGCGCACGAACTCGCTGCGCTCCTGCGCGACTCGGGCGGGCTCCTGATCGCCAGCCCTGAGTACAACGGCTCATTCAGCCCGCTGCTGAAGAACTCGATCGACTGGGTGACCCGGATCGACATGGGGGTGCTCCGCGACACGTTCATCGGCCTGATGGCGGCTTCCCCGGGCCGGGGTGGCGGGGTCCGGGGCCTGGCGATGGTCCGCACCTGGTTCGAGAACATGCGCCTGATCGTGGCCACCACCGATCTGTCGATCCGCCAGGCGAACGAGCACGTCACCGGCGAATCAGACTCCGTCATGTTCGACATCGAGACCCGGACGACGATCGCCGCCTGGGTCGACGCCTACCTCGTCGAATTCGACGAGTACTGCACCGGCCGCCCTCCCGTCTGACCGCTCCATCTGGGGTCTGACCCCAGATGTAACACTGCGGGCGCACCATGTGGATCCCCATCACCCTCGCAGCAGCGACGTTCCAGATCCTGCGCACCTCGCGACAGCACCAGCTGCGCTCGGTGCTGTCGGTCAACGGCGCCGGGTTCGTGCGCTACGCCTACGGCTTCCCGCTCGCAGTGCTGGTCGCCGCTGTCACCTTCGGCGTCGTCGGCGAGCCGATCCCGGCGATCCCGTGGCGCTTCTGGCCGATCATCGCCGGCGCGGGGGTCGCCCAGATCCTCGGGACACTTGCGCTGCTCCGTGCGTTCGACCTGCGCGACTTCGCCATCGGCACGGTCTACGCCAAGACCGAGGTGATCCTCGTCGCCGTCGTCGCTGCGGTCGCGCTCGGGGAGCCGCTCGAACCGCTCGGTTGGGTCGCCGCCTTCGTCTGCATGGCCGGAGTGGCATGGCTGGCTGCACCGACCCGCCTCGTCGACATCCTCGGCAACGCACGTGACCCGGCGGCACTGATGGGCATCCTCGCAGCGGCCGGATTCGCCGTTGCCGCGGTCGGCATCCGCGGTGCCTCCACCTCACTCGAGGGCCCGACGTGGAACCGCGCGTTGCTGACGCTCACCGTGATGCTCGGCATCCAGACGCTCGTCAACTCGACACAACTCTTCTTCTCCGACCGGGCCGAACTCCCTCGCGTCGCAAGCGCCTGGCGGTACGCGCTCCCGGTCGGCGTCCTCAGCCTGTGTGGCTCGATCGGCTGGGCCGTGGCAGTCACGCTCACCAACGCCGCCAAGGTCCGCACGCTCGGCCAGGTCGAGATCGTGATCGCCTTCATGATCTCGACCTGGGTCCTCCACGAGCGTCATTCGCGTGCCGAGTACCTCGCGAGCGGGCTCGTGCTGGTCGGCGTGGTCGGCGTGGTCGTGTTCGGCTGAGCGCCACCGCACCCAGCGCTAGCCTGCGGCGATGCGCGGCCTCGACATCCCGGAGCAGAACGAGGACTTCACGGCCGATCCAGTCGAGCTGTTCTTCGACCTCGCGTACGTGTTCGCCTTCTCGCAGCTCGTCGCACTGCTCCTGGACGACCCCACCTGGGACGGCATCGGGCAGGCCTCGCTGATCTTCCTCCTGATGTGGCTGCCGTGGTCGCAGTTCACCTGGGCAGCCAATGCCGTGCCCGGCAACCAGCGATCGGTCAGGATCCTGTTCCTCGTCGCCACGGCGGCCAGCGTGCCGATGGCGGCGGCGGTCACGTCGGCCCTCGGCGACGCCGGCGCACTCTTCGCCATTCCGTTGGCGATCATCTTCCTGACGGCGCTCGGGATGATGGTGATCGGCCTGGACCGCGACAGTGCGGAGTTCGGGTCGGCCATCCGCTACGCCGGGCCCAATCTCCTCGCCATGCTGATCATCGTGATCGGCGGCTTCGTCGGCGAGACGGCGCGGATCACACTGTGGATCATCGGCATGCTGATCTTCCTGTTCGCCACGCTGCGCGCCGGCGACGGATCGTGGATCGTGCGTTCCGGGCACTTCGCCGAACGCCACGGCCTCATCATCATCATCGCCATGGGCGAAGTGATCGTCGCGCTCGGCAACTCGGTGGTGAGCGAACTGGGTGACGGTCTCGACGGAGTCGCGTCCGGTGGCGTGATCGCGCTCGTCGCTGCCGGTGCATTCGCCGGGTTGCTCTTCTGGTCGTACTTCGACAGGGTCGGCCCGGCGTTCGAGCACCGATCGGAAGAGACTCCTCCCGAGATCCGCGGTCGCTTCGCTCGGGACGTGTACTCCTACATCCACGCACCGATCGTCGCCGGCGTCCTCCTTGCTGCGGTCGGGTTCGAGGAGATGGCGCTGCACCCGGAGGAAACGACGCCCGCCGCGTTCCGGTTCATGACCGCGGCCGGATTCGCGCTCTTCTTCGGAGGTATCGCGGCCGGCGTCTACCGAGCGTTCCGACAGGTTGCCACGGAACGGCTGGTGGCGATCGCTGCAGTCGCGCTCCTGATGATCCTCGGTGCCGACATCCACGGTGTCTGGCTCATCGTGCTGATCGACGCGATCGTGCTCACCACCCTTGCGGTCGAGCATCGCCGCATCGAAGGTCCCGCTCGCAACCGGAACGGGTCAGTCGACGACGCTCTGGTCGTCGACGACACTGCGCAGTAGCCACTGGAACAGCCGCCAACCGGTCGGGGCCGGGGCGAGCGTCTCCGCCGCGATCGCTGCTGCCGCATCGCTGATGGCGATCCCGTCCGGCGCCTTCACGTGCACCTCGGCGACCCGCTCGGCCATCACGAACCAGCCGACCGCTTCCTCCACCGACCCGCCGGCGGTGAGCAGACCGTGGTTGCGCAGGATGCAGAGCTTGGTGTCGCCGAGGGCGGACGCGATGCGCTTGCCGCCGTCGTAGGACAGCACCTCGACCTCCTCGTCGTCGAAGAGCGACTGGTCGAACACGAACGCACACGACTCCTGGCTGATCGCCCGGAACGGCGTCACGTTGGCCGACCACGGGGTGCCCCACTGCGTGTGGGTGTGCGCAGCGCTGACTGCATCGGGGCGGGCAGCGAGCACGGGAGCGTGGATGTTGTAGCCCGCCGTGTTGACGGCGCCGGTCGGATTGCCGTCGGCGTCGACCACTCGCCCGTCGGGTCCGACGAGCACGAGGCCGCCGACCGTCGCCTTCGCGAACGGGATCCCCCAGTCGAGCAGCCAGAAGTGGTCGGTCAGGATCGGGTCACGGGCGGAGATGTGTCCGTCGCCGAGCTGCCCCCAACGCATCGCTCCGAAGATCCGGTACCCGAGCGCACACATCCGCTTGCGGTGCGCCCGTTCGGCCTCGGGAGTTCGCACGGCATCGAACGCCTCGACACCGGGAAAGGTCGGATACGGCGACTCGATCATCCCGCCAGCGTAAACCCGCCGCGCCACCCGAGCGTTTGCGTGCGAATTTCGGTGGCCCGCTCCACCCGAAGTGCAACGCAAACGACTGTGGTTGCGCCGCCTGAGCGTTTGCGTGCGAATTTCGGTGGCCCGCTCCACCCGAAGTGCAACGCAAACGGGACGGGGACGGTCAGGGGGCGGGGAAGCCGCGGCGGGGAACGACGATCACGGTGCCGTCGTCGGGGTCGACGTCGACGGTCACGCAGACGTGGAACACCTCGCCGAGACGTTGCGCCGTCAAGACCTCGTGCGCGTCGCCGGACGCCACGACGGCCCCGGCGTCGAGCATCACCAGCCGGTCGGTGTAGGTACCGGCCAGCGTGAGGTCGTGCATCGCCGACACGACGGTGATCGCCTGCTGCTCGCGCAGTTCGGTCACCAGTTCGAGCGCCTGCTGCTGGTGACCGATGTCGAGCGCCGAGGTCGGCTCGTCGAGCAACAGCACCGGCGCCTCCTGGGCGATCGCCCGAGCGATCACCACCCGTTGACGCTCTCCCCCGCTCATCGCCCCGAGCATCCGACCGGCGAACGACCCCAGTCGCAGGCGGTCGATCACGTCGGTCGCCACGTCGCGATCGTGCGACGACTCCGCCCCGAAGTACCCGACGTAGGGGGTGCGCCCGAGCAGGACGTAGTCGAAGGCGGTCATGTCGTCCGGGATCAGCGGGTTCTGTGCGACGTACGCCACGCAGCTCGCTCGCTGGCGGTCGGCCATCGCCGCGAGCGGCGCACCGTCGACGCTGATCGTGCCCTTCGACGGAACCAGCCCGGCGGCCGCTCGCAGGAGCGACGACTTGCCGGCGCCGTTCGGTCCGATGATGCCGACCCACTCGCCCGACCCGACCCGCTCGGTGAACGGGGCGACCGCCATCCGCTTGCCGTACGACACGGTGACGGCGTCGAACTCGAGCGTGCTCATCAGACGATGCGCCGGGTGCGCAACAGGTAGATGAAGAACGGGGCACCGAGGAACGCGGTGACGACCCCGATCGGCGTCTCGGCCGGGTTCGAGAGCATCCGCCCGGGGATGTCCGCGAGGATCAGGAACGCCGCGCCGAACAACAACGACAGCGGGAGGAGTCGCCGGTAGCCGGCGCCGGCGACCAGGCGGATCGCGTGGGGGATCACGAGGCCGACGAACGCGATCAGTCCGCTGACGGACACGACCGCGGCGGTGCCGAGCGTGGCCGCGACGACGATCACGAATCGGGTCCGACGCACCGACACGCCCAGGGCCGCCGCCTCGTCGTCACCGACGCGCAGGACGTCGAGGTGCCGGCGATGGAGCATCAGCACCACGCAACTGAGCGCAACGTACGGAAGGATCAGCCAGATGTCCGACCACGTCGCACCCGAGAGCCGGCCGAGGATCCACTGGAACACCTCGCGCACCACGTCCTGGTTGCGCTGCAGGATGAAGGTCTGGACCGCCGTCACGAACGCAACGACGGCGACGCCGGCGAGCACCAACGTGACACCACTCTGATTCGAGCCGGTCGGCGAACCCCGGAACGAGGCCCCGACGAGGTAGGTCAGCCCGACCGTCAACACGGCGACGACGAACGCCGACGTGGGCACCGGATCCACCGGCCACGACATCGTGATGTCGCGTCCGGTCGTGAGCGCCAGCGTTGCACCGAGACCGGCCCCCGCGGCAGCGCCGAGCAGATACGGGTCGACCAGCGGATTGCGGAACACGCCCTGATAGCTGGCGCCCGCAACGGACAACATGCCGCCGACCAGGGCCGCGAGGACCACCCGCGGCATCCGGATGCGCCACACGATGTTCCATTCGGCGTCCGTCACCCCGGAGTTCACCGAGATGAGCGGCAGATGATCGAGCAGGGCGAGCGGCACCCTCCACGACGCCGGTCCGGCCGGACCGATCGACGCGCCGACGACGATCGACACCAACAGGATCAGCGCGCCGGCGAGGTACCACCGACCGTTGCCCGACCCGGTTGCGTGCGCCCGCGACGCGACGGCGTCCACCGCCGTCACGTCGGCGGGCGCAGCGACCATCAGCTGGTCGCCGACGTGACCGCGTCGGACACCGACTGCAGGAACTCGACGATCCGCGGGCCCCATCGAGACGCGACGTCGTCGTCGAGTTCGACCACGTTGCCGCTCTGCACCGCCGTGAGGTCGCCCCAGCCGGGTCGGGCAGCAACCGTGTCGAGCGACTGCCCGCAGCACCTGGTGTCGGCGAGGAAGATGATGTCGGGGTCGGCCGACACCACGAACTCCGCGCTGAGCTGCGGGTACCCCCCGGAGTCACCCTCGACGGAGTCGGCGATGTTGCGGAGCCCGAGCAGCGAGTACAGCTCACCGAACAGGGTGGTCGAGTCGAGGCTGAACAGGGTGTCGTCGAGTTCGTGGAAGACCGTCAACGGCTCTGCGGGGACGGGGGTGTTGGCGACGATGTCGTCGATCTCGGCCTGCATCGTGGCGACGAGCGCTGCCGCCTCGGCCTCGTGGCCGGTCGCCTCACCGAGCTCGCCGATCTGTCGGTACGTGTCGTCGATCGTGGTCGCAGCCGGCCCGTCCCACCAGTCGATGCCGAGCGTGTCGAGCTGCTCCCCGAGGCCGTTGAAGTCGCCCCCGATCAGGACGAGGTCGGGGTCGTAGGCGGCGATCGCCTCGACGTTGTTGTCGAAGGCCGACAGATCGTTCGGAAGCCCCTGCGCCTCGACGGGGTGGTCGGAGAACTCGTCGACGGCGACCAGCTGGTCGCCCGCACCGATGGCGAACATCATCTCCGTGTGGGTGGGGCTCAGCGACACGACTCGAAGGTCGACGTCGTCGCCCACGGCCGACGGTTCCGAAACCGACGGCGCGGCGTCAGCGGTGTCTCCGGCGGAGTCGTCGGAACCGCATGCCGCGGCGACGAGGGCGAGCCCGACGACAGCGCCGAGCAGACGTCGGTGGAGCCGACGGGGGTGGGTGTTCATGGATGCCTCCAAGGACTTGGAGGACAAGATGGGTGCTGGTCGGAGACCGACCGGCGAGCCGTCCCTTGCCTCGAGGGTGATGGTCGCGTCACAGGGCAGGCGACCGGGCTCGCTCCCGTCGAGCGCATCGCTGCGTCGTCGGGAGACCACCGTTGCGGGACAGCGCCGGGTTCTCACCGGACTTCGCTGCGTCTGCGACAGTTCGACATCGTACTGCTGCGTGCGTACGCTCCCCAATCCCATGACCGACCACGAACCAACGGGCAACAGCGTCCCCACCGAAGATCCTCGACCGGACGGATTGCGCAGCGCCGATTCGCTCGTCGTCGTCAACACCGGCAACGGCAAGGGCAAATCGTCGTCGGCCTTCGGCATGATGATCCGAGCAGTCGCACGCGGTTGGAACGTCGCCGTCGTGCAGTTCATCAAGTCGGGCGACTGGAAGGTCGGCGAGGAGAAGGTCGGGCGCGAGCTCGGCGTCGACTGGTTCGCGTTCGGAGATGGCTTCACGTGGGACTCCGACGATCTCACCAACGATCGGGCACATGCCGCCGAAGGATGGGCGAAAGCCGCCGAGCTGATGAACGCCGGCGAGCACCAGCTCGTGATCTTCGACGAGTTGACGTATCTGCCCTCGTTCGGCTGGATCGATGTCGGGGAGGTCGTCGAGGCGATCACGAATCGCCCCCGCCACGTCAACGTGATCATCACCGGCCGAGACGCGGCGCCGGAGCTGATCGAGATCGCCGACACCGTCACCGAGATGCGCGAGGTGAAGCACGCCTACCAGCAGGGCATCCGTGCCATGCGCGGCATCGACTACTGAGCGCCCTGCGATGTCGTCCGATCTGCTCCGTTCACGTCTCGCCCCGCTGCCGGGACACGATCCTGCGGCCGCCGATGCGGTCCACGAACGGGCTGCCAACCTGCTGCGACCCAGCGGCGCGCTCGCCTGGCTCGACGAGATCGCCGCCTGGGTGGCCGGATGGCAGCACACCGCCACCCCGGCCGTCGACCGGCCCGCCGCGCTGATCTTCGCCGCCGACCACGGTGTCGCCTCGGCGACCAAGGTGAGCGCCTACCCCACCGGCATCACGCAGGCGCTGTTCGACGCCTACCGGCAGGGCCGTTCGACGATCGCCGCATTCGCGAAGATCGCCGGCGCCAGCGTGTCGGCGATCGATGTCGGCATCGGTCGGCCGACTGGGGACATCCGCTACGAGCCGGCCCTCACCGACGACCGATTCGACGAGATCGTCCAGATCGCGTTCGACGCCGTCGACGCGCTCGACTGCGACCTCCTGGTGCTCGGCGAGATCGGGATCGGCAACACGACCCCGTCCGCGGCGATCGCCGCATCGCTGGCGGGCGGCGAGACGGCAGCGTGGGTCGGGCGCGGCACCGGCGTCGACGACGAGGGCCTGGCCCGCAAGCGATCCGCCGTGCAGGAGTCGGTGCGCAGGATCGCCGGGATCACCGATCCGATCGAGATCCTGCGCGAGGTGGGTGGTTCCGAACTCGTGGCGATCGCCGCAGCGACCGTGGCGGCGCGCCATCGCTCGATCCCGGTCGTCCTCGACGGCTACGTCGTCACATCTGCCGTGCTCCCGCTCGTGATGGTCAACCCGGCCGCCCTCGACCACTGCATGGTCGGGCACTGCTCGACCGAGCCCGGACACCGCAAGCTCCTCGAACGCCTCGGCAAGCGGCCGCTGCTCGACCTCGACATGCGCCTCGGCGAGGGTTCCGGTGCGATGGCGGCGGTCCCGCTGATCGCCATGGCGTGTGCGGGTGTCACGTCGGTCCCCACCTACGAGGAGTGGTTCGGCTCGGCGTGACACCTCGGGCGTGACGCTTGGTGTCAGACACCGAGCGTTGCATGCGACGGCGGACGAGGGGGTCGCATCGCTAGCCTCGCACCGTGCGAATTCCCACCCCCGTCGCCCAGGTCGTCCGCGGTTTCACGATGGGCTCGGCCGACATCGTTCCTGGCGTTTCCGGCGGGACGGTCGCCCTGGTGCTGGGCATCTACGACCAGCTGATCCGCAACATCAGCCAGGGAGCCCACGCGCTCAAGCAGCTCCTCACCCGCGACATCGCCGGCGCCATCGGCACCCTGAAGCGCATCGAGTGGATCTGGCTGCTGACATTGCTCGCCGGCATCCTCGCTGCGATCGTCGCCTTGTCGTCGGTGATCGAGACGTTGTTGCACGAACAACCGATCAGGATGTCGGCGCTGTTCTTCGGGCTGATCCTCGGCTCGATCTGGGTGGCGTTGCGCATGCTCGACAAGATCGACGGTGTCGCGATCGCGCTGATGCTGGGCATCGGCGGCACGATGTTCCTGCTGCTCGGCCTGCGCTCCGACACCGAGGTCGCCGACACCGCGGCCGAGATCGTCACCAAGCCGTGGTGGGTGTTCTTCCTCGCCGGAGCGATCGCGATCTGCGCCATGATCCTGCCCGGCATCTCCGGGTCGTTCATCCTCGTGATGCTCGGCATGTACACCGAGGTGCTCGGCGCCGTGAACGACCGTGACTTCACGGTGCTGATCGCGTTCATGCTCGGATGTGTCGTCGGTCTCGCCCTGTTCTCGACCCTGCTCAACTGGCTGCTGGAGCGCTACCACCGCTGGGTCCTCGCCGCGATGATCGGCCTGATGCTCGGCTCGACACGGGTGCTCTGGCCGTGGCCGAACGGCACCAACACCACCACGATGACACTGCCACGCGAGGACGTCGTCATCCCGCTGCTGATCATCGTTGCGGGCGCCGCGGTCGTGGTGATCGTCGATCTCCTCGCCGTTCGCTTCGTCCACGTCGAACCACTGCCCGAGCACGAAGCCGCCGTCGACGCCGCCGGCTGACACGACAGGAGTACCCACACCCGGGGAGTTCGAGGGCGATCTCGCCGGAGCGGTCCTCTGGGGTGCGGACCTGACCGGAGCCCGCTTCCGTGACGTCGACCTCACCGACGCACGAATCAGCCACGCCCTCGTCGCGAACGAGTTCGTCAACGAGCACGACCCCTGGTATCCGCTGCGCTCGATGCTGAGCCCGACCGGTCCGGCTGCGATGCGCGCCACCTGGATGACGCGCGCCGTGTGGATCAGCGCCAGCGTCACGAATTGGAAGGTCGGCGGCGAACGCTCAGGGTGACGCTGCGACGGCGGCCTCACTGACCCTGGTGCGCCTCCACGAATCGTTCGGTGTTGAGCCTGTACATGTCCAGAATCTCGGGGTTGAGATCAACACCGAAGTTGAACATCAACTGGGCATCCTCAGGATGATTCGTCTGCACCCACTCCTCGAAGACGAAATACACCATCGGCAGCCACTGCGAGGAGAAGGACCTGGACTGATCTTCGACAGTCAGGATCCCGTCGTCGCCGGAGCGAACGTCGAAGGTGCCGATGATCGGCTCGAGGCCCAATGCCTCGGACCATGCGTTGCTCGCGCTGACCGTGCACTCCACCGCACCGGCGTCACTGGTCGAGCAGTTCCGGAGCGCCCACTGCCAGCCCACCGCGTCGTACCAGTCGAACTGTTGCTCGAGCGTTCGGGCTCGGCCGAACGGATCGCCGGCTCCCGACTCGAGATACGCAGAGTCGACGAGGCTCAGGGCGACCTCCCGGTCGTCGGCCGCCAGCGCCTCCCAGTACGCCGTCGCAGTCGCCACCTGGGGTTCGGCTGATGCTGTGCTCGGTATTGAGTCCACGCGCTCAGATGGCGCCGTGACGTCATCGCTACTCGTACCGCCCGCACCTGGCTCCTCGTCGCCGGACGAACACGCACTGATGGCAAGCATGACGCACGCCAATGCGGTCCCGATGAACGTGTAGCGACGACGCTCATCGCTCGTGCGGATGTGTCGCGGAGCCGTGGGCGGTCGCACGGCGAGGTTCCGATGACTCGTCGACATCTTGGGGTGTTCCATCTCTCTGGCCTTTCGTCGGGCCGATCTCGTCGGTCGGCGCTCGCTGCGCCGGGTCCGGTCGAACTCGGCGGTCGACTGGTTCGGTCGACAACGAGTACGGTGACGGCTCCGCATTACCGATCGATGTAGCGCGTGCGCGTGGGCGCGTTCGAAGTCGCCGCATGGGACGAAATCTCAGCGCTGAGTGCGGCCACACACTGGGGGTATGCGGGCGCCGAGGACTTAATCGAGAGGTAATCGGACGGTGGTGACATGGCCGACATGGAGCTTCGGGCGCTCGGTCCCCTCGTCGTGCTGCGAGATGGCGAGGAGCTCGATCTCGGTGCGCACCGACAGCGGGCCGTGTTCGCGCTGCTTCTGGTCCATCGCAACGACGCATTGCCCGCGGATCGAATCCTCGAGGAGCTCTGGGGCGACGGAGCCGAGGGCAAGCTGAACGCTCTGCGCGTGTACGTCTCTCGGCTGCGCGATGCGCTCGAACCAGATCGGGAACGGTACGGCGACTCGCCGCTGCAGACCGTGGGTGCGGGCTATCGACTCGAAGTCGACGACGAGCACTACGACGTCGCGCAGTTCGAGCGATCGGTGACCGCTGGCAAAAGTCTGCTCCGCTCTGACCCGGCCGGGGCAGCGGCACGCCTGCGGTCGGCGCTCGAGCTGTGGCGCGGTCCGCCCTTCCAGGACTTCGGCTACGACAACTTCGTCCAGACCGAGGCCCACCGCCTGTCGGAGATGCGAATCGACGCACTCGAGGACCGGGTGGACGCAGACATCGCAACAGGGTTGGGGGGTGAGCTCGTCACCGAGCTGGAGGTGCTTCGTCGCCAACATCCGCTCCGCGAGCGTCTCGCTGCACAACAGGCCTTGGCGCTGTACCGGTCGGGAAGGCCCGCAGAGGCGCTCCGGGCGATCAGCCGCTTCCGGCGGCATGTCGGCGAGGAGCTCGGCATCGACCCGTCACCGCGTCTGCTCCGCTTGGAGGAACAGATCCTCCTCCACGATGAGCGCATCCAGCCTCCATTGCCCTCACCCGAGGCGTTGCTCCGCTCGGCTCGTGTGGCGGCGAACCCGTTCAAGGGTCTCCGATCCTTCGGGGCCGCAGACGTCGGGACGTTCTTCGGGCGCGATGCGCTCATCGCAGAACTGCTTCGGACGATCGGTGCAGGGCAGCGCCTCGTCGCAATCGTCGGTGCGAGCGGGTCCGGCAAGTCCAGCGCTGTCCACGCCGGACTGTTACCAGCGCTCTCCAAGGGAGCGATCGAAGGTTCCGACGAGTGGTTGGTCGCGACGATGACGCCAGGGGCGCACCCGTTCGCCGAGCTCGAGGCCGCATTGCTCCGGTCGGTCAACGATGCCCCGGCCAGTCTGGGTGCACTGCTCGACGACGGGGACAACGGCCTCCTCCGAGCGGTCCTGCGGCTCCTGCCCCGGAGCAACGCACGCTTCGTCGTGGCGATCGATCAGTTCGAGGAGTTGTTCACCCTGGTCGATGACTCGGAGCTGCAGGACCGGTTCCTGTCCAACCTCGTGACCGCCAGCGACGATCCTCACGGGCGAATCATCGTTGTGCTGACGCTGCGTGCCGACTTCTACGGACGTCCGCTGTCGCATCCCGAGTTCGGTGCGCGACTGGGGGCAGGGGTCGTGAACGTCACGCCACTGTCGGCCGAGGAACTGGAGGCAGCGGCGATACTTGCCTGCCGAACAGCACGGCGTGTCGTTCGAACCAGCATTGCTCGGCGAGCTGATCGCTGACGTTCGCAGCCGGCCGGGTTCGCTTCCGCTCTTCCAGTACGCACTGACCGAGCTGTTCGATCGCCGCGTCGGCTCGACGTTGACGGCAGCTTCGTACCGGGCGATGGGTGGGGTCGAAGGTGCCCTCGAGCGGCGCGCGTCCAATCTGTACGACGAGCTCGACGACGCCGGTCGGGACATGGCGCGACAGCTGTTCCTCCGCCTGGCCATCGTGACCGACGACGACCAGTGGAGTCGGCGACGTGTCGCCGCCAGAGAGCTCGTTTCGATCGGGTCGGATACCGGTGCCGTGCAGGAGGTCTTGCGCGTCTTCGGCGAGCACCGCCTGCTTTCGTTCGATTCCGACCCGCTGACTGGAGCGCCGACGGTCGAGGTGGCACACGAGGCACTCCTCACGGCGTGGGCGAGGCTCGACAGCTGGATCGAGACGAGCCGTGCCGACCTCCGGCGCCACGCATCGCTGCTGATCGCTGTGAGGGAGTGGGAGCTCGCCGACGAGGCGACCCACTACCTCCTCCCGCCCGAGCGGCTCGTCGAGTTCGAGAGATGGGAAGAATCGTCGGCGATCACCCTGAACCGGCCCGAGCGCGACTTCCTGGAGCGCAGCTTCGAGCGGTCGGCCGAGCTCGATCGCGCTGAGGCGCAGCGACGCACGGATGCCGCTCGGGTGCGACGACGGCTCTGGGCGCTCGTCGGTTCTCTCGCAGTCGCACTCGGGGTGACCATCTCGGTCCACTTCGGCGTGTTCGACCCCGGCCCAGGGCCCTCAGTGACGTACTTCTTCAGCGTCGAGTCGTCCGAGCCCATCAATCAGAGCATCACCTCGGGCATCGAGCGAGCCGATCGCGAACTGCGACTCCAGGTCGACTTCGTGCCGTTTGGGGTCGACGCGGGGCGGGCCTTCGATGAACTCAGCGCCGAACAACGCCGGATGGTCATCCTCGACGCCACTGCAGGCTTCTACGAAAAGGCCTTCTTCGCCGCTCGCCGCACGACCCTGTTCGGTGTCATCGACCCGGGCTCCGAGATCGCCGAACTGTCGAACGTCGCGTCCGTGGCGTTCGAAAACGAGCAAGGCGGGTTTCTCGCCGGTGTCGCTGCGGCAATGAAGACGGAGACCGGCGTCGTCGGCTTTGTCGGCGGACAGCGGCTCCCCGAGATCGAGGAGTTCAGGGCCGGTTTCGAAGCGGGCGTCCGGTCGATCGACCGGGACATCGGCGTGCTCGCGACATTCGTCAATCAGTCGGACAATGTGGACGGCTTCCGCGACCCGCTCGTCGGACGGGCGCGCGCCGCCGCCCTCTACGACCTTGGAGCCGACGTGGTCTTCCACGCCGCCGGCGCATCGGGCCTCGGTGTCTTCCAAGCTGCCAATGAACGATCAGGCGTTCTCGGGCGTCACCTGTGGGGGATCGGGGTCGATGTCGACGAATGGCGGGAGGTGCGGCCCGAACAACGCGATCACGTGTTGACCTCGGTGATCAAGCGCCACGACATCGCCGCGCTCGAAGTTGCCGAGCTCATGATCACCGCCGGACCTGGCAAGGCCCCCGATCTGGGTCTCGCGCAGGGTGCCTTCAACGTCTCGACGACTGGTCGACACCTCACTGCTGACATGATCGCGACCCTCGACGAGCGGATCGAAGAGATCGCGTCGGGTCAGATCGTCATCCCGATCGAACCCGACGGTCCGGTGCTCGTACTCGACGACGACGGAAACGAGATCGACCGGCCCAACGATGACGGGGAGTGACTTCGACATCGACACCGATGTTGCACTGGAGTTTCACCTACACCAGCCGTGGCTGGCTCGACCACTCCCAACCGCCCGCCGAGGCCCGCACACACTTGCCTCGACGTTTGCCGCCCAGCACGCACCCCGGAAGCGGGCGATGGCGCAGCGCAATGCGCTCGTGAAACCGGTGCTCAGGTCGACACGAGCCGTGCCAGGCGACCAGGCCGTGCTCGGGGAGCACCATGACGTAGTGGTAGCGGCCACCCTCGACGGGGTTGGACTCACACGCGGTCATCTCCGAGCCGGGCGGACCACCGGACGGGAACCAGACGCTCGGGTCGGGCGGGTCGGTGAAGGCTCAGACGACGCGATCGGGCGGGGCGCCGAAGACCTGTACGCACTGGAGCGACGAGCCATCGTTGCTCAGTTCGATACGCGTCGATCCTCGCCGAGCGACGAGGGTCGAGAGGTCGGATGGGGTGGTGCGGTCGGTCATCGGAGGTGCTCCTCGGGTTGGTCGGGATCGGGATCGGTCGAGACGAGTTCGTCCAGGGTGTCGGAGCGGGCGTGCCAGACGTCATCGAACGAAGCGAACCAATCGTGTGCCGCCTGCAGACCCCGGCCGTCGAGGCGATCGCGGCGGTACCGGCCGTCGGTGCGGACCGAAACGAGCTCTGCGTTGGCCATCCCGAGGAATGCACTCTTTCACAGGAGTCTGGGGTACGTCTCGGTTTCCGATCGCAGGTCCGACGCGATCGTTCCCGCCTCGGATCACGGACCGGCAGGGTTCTGTACGATCCGAACGTGAGCGCAATCGCCGACCGACTGCTCGAACTGGGAGTCGTACTCCCCCCGGCGGTGCTCGCTCCACAAGGCGTGGTGCTGCCGTTCAGTCCGGTGATCGTGGGCAGCAATCGGCAGGTGGTGTCCGGGCACGGCCCACAAGAACCCGATGGTTCCCTCGCCCAAGCCGTCGGCAAGGTCGGCGCCGACCTGACCGCCGAACAGGGCAACCACGCCGCACGCCTCACTGCGCTGGGCCTCAAGCTGTTCGGTACCGAGGTCGGGATCCATGCCCGCAGCGCAGTCGGCCTGGCCGAGCTTCCCTTCTCGATTCCGGTCGAGGTCGAGATCCGATGACTCGAACCCGGGCACCACGCGTCGACGTCCACGCCCACCCCGGCCGATGCTTTCTCGCCGGAATACCCGACTCGGATCCGGCGCGAGCCGTCCTCGGCCGCGACGACGCAGCGGCTGGTTTCCGAGGGGCACAGGCGGCCGGAATGGCTGCCGTGAGCTTCGCGACGGTGGCGGACCTTCGCGTGCTCGAGCTCGTCGAGAACCGATTCGCCGCCGCTCGAGAATTCGCCCCCGGCGAGGCCGCGGCCGACCATCGACGGCAGCTCGATGCCATCGTCGACATCGCGAACGAGCTCGGCGCGACGATCATTGCGGGTGCAGACGACGTCGAGCGTCTGCACCGCGACGGCACGACCGGCGTGCTGATCACGTGCGAGGGGGCGGACTTCGTCGAGGACGGCCCCGATGCCGACGACTTCGACCGCGTGCGTGAAGCGCACGCCTGCGGAGCACGCTCGATCACCCTCGTCCACTACCGCCAGAACCGGTACGGCGACCTCCAGACCGAACCGCCGCTCCATCACGGGCTCTCGCCGGCCGGACGCGAGCTGGTCACCGTCATGAACGACGTCGGCATGATCGTCGATCTGGCGCACGCGTCGTTCGAGACGACCGTCGACGCCGTGGCGGCCTCGCGCCACCCCGTGATGATCTCCCACACCCACCTCGTCGGCCCGCGGGGCAACAATGCACGACTGGTCACCGACGAGCACGCTCGCGTCGTCAGCGATGCCGGCGGGTTGATCGGGGCATGGCCGTCGGGCGTGGTGTCGGAGACACTCGACGACTTCATCGACGAGGTCCTCAGGCTGGTCGATCTGGTGGGTGTCGACCATGTGGCGATCGGTACCGACCTCGACGCCAACTTTCGACCGGTGCTCACCGACTACCGGCAGTTCGACGACCTCGATGACGGTCTCGCGGCGCGCGGGCTCGGTACCGACGACATCGATCGAGTGCTCGGCGGCAACGCCGTCGAACTCATCCGCACCGTGTGCGGCGCAGAGACGCCGACGTCGGCGCGTCAGCTGTTGACGAGCGCAGCGAGCCGGTCGATGCCTTCGGCGAGGTCGTCGTCGCCGAGCGCGAACGAGAACCGGCCGTAGCCACCGAGGCCGAACGCCTCTCCCGGCACGAACGCGACCTTCGCCTTGTCGAGCACGAGGTCGGCGAGCTCGAGGGTGTTGGTCGCCGTGGCCCCGTCGATCGGCCGGTTGAGGAGACCGCTCAGGTCGGGGTAGGCGTAGAACGCTCCCTGCGGCTCGAGGCAGGTCACGCCATCGATCGCATTGAGCTTGGTCCACATCGTCTGGGCCCGGCGAGCGAACGCGGTGCGCATCATCACGACGTCGTCGAGCGACCCCGACACCGCGGCGAGTGCCGCCCGCTGTGAGACGTTGGCAACGTTGGAGGTGGCGTGGCTCTGGAAGTTGGTCGACGCCTTGATGATGTCGTCGGGACCGATCATCCAGCCGACGCGCCACCCGGTCATCGCGTACGTCTTGGCGACACCGTTGACGATGATGCACTGGTTCGCCAGTTCCGGTACGAGCGTCGGCATCGACGCGAAGACGTTGTCGCCATAGGTCAGGTGCTCGTAGATCTCGTCGGTGATCACCCAGACGCCGTGATCGACCGCCCACTCGCCGATCGCCTTGACCATCTCGGGCGGGCACACCGAACCGGACGGGTTGTCGGGGCTGACGAACAGCAGCACCTTCGTGCGGTCGGTGTACGCCGCGTCGAGCTGCTCGATCGTCACCTGGAAGCCGCTCGCCGCATCGGTGTCGATCACCACCGGAACGCCGCCGGCGAGCGTGATCGCCTCCGGGTAGGTGGTCCAATACGGTGCGGGGCAGATCACTTCGTCGCCGGGATCGCAGAGCGCCGCGAACGCGGTGTAGACCGCGTGCTTGCCGCCGTTGGTGACGAGCACCTGCGACGGCGCGCACTCGAACGCCGAGTCGCGCATGGTCTTGGCAGCGATCGCCTGCTTCAACTCGGGCAGGCCACCGGCGGGCGAATACTTGTGATTCTTCGGGTCGCGGCAGGCCTCGACCGCCGCCTCGACGATGTGGGCGGGCGTCGGGAAGTCTGGCTCACCCGCACCGAAACCGATCACGTTCTCACCAGCGGCCTGCAGTGCCTTGGCCTTGGCGTCGACGGCGAGGGTGGCAGATGGGGCAATCGCGGCGAGTCGTTGGGAGGTGCGCTTCACGATTGCAAGCCTGCCACAGTGACCACCTCATCCCAACGACGATTCGCAGCGTGGGATCGCGGGACGCACGCGCCATGCTTGAGGCCGTGAGTTCGGACCCCGCCGCCATCGAGATCCCCGCCGACCTGCTGCCCGCCGACGGGCGCTTCGGGTGCGGCCCGTCGAAGGTCCGCGCCGAACAGGTCGACCAGGTCGTCGCCGCGCAGCGCACCGTGCTCGGCACCTCGCACCGCCAGGCGCCGGTCAAGAACCTGGTGGGGAGCGTGCGCTCCGGGCTGACGTCGCTGTTCGGGCTCCCGGACGGGTGGGAGATCGTCCTCGGCAACGGTGGCTCCACCGTGTTCTGGGATGTCGCGACCTTCGGCCTCATCGAGCAGCGCAGCCAGCACCTCGTGTTCGGTGAGTTCTCGTCGAAGTTCGCCGAAGCCGCTGCCGCGGCGCCGCACCTCGGCGAGCCGACCGTGATTCGTTCCGACACCGGAAGCCATCCGGACGCGGTGGCCGAGGCGGGCATCGACGTCTATGCGCTCACCCACAACGAGACGTCGACCGGTGTGGCGATGGATCTCCGGCGACCGGCCGGCACGACGGCCGATGACGCACTGGTGGCCGTCGACGCCACGTCGGCCGCCGGCGGGCTCACCTGGGACCCTGGCGAGGTCGACGTGTACTACTTCGCCCCCCAGAAGAGCTTCGCCTCCGATGGCGGGTTGTGGCTGGCCGCGTGTTCACCGGCAGCGCTGGAACGCATCGAGTCGATCGGTGCCGGCGAACGCTGGCGACCCGCCTCGCTCGACCTGAAGATCGCGCTCGACAACTCGAAGCTGAACCAGACGTACAACACGCCGGCGCTCGCCACACTGCTGCTGCTCGATGCCCAGATCCGCTGGATGAACGACAACGGCGGGATGCCCTTCGCCGCCGGCCGCAGCGCCGAGTCGGCTGCGACGCTCTACGGCTGGGCCGAGGCGAGCACCTTCGCCACGCCGTTCGTGGACGATCCGGCCAAACGATCGAACGTCGTCGGCACGATCGACCTCGACGACTCGATCGATGCCACCGCGGTCAACCAGGCCCTGCGAGCGAACGGCATCGTCGACACCGACTCCTACCGGAAGCTCGGCCGCAACCAGCTGCGCATCGGCATGTTCCCGGCGATCGACCCGGCCGACGTCGAGGCGCTCACCCACTGCATCGACCACGTCGTCTCGAAGCTGAGATGAGACGCGGGGTCTGACCCCAGCGTCACATTTCGCTGGCAGACTCCTGGCGTGGATCCGACCGACGTCCTCGCGTTCGGCACCGGCGACATCGGCGCGCTCGACCGCCCGGTGATGCTCGTCGGGCTCGAAGGGTGGTTCGACGTCGGCGGCGCCGCCACCCAGGCGGTCAACGCCTTCGTCAGCGCCGAGCACGCGGTGACCGTCGGCCAGATCGACCCCGATCCCTTCTACGACTTCACCCAGCAACGCCCACACGTGTCGGTCGACGACGACGTTCGCGAGATCGTGTGGCCGTCGAACGAGTTCGTCCTCCAGCGCAATCCCGGGCACCGCGACATCGTCGCGTTGATCGGTGTCGAGCCCCACATGGCGTGGCGGACGTACACGGGAGCGATCCACGTCGTCGCACAGGCGCTCGGTTGCGAAGCGATCGTCACCGTCGGCTCGGGCGCCGAAGCGATCCCCCACACCCGAACCCCGCCGGTCACCGGCAGCACCGCCAACGCCGAGCTGGCCCGGCGGCTCGGTCTGGTCGCCCCCTCGTATCAGGGCGTCACCGGCGTGGTCGGCGTGCTCCAGGCCGAGCTCGAGGCCAGGAACGTCCCGTCGATCTCACTGCGCGTCGGCATCCCGCACTACCTGATGAACGCCGAACACCCCCAGGCGGTGCAGGCGCTCGTCCGACACCTCAGCCATGTGCTCGACGTGCCCAACACCAACGACCTCAGCGACCAGATCGACGGGTGGCGCGACGTCCACGACGAGCTGGTCGCCAACGACGAGCAACTCAGGATGTACGTCGCGCTGCTGGAAGCGGAGTTCGACCGCCGCGCCGAGGCGCAGATCCCGACCGCCGACGACCTCGGCGACCAGTTCGAGGAGTTCCTCCGCAACCAGCGCGACGACTGAATGAGACGTGGGGTCAGACCCCATGTCTCATTTGGCGGCGGCGAAGGCGTGCTCGAGGTCGGCGAGGATGTCGTCGATCGACTCGAGACCGACGCTCAGGCGGATGAGCCCTGGCGTCACGTCCGACGCCGCCTGCTCCTCGGGTGTGAGCTGCGAGTGGGTGGTACTCGCCGGATGGATCACCAGGCTGCGGGCGTCACCGATGTTCGCCACGTGACTGTGCAACGTGCAGCCCTCGACGAACTTCTTGCCGGCCTCGATGCCGCCGGTGATCTCGAACGCCAGCACCGAGCCGTAGCCCTTGCCCCCACCGAGCCGCTTCGCACGCTCGTGCCACTGGCTCGACGGCAGGCCGGCGTAGTTGACCGATTCGACCTGGTCGTGCGCAGCGAGGAACTCCGCCACGACCTGCGCGTTGGAGAAGTGACGCTCCATACGCAGGCTCAGCGTTTCGATGCCCTGCAGGATCATGAAGGCGTTGAACGGCGAGATCGCCAGACCCATGTCGCGCAGCATCTGCACCCGGGCCTTGAGGATGAACGCGCCATGGCCGAGCGCGGGGAAGTAGGCGAGCCCGTGATAGCTCGGGTCGGGCTCGGTGAAGTTCGGGAAACGGCCGGAGGCCTCGTAGTCGAAGGTGCCGCCGTCGACGATGGCGCCGGCCACCGACGTGCCGTGGCCGCCCATGAACTTCGTGAGGCTGTGGATCACGATGTCGGCGCCCCACTCGAGCGGCCGGATCAGGTACGGGGTCGGCACCGTGTTGTCGACCATCAGCGGAATGCCGTTGGCGTGTGCCACACCGGCGATGCCCTCGATGTCGAGCACGTCGTTCTTCGGGTTCGGGATGACCTCGCCGTAGAGGACCTTCGTGTTCGGCTTGATCGCCGCTTCCCACTGCGCGAGGTCGTCGGGGTCGTCGACGAAGGTGACCTCGACACCGAACTTCGGCAGCGTGTAGTGCAGCAGGTTGTACGTGCCGCCGTACAGCGACGGCGAGGCGACCACGTGATCCCCCGACTCGCAGAGGGTCATGAAGGCAAGCGTCTCGGCGGCCTGGCCCGATGCCACGGCCAGTGTTCCCGGCAGGCCGACCGCGGTGGTGCAGCCCCCTTCGAGCGCATTGACCCGCGCTTCCAGCGCGGCCTGCGTCGGGTTCATGATGCGGGTGTAGATGTTGCCGATCTCGGCGAGCCCGAACAGGTTCGCCGCATGGTCGGTGTCGCGGAACTGGTACGACGTGGTCTGGTAGATGGGCACTGCCCTCGCACCGGTCGTCGGATCGGGCTCACCGCCGACGTGCACTTGCTTGGTCTCGAAACCCCAGGAGTCGCTCATAGGGCGGGCACGCTACCCGGCAATTCCTGACCACACAAGTCGGGTTTAGACGAGGCTCGCGACGAGGCCCGCCTGACCGAGGTGGTACGTGACCATCACGGTGACGGGCATCCAGCGCGCCGAGCCGACGAACTGGCGCCAGCCGAGCACCGAGTCGGAGGCGACGAACAGCGCCGCCCCGACGATCGCCCACGGGCTGCCCGTTGCCACCGCCGCACAGAACATCAGCGAGATCGCCACGAGGTAGGCCGACACCGCCGGACCCAACACCGGCTCCGAGCGACGCGCCGCCCGGACGATCCGCACCCCCACCGTCGACGCGAGCGCGACCGTCAGCACGACCCCGACACCGAAGCCGACCCACGACCAGTCGGGCGCAACGATCAGGCCGACGGTGTAGGCAACGTGCGCCAGCAGGAACGCGACGAGCCCCGGAATGAACCGCCGATCCCCGTCGAGCAGGAACACGTCGCCCGCGAGCGAGCACACGAGGGCGACGACGAACCACGCTCGCACGGCCGGATCGACCGGATCGAGCGTGGCCGCGACACCGATCAGGGCGATCAGCGCGAGCGGCTTGCTCCAGAGCTCGGTCCGTCGATCGTCGATCCACCGACTCCACCAGTTCGCGCCTGCGGCGACTGCGAACACCGCAGCGAACGCCCATGCCATGGCCGTCATCGACGGCTCCCTCCCGAGCGATGAGCGAAACCCGCACATCCGGAGGGTTCGCTCATCGCTTGCGCGGACTTCGCTCGGCTCCGGCCAGGCGATGAGCGGAACCCGCACATGTGGAGGGTTCGCTCATCGCTCTGCATGTGCTCAGCCGCCGGAGATGTCGGAGACCTTCTGCTTGCCGGCGCTGATGAACGGCATCATGCTGCGCAGTTCGCCACCGATCTCCTCGATCGGGTGCTCCTTGCCCTCGTCCTGCATCCGCTTGTAGTTGGGGCGGCCGGCCTCGGACTCGGCGATCCACTCCGCGGCGAACTGGCCGCTCTGGATCTCGCCGAGGATCTTCTTCATCTCGGCCTTGGTCGCCTCGGTGACGACGCGCGGCCCACGGGTGAGATCGCCGTACTCCGCGGTGTCGGAGATCGAGTAGCGCATCCCGGCGATGCCCTCTTCGTACATGAGGTCGACGATCAGCTTCACCTCGTGGAGGCACTCGAAGTACGCCATCTCGGGGGCGTAGCCGGCCTCGGTCAGCGTCTCGAACCCGGCGCGCACGAGTGCGGTGACACCACCGCACAACACGGCCTGCTCACCGAACAGGTCGGTCTCGGTCTCCTCGGCGAAGGTCGTCTCGATCACGCCGGCGCGGGTGCCGCCGATCGCGTCGGCATACGACATCGCGATGTCGCGGGCCTGGCCGGTGGCGTCCTGGGCGACGGCGATCAGTGCCGGCACGCCACCGCCTTCGGTGTACGTGCGGCGCACCAGGTGGCCGGGGCCCTTCGGGGCGATCATGATCACGTCGCAACCGGCGGGCGGCTGAATGCGGTCGAAGCGGATGTTGAAGCCATGGGCGAAGGCGAGGGCCTTGCCGTCGGAGAGATGCGAGGCGATGTGGGCGTCGTAGATCGCCTTCTGCTCGGTGTCGGGGGCGAGCAGCATGATCACGTCGGCCCACTCGGACGCTTCGTCGATGGTCATCACGGTGAGCCCGGCAGCTTCGGCCTTCGCGACCGACGACGACTCGGGACGCAGGCCGACGGCGACCTCGACGCCCGACTCCTTCAGGTTGAGCGCGTGGGCATGGCCCTGCGATCCGTAGCCGATGACGGCGACCTTCTTGCCGCGGATGATCGAAGGATCTGCATCCTCGGCGTAGTACACGGTGACGGCCATGTCAGCCAGCCTTTCCAGTTGTGTCGGTGGGGTGCACGGCGCGCAGTCGTGCACCGCGATCGAGTTTCGGCAGCGCCACCCGTCCGGTGCGCTGGAGCTCAACGATGCCATAACCGTCGAGCAAATCCTCAAAATCGTCCAGCTTGTCCGGATGCCCCTCGAGGCTGACGGTCAGCACCGACTCGGCGACGGCGATGATCTTGCCCTCGAAGATGTTGACGAGCTCGACGACCTTCGCCCGCTGGTCGTCGGGAGCCTTCACGGTCGCGATCAGCAGCTCGCGCTCGACGGAGCGGCGCGGATCGAGCTCGGAGATCTTCACCACGTCGATCAGCTTGAACAACTGCTTGGTGATCTGTTCGAGCGGCGTCGACTCGACATCGACGACGATCGTGATGCGGCTCATCCCGTCGTCCTCGGCCGGAGCGACCGCCAGCGAGAAGATGTTGTAGCCGCGCCGAGCGAACAACCCGGCCACCCGGGCGAGGACACCCGGGCGGTTCTGGACGAGCACCGACAGGATGTGGTGGTTGAGGGTCTGACCCCCGTACTGGTTGATGGTGGTCATGGGCGCAGGCTTCCGGCTCGATCTTGCTGGGTGGGATGGAGGATCAGGTCGTCGTTGCTGGCACCGGCGGGCACCATCGGGAAGACCTTCTCGGAGGCATCGGTGCGGAACTCGATGACGACGCTGCGATCGCTGATCGAGTTCGCCTTCTCGATGGCCGGGCCGACCTCCTCGGGCGACTCGACGAGGATGCCGACGCACCCCATCGACTCGGCCCACATCACGAAGTCGGGCACCTTGGCGTTGAGGTACACCTCGGAGTAGCGCTCGTCGTAGAACATCTCCTGCCACTGACGCACCATGCCGAGGTAGCTGTTGTTCAGCAGCGCCACCTTGATCGGCAGCCCCTCGACCGTGGCGGTCACGAGCTCCTGCGCGGTCATCTGGAAACAGCCGTCACCGTCGACGGCCCAGACGTCGCACTCGGGCTTGGCGGCCTTGGCGCCGATTGCAGCCGGGATCGAGAAACCCATCGTGCCGAGCCCGCCCGAGTTGACCCAGGTGTACGGCTCGTTGAACTCGAAGAACTGCGAGGTGTACATCTGGTGCTGACCGACGCCCGACGCCACGATCGTGTGCGGCGCGGCCAGACGGTTGAGTTCCTCGATGCAGTACTGCGGCTTCAACGCAGCTCCGGGCTCCGACTGCTCGTAGGTCATCGGGAACTGCTCACGCCAGCCCGAGACCTTGCTCTTCCATGCCGAGGTGTCCGCCTGCGCGCCACCCGCTGCGATGATCGACTTGATCTCGGCGATGATCTCCTCGATCACGTACTTGGCATCGCCGACGATCGGCACCTCGGGGCGACGGACCTTGCCCTGCTCGGCCGGGTCGATGTCGACGTGGATCACCTTTGCCTGCTGAGCGAACGCGTCGACCTTGCCGGTGATGCGGTCGTCGAAGCGGGCTCCGAGGGTGATCAGCAGGTCGCTCTGCTGCATCGCGGTGACTGCGGTGGCGTTGCCGTGCATGCCGGGCATGCCGAGACAGAGCGGATGATCGTCGGGGAACGCCCCACGAGCCATCAGCGTGGTGACGACGTAGCTGTCGATCAGCTCGGCGAGCTCACGCAGCGCCTCGGCGGCGCGTGCCTTCAAGATGCCGCCACCGGCATAGATGATCGGTCGCTCCGATTCCATGATCAGCCGAGCGGCTTCCTTGATCATGCGGGGGTGACCCTTGACGTTCGGGCGATAGCCGGGAAGCGAGTCGAGCACCTCCTGGTCGGTCGGCCAGTACCACTCCATGTCGTTCTGGAGGCAGTCCTTCGGCACGTCGATCAACGTCGGGCCGGGGCGTCCGGTGGTGGCGATGTGGAACGCCTGGCGGACCGCCATCGGGATGTCCTGCGCCGACATGACCAGCTCGTTGTGCTTGGTGCACGAGCGGGTGATGCCGACCGTGTCGCACTCCTGGAAGGCGTCGGTGCCGATCGCGTTCGTCGCGACCTGGCCGGTGATCGCCACCATCGGCACCGAGTCCATGTAGGCGTCCATGAGCGGTGTGACGAGGTTGGTCGCTGCCGGCCCGGAGGTCACCATCGCGACACCGGGCTTGCCCGACACATGGGCGTAGCCCTCGGCCATGTGGCCGGCGCCCTGCTCGTGACGCACGAGCACGTGGCGGATGGGGCTCTCCATCAGCGGGTCGTACGCCGGAAGGATGCAGCCTCCCGGGTAGCCGAAGATGAGTTCGACGTTCTCGTGTTCGAGTGCTCGGATCAGCGCCTCGGCGCCGGTGATTCGTTCAGCCATGATCGTGCTGCTTCCTGGTGGTGCTTCCTGTGGGGATCTTCGTGTGGTGGTCGGTTCGGGAGGGTGCCGAAAAGCAAACGACCTCCCGTGTGGGAGGTCGTGAGCGCGTACAGCAGAGAGCTGGACGCGCTACTGGATGAGTACTACGAGCAGGCTCGGGAAGGTCGTGGTCGTAGACACGAGGAACATCCTAGTCCTCATCGTCACCCCATCGGCAACTCATGAACGGTGATG
>CAVORH010000029.1:0-69096 GCA_963698565.1 Ilumatobacteraceae bacterium
GGTGTCGGAGGGGGGACTTGAACCCCCACGCCCATTAGTAGGGCACTAGCACCTCAAGCTAGCGCGTCTGCCATTCCGCCACTCCGACGTGGTTTGGGTCTGTGACCCTATCTCCCGCAACGAGCAGTGCCACCGATCCTGACGACCTAGTCGTACAGGAACGGGAGCGCCATCACCGTGAAGAGCCAGATCAGCGCGAAGACGAACGTGATCCGGTTCAGGTTGCGCTCGGCTGCCGTCGACCCGAGGGCCGCACCGCCGCCGCCGCCGAACATGTCCGACAGGCCACCACCACGGCCGCTGTGCATGAGGATGCCAGCGATCAGGGCGCCCATCGACACGACGTTGATCGCGAGGGTGATGTAGAGCATGACGTCACGCACGGTCGACAATCCTACCGGTGCCCGGCGCCGTCCGGCGCCCACTTGCGCCGCCGGTACCACCACGTCGGCACCGAACCGGCCGGCGGCTCCGGGGTGGTCGCCAACAGATCGTCGGCACGGTCGCCGAGTGCCTTGCCCACCGCCTCGAACTCGGCCAGCGACTCGCATCGGTCGGTGAGCAGGTATCGGCGTCGCCCGACAGCGGCGACCAGGCCGCCATAGGCGAGCCTGCGGAACCCCGACACCAGGCCAGGACGAGTGCGCGTCAACTTCTCGACGCGATCCCACGGCAAGCGCTGCCGACGCAGCACCATGTGGCGCGTCACCGCGTCGGCGTCGAACGTCGACGCCACCGGATAGTCGAACAGGACGATCGCGACCAGCACCGCCCCGAACACGAGCGTCGCCGTCGGAAGTACTCGCCAACCGGCACTCGCGACCACGAGCACCCCGGCCAGGAGGACGGCGGCAGAACCGATCGCCGAAGCGATGATCCCCCGCCACGTCGAGTGCAGGGTCACCGACCCGTCGGCCACGTCAGTCGCCGGCGATTTCGACCTTGCGCCCGAGCTGCACCGTCCGTTCGAGCAGGGTCTCCCCCGGCTGGAACGCGAAGTGACAGGCGACGACGTGGCCGGGGGCGATCTCGGTGAGTTCCGGCGTCTCCTGGGAGCAGATGTCCTGGGCGATCGGACACCGGGTGTGGAACCGGCAACCAGTCGGCGGGTTGGCCGGGCTCGGCACGTCACCCTGCAGGATGATGCGGCGACGGGCCCGCTCGCGGCGAGGATCGGCGATCGGCACCGCCGACAGCAGCGACTGGGTGTAGGGGTGCGACGGAGACTCGTAGAGCGTGTCGCGATCGGCGAGTTCGGCGATGCGCCCGAGGTACATCACGCCCACACGGTCACTGGTGTGACGCACCACCGACAGGTCGTGAGCGATGAAGATGAAGCTCAGCTGGTACTCGTCCTGGATCTCGTCGAGCAGGTTGAGCACCTGGGCCTGGATGCTGACGTCGAGCGCCGACACCGGCTCGTCGAGCACGATCACCTTCGGACGCAGTGCGAGCGATCGGGCGATGCCGATGCGCTGGCGCTGCCCGCCGGAGAACTCGTGCGGGTACCGGTTGCCGTGCTCGGGCAGGAGGCCGACCCGGGTGAGGAGTTCGCCGACACGGTCGCGCGCCTCCTTCTTCGGGACACCGTGGATCTTCATCGGCTCACCGACGATCTCACGGATCGGCAACCTCGGGTTGAGCGACGCGTACGGGTCCTGGAAGACCATCTGCAGGTCACTGCGCAATTGGCGCAGTCGCTTCTTCGACGCGGCGGTCACGTTCTCGTTGCCGAACATCACCGTGCCGGACGTCGGCTCCACCAGACGCAGCAGCGAACGGCCGAGCGTGCTCTTGCCGCAGCCCGACTCGCCGACGATGCCGAGCGTCTCGTGACGCATCAGGTCGAGCGTGACACCCGAGACCGCCTGGACCGATCCGACCTGGCGTCGGAACACACCCGCCCTGATCGGGAACTCCATCACGAGATCCTGGATCTTCAGGATCGGTGCGTCCTCGTCGACGCCGCTGAGCGCGCCCGAGTCGTAGAGCGAGGCGGTCGTCATGACATCGCCTCCACGCCCATGCCGATCTCGGCGGTGCGATGGCAGCGGCTCGTGTGGCCGTCGCCGAGCGATCACGACCGGCGGATCGGATGCTGCACACTCGTCGATGGCGAACGAACACCGCGGCCGGAACGCACAGCCCGAGGGCGGATTGAGCAGGCTCGGCGGATTGCCCGGGATCGCCTCGAGCGAGTCCTTGACCCCTTCGAGGTCCGGGATCGAGTTGAGCAGCGCCATCGTGTACGGGTTCCGCGACTCGTAGAAGATGTCGTCGAGGTCGCCGGTCTCCATCAGACGGCTGGCGTACATCACCTGCACACGGTCGGCCGACCCGGCGACGAGACCGAGGTCGTGGGTGATCAGCATCATCGCCGAACCCGTCGCCTGCTGCACGTCGTGGAGGACCTCCATCACCTGGGCCTGCACCGTCACGTCGAGGGCGGTGGTCGGCTCGTCGGCGATCAGGAGCTTCGGGTCGTTGCAGATCGCCATGGCGATCATCGCCCGCTGGCGCATGCCGCCGGAGAACTCGTGCGGGTGCTGCGCGGCACGGCGCTTCGGTTCCGGCACGCCCACCAACTGCAGCAGATCGACGGAGCGATCCCAGGCAGCCTGCTTGGACGTGTCCGTGTGGACCCGAATCGCCTCGGCGATCTGCTCACCCACCGTGTACACCGGGTTCATCGCGGTCATCGGATCCTGGAAGATCATCGCCACGTCACGGCCGCGGATCGAACGCATCTGCTCCTCGGTCAGCGAGAGCACGTCGATGCCGTCGAAGTTCACGTTGCCGGTGATGTCGGTGTTCTTCGGATGCAACCGCATCAGCGCCAGGGCGGTGACCGACTTGCCCGAACCGGATTCGCCGACGACGGCGAGCACCTCGCCGGAGCTGATCTCGAAACTGACCTCGGTGACCGCTCGGACGACACCGGCGTCGGTACGGAACGCGACGGTCAGATCGTCGACCTTCAGCAATGGGGACGACGCCATGTCATCCTCTCTCGTTCTTGGAACGGGGATCGAGGGCATCGCGCATGCCGTCTCCGAGGAAGTTGACACACAGCACGATCATCACGATGAAGAAACCGGGCGTGAGCACCCGGATCGGGATCGTTGTCGATGTTGCCCTTGGCGTCGGCGACCAGCGTGCCGAGCGATGCGTTCGGTGGTTGGACACCGAGGCCGAGGAACGACAGGGTGCTCTCGAGCACGATCACCGTGCCGAGCAGCAGGGTCACTTCGACGACCACGGGGCCGACGACGTTGGGGAGCACGTGCCGGAAGATGATGCGCATGTGCGACGCGCCGGCGGCCCGCGCCGCCAGGATGTACTCCTGCTCCTTGATCGACAGCACGACGCCTCGAACGACTCTCGCTATTCGCGTCCACAGCAGCAGCGACAGCACGATCGCCAGGCTGGTCGCATTGCCTCCCGAGTACTTCGAGAAGATCGACAGCACGATCAGCGCCGGCACGATCAGCACCATGTTGATCACCTGCGAGATGAAGATGTCGGTTCCCTTGGCGAAGTAGGCGGCGATCGCACCGAGCATCGTGCCGATCGCCGTTGCGAGGACGGCCGCGATGAACCCGATGCGAAGCGAATAGAGACCACCCTGGGCGGTGCGGACGAACAGGTCGCGGCCGATCTCGTCGGTACCGAACCAGTGGTTCGACGACGGCCCCTGCAGCCGGTCGGCGATGTTGCGCTCGTCGAACTCCCACGGGCTCACCATCGGGCCGACGATGAACAACAGCACGATCAGCACCAGACCGATCGCCCCGATGATCGCCATGCGATGGTGGCGGAATCGTTTCCACGCCAACCATCCGAACGTCTGTGGGGCCTCGGTGAGGCCCTCGATCTCGCCGGCCGAGAAGACCGGTACGTGGTGCTCGTAGGTCTCGGTGTCGAAGTACTCCGGGTTCCCGGTTCTGCTGGTCGAAGGTGCTCTTGGCCATTGACGCTCCTCAGTCCAGTCGAATCCGGGGGTCGAGCACGCCGTACATGATGTCGGCGACGAGGTTGAAGAAGACCGTGATCAACCCGGTGAACAGCACGATGCCGAGGATCAGGTAGATGTCGGCGTCGTTGAGCGCACGAACGAACGCAGGGCCGAGACCCGGCCACGAGAAGATGCTCTCGGTGACGATCGACCCACCGAGCAGGGCCGAGAAGTTGAGCGCCCAGAGCGTCACGAGCGGGATGAGCGCATTGCGGAGCGCGTGCTTCCAGACCACCTGTTTCTCGGGCAGACCCTTGGCCCGAGCGGTGCGGATGTAGTCCTGGTTGAGGGTCTCGAGCATCGACGCACGTCCGAACCGGCTGTCGGCGGAGATGAACAGGATCGACAACGACATCACCGGGAGCGCGATGTCACGCAGCAGCTCGATGAAGTTCTCGTTGGTCTTGCGACCGGTGTTGAACGGCTTGATCCCGAACCAGTTCTCGAGCTGCACGCCGAAGATGTTCTGGATCAGCAGTGCGAGCACGAACGACGGGAAGGCGAGGCCGAAGAAGGCCAGACCGGTGAGGATGTAGTCGCCCTTCGAGTACTGGTGGCGGGCGGAGTACACCGACAGCAGCAGGGCGACGACGGCGCTGATGATGAAGGCGGGAACGGCGATCAGTGCGGTGTTCCAGCCGCGGTCGACGATGATCTCGTTGACCGGCTCGCCGATGCTGCTGGAGATGCCGAGGTCGCCGCTGAGCACGTCGCCGAACCAGATGAAGGGCCGGACCCAGACGTTGACGTCGAGGTTGTAGACCTCGGTGATCTGGTCGAATCCGTCCTGACAGCGCGGCAGGCACAGATAGAACCCGGATCGGGGATCGGTGGTGAGCGAGATCCCGACATGCACCAGATACAGCGCGATGATCAGCAGCGGGATCGTTGCCAGGAGACGTCTGGTGATGTAGGCGAACACAGTGTGAGGACCTCGGACCGAGACAGTAGACGACAGGTGACCAGATGTTGAACGGGGCCCCTTTCGGGGCCCCGTTCTACATCTCACATGGTGTTACAAGGTGTTCGGTTGATCAGTTGGCGAACTGGAAGTCCGCAACGTTGGTCAACGGGCCCGCACCCTGGGCGTCGGGAGCGACACCGGCCTGCGCAAGCGCAGCGGTGTAGCCGTAGAACGACGGCTTCTGGGTGAGCGGGAGCATGAACAGACCCTGCACCGGGTCCTTCTCCAGGGTGGTGACGAACAGGTCCAGCTCGTTGTAGCAAGCTGCACGCTCATCGGCGTCGACGGTTGCGTCGCACTCGTCGGCGAGGGTCTCGAACGCGTCGTTGGCAAAGCCGTACGGGTTGTTCTCGCCACCCTTGCGGAACGCAGCGGTGTTGCCGCCGGGCCACGGGCCACCGACCCATGCGAACTGGGTGATGTCCCAGATGTCGCAGTTGCCGGAGGTGCCGCCGCTCGTCGAGCACTCGATCGAGCCCTCGGAGAACGGCACTTCGCTGAAGTAGGCGCCACCTTCGACGTTGTCGATGACGATGTCGATGCCGGCATCCTTCAGCTGAGCCTGGATGAGCTCCTGCTGGATCTCACGCAGACGGTTGCCGCCGGTCGTGCCGACCCGGAGCGTGAGCACGCCGTCTTCGGGGTGCTCGTAGATGCCATCGCTGTTCAGCGTGTAACCAGCCGACTCGAGCGCGGCCTGTGCCGACTCGATGTCGCCCGCGCCGTAACCGGCTGCGCCGGAATGGTCGACGTAGGCGGACTGGTTCGACATCCAGTAGGTGTTGCCCAGACCCTCGGCCGGCAGTGTGTCGCCGAACAGCGGGGTGTAGAGCCCGGCCATCACTTCGCCCTTGTCCATTGCGTAGGCGATCGCCTCGCGGACCTCGGGCTTGGCGAGGTGCACGTTGTTGAGGTTGAGACCCCAGTGCTCGTACACGGGACCGGGCGACGACGAGACGGTGAACGTCGAGTCACTCGACAGTTCCTCGAATGCCAGCTGCGGCTGCGTCATGACGATCTGCGCTTCGCCGGCCTTCAGCGCGTTGATCTGCGCATCGGTGTCGGTCACGAAGTTGATCTGCACGCCGTCGACGAAGGCCACGCCGTCGTTCTTGGCGTCGGGGCTGTTCGAGCCGTTGTAGTTGTCGTTGCGCACCAGGTTCATCTGGACGCCCTTCTCCCACGAATCGAAGACCATGGGGCCGGACGATGCGATGACCTCGCCGTTGACGTTCCACTCGCGGAGTGCATCGTTGAGCTCGGCCGCAGCGGTGGCGGGATCCTCGGAGAACTGGTGCGACGGGTAGACCTCGTTGAGGACACCCTGCCAACCGGCGTAGAACGTCTCCCAGGTGATGCTGAACTCGGTCGGGCTGGTCACCGTGACGTCGGTGATCGTGTCGAGACCGGTGCGGTCGCCCAGCAGGTAGATGTAGTTCGGGTTGCCCTCGTCGTCGGTGCCGTCCGACGCCATGATTGCGTCGTAGGTCCACTTGACGTCGTCGGCGGTCAGGTCGTCGCCGTCGCTCCACACGAGGCCCTCACGCAGCGTGAAGTCACCGGTGACGGTGCCGTCTTCGTTCTCGGTGATGGTGGCCTCGCCGTCGAGCAGTTCCGGGTAGTACTCGGTTGCGCCGGAGATGCCGTGGAGGCCCTCGATCAGCGCGGAGCGGATCCACGACGTGATCGAGAGGTTGTTCTCGGGATCGTCGAGGTGCAGGTCGGGCGGCTCCTGCTCGTGCGCCCAGATCAGCGTGCCGCCGTCGGCGCCTTCGACCACCGCGTCGGTGGTCCCGGTCTCGCCACCGTCGGTGGTGTCGGTCCCTGTGGTGTCGCCGGTCTCGGCGGCATCGGTGCCGTCGGGTGCGCTGGTGTCGTCGTCGCTGCCACAGGCTGCGAAGATCAACGCCGACGCGGCCGCAACGGCGAGGAGCTTGGCGCTCCGTCGTGTCGTGTTCACGTATGTGTCCTCCTGGAAGATGGATATGAAACAGGGAAGTCGAGTGCCGCGGGAACCGCCCGGCGGAACCAGCGTTCAACCACGGCTGAACAACCTCGAACCCCCTCCCCGGTGGTTCGAAGTCACGCGACCATATCAGCGTGTGTTACCCAGCGGTAGCAGGCCCTGTTTCCTCTGTGTGAAAAATCAAACGACACAGCGGACGACACCGAGTCCTGTCCGGGGGTCTCAGGCCCCGAACTGGACGATCTTGGCGAACTCGTCGGCGTCGAGGCTGGCGCCGCCGACCAGGGCCCCGTCGATGTCCGGCTGGGCCATCAGCTCGGTGGCGTTGCCCGCTTTGACCGAGCCGCCGTACTGGATGCGAACGGCATCGGCAGTCGCGGCATCGGCGATCTCGCCGATCTTCCTGCGGATTGCTGCGCAGACGGCCTGCGCGTCCTCCGAGGTCGCGGTCCGGCCGGTGCCGATCGCCCAGATCGGCTCGTAGGCGATCACGAGCGAAGCGATCTGTTCGTTCGACCGGCCGGCGAGCCCGGCGGCCACCTGTCCCAGCACCTTCGACTCGGTCTGGCCGGCCTCGCGCTCCTCGAGCGTCTCACCCACGCACATGATCGGGGTCATGCCGAGTTCCTGGATGGCGGCGACCTTCGCGTTCACCATCTCGTCGGTCTCGCCGAACAGCTCACGCCGTTCGGAGTGCCCCGCGATCACGTACACCACGTTCAACTTGGCGAGGAACGTCGGCGAGATCTCACCGGTGAACGCACCGCTGTTCTCCCAGTGACAGTGCTGTGCACCGAGGTGGAACTCGAAGTCCTCGGTCTCGATCACGGTCTGGATGCTGCGGATGTCGGTGAACGGCGGGTGGACGCTGACGTCGACGTCCTCCAAGGTCTCCTTCGGCACGAGGTAGTGCAGCTTCTGGATGGTCTGGATCGCCTCGAAGTGGTTGAGGTTCATCTTCCAGTTGCCGGAAATGAGTGGTCGACGGGTCATGAGATTCCGTTCTGGTGGGTCACTGCGACGTTCAGGTGGGTCACTGCGCGTTCAGGTGGGTCACTGCGACGTTCAGGTGGGTCACTGCGTTCCTTGTCGGAGCGCTGCGAGGCCGGGCAGGTCACCGTTCTCGAGGAGTTCGAGGCTGGCGCCGCCGCCGGTGGAGACGTGGTCGACCTCGTCGTCGAGCATGAACTGGGCGAGTGCAGCAGCGGAGTCGCCGCCGCCGACGACGGTGAACGCCTTCGTGTCGGCCATCGCCTGGGCCACGGTCCGGGTGCCCGATGCGAACCGCTCGTCCTCGAACATGCCCATCGGACCGTTCCAGAAGACCATGCGGGCATCCATGATCACGTCGGTGAAGGCCGCCGCTGATCCGGGCCCGATGTCGAAGCCCTTTGCTCCGTCCGGCAACCGGGTGCCGAACGTGGCGTACTCGCCGTCGGCGGTCGTGCCGGTGATGTCCTCGGGGAGGTGGATCGTCTTGCCCTTGGCGCCGGCCTCGGCGAGCAGGCGCTTGCACGTGTCGACTTGGTCGGGCTCGAACAGAGAATCGCCGATCGGCTTGCCCTGCGCAGCGAAGAACGTGAAGCACATCGCACCGCCGATCACCAGCGAGTCGACCACTTCGAGCAGTGCTTCGACCACACCGAGCTTGTCGGAGATCTTGGCGCCGCCGAGCACCGCGACGAACGGATGCTTGGGCTTGTTGCGCAGGCCGAGGAGCACCTCGACCTCCTTCTGGAGGAGTCGACCCATCGCCGACGGCACGAACTGCGGCGGGCCGACGATCGACGCATGCGCGCGGTGCGAGGCGCCGAAGGCATCGTTGACGTAGCCGTCGATGCCGTCGACGAGCGTGGCGACGAACGCCGGATCGTTGGCGGTCTCACCCGGGTCGAATCGCAGGTTCTCGAGCAGCTCGACGCCGGGGGCCAGCTCGGCGAGACGTTCGCGTACCGGCTCCATCGAGTACTTCGGATCCGGCGCTCCCTTCGGCCGTCCGAGGTGGCTGGCGGTCACGACCACCGCACCGCGCTCGGTCAACCACTCGATCGTCGGCAGGGCGGCGCGTATCCGGAAGTCGTCGGTGATCTGGCCGTCGTCGTCGAGCGGGACGTTGAAATCGGTCCGGACGAGAATCCGCTTCCCGGCGAGATCGCCGAGTGTCGCTTCCAGATCCTCGAGCGTCGGAATGGCCGAGGAGGTCTCACCCATGGCGGTCAGCGCTTGACTTTGCTGCCGGTGAACGCCGTCAGGTCGACCAGGCGGTTCGAGTAGCCCCACTCGTTGTCGTACCAGCCGTTGATCTTCACCAGCTTGCCCATGCTCATCGTGAGCCCGGCGTCGAACACGCACGAGTGCGGGTCGGTGACGATGTCGCTCGACACGATCGGATCCTCGGTGTACTTGAGCACGCCCTTCAAGGCCTTCTTCGCAGCAGCGGCGAACGCGGCGTTGATCTCCTCGACCGTTGCCGCCTTCTTCAGCGTGGCGGTGAAGTCGGTGAGCGACCCGGTCGGGGTCGGGACACGCAGCGCCGTGCCGTCGAGCTTGCCCTTCATCGACTCCATCACGAGCGAGGTCGCACGGGCTGCACCCGTGGAGGTCGGCACGATGTTGATCGCCGCGGCGCGGGCGCGACGCAGGTCGCTGTGGGGGCCGTCGACGAGGTTCTGGTCGCCGGTGTAGGAGTGGACGGTGGTCATCAGGCCCTGCTCGACGCCGAAGGCGTCGTCGAGCACCTTGACCATCGGCACGAAGCAGTTGGTGGTGCAGCTGGCGTTCGAGATCACCTTGTGCTTGCTGATCCGGAAGTCCTTGTGGTTGACGCCGTAGACGAACGTCGCGTCGGCATTGGTGCACGGTGCCGACACGATCACGAGCGGTGCACCGCCGTCGAGGTGGGCACTCGCCGCGTCGCGCGTGTTGAAGAAGCCGGTCGACTCGATCACGACGTCGACGCCGAGGTCACCCCAGGGCAGATCGGCGGGATTGCGCTCGCTGAGCACCTGGAGGCTGTCGCCGCCGACCTTGATCGTCGACTTGGTCGCCGACACCTTCTCCGGGAACCGGCCGAGCACCGAGTCGTACTGGAGCAGGTGCGCCATCGTGTCGATCGACCCGAGGTCGTTCACCGCCACGAAGTCGAAATCGGCGCCGCTCGCCTTGGCGGCGCGGAAGAAGTTGCGTCCGATGCGGCCGAAACCGTTGATGCCGACTCGAATGGTCATGACTGGGTGCCTCCTGGCGTGTGGGGGAACAACGTTGTCCGGTACCGACTGTAGTTCGCCGTGGATTCGACGCCGGAAACGACTCTCCGGAAGACGTCTCAGCGCGAGACGTCGCGATGGGTGGCGCGAACCGCAACACCACGCTGGCGCAGGCGCGAGGCCAACTCCTCGGCAACCGCGACCGACCGATGGCGACCTCCGGTACACCCGACGGCGACGGTGAGGTAGCTGCGGCCCTCGGCCTGGTAGAGCGGCACGAGGGTGCCGAGGAGGTCGTCGAACTGGTCGACGAACGTCGAGCCGACGGCGGTCTCCAACACGAAGTCGCGCACCTTCGGATCGTGCCCGGTCAGTGGACGCAGGTCGCTCTCCCAATGAGGATTGGGGAGGAAGCGAACGTCCATCACGATGTCGGCGTCGAGCGGGAGCCCGTGCTTGAACCCGAAACTCTCCACCGCGACCTGGAGTCGTGAGCCACTCGCCGTGTCGAAGGCGTGGTCGATCCGCTCCTTGAGCTGGTGGACGTTGAGATCGCTGGTGTCGATCACGAGGTCGGCGGCGGCCCGCACCGGTTCCAGCATCGAACGCTCCAGCTCGATCGACTCGACGAGACCGTCGGTGTCGTCGGCGAGCGGGTGGCGCCGACGCGTGGCGTCGTAGCGACGCACCAATTCGGGTGTCGACGCGTCGAGGAAGACCACCTTGACGTCGTGGCCCTCGGCGCGCAGCTCACCGACCTTGGTGAGCACCTCGGCGTGCTGCCGTCCGGCGACGAGGGCGAGGCGGTCGATGTCGCTCGTCGGCTTGGCAGCCAGTTCGACGATCGTGCCGATCAAGGCGGTCGGCAGGTTGTCGACCACGAACCAGCCGAGATCTTCGAGCACGTCGGCGACACCGGAACGACCCGCGCCGGACAGCCCGGTGATCAGCACGATGTCGGCCACCGCCTCACCCTACCGATCCACCCCGACCCCCCTCACCCCTCCCCAAGCGATGAGCGAAGCCACCGCATGCGGTGAACTCGCTCATCGCAAGAACGTCCACCCCTCGGACGATGAGCGAAGCCACCGCATGCGGTGAACTCGCTCATCGCAGGGGCGTGCACCCGGCGAGCGTCAGGTGCGGCGCAGGCGAAGGTACAGCAGGCGCGGGATGGCAGCAGCGGCGGCGTACTCCTCGGCGCGTGCGAGGAAGCCGGCGGGCGGCGCCGGCTCGATCATCCGCTCGAGCACGAGGCCCTGGTCGGCGAGCGCGTTCAGGTAGCGAGACAGCGGCCGGTGCACGAACCGGATGTACACCCCCTGCTCGACCTGCTCGACGAATGCCTGCTCCGCCAGGTACGGGCCCACCCGCCAGTACTGCTCGGGCGGCTCGACGGTGTGATCGTCGATCCAGTAGCTGCCCGGGGTCTGGATGAGCGGGTGATTGAGGAAGAACGAGAACCGGCCACCCGGACGCACGACGCGGGCGACCTCGGCGATCGCCTGGTCGACGTCGTCGATGTGTTCGAACACCAGGCACGCCACGACGGCATCGAAGCTCGCGTCGGCGAACGGCAGCTCCGCCGCCCCCGACCGGACGAACGCCGCTCCCCCGCCACGCTCGTGGGCGACGCGGATCTGGTTCCAGGTCGGGTCGATCCCGACGACCGATGCTCCGTCCGCGGCGACGAGCCGGCTGATCTGGCCGTCGCCGCACCCGACGTCGAGCACGCGATCGAACCCTGCGAGTTCCTCGCGCGCCATCGGCAGGATCTGTTCGACGTATTCGGGGTCGGCTCCCTCGGTGAATCCGTCGATCCACCAGTCGGCGTGGTCCTCCCACAGGTCATCGGTCACGGGTCGGAGGCTACGGTCCGAGCATGAAGTTCTCCGTGTGGCCCAATCCCGAACGTCCGACCGCCGAAGTGCTCGACCTGGCCCGCCTGGCCGACAGCGAGGGCTGGCACGGGTTCTGGTTCGCCGACCACTACATGCCGAACACCGGCAGCGAGACGATCCAGCCCGGCGACGTGCACGAGTGTTGGGCGATCCTGCCGGCGGTCGCCGCGGTCACCGAGCGCATCCGGATCGGCCCGCTCGTGTCGCCGACGTCGGTGCACCATCCCGCCGTGCTCGCCAACCGCGCCGCCACGATCGACCACCTGTCCAACGGGCGCATGGTGCTCGGGCTCGGTGCCGGCTGGCAGATCAACGAACACCACGCCTACGGCATCGAACTGCAGGAACCGGGCCCGCGGGTGACCCGTTTCGACGAGGCGATCCAGATCGTCCGGTCACTGCTGAACAACGAACGCACCGACTTCCACGGCGAGTTCTACGACATCACCGACGCCCCGTCCGACCCCAAGCCGGTGCAGTCGCCGCTGCCGCTGCTCGTGGGTACCGCGAGCCCGCGCATGCTGCGCATCACCGCCCGCCACGCCGACGAGTGGAACACCTGGGGGGCACCGGAACTCGCCGGCGCCGGGCTCGACAAGCTGCGCGTCGCGTGCGAACAGGTCGAACGCGACCCCGACACGATGTGGAAGTCGGCCCAGGCGTTGGTGTTCATGACCGACAACGCCGAGTTCGCCGAGAACATCCGCAGCGGCGACATGGGCGCCCGCTCGATCATCGGGTCGAACAACGAACTGGTCGACCAGCTCGGCCGCTACGCCGAGCTGGGTTTCGACGAGTTCATCGTCCCCGACTTCACACTCGGCGGCACGTCCGAGGAACGGTTCGCCAACTATCGCGAGTTCCTCAGCGACATCGTCGACCAACTGAGCTAGTCGGTCACGTCGATCGACGAACCCTGCGGGCCGACCTCGCTGGACGATCAGGCGTCGGTGGTCCGACGGGACAGACCCTTCAGGAGAATGCCCGGCGGCGGCGATTGCTCGAGAACACCAGGAGCAGGCGACCTGCGCTGAGCACCATCAACGCGGCGTTGACCAGCTGTCCTGTCTCAGCGCCCAACCAACACCTTCCGACGTCTCCGATTCCACAGCGCAGCGATCGCAGCATCACAGCCCGACATCACGGCGAACACATCGACAGCTTCTCGTTGCGTCCGCCTGTCAACCGACGCTGGCGGATGTGCGCAGCGACTCACCCCGGGAGACGGCGACGAGGGCGCGACACCCACATGAAGACGGCGCCCGCGGCAAGCAACAGCAGTGCAACGCTGACCAGTTTGCCGGTCTCCGAGCCCGTCGGCGCAGGAGTCGAAGTCCCCGTCGTCGGTGTCGTCGGTGTGGTCGGCGTGGACGGTGTCGTCGGCGTGGTCGGAGCTGTCGGGTCCGGCGGCACGACAGGCGGAGTCGGCACCGACACCGTCGCCGACGACTCCAAGGTCACTTCCGAGCCGCCGCCGACCACCGATGCGCTGTTCGTCAACGTCACACCAGGCTCAGCATTCACCGCCGTCACAATCACCAGCGACGACGACTGGCCGAGCGCCAACACCTCATCGTTCACACAGCTGACAACCTGGCCGGCAACCTGGCACAGCCAACCATCACCGGAGAACGACACGTAGGTGAGCGTGTCGGGCAGCGTGTCAACAATCTGCAACGCACCAACCGTCGCGTTCGGCCCTTCGTTCGTCACCGTCATCGTCCAAGGAAGATTCATGTCGACAATGTCACCAGCGACCTTCTCGAAGCCGAGCACCACCAGCGGATCCACCGGGGTCGGGTCAGACGCAGCATCGTTGTCCGAGTTCAGATCCGGGTGCGGAGACGACACCGTCACCGTGTTGATCACCTCAGGCCAGGCAGCAGGTTCAACTGTCGCCACCAACGTCACCGACGCCGTCGCGTCAACAGCGAACACGCCACCACGCGTGCAGGTCACCGTGGGCTCAGCGAAGTCGCACACCCAGCCGTCACCTGCAGCGGACACGAACGTCAAACCCGCCGGAACGGAATCAACCAAAGTGACCGGACCGGTGTTCTCCGTCGGGCCATAGTTCGTGACCGTCATCGTGTAGACGACCTGACCGCCAACCTGCGGTGTTCCGACATGGGTCTTCGTGACACCCAGATCCGACTGAACCTCGACAGGCGTCGTGGAAGTCGCCGTGTTGTCCGACGTGTCCGGCTCCGGGGTCGACGTCGTCACCGTTGCCGTGTTCGACAGCTCCGGGTATGCGTCAGCAGTGACCGTACCCGTGACGGTGAACTCGGCAGAATCGAGCGCTGCAAGCGAACCCACGTACACGCACGACACGTCATTGTCGATCACGTCGCACACCCAGTCCGTGCCGCCGTCAGCGGCCACATCGGTGACCTCGACGGGCACCGAGTCGGTGACCGTCACATCGAACGCATCAGACGGCCCTTCGTTCGACACGACCACCGTCCAGGTGATGGTGTCCCCGATGACTGCCGGCGAGACCGAAGCAGTCTTCGAGATGACCAGATCTGTTTCGGTCACCACAGCGACATCAACCTGCGACGAGTCGTTCAAGGCGTTCGGGTCAACGGTCGGTGTCGACACCTCAGCTCTGTTGGTGACCGTCGACGGCAGCATCGACGACGCCGACGACACCGTCATCACCAGATCGCCGGCGGTCGCCCCAGCAGGCAACAGCGCAGGGACACCAGAGACAACGTAGGTGCATGCCACCGGCTGACCGGCCGGGGCGGCAGGATCACCGGCAACACACACCCACGGGCCTGTCGAGCCGACATAGGTGAACCCGACCGGGAGCACGTCGTCGATGACGACATCAGCTGCCGCGTCCGACGGGCCGATCAGGTTGTCGACCCGGAACGTGAACGTCGTGTCGTCACCTGCGCGGACCTGGCTGCCGTCGTGCGTCTTCAAGATCGCCAGGTCGGCCTCGGCGTTCACGGTGACCTGTGCGGTCGCTGTGTTGTCAGACGTGTCGTCACCCGGTGACGTCGTCCGCACCGTTGCAGTGTTCGTGAGCGTCGTGGCGTCGAGCACGTTCGCGGCGACGGTCACGTTGACGGTGATCGAAGCGGTCGCGGTCGGCGCCAACGCGGCCACGCTGCACACCGCGGTCCCGATGTCGCAGGACCAGCCGGCAGGTGCCGAGAACGACGAGATCGTCATACCTGCGGGCACCAGGTCGGTGACCACGACGTTGTCCGCCGTCGACGGACCCAGGTTCGTGACATCCACCCGGAAACTCGTCGACTCGCCGGCAAGCACCGGGTCGGCGCCGGTCGTGGTCTTGGCGATGATCAGTTCGACATCGTCGACAATGGTGAGCGGCAGCTCCGAGTTGTCGTTCGACGAGTTCGAATCAGGGGTGGGCGACGACACCGAAACACGGTTGATCGTCGACGCAGGACCAGCGTCGGGCAGGACGTCGGCATTCACGCTCAACACGTGCGTTTCGCTGACGTCGAGTCCGTTCGGGTTCGTGCACGTCAGCGTCCCGCCGGCCGGTGAGCCGTCATGAATGCACGTCCATTCCCCGGTCGGGTCCGACACCGGGGCATCGAAGGAGACTTCGGGTGGCAGGATGTCGACGACACTGATCGTTGCAGGGTCGTCGGACGGGCCGTTGTTGGTGACCGTCAACGTCCAGGTGAGACTGTTGCCGGCGGTCACGGTGGCCGGGCCGGTCTTCACGACACCCAGATCGGCGTCGACCGTCACACCACTGGACACTTCAGCACGGTCGTTGTCCGGGTTCGGGTCAAGGGTCACGCCGGGGTTCAGTACGGCGACGTTCGTGATCGTGCCGGTGACACCAGGATCGACGGTGACATCGAACGTCAGCGTGAACGACTCACCGAAGTCGATGCCTCCGGCGTAGGTGCAGGTGATCGAACCGGTCACCGGCAGTGCGCCACAGACAGCGCCGCCAGTGTTGGCGGTGACACCCGTGACGGTCACCCCGGCAGGGAGGGTGTCGGTGAAACTGAACGCTCCGGCATCCGACGGGCCAGCCAGGTTGTCGACCGTGATCTGGTATTGGCCGGCGGACCCTGCCTCGACGACACCGATGATGGACTTGTTGATGGCGAGGTCGGCGAGCGTGGTGACAGCCACCGGGTCGGAGGCGACGTTCGGTGTCACCGGGTCGAACGTGGTCGTCGTCACCACCACATTGTTGGTGACGTCGGCAATCTGGTCCCGGTTGATGCGGGCAGAGAACGTGAACGTGTCGACTGCGCCGACCGCCATGTCCGTCGCACGAGTACAGGTGATGGTCCCACCCGGGTTGACACCGTCGTGCGCACATGAAAGATCCGGATCGATGAACTGGAACCCGGCGAACGTCACGCCGGCAGGCAGCGTGTCAACCGTGACGATGTTGGCCCGCGACGTCGACGGTCCCGTCACGTTGTCGACGGTGACCGTCCAATTCACGAGCGTTCCCGCGACACCGGAACCGGTGTGCGACTTGGAGACGCGAACATCAGCCTGCGCGGTCACCGTGGTCGACGCGTCATCGACGTTGTTCGCGAGGTTCGTGTCGAACGTCGACAACGTCACCTCGGCGTCGTCGGTGTACACCGTCGAGGCAGGAGTGTCGGAGTTGATGTTGACAACCATCGAAATCGGGTCGAACGAGCTCCCGGGCCCGGACGGGGCGAGCGTGTCGTTGCTGTTCGTGCGGACACAGGTGACGACACCACCGGTCAGTGACCCGTCATGGCTGCACGACCATCCCGGTCCGGTCGCGGACGAGAACGTCGTCCCAGCAGGCACGGTGTCGGTGACGGTGAACGGCCCGACAGCGGTGTCAGGACCGTTGTTCGAAACGGTCAACGTCCATGTGTGCGAGGTTCCTGCGACAGCGGTCGCCGGGGTCGTCGAAACGATCTGGACGTCGACGGCATCGATGCGGGTCGCAGCGGTCGCGGACGGCGGGTCGTAGAGACGCGTCGCGTTCCCTGATGCGCCGGTCAGGTCGGTGACCGCGGCGTCAGCGGTGTTGGTGTGCGGGAACGTGGAGCCGACACCAGGAGAATCGACGACGAGCGCTGACGGGGACGCCTGGAACGTGATCGTGAACGACTGGCCGGCAAGGACCGTGCCGACGGCCCAGTCGAGCTGGCGGGCAGTGGCCGGGCCGGACACTGCCGGGTTGGTGACCACCGGCGGGTCGACGCCGACGACGACCGACGAGGTGCCGGGAATGAAGTCCCAGTTCGGCGGCAGGACGTCGGTGACGTCAACGGATGCGGCGGTGCCGGTTCCGGTGTTGCTGCCGGAGATACGCCAGGTGACGGCACCGTTGATGTACGCGGGCGGGGAGGTGACCACCGCTTTGGTGAGCGTGACGGTCGGGAACTCGGCGGTCACGTTCGCGACAGCGGAGTTACCGATGTAGGTGCGACCACCGGACGGCAGGCTTTCGTAGCTGTCGTTGTCGACGGTGTTGGTCAATGCGGCGTCACCGAATCCGAGCCGGTTGGCGCCGTCGACGGTGTCGTCGAACGTTGCGGTGTAGGTGAGATTCAACGTCGCGTTCGGGGCGAGCGGGCCGGGCAGGTCGGTGGCGTCCCAGGTGATTTCCCGGGTCAGCGGGTTGAACGTGCCGCCGTTCGAGATGGTGCCGGGCACGATGCCGTCCGGGACGGTGTCGACGACGACCATGTTGTAGGCGTTCGACAGGTTCGAGCCGGTGTTGCTCACCGTCACCGTGTACGTGAACGTGTCGGTCAACGCCGGCGTCGCATCGGACACTGCCTTCGATGTCACCAGGCGCGGTTCGACGACCGTCACACTTTCGACCGCAGGATTGCCTGACCGATCCCACGTGTACGGCAGGCCGGTCGGGTCGGGGTCGTTGGTGACATCCCAGCGGACGTTCACCGAGTTGTTCAACGGGGCTCCCCGGACGTTGCCGGCGACGTCGGACACGACCGCGGTGTAGACCGCTGTCAGGGTGCGGGCTTCAGTGTCGGCCGGGATGTCACCGTAGAAGACGACGATGTCGCCGCCGGCACCCGAGCCGGTGCTCCACAGTGACCCGGAAATGCCTGGGCAGGGCAGAGCCGAGATGTTGTAGGCGCAGGTCGCCGACACCAGATTGATGCTGGAACGGTCGATGCCGGCAGGCAGCGTGTCGACGAGTGCCGTCTGGTAGAAGTTCGTGTTCGCGCCGATCGACGCGTTCACCGTGTAGGTGACCTGTTCGCCGATCGTCGCCGACGACTTGTCGGCAAGCTTCGTCGGGGTGGACCCGTCGACCGAAATCGTGTTCGGCGACGACGGCACTGCGGTGTAGACCCGCTCGAGATCGGTTCGGGGCCACATCCGGGGTGACCCGGTTGCCGTCGTTCAGGCTGGAACCGGTGAGCGCTGCGGTGTTCGTGTAGTCGTCGCCGCCGACTGCGGTCAGGTCGACCGTGACGTTGTAGGAGACCCGGATGGTCGTGTTCTGGTTCAGGTCGTCGAGACGCCAACCGAGTCGGGTCGTGCCGGCAGCACAACCGTCAACGGGACCGGCAGCCGGTGCGAGCTCGTCGAACACCACCGGGGTCTGAGCGCCGCTACCGACCTGGATGGTGGTCGAGACGGTGCCCGCGAACGTCAGCCCGTCAGGGAGACAGTCGACGATCCACGAGTCGTACAAGGTCGGACGATTGTTCGGCTGTGACGCAGTCAGCGTGTACAGGACCGTGTCACCACCGGCAACACTTGCGCCGCCCGTGTCGTTCGTCTTCGTGAGTGAAGGGGTCGGCTGCCGGACAGCGACCGTGCGCTGCACGAAACGGTTGATCGCGTTGGTCGGACCACTGGGAGAGGTGCCCGCCTGGAACCGGGCGATGTTGTTCCGGTTCGAGTTCACTGACGTCTGGTTGATGCCGGAGCCGGTGACGACGACGTTCACGGTGACCGTGAACCGCTGGTCGGTCAGCGACGAGTTCGTGTAGGCGCCGCCCGTGCCGACACCGAAGTCGAGCTGGCCGTTCGAGGTGTCCAACACGACGTTGGCGGGTGCCGGCGCGAACACGCCTGGTGCGGAATCGTCGGGTTCGTACGTGAACGACGCGACCGGGGCGGTGGGAGGACTTGCGACCGTCCAGCCGGACGGCAGAGCATCGGTGAGGCGCCCTCCGTACACGGCGGTCCCTGCCGGAATGGTCACACTGTAGTAGTAGGTGACGATCTCGCCGATCACGGCCTGGCCGGACGTGCCCGGGGTTGCCGGCCCGGTGTTGCCCGGCAGGATCGGTGACGTGAACAGCTTGGTCACCGCGACCGGACGGGTCCGCACCGACGCTGTGTCATCGGCAGCCGGAGCATTCCAGTCAGCAGACGGCACCGACGCGTCGATGTTGTCGTCCGGGTAGTACGTGGAGCCGACACCGGGTTCGTTCGTGAACGCTGCGAAGCTGCGCACCCCGGCCGTGTTCGTGAACGTGGCGTCCGCGCCGATGCCGGACGGCCACAGAATGTTGTACGACAACGTCTTGACGTCACCGACGAACAACGCCTCGGCGTCCACGGCACCCGGATCGACGACGAAGTCCCACACGATCACCGAACGTGTGGCGTCACCGGCAATCGACGGATGACCGGGATCGGTGCTGTCGTAGCAGTCGACGAACAACGGGTTCGACAACGCTGACACATCGGCACAGCGAACCGGCTGCGGCAGGACGTCGAACACCTGGAGGCCACGGACCGAATAGTCGGTGCCGTTCGCTGCCGAGCCTGCGTGGGTGACGTCGATCTCGTAGGAGGCGAGCGAACCTTCCTGGACAAACGGGACAGGCGGAGAGTACGTGGGGGTGTCGACAGCGATGACTGTCTTGTCCAACGTGAGCGGGACTGCCGGCACGATCGCGAACGGAACCTCGTCACGGTACGACGACGTCGCACCAGGGGTGTTCTCCGTCACCATCTTCATCAGGTTGCCGGTGATGTCGGGAAGCAGATCCGGGATCGTGTTGACCGTCGCGGAGAACACGACATCGAACACGCCGCCGGACAGGACATAGCGGTCCGAACCGATCGTGGTGCCAACCTCCCAGACAGGGTTGTCACCGTCGTCGACGACCTCCGTCTTCGTTGAAGTCGAAGTCGACGTTGGTCGACGGCAGCTCCGTCATCGATGCCGGGGTGTACGTCGTGCCGGGCGGCAGGAAGTCGGTGATCACCGGGTTCTTGTTGAACACGCCGTTCGCGAAGTTCACGGTCAAACGGAAACACACCTCGTCGCCGAGACGGAACCCGAAGTCTTCGAGATCGATCGGGTCGGTCGGGTCGGTGTACGCGGCGGTGTTCACGTCGCAGGCCTCGCCGATCGGCGCGCGGCTTGACACGCTTGTCGATCGACTGCGACAACGTCGACTGGCCGGCCGACGAGCCGTCAGCGATCGGCAGGGTCCCTGTTTCTCCGGTGTTCGGAATCGGGGTCGAATCGGCGAGGATCTCGACCGTGTTGGTGAACGAGTCACCAGCCACCGTCGGGCGGCCGTCAGGGGTGCCGTTCTCGTATTCGGCGCGCATCCGCGCCTGATAGGTGACGGTCAGCGTCGACGACGCCGGAATCGTCGCGGTCGCCGTGAACACCATGTCGAACCCGCCGGTGACGAGTTCGGTCACCGACGTGTACGGCAACGGTGACGTCGTGACACCGTCGCTCACCGTCGGTGCGAATGCGGGATCGTCGTCGCATTCGCCCACTCCTGATGTCGTGTAGTTGTCGACGTCGTCGAGTGGGCACAGGCCGTTGCCGATCGTGTCGTTCAACACCGGGTTGTCGACCGTCACATATTCGCTGGTGTCGATGGTCACCGTGTATGTCGCAATGTCACCGGCGAAGAACGTGCCCGGCGACACGCTCTTGATGATGCGCAGATCCTCGATCGACACCGACTCGGTGGCTGTGTCGAACACGTCCTGGGTGGCCGGGGCCTCGACGATGCCGAGATAGGTGCCCGAGACACGCGAACGGTTCACCGCCGACACCTCCGAGAGCGTTTCGCGGGTCGAATCACCCGTGACGTTGTTGTCCAGGTTCGCCTGCTGCGGGAACGGGGCAGACGTGGACGGGGTCGGGCCGCCGAAATCCATGGTGTTCTCCCGCAACGGGATGCCGGCCGCATATTGGATGGTGACGTTCGCACCGGCGGGCAGGTCACCGAGATCCCAGACGACACGCGTGTAGACGCCGGGCGGGTAGACGGTGGAGCCGTCCGGGGCAGGGTTCTGCACCGTCGACACCGACACCGGTGTCAGACAGTTCGCGCCGACCGCAGGGGTTCCGGTCAGCGACGGCGCTCCCAGGTACTCGGGGTTCGAAGAGTTGTCGACGCCGCCACAGCCGAGGAACTCGAGCTGAGCTGGCAGCATGTCGATGACGACAACGTCATCGACGCCGTCTTCACGGGTGACGTTGACGTCGAGCGTGTAGACGGTCGTGTGGTCGTGGACGCCACGCAACAGCTCCCCCTCGGGGGAAGGTTCGGACTTGTTGATCGTGATCGCAGTGATCGACGTCGGCGCCGACGTCGCCGTCGCGGTCTGTGTGAACGAACCAGGCACCGGGGCGCCGGTGGCGGTGAAGCGGGGGACGGTACGAGGGTTGGTGTTGCCGAACCCGGCAGCGTCGAACGGCACGTTCGCTCCGACCGGATAGGTGACGAACACCGCGGGCGGCAACTCGGTACGAGGTGTGGCAGTGAACCCGACCGACAGGCTGTCGCCGAGCTGGAGGTCTGACACGTTCGACCAGATCAGCGTCGTGACACCAGTCAACGGGTCGGTGATGGCGGTCGGGTCGCCGTACTCCGACGGTGAGGTCGAGCCCGTGTCATAGATGACGTCCGGGGCGAGGGTTGCTGTCACCGAAATGTTGTATTGGACCTGGTCACCGTTGTTGGTGACCCCGACGGTGTAGGCGACACTCTCCCCAGCCAGCACCGACGGCGATGCCGATGCAGTCACGCTGATCGACGGCGCAGCCGACACCGGAGTGGAGACGGCCCACACGAGCACGGAAAGTGACGAAACGAAGACCGCGACCAACGAGAGGAGCCGGTGCTTGGGAGTGAGCGTCATGCGTGTGGTGTTCCTGCTGTCCGCGCGGTTCGGGAGCTGCGGGGCGCCTGCGCGATCCGGCGCCCGACAGTTGGGCCGTGCGGTCGGCTCCTGGCCGCCGAACGTTCTCTCTGGCAACATTGCGATCCGCCTGAGGAGAACCGCTCGTGCAGGCGGTTCGACGCACGCTGACCAGACGTGTATCGGCGGGACCTGACGAAACCTTGAGGTCGGCGGCTCGGAGTTCGTCCGCCGTGCTCAGGGATGGAACCGCGCGTGGACCGCTTCGGCGACAGCATCGGGGAGGAAGCTCAACGCCTTCAGGTCGTCGAGCTCCGCCCGCTTGACGGCGTTGACCCCACCGAGCGCCTTCACCAACTTCTTCTGGCGAACCTCGCCGAGACCGGGAATGCCGTCGAGCGCGCTGGTGGTCATGCGCTTGCTGCGCCGCTCGCGGTGGAAGGTGTTGGCAAATCGGTGGGCCTCGTCGCGGATCCGCTGGAGCATGAACAGCGCCTCGCTCCCCCGCGGGATCTCCACCGGCGCGCTCCGGCCGGGGATGAACACCTCTTCGAAGCGTTTCGCCAGGCCTGCCACCGGGATCTCGTCGGTCAGGTCGAGTTCGTCGATCACGCGCTTCGCCGCACTGAGTTGGCCCTTGCCGCCGTCGACGAGGAGGAGCTGCGGCGGATAGGCGAACTTGCCCGGCTTGTCGCCGCGCTCGTTGACGGGCCGATCTCGTTCGTCGAGGTACGCCTGCAACCGTCGCCGCACCACCTCGGCCATCGCCGCGTAGTCGTCGCTGGCGCTCACCTCGTCGCCGCCGACGGTGTTGACCTTGAAGCGGCGGTATTCGCGCTTGTTCGGCAGGCCGTCCTCGAGCACCACCATCGAGCCCACGTAGTCGCTGCCCTGCAGGTGAGCCATGTCGTAACACTCGATGCGAAGTGGAGCTTCAGGGAGGCCGAGATGGTCCTGGAGCTCGGTGAGCGCCCGGCTGCGAGAGTTGTGGTCGCTCGCCCGCTTCATCCGATGACGGGTGAACTCGCCCTCGGCGTTGCGGGTGACCGTTTCGAGCAACGACCGCTTGTCGCCGCGCTGCGGCACCCGCACCTGCACCCGCGAGCCCCGGCCCATCGAGAGCCACTCCTCGTACGTCGCGAGTTCCTCGGCCTCGTAGGGAACCAGCACCTGCTTGGGGACGCCGAGGATCGGGTCGTCGCCGTACATCGACTCGAGGATGCGATCGATCAACCGGCCCGGCGTGAGCTCCTCGACCTTGTCGAGGATGAAGCCCTTGCGCCCGACCACCCGGCCCTTGCGGACGTAGAACACCTGCACCGCTGCTTCGAGTTCGTCCTCGGCGATGCCGATCACGTCGAGGTCCTCGCTTCGTTCGGCGACCATCTGCTGCTTCTCGATCGCCTTGCGCACGGCGAGCAATCGGTCGCGCAGCCGGGCGGCGCGTTCGAACTCGAGACCGGTCGCGGCCGCCTGCATGTCGGCCTCGAGGCGGTCGACGATCTCGTCGGTGTCGCCGTCGAGGAACTCGCACAGATCGGTGACGAGCTGACGGTACGGCATCTCCTCGATCTCGCCGACGCACGGGCCGGCGCACTTCTCGATGTGGAACAGCAGGCACGGTCGCCCGAGGCGCTCGTGTTGGTTGAACTTCGCCTGGCTGCACGTGCGGACCGGGAACGACCTCAACAAGAGGTCGAGGGTGTCGCGGATCGCGTAGGCGTGCGCGTAGGGGCCGAAGTAGCGGGTGCCCTTGCGTTTGCGCCCGCGCATCACCAGCGCACGGGGCCACTGCTCGTCGACGGTGACCGCGAGGAACGGGTAGCTCTTGTCGTCACGCAGGCGCACGTTGAAACGCGGATCGTGCTGCTTGATCAACGAGTACTCGAGCATCAGCGCCTCGACCTCGTTGCGCACGATCGTCCACTCGACCGACTCCGCGGTCTCCACCATCTGCGCAGTGCGCGGATGCAGGTTGGCCGGCGATTGGAAGTAGTTCGAGAGCCGCTGGCGAAGGTTCGACGCCTTGCCGACGTAGATCACGCGGCCGTGGGCGTCCTTGAACTGGTACGACCCGGGCTCGTCGGGGATCGTGCCGGCCGGCGGACGTTTCACCATCTCGCTTCCTGCATGACGCCTCAAGCATACGGAGAGCGGGATACCGTGATGCCCGATGTCCGACCAGTTCGCAGCCATCTTCCGCCGTCGACCCAACGACGGCTGGTTCCGCGCCGGACGCTACGACGTCACCACCACCGACATCATCTGTGTGCTCGCGGTGGCGTCGATGTTCGTGTACGGCTTCGGCGTCGACCGTTTCGCCAAGCTCACGTTCGTGCCGGCATTCGTGCGCGACTTCGAGCTCTGGCGGATCTTCACCTGGCCGATCGCCACCGAACCTGCCATCTGGCCGCTCCTCGGTCTGGTGTTCTTCTGGCTGTTCGGCCAGCAGCTCGAAGCCTTGTTCGGCCGCGGCAAGTTCGTCGCCTGGATCCTGACGATGACGATCGTGCCGGCACTGGTCCTCACGTTGCTCGGCCCGCTGTCGACCAGCATCGATTTCATGCAGCAGTACGGGCTGAGCAATCTGTTCCTGGGCGGCATCTGGGTGTATGCGGCCACCTATCCCGGTGTCAAGTGGTTCGAGGTCGTCCCGCTGTGGGCGCTCGCCGCCGTGTTCACCGTGCTCAACCTGCTGCAGTTCACCGGGGTGAACGCAACTGGCCAGACGATCTTCCTGCTCGTGTCGGTCGGCGTGGCTCTGGTCGCAGGCCGCTCGCTCGGTCTCGCCACCGGCTGGCCGATCCCCCATCTTCCGCTCGACGGTTCGACCCATCGCAAGCCGAAGAAGAGCAAGCCGAAGCGGCAGGCCAAGGGCTCGTCCGGCCAGCGGGTGGTCGAGGGACCGTGGAAGAACGCTCCCGCACCGGTGCCTCCGTCTGCCGGCCCGTCGCCCGCCGACCAGGCCGAGCTCGACTCGCTGCTCGACAAGATCGGCGCCAACGGCATGGACTCGTTGACGAACGACGAGAAGAAGCGTCTCAACGACCTCAGCAAGCGCCTCCGCAACCGCTGACGCCGCCTCTCCCGCCCCGCCCGCCCCGACCAACCACCCAACCAAGGCGATGAGCCAAATCCCCGGATCTGGGGACCCCGCTCATCGGTCGGCGCCGCTCCTGCCCGATCAACCCGAGCGATGAGCCAAGTCCCCGGATCTGGGGATTTCGCTCATCGGCGGAGGTCTGATCGATGAACGCCAGCTGACGTGCGTAGCATCGACCGGGCCGACTCCCTCCTCCGAACCTCCACTCGGAAGGAGCGCCATGACGCACCTCACGTCCAGCGCGCATCGGTTCTTCGCCCGCCAGCACGGCATCGCCTCGGTCTCCCAACTCCGCTCCAGCGGCCTGTCACCCCGAGCGATCGAACGGCTCGAACAGGTCGGGGCGATCGAACTGGTGCTGCGCGGCGCCTATCGGACCGCGAGCGTCGAGCTCGACGACATCGGCCGATGCAGCGCGGTCTGCCTCGCACGCACCAACACGGTGGTCGCCGGCCCCACGGCGGGACGCCTGTGGGACTTCCGCCGCCTCCCACACGATCGACGGGTTCATGTGATCGCTCCCCCGGCGAGCAACCCGGCGATCGCTCGCTGGGTCGTTCCCTACCGGACCGCGGCGATCCATCCCGACGACGTCGTCGAGCGGTCGGACGGCATCCGGGTGACGACGCGGGAGCGGACCGCGTTCGACCTGGCCAGACACCTGGATCCAGACAGTCTGCTCTCGGTGATCGAACAGGCGATGCGCGACGGACACCTGGACGAACAAGCGATGCGAGCCGTCGCCGTCGACTGGATCTCGCCGCAACGACCATGGGTGTGGGCCTACCTCCGCCAGCTCGACCGACGTCTGTCGGGCGGAGCGGCCGAATCGCACCCGGAGGTCATCGTGGCCACGGCGCTCGACGCAGCCGGAGTCCGCGGGCTGGTGCGACAGTACGAACTCAGCATCCCCGGGTATGGCCCCGCCCGGTTCGACCTCGCGATCCCACGGCTGCGGTGGGCGATCGAGATCGACGTCTTCCCGACCCACGACGAAACGATCGGTCGAGCACGAGACCGGCGGCGCGACGCGGCCGCATCGGGTGCCGGGTGGACCACCCACCGGCTCGACCGCCGAACCTACGAAACCGACCTCGACCGCTGGATCATCGGCACGGCGGCGACCTACCGCTCCTTGTTGCACCGCTCCGCGGCCTGACCCCGCCGATGCGATGAGCGAACGCTCCACCACCGGGGCACTCGCTCATCGCCGCGCGAACATCGCGCGAAACCATGCCAGGCGATGAGCCAAGCCCCTCCATCTGGGGGATTCGCTCATCGCTCGGGGGGTCAGGGGGCAGCGTGGGTGAGGCGGGCGGTGGCGGCGGTGTACCAGGCGAGCACGAGCAGACCGCCGGCCAGCACGGTGGCACCGTCGGCGAGGAGGTGGAAGCCGAAGGCGTCCTTCACCAAGCCCGAGCCGAGTGCTGCCGCAGCACCGCAGAGGCTCAGCGTCAGGTCGCCCGTGCCCTGCACCTCGACACGTGATGCTTCGGGGACCGACGCGGTCAGGATCGTCGTCCCGCCGATCAGGCCGAAGCTCCACCCGAGACCGAGGAAGAACAGCCCGGCGAACATCAACACCGGCACGTAGCCCGCCAGCACGGTGCTGATCGTGCCCGCGCCGAGGATGACCGCACCGAATTGAATCGCGCGGACCGGTCCGGCGCGGTCGACGAACCGGCCGACCAACGGCGACAGGCCGTACATCCCCACGATGTGCAGTGCGATCACGAACGCCGACAGATCGGCATGACCGTGATCCTTCATGTGCGGCGGCGTCATGGTCATCACGCCGACCATCGCGGCCTGGGACAACGCCATCGCCGCGAGACCGAGCCGTGCTCCCGGCGACGCCCAGATCACCGACGCCGACGACCTCACGACCCGGAGCAGTCGCGTGCGCTCCGCATGCGGATCGATGCCGCCGATCACCTCCAGCGGGTCGGGTCGGAGCCGGATCCAGACGACCGACGCGGCGACGAGGAAGAAGAGCGCAGCGAACAGGAAGGGACCGACCAGCTCGTCGAGCCCGACACGGTCGGCCACCGCTTTCTCGAACGGTGTGAGCAGTGGCCCGAGGACCGCACCGAGCGCGCCCACCCACACGATCGCGGCGATCGACGTCCCCTGCTTGTCGGGTTCGGCGAGGTCGGCGGCGACGTAGCGTTGCTGCAGCGTGGCGGCCTGACCGGCACCGAACGCCACCATCCCGACGACGAAGAGGGGAAACCAGCGCAGCTGCCCTCCAGTGGCGGCGATCGCTGCGCCCGCGGCGCCGATCAGCAGCGCCCGGGTGAGCCCGACGCGTCGTCCCCGCCGTCGCATGAACGCGGCCAGCGGAATCGCCGTGAACGCTGCGCCCACGGTGAACGAGGCACTGCCCATCCCGGCCAGGCGATCGGATCCGAGCAGATCGCTCGCGAGGAGCGAGACCACTGCGACCATCCCGGCCACCGCCGCCTGGCCCGGCACCTGCGAGAACCGCAACGAGCGCAGCGTCCGGCGCTGAAGTTCCGCCCGGTCGACGCCGGTGTCAGCCAGGGCGTCGACCATCAGGGCAGTCTGCCACCTGGACCGGTGGCGATGCCCAGCCCATCGCCACCGGCCAGCGATGAGCGAGAGCCCCGGATATCGGGCTGTCACTCATCGCTCGGGTGCGCCGTCCACACCGATGAGCGGGAGCCCCAGATGCGGGGCATTCGCTCATCGCTCGGGTGTGCAGCGCGTCGCGGTCAGAGGATGTCGCGGAGGAAGCGGCCGGTGTGGCTGGCTTCGAGGGTGGCGATGTGCTCGGGTGGGCCCTCGCCGACGATCATGCCGCCACCGGTGCCGCCGTTCGGACCGAGGTCGATCACCCAGTCGGCGGTCTTGATGACGTCGAGGCTGTGTTCGATCACGAGCACGGTGTTGCCCTGGTCGACCAGGCGCTGCAGCACGGTGAGCAGGCGCCGCACGTCGTCGAAGTGCAGCCCGGTGGTCGGCTCGTCGAGCAGGTAGATCGTGTGCCCGGTGGACCGCTTGGCGAGCTCGGCCGACAGCTTCACGCGTTGCGCTTCACCACCCGACAGGGTCGGCGCCGACTGGCCGAGGCGCACGTAGCCGAGCCCCACGTCGACGAGCGTCTGCATGTAGCGGGCGATGCCCGGCTGGTTGGCGAAGAAGTCGACCGCCTCGGCGACCGGCATGTCGAGCACCTCGGCGATGTTCTTGCCCTTGAACTCGATGTCGAGCGTGTCGCGGTTGTAGCGAGCACCGTGACACACCTCGCACGGCACGTACACGTCGGGCAGGAAGTGCATCTCGATCTTCAACGTGCCGTCGCCGGAACACGCCTCACAGCGACCACCCTTGACGTTGAACGAGAACCGCCCCGGCATGTAGCCGCGCACCTTGGCCTCGTTGGTGGAGGCGAACAGCTTGCGGACGTTGTCGAAGACGCCGGTGTAGGTCGCCGGGTTGGATCGAGGGGTGCGCCCGATCGGCGACTGGTCCATGTCGATCACCTTGTCGAGGTACTCGATGCCGGTGATGCGCTTGTGCTTTCCGGCCGACATCTTCGACTTGTAGATCCGCTGCATCAGCACCGGCAGGAGGATGTCGCGCACCAGCGTCGACTTGCCGGAGCCCGACACGCCGGTGACCGCCACGAAGTTGCCGAGCGGGATGTCGACGTCGATGTTCTGCAGGTTGTGCTCGCGAGCACCCTCGATGCGCAGCGACTCGAGCCCCTGCGGACGGCGCGCCTCGGGCACGGGGATCGACTTGCGACCCGACAGGTACTGCCCGGTGATCGACTCCTTCACCTTGAGGATCCCGGGGACCTTGCCGGAGTAGACGACCTCTCCCCCGTGCTCGCCGGCGCCCGGCCCGATGTCGACGATCCAGTCGCTCTCGCGGATCGTCTCCTCGTCGTGCTCGACGACGATCACGGTGTTGCCGAGGTCGCGCAGACGCGTGAGCGTGTCGATCAACCGCCGGTTGTCGCGCTGGTGCAGACCGATCGACGGTTCGTCGAGCACGTAGAGCGTCCCGACCAGGCCCGAGCCGATCTGCGACGCGAGCCGGATGCGCTGCGCCTCACCGCCGGCCAGCGTGCCGGCAGCCCGCGACAGCGTGAGGTAGTCGAGGCCGACGTCGAGCAGGAAGCCGAGCCGCGCGTTGATCTCCTTGGTGACGCGCTCGGCGATCATCCGGTCGCGTTCGGAGAGCTCGAGCGCGGCGAGGAACTTCGCCGACTCGCCGATCGACATGTCGGAGACCTCGGAGATGTGCTTGCCCTCGATCGTGACCGCCAGCGTCGACGGCTTCAACCGGGCGCCGTCGCAGGTGCTGCACGGCACGAGCCGCATGTAGCCCTCGTACTGGTCGCGGGCCCACTCGCTGTCGCTGCCCTCGTGGCGCCGCTTGATCCACGGGATCACGCCCTCGTATTCGGTGGAGTACGACCGCGACCGCCCGTAGCGGTTCTTGTACTTGACGGTCATCTTGCCCTTCACCCCGTGCAGCACGACCTTCTGCTGCTTGGCGGAGAGCTTCTCCCAGGGCGCGTTCATGTCGATGTCGTGCACCTCGGCGACCGACTCGAGCATCCGCGTGAAGTACTGCGTGTTCGCACTGCGCCACGGCGCGATCGCACCGTCGAACAGCGACAGCTCCGGATCGGGGATGATCAGCTCCGGGTCGACCTCGAAGGTGGTGCCCAATCCGTCGCATGCGGCACACGCCCCGTACGGCGAGTTGAACGAGAAGTTGCGGGGCGCCGGCTCGTCGTAGCTCGTGCCGCACACCGGGCAGGCCAGGTGCTGGCTGAACGTGAGCGTCTCCGGCTGCCCCTCGCCCTCCCGGGGAACGACCTCGATCTCCGCGACACCGTCGGCGAGTCCGAGCGCCTGTTCGAGCGAGTCGGTCAGCCGCCGCTCGATGCCTTCCTTCAACACGAGGCGGTCGACGACGATCTCGATCTTGTGGTTCTCGTACTTCGCGAGGCGTTCGTCACGCTTCAGGAACTCGTCGATGTCGACGGTCTCGCCGTCGATGCGGGCTCGGACGTAGCCCTGTCCGGACAGGTCCTGGAGCAGGGTGTCGTACTCGCCCTTGCGGCCGCGCACGACCGGGGCGAGCACCTGGAAGCGGATGCCGTCGTCCATGTCGAGGATGCGGTCGACGATCTGCTGCGGGGTCTGGCGCTGCAGCTTCGTGCCGTCGTTCGGGCAGTGCTGGATGCCGATGCGCGGCATACAGCAGGCGGAGGTAGTCGTAGACCTCGGTGATCGTGCCGACGGTGGAGCGCGGATTGCGGCTCGCCGACTTCTGGTCGATCGAGATCGCCGGCGACAGGCCTTCGATCACGTCGACGTCGGGCTTGTCCATCTGCCCGAGGAACTGGCGGGCATACGAGCTGAGCGACTCGACGTAGCGACGCTGGCCCTCGGCGTAGATCGTGTCGAACGCGAGGCTCGACTTGCCCGACCCCGACAGCCCGGTGAACACGATCAGCTTGTCGCGCGGCAACTCGACGTTGACGTTCTTCAGGTTGTGCTCGCGCGCACCCCTGACGACGATCTGCGGCTCGTCGGCCGGTGCGGTGCGGCGGGCGCGGGGCTTCTTGGCGGGCGCCGGAGCGTCGGCGGAGGTGCGGGCGGCCATCGCCGGCCGATCCTACCTCCCGAACATGTGTTCCGCCACCCGAAAGCCCCGCAGGACCAGCCCCGACCTGACACAGTGCGGGGCGTGGCCGAGACCTTCGACGTCGCCGAACCGCGCATGTTCCCGACGGCGTTGACGGTCGAGCGTGCGCTCGTCGTCGCCCGTTGGCTCACGTTGGTCTGGATGGTCGGCGTCGTCGTCGTGTCGTCGGAGCGCAACGCCATCGAGCACCCGCTGACCGCATGGCTCTGCATCGTGGCCGTCGCTGCCGCGTCGGCCTGGTCGACCTACGCCGTCAACGCCCGACCCGAAGCGCTGCTGGCGACCGGATTCCTGGTCGTCGAGGCGACGCTGGCGATCGGCCTGAGCATCGTCGACGGGTGGGTGTTCGAGCCGGGCCACGTCTTCGAGGTGTCGCAGAGCCTGGCGACGCAGTACCCGCTCATCGCCGTCGTGTCGATCGGGCTCGCCCGCGGGCCGATCGTCGCGGGAGCCGTCGGCTTGACGATCGGCCCCGCCGAATGGCTCGGTGCCGTGCTCAACGAGTTCGATGCCTGGAGTGCGCGTCACGTGATCTCGATCGTCGCGACATCGCTGTTCTACGCGGCGGCCGGCGCGGTGTTCGGCTGGCAGGCACAGCTGCTGCGCCGTGCCGAGGCAGACATCGCCGACCGTCGCGCCCGCGACGACGTTGCGCGAGTGCTCCACGACACGGTCCTGCAGACGCTCGCCCTCGTCGAGCGACGGACCGCAGACTCCGATCCGGACCTCGCTCGCACCGCCCGCGACGCCGACCGCGAACTGCGGCGGTTCATCTTCGGCGTGGCAGCCCGGTCGGACGAGACGCTCGAGCAGCTGGTGCGGACGGCGGTCGACCGGGCGGTGAGCCACCACGGCACGTCGCAGGCGACGATCTCCGTCGGCGTCCTCGACAACGACCGCCACGCTCCTCCCGCAGTTCAGGACGCCGTGGCCGGCGCGATCGGCGAAGCGGTCGCCAACGCACTCGAGCACGCCGACGCCGCTCACGTCGTGGTGTTCGTCGACGTCGACGACGACGGCACGGTCTTCGCGTCGGTCCGCGACGACGGCAACGGCTTCGACGTCGATGCTCACCGCAGCGGCCACGGCGTCGACGATTCGATCACCGGACGGATCCGCGACATCGGCGGCCGATCGGAGATCGTCAGTTCACCGGGTGCAGGCACCGAAGTGCGAGTGTGGTCGACATGACGACGCCGATCCGGATCGTGCTCGCCGACGACCACGAGTTGATGCGCGCCGGGGTCCGGGGCGAGTTGGGACCGGACTTCGAGGTCGTCGGCGAGGCGGACGACGCCGAGGGAGCGATCGACGTGATCCGGGCTCGTCGTCCCGACTTGGTCGTCTCCGACCTGCACATGCCTCGCGGTGGTGGGCTGGCCGTCGTGGAAGCGTGCGCGACGATCTGCCCGATCGTGATCCTCACCGTGAGCGAGGCCGAGCGTGACCTGCTCGACGCCGTCGCAGCGGGCGCAGCCGGCTACCTCGTCAAGACTGCGCCGATCGAGGAGATCCGTTCGGCGCTGGTCGCAGCAGCTGCGGGTGAGCCGGTGTTCTCCCCGTCGCTCGCCGCACTCGTGCTCGGCGAATTCCGGCGCCTCGCGAAGTCCGCGGACACCAACCCGCTCACCGAACGCGAGCGGCAGGTCCTCCAACTCGTCGCCCGCGGGCACACCTACAAGGAGATCGGCGCCGAGCTCGACATCTCGCCGAAGACCGCCGAGAACCACGTGCGCAACATCCTCGGCAAACTGCACCTGTCACGGCGGAGCGATCTGGTGCGCTACGCCGTGGAACACGGGCTCGACTGACCCGCTCGGTACCGCTTCGTCACCGATCGCTGCCAGATCGCGACCGGGACCGCGAAGACCGCGGCCAACCCCGCGAGCCAGGCGCCGACCTCGGAGACGCCCGTCGCAACCGCCCAGACCAGTGCGATCCCGACGACCACGACCAGGACCCCCGCCGTGCGGCGCCTCGCCGGACCCCATCCACGACGCTCGAGGACGGCCGAGACTGCGGCAGCCCAGGCCAGCGCCACCACGGCGGCCACCAGCACGAGGGCAGCCAGGACCGCGAGCAACATGAGCACGAGCCCGGTGCAATCGGTCTCTTCGCAGATCGCTCCGGCGATCATCGTGGACCACCCGATCGGTTCGTTCGTTCCATGCGGTCGATCATCGGGATCGGGACGATCCGCGTCCATGAGGTCAATCCCCCATCGACGCCTGGGGGAACCCGGGAGCCCCAGGCCGTCGTAGGGGATTGCCCCGATGGTGCCCGATCCCGTCGATCTTCAGGATCGGTCTCATGGACGACGCACCGCTTCCCCCGCCCCTTTCCCCACCCACGTGGCCCGCTCCCCCTCCCGGACCATCGCCGACCGGTTGCTCCCCCGAACCCGATCGATCCGCACGCTCGTGGCGGCCACCGCCGCTGAGTGCAGCCGGCTGGCTGGCGACCGTGGGCGCGTCGCTGCTGCTCGTGGCGTCGATCATCGTCGTCGCCGGCAACTGGCAGTCGATCGACCCCGAGGTCCGCTTCGCCGGTCTGGTCTCGGCGCTCGTCGCCGTCTACTTCGCGGCCGAGGCCGGGCGTCGTCGCCTCCCGTCGACGTCACGGGCACTCGCGACACTGGCTGCCGCGCTGACTGCGCCGGTCGGCATCGCCGCGGCCGCGACACTCGGCGAGCCCTGGCCGATCTGCACGCTCGTCGGAGGCGTCGCCGCCCTCGTCGCCACCGAGCTGCAGTCGCGCCGTTGGGACATCCCCGTGCTGAAGGCATCGACCGTCGTCGCGTTCGGGCTCGCCGCAGTCGGTGCGTCCGCGCTCACGTCGGTCCCGGTGACGATCATCGTCGCCGGTGGTGCCGTCGCGGCCCTGCTCCTCGGCTCGACCCGGCGCACCGTGGCCCTGTCGGTGGCCGTGGGCCTCGGCCCGTTCGCCGTCTGGTCGGCAGCGATCGGCTTCGGTCCGGGCACGATGGCGCGGCTGGGCTTGACCGGCGCCGACGTCGTCTGGTCGGCGCCGGTGTCGTGCGCTCTCGCCGCGGCTGTGCTGGCGGTCGTCGCCACCCGTCGGGCCAACCTCCCGCTGGCGGTCGTCGCGTTGGCGACCCTCGCCTCCGGGGTGTTGACCTCGCTCGTCGTGAGCGACCCCGGCCCGCACGTCTGGTGGTCGATTCCCGCAATTCTGTTGCTCGCCGCCGAGGCCGCCGGTGCCACGTCGACCGACTCGATCTGGCGTCGCATCGCGCGCCGGTCGGCGCCGGTCGTCGCCGTCGGCGTCGGCACCACCGCGCTCCTCGTGCCGTATGGCGTCCTGTGGACACGCTGGCTGTTCGGCGCCGGCCTCGACGATGCCGGCTCGGCGGTCCCAGCTGCACTGACCTGTCTCGGGCTGATCGCCGCCGCGATCGGGTCGGCCCGACGAGTCGCCGACGACCGGTGGCGCACGGCGGCGTTGCTGGCGGCCGCCGCCGCGGGGTTCAGCGCTCTCGTCGTCGGCGGTGCGCCGCTCGCAATCGCGTCGCTCGCAGCGGTCGTGGCGTGGGCGGCGATCAGTGTCGCGACCCCCTGGCGGTCGTGGGATCTCGCCACGGCCACCGTCGCATCGTGGGTGGTGCTCGCGGAACTCGTCGACACGACGCTTCCGGGCTGGGCTCGGCTGGTGATCGTCGTCGCCACCGGCGTCGCCTGGGCGATCAGCGTGTCGACGGTGCGCCGCAACGACGAAGGCTTCCGATTGATCCTCGGGACGAGCCTCATCGCCGTCGCGGCGGCCCTCGTGGTCACCGACGGAGCGCTGGAGGTCGGAACGCTCGTCTTCGCTGCGCTGATCGCGTTGGGCGCCTCGCTGGAGCCCGACCGGTCGCGGTGGCCGCTCGCGACGGCGAGCATCGTCGGCCTGCTGACCGTCGACGATGCACCGACCGAGTGGACGACCGTGGCGCTGTTCGCGCTGATCGCCGTGGCGTTCGCCGGATCGAGTCGGAGCCTCACGAACGTCCGGACGCACGTTGCGGCGGCACTCTGCACGGTCACCGGTGCCCTGGCCCTCGCCACCGCGGGCATCGACCCCGGAACGGCGACGATGGCCGGCGTCGCTGTCGGAGCTGCGCTCAGCGGGATCGCGCTGCTCGACCGCCGATTCCTTCCGCTCCTGACCGCCGGCGCAACCGCGACGTCACTCGCCGTGCTGTCGGGTGCTGCAGCCAGCCCCGTGTTCATGTCGATCGCGGTGACGATGCTCGGTGCGCAGCTCGCGCTCGCCGGGGCGACGTGGCGCGGACCGGCCGCCGCGCTTCCCGGTTCGGTCGTCTCGGTGATCGGGCTGGTGAGCATGTGGTGGACCACCGGCACGAACGACTGGGCCATCGCGGCGATCGCGCCGTACGGAGCGACGGGCGTCGACCTCGCCGTCGGCGTGCTCGCCGCGGCACTGTTGACCGCCGGCTGGGGCGTCCGTCGAGCGCAGCCGGTGACCAGCTGGCTCGCCTTCGGGCCGGGGCTCGCGCTCGTCGGCACGTGGTTGCTGGCCTCGCAACTCGAACCGGGCACCGACTGGGCGACCCTCGCAGCGCTCGCCATCGGCGTCGTGTCGATCGGCGTCGGGGGCTGGCGTCGTCTCGGCGCGCCGCTCGTGGCCGGAACGGTGATGATCGCCGGGACCGTGCTGCTGTCCGCCGGTGCTCGCCTCGCCGCCGCCCCCACCTGGACGTGGATCGCGTTCGGTGGCACCGGGCTGTTGGTGCTCGCGGCCGTCATCGAGCGCTCCGAGCATCCCCTGCTCCCGATCGGTCGCCGGGCCGACGAGCAGACGTCGCTGGTCGAACAGTTCTGCAGGAACTTTCGCTGAGCGGAGAACGGCCTCTCAGCCGGAGCGCCGCTCGCCACGACGCAGCGACGGGCGCCGCCGGGCGTGCGGGAACTCCTCCGAGAAACGCGCCTCGGCGACATCGGTCCCCACCAGCACCAGTTCGCCGGTCGACGGCAACGGCACGTCGGGATCGGGGTTGCCCACGAGCACACCGTCGCGCTCGACCGCCACCACGTTGCACGACGTCCGACGGTGCACGTGCGCAGCGGCGAGCGTCGTGCCGGCAAGCTCCTTGGGGATCGGCGTGCGGAACACGTTGAGCCCCTGGGCGACCAACACCGTCTCGTCGCCGCGCAGGTGGTTCCAGATCGCCGCCGACCCGGTGCCCGCGTACGACAGGACGGCGTCGGCACCCGCTCGATACAGCGTCGACACGTTCCGGTCGAGCTTCGAACGCGACACGATGCGGGCATCGGGCCGCAGCCCCCGGCAGTAGCGCGTGAGATAGACGTTCACGTTGTCGTCGTGCGTGGTGATCAGGATCGCTCCGGCGTCGCCGATGCCGGCCGCCTCGAGCACCGAACGGTCCGCAGCGTCGCCGATCACGTAGTTCGCCCCCTCGCGCCGGCGCTCGGGGAGCTGTTCGACGATGACGAACTCGATCCCCTCCTCCGCGAAGGCGGCCCCGACCGCTCGACCGACCCGTCCCCCACCGATGATCACCGCACGGTTGGGCGCCGTCGAGTTCGACGAGTAGCAGGCGTCGTACGCCGCGAGCTGGTCGGCGGTACCGGCGAGGATCAGCATCGAGGACTCGGTGAGCACGGTCTCGGCCGTGGCGATCGAGAAGTCGCCGCGACGCCACACCCCGATGATGCTCACCCCGAGCCGCTTGCGCAGTTGCGCTTCGGCCAGCGTCTTGCCCAACAGATCGGTGCCCATCGGGCTCGCCTCGGCGATCTGCAGCCCGGCGAACTCGCCGATCACGTGGCTGTGACCCGACAGACCGAACGTGCGAGCCGCCATCGCCGATCCGAGGATCTCGCCGAGCTGCACGATGTGGTCGGCGCCGGCGATCTCGAGGATGTCGACCGAGGCCGGCGAGTTGGCACTGGCCACGATCTCGACCTCTGGGGCGATCTCACGCACCGTGAAGGCGATGTTGGTGTTGATCTGATCCGACTGCGTGGCGATCACGAGTGCCGCCTGGTCGACACGCGCGTTGCGGTAGGTGGCCGGGTCGTCGAGTGCGCCGACCATCACGTTGCGGCCCTCGTCGTGGATCAGGCCGGCCTCGCCGACGTCGTCGACGATCAGCACGTAGGGCACCTCGGCCTGGTCGGCACGCTCGATGATCGCCGCTTCGACCGGGCCGAGCTGGGTGAGCAGCAGGTGGCCCGACGTCGACGCCGGCAGGGTCCGCGGCGCCCGGCGTCGCTCGCGCTCGGTCATCCAGGGCATGAACACGAACTGGATGAAGACGAACGGGAGCATCACCAGCAGGAAGGTCGATCCGGCGAGCAGCACGACGACCGAGAAGATGCGGCCGGCGTCGGACTCGAACGTGATGTCGCCGAACCCCAGCGTGGTCATCGTGGTGAGGGTCCAGTACACGCTGGTCGGCCACGAGTACTGCCGGTCCTCGTACTCCATCAGCGTGTGGAAGACCGTGCTGAACACCGCCACCATCACGACGAACACCGCGGCCAGCGCGACGAACGTCTTCTGCCGACGGCGCCGTTCGGCCTGCTCCGCGGCGCGCTGGGCTCGCTCGTAGTGCTGCAGCGACCGGCCGCGGTCGTCGGGCTCCCCGACGCGTACCCGCTGGGTGACCTGGGCGATCGTGGCCCCCAACGACTTCAGCACGCTCGCCTCACCGCGACGATGATGGCACGCCGCCGGCTCGCCGGCTGCCCCGGCCTCGCACGTTCGGTGGGCGTCGGCAGTGGAGGGCGATCGTGGTCGCTCGACCGGAACGATCGAGCGGATACCGACCTCAGAGCGTGAGAACGAGCAGGCCGAACACGGCAAGGATCCCGATCAGACCGATCGCGATCATCTTGCCGGTCGAGCCGAATTCGACCGCCTTGTGGGTCTCGTGCTCCCACTGCTCGTTGGCCGGCGAACCGACCTTCGGGAGGTGCTTGGGCTTCTCGTGGCCCTTGCGAGGCTTGCTGCTGCTGCTTCCCACGGCGGGCACGCTACTGGGCGTCGCGCAGCTCGCGTCGCAGGTCGTTGATCTCGTCGCGCAACTTGGCGGCGTACTCGAACTTCAGCTCGGCCGATGCCTCGTGCATCTCCTCCTCCAGCGTCTGGATCAGACGGGCGAGCTCCTGTTGCGGCAGGGACTTGAGATCGCGCTGCACCTTGTCGCGCTCGCGTTGGCGACGGCGGTCCTTGCCGGGCACTGGCGCCGTGTCGTCGGGGCGCAGCAACGACAGGATGTCGCCGACGGCCTTGCGGATCGTCTGCGGGTTGATGCCGTGCTCTTCGTTGTAGGCGATCTGCACCTTGCGGCGCCGCTGCGTCTCGTCGATCGCCGCCTGCATCGAGCGCGTGACCGTGTCGGCGTACATCACGACCTGACCGTCGACGTTGCGAGCGGCCCGACCCATCGTCTGGATCAGCGAGGTCTCCGAACGCAGGAACCCCTCCTTGTCGGCATCGAGGATGCAGACCAGGGACACCTCCGGCAGGTCGAGGCCCTCACGCAGCAGGTTGATGCCGACCAGCACGTCGAAGTCGCCGAGGCGCAGCCCGCGCAGGATCTCGATGCGCTGGATCGTGTCGATGTTCGAGTGCAGGTACCTGACCCGCAGGCCCTGTTCCAGCAGGTAGTCGGTGAGATCCTCGGCCATCTTCTTCGTGAGCGTGGTGACGAGCACGCGGTCGCCGCGGGCGATGCGATCGTTGACCATCTCCATCAGGTCGTCGATCTGGCCCTTGGTGGGCTTGATGATCGCCTCGGGATCGACCAGGCCGGTCGGGCGCACGATCTGCTCGACGATGTTGTCGCCGGACACCCGCAGCTCGTAGTCGCTCGGCGTCGCCGACAGGAACACACACTGGTTGACCCGTTCGAGCACCTCTTCGAACGTGAGCGGCCGGTTGTCGCGCGCCGACGGCAGGCGGAAGCCGTGCTCGACCAGCATGTCCTTGCGGCTGCGGTCGCCGGCGAACTGGCCGTGCAGCTGCGGTACGGCGACGTGGCTCTCGTCGATCACGAGCAGGTAGTCGTCGGGGAAGTAGTCGAGCAGGGTGAACGGCGGTTCGCCGGGCACGCGACCGTCCATGTGCATCGAGTAGTTCTCGATGCCGTTGCAGTAGCCGACCTCGCTCATCATCTCGAGGTCGTACTGGGTACGCATCCGCAGGCGCTGCGCTTCGAGCAGCTTGTCGTTCTCCTCGAACCACTTCAACCGCTCCTGGAGCTCGACCTCGATGCCGGCCATGGCGGTGCGCAGCCGCTCGGGACCGGTGACGTAGTGAGTGGCGGGGAACACGTGGGCGCGCTGCAGCTCGCTGAGCTGCTCGCCGGTGAGCGGATCGATCGTGGTGATGCGGTCGACGGTGTCGCCGAACATCTCGATACGCAGCACCGACTCCTCGTAGGCCGGATGCACCTCGATCGTGTCGCCGCGGACGCGGAAGTTGCCACGGCCGAGCGTCATGTCGTTGCGGTCGTACTGCATGTCGACGAGGCGACGCAGGATGTTGCGCATGTCGTAGTCGACACCGACGGAGAGGTCGAGCAGGTTGCCCCGGTACTCGTCGGGGTTGCCCATGCCGTAGATGCACGACACCGACGCCACCACGATCACGTCGCGACGGGTGAGCAGCGCTGCGGTCGCCGAGTGGCGCAGCCGGTCGATCTCGTCGTTGATCGAGCTGTCCTTCTCGATGTAGGTGTCGCTCGACGGGATGTACGCCTCGGGCTGGTAGTAGTCGTAGTAGCTGACGAAGTACTCGACCCGGTTGTCGGGGAAGAACTCCCGCATCTCCTGCGCGAGCTGCGCGGCGAGCGACTTGTTGGGGGCGAGGATCAGCGTCGGTCGCTGGGTCTTCTCGATCGTCCACGCGATCGTTGCCGACTTGCCGGACCCGGTGATGCCGAGCAGCGTCTGGAAACGCTCGCCCTCCTCGATTCCCTTGCTGAGCGCCGCGATCGCTGCCGGCTGATCGCCGGCCGGCTCGAAGTCGGACACCACGCGGAAGCGGGCGTCGTCGAGCGCCGCGTAGTTGCTCGCCGGTGCGGCCTCGAGCAGCAGTTCCTCCGGCGAGACGGGTGGCGAGTGGGGCGGCGTGACGGTCTCGGCCATCACGGCATGTTACCGAAGGAACACCTGTTCGCCAGCCCGAACACCCGCGAGCGATGAGCGAATCAACCGGATACGGGGCGTTCGCTCATCGCGGGACGGGGGAGGGCGGAACTCGTACAGTTGCGGGGTGGACGTGGATGCCCTGATCGCCGACCTCGACGCGGATCAGCGTGCGGCGGTCACGACCGAGTCGCAGCTCGTCGCGGTGATCGCCGGCGCCGGCTCGGGCAAGACCCGGGTGCTGACCCGTCGGATCGCCTACCGCATCGCCATCGGAACCGCGGACGCCCGACACACCCTCGCGCTCACCTTCACCCGCGAAGCCGCCGGCGAGATGCGGCGGCGGCTGCACCGCCTCGGGCTGCGCGACCACGTGGAAGCCGGCACGTTCCACTCGGTGATGCTCGGCATCCTCAAGCAGCGGTGGGCCGACACCGAACAGCGTCCGCTCACCGTGGTGTCCGACCGCCGCCGCCTGCTCAGCGACTCGATCGACGCCGGCGATCGACGACAGCTCGCCGCGTTCCTCGCCGAGATCGACTGGGCATCGGCACGAGGGATCGACGCCGGGTCCTACCCGTCCGCAGCTCGCCGGGCCCAGCGACGCCCATCGCCGGGCATCGACCGGTGCGCCGAGGCCTACACGGCATTCCAGACGCTCAAGCGGCGGCGCGGCGTGATCGACTTCGACGACGTGCTCGCCCACACCGTTCGCGACCTGCGCCGCGACGGCGAGTTCGCCGACACGGTCCGCTGGCGGTTCCGGCACCTCCTCGTCGACGAGGCCCAGGACCTCAACCCGCTCCAGCACGCGCTGGTCGATCTCCTGCGGGCCGGACGGGACGACATCTTCCTCGTCGGCGATCCGTCGCAGGCGGTGTACGGCTTCAACGGGGCGGATCCGAGCCTGCTCGTCGACGTCGAGACGCGCTTTCCGGGCGTCGAGATCATCCGACTTCCGGTGAACCACCGCAGCACACCACAGATCGTCGCCGCCGGCGTCCACGTCCTCGCCACCAGCGGCCAACCGAGCGGGCTCGTGTCGAACCGCGCCGATGGACCGCTGGTCGAGCAACTGGTCGCCGACGACGAACTCGACGAGGCGAAGCGGGCAGCACACTTCGTCCTGCGGTGCGATCCCAACCTCGTGCGCACCGGCGAGATCGCCGTCCTCGCCCGCACCAACGCGCAGCTCCCCGGCTTCGCGGAGGCGCTCGAACGGGTCGGCATCGCCGTTCGTCGATCGGCCACCGCGTCGGGATCCCCGCTCCAGGTGGCCGTCCGCCAGGCGGCAGCGCTGGGGTCACCTTCACGACTACGGGGGTGGGCGCACGACATCCTCGAGGCTCCGGAGGAGACGAGCAGCCCCGATGTCTCCACCGGCTCCCCTGACCGGACCGGCGACGTCGAACCGGAGCGACGCGTCGCTGCAGCAGTGCTCGACTTCCTCCGCGAACAGCCACGCGGCGACGGCGCCACCTTCAGGGCCTGGGTGGCGACCACCAACCCGTTCGACGATGCCTCCACCGACGGTGTCGACGTCCTCACCTTCCACGGCGCGAAGGGTCGCGAGTGGCACACGGTGATCGTCACCGGAGTGGAGAGCAGTCTCGTCCCGCACAAGTCGGCGACCACCGCCGAGGCACGCGCGGAGGAGGCCCGGCTGCTCTACGTCGCGTTCACCCGCGCCACCGATCACCTGCTCGTCAGCCGTGCCGCCCGGCGAGGCGGATACGCCCGCACCATCAGCCCGTTCATCGACGACATCGATCTCGACGACAAGCCGCCCGCTCCCCCGCCGCGCCGTGTTCGGGCCCGCACCGATCCACTGATCCAGTCGCTGCGCGCCTGGCGCGACGACGCCGCCCGCCGGGCCGACATCCTCCCGGTCCAGCTCTGCAGCGACCGAGACCTCAAGGCGATCGCAGCAGCCAAGCCCACCACGGTCGACGAACTCGTCGAGGCCACGTCGTTCGGCCTGATGACCGCCGAGAAGCTCGCACCGCAGATCGTCGAGATCGTCCGCTCGGCCTGACGGCGGCGCGTTCGCAGGGCCGGGATTCAGTCGGCGAGATCGACGATGACCGGTGCGTGATCGCTCGGCTGTTTGCCCTTGCGGGCGTTGCGATCGACGACGCACCATTCAGCTCGGGCCACGACCGACGCGGAGCACATCAGCAGGTCGATGCGCATGCCACGCCCCTGGTGGAAGTCGCCGCCTCGGTAGTCCCACCACGAGTACACCCGATCGTCGGCGTGTTGCTGACGGAACACGTCGACGAGACCCCACCGCTCCAGTGCCGCCAACCGATCCCGTTCGGCATCGCTGACGTGGGTGGCGCCGACGAGCTTCGACGGATCGTGGACATCACGGTCGTCGGGCGCGATGTTGTAGTCGCCGCCGACGATCACGTCCCGTCCCGGATCGGTGTCGGCATCGAGATGGGCGACCAATCGATCGAGCCACGACAGCTTGTACGTGTAGTGATCGTCGTCCAGCGAGCGACCGTTCGGGACGTACACGCTGCTCACGCGCACCCCGCCGCACGTCGCGGTGATGATCCGTGCGTCGGGATCGGGCTCCACGTCACCCGCGAAGTTCGTGACGACATCGTCGATGCCGACCTTCGACAGGATGGCGACGCCGTTCCACTGACCCTGGCCGTAGTGAGCGCTCGAATACCCGAGCGCCTCGAACGAGAGCGCCGGGAACGCGTCGTCGGCCAGCTTGGTCTCCTGGAGCAGCAGCACGTCGGGCTGCACCTCGCTGACCCACTCCTCCACGCGCTCCTGGCGGGCGCGCAAGGAGTTGACGTTCCACGTGACGACGCGCATGTCAGTTGTCGGCCGGCCCTGCCGCCGCCTTCTTCGCCGGAGCCTTCTTGGCGGCCGGCTTCTTCGCGGGTGCCTTCTTCGCCGCAGCCTTCTTCGCCGGTGCCTTCTTCGCCGCAGCCTTCTTCGCGGGCGCCTTCTTCGCGGGTGCCTTCTTCGCCGGAGCCTTCTTCGCCGGAGCCTTCTTCGCGGTCGCCTTCTTCGCCGGCTGCCTTCTTCGCCGGAGCCTTCTTCGCCGCGGCCTTCTTCGCCGGCGCCTTCTTCGCGGGAGCCTTCTTGGCCGCGGCCTTCTTCGCCGGAGCCGTCTTCTTCGCAGACGCTCGTTTCGCCCTCGAACGCTTCGTCGGCCCGCCGTCGTCGGGCGTCACCGTGTCGGGACCCTGCTGGTCGGCCGGCACCTCCGCGGCGCCCTCCTCCACCTGCTCCTGCTGTGCCGCGGCGATCGCCACCTGGGCCATGTCGGGTACCGCGCAATCGATACTGCGGCGCTGCGGCGCGAAGCTGACCACCACGAGGGTCACCGATTCGCCGAGCTTCATGACCTTACGGGCGCTCGGCGGGGGCGGGTCGGCCATCAGCCGCAGGGGGACGTAGCCGCGTACGCCGTTCTCGCCGATCGAGATGTACGCCCCGTGCGACGAGTACGACTCGACGGTGCCGTTGACGCTGGTTCCCACCGGATGATGCTCGACGAACTCGAGGAACGGCATCAACTCGTTGACGGTTTCGCCGGCCTTCGGCGCACTCTGGCGCGCCCCCGACTTGCGCTGCTTCTGCGCCGGGGCCGCGGTGGTCTCGTCGTCGGTCGTCTTCGCCCGGCTCGGCGGCGGGGTCTTCGGGACCGGCATCGGCTGGTTGGCCGCCTCGCTCCCCTTGCGTCCGGTGCGCTTGTCCCTGTCCCTGTCCCTGTCCTGTCCTTGTCGTTGTCCTTCTTGGAACCACGACGGCCCGAACCCTTCGAACTGGTCGCCTTGCGGCTCACCGGTCCACGCACGGGCACCCGGTCGACGAACACCCATCCGACGTGCGGCACCGGCTTGCCGCCGATGAGCCGTCCCTCGTCGAAGAGCCACTCGTAGTCGGCATGGAACTCCTGGAAGGAGTCGTTCGACAGGATCGACGCGTTCGACTTCTGTGCGATCGCGAGGACGAAGGCATCGCCTCGTCCGACGGCGCCGGCGGGAGGGGCGACGAGTTCGTTGTTGGAGATGCCCTCCTCGAACTCCTTCACCTCCTTCTTGTCGATTCGATGCCCGAACGTGGCGTCGACGACAACCGTGATCGCCGTGTCGGGGTACTCCTCCATGAAGCTCATCACCGCCTCGCTGAGCTGGGCGAGGCTGGGCAGCGAGCGTCCCTCGGTGGCGATGTTGGACCCGTCGACCACGACGTGGGCTGGTCCCCTGGATGATGTCATTGCTTCTCGTTCCTGAGTCGGTTGGGGCACGCCGCACGTCTCGAGACTTCGATGACGTCGGCTGCCGCGGTGCCATCGTAGGCTCGCCGGTCATGATCCGAGCAGTGCTCTGGGATTTCGGTGGCGTGATCCTCTCCAGTCCCTTCGAGGCGTTCAACCGGTACGAGGCGGCCAACGGCCTCCCACTCGACTTCATCCGGTCGGTCAACGCGACCGATCCCGACACGAATGCGTGGGCCCTGCTCGAACGCAACGACGTGTCGCCGCAGGACTTCGACGCACTGTTCGCCGATGAATCAGCGGCGCTCGGTCACCGGATTCCCGGCGCCGACGTGCTCGGGCTCCTGTCGGGCGAGATCCGCCCCGAGATGGTGACCGCCCTCGACCGCGTGATCCGCGCCGGCTACCGCACCGCCTGCCTCACGAACAACGTGGTCGGTGGCGAACAGCGCATGGACGTCGGCGACGTGATGGTGATGTTCGACCACATCGTCGAGTCGAGCAAGGTCGGCTGCCGCAAGCCCGAACAGCGGTTCTACGAGATCGCCTGCGAGCTGGTCGGCGTCGAGCCGACGGAGTGCGTGTTCCTCGACGATCTCGGCATCAACCTCAAGCCGGCCAAGGCGATGGGCATGACCACCATCAAGGTCGGCGCCGCCGATCAGGCGATCGCCGACCTCGAACGCGTGCTCGGCATCCCGCTCCGTTGACGTCCACCCCACCCCAGCGATGAGCGAACCCACCACAGAGCGGGCTCTCGCTCATCGCAACCGGCAGACCACCCGAGCGATGAGCGAACCCACTACATCAAGGGCTCTCGCTCATCGCAACGCGGCGGGCGGGCGAACCGGACCGCCTCAGAGGTTGCGGAAGGTGCGCTCCATCAGGTCGGCGAGCTCCTGGTCGTGGATCGCCTTGGAGCCGGTGGCGGGACTGCCCGATTCGACGCGGGCGACGTGGTGCAGGTCGTACCCCCGCTCCTTCACGCGCCAGGTGTTGGCCTCGATGAACCGCCAGGCGCCCATGTTCTCGGGCTCCTCCTGCAGCCAGCGCAGCTCGCGGGCATTGGGATACTTCTCGAGGATCCCGAGCATCTGCTCGGTCGGCAACGGATAGAGCTGCTCCACTCGCACGACCGCGACCGGTGCACCGAGGCGATCGCGCTCGTCGATCGCGTCCCACGCCACCTTGCCGGAGCAGAACACGATGCGCCTCACGGCGTCGGCGTCGATCGCGCCCGGGTCGTCGAGGATCTCCTGGAACGACCCGTGGGTCAACTCGTCGACCGTCGACCGGGTCTGCTTCATGCGCAGGCCCTGCTTGGGGCTGAACACGATCAGCGGGGTACGGCGTTCGGAGTGGACCTGGCGGCGCAACAGGTGGAAGTAGTTCGCCGCCGTGGTCGTGTTGACGACCTGCATGTTGTCCTCGGCGGCGAGGGTCATGAACCGCTCGATACGCGCCGAGCTGTGCTCCGGGCCCTGGCCCTCGTAGCCGTGTGGGAGCAGCAGCACGACGCCGTTCTGCTGGTCCCACTTGTCCTCGGCGGCCACGATGTACTGGTCGATGACGATCTGAGCGCCGTTGATGAAGTCACCGAACTGTGCTTCCCACATCACCAGCGCTTCGGGATTGGCGTGCGAGTACCCGTACTCGAAGCCGAGCGCCGCGTACTCCGACAGCAGCGAGTCGAACACCCAGAAGTGAGCCTCGGCACCGAGATCGTCGAGCGGGATCCATGCATCACCGGTCTCGAAGTCGATCAGCGCGGCGTGACGTTGACTGAACGTGCCGCGCCGCGAGTCCTGGCCCGCCAACCGCACCGGGTGACCTTCGAGGACCAGGGACCCGATCGCCAGGGCCTCGGCGGTGGCCCAGTCGACCTCGCCCTCGTCGTACAGCGCCGCACGGCCGTCGAACTGGCGGCCGAGCTTCGGGTGGATCGTGAAACCCTCCGGGTACTCGGTGAGCTTCGCGAAGACCCGGTCGAGCGTCGGCCGTTCGACGCCGGTCGGGATGTGCGGCAGCACACCGAGCGGCCGCGGCGGCTTGGGGACCTTGATGGCGGTCGGTGCCTGCGAACGGGTCTCGTCGAGCGCGACCTGGAGCTTGCCCTGGTAGTCGGCCAGCGCCTGCTCGGCCTCCTCGACGGTGATGTCGCCACGACGGACCAGCGACTCGACGTAGAGCTTGCGCACGCTGCGCCGCTCGGAGATCGCCTTGTACATCAGCGGCTGGGTGTAGCTCGGATCGTCGCCCTCGTTGTGGCCGTGACGGCGGTAGCACACCATGTCGATCACGACGTCCTTGTGGAACCGCTGGCGGTACTCCCACGCAAGTTGAGCCGCTCGGACGCAGGCCTCGGGGTCGTCGCCGTTGACGTGGAAGATCGGCGCCTGGATCGTCTTGGCGACATCGGAGCAGTACAGCGACGACCGCGCGTACTGCGGTGCGGTGGTGAAGCCGATCTGGTTGTTGATGATCAGGTGGATCGTGCCACCGATCCGGTAGCCACCGATGTCGCTCATCGCGAGCGACTCGGCCACGACGCCCTGGCCGGCGAATGCGGCGTCGCCGTGGATCAGCACCGGCAACACGCTGAACGATCCCGGTGGATCGATCTGGTCCTGGACGGCTCGCACCATGCCCATCACGATCGGTCCGACCGTCTCGAGGTGGCTCGGGTTGGCGGCGAGTTCGATCGCGACATCGGCACCCGACGGGCTGACGTACTTGCCCTTCATGCCCAAGTGGTACTTGACGTCGCCGGAGCCCTGCACCGACGACGGATCGATGTGACCCTCGAACTCCGAGAAGATCGCCTCGTAGCTCTTGCCCATGATGTTCGAGAGCACGTTGAGTCGGCCCCGATGGGCCATCCCGAGCACGGCGGCGTCGAAGCTCGCGTCGGCAGCGTTGGACAGGATCTCGTCGAGCACGGGAATCGCCGACTCGGCGCCTTCGATGCCGAAGCGCTTGGTGCCGACGTACTTCGTGGCGAGGAACTTCTCGAACGACTCAGCGGCGTTCAACCGCTCGAGGATGCGGTGCTTGCGCTCCTTCGAGTACTCCTCGACGCGACCCTCGAACCGCTCCTGGATCCACTGCTGTTCGTCGGTGTTCTGGATGTGCATGTACTCGACGCCGATCGTGCGGCAGTACGCGTCGCGCAACACCCCGAGCAGATCGCCGAGGCGCATCTTGGGCACGCCGCCGACGCCGTCGGTGAGGAACTGGCGATCGAGATCCCAGATCGTGAGGCCGTACGTGGCGGGATCGAGCTCCTTGGGTGTCAACGGCTCCTTCCAGCGCAGCGGGTCGAGATCGGCCATCAGGTGCCCGCGAACGCGGTAGACACGGATCAGCTTGGCGACCGCCATCTGCTTGGCGAGCATCGCATCTTCGCGATCCATCGGGTTGGTGTCGGGCCGCCACTTGACCGCCTCGTAGGGCATGTCGAGGGCATGGAAGATGTCCTCGTAGAAGTCGTGCTCACCGAGCAGCAGCTCGTGCACACGCTTCAGGAACATCCCGGACTCCGCGCCCTGGATGATGCGGTGGTCGTACGTGCTGGTGACGGTGACCACCTTGCTGACACCGATCGAGCTGAGGCTCGAACGGTCGGTGCCTTCGAACTCGGCCGGGTAGTCGATGCTCCCGACACCGACGATCACCGCCTGGCCCGGCATCAATCGGGGCACCGACTGGACGGTGCCGATCGTGCCCGGGTTCGTGAGGCTGACGTTGGCGCCCATGAAGTCGTCGACGGTGAGCTTGTTGGTCTTGACCTTGCGGATGATCTCCTCGTAGGCAGCGAGGAAACCGGCGAAGTCGAGCGTGTCGGCGTCGCGCAACACCGGGACCACGAGCGTGCGGCTGCCGTCGGACTTCTCGACATCGACGGCCAGCCCCATGTTGACGTGCTCGTTGACGACCAGCCGCGGCTTGCCGTCGGCGCCCTCCGCGTAGGTGTTCTTCATCGCCGGCACCTGATCGGCGATGGCGCGCACGATGGCGAAACCGATCAGGTGGGTGAAGCTGATCTTGGTCTGGCCGGAGCGGGAACGGAACCCGTTGATCACCTTGCGGTTGACCTCGAGCAGCTTGGCCGGCACGTTGCGGAAGCTCGTGGCGGTGGGTACCGACAGACTCCGCTCCATGTTGGCGGCGATGGCCGCGCCGGCGCCACGGATCGGCTTGCCGGGTTCGTCCTCGGTCGGTGACGCCGCCGTCTCGGTCGAGGGGGCCGCAGCGGCAGGAGCGGGTGTGGGAGCGGATGTGGGTGCAGGGGCGGGTGCAGCTGGAGCAGTTGACGCTCCGTTGCCGTTGCCGATGCCGCCGTCGGACCGATAGGCCTCGACCACGGCCTGGACCTCGGTGGACGTCGCCGCGGCCGCCGCCACGCTCGGCGCCTGCGACCGGTAGTCGGCGAAGAACTCCCGCCACGACTCGCTCACCGACGACGGATCGTCGACGAACTGCTCGTACATCTCCTCCACGAGCCACGAATTCGCCCCGAACCCCGACCCCTGACCATCTGGTGCTGCCACGGGCGCCAGCGTACCGGAGCGCCACCGGCCCGGCCCGGCCCCACCCACGCGGTTGACGCCGTGGAGGCGCAGGCGACCTGTAGCGTCACCGACGTGCGACGACCGCTCGCCACCGAGGCGTCGACTCCACCGAGGATCGGCCGCATCCGAGACGCACTCCGGGAGCTCGGTCCGCCGTCGGTGCACACCGGGGTTCGGGCGATCGACATAGCGGACGAAGTGATGTTGTGGCCGAGCGAGCAGGCCGCCGTCGCGTCGGCCGTGCCCGGCCGCCGCGCGGAGTTCGCCACCGGACGGGCGCTCCTTCGCGAACTACTCGATGTCAGCACGGAGATCCCGGTCCGAACCGACCGACGACCCGAGTTCCCCACTGGCATCGTCGGCACGCTCGCGCACGATCAGGACATCGCCATCGCCGCAACCGCGGCCGCCACATCGTGCCGTGCGCTGGGTATCGACATCGAGCCGACGACGGAGTTGGAGCTGGGCCTGGGGCCCGTCATCTGTCGACCGGAGGAACGGGATCTCGACGCCCATCTGGTCTTCGTGCTCAAGGAGGCCGCCTACAAGGCGTGGAGTTCACTCGGTGGCCGGATGCTGGAGCACCAGGACGTGTCCGTACGGGTCGATCACCGAAGCGGTGACTTCGCCGCGACGATCCTGGCCGATGCCGTCGAGTTCACCGGACGCTACGTCACGGTCGAGGACCGCCACCTCGCGCTCGTGACCGTCGAGCGGTAGCAGTGTGGAGGCGGCAGAACACGCTCACGACCCCGGCTTGAACACCATCAAATACAGCATCCCGAGAAGCAGCACGGTGAGCACGATGCCGCCGACGTCGACCCGCTTGGCCGCCGTCTCGTCACCGTCGGCGAGCGCCCGTTCGGCCGGCAGGAGCATTGCGTGCAACACACCGTTCATCGCCAGCCACACCACGATTGCCAGCCAGAACCAGGTCTGGCCGAACTCGATCACACCGTCGGACATTCCCTGCAGCGCGAACCCGAACAGGCCGGTGACGATCAACGCGGGCGCATAGATGCGGCGGCCGTTGCCGGCGATCATGCCCATCACCTTGCCCCGGTTGGCGGTGTCGAGGGCCCTGCTCTGACTCGTCAGCAGCGGGTGCACGAAGGCCGGCGCGAACGCAGCGAACGCGGTGAGGATGTGCAGGAAGAGCATGACGTTGTAGCCGGTTCCCCGGTAGGCGGCGATCATGAGGTCGACACTACGCGGACCGGAGCTTGACGGTGCCATCACGGATTCTTGACCAAGCCTTGACCTCCAGACCTTGACCACTGTCGGTGTTGCACGGCTACGTTCGGTGGGCACACCACGACGTCGGATCTCGACGTCCCACCAGACAGGGGATCCGTATGGAAATGGCACGTCTGAGCACGGGCGAGATGTTGAGTGGCAAGGACATCGACGCGAACGCCAACCGCGAACGCACGCGCCAGAAGCGCCTCCGGAAATGGCTCGTGATCCTCGGGCTGGTGCTCGCCTACCTGGTGTGGCGGCTCGCCAACGACAACCCGATCCGTCTCGGCATCCCCGGCTGGCTGATGGGCAACCCCGAGATCATCATCGCCCTCGGGCTCGATCGTCATCCTCGGCACCGTCATCTTCATCCCGTTCCTCACCGCAGGAAGGTCGCCGCACACGCTGCTGCGGGCGTCCGATTCGAACATCCGCCTCGACGACGTCGTGGGCGCCGACCAGACCAAGCGTGAGGCCATCGACTCGATGAACCTGTTCCTCGCGTCGGAGACGTTCCAGCGGGAGATGGGCGGCAACGCCCGCCGCGGCGTGCTGTTCGAGGGCCCGCCGGGCACCGGCAAGACCTACCTCGCGAAGGCGATGGCCGCCGAGGCCGGTGTGCCGTTCCTGTTCGTGTCGGCCAGCGAGTTCCAGTCGATGTACTACGGGCAGACCAACAAGAAGATCCGGTCGTTCTTCAAGGCGCTGCGCAAAGCAGCGCGCGACGAGGGCGGCGCGATCGGCTACATCGAGGAGTTCGATGCGATCGGCGGTGCCCGCAGCGGCATGAACACCGGCTCACAACGCGAGGGCATCGTCGGCGTCGTCAACGAGTTGCTCGTCCAGATGCAGAGCTTCGACCTGCCGACCGGGCGCCAGAAGTTCAAGGCGAACTTCATCGACTGGTTCAACGGCTTCCTGCCGGCCGACAAGCGCCGGCCACGCCCGAAGCGCACCGAGGCCAACATCCTGATCGTCGCCGCCACCAACCGTGCCGCCGACCTCGATCCGGCCCTGCTCCGCCCGGGTCGCTTCGACCGCGTCATCGGGTTCAACCTTCCCCCGCGAGCCGACCGCCTGTCGATCGCCCAGTACTACCTCGACCGGAAGAACCACGAGGAGGCGGTCACCGCGTCACTGATCGCCGACCTCTCGGCCGGCTACACACCCGTGAAGATCGAGAAGCTCCTCGACGAGGCGCTGATCATCGCGCTCCGCTACGGCCGCACGTCGATGAACGTGACCGACGTGCTCCAGGCGCAACTGGTCACCGAGGTCGGCGTCGCCCACGAGATGGGCTACCACCCCGACGAGCGGCGGCGCATCGCCATCCACGAGGCCGGCCACGCGCTCACCGCCGTGCTCACCCGTCGCGACGTCAAGATGGCCTCGATCCTGCGCCGCTCCGCGGCGCTCGGCCTGGTCGCCCACGGTGATGTCGAGGAGCGGTTCCTCAAGACCCCCAGCGATGCCCGCGACCTGATCTGCGTCGCGCTCGCCGGCCGTGCCGCCGAACTCCAGGAGTACGGGGAGGCATCGAGCGGCATCTCCTCCGACCTCGCCGTGGCCACCAACCTCGCCTCACAACTGGTCGGCCAGCTCGGCAACGGGCCGGGCCTGCTGAGCCTCGAGGCCGCCGGCATGCCGACCGCGGGCAACCTCGTTGCCAAGGTGCTCTCCGACGAACCGAGCCGAGAGGCCGCCGAGGCGTTGATGGCCGAGGGCGCCGACCGTGCCGCGCTGATGACGTCGAAGTACCGCGAAGCGCTCCTCCGAATCGCCGACGGCCTCTGCGAGAGCGACGAGCTGGAGGGTGAACAGATCAAGTCGATCGTCGCCGAGTACACCGACATCAGCGAACGCCGCGGCCCGGTCCGCATCGCGCCCGTCACCACCCTCTGACGATCACCACAGGGGTCGTGCCTGACCCCGTGGTGATCAGATCCGTTCGAGGACGTCGCCGTCGAACAGCGGGGTGATGCCCTCGGCAACGACATCGGCTCGCATCTCGTCGTCGGTCGGCGCCGTCAGCGAGCCGGTGGCAGCGTCGACGACCAGCGGGAGCAGCCGGGCATCGCTCGTGGTGTTGAGGAACAGCTGCGGGTTCGCCAGCACGAACCGCACGGCACGGTCGATGGCAGCGGGATCGGTGAGCGGGTCGTACCAACTGAAGTGCGGTGCCTGCTCATCGGCCCAACGGCCCCGCGCGATCGACTTGATGGTCTGCACGGCGACCACTCGCTCAGCGCACAGCGCCAACAGCTCCTCGACATCGCGCCGGTAGCCGGGGTTCTCGAGCAGGACGAAGTTGATCGGCAGGAGCACCGACGCGAACTCGAAGCGCTCGAGGCTGCGCAGATGCATCCCGGCGATCCGCACGCCGTGGCCGGTCACCCCGATGTTGCCGACGAGCCCCTCGTCGCGAGCGATCGCGAGCGCCTCGACCGCCCCTCCCGGAGCGAACGCCGTGTTCCACTCGTCGTCCTCGACCAGGTTGTGGAGCTGGATCAGATCGACGCGGTCGACCTCCATCCGCTCCAGCGACCGTTCGAGTTCGGCCCGTGCGGCGTCGCCGCGACGCTCGCCGGTCTTGGTCGCCAGGAAGACCTCGTCGCGGTGCTCGGCGAGCCATGGGCGCAGGCGATCCTCCGACGCGCCGTACGACGCAGCGGTGTCGATGTGGTTGATCCCCCAGTCGGTGACGCTCGCGAGCGTGGCGTCAGCACGCTCCTGGCTCATCCCGCCGAGCGCCGCCGCCCCGAAGATGACACGGGTCGACTGGTGACCGGTCGAGCCGAATGGTGCGAGTGGGAGCGAGGTCATGACTGCGAAGGTACCCCAGCGCCCATCCGTCTGATCAGGGGGAGGTCAGGAGGAGGTCAGGGCAGCGCCGCCTGATGGGTGTAGTCGGCGACGAAGATCGCCACCGCCACTGCGACGGACGCGCCCGAGATCAGCCAGAACCGCACGATGACCGTCGTCTCCGGCCACCCCTTCACCTCGAAGTGGTGGTGGATCGGCGACAGCAGGAACAGCCGTCGCTTGCGCCCCGACGCCCGGAACACCGCCATCTGGAGACCGACCGAGCCCGCCTCGATGACGTTGATGCCACAGATCAGGAGCAACAGCAGCTGGGTGTTGGTCGTCAGCGCCAACAGTGCGAGCGCCGAGCCGAGCGCGAGCGCCCCGACGTCGCCCATGAAGATCCGTGCCGGCGCAGCGTTCCACCACAGGAACCCTGCGCACGCGCCGGCGAACGCGGCAGCGAGCACCGCCAGGTCGTACGGGTTGACGACGGCGCCGTAGATCGACGGGTTGCGCAACGCCCAGAAACCGATGCCCGTGAAGGCGATGAACCCGAACAGGGCGGAACCTGCCGCCAGCCCGTCGAGCCCGTCGGTCACGTTGACGGCGTTCGTCGTGGCGAAGATGATCGTGCCGGCCCACAGCACCCAGACCACCGGGCCGAGGTCCCAGCCCGGAAGGTCCGCACGGGTGAGTGACAGCCGCGTGTCGATGTCGGTGACCACCACGAGCACCGTGGCGATGGCGATCGCCATCAGGTACGACACCACGCCCTTCACCTTCCAGTACACACCCCGGTTCTGATGCGCTCGCACCTTCATCAGGTCGTCGATCAACCCCAACCCGGCCATGGCGATCACCCCACCGATCACGATCAACGTCTGATCGGAGAACACCACCCCGGCGCGCGCGTGGCTGACCAGATAGCCGAGCAACGCAGCCGCCAACACGACCAACCCACCCATCGTGGGTGTACCCGCCTTGTGCTGGTGCGGCGGGACCCTCGAGTTCGCCGCGTTCTGCTGCAGGATCGGCTGGCTCGCTCCACGTTGGGAGAGCACTCCGATCAGGCTGCGAGTGCCGAAGAGCGAGACGACCGCAGCGATCGATGTGGCCAGCAGGAGCGCAATCATGCGAATCGGGGCGGTGGCGGAGAATCCGACGATCGGGGCGCCACGTCCACGATGACACCCTCACCGACCCGGGTGGGTGGACACCAGAGCACTTCGTCCCCGCACCGGGCGCGTGCGCGACACTGCAGGCGTGCCTCCAGAGAACGCTGCACTGGGCGATCACGTCCACACCACATCGGGCTGGGACGTCGTCGACACCGCCCCGACGATCGATCGAGGTGTCGGGGTCGGTTCCTGTTTCCTCGCCGGCAACGGCTACCTCGGCTACCGCGGTACCCGTCCCGACCAACTCGCCGCCGACTTCGTCGGGTGCGTCGTCTCCGACACCTACGACATGGCCGACGGGGTGTGGCGGGAGCTGTGCACGGTGCCCAACGGTCTCTACGTCGAGCTCGCCTTCGACGGGCAGGCGTTGCGCTTCGACCACGAGCGGCCGGCGGCGGTGCAGCTGTCGCTCGACTGCGGGGAGGTCGTCCACCGCTGGTTCGCCCGGACCGACCACGGCGCCACCGTCGAGCTGACGATGCGACGCTTCGCCAGCCTCGACGACCACCACGTCGTGGCGCAGCAGGTGACTGCCCGCGCCGACCGGTCGGGCGAGCTCACCGTTGCCGCCGGTGTCGACGACGACGTGTGGAGTCTGAACGGCGAGCACTTCCGCTCGGTCGAGACGGTCCACGAGGCGGGCGTCGTGCTCAGTCGGTGCACGACCGGCGAACGAGGCACCGAGATCGCCGTGGCTGCATCGGTCGGCGTCGATGGCCTCGAAGGAGACCACCCGCCGGAACGACTCGCAGCTGCGGCACGGGGTCGCACGACGACGGTCTTCACCGGCCGGGTGACGGCGGGGTCGGAGGTGACCGTCGAGTCCGTGATGGCGGTCGCGAGCAGCAACGACGACGATGTCGACGGCGACCCCGCCGATCTCGCGAGCCGGTCGGCCGGACGTGGTGCCGCCCTCGGCTACCGGGAGGCACTGGCGGCATCGGCGACGCATTGGGAGCGCATCTGGGACGTCACCGACGTCCGCATCTCGGGCGACCTGGCGGCGCAGGCGGCGCTGCGGTTCTCGATCTACCACCACCGCATCGCCGTGCCCGCGCACAGCGACCGCCTCCCGGTCGGTGCCCGGGGCCTGTCATGCCAGGCGTACCAGGGCGCCGCGTTCTGGGACCAGGAGATGTTCAACCTGCCGGCGCTGTTGCACACCGAACCCGAGGTGGCTCGACGCCTGCTCGTGTACCGGTGGCGCACACTCGACGGCGCGCGCCGCAAGGCTCAGCGCCTCGGCTACGAGGGAGCGTTCTATGCGTGGGTCAGCGGCGACACCGGCGACGAGCTGTGCCCGGACTTCTTCTTCGTCGACGTGCTCACGGGCCGTCCGATCCGCAACCACTTCAACGTGTGGCAGATCCACATCAGCCCCGACATCGCCCATTCGGTCTGGCGCTACTGGGAGGCAACGGGCGACATCGACTTCCTCGCCGAACACGGCGCCGAGATCGTGTTCGAGGTGGCCCGGTTCCTCCGCTCGCGGGTGTTGTGGAGTGAGGTGCGGCAACGATTCGAGCTGATCCGCCTGCTCGGACCCGACGAGTGGCACGAGAACGTCGACCACAACGCCTACACCGCGCGTCTGACCCGCCTGACCATGCGTCACGCGCTCGCGATCCACGAACTGCTCGCCGAGCACCGGCCGCCCGCCCTCGCCGAACTCCACGAGCGGCTCGGACTGGGAACGGGCGACATCGAGGCGTGGGGGCGCGTCGAGGCGAGCCTCTTCGAGCCCGCGCCCGACCCCGAGACGGCACTGATCGCACCGTTCGACGGGTTCTTCGAACTCGAGGACTGCCGCCCCGACGACCTCCGCGAGCGGCTCATCGATCCGAGTGAGTACTGGGGGTGGCCGAACGGGGTCGCCGTGCACACCCAGGTGTCGAAGCAACCCGACGTGGTGCAGCTGTTCGCCGTCGACGCAACCTTCCCGTTGGAGGTGCAGCGGGCGAACTACGACTACTTCGAGCCCCGATGCTCGCACGGCTCGTCGCTGAGCCATTCCGTTCACGCAACGGTGGCGACCCGGTTCGCATCGTTCGACCGCAGCTACCTCGAGCAGGCCTACGACTACTTCATGCAGACCGCAGCGCTCGATCTGCGCAGCACCGCCCATTCGGTCGTCGGTGGCACGTTCATCGGCGGCATGCACACCGCCGCCAACGCCGGCGCCTACCAGACGGCGGTGTTCGGGTTCGGCGGCTTCTCGGTGGAGGCGGGCACCGTGCGGATCCTGCCGGCGCTCCCTCCGACCTGGACCGCGCTCGACTACGACGTGATCGTGCACGGCCGACGCCTCACGATCGGCATCACCCGGACCGCCGTGACGGTCACCGCGTCGGCGAGCAACACCGGCGCGGTCCCCGTGTGCATCGGCCCCGCTGCGTCGGCGGTACTGGTGGAGCCGGGTGCCGCCGTGTCAGGCTGATCCGGTGGACGACGACACGGTGAACGACGACACGGTGCAGCGGTTCGCGACCGACGGCGCCGTGGCGTTGCGCGGTGTACTCGAGCACCGGTGGATCGATCTGCTCGCCGACGGTGTGGAGTACAACCGCACCCATCCGAGCGCCTGGTCGCACTGGTACACCAGCGCCGACGAGGCCATCGGCTTCTGGAGCGACTACGTCACCTGGCCGCAGGTCGAGGCCTACCGTCGCGTCGTGTTCGAGAGCGGGCTCGCCGAGATCGCCGGCCGGCTGATGCAGTCGGAGACCGTGCGGTTCTTCCACGAGCACGTGCTCGTCAAGGAGCCCGGCGCCACCGAACCCACCCCATGGCATCACGACGACCCGTACTACGGCGTCGACGGCATGCAGAACGTCAGCATGTGGATCGCGCTCGATCCGGTGCCGGCGTCGTCGGGACTGCAGTTCATCGCCGGTTCGCACCTCTGGGGTCGGCGATTCGTGCCTCGGAAGTTCATCGACCAGTCGCCGTACGGCGCCGCGGATGATCGCTTCGAGCTGCTCCCCGAGGGCGACGAGCTGGTCGCCGACCACCGTGTGGTGGGCTGGGACGTCGAGCCGGGTGACGTGCTCGCGTTCCACTACCGGACGTTGCACGGTGCGCCGGGCAACTCGTTGCCGACCCGCCGTCGCGCCGTGAGCCTCCGTTGGCTCGGCGACGATGCCCGGTTCGCGGATCGGCCGTGGACGACATCGCCGCCCTACGAACCGGATGGGCTGGTGGTCGGTGGACCGCTCGACGGCGACCCCCGATTCCCGCTCGTCGTCGGCTGATCGCCAAGATGGCGGGATGACCGCCCCACTGCCTGCCGCCTTCGACAACCGTGTGAGCCGCGATCTCGGCGTCGACATCCCGATCGTGCAGGCGCCGATGGGATGGATCGCCCGATCGCAGCTCGCCTCGGCGGTGTCGCAGGCCGGTGCGTGCGGCATCATCGAGACCTCGTCGGGCGAGCTCGATGCGGTCAAGGACGAGATCCGCAAGATGCGCGACCTGACCGACCGACCGTTCGGGGTCAACATCGCCCAGGCGTTCGTCCGCGATCCGGCGATCGCCGAGTTCGTGATCGACCAGGGCGTGAAGTTCGTGACGACGTCGGCGGGATCACCGACGAAGTACACGGCGATCCTCAAGGCAGCCGGCCTGACCGTGTACCACGTGGTGCCCACCCTCGCTGCGGCGCTGAAGGCGGTCGACGCGGGCGTCGACGGCCTCGTCGTCGAGGGCGGTGAGGGTGGAGGGTTCAAGAGCCCGACACCGGTCGCGACGATGGTGCTGCTGCCCCTGGTGCGTTCGAAGGTCGACGTGCCGATCATCGCCGCCGGTGGGATCACCGACGGCTACACGATGGCCGCCGCGTTCGCCCTCGGCGCCGAGGGGGTCCAGATGGGCACGCGCATGGTGTCGGCCGCCGAGTCGCCCGTGCACCAGAACTGGAAGCAGGCGATCATCGACGCCGCCGAGACCGACACGCTGTTCCTCAACCAACGCCACTCCCCCGCCTTGCGGGCGCTGCGCACCGACCGAACCGAGGCACTGGTCGATGCCGAGCACAACGTGTTCGCAGACTTCGGCAGCCCGCAGGATCTCTACTTCGGCGGTGACATGAACGCCGCGATCGCACTGTCGGGCCAGGTCGCCGGCCGCATCGAATCGGTTCGCACCGTCGCCGACATCATCGGCGACACCATCCGCGAATTCGACGAGGCGATCACACGCCTCACCGGCTGACACTCGCGAGCGATGAGCGACGCCCCCGGATACGGGGCCGTCGCTCATCGCTGGGCGGGGTCGGGCGGGGTCAGCGGCCGGTGACGGCGGTGACGATCTCGCCGGTGACCTCGGCGCAGCGGATCAGCACGTCACGGGCGACGACCGCCGGCGATGCTCGGACCTCGACCGCACGCTCGAACACGTCGGCGTACTGCGGAACGCGCGCTGCGGCCCATCGACCGGCGCCCGACTTCGAGATCACCTCAGCGGTCTCGAACGTGTAGAGCATGCGAGCGACACCGAGAGCAACCCACTCGAGGATCTCGCCGCCCCACTCGTCCTCGTCACTCTCGGTGAGGCCCGCACCGAGCGCCTCGCCCACGCCGCGCCAGTACGTGTCGAGGTTCTCCGCCACCCACGAACGGCGCTCCTCCACCTGGTGCCACACGCCGATCTGCTCCCGCGGGACGCCCCGAAGGGCGATTCCGTGGGCCGCCACCGTGTACCAGGTGACCGGGTTGATCTCGAACGACTCGCCGTCGACGTGGTACTCGCCGTCGAGCACCCAGGGCCGCTGCAGCGTCATCGCCGGCACCACCAGGTCCCCCCACCCGACGTACGGACCGTCGATCTTCGCGTCGGATCGCGAGCGCAGCACCGACTGCGCCGCCGCGAGATCGTCGGCCAGGTCGGGGTCCGACGGGTCGGCCACCACGGCGACGACGTCGATGTCGCTGTGGGGCGTCCAGTCGTCGAGGGCGACCGAGCCGACGACGTAGAGACCCTCGATCGTCTGCGGCGCGAACTCGTCATGAGCACCGAGCCACGATCTCAGGGCGTCGGCGACGGGAGCGGGAAGCGAGGCCACGGGCTGCACGGTATCCGGCCCTCCTACCCTGGAATCCATGGCCATCGACGACGAACTGATCAACAAGCTCACCTGGAAGATCCCCAACGCGCTCGCGCTCGTCGGCTCTGCTCACGAGGGCGAGCGCAACGGGATGACGACGAGCTGGATCACCCAGCTGTCGATGGAACCCGTGCTGATCGGCATCGGGGTCGACAACACGGCGGTCACCCACCGCCTGATCTCCGCGAGCGGTGCCTTCACGGTCAACCTGTGGGACAGCGCCGACACGAGGGTGTTCGTGAAGTTCTCCAAGCCCGCCGTCGACGACGGTGAGACACTCAACGGTCGTGCCGTCCGGACGGCGACCACCGGCGCACCGGTCTTCGAGGAGTCGATCGCCTGGATCGACTGCGCGGTACGTCACACGCTCGACCTCGGCAGCCACACCCTGTTCGTCGGCGAGGTGGTCGACGCCGCGATCCGCGACGACGAGGCCCGTTCGGCCGCCATGAGCGACACCCGCATGAAGTACGGCGGGGTCAAGCGCCACTGACGACCAAGTGCTCTAGCGAACCGGCCGGGCACCGCCGAGCATGGTCGATGGGCAACCGTCGACTGGTCAGGGAGATCGCGATGAATCATTTCGTCAGCGACAGGGAGTGAGCCGGTCGTGTTGCGTCTGAGCGAACTCCTCGAACGGATCCGTCCGGCGGGCGCGCCGGGAGCAGCTGCGGAGGGCGACGAGCAGCACCGTCGCAGCATCCTCGGCGCAGAGGTCGCCGACGTCGCACGGGTGCTGGCCGCCTTCGAACGCGAGGCCGACCAACTCCTCGCCACCGCGCGGGAGGAGGCCGAACAGATTCGTCGCGACGGAGATCGACGAGCGGAGCAGATCCGCTCGGGACTGGCCGATCGTGTCGCCGTCGCTCAGGCGACAGGCACCGAGCGCCAGCAGACCGATGCCGAGCACGACGCCATCGTCGCATCGGCACGGCGAGACGCGCAGCGCGTCCGCGCCGACGCCGCCGCACGGCTCCCGGCGCTGGTCGACACGGTGGTGGGCTCCATCTGGTCGAACCTCCCGACGGAGGGCCGGCCGTGACCGCCGGATGGGTCGCAGCCTCCACGCGCGGCCGCTCGCTCCTGCACCGCACGATCGGCCCCGACGCCGCCCGAGCGTGGGCGAACACCGACTCGTGGCACGAGGCACGAGCACAGCTCGCCACGTCGATGTACGGCGCGTCGCTGCCGGCTGATGCCGACCGCGGGACCGCGCGGGCGGTGTCGAGCGAGGCGACGATCTGGCAACTCCGCGTGCTCGCCGGCTGGCTCCCACCGGCATCGAGCGGGCTCGCCCGCACGTTCGCCGCTCCCGTGGAGATCGCCGACATCGACCGACACCTCGCCCGACTCGATCGCGCCGGCAGCGCACCCGTCGGGTCGGGGGGCGCCGAGCCTCCGCAACCCGTGCCCCTGGGATCGCTCGCGACGGCGTGGACTCGCGTGGCACGGGCGACCACCCTCGATCAGGTCCGCAGTGCGCTCGCCCGCTCGCCGTGGGGGGATCCGGGCGGGAACGATCGGGCCACGATCGGTGTGGCACTGCGAGTGGCCTGGGGTCGACGACTCGTCCGCCAGGCACCGATCACGACCGACTGGGTGCACGGAGCGGCGGCGGTCCTGGTCGCACGCGAACGGTTCCTGTTCGGTCGCGAGGTTCCCGACGTTCCCGCCCGCGCCCTCGACCAGTTGCTCGGCACGAGGTGGCGCCGCGCATCGTCGGTGGCAGCGCTCGCCGACGATCTTCCTCGGTCGGCGTCGTGGTCGCTCGCCGCCGCCGGCCCGACGGCGGACGAACTCTGGCGGTCGGAACTCGCCGTGATCCGCCGGGTCGGCGCCGACGCCACGAAGATCGTCGACTCCGGTCGCAACGGCCGCGACACCGTCGCCGCCGTGATGGCACTGCTGTTGGTCGACCTGTGGCGCGTCGCCGCCGCCATCGAATCGGCTGGTCGTACGTTCGTCCCCGCGGAGGCGTTCGATGCCGTGGCGTGACCAGTTCGTCCCTTCCGAGATGCAACGCGTGGCGATCGTCGCACCGGACACGAGGTTCCGTCGGGTGCTCGTCGAGGCCGCTGATGCGGGCACCTTCGAACCCGATCCTGCGACCGGTCGCGCAGACGAGCCGAGCCCGTTCGGGCTCCTGGCCGAACGCCTGCAGATCGATCCCGCCCAGGTCGAGCCTCGGCTGACAACGGCCCCGGTCGATGCAGCCGAACTCGAATCGTCCGGCGAGCGGGCGCTCATCCTGGGCGAAGCGCAGCTCGACGAGCGCGTGCGCGCCGCCGAGCGCATTCACCGGTGTGCCGTCCTGCCCGGGTGGATCCCCCGACGGGACGCCGGGGAACTCCGGCAGCGAATCGCTCCACTCGGCGGTGCGGTCACCGAGATCCCGGTCCGGCGCGGGCTGATGGCCCCGACCGCCCACGCGGAGGGCGGGGTCAGCGACTCGTTCCGGCCCCTGGTCACCACCTATGGGACCGCTCCCGCGCGCGACCTCGATCCGACGATGTTCGCCGCGGTGACGTACATGGTGATGTTCGGCATGATGTTCGGCGACGTCGCGCACGGGCTCGCGATCGTCGTGCTCGGGCTGGTGGCCCGCCGGCTCCGGTCCGAACGGTGGCAGAGCGTGCGCGCCGTCGCCCCGTTCCTCATCGGTGCGGGCCTGTCCGCGATGTTCTTCGGGCTGCTCTACGGCGAGGCGTTCGGACCGACCGGCCTGGTACCCACGTTGTGGATGCGTCCGCTCGACGACCCCGAACAACTGCTCGTTGCCGGCTTGGTCCTCGGGACCTTCCTCCTCGCTGCCACGTTCATCGGCGCCGTCGTCAACCGCTGGCGCGAGTCCGGGCCCGGCGGCGCCATCTACGACGCGTCGGGGATCGCTGGAGCGCTCCTGTTCGCCGGTGTGGTGGCCCTCGTCGTCGGCGTGGCGATGTCGCCGTCGTGGTTGCAGACGATGGGTGCCGTGCTGCTCGCCGTCGGGGCAGTGCTCGCCTTCATCGGCCTGATCGCCAAGGCCGGCCCAGGTGCAGCCGGCTACGCCGAGGCCGGCGTGGAGATGTTCGACACGGTGCTGCGACTCGGCTCCAACATGGTGTCGTTCACCCGCCTCGCGGCGTTCGGGCTCACCCATGCGGTGATCGCCGAGGTCGTCTGGGACGGCACGGTCGCCCTCTGGGACGCGGCACCGTACTCGCCTACGCCGCCGCCGTGGTGCTGTTCGCGCTCGGCAACCTGGCGGCGTTCTCGCTCGGAGCGCTCGTCGGCGCGATCCAGGCACTGCGCCTGGAGTACTACGAGCTGTTCTCACGCCTGTTCACCGATCAGGGCCGACCGTTCCGGCCCTGGCACGTTCCGACCACTCGACTGGAGACCTCATGAACCCCTGGCTGCTCACTGTGCTGCTCGCGACCCCGTTCGCGATCGCTGTTCCACTCACCCGAAGTCGTACGCCACGCGCCATGTTGCGCATCGTGGTCCTCTCCTTGGCGGCGTCGTTCACGCTCGCGCTCGCGGTGCTGCTCACCGGTGGGGGCAGCGACACGTCGGCCGAAGCCGTTCCCGCCGCAGTCCCGGCTGCGGCGGTCCCAGCCGTCGCCGACGCGCCGGCAGTCGTCGAACAGACATCGGCGACCTCGACGAACAACAGCGGCGATGCGTTCATCGGCGCAGCGATCGCCGTCGCCGCCTCGTCGCTCGGCGCCGGCATCGCGATCGCCTACGCCGGATCGGCCGCACTTGCGACGGTCAGCGAACAGCCCGACCTGTTCGGTCGCGCCATGGTCGTGGTCGGGCTGGCCGAAGGCGTCGCGATCTATGGGCTGATCGTCGCCGTGCTGATCCTCGGAAAGGTCTGAGGCCGCACCCGATGAGCAGAGGACGCACCACGTGATGAGCACGATCGTCGCACTGGGAGAAGACGACCGACTGGACGGCTTCGCACTGGCGGGCGCGTCGGTGATCGTGGCCTCCACGGACGAGGGAGTGCGCAGCGCGTGGGACGGCCTCGGCTCCGACGTCGGGCTCGTGATCCTCTCCGCACGTGCGGCCGATGTCCTGGAGACGCTGCTCGGCGAACGGTCCGACATCCTCACGACGGTGCTGCCATGACCAGTGCGCTCGAGACCAGTGTGCCGACCTCGAGCAGCGTCGACCCACCGACGCTCCTCGAGCGTCTCGAACCCGTTCGGCACGCGCTGCTCGACGATGCCCGGGCCGAAGCCGACCGCGTCCGCGCCGAGGCCCGCCGTCATGCCGATGATGCGACCGCGGATGCCGAACGGGAGGTTGCCGCCGAGGTCGCCGCGGTCGCCCAGCGACACGCGATCGCGGCCGCCGCCCACGCCGACCAGGTGCGCGCCCGCGCCCGCGCCGAGGCACATGCCGAGATGCTCGGCGCCCAGCGGGACGTCCGCAGGGACCTGCTCGAGGCCGTGCGGCTCGCTGCGCTCCGACTCCGTGACGACGACCGCTACCCGGCGCTGCTCGACCACTTCGAGGCCGTCGCACGCGCCCAGCTGGGCGCCGACGCACGCGTCGAGCGCGACCCGAGCACCGGCGGCGGTGTCGTGGCCTCCGCGGGGACGCGTCGCGTCGACTACACGCTCACCGCGCTCGCCGAGCGGGCGCTGGAACAACATGGCGACGAGGTGGCGGCGCTGTGGACGTGACCGCATCGACCGGCGCCGAGTCGACGGGTCGCTCCCCGACCGGACGCGTGGAGCGGGTCAACGGACCCGTCGTCCACCTCTCCGGTCTCGGACCGACGACGATGTTCGAATACGTCGAGGTCGGCGATGACCGCATCCCCGGTGAGATCATCACGATCGACCGGGAACGGGTGGTCGCGCAGCTCTACGAGTACACCGGCGGGCTGACGGTCGGGCAGCCTGCGTGGGCGAGCGGTCACGCCCTGACGGTCAGCCTCGGACCCGGGCTGCTCGGCGGCATCTTCGACGGTCTCCTGCGCCCACTGGCCGGCGCCGGCGACTTCCTCGGCCGGCGCGGCCTCGACCGACCGGCGGCAACGACCCACCGCGTCGAGCCGCTCGTCGAGGCAGGCACCAGCGTCGTGGGCGGCGACGCGATCGCGTCCGTGCCCGGTACCGGCGGCCTCGATCAGCTGGTGATCGTTCCCCCGGGCGTCGCGGGGGTGGTCGAACACGTCGAGCCCGCCGGGACGTTCAGCTCCTCGGATCCGATCGCCAGCGTCGACGCGACGACGTTGACCCTCACGTCGGACTGGCCGATTCGCACCCCCCGACCTCATCGAGGACGGCGACACGACCCACAACCGTTTCTCACCGGACAACGGATCCTCGACGTCCTGGAGCCGATCGCCAAGGGCAGCAGTGCGACGGTGATCGGCGGGTTCGGCGAGGGCAAGACCGTGTTGCTCGAACAGCTGGCGAAGTGGGGTGACGCCGATGTCATCATCTACCTCGGATGCGGCGAGCGCGGCAACGAGCTGGCGGACCTGATCGACGAGCTGAGCCACCTCGTCGATCCTCGGTCGAACCGGCCGCTGCTCGAACGAACCGTGATCCTCGCCAACACCTCGAACATGCCCGTGATGGCGCGCGAAGCCAGCATCTACACCGCGGTGACGATCGCGGAGTACTTCCGCGACATGGGATTGCACGCGGTGATCATCGCCGACTCCACGTCGCGATGGGCCGAGGCGCGACGTGAACTGGCGAGCCGGACCGGCGCCATACCGGCGGAGCAGGGGTACCCGGCCGATCTGCCGTCGTCGTTGGCGGCCTTCTACCAGCGGGCGGGACGCGTCGTCACGACCGGTGGACGAGACGGGACGGTCACGATCGTCACCTCCGTCTCACCGCCCGGTGGGGATGCAACCGAGCCCGTCGCCGCGCACACCCAACGGTTCGTCCAGGCGGTGTGGGCGCTCGACCGCGACCTCGCGTACGCCCGCCACTACCCCGCGATCGCATGGCAGCGGTCGTTCTCACGCGACATCGAGGCCGTCGCACGCTGGCACACCGCCAACGGTGACCCGGGCTGGTCGACTCGTCGCGCTCGCCTGCAGGCGTTGCTCAGCGAGTCGGCTCGCCTGCAGAGCACGGCGGAGCTCGTCGGTCTCACCTCCCTGCCGACCGACGAACGGCTGACCATCCTGACCGCCGGACTCGTCAGCGACGTCGTGTTGCAGCAGAGCGCCCTGAGCGAGAACGACGCCTTCTGCGAACTCCCCAAGCAGCAGGCCCTCACGCAGGCGGTGCTCGACGTCCACGACGCAACACTCGAACTCGGTCGCAACGGTCTGCCGGCGAGCGTCATCGAAGGGTTCGACTTCGGCCCGCTGATCCGCGCGAAGAACGAACTCGCGCCCGGGGACGCCGACGGGGTCGCGCACCGCACGGCCGAACTGATCGAACAGATGCGGGCGTTGGCGTCATGAACGGCGCGGGCACCACGCCTCCCGGCGAGTTCGGGGCACCGATCGAGATCATGGCGGTCGAACGCGTCGACGGCCCCCTGCTGTTCGTCGGTGACGCCGACGGCGTCGGATGGGACGAAGCCGTCGAGATCCGGCTCGCCGATGGCGAGGTCCGACACGGTGTGGTGATCGACGTGGATGCCGATCTCGCCGTGATCGAGGTCTACGAGGGCACCGCAGGGATCGGGACATCGGGCACGGTCGTCGCCTGCAGCGGCGCCCCGCTGCAGATCCCGGTCACCGAGCGGTGGCTCGGCCGCGTCAGCAACGGACGCGGCGTGCCCATCGACGGTGGCCCACCGGTCGAGGGTTCGCAGCGCCGAGCGATCTCCGGCACCCCGATCAATCCGGCACGCCGGGACGTGCCGAGCGACGCGGTGCTCACCGGGGTCTCCGCGATCGACGGGCCGGCCACCCTGGTCCGAGGCCAGAAGCTGCCGATCTTCTCGATCGGTGGGCTCCCGCACCTGGAGCTCGCGATCCAGATCGCCGCGAACGCGACGGTCGAGGACGCCGAGTTCCGAGTGGTCTTCGCCGGGATGGGGATCACGAACGCCGATGCAGATCTGATTCGCGCAGGTCTCGAGGAACGCGTGCGTGCCGGACACGCCGCGCTGTTCCTGAACACGGCCGACGATCCAGTGATCGAACGCCTCCTGACACCACGTCTGGCCCTGACCGTCGCCGAGCACCTCGCGTTCGACCTCGGCCAGCACGTGCTGGTGATCCTCACGGACATGACGTCCTACTGCGATGCCGTCCGGCAGTTGTCGGCATCGCGCGGCGAGGTGCCGAGTCGCCGCGGCTACCCCGGCTACCTCTTCAGCGACCTCGCGAGCCTGTACGAACGCTGCGGACGCATCGTCGACCGTCCCGGCTCGATCACCGAGGTTCCGGTGCTGACCATGCCAGCGGGCGACATCACCCATCCCGTCCCCGATCTCACCGGCTACATCACCGAGGGACAGATCGTGCTCTCGTCCGACCTCTCCGCCCGAGGCGTCTTCCCGCCGATCGACGCGCTGGGTTCACTCTCTCGGTTGATGCGACGCGGCGCGGGCCCGGGCCACACGCGCGACGACCATCTCGACATCGCTGCCCAGGTCCTGTCGCTGCTCGCCCGAGCGCGCCAGGCCGAGGAGTTGGGGGCGCTCATCGGGGTCGACGTGCTCTCGATCACCGAGCAGCGGTATCTCGAGTTCGCCCATCGCTTCGAGGCCGACTTCGTCGCCCAGGATCCCCACGAGGCTCGCACGCTCGACGACACGCTCGATCGTGCCTGGAGCACCGCCGCCGTCATGCCCGTTCGCGAACTCACGATGGTGACCGAACAGCAGATCACCGACCACCTGCCGACGCGGGAGGGCACGGCGTGACGTCGCGCACCACCAACAGCCGCGCCGCTCGGCTGCGCCTGATCGGTCGGCTCGAACTCGCCCGTCACGCGGCCGAGCTGCTGCACGGCAAGGAGCAGGCGCTCCAACGCGAACGGCTCCGCCTCGAGGGCCACGCCGAGCGCGCCCACCGTCAGTGGGTCGAGAGCTGCGAACTCGCTGCCACGTGGTTGCAGCGTTCGCGCTGTCTCGGCGCCAGCGACGAACTCGCCGCACTCGTCGGGCGAGGGCCCGCACCCGCTGCCGTCACGATCGAGTGGCAGACGTCGATGGGGATCACGTATCCGGACAACGTCGAGTGCCGACCGGCAGATCAACCCGGTCTCGCCTCGACGGCCGCCCTGCAACCGGCCATCGACGCTCACCACCGCGCGCTGGAGTTCGCCGCGACCCACGCTGCGACGACCGCCGCGCTGAACCGGCTCGACGCCGAGCTCGCCACGACCAGACGGCGCCGCCGCGCCATCGCCGACCGGCTCCTCCCCACGCTCGAAGCCGACCTCGACGATCTCGAGCTCCACCTCGACGAACAAGATCGCGAGGAGGCGCTCCGCGTCCATCTCGCCGCCGAGCAACGCGAGCATGCACGCAGAGAGAGGAAGCGATCATGATGAACCGGATTCTCGTCGGAGTCGACGATTCCGCGCCCGCTCTCGCCGCCGCAGAGTACGCGATCGACCTGGTTCGTGAGCGCGCTGCCGATCTGCGCTTCGCCATGGCGATGGAGCCGGGCCGCGACACCGAGGTGGTGCTGCGCCATGTCCAGGCTCTTGCGACGAGTGCAGGACTCGCCACCACCACGGCGACGTGCAACGGGGCGCCGCCGTTCGATGCGCTTCTGGCCGAGGCCCGCCGGTGGAACGCCGACCTGATCGTGATCGGCCGTTCCGACATGCGTCGGCCCGGCCGGCGCTACGTCGGCAGCCAGACCGAGCACGTACTGGAATTCACCGAGATCCCCGTGCTGGTCGTGCCCGTTGTCGTGCCCGTTGCGGACAGGACAGGGTCCGCCGGGTCACGGGCGACGACCGCCGAGGGGGCTCAGCCGTGAGCGGCCAACGGATGCCTGCCGAGGCACGAGCCGTCGTGTTGACCGTCACGCTGAACCCGGCGCTCGACGTGTCGATGTCGATCGACACGCTGGTTCCCGATCGCAAGCTCCGCGCCCATGACGTGCGGCGAGAGGCCGGAGGCGGAGGCGTCAACGTGTCGCGAGTCCTCCGGCGGCTCGGCGTTTCCAACACCGCGTTCGTGGTGACCGGCGGGGCGGTCGGTGACGAACTGCTGACGTTGATGCGTCACGAGGAGCTCGATGTCATCGGGTTCACGATCGACGGAACGACCAGGGAGTCGGTCGCGATCACCGAGGCGACCACGTCACGCCAGTACCGCGTGTCGGTGGCCGGGCCGATCGTGGATCGACCCGATGAGCTGCAGCGCATCCTGCGCGAGATCGGTGCGGCCGCATCGACCGTCGTGTTCTCCGGCAGCCTGCCCGGCGGGCTGCCGAGCGACTTCTACGCACGTCTCGTTGCCGACCTCGATCCGGCGACCACCGCAATCGTCGACACCGCCGGGGCCGCTCTGGCCGCGATCGTCGGGGGTGCCGATCGTGGCGCAGACGTGGTGAAACCGTCGCAGCGTGAGCTCGCCGAACTGGTCGGCTGGGAGCCCGGGACGCCGCACCAGACCGAACGCGCGGCCCAAGAGGTACTCGAGCTCGGCGGGACGCACGCCGTCGTCGCGTCCCGCGGGCCCTCGGGGGCGTTGCTCGCCACACGGGACGGCGAGCTCCGGTGGTTCCGGCCACCGCCGGTCCGGCCGGTGAGCACCGTCGGCGCCGGCGATTCAATGGTCGCCGGCATCGCCGCAGCACTCGCACGAGGCGACGACCTCGTCTCGGCGGTGCGCCTCGGGGTCGCCGCGGGGACCGCGACGGTGTTGACGCCCGGGACCGAGCTGTGCGATCCCGACATCGTCGAGCGATTCGTCGAACAGGTGAA
>CAVORH010000030.1:0-34415 GCA_963698565.1 Ilumatobacteraceae bacterium
AACCCGTCACCGGCAACGCGATACCGCCGAGGCGGCAACAGTTCGCCACGCGTCATCGCAACCCCGCACGCTGCAGCTTCAACGCTGCTCGGCCACCAGACACACCACCGAACGGTCAGCGACGCGGAAGGGCTCGTCGGTGCGCGTCACCGGACGGCGGTTCGAGACACCGGCGCCCGACCCCTCGTGCGTGTCGATTGCGAGCGACCAGCACAGCCCGTCCGGCAGTCCGGGCAGCGTGAAGTCCAATGGTTCCCACCATGCGTTCACTGCGACGTATGCACGATCACGGCCGTCGGCCGACGTGAGCTCGAAGGCGATCGAGTGTGATGTGTCGCCCCAGTCCGGTCGATCGGGTTCGACGCCGTGCCAGCGGATGTCGGTGCCGCCCGGCTGGGCCCAGAAGCTCTCGTCGCCGTAGAACGGGCTGTCCTGCCGGAAACGCAGCAGCGCCCTGACGAAGTCGAGCAGGTCGCGATGGTGGTCGACGAGCCTCCAGTCGAACCAACTGATCTCGTTGTCCTGGCAGTAGGCGTTGTTGTTGCCCTGCTGGGTGCGGCGGACCTCGTCGCCCATCGTGAACATCGGGCGTCCCTGCGACAGCATCAACAGGGCGAAGAAGTTCCTGATCTGACGAGCGCGGAGCTCCTCGACCTCGGCGTCGTCGGTCGGCCCCTCGATGCCGCAGTTCCAGCTGTCGTTCTGGTCGCTGCCGTCGTGGTTGTGCTCGCCGTTCGCCTCGTTGTGCTTGCCGTCGTAGGACACGAGGTCGTTGAGCGTGAACCCGTCGTGGGCGACGACGAAGTTGACGTTGCGCATCGGGTCACGGTCGGGGTCGCGGAACACGTTCTGGCTTCCCGCGATCGCGTCGGCGAATCCGACTGCGGTGCTGTCGGCACCCTTGACGAAACGGCGCACGACGTCGCGGTAGGGCCCGTTCCAGACCGCCCATCGGTCTCCGGCGAAGGAACCGACCTGGTAGAGGCCAGCCGCATCCCATGCCTCGGCGATGATCTTCGTTCCCGCCAGTACGGGATCGGTGTCGATCTCCCACAGCAGCGGCGGGTCGGCGAGCGGCTGGTTGTCCTCGCCCCGGGACAACACCGAAGCAAGATCGAATCGGAACCCGTCGACGTGCATGTGTTGCACCCAGTACCGCAGGCTGTCGATGATCAGGCGTCGGACGATCGAGTGATTGGGATCGAGTGTGTTGCCGACACCGCTGTCGTCGATGTACCTGGACGGGTCCGTGCGATCGAGGAGGTAGTACGTGGGGTTGTCGATTCCTCGCATCGACACCGTCGGTCCGTTGGCTCCGTCCTCGGCCGTGTGGTTGAACACCACGTCGAGGATCACCTCGATGCCCGCGCGGTGGAGGGCCTTGACCATGTCGCGGAACTCGTCGACGGGGCCGGTGGCGCTTCGGGACGACGAGTAGCGGCGGTGCGGCGCGAAGAAGCCGAGCGGTTCGTAGCCCCAGTAGTTCGGTCGACCGTCGGGGGCGGATTGCGGGTCGAACTGGAACACCGGCAGCAGCTCGACCATCTCGACACCGAGGTCCTGGAGATACGGGATCTTCTCCACCAGCCCGGCGTAGGTGCCGCGCCGCTTCGGTCGGATCTTCGAACTCGGATGGGCGGTGAACCCGCGCACGTGCATCTCGTAGATCGCTCCGCCGCGGAACGGCAGCCCGAGCGGGCGGTCGCCCTCCCAGTCGTACGCCGCCTCGTCGACCACGACACCCTTCATCGCCCGCTCGACGTTCGGTTCGCTGCGGCGCCCGGCAGCGGCGCGGTCGTAGTCGTCGTCGAGCACGGCCTTGGCGTACGGATCGAGGAGCAACTTGGTGCGATCGAACCACAGACCGCGGGCAGGGTCGAACGGTCCGTCGAGGCGGTAGCCGTACACCTGCCCGGAGCGCAGTCCGGGGACGAAGACGTGCCAATAGTTGCCGGTCCGATGCTCACCGGGGTCGAGCGTGATGGTGCGACCGACCTTGCCGCCACGCTTGCCGGCGAACAGCACGAGTTCGACCGACTCGGCGTGATGCGAGTACAGCGAGAAGTTCACGCCACGTCCGCGGACGGTTGCGCCGAGGGGATCGGGTGTGCCCCGCTCGACCGCGGTCACGGGCTGCAACCCCGCGTGCACCCATTGGTCGAGAGGTCCTGCACGAACGACGAGCGTAGACCGATCGATCGGCGGACAAATCACCCGATGTGGCGGAATCGGCGCCCGGGTGGGGTCGCCTACCCTTGGCGCTCGTGCCCGATACCAGAACGGCCGACGAGATCGCGGAGCGTGGGCGTGTGGCGACGTTCGGCCAGCTCGCCGATGGCCTGCTCGAGGCGGGCGACTGGTACCGGTGGGGGCCGTATCTGAGCGAACGTCAGTGGGGGACGGTTCGTGAGGACTACAGCGCCGACGGCGATGCCTGGTCGTACTTCCCCCACGATCACGCCCGATCTCGTGCCTACCGGTGGGGGGAGGACGGGATGGCCGGGTTCTCCGACATCGAGCAACGGTTCTGTCTCGGGTTGGCGCTGTGGAACGGCAACGACGCCATCCTGAAGGAGCGGATGTTCGGGCTGACCGGTGCGCAGGGCAACCACGGTGAGGACGCCAAGGACTACTGGTGGTATCTGGATGCGTTGCCGAGTCACGCGTGGAATCGCTGGCGGTACCACTATCCGCAGCGGGCCTTTCCCTACGGCGATCTCGTCGCCGAGAATGCCCGGCGCGACAAGCACCAGCCGGAGTACGAGCTCCTCGACACCGGCGCATTCGACGACGACCGCTACTGGGTGGTCGAGGTCGACTACGCAAAGGCCGGTCCCGACGACATCGTGATGGTGGTCCGGGCGACCAACGTCGGTCCGGATGCTGCGACGTTGCACGTGCTGCCGACGGCATGGTTCCGCAACACGTGGAGCTGGGACGTCGACGCGGAGAAGCCCGTCCTGCGGCTTCGCGACGACGGCGCCGTGGCGATCGACCATCCGGTCGTCGGTCCGATGGAACTGGTGGCCGAGGAAGGACCGGACGGCACCGCGCCGACACTGCGCTGTTCTGTGACAACGAGACGAACGAACGACGGCTGTACGGATCCGATACGGGCGCCCGGTTCCCCAAGGACGGCATCAACGACCACGTTCTGCACGGCGAACCCACGGTCAACCCGGAACACACCGGTACGAAGGTCTCGATGTGGTACCAGCTCGACGTGGCCCCGGGAGCCACGACCGAGGTCCGTCTCCGGCTGCGCCCCACCGGCGAGACAGTCGATCCGACGGCGGAGGTCGATGCGATCCTCGCCCAACGCGAACACGAGGCGGACGAGTTCTATGCGTCGTTGACACCGGCGGGCTGCTCCGACGACGAAGCGATGGTGATGCGCCAGGCGTTCGCCGGGATGCTGTGGGCGAAGCAGCTGTTCGCGTACGACGTGACCCGTTGGCTCGATGGCGATCCGACCCAGCCGCCGCCGCCGGAGGTGCGCCGCTCGGCGCGCAACTCGCGGTGGACGCACTTCGACGCGTTCGACATCATGTCGATGCCGGACCCGTGGGAGTACCCGTGGTTCGCGGCGTGGGATCTCGGTTTCCACTGCGTCACGTTGGCGCACGTCGATGCGCAGTTCGCGAAGTACCAGTTGCTCCTCGTGTGCCGCGAGTGGTTCCAGCATCCCAACGGGGCGCTGCCCGCCTACGAGTGGGACTTCGGCGACGTCAACCCGCCGGTCCAGGCGTGGGCGGCGCTCGAGGTGTTCGCGATCGACGGCGCCCGCGACTTCGACTTCCTCGAGCGGGTGTTCGACAAGCTGCTCGTCAACTTCACCTGGTGGATCAACCTCGAGGACGCCGAGGGCCGGAATCTGTTCGAGGGAGGGTTCCTCGGCCTCGACAACATCGGCCCGATCGATCGTTCGCACCTTCCGGTCGACGGTCGACTCGCGCAATCCGACGCCACCGGCTGGATGGCGTTCTACGCGCTGACGATGGCGTCGATCGCCACGATCCTGAAGCGGGCGGGGCGTCGGCCGGCCGACGACTTGATCCTGAAGTTCCTCGATCACTTCGCCGCGATCCGCCAGGCGATGGAGTCGTCCGGTGTCTGGGACGACGACGACGGCTTCTACTACGACCAGCTGGTGACGCCCGGAGGTGCTGTCGTTCCGCTCAGGGTCCGGTCGATGGTCGGGATCATCCCCGCATTGGCCGCTGTCGTGCTCGACCAGGAGGTCCTCGACCGAGCGAAGGTGCTCGGCAAGGGCGTCGGCCGGCTCGTCGAGGAACTCGGCGATCGTTCGGGCCTGATCGAACAGGGTGCCGTGCGTGGCGAGCCGGGTGAGGTTCGTGTGCTCCTCGGTGTCACCAGCGTCGAGCGGTTGAAGCGGATCCTCGCCCGCCTGTTCGATCCCGACGAGTTCCTCTCGCCGCACGGGTTCCGGGCGCTGTCGGCCCACCACCGCGACCACCCCTACGAGCTCGACATCGAAGGCGTTCGAGCCTCGATCGACTACGAGCCCGCCGAGTCGACGACGTCGATGTTCGGTGGCAACTCCAACTGGCGTGGCCCGATCTGGATGCCGCTCAACTACCTGCTGATCGGCGCGATCGAGCGGTACGCGAGATTCTTCGGCGACGAACTCACCGTCGAGTACCCGACGGGCAGCGGGGAATTCTCGAGCCTGGACCAGATCGCCTCCGATCTGCGTCGGCGACTCATCGGGCTGTTCACCGTCGACGCCGACGGCCGACGGCCCTGCTTCGGCGGGGTCGACCGATTCCAGAACGATCCGCGCTGGTTCGGCAACGTGGGGTTCAACGAGTACTTCCACGGCGACAACGGCGCAGGCCTGGGCGCGACCCACCAGACCGGCTGGACGGGCCTCGTCGCCGATCTCATCCGCGGCCGTCCCGGTGACGGCGTGTACGCGACCGGCGACATTTCTGGTGTGCTGCGAGATCGGGCCGCACGATGAGTTCAGCGCAGCGCCATCGGGTCGTGGTGGTGGGCGGTGGCTTCGGTGGTCTCTTCGCCGCCCGTCGGCTCGCCCACATGGATGTCGACGTCACCCTCGTCGACCGACGCAACCACCATCTGTTCCAGCCGCTGCTGTACCAGGTGGCCACTGGGATGCTGTCGCCCGGGCAGATCGCGATGCCCTTGCGCCACATCCTGCGCGGCGCAGAGAACACCAGGGTCCTGCTCGCCGAGGTGACCGGATTCGATCTCGACGATCGCATCGTTCACGCGTCCGCGCCGGGCGACGTCGACTCCCTGGAGCTGCACTACGACTCGCTGATCGTCGCCGCGGGCGCCGGGCAGTCGTACTTCGGTCATGACGAACTCGCGCGGCATGCGCCGGGCATGAAGACGATCGACGACGCATTGGAGCTGCGTCGGCGGTTCTTCGGGGCGTTCGAGATGGCCGAACTGGCCACCGACCCGGACGAACGACGACGCTGGCTGACCGTGGTGATCGTCGGCGGCGGCCCCACCGGCGTCGAGTTGGCGGGTCAGGTGCGTGAGCTCGCGACACGCTCGCTGCGCAACGAGTTCAGGAGCATCGACCCGTCCTCGGTCCGCGTGATCGTCGTCGACGGCGGGGACGAACCGTTGGCGACGTTCGGTGACCGCCTGTCGCATGCTGCGAGGAACGAACTCGACGGACTCGGCGTCGAGTTGCAGATGCACTCGCGTGTCGTCGGTGTCGACCCGGACGGGGTCGACGTACTCGGCCCCGACGGCGCCACGTCGAGGATCGAAGCGCACACGACGGTGTGGGCCGCCGGGGTGCAGGCGTCACCGCTGGCGCAACTGCTCGCGGACCGGAGCGGCGCCACGCTCGACCGTGCCGGTCGGATCGAGGTCGCCGACGATCTCAGCCTTCCCGGGCATCCCGAGGTCTTTGCGATCGGCGACATGGCGACCTACCAACACCTGCCCGGCGTGGCAGAGGTCGCCATGCAAGGCGGCCTCCACGCCGCCAACTCGATCGCCCGGCGCCTCGACGGCAAGCCATCGGCCACCTTCACCTACCGCGACCTCGGCAGCGTCGCCGCTGTCGGCCGGTTCCGGGCGATCGCCAGCGTCCGCGGGCTGCGCCTGAGCGGCTTTGCCGGGTGGTGCGTCTGGTTCTTCGTCCACCTCGCGTTCCTGAGCGGCTACGGCAACCGGCTGACCACCATGTTGCGCTGGATGCGATCGATGGTCGGCCGAGGCCGCGCGGAGCGCCAGATCAGCACGGCGCACGTCGGCGGGGACCTCAGCCTGCCGTCGAGCGTGCGATCGATCATCCAGCCGACGCCGTTCCCCAACTCGCCCCCGACACCGGACCACCAGGAGGAGACCTGATCATGGCAGACACCGCAACGTGCGACACGTTGGTGATCTTCGGGATCACCGGCGACCTCGCGAAGGTGATGACCTTCCACTCGCTCTACCGTCTCGAGCGGCGCGGGCTCCTCGATTGCCCGATCGTCGGCGTTGCCGGCGACGACTGGACCGTCGACCAACTCGTCGAACGCGCCCGCGAGTCGATCATCGGCACCGGCGAGTCGCTCGACGACGCGGTGTTCGACCGGTTCGCGGCGCGGCTGTCGTACGTGCAGGGCGACTTCACCGACAGCGCCACCTACCAGCGTGTCGCGACCGCGATCCACGGGGCAGTGCTGCCGGTCTTCTACCTCGAGATCCCACCGTTCCTGTTCTCGACCGTGATCAAGGGCCTCCACGACGCCGACCTCACGGCGAACGCCCGTGTGGTCGTCGAGAAGCCGTTCGGTCACGACCTCGACTCGGCGCGGGCGCTCGCCGCCGAACTCCACCAGTACGTCGACGAGTCGCAGTTGCTCCGCATCGACCACTACCTCGGAAAGATGGGCCTCGAGGAGATCCTGTACCTGCGCTTCGCCAACACGATGCTCGAACCGGTCTGGAACCGCAACTGCATCGAGTCCGTGCAGATCACGATGGCCGAAGACTTCGGCGTCGCCGACCGCGGCCACTTCTACGACCCGGTCGGCGCCCTCCGCGACGTCGTCGTCAACCACCTGATGCAGGTCGTCGCCGCCACCGCGATGGAGCCACCCGCAGGTGGGCGGTCGGAGGACCTCAAGAACGCGCTCGTCACCGCCTTCCGGGCGGTCAACACCGCCGACCCCGCCCACTACGTGCGCGGCCAGTACGACGGCTATCTCGACGTCGACGGCGTGGCGCCCGGCTCCACCACCGAGACCTTCGCCGCACTGCGACTCGAGATCGACAACTGGCGCTGGTCGGGCGTGCCGTTCTTCATTCGCACCGGCAAGCTCCTCGCCGCGACACAGACCGAACTGCGCGTCGTGTTCAAACACCCGCCGAAGCTCGGCTTCGACGTGCTCGGACGCGGACACTCCGAACCCAATCAATTCATCATCCGACTCGACCCGACGACCGGCGTGCGGATCGTGATGGAAGCACACCGAGCGGGCAGAGCACACGCCGAGCCCATCACGCTCGACATGAAGTTCGCCGACGAAGGCGGCGAGGGAGCGACGCCCTACGAGGTGCTCCTGCACGCCGCGATGGTCGGAGCCACGACACGCTTCACACGTCAGGACGGTGTGGAGGAAGCGTGGCGCATCATGCAGCCACTCGTCGATGCGCCCCCTCCGGTGCACCCGTATGCGCCCGGCTCCTGGGGGCCGCAAGAGGCCAACGCGCTGGTCCTCGGCCACAGCAACTGGCACCAGCCGTGGATGGACGGGACCTGAACCACCACCTGTGGAGCGTGGGGCTCGCCAGCGGCGCACTCGAATCAACCCTTTCGGCCGGTGCCCGACATTCACCGGACCATTACCGTGCGCTCGGAATGACCTCGCGAGGAAAGTGCTGCCAGATGTCGTCCGACGAACCGGTCGCTCGGTACATCGACGACAGACGTCACCAGGCCGTCGGCCGAGTGAAGGGCTGAACGAATGACCTCCGAGAACTCGAGCGACGGCGAAACGGGAAACGTCGGATCCGAGGTGGCCAAGAAGTCCGTTGTCGCGCTCGCAACCGTCGGCCTCCTGGTGCTGATCTTCGGTGTGTGTCTGGTCAGCGCCGTGCAGCTGCTGGCCCCTCGCGACATGCCGTTCGGGGTCACGGCGTCGTCGCCCGTGGTCGATGCCGTACAGCAGGAGTACAGCCTCGACATCACGACGTACTCGAGCGAAGCCGACCTGATGGCCGCCGCCGAGCGTGGCGACATCTACGGGGGGTACATCGTCGGTACGTCCAGTGACACGCTGGTGACCGTCCCGGCCAAGAGCTTCTTCGGCGAGGTCTACGTCTCTGCAGGGTTCGAAGAGGCGGCCAAGACGGAGAATCGATCGTTCACGACCACACCGGTCGCGCCACTGCCGACCGCCGATCGAACGGGGGCGCTGGTCGGACTCCTGCTGCTTCCGACGCTGGTCGGCGGCTACATGATCGCGTCGCTGATGTTCTCGACCAGCCAGATCGCGGCAGCCCCGGGGCGAATCGGGATCGTCTTCGCCTTCGCCGTCGTGGTCGCGTTGATCACCGGCATCACCGCCGGTCCGATGATCGGTGCCTTCCCGACCAGCAACCTCTGGACCCTGGTGCCCTGCTTCTTCCTGGTCACCGCCGTGGTCGGGCTCTCCGCCGTCGCGATCCAGGCGCTCGTGGGCAAGCTGGGCTCGCTCGTCGTCGCGCTGTTGTTCATCATCATCGGAGGAGCCGGTGCCGGCGGTACCGGGGTCGCGTTGCTGCCGACGTACTGGCAGTACATCGGGGCGCTGTTCCCGCCGCGCCACGCCATCGAGCTGTACCGGAACGTTCGCTACTTCGACGGCAACAACATCGGCACCCCGATCGCCGTCCTGCTGGCCTACGGGCTGGTCAGTCTCGTGGTGATCGTCGCCGTGACCCGCAGGTCCGGCCTCGCCTCCGAACCGACGCCTGCCGATGACGCGGTGGAAAGCGACGGCGAGTCGGCCCGTCATGAGCGGCGACGTCTCGTCCCCAAGGATCTGATCGCTCCCGTTGCGTTCTCCCTGATCCTCACGACCCTCTTCGCCGTCAACTACATGAGCTCGGGACACGAACCGATCGCCAACGACATGCCCTTCGGTGTCGTGGGGCCGACCGAGCTGGCCGAGGCCGCACAGGGCGACCTGTTCGATCTGGACGTCATCCAGTACGACGACCAGGATGCCGCAACCCAGGCAATGGACCGAGGTGAGATCTACGGAGCGCTCATCACGAGCGACTCGTCGACCGACCTGATGGTCGTCAACACCATCAGCGACATCTCGCCGCTCGACATCGCCGGCAACTTCGAGAAGGCAGCCGCGTCGGCAGGCGAGACGATCAGCGTCAAGGCCTATGCCCCGACACCACTGGCACCGAAGGACCCGTTCGCGCTCGTTCCTGCGACCCTGCTCGTGGTGCTGCTGATCGGGGGGTACATGTCCGCTGCGCTGCTGACGACCGCCGTCGGTTCGGCGTCGGCGCGTTGGCGGGGTGCCTGGCTGGCCGGCTTCGCTGTCATCACCGGTCTGCTGCTCGACATCGTGACCACCTACTGGCTCGACGGTTTCCCGGAGGATTCGTTCTGGGTGGCCTGGCCCATCTTGTCGTTGATCATCCTCGTCGTGGCGCTGTTCGCCGCCGTGATGCGCCGGCTGCTGGGACCCGCCGGGATCGTCGTGACGTTGATCGTCATCCTGCAGTTCGGCAACCCGTCGTCGGGCGGGTCGAACGGCGCTGCCTACCTGACGCCGTTCTGGGACGGCATCGGCCCGTTCCTGCCGCCACGCAACGCGTTCCTGCTGCTTCGCAACACGCTGTACTTCGACGGCAACGGCATCGCCCAACCGCTGTTCGTGCTGCTCGCCTATGCGATCATCGGCGCTGTCGTCCTCGGCTTCCTCGACTGGTACCGGTCGCCCGGGCTGTCCGTTCCCGGACTCGACGGCGACGACGCAGCTCAAGCCGCCGGCGTTGCGATTCCTGTGGGCCCGCTGCCGTAGCCGGGTGTGCAAGGCGAGCCGAGCTCGCCGGTTGCTAGTTTCCGAGGGTGTCGAGTCCGCCGACCTCCCCGTCGACCGCGCCGTCGAGCATCCCGACGTTCGTCGCCCCGCTCTACGGAGCACGGTTCGACCCTCCGCGGCGCCGGTCCAGCGATGTCGACAGAACGGCCCTGCTGACGGCGAGCAAGGATGACAGCCACGCCCGCCTCGTCGTCATCGCTGCGCCGGCCGGCTACGGCAAGTCCACACTCGCAGCGCAACTCGATGCTGCGGACTCCATCCGCAACGGGATGTGGCACCCGGTCGAACCGATCGACAACGATCCGGTCGCGTTCACTGCCCGCCTGCTCGCAGGCCTCGAGCGACTGGCCGCACTCCCACCCGAGATGCGGGCTGCCGCCGAGCGGTCAGCGGCCCGGACCGGTACGGAGATGGTTTCGGTGATGCTGTCGGTGATGCGACGATGCGAGCCGCTGCGGATCACGTTCGACGACGCCCACCACCTCTCGTCGCCGGCCAGCCTGGCGATCCTCCAGCAGATCATCGCAGCGATCGGCGAACGATCACAGGTGGTCATCGCCACCCGCGCCGCCGCCGACCTCCGGCTCGCTCGACTGCGCGCTTCTGGCGACCTCGTCGAGATCGGGCCGAACGAACTCGCGATGGACCTCGACACGACGGCGGAGGTGTTGGGCCGGTTGGGCATCGAGCTCGACACTGCCGGTGCCGAAGCGCTGCATCAACGAACGGAAGGGTGGCCGGCGGGGCTCGCACTCGCGGGGATCGCGATCTCGAACTCGCCGAGGTCAGGGCCGCCCCTCATCCCCTCGGGCCGTCGGCGAGAGATCGCCGACTACCTGCTCGAAGAGGTGCTCTCCCAGCAGCCCGACGAGGTTCGTGCGTTCCTCGTACGGATCGCCTTGCTCAGACGGTTCAACGCGCAACTCTGTGATGCACTGCTCGCGCAGGTCGGCTCGCACGAACTCCTCGACAAGCTCGACCGGATCCACCTGTTCGTCGTGCCCCTCGATGATGAACGCGGCTGGTATCGGTTCCACCACCTCTTCGGCGAACTGCTCAACGACCAGTTCGAACGGATCGGTGCACCCGAACGAGATCTGTTGCTCAACAGAGCAGCGCACTGGCACCTCGAACACGGCACGATCGACGAAGCGCTCCACTACGCGCAGCGCAGCGGGGACTTCGCACTTGCGGGGAGGATCGCGCTCGGACATGGTCCGAGGTTGATCAGAGCGGGGCAGATCGACACGCTTCGAGCATGGATCGAGCGCTCGACCATCGACGAGATCGCCTCGGACCCAGCGTTCTGCATCGCCGCGGGCGGGGTGGCCGCCCTGTTGGGAGAAGCGAAAGCCCATCGTTTCGTCCGCGCGGCGGAGCAACTCCCGCTCGACGGGCCATCGCCCGATGGTGCGTCGTCGATTCGCTCCTCGTTCACCAATCTTCGGGCCCTGATCGGGCACGACGGATTCGGCCAGATGCTGGCCGACGGCCACCAGGTGTACGAACTCGAGCGGGCGGCGCACTCGCCGTGGATGACGGGTGGCTGTCGGGCGATCGGACAGGCGCTCGTCGGCCTCGGGCGGCCCGATGAAGCACTCCCACATCTCGAGGAAGGTCTGCGCCTCTGCGCAGAGTTCTCGATCCGCGGCTACCAGGAACTCGTGTTCCTCGGTCACCTCGCGCTCGCCCACCTCGATCTCTCCGACTTCTCTGCGGCAACCGACCGTGTCGAGGAGGGATCCGCCATCCTGAACCGAACCGATGCGTCGCGGCCACTGCACGCGCTGGCGCTCTGGACGGCCGAAGCGAACCTCTCAGCACGCCGCGGCGACCTCGATCGGGCCAGGAAGGCGCTCGCTCGAGTCGAACGGCATCTCGACCTCGCAGCGGCAATGGCGTGGCTCCAGGCGGAACTCAACGTTCGGTGCGCCGAGACCGGCTGGGCAATCGGAGATCAGCTCATGGCGGGCCGATTCGCCCACCAGGCCCGCATCGCGCTCGAACTCGTGCCGGACGCCGAGACCCTGACCGATCGACTCGACGCTGCTGCGAGCAGGGCGAGCGGCCTTGCGGAGTTGACCCCTGCCGAGCAGCAGATCCTCCAACGACTCGCCACACATCTCACCCTCGAACAGATCGGGGGAGAGCGATTCATCTCGCGAGCCACCGTCAAGTCCCACGTCGCGTCGATCTACTCGAAACTCGGCGTCAGTACACGGGCGGAAGCCGTGTCGATCCTGCAGGCCGACCCGACGAGCGCGATCAGGAGCACGTGAGACATCCGACCGAGGTGCTTCGCAGCATCCCACGATCCGCGCTCCGAGATCGCGGGTCAGCGGGTGAACTTGAGGCCGATGGCTTGGCCGACGCGGTCGGCGAACACTCGGAGGACGTCGTGCAGCTCGGATGCCGGCTGAGCCGTTTCGGGCTCCGGCAGCGCAATGCGCACCGACGCGACGCCTGGTTCGCTCGGCCGGACATCGGCGCCGAACGCTCGCAAGCCGTCGAGCAGGTCGCGGTTCTCCCACATCACGCTGGCCGTGAACGTCGTGATGCCGTACCTGCGTGCTTCGTCGGCCAGTCGGAGGAGCAGGGCCGTTGCGATCCCGCGGTTCTGATGGGTGTCGAACACGGTCACCGCGGCCTCTGCGGTGTCTGGCTCATCTCGACTCCGGGAGTACCGGGCGATGCCCACCCCGGGAACGCCCTCGTCGTCGAGCGCGAAGGCCACGAGTGCGGAGCGGTTCGGTACATCGACATCCATCAGGTAGTCGAGGAGGCGCTCGGAGAGATGGCCAGGGGCGTTGAAGAACCGGAGCCGGCGCGCCTCAGGTGACAGCTCGAGGTATCGCTGGGCGAGTTCGGTGCGGTCGGACGGCCGGAGGTGGCGAACGAGGATGTGGCCGCCGTCGGGGAGCGTGACCACCTCTCCGTCGTTCAGTGACCGGTCAGCCATGCGCCGGCACACGCTACTCGGTCGGCGTGGTGCCCTGGTCCGGCCGTACCGTCCTCGACGATCGGCGAACGGTCGGTCACTCGAGTTCCATCGGTCGATCGAGCGCCGATCGACACACGGCGACGCTCGACGTGGCGATACTGGTGCCATGATCGATGAACGTGCCCGGCCCGACGACCCCTCGACGGCGTCCTGACCGATGGCCCGCTTGAGCGAGATCGGTGAGCAGGACGGATGGCGATGCTGGCTCTGCGACCAACCGGTCGATCCGGAGATGTCGGTGAACGACCCCCGGGGACCGAGCATCGACAGTCGCACCACCGAGCGCAAGGCGAAGTCGAAGGGCACCGGCAAGGGCAAGGGCAAGGGGACCGGTCAGGAACGGCTCGCTCACCGGGCATGCAACACCGGCAAGGGGAGCGTCAAACCGGTGGTCGAGTGGCCCGACGATCTGCTCATCGCCGACCCGGCGGTGATCCTGGCTGCGGTCGACCGTGCCGGTCGCAAGGGAGGGCGCGAGATCATGGGCCACTGCGCGGCCGAAGACGACGCCGTTGCTGCGGCCGCGTGGCTCGTCGATCGGATCTCGCGACTGGAGCCGGACCTGCGGGTCAGCGCCGGGGTGGAGCCCGGCGGTGGACAGTTCATGGTCGTGTTGCACTCGGAGCGCTAGGTGCTCGCAGCGGGGCCGTTCGACGATCGACATCGACCCCCGCGACCACTCAGCGTCGGTTGGCGAAGTACTTCCGGTACTGCTCCGCCGAAGCGAGCAGTTCGGGATCGGCGGCGAACTTGGGTTGGTACTTCTCCCACGCCTCCTCGCGCTTGTACGGGATGTACTCACGCGGGAAGTACCCCTCGTGTGGGCGGTACTCCTTGAGCACGCGACGGGCGACCGTCGACTTGTGGACCTCGTCGGCGCCGTCGGCGAGGCCCATGGTCGGGGCGCCTGCGTACATGTCCTGCAACGGCGTGAGATCGGTGGTGCCGAGCGAACCATGGATGTGCAGCGCGTTGAACGAGATCTCGCGCAGCACCTTCGCCATCGTGAACTTCACGGCAGCGATGTCGGTGCGGGCCTCCTGGGTGGAGGTGTTGTCGATCTTCCAGGCGGTCTCCAGCACGAACAGTCGCAGCATGCGCAGCTGCGCATAGCTGTCGGCGATCTTCTCCTGCACCATCTGGTGCTCACCGATGATCTTGCCGTGCGACTCCCGCGACAGCGCCCGCTCGCACATCATGTCGAAGGCCAACTTGCACTGGGCGATCGTGCGCATCGCATGGTGGATGCGACCACCACCGAGGCGCCGCTGGGCGAGCACCTTCGCGCCGTCCTCGGGGCCGAGCAGGTGGTCGAGCGGGATGCGCACGTCGACGTACTTGATGTGGTTGTGGTTGCGCGGCTCGGGCATGATCTCGACGCCCGGTGTGGTCCGCGGCACCACGTACATGCCGTTGGTGCACATCACGAACAGGATGTCGGCCACCCGGCCGGCGCTGGTGAACCACTTCTCGCCGTTGATCACCCACTCGTCACCGTCGCGAACCGCGGTGGTCTTGAACAGGTTCGGATCGGAACCACCCTGCGGCTCGGTCATCGAGTACGCCGAGAACATCTCCTGGTTCAAGAGCGGCGTCAGCCAGCGTTCCTTCTGCTCCTCGGTGCCGTAGGCGGCGAGCATCTCCATGTTGCCCGTGTCGGGGGCCGCAGCGCCGAACAGCTGCGGAGCAGCCGGGTAGCGACCGAGGATCTCGTTGAGCAGGCCGAGCTTGAGCTGACCGAAACCGGGACCGCCGAGTTCCTCATCGAGGAAGATCGCCCAGAGCCCCTGGTCCTTCACCTGCTGCTGGAGGTCACGGACGAGTTGCTTCACCTTCGGATCCGGCGAGCGCACCGCGTACGGGAACACGTAGTGCAGCGGCTCCACCTCGTCCTTGCAGAACTGCTCGACCCAGTCGAGTTTCTCCTGGAATTCCGGTTCGGTTGAGAAGTCCCACGCCATCTGCGTCTCCTTGTTCGTCGAGTCGTACTCCGATGCATGTTGGCCGCTCGGCGGGCCGCGTCCGTCATCGAAGGCGATCAACCCGGCGGCAGCGCTCACCGACGATGTCGGTCCGCGGTCGGTTTCCGACGAGTCGATACGCTCGGTGGTCCCGATGACGATCCGTTCTCGGGTGACACGGAGCCGAGGAGCGCAGACGATGACCGACAGTTACACCCCCCAGGGCTGGTACGTCGATCCCACCGGACAGGGCAACGCCCGATACTGGAACGGTGCCAGCTGGACCCAGACCGTCAACCGTGCCGGTGTCGTCCTCAACGTCTACATCGATCCGAATCAGGCGAAGATCCCTCCCACGCCGGGCACCCAGGTCGCTCCTCCGGTTGCGCCTCCTCCTCGGCCTGCCCCGCCCGTCGCGTCGCCCGACAACTCGGCGGTCGGCGTCGTCATCGGCGTCGTCGCCGTGCTGTTCTTCGCATTGATGATGTTCGTGATCATCTCGAACAACAGCTCCAGCAACGACACGCCGGATGTCACGATCGTCCAACCCGAACCCGAACAGCCGGCTCCCGAGCCGACGGCGCCCGCTGTCGAGGCGCCGAGCGACACCACCGGCGGCTGATCGTCAAGCGATCGCGCTGCGGCGCGGTTGCGACTTCTCGAGCAGGTCGAACTCGACCGGGATCCGAGCGGCCAGTTCGGCCAGGTCCGGGATCTGTTCGCGATCGGACACCAGGCTCAGGCACAGGCGATCGCCGACCGAGATCGCGCCGAAGTGCAGCCCCATTCCATCGACGACGCCGAGGACCGGGTAGATCGCCGTCACCTCGGCACCGAGGGCGTACTGGGCGTCCTTCGAGCCGGGCACCGACGTGATCGTCGTGTTGAACGGCGGCATGAGGCGCTCGGCCAGCGGACTGCGTTCGAGCAGCCGGGAGGCAACGATGCCGAGCAGCGGGGTGCCGCCGCCGATTCCGCGGATCTCGGCGGCCGTCATCGCGCCGTGGCGGTCGACCGCCTCGCCGATCTGTTCGTGCACGACGGCGAGCCGCTCGGGGATGCGGTGCAGGTTGGTGCTCAGGCTGACCACGGCGCCGGCGATCCCCTCGATCGCATCGGGGTCGGTGACCGACAGCGGCACGAGGGCCTTCAGCGTCTCCTTCGGCAGTTCGTCGTGCTGCAGGAGCCACCACCGCAGCGCTCCACCGCACACGGCGGTGAGCACGTCGACGGTGCTGACACTGAATCGCGACCGGACATCGGCGATGCGACGGAGGTCGAGTTCGGTGCTCGCCCATCGACGATGCGGGCCGATGCGGGTGTTGAACGAGGTGCGCGGCGTGATGCCCGACTGTTCGGCGATCACGATCGAGCGCTGCGCCCGCTGGTTCATCAGCGCCAACGCCGGGTTGAGCACGCTGCGCAGTCCGGGAACGGAGTTCAAGGTGCGTGGCACCGTCGTGAGCGTGCGCATCGGGTCGACGAGCGCATTCATCCATGCCCGCGCGCCGATGTCGTGCAGCGACGGTCCCGGTTGTGGCCGCCACGGAGCGGCACCGTCGTCGGGGTCGCCGATCAGGTCGGGCGAGTCACCGATCAACCCGGCGCACAACGAGTTGCCCGTCGACGCGGCGAGCGCGGCGAGATGCATCTTGAACAGCAGCGCGGCCTGGCCGTCGGCGAGTCCCGAGATCAGGTAGAGCTCCCAGAGCGGGCGGTCACGGTCGAGCGGACGGCTGTGGATGCGTGCCACGAGTTCGGCGAGCGAGTTCGGGTCGTCCGGATCGGGCACCGCGATGTGGCGCAGGTGGTAGTTGAGATCGAAGCCCGGATGGTCACGCCACCAGGGTCGATCGAGTCCGAACGGGACGTCGACGAGCGACTGGCGCAGCATCGGATGCTCCTCGAGCCGGGCGCTCACCTCCTGACGGAGCAGTGCCGCGTCGAGCCGATGGGGAGCGTTGGCGGCGTCGACGATCGTGAGGGTCGACGTGTGGCCCAGCGCCGTCGGCGTCTCGATCGCCAGCAGCCGTGAGTGTCCGCGAGCGATCTGCGAGGTGGGCACCGCGATCAGAACCCTGCAGCCCGGGGGGTGGGCGTGATCACGTCGGCATGGGAGGCGGGCTCCGGGTAGCACCAGGCCAGGGTCGACGGTGGTACGAAGGGCGCCCATTCGCCGGTGCGCTGCGCCAAGCGGTCGGCGACCGCCCAGACGACCGCCGGATTGTGGCCGAGGCCGATGTGCGCGCCGCGGACCTCGATGTTCTCCGACGTCGGCCCGACCGGTTGCAGGCACGAGGCAGCGGCAACCACACCGTCCTGGCGCGAGTAGATGACCGTCGAGGGCACCGGCACCTCGGTGAGATCGTGACCTCGACGACCGCGCTGTAGCCCGGCGAGCTGCGACAGCCGTCGCACGCTCTCACTCAGGTTGGCCTGGGGGTCCTCGACGCGGATCGGGCTGCCGAGCGAGATCGCCTGACGCACACGATCGGGGTGGTGCAGGGCGAGCAGTCGCGCCATGATGCCGCCGAGGCTCCACCCGACGATGTCGATCGGACCGCCGTTCTGCTGGACGAGTTGGTCGAGCAGCCGGAGCAACTGGCGCACGGTCTCGTCGTCGGGGCCGACGTTGAGGCCGAGCCCCCACGGAGACGGCCGGTGGCCGAGGGCCCGCAGCGCCAGGCGCAGCGGCGCCGTCGACACGTCACCAGCGGTGAATCCCGGGAGTACGAGCACACGCTGTCCGTTGCCGCGCGGTGCGGTGGCCAGCCAGGGCGCCGAGAGCAGGAACGCCCCGAACTCGGGGATCGCCGACAACTCGTAGATCGCGGGTGCTGGTCGTTCCACACGTGCAGTCTTGCCCGATCGGGCCCCATTGGTGAAGCCAGCCGTCGAGATGGTGACCAACGGCCCTGTCGAAGGGTGTGTGCTTCGGTCAGCCCCACTCGCCCGACGCGGGGCGGATCAAGACCCAGTCGGGGCACTCTCCGTACCCCTTCCAGGCGTAGGGGTCGGGCCCGATCGGGACCACGTTGCGGTAGTCCTCGGTGGCGACGGCTGTGGTCGCGACGTCGTGGGGGACCGGCGACCAGGGGAGCAGCGACCAGGCGTTGCAGTAGTGGTTCACGAGCGCTCGCCGGTACCCGTCGCTGCGATTTCGTTGCGAGCGGTGCAGGAGGTAGCCGTTGAAGAAGACCACACTGCCGGCGCTCACTTCGACGGTCACGGTGTCGGACGTGTCGAATCCGTAGGCCTCATCGGTGGGGTCGAACTCGCCGGGCCGCCCGTGCGGGCGGAACGGATGGATGTAGCCGGCGCGATGCGATCCGGGGATCACCTCCAGGCAGCCGTTGGCTGCGGTCGCGTCATCCAAGGCGATCCACACCCCGATCAACGAACGGTCGCGGGTGGGGATGAACCGCTCGTCCTGGTGCCATGCCTGGCCCGGCATGCCCGGTCCCTTGACGAACAACATCGACTGCATGCACTTCACGCTGCCGTCCCAGCCGGGCACGTGCGCAGCGGTGATCCGCTGGAGGATCTCGGCGATCGGCTCGACGTCGATCATCGACCGGACCACGGGACTCACCCAGTGGGGGAAGTGCACCGCCAGGAGTTGTTGCATGGCCTCGTCGTCGGACCGCCCGGCCGGCACGTCCGGCGCATTGATCGATCGGAATTCGCCGCGTGCGAAACGGACCGCCTCCGCATTGACGGCGTCGATCGAGTCCTGCGGGACCAGGTCCGGCACGACGAGATAGCCGTCGTCGAGGTACTGGCTGACCTGCGTGTCGGGCGTCATCACACTGGCGGCGCGTAGACGCCCTGGATGCTGACGGCGAGGTCGAAGCTCGACCCGCCGATCGGTGTGGTCACGTCGGCGATGCCCAACCAGGCGAGCAACGCATCCTGGTGCTCGAGGCGCAGACGAGCGCACCCCTTGCTCTGTGGGCTGGTCGGCACGTTGTTCGCGCCGTGGATCGCCTGGCCGCCGTCGAAGTACAGCGGCTTGTACATGTTGCCGTTGAGGGGGTTGTCCTCGGGCACCGGGAAGTCGGTGCTGTCGTGCCACCCGCCGTTGTCGAAGGCCGGGTCGTACCGGTACACCATCGAGCGGTCCTGGAGGCGGGTCTCGTGGCCCGGCTCGCCGGTGGAGGTCGGGAAGACGAACTGGAGCTGCTGGTTCGACGCTCCGACGAACATGATCTGGCAGGTCTGGTCGATCAGCACCCAACGTTCCTTGTCGACCGGCGCCGACAGCGGGATGTTGATCTGCGTCGCCGCCATCAGCACCTGCTCCTCCTCGCTGCCTGCCGCCATGTCGGCCGTGCTGACCGGCAGGCCGAGCCCGAGGCGGGCGGCACACAGCCGCTGGCGAGTCGCCGAACCCGACACACCGTCGATCACGAGTTCGTTGATGCCGTACCCGGCGAACAGCTCGTTGAGCTTCGCCTGCTGGATCTCGACGTTGGCGCGCGTCGCCTCGGCCACGAGCGCCTGGTTGGGCTCGCGGGCCTCACCGGTGCGGTCGTCGAGTCCGTTGTCGACACAGACGTCGAGCAGTTGCGCCGGGAAGATCGTGTTGCCCTCGAGGTCGTTCTCGGCGGCGATCGTGTCGACCCGCACCGTGTCGTCGTCGAATCGGTCGGCGATCAGGCTGAGCGATTCGCCCGGCTGCACCTCGACGACACACAGCGGATCGTAGACGTCGAGTGGTGGCACCGTCGTCGACGTCGTCGTGGTCGCCTCGGTGGTGGCAGTCGTGGTGTCGGCCGGGTCGGTGGGCGGCGTCTCCAGCGTGTCGCCGAGGCTGTTCTGCGCGGCGGTGGCGCTGCACGCGCTGAACAGGAGCAACGATGCGCCCAGCACGAGGAAGCCGGAACGGGGGATCACGGCTCGCAGGTTACCGAGGCCTTCGCCACCGGGAGTGGCACCGTCCAGCGGTTCTCGGGGACGAAGTGCCCTGTCGGGGTGGCACGACATGGTCCACGATCGAGGACGGGGCCGCGGTCGGCGAGAGGAGAGGGTCGGATGGACAGGATGAGCCCGCTGGATGCGACGTTTCTCCATGTCGAGGACGGCATCAGCCACATGCACATCGCATCCTGTGCGATCTTCGAGGGTCCGGCGCCGGACTACGACGAGGTCGTCGCGCTGATCCGCAGCAAGTTGCCGCTCGTTCCGCGGTATCGCCAGCGGGTCCGGTTCGTGCCGGGCGGTCTCGGCCGTCCCGTGTGGGTCGACGATCCGCACTTCCGCATCGAGTACCACGTTCGCCACACCGCACTCCCGTCTCCCGGCTCCGACGACGACCTTCGCACGCTGATGGGCCGCCTGATGTCGCAGGAACTCGACCGTCATCGACCGCTGTGGGAGACCTGGGTGGTCGAGGGCCTCGCCGACGGGACGTGGGCGATGATCTCGAAGGTCCACCATTGCATGGTCGACGGTGTGTCGGGCACCGATCTGATGGCGGTCGTCCTCGACCCGTCACCGGACGGCTCGCTGCCGATCGACGACGAGTGGGCACCGGAGCCGGCGCCGACCGACACCGAACTCGTCCGCGACGCGATCGCCCAGACGATCGTCAGTCCGAACGAGATGGCGCGTTGGGCGCGGTCGTCGTTGCGTACACCGCGGCGGCTGCTCTCGAACGCGAGGGACATTGCGTCCGGTGCCGTGGCGCTGGGAGCTCGACTCCAGCCGAACGTCGAATTGTCGATCGAGGGGTCGATCGGCCCCCACCGGCGGTGGACGTGGGCGAGCAGCACCCTGGCCGACGTGAAGCGGATCCGCGGCGCCGTCGGGGGAACGGTCAACGACGTCGTGCTCGCGGCGATCACACGAGGGTTCCGTGATCTGCTGGTGCACCGCGGCGACGACGTCTCGGGCGTGGTGGTGCGCACGCTGGTGCCGGTGTCGGTGCGGACGTCCGGCGATCACAGCTACAACAACCAGGTCTCGGGCATGATCGCGGAACTCCCGGTCGGGATCGCTGATCCACTCGAACGGCTGAGTGCGGTCCGGGTGCAGATGTCGGAGCTGAAGGAGTCGCATCAGGCCGACGCAGGCGGCGCGATCTCGGAGTTGGCCGCATTCACGCCACCGTTGCTGTTGGCGATCGGGTTCCGAACCGCGGTGACGGTGCTGCGCCGCGCCCCGCAACGCAGCGTCAACACCGTGACCACCAACGTTCCGGGTCCGCAGGTGCCGCTGTACGCGTGTGGTCGGGAGATGCTCGACTACCGGCCGTTCGTGCCACTGTCATACGGCGTGCGCACGGGGGTGGCGATCCTCTCGTACAACGGCAAGATCTCGTTCGGTGTGACCGGCGACTGGGACAGCGTGCCCGACATCGACGTGCTCGCCGCAGGAATCGAGGAGGGCATGGCCGAGCTGCTCGCACTCAGTGTGCGGCGAGTTCGCTGATCACACGTCGTCGTCGTCGGCCGGTACCTCGAGGTGCTGGTCGAGGACGTCGGCATCGGAGCCCGCGTCGGGGTGACCGAGCCGTTCGGGCACGTCGGAATCGTCGGCGGGGTCGACGAACCGTTCGGCGTCGACATCGACGTCGCGTGCGGACAGGAGATCGTCGGGGTCGCTCATGGCTCCAGGATCGCGCCATCGGCCGACGATCACCAGGGCACGTGTGCCCTGATCGTGCGTCAGCGGGTGACGACTGGGATCGACCGGGGACCGCGGACCTGGCCACCGGCCCAGGTGACCAAGGTGGGGTCGACCAGCTCGAACTCGGGCATGCGGGCCAGCCACTCCTCGACGGCGACGCGCAGCTCCATGCGGGCCAGGTTCGAGCCCGCACAGCGGTGGATGCCGGCACCGAAGGCGAGGTGACGGTTCTGCTTGCGGTCGAGGATGACCTGATCGGCGTCGGGGAACACCTCCGGGTCGCGATTCGCACCGGGGAAGTTCATCAGGATCCGTTCGCCGGCCTTGATCGGGCAGCCCTTGTACTCGGCGTCCTCGACGAGACGCCGGGCCATCGTGACCGGGGCGTATGCGCGGAGGAACTCCTCGATCGCGGTCGGCATGAGATCGGGTTCGTCGATCAACCGGCGGCGGTCGTCGGGGTGGGCTGCGAGGTGCCACATCGTCGCTCCGATCGACGACCAGGTGGTGTCGATGCCTGCGATCAGCAGCAGCGCACACATGCCCATCACGACGTCGCGCGTGATCGGCTCGCCGTCGTGTTCGGAGTTGAGCAGTTCACTGATGAAGTCGTCGGTGGGTTCCGCCTCGCGTTCGGCGATCGCCTCCTGGAGGTAGCCGATGATCCCGACGATGCCTCGCCGGCGCCGATCGGGGTCGTGGGCGAACTCGAGCACGTCGCGGACCCATTCGGTGAACGTCCCCGCCATCGACTCGGGCACGCCGAGGATGTGGCCGATCACCCGCACCGGGATCTGCTGCGCGTACTCGGCGGCGGCGTCGCCCTCGCCGCGAACGGCGATCTCGTCGGCGAGCCGCCGGCAGAGTTCACGGGTGAACACCTCGTACTCGGCGACACGGGCGGGGCTCATCGTCGGCAGCACGAGACGGCGCGTCCAGGTGTGCAACGGGGGATCGGCACTGATCGGCGGCACCCCGGAGGTGAGCACCGGCGCAGGGATGTGGCCAGGGTCGGCGTCGTCGCCGACCGGCAGCATCGGGACGACGCTGATGCCGTTGCCGGACGGGAACGTCTCGATGTCGTGGGCGATCGCGTACACGTCCTCGTAGCGCGTGGGCAGCCACGATCCGCCCCAGCGGTCGGTGTGGGCCATCGGACAGGTGGCGCGCAGTTCGTCCCAGATCCCGTACGGATCGTTGACGTACTGCGGGTCGAAGATGTCGTAGTCGGACGCCCAGTCGGTGACCGGCTCGGTGACGGGCCCCGCGTCGTTGCGTGGGGCGGGGGCCACGTTCGATGTGTCGTTGCTCACTGGCCAACCTCCGGTTCGAGACGAATTGGAACAGTGTTGCAGACCGTGGTGGTCAGGGGAGCATCGTGGCGGAGATCAGAACACCACCGGCACCTGGCGCGGTCCACGGACCTGCCCGCCGGCCCAGGTGACCTCGGCGTCGTCGGCGAGACGGAACTCCGGGATGCGTTCGAGCCACACCTCGACCGCGACGCGCATCTCCATGCGAGCCAGGTTCGACCCGGCGCACCGGTGGATGCCGGCACCGAACGCGACGTGGCGGTTCTGGGCGCGGTCGAGGATCACCTCGTCCGGATTCTCGAAGACCTCGGGGTCGCGGTTGGCGCCGGGGAAGTTCATCAGCACCTTGTCGCCGGCCTTGATCGGGCAGCCGGCGACCTCGACGTCGTCGGTGGCGATGCGCGCCATCGTGACGGGGGAGTAGGCCCGCAGGAGTTCCTCGATCGCCAACGGCATGATCTCGGGCTCGTCGACGAGGCGTTTCGCATCCTGCGGGTGGGTTGCCAGGTGCAGCATCGCGGAGCCGATGCCGGACCACGTGGTGTCGACGCCGGCGATCAGCGTGAGCGCGGCCATGCCCATGATCGTGAGGTCGTCGACCGGTTTGCCCTCGACCTCGGTGTGCAGCAGCGCGCTCATCAGGTCGTCGCCCGGGTTGGTGCGGCGGTGCTCCAACTGTTCGATGAGGTACAGGGTCATGGCGTCGCGACCTCGGGTGGCGCGAGCCTCCTCGTGGGCGAACTCGAGGAAGTCCTGCACCCAGCCGGTGAACGTGTCGGCCATCTCGTCGGGCACACCCAGCACGAGCGAGATCACGCGCACCGGAATCTGCCGGGCGTAGTCGCCGGCCGCATCAGCCGATCCGTTCTCGATGAATCCGTCGATCAGCCGGTTGCACAACTCGCGCGTGAACGGCTCGTACTGCGCGACCCGGGAATGCGAGAACCACGGGAGCATCAGCCGTCGGGTCCAGGTGTGGTCGGGCTGATCCTGGTCGATCGGCGGGAGTGGGATCTCGACCGGGGGTGGGGGTCGCTCCTCGTCGTCGAAGGTCAGCACGCCGACGTCGCTCGAGCTGAAGCCGTGGTGGTCCTGGGCGAACCGTTGGACGTCGGTGTAGCGCGTCGGCAGCCACGAGCCGCCCCAACGTTCGGTGTGGGCGATCGGGCACTGCTCGCGCAGGTCGTCCCACACGGGGTACGGATCGGCGACGTAGTCCGGATCGAGAACGTCGTAGTCGGTGGTCCAGTCGGCGACCGGTGCCCGCCGGTCGCCCGGCTCCTGTGTCGTGTCGTTGCTCATGCAACCCCCCTCGCTCGTTCGGATGCTCCGAGTGAGGCGCACGCTAGCTGAGCTGGTCCCGTCGCCTCCGTCCGGGGAGCCCCATGTTCGAGGAGCTGCTCGCCGATGCGCGCCTCGAGCGCATCGAGTCCGACTCGGGAGTCGTCGTGTCGCCGGCCGACCCCGCGCCGAGACGGCTGCGAGGTTGCGGTCGTTGACATCCGCTCGCTGAATGGTGGCTGCACCGGAGGCGCGAAATCGGGCCCGAGAGGTGCAATCCCGTTAGCGGGGAAAGGCTCGGATCAGTCAGTGGAACCGGTGACCGGTCTCACTCCTGGATCCCTGTGTGGCACCTCGTCGGGCCCACTGACATCGTCGCGCCGTCGCCGCCGAAAAGCAATGGATTGAACAGACCTTGATCAGAGCACGATGTTGACCATGCGCCCGGGGACGACGATGACCTTCTTCGGCGTCGCGCCGTCGAGCAGCGCGACGATCTTGTCGTCGGCGAGTGCCGTCGCCTCGATCACGTCCGGCGTCGCGTCGGCGGCGACGTCGACGCGACCGCGGACCTTGCCGTTGATCTGGATCGGCACCTCGATCGTGTCGTCGACGAGCAATGCCGGGTCGGCCTCGGGGAACGGCACGTAGGTGATCGTGTCGTCGTGGCCCAACCGGCGCCACAACTCCTCGGCGATGTGGGGAACGAGCGGCGACAGCATGATCACCATCGGCTCGGCGACCTCGCGGGGAGTGGCGTCGAGCTTCGTGACCGCATTGTTCAGCTCGATCAGCTTGGCGATCGCCGTGTTGAACCGCAGCGCGTCCATCTCGGTGCGCACCGTGTCGATCGTGCGGTGCAGCAGCTTGCGCGTCTCGTCGTCGGCGGGCGTCTCGACCACCGTGCACTCGGCGGTCTCCTCGTCGACCAGGTTGCGCCACAGGCGTTGGAGGAACCGGTACATACCGACGACGTCGCGGGTCTCCCACGGGCGCGATGCGTCGAGTGGTCCGGTCGCCATCTCGTACAGACGCAGCGTGTCGGCGCCGTACTGCTCGTACATGTCGTCGGGCGAGACGGCGTTCTTGAGGCTCTTGCCCATCTTGCCCCACTCGCGGGTGACCGGCTTGCCCTCGTAGGTGAAGCCGACCTTGGCGTCGCCCTCGATCCTGGTGGCGTCGACGTAGATCTCGCGCTCGTCCTTGTACGCCGCGGCCTGCACGTATCCCTGGTTGAAGAGGCGGGCGTACGGCTCCTTCGAACTCACCTGGCCGAGGTCGTACAGCACCTTGTGCCAGAAGCGCGAGTAGAGGAGGTGCAGGACGGCGTGTTCGACGCCGCCGACGTACAGGTCGACGCCACCCGGATGGTCCGGGCGGATGTCGGTGCGCGGACCCATCCAGTACTCCTCGACCTCGCGGTCGACGAAGCGGTCGTCGTTGGTCGGGTCGAGATAGCGCATCTCGTACCAACACGACCCGGCCCACTGCGGCATCACGTTGGTGTCACGGCGGTACATCTGAGGGCCGTCACCCAGATCCAATTCGACCTCGACCCAGTCGCTCAACCGGTCGAGCGGACTCTCGGGGTTGGAGAACTCGTCGTCGGCTTCGAAGGTGCGCGGTGAGAACGACTCGGTCTCGGGCAACAACACCGGCAGCATGTCGTCGGGCAGCGTGTGGGGTCGACCCTCGGCGTCGTAGACGATCGGGAACGGCTCGCCCCAGTAGCGCTGGCGGCTGAACAACCAGTCGCGCAGCTTGTAGTTGACGGTGGCGGTGCCTGCGTCGTGGGCTTCGAGCCACGCGTTCATCCGAGCGATGCCGTCGGCCTTGTTGTCGATGCCGTTCAGGTCGAGCTCGTCGTTCGCCGACTGGACGTACGGCGCATCGCCGACGTAGGCGATCGGCCACTGCGACGTGTCGAGCGTCGGCTCGATGCCCTGCGCCTCGAACCACGATGCCGGTGGCTGTTGGATCGCCGGGATCGGCAGGCCGAACTTGCGGGCGAACTCGAAGTCGCGCTGGTCGCCGCACGGCACGGCCATGATCGCCCCGGTGCCGTAGCCCATCAGGACGTAGTCGGCGATCCACACCGGGATCTGTTCGCCGTTGACCGGGTTGGTGGCGTACGAGCCGGTGAAGACGCCGGTCTTCTCGCGGGTTTCGTCCTGGCGTTCGAAGTCCTTCTTCTTCGCCGCCTGCTCGCGGTAGGCGGCGACGGCATCGGCCTGCTCGGCCACGGTGAGCACGTCGACGAACGGGTGCTCGGGCGAGAGCACCATGAACGACGCGCCGAACAGCGTGTCGGGCCGGGTGGTGAACACGGTGATGTCGCCCGCGGCGGACGGGAAGTGCACCTCTGCGCCGAAGCTGCGGCCGATCCAGTTGCGCTGCATCGTCTTGATCGCGTCGGTCCAGTCGAGCAGCTCGAGGTCGTCGATCAGTCGGTCGGCGTAGGTGGTGATGCGCATCATCCACTGGCGCATGTTGCGCTTGAACACCGGGAAGTTGCCGCGGTCGCTGCGGCCGTCGGCTGTGACCTCCTCGTTGGCGACGACCGTGCCGAGACCGGGGCACCAGTTGACCGGCGCCTCGCTGACGTACGCGAGGCGGTGATCGTCGACGAGGTCGGCGCGCTCACCGTCGGTGAGGTCCGTCCATGGGCGACCGTCCGGGGTCGGCCGTCGACCCGACTCGAACTCGGCGATCAGTTCGCTCACGGGGCGTGCCCGATCGAGTTCGTGGTCGTACCAGGCGTTGAACACCTGGCTGAAGATCCACTGGGTCCAGCGATAGAACTCGGGATCGGTGGTCGACACGCTGCGTCGGGGATCGTGGGCCAGACCGAGGCGGCGCAGCTGTCGGCGGTAGGTGGCCACGTTCTCGGCGGTGGTGATCGCCGGGTGCTGGCCGGTCTCGACAGCGAACTGTTCGGCGGGCAGGCCGAAGGCGTCGAAGCCCATCGCGTGCAGCACGTTGTGGCCGGTCATCCGCTTGAAGCGGGCGTACACGTCGGTGCCGATGAACCCGAGCGGGTGGCCGACGTGCAACCCCGTGCCCGATGGGTAGGGGAACATGTCGAGCACGAACAGCTTCTCGCCGCGCTCCGCGGCGAGGTCGGCGTCGGCGAGCGGGCCGGCGGTGTTCGGCGTCTCGAACGTGTGGTGCTCGTCCCACCAGTCCTGCCAGCGCAGCTCGATGTCCCGCGCGAGCGCGGCGTCGTAGCGGTTCGGGGGTGTGTCGCTGCCGGCGATGGGGGGATTGGTCACGTCGCTCATACCGGCCGACCAGCCTAGGCAACCGGCAGATGAGTACCGTCCTGCGAATGACGCAGATCAACGGCACGGTGGCAGACGGTTTCGGCGCAGTGGCCGATGCCTTCGAGCGGAACTTCGCCGAGTTCGACGAACTCGGCGCGGCGTTCTCGCTGTACGTCGACGGTGAGGCCAAGGTCGACATCTGGGGCGGCGTCGCCGACAAGCAGACCGGTCGGGTCTGGGACGAGAACACCCTGCAACTCGTGTTCTCCACCACCAAGGGTGCTGCGGCGATCTGCGTCGCCCGCCTCGTGGAAGCGGGCTCGATCTCCTACGACGACCCGGTCGCGGCGTACTGGCCCGAGTTCGCCGCCAACGGCAAGGAGGCTGTCACGATCGGCCAGATGATGAGCCACCAGGCCGGGCTGCCCTACGTGGAGGCACCCCTCACGTTCGACGACCTGATGGCGGTCACGCCGATCGTCGACGCACTCGGAGCGCAGACCCCGCTGTGGGAACCCGGCTCCGCGCACGGTTACCACGCCGTCACCTACGGCTGGCTCGCGGGCGAACTGGTGCGCCGCGTCGACGGCCGTCGGATCGGGCAGTACTTCGCGGAGGAGATCGCAGCCCCGCTCGGGCTCGACTTCTGGATCGGTCTCCCCGAGTCGGAGGAGCCCAGGGTGTCGCGGTTGGAGCAGGCGCCACCGCCCACCGACCCCGAAGCGCTGGCCATGATGATGCAGATCGCCGGACCCGGCACGATGGGGTTCAACGCGCTCTTCATGAGCGGCGTGATGATGGCCGGCCCCGCCGACCCGTTCAACAGCCGTGCCGTGCACGCCACCGAGATGCCCGCAGCGAACGGGATCACCACGGCGCGGAGCCTGGCGAGGATGTACGCAGCGACCGTCGGTGAGGTCGACGGCGTTCGCCTGATCGCCGACGACACCGTGATGACGGCGCGCGCCGAGGCGGTCAACGGACCCGACACCTGCCTCGTGCTGCCCACCCGCTTCGGAATGGGCTTCATGCTCGACGGCGAGTTCGCACCGATGCTGTCGCCGACCTCGTTCGGCCACGCCGGTGCGGGAGGCTCGCTCGGCTACGGCGACCTCGAGGCGAAGGTGGGCTACGGCTACGTGATGAACCAGATGGCCGGTGGTATCGCCGGCGACCCGCGAACGGTCGCGCTCAACGACGCCGTGCGCAGCTGTCTCTGATCAGCGCTGCCACGCGGTGACGCCGCCGACCACGGTCGCGACGAGCTCGGCATCGCTATCGAGGATCGTGAGATCGGCGCGTGACCCGACGGTCAGGCGACCCCGGTCGGTCAGTCCGAGAAGATCGGCGGGCGTCGATGTCACGCAGGCGAGCGCCTCGGGGAGGCCGCATCCCGTGAACTCGATCAGGTTGCGCACCGCCTGATCGAGTGCGAGTGCGCTGCCCGCGAGGACGCCGTCGACGGTGCGCACCCCCGTTTCGTCGTGGATCACCTCGACGTCGCCGAATCGAAATCGTCCGTAGGGTTCACCGAGCGCCGGCGACGCATCCGACACCAACGACAGCCTCGTCGGCCCCAGCGATCGCCAGGCCATCTCGACCGCCGTCGGGTCGGCATGCACGCCGTCGCAGATCAGACCGACGACGACCTCGGCATCGGCGAGTACCGCGCCGATCGGCCCGGGGTCGCGGTGCGTGAACGGTGCCATCGCGTTGTAGAGATGGGTCACGTACGAGAGCCCCGCCGCACGTGCCGCCGTGAAGTCGGTGGGGGACATGGCGGTGTGGCCCGCCGAGACGACGACGCCGCCTCGGGCGAGCTGTTCGACCACGCCGACCGCCCCGTCCAGTTCCGGGGCCAGCGTGACGAGGGCCACCATGTCGGAGAGGAGCCACGTGGCGATCTCATCGGCCAGCGCGTCGGGCTCGGCGGTGAACCGGCCGGGGTGGGCCCCGAGGTGACGACGTGAGATCAGCGGCCCCTCGAAGTGCAGGCCGAGCGGTGTCGCGACGTTGCGGTGCGCTGCTTCGGCCGCATGGGCGACCATCGCTGCGATCGCGGCCGCTCGGGTGGTCGCCGGAGCGGTGACCACCGTGGGCAGGAACGAGGTCACGCCGAACCGTGGCAGGGCGGCGGCGACATCGAGCAGTCGGTCCGGGTTGCCGGTCAGGTCGACGCCCACCGCCCCGTTGCACTGGAGATCGATGAATCCGGGAGCGATGATGCGTCCCGAGCAGTCGATCGTCGTTCGGTCGCGGTGGTGCGACGGGGGACTCGCATCGAGAACGATCTCCGAGATCGTCTCTCCGTCGACGACGACGTCGGCACGTCGGAGTTCCCCGTCGAGCAGCACCCGACCGTTGGCGAACACCAACCCGTTCACGCGGACATCCTGGACATCGAGTTCGATACTCCCACGATCCGCCGGTGCGCGGGGGTCGAGCTCACGTGCGCCGCCGTGTCAAATCGGAGCGTGCAGCGCGATGTCCGTCCTGAGCTGGGCGAACGCGGTTCGGCGGCCGTCGACGGAGCGTGGGTCGCGTGGTGGCTCCGCTGAGCGACGCTATGGTCGGCGGGACGCACAACGAGGTCGTGGGCAATCGCTCGCGCCCGTCTCAGCGACCGAAGGCCTCCCAAGACGGCCGCGAGAGGAACGCATCCGAGCACCGACATCGCATCTCACATCGAATCTGCCGGCACCCGCTCGAACGAGGTGTGCCGCACCGTGAGCGATGTCCTCGGAAAGCTGTCCGCTCCGACCACCCCGCAGCCGCAGGGTGTGCGGCCGCGTCGCCGCATTCCGGCCCGCGGGATCGCGATCACGCTGTTCCTGCTCCTGCTCGGTTGGTGGCTCTTCATCGCCGACACGGCCGCCAACAACGACCTGGTCGAGGGCTTCGACGTGCTGTTCACCGGGATCGGCGAACTCCCCGCACTCGTGTTCAACCCGGACGCCTATCAGAGCTGGTGGACGTGGATGTCCGATGCCGAGGGCTGGTCGCCGATCTTCGAGCGTGTCGTCGAACACGTGCAGCTCGTCGCGATGTCGATGTCGTTCGCCATCGTCATCTCGATCGTCCTCGGCGTGCTGGTCCACCGTGTCCGGTTCCTGCGAGGACTGATCCTCGGTATCGCATCGATCATGCTGACGATCCCGTCGCTCGCCCTGTTCGCGATCTTCATCTCGATCCCGAGCATCGGCGTCGGCGACCGAGGTCCGATCATCGCGCTCATGATGTATTCGATCCTGCCGATCCTGCGCAACACGATCGTCGGACTCGAAGACGTCGACCGGGCGGTCATCGAATCGGCCAAGGGCATGGGGCTCAACGCCGGCCAGCGGCTGCTCAAGATCGAACTCCCGCTCGCCTGGCCGATCATCCTCACCGGCATCCGGGTGGCGACGCTGCTCAACATCGGCATCGCCGCGATCGCCCCGCTCGTCGGCGGCACCGGCCTCGGCCGATACATCAACGACGGCCTGCAACGGTTCCCCGATCTCACCTCCGTCGAGCGGATGTGGACCGGTGTGGTCTTCACGATCGCCCTGGCGCTCGTCGCCGATCTCTTCTTCACACTGCTGCGTCGACTGACGACGTCGAAAGGACTTCGCTCATGAGCGTCACCGACAACTCCTCGTACTCGCCGCAGGCGACCGCTGCGCTGGAGGGGGACGCGCCGCCGGCGATGATCGAGCTCCAGGGCGTCGGCAAGATCTACCCGGGATCGGACGTTCCCGCGGTTGCCGACCTCGACCTCAACATCCCCAAGGGTGAGATCCTCGTGCTCGTCGGTCCCTCCGGCTGCGGCAAGAGCACCACGTTGCGCCTGATCAACCGGATGATCGAGCCCACGTCGGGCCGCATCATCTTCGACGGCGAGGACGTCACGACGGTCAACGCCGACAAACTGCGCCGCCAGATCGGCTACGTCATCCAGCAGATCGGCCTGTTCCCGCACCAGACCATCGCCCAGAACATCGCCACCGTGCCGAAGCTGCTCGGGTGGGACAAGGCCAAGATCTCCGCGCGGGTCGACGAACTGCTGGAGATCACCGGCCTCGACCCGAACCAGTACCGCGACCGCTACCCGAAGGAGCTCTCCGGTGGTCAGGCCCAGCGCGTGGGTGTGGCCCGTGCGCTCGGCGGCGATCCCGACGTGCTGTTGATGGACGAGCCGTTCGGTGCCATCGACCCGATCACCCGTGACCGTCTGCAGAACGAGTTCCTGCGGCTGCAGGCCGAACTGAAGAAGACGATCGTCTTCGTCACCCACGACATCGACGAGGCGATCAAGATGGGCGATCGCATCGCCATCCTCGGCGAGCAATCGGTGATCCGCCAGTTCGACACGCCCGAGCGCATCCTCGCCTACCCGGTCGACGACTTCGTCGCCGACTTCATCGGGTCCGGTTCGACCCTGAAGGGCTTGAACTTCGAACGGGTCCGTGATCTGAAGCTGTCGGAGGACTGGCCGATCGTCAGCGTCGACACCGACCGTGCCGACGCGCGAACGCCTCTACGACGCATCGCCCGAGAAGTGGATGCTCGTGCTCGACAGCGATCAGCGTCCGATCCGCTGGGTCAACGCCCACCACCTGGCCGACACGAACACTCCGCTCTCGCAAGCAGGTGCGGCCGTGATGGCGACCGTGGAACCCAATGCCACGCTCCACGACGCGCTGGAGGAGATGCTGCTGTCGAACGCCGGGCAGGCCGTCGTCGTCGACGGCAAGGGTCGCTGCCTGGGCATTCTCGACATCGAACGCTTGGCCGACGTGCTCAAGCGTCTGCGCGGCCAGGCCAAGAAGCACTACGAGCAGCTCGCCGTTCAGGAAGCCGAGATCAACGGTCGAACGGAGCCTCCAACGGATCGGAGGCGGGTCGCACATGACGTCGCAGCTGCACGACGTTCCGACGCGAGGTCGCCGAAGTCGACGAGATCCACGCGTTGCGACCTCGACGACGAGTTGGAGGTCAAACCCGGCTACCAGCTGCCGCCCGGGGTGCGGCTGATCAAGACGAACGTCGGGGCTGTTCATCACACCGATCATCGTGATCGTCGGTTCGCTGCTGTCTCTACTCGTACGTCCAGAGCGCCGACAAGATCTTCCAGGACGAGCGGGCCCTCGACTGGGATGCCAACCTGCGGCCCCAGCTCGAACAGCACCTGTCCCTGACCCTCTGGTCGACGGTGTTCACCTCGTGATGGCCGTGCCGCTCGGCATCCTGCTCACCCGCCCGCAGGTACAAGCGCCTCGGGTCCCCGATCCTGGCCGTCGCCACCTCGGGCCAGGCCATTCCTGCCTTCGGTCTCCTCGTGCTGGCCTTCGCCTGGTTGGGACGAGGACCGTGGACCACCATCTGGGCGCTGTCGCTGTTCACGCTGCTGCCCGTGCTGCGCAACACGATGGTCGGCCTCGAACAGGTCGACAAGAACGTGATCGAAGCAGGCCGAGGCATGGGCCTCACCAAGCGCCAGGCACTTCGACAGATCGAGCTCCCGCTGGCCGTCCCCGTGATCCTCGCCGGTGTGCGCACCGCGCTCGTGATCACCGTGGGCATGGCTGCACTCGCCTACCTGATCGGTGGCGGCGGACTGGGAGCCACCATCAGTGCCGGGCTGAAGCTCAGCCGAGACCTGGTGCTGATCACGGGCGCAGTCATGACCGCGCTCGTCGCGTTGTCGGTCGACTGGATCGCCGCGCTGATCGAGAAGACGCTTCGGCCCAAGGGCCTGTGAATCCGGTTCCCGGCGAGCGTCTGCTTCGGCGCGTCTCTCGATCGAACACCGAACACCTCGTGAACACCAACAAGGAGAAGACACTGATGAGAATCAAGCGACAGACGATGCGGTTCGCCGCCGGACTCGCCGCCGTGCCCTCGTCGCCGTCGCCTGCGGCAGTGACGACGACAGCAGCAGCAGCGACGGGGGAGACGAGTGCCGCCACCACCGAAGCATCCGGCAGCACCGATGCGACCGACACCACCGACGGCGGTGGTGACGGCGACGACATGGCGGCCGTCGAGTGCGAGACCGCCGACGACGAAGACAACTCGGTGGCCTCACTGACCGAACTCGACTTCAGCGGTCTCGACATCAACGTCGGCTCGAAGGACTTCGTCGAGCAGTTCGTGCTCGGCCAGCTCGCGATCGTCGGCCTGGAAGCCGGCGGCGCCACGGTCACCGACTCGACCAACCTCGGCGGGACGGTCGTCAACCGCGACGCGCTGCTCGCCGGCGAGATCGACGCGTACTTGGAGTACAACGGCACCGGCTGGACCGTGCACCTGGCCCAGGAAGACCCCAGCTTCGACCCGGTGGAACTGACCAGCGAAGTCTGTGCGATGGACCTCGCCGAGAACGACATCCGCTGGCTCGGCGTGTCGCCGTTCAACAACACCTACGGCTTCGCCACCGCCGGTGACTCGCCGGCTGCCGGCGGCGACCTCCAGGCGATGATGGAGTACGTCAACGAGAACCCCGACGCGACGGTGTGCATGGAGACCGAGTACCCGAACCGCCCCGACGGCCTCGTGCTGCTCGAGGAGGCGACCGGTCTCACGATCCCCGCCGACCAGCAGGAGATCCTGGAAACCGGCGTGATCTACGAGGAGACCGCCAATGGCAACTGCACCTTCGGTGAGATCTTCACCACCGACGGTCGCATCCCCGCCCTCGGTCTCGACGTCGTCGAGGATCCGGGCATCAACATCCTCTACAACGTGTCGCTGACGATGCCCGACAGCGTGTACCAGCAGGCCCCGGAGGCCTTCGAGGCGCTCGCCGACACCATCCTCGCCGGTCTCGACAGTGCCACGATTGCCGAGTTGCAGCGCCAGGTCTCCGCCGACGGCGAAGACCCCCGCGACGTCGCCGAGGCGTACCTGACGGAGCAGGGCCTCATCTGACAACCGTT
>CAVORH010000031.1:0-168969 GCA_963698565.1 Ilumatobacteraceae bacterium
TGGGCGCCGATCACCTCGACGCCGGTGACGAATGCGTCGCGCTGCGCGTCGGTGAGCGCCTCGATCGAGGGGACGAGCAACCGGTCGGTCAGTTCGTCGACCACGGCGAGTTGCGCCCGGTCGTCGTCGGAGATCTCCGGGACGCTCTCCCACCCGAACGACGCGACGTCGTCGGGCCGACGGATCGCGTGAGCGACCGAGGGAGCGAGACCGCTGGCGACGATCGCCAGCAGGTGCACGCTGCCGCGGAGCTCACGCAGGATGCAGACATTGCGGTAGGCGCGAGCTGCCGGATGTTCGGGGAGCGGCTCGGCAGCGATCCCGGCGAACAGCGGCAGGGCTGACCTGTCGACCGCGGCCACCAGCGTCTCGGCGGCGTCGTTGAAACCGTCGAGCACGTCGAGGCCGTCCAGCTTCTCGATGCCGACGCGGTCGGCGCAGGCGAGGTAGGCCCGGGCAGCTTCACGAGGCTCCATGATCTGCTTCGCCGAACTCCACATCGCCTCGACGACGGCGGGGCTGAAGTAGCCGAACGCCGCAACGACCACGGCAGGTTCGACGTCACCGAGCACCCCGCCGCGCCCGAGGAAGTAGAACCGGAATCCGTCGAGGCCGAGTTCCTTGCCGCGGGCGAGCGTGTCGGGGTGGAAGTAGAAGCGATTGCCCGCCTCGTTGATGGTCGGTGACGTCTGCTGCACGATCTCGAGGGGAGTCATCGCACCGTTCTACACCGACAGCTCGGTCGGTCGTTCAACCGGACCGTCAGACGACGACTGCGGGCCGATCCTGCTCCGATTCCACTGCCGATCGCGTTGCCCGCCGCAAGAGCACGTACCCGAGGAACCCGGCGACCGTACTGGCCGTCAGGATGCCGAGCTTGGCCGACCGCAGCAGGTCGGCGTCGTCGAACGACAGCGCGGCCACGAACAACGCCACGGTGAACCCGATCCCGGCGGTGGCACCGACACCGATCACGTGCGCCCACGTCGTCCGCTCGGGAAGACGCCCGACCCGCAGGCGTACCGCGAGCCAGGTGAACGCCACCACACCGACGAGCTTGCCGACCACCAGACCGGCGAACACGCCGATGAAGACGTTCGAGTCGAGCCCGTCGACCGAGACGCTCACGCCCGCGTTCGCCAGCGCGAAGATCGGCACGACCACGAACGCCACCCACGGACTCGACGCGTGCTCGACGCGGTCGAGCGGCGACGCGACCTCGCGCGACGAACCCGGCGAGTTCGCTGGGCACCGTGTGGTCGTTGGCCTCGAAGTGTTCGATGAACTCCTCGACGCCTTCGGCCAGCTTGCTCGGGTCGTGGAACGGTTCTGCCGGCGCCAGCAGCCCGAAGACGACTCCGACGATCGCTGCCTCGATGCCCGCTTCGTAGAGCGCGAACCAGGCCACGATCCCGAGCACGCAGTACGGAATCAGCGACCGGATCTCCAGCCGCTTGGCGAGCCAGACCGCAGCCACGCACGCCAGCGCGGCCGCGAGCCACCCGAACTCGACCCCGTCGGCGTAGAAGACCGCGATCACGACGATTCCGCCGATGTCGTCGACGACGGCCAAGGTGAGGATGAAGATGCGCACCCCGAGCGGAATCCGGGATCCGACGAGGGTGACGACCCCGACGGCGAACGCGATGTCGGTGGCGACGGGAACGCCGAAGCCGTCGACGGCCCCACCGAGGTTGACGGCGATGTAGATCAACGCCGGCACGAGCATCCCGCCGACGGCGGCGAGGGCCGGCAAGGCCGCGGCCCGCCGGTCGCGAAGCTCACCGTGGACGAGCTGGCGCTTGATCTCCAGGCCGACCACGAGGAAGAACAGCGACATCAGGCCGTTGTTGATCCACTCCTGCAACGTCTGCTCGACGTCGACGAGGTCGCCGACGCGCACGCCGATCACCGTCTCGAACAGCTCGCGGTACGACGCCGACCACGGCGAGTTGGCCCAGACCAACGCGACGACTGCGCTGACCAGCATCACGATGCCGCCGGCGGTTTCGATCGCCATGAACCGCTGTGCGGGTTGGATGATCGAGCGCGGGATCCGTCGATCCGACGCCGCGTAGGGCCGCTTCAGCTCCATCGTTCGTCATTCAAGCGCACCATCGGGTCGCCGGGATGCATCCGCGACACCTCCACAACACCTCCACGATCCCGTCTCGCCCGCCGGGGCCGGGGCGGTCCGACTCCGCCCGGTCGCCCACCGGGTGACTACCGTGACCCCGAACACTGCGACGAAGGGGGTCTGCGATGGCATACGGGGGCGAACAGGTGGAGATGCCACCGGTCGAGAACTGGTTGACCGACTGGGACTGGCTCGACGACCAGTGGGGAGCGAACGCGATCGAGATCTGGAACTCGGTGCGCGAGCAGTGCCCGGTGGCCACCACCGAACGGTACGGGCGTGCGTTCATGCCGGTGACGATGGACGCGGTCGCGGCGGTGGCCAACGACACCGAGAACTTCTCGTCGATCTGGGTCAACGTCGGCCGCCCCGACGCTCCACGGTCGCCGGCGCCCCCGATCACGTCCGACCCGCCAGAACACCACGGGCATCGTCGGCTCCTCCTGCCGGCGTTCAGCCCGAAGAAGGTGGCGCCGCTCGAGGAGCGACTGCGCTCGTTCTGTCGCGAGCTGATCGCCGACCTCGACGGCGCCGACACCGCCGACGCCGCCGAGCAGTACGCGCAACACATCCCGGTGCACGGCATCTGCATCCTGACCGGACTGCCGGAGGAGGACGCCGACCTGTTCCGCGACTGGATCTACCGCAACTTCCAGTTGGCCCGCGCGACAACGCCGTGCGTGTCGCCGTTGCCCGGGAGATGGGCGACTACATCGACGTGCTCCTCCGTGATCGGATGGAGAACCCGAAGGACGACATGCTGACGCTCGTCGCCAACGCCGAGATCGACGGTGAGCCGGTCGACTGGAACCTCAAGCTCGGCTACATCCGCCTGCTGATCGTGGCCGGGATCGACACCACGTGGAGTGCGATCGGATCGGGCCTCTGGCACTTCGCCCAGCACAACGACCAGGTCCAGCGACTGGTCGCCGTCGACGACGACGATCTCCTGTGGAACACGGCGACCGAGGAGGTGTTGCGCTACTACGCGCCGGTCACCATGGCCCGCAAGGTGATCGGCGACACGGAGATCGGCGGCTGCCCCGTGCACCCCGGCGATCAGATGCTGCTCACCTTCCCCGCCGCCAACCACGATCCCGCAGCATTCGAGCGGGCCGACGAGTTCGACCTGGAGCGGCTCAACAATCGGCACGTGGCATTCGGGCTCGGCATCCACCGCTGCGTCGGTTCCAACCTCGCCCGGCTCGAGCTGGTCGTCGCGCTCCAGGAATGGCTTCGCGCCTTCCCGGACTACTCGCTCGACACCTCGACGAAGACGACGTGGGCCAACGGCCAGGTGCGTGGCCCCCGCAACATCCCGGTGCTGCTCAACCGCTGAACCCCGAGGACGGTCGAGCCACCGGGCGATGAGTCTGGGCGCCCACAGGTCGCGCTGAAACTCATCGCTGGAGGATGGGGCGGATGAGCCGGGGGATGGTCACGATCACGACGCCGCCGACCACGACTGCGGCAGCCGAGTACCACCACGCAGAGCTCCAGAACACCTCGAGTTGGAAGTAGTTGCGCAGCCACGGCACGAGGAAGACCACCACGTAGCCGAGGCCCATGCAGGCGACGAGCAGCACCTTCCACCAACGCAGGGGACGGCTCGCCACGGCCAACACCACCAGCCCGAGCGCCAACAGGGTGACCGTCGCGAGTGTCCGCGCCTGGTCGATGTCGATGTCGGCGATGTCCAGCGCCGCCTCGTAGGCCACGAGCGTCGCGCCACCGGCGACCACGCCCGCCGGCACCGAGAACCACAGCACCCGTCGGAGGAAGCCGGGACGGATCAGGTCGACCTCGGGAGCGAGCGCGAGGAAGAACCCGGGGATGCCGATGCTGAACGTGCCGATCAAGGTCAGGTGGCGCGGCAGGAACGGGAACGGCTCGTCCATCAACCCCACCGCCACGGTGAGCAACACCGCATAGGCCGCCTTCGTGATGAACAGGTTCGACACCCGCTCGACGTTGTTGATCACCTTGCGGCCCTCGTTGACCACCACCGGCAGGCTGGAGAACGCGTTGTCGGTGAGCACGAGATCGGCCACCGCCTTGGTCGCCTCACTCCCCGATCCCATCGAGATCCCCAGGTCGGCGTCCTTCAGGGCCAGCACGTCGTTGACCCCGTCGCCGGTCATCGCCACGGTGTGCCCCCGTGACTGCAACGCCTTCACCATCGCCTGCTTCTGCTGTGGCTTGACCCGCCCGAACACGGTGTGGTTCTCGAGAACGGCAGCCATCTCGTCGACCCCATCGGGGAGGTCGCGCGCATCCACGGGCTCGCCGCTGATCCGCAGTCCGGCGTGTTCGGCGATCGCCGCGACCGTCTCGGGGTTGTCACCGGAGATCACCTTGAGCGTCACGTCCTGCTCGGCGAAGTAGGCCAGGATCTCGGCCGCGTCGGGGCGGATCTCGTCCTCCAACTCCACGATGGCGAGCGTGCTCGCATCGCCCGGGAGAGCGCCCTCGACCGGCCCGGTCGGCGACGTGACGACGGCGAGCAGCCGCTTGCCGGCCGTGCTCAGTTCCTCGACGAGCGCACGAACCGGATCGTCCGGGCGCAGCAGGAAGTCCGGCGCGCCGAGAAAGAACCACCCGTGGCCGACGAACGAGGCCGCCGACCACTTGCGTTCGCTGTCGAAGGGCTCGATCTCGTCGACGTCCCACGTCGAGTCGGTGCCCACCTCGGCGGCGATCGCGGCCATGGTGGGATTCGGTGCACGATCGGCCGTGGCCAGAGCGACGAGGCCGTCACGCACCTCGGCGTCGCTGCGCCCCTCGGACGGATGCGTGTGGGCGAATCGGATCTCACCGGTGGTGATCGTCCCGGTCTTGTCGAGACACAGCACGTCGACGCGGGCGAGCACCTCGACCGTCGACAACTGCTTCGCCAGGGCATTGCGACGGGCGAGCGCGATCACCCCCGCCATGAACGCGAGGCTGGTGAGCAGCACGAGCCCGTCGGGGACCATGGCGACCGCGGCCGCCACCGTGCCGATCAGTGCGTCCTGCCAGGTGCCTTCCACCGAGAGGAGGTTGAAGAACAGGAAGATCGATGCCACCGGGATGATCAACGTCAGCCCGCGCAGGATCGTGTCGATGCCGTGCCGCAGCTGCGACTGCGAGGTGGCGAATCGCTTCGCCTCGGTCGCGAGCGTGCTGGCGTAGCTCGCCGCCCCGACAGCGCTGGCTTCGATCGAACCGTTGCCGGCGACCACGAAACTGCCCGACAGCACCTCGTCGCCGGGTTCCTTCGCAACCGGGAGCGACTCGCCGGTGAGCATCGACTCGTCGAGGCGCAGGCCGGTCGACAGGAGCACCGTGCCGTCGACGGCGACCTGGCCGCCGAGGCGCAGCTCGACGACGTCGTCGATGACGATCTCGTCGGTCGGGATCTCGATCGAGCTCCCGTTGCGCACCACGATCGCTCTCGGCTCGGTCACCACCTCGAGGCGGCGCAGCTCGCGTCGCGCCCGCACTTCCTGGACGACACCGATCACCGAGTTGGAGACGACGACACCGACGAAGAGACCGTCCTGGGGACTACCCGCCACGATGACCAGGAGGAACAGCGTGAACATGATCGCGTTGACCACCGTGAAGGTGTTCGCAGCGACGATCTGACCGAGCGTGCGATCGGGCGGGTCCGGAACGACGTTGACCTGCCCCGCTGCGACGCGTTCGGCGACCTCGGCATCGCTCAGCCCCTGGGCGACGTCGACGCGTGCACTGTCCATCTCCCGTCGCAGGGTAGCCAGCGGGGACAGTGACGGCCGGGAGGTGATTCACTGTCAACCATGACCAGCACCGTCGACTCCGACGAATTGATCGCCTACGTGCGCGACTCGGTGATCGGTCGTGACGACGTGATCGACGGCCCCTACGGTCCGCGACCGATCATCTACGCCGACTACACCGCGTCGGGCCGCTCGCTCGCCTTCATCGAGGACTACATCCGCGCCGTCGTGCTCCCGCTGTACGCCAACACGCACACCGAGTCGTCGGGCACCGGTCTGCAGACGACACGGCTGCGCGAGGAGGCGCGCGAGATCATCGCCCGCTGCGTCGGCGCGACCCACGACGAACACGCCGTGGTGTTCTGCGGAAGCGGTGCCACCCACGCGGTCGCCAAGCTCACCGGGGTCATGGGGTTGAAGCTCCCGTCGGCGCTCGACGACCGCTACGGCTTCGCTGCCTCGATTCCGCCGGAGGATCGACCGGTCGTGTTCATCGGCCCGTACGAGCACCACTCGAACGAGCTGCCGTGGCGCGAATCGATCGCCGATGTCGTGATCATCGACGAGGACATCGACGGCCACGTCAGCCTCGAGCACCTCGAACGGGAGCTCGTCCGCCACGCCGATCGATCGACGCTGATCGGTTCGTTCTCCGCGGCGTCCAACGTCACCGGCATCATCACCGACACGGTCGCGGTGTCGACGCTCCTGCACGAACACGGGGCGCTCTCGCTGTGGGACTACGCCGCGGCGGCTCCCTACGTCCCGATCGACATGGGGTCGAGCGCCGGCGGCAACCTCGCCTACAAGGACGCGATCTTCATCTCCCCGCACAAGCTGATCGGTGGGCCCGGGACCCCTGGTGTCCTCGTCGCCCGGCGCGAGTTGTTCACCAACCGTGTCCCCGACGTTCCCGGTGGAGGCACCGTGCGCTACGTCAGCACCGCCGAGCACGACTACCACCCCGAGATCGAACATCGCGAGGAGGCAGGGACACCGGCGATCATCGAGTCGATCCGTGCCGGCCTCGTGTTCCAGCTCAAGGAGGCGGTGGGCCCCGACGTGATCGAGGCCCGCGAGTCGGCGTTCGTCCGGCGGGCGATCGCTTCCTGGGAGCAGAACCCGAACATCAACGTGCTCGGCAGTCACGAGGCCGACCGGCTCTCGATCGTGTCGTTCGTGATCCGTCACGACACGAAGTTCCTGCACCACAACTTCGTCGTCGCGCTGCTCAACGACGTGTTCGGCATCCAGTCGCGCGGCGGCTGCTCGTGTGCAGGCCCTTACGGCCACCGCCTGCTCGGCATCGACCTCGACCGGTCGCACGAGTTCCAGCGCGAGATCAACCGTGGCTGCGAAGGCATCAAGCCCGGCTGGGTCCGGGTGAACTTCAACTACTTCATCGACGACGCCACCTTCGACTACATCGTCGACGCCGTGCACCTGATCGCCTCGCACGGTGCGGCGCTGCTCGGCGAGTACGAGTTCGAACCCGACAGCGGGCTCTGGCACCACCGCCTCGGCACCCGCGGGCCGTCGATGAGCCTGCACGAGATCTCCTACGACGCCGGCGGCATGCACTTCGTGAACCGCCGTCACAGCGAGGCGATCGACCTCGCCCGCCATCTCGACACCGCTCACGAGCTGTTCCACGCGGCCCACGACGTGCGGTCGAGTGCGTCCCCGCATCCGGAGACCAATGCGGACTTCGAGCACTTGCGCTGGTTCCCGTACCCCGACGAGGTCGCCGCGCCGCAGCACTGACCCCACCCCGGGCGACCGTTCGATGACGGATGCAGGCGCGAGTCGTCACCCGATCGTCATGTAACCGTCATGGAGCGGTAGGCTCTCCAGCCATGTCGACGACCGGGACAGCGCCGCGGTTCGGAGTCCGCTGGATCGTCGCGCTCATCGCCATCGCCCTGACGGCAGCGATCGTCCCCGTCGTGGTTGCCAGCGACGCTTCGGCCCAGGACCCTGCCGCGGTTCAGGCGGCGCGAGAGATCCAGGCCGCACGCGACCGCGCCGACGCCGCCGCCCAGGCGATGTTCGACGCCCAGTCGAAGCTCGACACGCTCGATGTCGACATCGCCGAAGCGGAGAAGCAACTCGCCGCAGTCGAAGCCCAGGCCAATTCGATGCGCTCGAGCCTCCAGACCGACGCGCAGCGCAGCTTCGCCAACTCCGGCAGCGCCATGCCACTCCTCATCGATCTCGACCAGGCCAACGCCGGCATCACCGCCGAACGACAGGCATCGGTCGCCCGTGGTGCCGCCTCGGTCGAACTCGACGACTTCGACGCGGTGATGAAGGAGGTCAACGCCCAGCGCGCCGACCTCGAACGCCAGCAGGAACTCACGGTCCAGGCACGCGAGAACTACGAACGCCTGCAGGCCGAGGCCGAGGCCGAGGTCGTCAAACTCGCCGAGATCGAGAAGCAGCGCCTCGCCGACGTCGCCGTGCAGCAGGAACTCGAACGCCAGCGCCGGATCCGCGCCGAACAGGAGGCGGCGGCCGCCACTGCGGCCGCAGCCCAGGCCGCAGCCAACGCCCCGCGTGCAGCGGCCGTCCAGACCTCCGGCGGCTCCGCCGCCGCTGCACCGCGGCGGCCGCGTCCGGCACGGCGTCGAGCCCGTCGCCCGCTCCGCAACCGGCAGCGCCGGCACCCGCGCCGCCGACGCCTCCGCCGTCGAATGCCGGTAGCGGCATCGTCTGCCCGGTTGCCGGCCCACGGGCCTTCGGCGACACGTGGGGCGCCGCCCGCTCGGGCGGCCGCAGCCACGAGGGTGTCGACATGATGTCGCCGGGCGGCACGCCGCTCGTCGCCGTCGAATCGGGGTCGGTGCAGTTCAAGACCACCCGCCTCGGCGGCAACTCGGTGTGGCTCAACGGCAACAGCGGTACCCGCTACTTCTACGCCCACCTCAGCGCCTGGGAGGGCTCGAGCCGCAGCGTGTCGCGTGGCGAAGTGATCGGCTACGTGGGCGCCACCGGCAACACCACCGCCAACCACCTCCACTTCGAGGTGCATCCCGGCGGCGGACGTGCCGTCAACCCCTACCCCTACGTTCGCGCCGTCTGCTGACCGCGCCCCACGCAGACCCCACTCACCACGTTTGCGCGACGGTTCGGGTGGGCCGGGTCACCCGGAATGCAACGCAAACGGGACGGGCTACTCCGGACGCCGGTGGGAGAGCGGCACGCCGCCGCCCGTCGACATGAAGCGGCTGGTGTAGGTGGCGATGTTGCCGATGTAGTTGGCCCGTTCGTAGGCGGCCGGGTCGGTCGCTGCATGGCTGGACACGGCGCCCCGCATCTGCGTCACCGACTCGTACTCGTGCTCCACCATCCAGTCGACGAGTTGCGCCTCCATCGTGGCGAAGTGCGACGGACCGTCGTGGAGGACCGCTGACGTCGACATCGCGACATCGGCACCGGCGAGGATCAGCTTGGCGGCGTCGAATCCCGAGTGGACCCCGGTCGAGCCGGCGATCGAGATGGTCAGGTGTTCGCGCATGATGCCGATCCAACGCAACGGCAGACGCAGCTCCTCGGGGGTGCTGAGCGCGATGCGCGGCATGACCTCGAGCGTCTCGAGATCGAGATCCGGTGAGTAGAACCGGTTGAACATCACGACGCCCGAGGCCCCCGCCGCCTGCACGGCGACGACGAACGCGGCCATCGACGAGTAGTACGGCGAGATCTTCACCGCCACCGGTACCGAGACCTCCTCGGCGACGAGCGACACCAACTCCAGGTGCTCGGCTTCGAGCGCCGCGCCGTCGACGGAGGGATCGGCGGCGACGGTGTAGAGGTTCAGCTCGAGCGCATCCGCCCCGGCTCCCTCCAGCAGCCGGGCGTACTTCACCCAGCCCCCGATGTTCGTGCCGTTGAGGCTGGCGATCACCGGGACGTCGACACGTCGTTTCGCCCCCTCGATCAACTCGAGGTACGAGTCGACGCCGGAGTTGTAGTCGTCGAGTTCCGGGAAGAACGAGGTCGCTTCGTTGAAGCTCTCGCCGTGCACGGTGAAGAGCCGATCGATCTCCGCGGTCTCGTGTTCGATCTGCTCCTCGAACAGCGACGGGAGCACGACCGCGGCGGCGCCTGATTCCACGAGCTGGGCGAGCCGATCGAGATCGCCCGTGAACGGGCCGGCCGACGCGATCAACGGCGAACGCAGCGACAGCCCCAGGTAGTCGGTGTGCAGATCAGGCATCGTCGTCACCCTCTTCGTTGGCGGCTTCTGTTGATGTTTCGTCCATCTCGATCACGATCTCGGCCGGATCGTGCACCATCCGCTCCACACCGGCGAGTTGCTCGTAGTAGTGCCAGCGTTCGTCGATGTCGGCCTGGGCGAGGCCGAGCAGCTGCGCCGAACGATCGGGATCCGACCGGGCGAGCATCGAGAAGCGGGCCTCCTTCAGTGCGAACTCCTTGAGCGGGATCGTCGGTGCGGACGAGTCGAGCTGGAACGGGTGCTCGTGCTCCTCGACGGTCGGCTTGTAGCGGTAGAGCGGCCAGTAGCCGGACTTCACCGCGTCCTTCTGGTGCGACATCGACGTCTCCATGTCGATGCCGTGGGCGATGCAGGTCGAGTAGGCGATGATCAACGACGGTCCGTCCCAGGCATCGGCCTCGGCGAGCGCCTTGACCGTCTGGATGTCGCTGCCGCCGATCGCGATCTGGGCGACGTAGACGTTGCCGTAGCGACGGGCGATCGCGCCGAGGTCCTTCTTGCCGGTCGGCTTGCCCGCCATCGCGAACTTCGCCACCGCCCCGAGCGGCGTCGCCTTCGACGCCTGCCCACCGGTGTTGGAGTACACCTCGGTGTCGAGCACGAGCAGGTTGACGTTGCGGCCACTGCTCAACACGTGGTCGACGCCGCCGAAGCCGATGTCGTACGCCCACCCGTCGCCACCGACGATCCACGTGCTCGTCCGCACGAGCTCGTCGGCGATCGAGGTCAGTCGGCGCGCCACTTCGGCGACGACGAGATCCGGCCCGTCGACGAGTTCGGCGAGGCGCTCGCGGAGGATCGCGACACGCGTCCGTTGCTCGACGACGCCGGCATCGGTGGGGGCGGAGTCGGCGAGCAGCGCATCGGCGAGATCGGTGCCGACGGCGCTGCGCAGCTCCTCCAGGAGACGGCGGGCTTCGCGCTGATGGTGCTCGATGCCGAGGCGCATGCCGTACCCGAACTCGGCGTTGTCCTCGAACAGCGAGTTCGACCAGGCCGGGCCGAGCCCGTTGGCGTCCTTCGCCCACGGGGTGGTCGGCAGGTTGCCGCCGTAGATCGACGAGCAGCCGGTGGCGTTGGCCACCACGAGGCGGTCGCCGAACAGCTGGGTGAGCAGCTTGAGGTACGGCGTCTCGCCACAGCCCGAGCACGCACCGGAGAACTCGAACAGCGGCTGCAGCAGCTGGGAGTTCTTCACCGAGTCGTGGGTGATCGACGCCCGGTCGAGTTCGGGGATCGACGTGAAGAAGTCCCACCGCTCGCGTTCGACGTCGCGATGTTCGTCGGCCGGCGCCATGTTGATCGCCTTGCGCTTCACCTGGGTCTTGTCCTTCGCGGGACAGACCTCCACGCAGATGCCGCAGCCCGTGCAGTCGTCGGGGGCGACCTGGATCGTGAGCAGGTGACCATCGAGTTCGCGCGACCGGAACTTCTTGGACAGGTAGCCGTCGGGGGCGCCGTCGAGCGCCGACGGCTCGAACGCCTTCATCCGGATCGTCGCATGCGGACACACGACCGCGCACTTCCCGCAGTCGATGCAGAGGTCCGGCTCCCACACCGGGATCTGGAGGGCGAGCTTGCGCTTCTCGTACCTCGTCGTCCCGGTCGGGTAGGTGCCGTCGACGGGCATCGCCGACACCGGCAGCAGGTCGCCCTCGCCGGCGATCATCTTCAGCGTGACGCGCTCGACGAAGTCGTCGAGCGCGACCTCACGGGCGGAGTCGAGGACGTCGAGCGTCTCGTCCGCTGCCGCAACACCAGCGGTCGACGGCACGGTCACCTCGGCGAGTTCGGCGAGCGCCTGGTCGACCGCGGCCTCGTTCCTCTCGACGATCAGACGACCGCGGCGACCGTACGCCTTGTCGATCGACTCCTTGATCGCCCCGATCGCCCGGTCGAGTTCCATCACGTCGGTCAACGCGAAGAAGCACGGCTGCATGATCGTGTTGATGCGGCCGGGCATCTTCAGCTCCCGGGCGATCCGGGTGGCGTCGATCGTGAAGACCCGCAGCTCCTGTTCGATGATGCGACGCCGGATCGCGAGCGGCAGATGGTCCCACAGCTCCTCGGCGGGGTAGGGAGCGTTGACGAGGAACGTGCCGCCCCGGCGGACGTCGGCGAGCACGTCGAAGCGATCGAGCAGGCCGAACTGGTGACAGGCGACGAGATCGGCCTCCTGGACGAGATAGGTGGAACGAATCGGCTCGGGGCCGAAGCGGAGATGCGACACGGTCATCGAGCCGGACTTCTTCGAGTCGTACACGAAGTAGCCCTGCGCGTAGAGGTCGGGCTCGTGGCCGATGATCTTGACCGACGCCTTGTTGGCGCCGACCGTGCCGTCGCTGCCGAGCGCATAGAACACTGCCGAGCGTCCCGATCGGGCGACCTGGAACGAGTCGTCGACGTCGAGGCTGAGATGGCTCACATCGTCGTGGATGCCCACCGTGAAACGCCGCTTGGGTTCGTCGCGTACCGTCTCGTCGAACACGGCCTTCGCCATCGCCGGGGTGAACTCCTTCGACCCCAAGCCGTAGCGCCCACCGATGATCCGCACCTTCGGCCGGTCGGATTCCGCGAGCGTGGTCACCACGTCCTGGAACAACGGCTCGCCGGCGGCGCCCGGCTCCTTGGTCCGGTCGAGAACGGCGATCGAGCGGACCGTGTCGGGCAGCGCGGCGAGCAGCGCTTCGGTCGGGAAGGGGCGGAACAAGCGGATCGTCGCCAGCCCGACCTTCTCGCCGTCGGCCACCAGCTTGGCGACCGCCTCGCCGACGGCACCGGAGCCCGAGCCCATCATCACGATGACGCGTTCGGCGTCCGGCGCGCCCTCGTAGTCGACCAGCCCGTAACGGCGTCCGGTCAGCTCGGCGAGTTCGGCGAACACCTCCTCGACCGCGGCCGGCACGGCGTCGTGGTACGGATTGGATGCCTCACGCGCCTGGAAGAAGACGTCGGGGTTCTGAGCGGTACCGCGCATCACCGGTGCGGTGGGGCGAAGTCGGCGCAGCTTGTGCGCCGCGATGTCGTCCTCGCGTACGAGCGCCCGGAGTTGGTCGTCCGCGAGCAGGTCGATGCGGTTGATCTCGTGCGAGGTGCGGAACCCGTCGAAGAAGTGCAGGAACGGGACACGGGTGCGCAGGGTGGCCGCGTGCGACACGGCGGCGAAGTCGTGCGCCTCCTGCACCGAACTGGCGCAGAGCATCGCGAAGCCGGTCGTGCGAGCGGCCATCACGTCGCTGTGATCGCCGAAGATCGACAGCGCGTGGGTGGCGATCGCTCGTGCGGCCACGTGGATGACCGCGGGCGTGAGCTCGCCGGCGATCTTGAACATGTTCGGCAGCATCAGGAGCAGGCCCTGCGACGCGGTGAACGTGGTGCCGAGTGCGCCGGTCTGCAGCGCCCCGTGCAGGGTGCCGGCCGCTCCCGCCTCCGACTGCAGCTCGACGACCTCGGGGACAGCGCCCCACAGGTTGGTGACACCGCCCGCCGACCAGGCGTCGGCCAGTTCTCCCATCGCCGATGCGGGGGTGATCGGATAGATCGCCACCACCTCCGACAGGGCGTAGGCGACGGTGGCGGCTGCCTCGTTGCCGTCGATGCAGGCGGTGGTTGCGTTCATGCGCTCCATCCTTGCGCCCGCAATCCACCGTGACGACCGCCCAAAGTCCTCAATCCGGATCCTCGTCGTCACGACGAGGATCCGGATCGGCAGCTGCAGCTGCTGCGGGTGTCAGTCGCCCTGGGCCGTTGGTGCCGGATCGGCCAGAGGGATGGCGGCACCCGCCTCCCCGTCGGTCCCGATCCGGATGGTCAGCGTCGACGGGTCGGTGCCGGCCGGGACGGGGAACGACCACTGACGCACGACGCTCTGCCCCGGCTCGAGCGAGAGCGGCGCGGTCTGCCGTTCGTGGACCTCGTTCCAGACCTGCTTCGCGTTGACGTCATCGACACCCGGACCGCTCAGCCGCATGAGCGTGCCGTGGCTGACCAGTCGTTTCGCGGTGCCGGTTGCAGGGATCGTGATCTCGACGACGGCCTGGACGTAGTCGGTGTCGGGGTCGTCGTCCGCCTCGGTGCTGGTGTCGTCGACCATCGGTGTGACGAAGAGCTCCTGGAGCGCGAAGTCGCCGAAACCCGGATACGTCACCGTCACCGGCAACTCGAGCGCGATCGTGACGGGCACGGTCGCCGGCGTCTCGTCGGCGGGGACCGTGTCCTCGTCGGCGCGGGTACCGGCGAAGATCAGGCCACCGATCAGTGCCAGTGCGGCGATCCCGGCAGCGGCCATCAACCCGTGCCGTGTGCGGTTGTCGTGTCGGTTGGTTTCGGGAGAGAGCATGATGACCTCCATGGTCGGTTCGGTGAAGTCCTGCTCGTCGATCCGGTGTCGGATCGCCTCCCAGGCCGTTGACGATGGGGTCGCCCGATCGGCGATCTGGCCGAGATCCCGTTCCACACGGTCGGTGAAGCGAGTCATGAGTCCAGTTCCTTTCGAAGCGCAGTGAGACCTCGCCGGAGGTGCGACCGGACGGTCGCGCCGGGCATGTCGACGATCTTCGCGATCTCCGATGCCTTGTACCCCCCGTAGTAGCGGAGGACCACCGCGATGCGTTGATCCTCGGGCAACTCGGCGAGCACGTCCCAGAGCTCACCCGCGTCGCTGGCCAGGCCTGCGGGTGGTTCCGGTGGGTGCATCGCCATCACCCTGCGCCGCCGCAATGCCGATCTGCATCGGCTGACGACGGCGCTGCGCAGGTAGGCGCCGGGCTTGCGGATCTCGTCCAGCCGTCGAGCAACCTCGACGAAACTGTCCTGCACGAGATCCTCGGCTTCGGCGTTGCTCCCGACGAGCGTGAAGGCGAGACGAACCATGCCCGTGTACTCGGCCTGGTAGAGGCGTTCGAGTACGCCGGCGTGTTCGGTGACCGGCTCGGTCGTGGTTCCCACTTTCCCCATCATCATCTACGGCGACCGAGACGTGGAAAGTGTTGCAGCGCGTCGAGATCTTTCTGGCAGGACCACCGAACCGGCCAACCCTGTGACACCCCGTCCGTATGGTTGTCCGCATGGAGACCAGGGCGGTGATCGAGCGGGTGGAGCGCATCGCCGACGTCCGTGCCAGCACCGCTGCAGATGCCTCGACGGTGCGGTCGGGGCTGGTCGCGGTGCGTGAGGCTCGGGCGTGGTTGGACGCCCAGCAAGCCGGGCTCATCGCCCAGTTGGAAGCAGTGTCGTCGTTTCCGGAGTCGACGATCGCCGACGCCGACCGGTGCTCGCTCGGCACGGCGACGAGGACCAAGGAACGCTCCGCGACGTTGGCGGCGACGCCGGGACTGGCCGACGCGTTGGGTGACGGCGCGATCACCGCCGGCCATGTCGACGCCCTGACTCGCACGTCGGCTCGGCTGGATCCCGGTCAGCGCGAGGAGCTGCTGGAACGCGCCGACGGGCTCGTGGCGGTCGCTGCAGCGGCGACGGTGGACGAGTTCCGCCGCCGTCTCGACCTGGAGGCCAAGCGCCTGCAGAAGGATGACGGCATGGACCGTCTCGACAGGCAGCGACGCAACACTCGCCTGTCGACATGGGTCGACGGCGAGGGAATGTGGAACCTGCGCGGCCGGTTCGATCCCGTCGCCGGCGTCGAACTCGCCGCAAAGCTCGACACCGCGGTGGAGACACTGTTCGCCGAGGCCGTGCCCGACACTGCACCGGCCGACCCGATCGAACGCCAGCATCACCTGCGGGCCCTGGCACTCGCCCGGCTCGTCGGCGGCTCCACCACCGCCGGCCGGCCGGGGCGCGGAGACTTCGTGGCGGTCATCGACGCCGATGCGCCCGGCGCAGGCCCGGTCGTGGACTGGTCGATCCCCGTCGAGATCCCTGCCCGGATCGTCGCCGAGCTCGCGGGCGAGGCCGACATCCACGCCGTCGTGGTCCGCAACGGTGTGATCCTGTACGCGCCCGGCGAACTGAATCTCGGGCGCACCACCCGGCTCGCCAACCGGGCCCAACGCCGAGCCCTCCGCGGCCTCTATGCCACGTGTGCGATCCCCGGCTGCGGCGTCGCCTACGACCGCTGCAAACTCCACCACATCGTCTGGTGGCGAAACGGCGGGGCGACCGATCTCGACAACCTGCTGCCGTTGTGCACCCACCATCACGGCAAGGTGCACCACGACGATTGGGGCGTCGCCCTCGGCCCGAACCGCGAACTCACGTTGACGCTCCCCGACGACACGGTCCGTTCGACCGGCCCACCCCACCGAAGAGCGGCCGCCTGAGGCGGGCTGCACGACGCCACGAACCGACACCAGATGGCCCTCGACACACCGACCGCGGCCGCGGCCGACCAGCGGCCGATGCCCGGTCTCGACCCGTGACGTAGGTCACCCCTCGGCGAGTCGTGCCATTGGTCCCTAGGGACACCCCAGGGGGTAGCGGCAGAGTGAGTGGCGATGTTTGCGCTCGAGGCACTCCCCCTGGCCCGTTGGCAGTTCGGAATCACCACCGTCTACCACTTCTTCATGGTCCCACTGACGATCGGGCTGTCGATGCTCGTCGCCTGGTTCCACACCCGGTGGTACCGCCACGGCCGCGAGTCCGACCTGCGCCTCACCAAGTTCTTCGGCAAGCTCTTCCTGATCAACTTCGCGATGGGCGTCGTGACCGGCATCGTCCAGGAGTTCCAGTTCGGCATGAACTGGAGCCAGTACTCCCGCTTCGTCGGCGACGTGTTCGGCGCACCGCTGGCCATGGAGGGGCTGGTCGCCTTCTTCCTCGAGTCGACCTTCCTCGGCCTGTGGATCTTCGGCTGGGGCCGCCTCAACCCCAAGCTCCACCTGGCCACGATCTGGGCTGCGGCGATCGGCACCTGGCTCTCGGCCTACTTCATCGTCGCCGCCAACTCCTGGATGCAGCATCCCGTCGGCGTGATCTTCAACCCCGATCGCGGTCGTGCCGAACTGGTCGACATCTGGGCCGTGCTCACCAACAGCACCCTCCTCGCCGCCTACCCCCACGTGATCAGCGGCTCGGTGCTCACCGCGGCGGTGTTCGTCGCCGGCATCTCGGCGTGGTGGCTGATGCGACGCAACCCGAGCGAGGTGGACCGTGAGGGGTTCACCCGAGCGATGAAGACCGGCCTGTGGGTCACGATCGTCGCCGGGGTCGCACTCAGCGTGTCGGGGCACTTCCAGACCCGCCTGATGTTCGAGCAGCAGCCGATGAAGATGGCGGCCGCCGAAGCGCTGTGCGACACCGAGACGGGCCCGGGTCTCTCGATCTTCGCCGTCGGCGACGTCAGCCAGCAGTGCGACGTGCGCTCGCTCGTGATCCCCGGACTGCTGTCGTTCCTCGCGACCGACACGTGGGATGCGGAGATCCCCGGCGTCAACGAGGTCCAGGCGTCGTACGTGGAGCAGTTCGGCCCGGGCGACTACCGGCCGAACCTGATCATCACCTACTGGAGCTTCCGGGCGATGATCGGCATCGGCATGGTCAGCGTGATGGCTGCCGCAGCCGCGCTCGTGTACCTCCGGTTCAAGAAGGTGCTCCCGCAGAGCAAGTGGGGTGGCCGTGCCGCGATCGCCCTGATCGTCACGCCGTTCCTCGGCAACGCCACCGGCTGGATCTTCACCGAAATCGGTCGGCAGCCCTGGGTGGTCGTGCCGAACCCCACCGGCATCCCCGAGGTGCGCCAACTCACGGCGGACGCCGTGTCGACATCCGTCGGCGGTGCCACGGTGCTGCTGTCGATGGTGACGTTCACCCTCGTCTACGGCGCACTCGGCATCATCGAACTCATCCTGCTCAAGCGCTACGTCGAGGCCGGGCCGGACGCGGCGATCACCGGCATCCTCGGCGGCGGCGACGACGAGCCCGACGACGAGACACCCCGCGGGCCCGAGGACCGCGACGACTGGCCCGACGGGTCCGACGACGCCCCACCGACCGACGACGACGCCGACCGGCTCGTCTTCGCCTACTGACACCCGAGAACGAGAGACCACCATGGCACTCACCGACTTCTGGTTCATCACCATCGCCGTCCTGTGGATCGGCTACTTCTTCCTCGAGGGTTTCGACTTCGGCGTCGGGATGCTCCTCCACCCGATCGGACGCACCGACGCCGAGCGCCGCGTGATGATCAACACGATCGGACCGGTCTGGGACGGCAACGAAGTGTGGTTGCTCGTGGCCGGCGGCGCGACGTTCGCTGCGTTCCCGAACTGGTATGCGACCCTGTTCTCCGGGTTCTACCTCGCGTTGTTCCTGATCCTGCTGGCGCTGATCTTCCGCGGCGTGGCGTTCGAGTACCGCGGGAAGATCGACAACGTCCGGTGGCGCCGACGCTGGGACCTCGCGATCGCCGTCGGATCGTGGATCCCGGCGGTGCTCTGGGGCGTCGCCTTCGCCAACATCGTCCAGGGGGTGCCGATCAACGCCCAGCAGGACTACACCGGCACGCTGTTCACGCTGCTCAACCCGTTCGGCCTCCTCGGCGGCATCACCACCGCATCGCTGTTCATCCTGCACGGCGCCAATTTCCTGAGCCTCAAGACGGTCGGCGTGGTCCGTGAGCGTGCGCACCGCGCCGCCCAGATCGCCGGTCCGGTCGCCATCGTCGCCGGGGCCACGTTCCTGATCTGGAACCAGCTCGCCCGCGGCAAGGGCTGGACGTGGATCGTCGTGCTCGGAGCCGCGGTGGCACTGGTCGTCGGACTCCTCGCCGAACGGCGCAACAGCGAAGGGATCGCGTTCGGTGCAACCGGCCTGGCGATCGCGTTCGCCGTGATCGCCCTGTTCGGCTCGCTGTACCCGGACGTGATGCCCTCGAGCACCGACCCCGCATTCAGCCTCACCGTGGAGAACGCCTCGTCGACCGACTACACCTTGAAGGTGATGACCATCGTCGCTCTGGTGATGACGCCGATCGTGCTGTTGTACCAAGGGTGGACGTACTGGGTGTTCCGCAAGCGGATCGGCACCCAGCACCTCCCGGTCGTCCACCGCTCGTGAGCGATGTCGACCGGCGCGGGCCGGTCGACATCCGCCTCGTCCGACTGGTCCCCGGGCTTCGTCGACACCTGATCGTCATCGGCGCAGTCGCGGTGGTGACGGCGGCGATCGTGGTCGTGCAGGCCGAGGTACTCGCCAACGGCCTTGCCGATCTCGTGCAGGACGGTGACGTGTCAGGCGGGCTCACGCGCATGCTCGTCGCGCTCGCTGCGGTCGCTGCCGTGCGCGCGCTCGGTGCAGCAACCAGCGAATGGTCGTCGGGTCGCGCCATGCAGTCGATCCGCCACGACGTGCGGGCTGCCGTGTTCGATCACGCCCGAGCCGATGGCGACCGCACCAGCAGCGGACTGGCGAGCCGCGAAGCGACGGTGGCGACCACCGGTGTCGACGAGTTGGAGCCCTACGTCCGCCAGTTCCTGCCGGCGCTGATGATCGCCGTCACGGTGCCCGTGGCGGCCGGATTCCGGATCCTGCTGGCAGATCCGACCTCGGCGCTGCTGATCGCCGTCACCGTGCCGTTGATCCCGGTGTTCATGGTGCTGATCGGCCGCATGACCGAGCGCCGGACACAGCGACAGTGGGCGGTGCTGCAACGGCTCGGCGGCCACTTCCTCGACGTGATCGAGGGGCTGCCCACACTGCGGCTGTTCGGACGGGCCAAGGCGCAACGCAACTCGGTCCACGACGTCTCCGAGCAGTACCGGGCGACGACGATGACGGCACTGCGCATCGCCTTCCTCTCGGCGTTTGCGCTCGAACTGCTCGCCACGCTGTCGGTCGCGTTGATCGCCGTCGAGATCGGCCTGCGGCTCGCGTCGGGCGGCCTCGTACTCACGACGGCACTGATCGTCCTGCTCCTCGCGCCCGAGTGCTACCTGCCGCTGCGACGCGTGGGGGCCAGCTTCCACGCTGCCCAATCGGGCCTCGACGCCAGCGACGACCTCCACGAGCTGCTCACCCGACCGGTGCTTCCCGCCGGACACCTCGACACACCGGTGTCGGGAACGCTGCTGCTGCGCGACGTGGCGCTCGTGCGCGGCAGCCGTGCCGTGCTCGACGGGATCGACCTCGATGTGACGCCCGGATCGATCGTCGCGGTGTACGGCCCCACCGGCATCGGCAAATCGACGCTGATCGACGCGTGTCGCGGACGGCTCGCCGAGCGGCACGGCACGATCACGATCGACGGCATCGACGTGCGCGACCTCGATCCCGACTCGTGGGCCGATCAGCTCGCGGTGATCGGCCAACGGCTGACCCCGCTCGGAACGTCGGTCGCCGACGAAGTTCGCGGGTCGGCGCCCGCCCCCGACGACCTGGTGACCGCAGCACTCGCCGATGTCGACCTCACCGCTGTGCGTGACCAACGCACCGACGAACTGTCGGGTGGGCAGTTGCGTCGCGTCCAGGTCGCCAGGGCCCTCGTCGCCGTCCGGTGCGGCCGCGCCCGCTTCGTGTTCGCCGACGAGCCCACCGCACATCTCGACGCCGAGAACGCCCACCGGGTGTGGCGGGCGCTCGCCACCCTCGCCCGCGTCAACGACACCGCAGTGCTGGTGGCCACGCACGACACCCGCTGCCGTGCCGTCGCCGACCACGTCGTCGACTTCGGTGGTCCGGCCGACGCCGACGACCCGCCGCCGCCCCGGCCGACCGCCGCCCCGGCCCTCACGCTGACGGCACCGACGCCGGCCGGACCCGATCGGATGGGAACCGCCGTCCCCGGCACCGACCTGCACGGCCCGAGCCGACGTGATCTCTGGTCGGCGACCCGGCGGGTGATGCACATGGCACGGCCCGCACGGCGCCGGTTCGCGGGAGCGACCGTGCTCGGCGCCCTCGCCGAGGTCTGCACCCTCGGACTCGCCGGCGTTGCCGCCTGGCTGATCGTGAAGGCGAGCGAACAGCCGGACCTCGCTGAGCTGTCGATGGCGATCCTGGCCGTGCGGACGTTCGGTATCGGCAAGGGGGTGTTCCGCTACGGGGAACGGCTCGCCACGCACGACGCCGGGCTGCGTTCGCTCAGCGAGATCCGCGCCGCGGTCGTCGATCGGTTGGCCGACATCGCACCGGCCGGCATTCCCGGATGGGAGCGTGGTGATCTTCTCCAACGAGTGGTCGGCGACGTCGACCGGCTGCTCGACCTGTTCGTGCGAGTGCTCGGGCCAGTACTGGCCATCGCCGCCACGGCCGTCGGCGCCGCGCTGATCACGGTCGTGCTCGATCCGGCCGCCGGCACGGTGCTGATCGTCTCCCTGCTGATCGTCGGCGTGCTGGTGCCCTCGATCACTGCTGCTCGCGAATCGACGATCGGCCCGCTGATGGCCCACCAACGCGCGCGTCTCAGCAGCGCAGCGCTGTCGTACACGGAGTCTCTCGACGCGCTGATCGCCCATCGCGTCGAGCGGTCCGCTCGAGGCGACATCGAACGCGCCGGTGACGATGTCGACCGGTTGGCCGCGCGGCGGACCCGCGTCCGCATCGGTGGCGGCGCGGTCGTTGCCGCCGCGCCGCTCGCCACCACGATCGCGACGCTGGCCGTGATCGGGCCGTCGGCCGCGTCGATTGCCGGGCCGGTGCTCGGCGTTCTGGTGCTCTGGCCGCTCGCCGTCCTCGAGTTGGTCGGCACGGTGAACGAGACCGCCGCCACGGCGCCGAACGTGGCCGGGTCGGCCCATCGGGTGATGTCCGTGCTCGACACACCCGATGCGCTTGCATCACCCTCGGACCCGCGGCCCGTTGGCGATGCGCCGGATCTGAGCGTGCACGAGCTCACGGCCCGCTGGCCCGCTGCAACCGCCGACGCGCTCGGACCGGTCTCGATCGATCTGCCCTCGGGTTCGCACACCACGATCACGGGCCCGAGCGGCAGCGGCAAGTCGACCTTCGCCTCCGTGCTCGTGGGGTTCCTCCCGCCGCACACCGGCAGCTATCGGATCGACGGCGACGATGTGGACACGATCGGTGGTGCGAACGTTCGCGAGCGCGTGACGTGGGTGCAACAGCTTCCCTGGCTCGCCGACACGACCGTGCGCGAGAACCTCAGGATCGCCGACCCGTCAGCGCCCGATGCGGCTTTGCGTGCTGCGCTCGACGCCGTTCGGCTCGACGCCTGGCTCGGGCACCTCCCCCACGGGCTCGACTCGCGGATCGGACGCGGCGGTTCGGGGATGAGCGGTGGCGAGGCCCAACGGCTCGCTCTCGCGCGGGTGCTCCTCGCCGATCACCGGGTGGTCGTGCTCGACGAACCGACGGCGAATCTCGACGCGAACACCGCCGATCGGGTGCTGGCGACGTTGCACGAGCGGTTCGCCGATCGCACCACGATCGTGCTCGGCCACGACACGGCCGCTCAGGCGTCTCCCACCTGACTTCCCGCGGCCGTCGGAGGGCTCGAGCGGGGCGACCTGCCGGCGGGCTCAGTCGTGCAGCATGTCGAGCAGTTCGCCGACGGTGTGCTGCCCTTCGAGCGGATGGCGGAGCGGTGTGCGATCGATGATCTCGTAGTGATTGCGGCGACCGACCTTCTCGCGCCGCAGGTAGCCACCGCGTTCGAGATCGTCGAGGATCCGCTGGACGGCGCCCGGCGTGATGCCGACGACGTAGCTGAGATCGCGTTGACGAAGATCGGGGTCACGGCTCAGCGCCACCATGACGTGCGCGTGGTTGGTCAGAAAGGTCCACGACGGCAGGTCGGGTTTCGGTTCGATCAGCGTCACCTGATCATCATACGTATTCAAAGACACATATTGCCCGGGTACGATTTCCGGAATTCGCTCACGGCTCCTCCCCACGCTCACGGGCTGCGAGTTCAGCTTCAGCTGCTTGCAGATCGTCGCGACTCAGGTGCGCCGACGACGTGGTGCGGTGCGTCGCCCGGAAGAGCAGGTGCGTGCTGGCCGGCAGGGTCAGCAGCAATGCCACGGCGACGATGGTCAGCTCCGCGGCGCCGGCGACGCCGACCTCGATCGCGGCCCCGATGGCAACGAGCAGGAAGGCGATCGGGCTCGCCTTGCCGGCAGCGTGGAACCGCGCATACGGCGTGTGGAACGTCAGCAGCCCGATCGACGCCAGCAGGGCGACGAGCGCACCGAGCACCACGAACACGGTCGACACGACGTTCATTGCCGACCCGTCGTTTCGATGAAGCGGCTCAACACGACCGTGGCGGTGAAGGCCACGATCGCGATGACCACGAGGATCCCGATGTAGAGCGTGTCGCCGGTCTCCGCGACACGGGTGCCGATCGCCCCCATCAGGGCAACGAGCGCCGCGTCCAACGAGATCACCCGGTCGGCGAGGCTCGGCCCACGCACCAGCCGCACGCCGGCAAGGATGCCGGCGAGCAGGAAGATCGCGACGGCGATGTCGGCGATCATGTCGGCACCTCCGCGCCGGCATCGGCGTCGACCGGAAGTGCCTGGCAGGCGAGATCGGCCAGCCGCTGGACGTGAGCGACGATGGCGTCGGCCTTGTCGGCGTGCAGCAGATGGAGGTAGAAGCGACCGGTGTCGGCGTCGGTGTCGACCACGGCCGTTCCCGGCGTGACGGTGATCGCCACCACCAGCATCAGCAGGTGCGAACGGCTCTCGATCTGCGTGTCGACGGCGATGATCGCCTCGTCGGTGTAGTCGGTCGGCGTCAGGATCTCCCAGGCGACCGACACCATCGACGACACGAGGTCGAGCGTCACCAACCACACGAAGTGGACCAACGGCACCATCCGGATCCGGCCATGGCCGGGCTGGATGCCGGCCGCCAGGGTCACCGCGACCGCCACCACCGTCCCGGCGAGCACGTTGGCCACCGAGATGCTGCCCCACAGTGCACACCACGCGGCCACGAGCAGGGCGAGCGTCACGAGCCGACGCGGCATCACCAGTTCCCGGAGGATGGCGACGGCACTCATCCGAGCACCGCCGTCACGTAGGGGGCCCGCGCCAACAGATCAGCGGCGATCTCCTCGCACATCGGCCACAACACGCCGGCGAGCACGGCCACCGCGATCGTCCCGAGGACGGCGATCGTCGCCGCGGTCTGCATGATCCCGACCGAGCGTCGACTCGATGCAGGCACCGCCGCCGGTGTCACCTCACCCCAGAACGCGCCGATCCAGATCTTGGTCATCGACAGCAGGGTCAGGATGCTCGCCACGAGCGACACCACCACGATCACGTAGTCACCGGCCGCCACCCCGGCGTCGACGAGCGCGAGCTTCGCGACGAACCCGGAGAACGGGGGAAGGCCCGCCAGGCTGAGAGCGGGCAGCGCGAACAGCACGGCGATCACGGGCCTGCTCGTGGCGAGGCCGCCGACCTTGTTGAGCGCCGAGGTGCCCTGGTCGTCCTCGATCAGACCACCGGCGAGGAACATCACCGTCTTGACCGGGATCTGGTGGACGAGGAACAGCACGGCGCCGGCCACACCGGCGACCGTGAAGATCCCGAGCCCCATGATCATGTAGCCGATCTGGCTGACGACGTGGAACGACAGGATGCGCTTCACGTCGTCCTGGGCGAGCGCTCCGGCGACCCCGATCACCATCGTCAGGCCGGCGATCACGAGCAACAACGGCCCGAGTTGGTCGAGCTCCATCAGCGTGAAGAACCGGATCAGCACGTAGACGCCGATCTTGGTGAGCAGCCCGGCGAACACCGCCGTGATCGTGGTCGGTGCCGTCGGATAGCTGTCGGGGAGCCACGCGAACAACGGGAAGATCGCCGCCTTGGTGCCGAACACGACGAGGAACCACAGCCCGATGCCGACCTGCGTCGCGGCCGGCAGCTCCGGGATGCGCTCGGCGAGCAGCGCCATGTTGACCGTGCCGGTGGCGGCGTACACGATCGCCACGCCGAACAGGAACAGCGTCGAGGCGAACAGGTTGATGACGACGTAGGTCATGCCCGACCGGATCTGGGCTTCTCGACCCTGGTGGGTGAGCAACACGTAGCTGGCCACCAGGATCAGCTCGAAGGCGACGAACAGCGTGAACAGGTCGCCGGTGAGGATCGACAGGCCGACACCGCCGGCCAGCACCAGCAGGATCGGTGAGACGACCGCAGGATCGGCGCCCGCGGGTGTGCGGCGCTGTCCGATCGCGAACAGCTCGACGACGAGGATCGTGGCGAACGCCACCAGCAGGATGAGGGCAGCGAACAGGTCGGCGACCAGCACGATGCCGAGTTCGGGTGCCCATCCGCCGACGCGCAGCACCACCGTGCCATCGCGGTCGACGGCCACGAGGAGCGCCGCAGCCAACCCGGTGGTGGCGGCCATCGTCGACAGTGTGAGCACGTCTCGTACCGCCGAGCGGTGGCGGAACGCCAACACCACGGCGGCTGCCAGCAGTGGCAGCACGACGACGAGCCCGACGACCGCGGTCATGGCAGCTTCCCGTCGGACGAGGGGTCATGGTGACGATCGCCGTCGTCGGCGCCGGGGTCGCCGCCGGTTCCGTCTTCGTGCAGCTCCTCGATCGCTCGCGTCTCGTCGCTCGCCGCGGCTCGCAACTCGGCGTAGGCGGCGATGCGGCGGTCCTCGACGTCGTCCTCGACGAGGTCGTCGCCGGTCAGGGTCTGCTGACGCCGGGCGAGCGCGAGCACGTACAGCGTGAGCCCGAACGAGATGACGATCGCGGTGAGCGACAGGGCCTGAGGCAACGGGTTGGCGGTGTCGGGTTGGGCCGCCCCGTCGACGATCGGCGGATCGCCGGCCCGGCCGCCCGATGCCAGGAGCGCGAGCACGGCGGCGTGGCCGAGCAGCGCGAACCCGAGCACGATGCGGCTCAACGAACGCGACGTCACCAGGAAGGTGCCGGTCGCTGCGAGACCGGCGACCGCGAAGATCATCGCGACGCTCATGCCGGACGCTCCACGTCGTGGTCGGCAACGGCCGCGTCGACCGGCCGGCGGCCGCGATCGACGAGTGAGGAGGCATCGAAACCGTCGAGCAGTGCCACGATCAGGCCGACGACCACGGCGACCACGCCGAGATCGAAGATCAGCGCTGAGCCGGTCTTGACCTTGCCGAGCACCGGCACCTCCCAGCTGAGCACGACCTGGTCGAGCAGCGGCTCACCCCACAGGATCGGGGCGATCGCCTCGAGCCCGACGATGATCCCGCCGATGGCGAGGAACACCGCCGCGTGGCGTGGCTGTTGGAGTCCGGCAATCGTGCGCAGCACGATGACCGCGCCGAGCAGCAGCCCCGCCGCGAACCCACCACCGGGCTGGTTGTGGCCAGCGAACAGTACGTAGGCGGCGATCAGGAGCGCAATGGGCGTGATCGCCCGCACGGCCAGACGAACGATCGGGGAGGTCCGTGCGATCATCGCGCCGGCTCCGTCTCGGGCACGCGGACGTCGCCGCCACCGGCATCAGCGGCATTCGCTCTCGTGCGGCGCTTCCTCGTCAGCGTGAGGATCCCGACCGCAACGGTCATGAGCACGATCACCTCGCCGAGCGTGTCGAGGGCGCGGGTGTCGGTGAGGATCACGTTGACGACGTTGTTGCCCCCGCCCTCGCTGACCGCCGACTCGGCGAGATCGATGATCGGCGGCTCACCGGACGGGCTCGAGGCTGCTCCAGCGAGGGCCACGGCGACCGCCGCTCCGATCAACAGCGAGACCGCGATGCGACCGACGAACCACAGCCGGGTGGCCGTCGGGAACCGTGTGGCGAGGCGGCCGAGACCCAGCACGAACCCGACGACGACGACCGTTTCGACCAGGAGTTGGGTCAGCACGAGATCGGGGGCGCCGACGGCCACGAACAGGCCGGCGACACTGAACCCGACCGCACCGAGCACGAGCGCCGCCCCCAGGCGCGAGCCCACGGTGGTGGCGGCAACGGCCGCCGCGACGATCATCACGACCAGGACCGCCTCGGCGCGGTTGTCCCACCAGTAGAGACGGTCGGTGTCGATCTCGCCCACGAACGGGATCGCGGCCGTACCCAGGACGACGACGGTGGTGGCGATGTACAGCGGGAGCGAACCGTGCTGCACGCGCCGAGCGATGCGACGGGCGAGCCGGACGAGCCCGTCGATCAACCCGTCGGCGATCGAGGCGCCGCGCGCTGCGGGTCCGGACAGGACCACGCGCCGGGCGAGGAGCACGCCGAGCACCAAGCCGCCCGCCACGACGAGCATCGACGTGATGAAGGCATCGGTGAAGCCCGGCCAGCGGTACAGCGAATAGACCTCGGCCTTGGGCGACACCACGACGGTCGCGGTCCGCACGACGTCGGTCACCCAGCCGAGGGCGACGAACCCGCCGACAGTCGCCAGGCCGAGCACGACCTCCGGTGTCGTCATCGCCGGTCGGACCGGGGCCACCGGCCGGTCGGGCATCGGCTCGGACGAACCGAACATGCCGATCAGCAACCGTGTGGTGTACGCAACGGTGAGCACGGAACCGCCGATCACGAGGCCGCCGACCAGCCACAGCTCGGAGCCTGCGAGGCCCTGCACCGCTTCGATGGCCGCCTCCTTGGCGGGAAAGCCGAGCGTCGGCGGGATGCCCGCCATCGAGAGCCCGCACGCCAGCGCCACGACGAACGTGATCGGCATCGAGCGGCGGAGGCCGGACAACTCGTTGATGTTGCGGGTGCCGGTGCGGACGTCGACCTCACCGACCACCATGAAGAGGCCCGCCTTGAACACCGCGTGTGCGACCAGGATCGACATGGCGGCGAATGTCGCCTTGGGAGTACCGATCGCCAGCAGCGCGATCAGCAACCCGAGCTGCGACACGGTGCCCCAGGCGAGGATCAGCTTGGCATCGACGTGCCGCAGCGCACCGATGGATCCCCAGAGCATCGTCGCCAGGCCGAACGTGAGGCCGAGCGGCTTCCAGACCTCGGTCTCCTGGAACGCCGGGGCGATCACCGCGACGAGGATCACGCCCGCCTTCACCATGGTGGCCGAGTGGAGATACGCGCTCACCGGCGTCGGTGCGGCCATCGCGCCGGGCAACCACACGTGGAACGGCACCTGCGCCGACTTCGTGGCGGCGGCAACCAGGATCAGTACGGCGGCAGCGGTGGCGGTCGAGCCGGTGATCGGGGTGATCTCGCTGAGCACTGCGGTGCCCGACGCGTCGACGAACAGGACGAATCCGGCGAGCAGCGTCAACCCGCCGCCGGCCGTGATGAAGAGCGCTCGTCGAGCGGCGGTGCGGGCAACGGGATCGGTGTTCTTGAAGCCGACGAGCAGGAACGACGTGATCGAGGTCAGTTCCCAGAACATGAAGAGCGTCCAGACCGAGTCGGCCCAGACCAGGCCCACCATCGCCCCGGAGAATGCCGTGAGCGTGGAGGCGAACCGGCCCATCCCCGCGGCGCTCGCGGAGAAGTAACCGACGGCGTACACGCACACGAGCGCCCCGATGCCGGCAACGAGGAGCGAGAGCAATGCGCTCAGGGCGTCGATCCGGAACAGGACCGACACATCGAGGCCCGGCACCCAGTCGAACCCGGATTCGACCACGTCGTCGGTGCCGACCAGCGTGAGCGACCACAGCGCCGTGGCCGCCATCGGGATCGCTGCGACCCACAGTGCGTTGCGGCCCAGGCGAGATCCGAAGACGGCGGTCACCGCACTGGCGACGACGAAGAGGGAGAGCAGGACCCAGATCAACAGACCCGCAGGATAGAGGTCGAATTATCTGCACTCCAACATTGACCTTTTGAAAAAGGTACTTTAAGATCTGTCCATGTCCTCCACCGTCAACACTGACCGAGCGCACATACGACGTCGAGACCGCCGAGCGCTGCTCACCGCCCACGACGAACGAGTGCTCGCCAAGTCGATCGAAGCGGGACGACACGCTGCCGAGCGCATCGCCGCCGGCGCCCCCGCTCCCGGCGACGACGCACTGATGGCCGAGGCCGCCGAATCACGACTCCACTTCATCGAGGCGAACATCCGCCTCGTGCAGAGCATCGCCAACAAGTTCAGCGTGCCGGTCCATCTCGACCGGGACGACATCGTGCAGGACGGCATGATCGGCCTGGAGAAGGCGGTGGAGAAGTTCGACTGGCGCCGCGGCTACAAGTTCTCGACGTATGCGACCTGGTGGATTCGCCAGTCGATCCAGCGGGGCCTCGAGTCGTCGGCCACCACGATTCGCATCCCGGGCCACCGCAGCCGCGAGCTGCGCGCCGCCATCGCCACGACCACCACCGGCGGTCGGCTGACCGACGAACTCGCCATGATCGACATGCTCAGCCAGCTCGAGTCGATGGATCGACCGCTCGGCGAGGGCCCCGAGACGCTCGGTGCGATGGTCCCGTGCGACAACGATCCACCCGACGAGGCCGCTGAGCGCAACGTGCGACGCGAACAGATCGACGCGCTGCTCGACCACCTCGACGAGACGAGCCGATTCGCCGTCGCTGCCCGATTCGGGCTCCGTGGCCACGAACCCGCGACCTTCGCCGTCATCGCCGACGAGCTCGGCGTCACGCCGCAGGCCGTGCGTCGACGAGTCGAGCGGGCGATCGCCAAGCTGCGCACCCACGCGGAGCCGATCGCTGCCTGACCCCTCGCCCACAGCAGCCCGCCGCCCCGCGCCGATGCCGCGCCGTCCGCAGGACTCCGAGCCTGACACCACCGAGCAGATCATCGTCCAGGACCGCCGGGAGAACCGGCTGCCGTTCTCGCGCGGCATCATGGCGACGAGCCTGTTGGCGACCGGAGTCCCGACGGAGGAGGCCTACCGTCTCTCATCGATGATCCAACGTCGTCTGCTCGCTCGTGGCCAGCGGGAGATCGACGCCGAATCGCTGGTGAGGTTCACCCACGAGACCCTCAGCGCCGAGGCCGGTGATCCCGAAGTCGCCGTTCGATGGACCGCGTGGCGCCGAGCGAAACGTTCCGGACGACCGATCGTGATCGTGCTCGGCGGTGCGCCCGGCACCGGCAAGAGCACACTGGCGACCCGGCTCGCCGTGCGGCTCGACATCACCCGGGTGGTCACCAGCGATGCGATCCGCGACGTGCTGCGCACGGTCGTACCGGTCAACGTGCTGCCCGAACTCCACGAGTCGACGTTCGAGGTCGTCGACCCCGCAGCCGTCGACCCGTTCGCCGGTTTCATCCGTCAGTGCAACGCGGTCGGCGCCGCCGCCGTCGCCGTTGCCGACCGCTTGGCCGACGAGCACCGCTCACTGATCGTGGAGGGCGTGCACGCCCTTCCGGGTGCGGTCACGACCGCGCTCGCCGAGCACCCGGCGAAACCCATCGTGATCGAGCGCTTGATCATCCAGACCGGTGTCGACGAGCATGCGGAACTGCTCCGCCGACGCGAGTCGAGCGAGCCGCACCGACAGGGGCAGCGGCACCTCGCTCGCCTCGACCACATCCGACTGATCCAGGACCAACTCATGCAACAGGCCGATCGGGCCGGCATCACCGCGATGGACGGCGGCGAAGCGGGCAATCTGACGCAGGACATCGTCGACGAGATCGTGCGGCGCCTCGACGAGTCGAGCGGATCGGCATGATCCCAGCGGCTCCGCCGGCGTCGGTGATCGAGGCCCATCAGCTGATCGTGCTCGACGTGCACGGCGTCGTGTTCAACAACCCCTTGCCGTACTTCCTCGCCGAACTCGGCGACCGCACCGGTGTGGGCGCCAACCGGTTCAAGCGGCAGTGGCGATCGACGTGGCGCATCCCGTTCTGGGAGGGCCGGATCACCGAGGCCGAGATGTGGGCCGGTGTCGCTCCAGATCTCGATGCCCGCTGCCTGCGGTCCGATCTCGAGCAGCGCTACCGGCCGGGCCCCTGGTTCGACTGGGTCGTCGCCCACGACGGACCGATCTGGCTGTTGTCCAACCATCGAAGCGACTGGCTGTTGCCGCGGCTCGACCGCTTCGGTCTGGCCGATCGCTTCGAACGGGTGCTGGTGTCGGACGCGCTGGGCGCTGCCAAGCCGTCGCCGAGGGCGTTCGCTGCGTTGATCGATCAGCCATCGGTGGTGTTCTTCGACGACTCGCGTCGGAACGTCGAGGCCGCACGCACGCTCGGCATCGACGCCCACGTGATCGGAGCGCCCGGGTGATCACACAGGGCGGACCCTGACGGCGCAGCTCACCGGGCGAGTACTTCGTTGCGCAGCGGCTCGTCTCGAACGAACCGGGTGAGGTTCTCGAGAAAGATCTCGACGACGCGCTCGGACGTACCGTCACTCGACGCGGAGTTGTGCGGCGAGATGATCACGTTCGGCAGATCCCAGAGCGGATCGTCGGCCGGCAACGGCTCGGGATCGAAGACGTCGAGGCCCGCCCCGCCGAGCCGGCCCGACGCGAGGGCATCGGTGAGCGCGACCTGATCGACGAGTTCACCGCGTCCGACGTTGACGAACACCGCGTGCGGCGGCATCGCGGCGATCACCTCGGCATCGAACAGGCCGCGGGTGTCGGGCGTGAGCGGGAGTGCGACCACCACGGCATCGGCGTCGCGGAGCACCTCGGTGAGTTCGGCGAGCGGCCGCACCGGACACGGCTCGTCGCCGTGGGCCGCTCGCCGCACCACGACCGGATCCATGCGAAAGGCCTCGGCCAGTCGGACGACCTCCTGCCCGATCGGGCCGTACCCGACGACCACCACCCGCTGACCGTCGAGTTCGCGGAACGGTGTCGGCGACCACTCGTGGTTCGCCTGCGCCCGCAACCATGCCGGCAGCCCACGGCTGAGCGCCAGCAGATACAGCATGACCGTGCCGGCGATCGGCGAGGCGCTCGCTCCCGACGACGTGGTGAGGCGGACGCCACGATCGAGGAACATCGAGAACACCGGGCTGTCGACCCCGGCCGACATCGAGTGCAGCCACTGCAGGTTCGGCGCATCGAGCGCGATCTTCATGAACGGCGCGACCCGCTCGGGCCAGACGTCGTTCGAGAAGAACGCGACCGTGATGCGTTCGATGTCCTCGGCCGACACCTCCTCGCCGGGTCGCAGCGCCACGATCTCGAGATCGGGAGCGGCCGCAGCGATTCGGGCGGCGTTGGCGTCGAGGAACGTGTCGGTGCAGAACAGTGCCACGCCCCAGGATGACACCACGGGTCAGACCCGTGGTGTCATCCTGCGTGCTTCAGGCGGTGAGCTCGGCGACGAACTCGGCGAACACGTCGGCATAGCGCATTGCGTCCTCCTCGGTGTGCATCACCGAGATCAGCCACTGCTCGTCGAGGCCCGGCGGCAGCAGGATGCCGCGGTTGATGCCGTGCATCCACTGGGCGAAGGCCAGGTCGAAGTCGGTGGCCTTGTAGTCGCGGTAGTTGCGCACCGGGTCGACCGACCACGTGATGCAGCCCTTGGCGCCGAACTCGACGGTGTGCGCCGGCAGTCCGGCGTCGTCGATGATCTTCTGGCAGGCCTCGACCAGACGGTGGTTGAGCGCGATCGCGTGGTCGATCGCCTCGGGGGTGCACGCCTCGGTCAGTGTCGCCTTCGCAGCAGCCATCACGAGCGGGTTGCCGTTGTAGGTGCCGAGGTGCAACACCTCACCGGTGGCGATCAGCTCCATGTACTCGGCCTTGCCGCCGAACGCACCGACCGGGAAACCACCGCCGATCGACTTGGCGAGCGTGATCAGGTCAGGGGTGACCCCGAGCTTCTTGGTCGCCCCACCGAGGCCGGCGGTGATGCCGGTCTTGACCTCGTCGAAGATCAGGAGGGTGCCGTACTTGTCGCAGATCTCACGGACCGCCTCGAGGTACCCGGGATCGGGCAGGCAGATGCCGATGTTCTCCATCACCGGCTCGACGATGAAGCAGGCGACCTCGCGGCTCGCGAGCACCCGCTCGAGGGCAGGTGCGTCGTTGTACGGGATCACGATGACATCGTCGATCGTGCCCTGCGGGATGCCACCCGACTGCGGGACCGAATACGGAGCGTCGGCGGGACCGGCATCGGCGATGGCCGGCTTGTTCGAGATCATCACCTCGTCGTGGTGGCCGTGGTAGCCGCCCTCGACCTTGACGAGCTTCTCGCGCTTGGTGACGCCGCGGGCCAGTCGGATCGCATCCATCGTGGCCTCGGTGCCCGAGTTGGTCGGCCGCCACATCGGGAAGCCGTAGCGCTCGCCGAGCAGTTCGGCGAACTCGGTGTCGAGCTCGCACGGCGTGACGTAGAGCGTGCCCTCGGAGAGCTGCGCCTCGACGGCCTTGCGGACCGCCGGGTGCATGTGACCGGCGAACAGTGCGCCGAATCCCATGTCGTAGTCGACGTACTCGTTGTCGTCGACGTCGACCATCCGCGAGCCGGATGCGTGCTTGACGACGATCGGATGCGGGTCGTAGGCCTGGAAGCTCGACGGGACTCCGGCCGGGAGGACCTTGCGGGCGCGCTCGGTGGCGACCTGGGATCCCTTGGTTCGTTCTGCGTAGATCGCGAGCTCGCGCTCGGTGATCTCTTTCGCCCTGGCGACGAGCTCTGACGTGGTGGTCGAGTCGGTCACGGACATGAGGTATCGGCTCCTGCTTGGATTGCGGCCGACGGAGTGTCGCGCCGACCCCAATCGTACGCCGTTGGCCCTTCGGCGCGCTCCCGCCCCGCGTTGCGGCCGTCGATCCAGCTCGATGCGGCTTCGTCGGTGACGTGGCCCGGAGGTCAGAATGTGCAGGTCAACCCCGCCGTCAGGAGATCCCGATGAAGACCGCCGCCACCGAGATGCTCGACATCGAGTTCCCGATCTTCGCCTTCAGTCACTGTCGCGATGTCGTCGCCGCCGTGTCGAAGGCGGGTGGACTCGGCGTGCTCGGCGCCGTCGCGCACTCCCCCGAGCAGCTCGAGATCGACCTGAAGTGGATCGAGGACGAGATCGGCGACCGACCGTACGGCGTCGACCTCATCGTGCCCGCCAAGTACGCCGGCGACGAAGGGGGCGGCTACTCGCTCGACGACATCCGGGCGCTGATCCCCGACACCCACCGAGAGTTCGTCGACGACATCCTCCGTCGCTACGACGTCCCGGAGTTCCCGCCCGACGAGGAGCGCGGCGGTGGCCGATCGACCGGTGGACACGGCGGCATCGCCCCGTTCAGCGCTGCTGCTGCCGGGCCGCAGCTCGAGATCTCGCTCGCCCACAAGACCGCGTTCGTCGCCAACGCACTCGGCCCGCCACCGCAGTTCCTGATCGACCGGGTGAAGGAGGAGGGCCGCCTGATCGGCGCGCTCGCCGGGCGACCGGTACACGCCGAACGACATCAAGCGGCGGGCGTCGACATCATCATCGCCCAGGGGTCCGAAGCCGGCGGACACACCGGCGAGATCGGCTCGATGGTGCTGATCCCCGAGATCGTCGACGCGGTCGACATCCCGGTGCTCGGCGCCGGCGGCATCGGCCGTGGACGCCAGATGGCCGCCGCCATGGCCCTCGGCGCCCAGGGGGTGTGGTGCGGTTCGGTGTGGTTGACCACCGACGAGGCCGAGACGCATCCGGTGGTGAAGGAGAAGTTCCTGGCGGCCACCTCGGCCGACACGATCCGGTCGCGTTCGATGACCGGCAAACCCGCCCGCATGTTGAAGACCGCCTGGACCGAGGAGTGGGATCGCGCCGACACGCCCGACCCGCTCGGCATGCCGCTGCAGCCGATCCTCACCAACGAGGCACAGGCACGGATCAACCGGGCGGCGCACACGCACGGCTCGGGCGCCGAGAAGCTGGCGGGCTACTTCGTCGGCCAGATCGTCGGCACGATGAACCAGCCGAAGTCGGCCGGTCAGGTCGTGATGGACATGGTGACCGAGTTCATCGACACCGTCGAGTCGCTCGCCGGCCAACTCGAGTACTGACCGAACCTCTCCCCGACCAGACCCCATCCGTTTGCGTTGCGTTTCGGGTGGACCGGGCCACCCGAAATCGCACGCAAACGGTCTACTTGGGGGCGAAGCGGGTGCCGGCGTCGAGGCGGATCGTGTCGCCGTTGAGCATCGGGTTCTCGATGATGGCGATCGCGAGACGCGCATACTCGTCGGGTCGGCCGAGGCGCTTGGGGAACGCGGCGTCCTTGGTGAGGTTGGCCGCCCGGTCCTCGGTGACGCCGGCGGTGAGACCCGTGGCGAACAGGCTCGGGGCGATCGTGTTGACCCGGATGCCGAGCGAGCCGAGATCGCGCGCCATCGTCAAGGTCATCCCGGCGATGCCCGCCTTCGCGGCGGTGTACGCCACCTGACCGATCTGGCCCTCGAACGCCGCGATCGACGAGGTGTTGATCAGCACGCCGCGCTCGCCGTCGTCGTTCGGCTCGCCCTCGGCCATGTGCGCTGCACACAGCCGGTTGGTGTTGAACGTGCCGATCAGGTTGAGATCGATGACCGCGCGGAAGTCGTCGAGATCGAACGGGCCGCTGCGCCCCAGCGTGCGCCCCGCCTTGCCGCCGCCGGCGGTGTTGACCGCGACGTGCAGCCCGCCGAGGGCGGCCACGGCCTCGTCGATCACGACGGCGATCCCGTCGAAGTCGAGCACGTTCGTCGGATGCCAGGTGCCACCGAGCGCGGCGGCGACCTCCGCGCCGGCGGACTCCTCCCGGTCGAGGATCGCCACCGATCCCCCACCCGCCGCGATCCGCTCCGCGGTCGCTCGAGCAAAGCCCGAAGCTCCGCCGATGATGATCGCCTTCAGTCCTTGGATCTCCATGTCGCGGGCCTTTCTTCTCGGTGGTCCCCCGTCCGAACCCGATCGGCCAGGGCGAGTCGACCGTACCGACCTGCCCGATTGCGAGCCGCACCGGAACGTCCGCCGGCGCCCACCCCGTTTGCGCGCAGATTCGGGTGGGACGGGTCACCCGAACCTCGACACAAACGACACGGCACTCACCCAGCACGTTTGCGCGGAGATTCGGGTGGGACGGATCACCCGAACCTCGACGCAAACGACAAGACAGCGGACCCACCCCGTTTGCGCGCAGATTCGGGTGGGACGGTGCACCCAGACCTCGACGCAAACGGGGTGGAGGGGGTGGGTGGGGCGGGGGTCACAGAGCTCGACCGTGCTTTTCACCGCATCTTCCGGCAGCGTTGAGCGGGTGAGCACCGAACGAGTCGACATCGCCGTGATCGGCGCTGGCCCCGCTGGAGCGGCAACGGCAATCCGCGCGGCCCGAGCCGGCGCCCGCGTCGTGGTGTTCGAGAAGGGAGCGCACGGCCGCGACAAGGTGTGCGGCGACGGTCTCACCCCACGTGCGGTCGGCGCGCTCGACGAGCTGAAGATCCCCCTCGACGACGCTCACTACATCAAGGGTCTGCGGATGATCGCCGGCAAGCAGGTGCGCGAGCTCGACTGGCCCACCACCGATCGCTTCCCGAACCACGGTGCGGTGTGGCCACGGCGACGGCTCGACACCGCGCTGATGGACGCCGCCGAGGAGGCCGGCGCCGAGCTCGTCTACGAGACCGAGGCGGCCCCGGTCGTCGACAACGGCCGCGTCACCGGCGTGGTGGCCGACGGCCGAACCGTCGAGGCCGGCCTCACGGTGGTCGCCGCCGGCGCCCAGGGTGCTGTCGCTCGGATGCTCGGTGCCGAACGTGTCCCCGACGAACCGTTCGGGCTCGCGATCCGTACCTATGCCGCCACGCCACGCCACACCGACGTCCACCTCGAGGCCTGCCTCTCGTTGAAGGACGACCGTGGCACGGCGATCCCCGGCTACGGCTGGATGTTCCCCGCCGGCGACGGCACCGTCAACATCGGCGTCGGCGCGCTGTCGACGATGAAGGGCTTCAAGAAGCTCAACCTCAACACCCTGCTCGAGGCCTACCGGCACCTGGTCCAGGACGCCTGGGACCTCGGCCCCAACCTCGAACGGCCGCGTGCGTGGCGCCTCCCGATGTCGGCCCAGCGGCGACACGGGCCCGGGTGGGTCGCGATCGGTGATGCCGCGGGCTTCGTGAACCCGATGAACGGCGAGGGCATCGACTACGGCCTCGAGTCGGGGATGCTCGCAGCGGATCTCTTCCTCGAGGATCCGGCCACCGCCCCGCAGCGCTACGACCAACTCGTCGGCGAGCGCTTCGACGCCTTCCTGCGCACCGGTCGTCGCTTCTCGTTCCTGATCGGCCACCCGTGGATCCTCAAGCCCGGCCTGCGTCTCTCGGTCAGCACCGATGCGATCGCCAACATCACGCTCGCGGTGATGGGCAACCTGGTCGACAACACCACGCCCGGCGCCGCCGGCCGGGTGATGACACTCGCCGACAAGACCCTCGCCCTCGCCGACCCGATCCTCCGCAAGACCCGCGCCGCCGCCTGACCGCATCCAGCGACGTTCAGCGTCAGCAACGATGTGCGATTCGCAGACTCGTGCTGACGCTGAGTGCTCGGTCGCTTCGTGATCCGGGTCAGCGACCGAGCGCCGCGAGCACGGGTGCGAACTCGTCGAGCGCTCGCACCGCGAAGTAGTTGATGCCCCAACGTTCGTTGCACGTGATCATGTGGTTCACGACCTGGTCGACCGTGCCGACCAACAGGTACGGCGTCTCCGCGGCATCGTCCATCGTGAGCCCGTCGACGCGCTCGCAGATCTTCGCCAGCGCCCCGTCGCGGTCGTCGGTGAGCTGGACCACCTGCACCAGCGCGTTGAACTCGAGATCGTCATACCGGTCACCGGCGCCTTCTCGAACCTGGCGGAGTTGGTCCTCGAGGCGGCTGCTGCGCCAGTCGACGTCGTGACGGTGCCCATCGGCGTGCGTCCGTCCGAGGCCCTGCAGCCCGATGATGTCGGCGTGCGCGCCCGCATGGCCGAGCAACGACCTCCCGTTGCCGCCGACGAGGATGGGGAGGTGATCCTGGGTGGATCGACGGACCCGCGCCCCGGCGATCCGGTAGTGCTCGCCGGTGTGATCGACGGTGTCCCCGTCCAGCAACGCTCGGAGCAACTCGACGCTCTCGCGCAGTCGCTGCTTGCGAATCGCCGCGTTCGACCGCTCGATCCCGGTGGCTTCATACTCCTGCGGGGTGTGCCCTGCGCCGAGACCGAGCTCGAAACGACCGTTCGAGATCGCATCGATGGTGGCGACCTCCCAGGCCAACTGCACCGGGTTGCGCATGTCGTTGTTGAGCACGAGTGTGCCCAGACGAATCGTGCTCGTGGCGGCGGCGATCGCCGCCAGCGCGGGCATCGGCGCTGTCTCCGTGCCGACGTGGTCGGCGGCCAGCACGATGTCGAAACCGAGCTGCTCGGCTCGGCGGGCGACATCGACCGGCGACTCGTCCACCCGCCCGGAGAGTTGGTGACCGATGCGAAGGGGTCTCGGCACGACGTCCGCTCAGTCGATGTCCTGGTGCGAGAGGCGCCACGATGCCAGGGCGAGCGCGGCGCCGGCGACCACGATCGGCACCAGGACACCCGTCGCGAGCGAGTAGTCCGCCAGGTCGAGGTCGGCGCCGGTGCGTTCGACGAGGATCGACCGCGTGTACGCACGCATCGCCACGCGGGCGACACCCGGCCCGGCCTGGGCGATGAACCCCTCCCAGATCAGGATGTAGGCGAGCCCCCACACGATGAACCGCTTCAGCCACACCCCGAAGAGCGTGAAGACACTGACGTAGACGATCAGGCCGACCGTCGTCGCCAGGACGGTTGCGCCGACGATCCCGTCTCCTGCACCGGTCAGCACCGCGGCGGCCACGATCGACACGAGGGTGATCGGCGCCGCGAGCGTGGTCGCGGCGAGCGCCGCGCCGACCACGATCGGCCACCGGTCCATCGGTCGCAACCACAGGTAGACGAGCGTCTTGTCCTCGCGGAGATCGCCGATCGCGGCCCCGGCGAACACGAGCGACACGATCGGGAGCACGAGGCCGAGGCCGACACTGGCAACCAGTCTCACGGAATCGTCGAGCGAGGCATCCGACGTTCCGAGCGCCCACCCCGACAACGGAGCCACGAGCGCGAGCAGGGTGAGGCCGATGATGCGGCCTCGGCTCGTCAACTGCCGCAACACCACTCGGTACGAGAGAGCGATCGCCGTACCCGGGGGCACATGACGGGCCGGCCGGTCCTGCGAGAGTGTGCTCGGCTCGGTCATCGTCCCTCCACCAGGTAACGGAACACCGACTCGAGGTCGTCGTCGAGCGGGCTCACCTCGGTGAGCCGGACGCCGAGCTCGACGCTGATCGCAGCGACCTGCCGACCGAACGCGTCGACGTCGAGGGTGTCGACCATCACGTTGCGGTCGTCGATCGAGAGCCCGCTCACCAGACCCCGCTCGACCAGCGCGGTCGCGAGGCGCCGTGGATCGGATGCGCCGACACGGATCCGGTGCGCACGATCGTCCATCAGCTCACGCAGGTCGCGGTAGTCACCGCTGGCCACCAGCCGGCCCTGAGCGATCACCAGCACCCGCGACCCCAGCTTCGCGACCTCGTCGAGCACGTGACTCGACACGAGCACGCATCGCCCCTCGTCGCCGAGCCGGTGGAACAACTCGATCATGTGACGACGCTGCACCGGGTCGAGCCCGGTGAGCGGCTCGTCGAGGATCAACACCTCCGGGTCGTTGACGAGGGCCGCTGCCACCTTGACCCGCTGGCGCATGCCCTTGGAGAACTGGCCGACCGGTTTGGGGCCGACGTCCGCGAGGTCGACCGCCGTGAGCGCCTCGTGTGCCGCCCGCTCCGGGTTCGGCACGTCGTGCGTTCGTGCCGCGAACTCGAGGAACGACGCAGCGCTCAGGTGATCGAACAGCGCATCCTGCTGCGGCACGAGCGACACGCGGCCGCGCACGTCGCGGTCGTGCCGCGGGTCGAAGCCCAGGACGTCGACCGCACCGCGCGAGGGAGGTGTGAGCCCGCACAGCATGCGGAACAGCGTCGACTTGCCCGCCCCGTTGGGGCCGAGCAGTGCGGTGACCCCGTCGTCGATCGCGAAGGTGACGTCGCTGACCGCGACCACCGAGCCGAAGAACTTCGACACCTCGTTGACGGCGATCATCCCGTGCACCGGAGTGGGCCGGGCACCGCTGGTCAACGGCGGCGTGGTCGCCGGTGTGGCGGGGACCGGTGGCGGCAGGGCCGCCGATGGTGGTGGCAGTTCGTTCATCGGGCGATCACCAGCTTCGAATAGCGCCACCAGACGACCGCGACCCCACCGAGCGTCCACACGGCGTTGCTGAGCAGCACGCTCCACGTGGACAGCTCCGGGAAGTTGCCCGGTTGGTCGAAGATCCGGAAGACCAGCTCGAACGGCATGGTCGAGATGTCGATCAGCCGCCACGACGGCGACAGCTCGGCGCCGTCGACCAGCGCCGCAGCGAGGATCGGCGAGGCGAGCACGAGCAGCACGATGCCGATCGCCGCGAACGCCCGACGATCGGTGAGGCTCGATGCCGCCATCGACACCGCGGCCAACGCGGCCGAGATGGCGACGCCGGACAACACGATCCGGAACAGTGTGTACAACCAACCGTCGACACCGTCGGGGCCGGCGCCCTCGACCGTGTAGCCGATCAGGAGCAGAATCGGAGGTCCCAGCGTGACCAGGCCGAGCGTGCTGATCACGGCCACCGCCTTCGCGATCAGGTACGTCCGGCGGTCGAGCGGAGTGGACAGGTACATCGCCAGCATCCCGTTGCGACGATCCGACACGAGCACCTCGGGAGCGACCAGCGCCGAGAACAGCACGATCGCCAGGATGATGAAGCCGTAGTAGCCGGGGTAGTCGGCGACCTCCTCCGGCTCGAGGATGTCGCCGGGGATCAACACGGCGATCCCCACGAACACGACCGCCGGCAGGTAGGCGATCACGACGGCGATCACCGGGAAGATCTTCGTGCGCGCCGGTCGGCCGAGGCCGAGCGTGGCCCGGATGCTCTCCCAGCTGACGGAGCGGATCGCGCCGCCGACACCGGACCGGCGGCCCTCGTAGCGCTGGAAGCCCCGCTCGACGATCCGTGCGTCACCGCGGCCGTTCACGCGCCCTCCGCATCCGGACCTCCAGCGACGGGGCCGGCGAAGATGTCGTCGAGGGTGCGGCGGTGCTGGCCGAGCCGTCGAATGCGGGCGCCGGCCTGTGCCACCGATCGAGCCGCGAGATCGAAGAGTTCGTCGTCGGTCAGGCCGACCACCGACAGCACCGGCCCGGAACGCCGGACGCCTGCGCCACCTGCCACCAGCAGGGTGACGACGTCGTCGATCGACGTCGGACGATCGACGACCTCCACCAGTTCCAGCTCGATGCCCCCCGACGCGCCGGCCAACTCGATCATCGACCCCTGCGCCACGAGGCGCCCCTCCGCGAGCGCGACGACGTGGTCGCACACCCGCTCGACCTCCTCGAGGACGTGCGAGGAGAGCATCACGTCGATCCCGAAGTCGCGGTGGACCTGCACGATGATGTTCAGCATCTCGTCGCGCTGCACGGGGTCGAGCCCGTCGGTCGGTTCGTCGAGCACGATCAGTCGCGGGTCGGCAGCGATCGCCTGGGCCAGCTTGACGCGCTGCCGTTGGCCGGTCGACATCGTGCCGAGCGCACGGAACCGCTCCTCACCGAGGCCGACCAGGTAGAGCGAATCGCTCGCCCGGCTGCGCGCCTCGTCCCGCGGAAGCCCCTTCACCTCGGCGAGATGCCTGACGAAGTCGTAGGCCCGCAGATCGTCGGGGAACACGTTGCGCTCGGGGCCGTAGCCGATCAACGCACGCAGCTCCGGCCCGTTCGAGTCCGGGTCGAGCCCGAGCACCGAGATCGATCCCGCCGTCGGCTTCAACAGGCCGAGGACCAGCGAGATCAGGGTGGTCTTGCCGGCGCCGTTGGCGCCCACCAGCCCCGTGACACCACTCGGGATCGACACGTCGAGCACGTCGAGGGCACGAGTCGACGGGAACTGCATCACGAGGCCCCGTGTCTCGATGATCGCCGTCACGATCGTCGAGTCTCGCAGCTCTCGACCGGTTCCCGTGCGGCATCATCGAATCGGTCGTGGCTAGCGTCGGGTCATGAGCGTCGTCCATCTTCCTGCCGCCGCCCCTGTCGACGAGATCCACGACGTGCTGCGACGCGACGGGGCGCTGATCATCGACGACCTCGCCGAGGTCGAGCTGATCGACCGGGTCATGTCCGAGATGGCACCGTGGATCGAGGCGACGCCGCCCGGCAGCGACGACTTCTCCGGTCGCTCCACCCGACGGACCGGAGCGCTGATCGCCCGTTCGCCGTCGAGCCACGAACTGATCCAGCATCCGACGATCCTCGAGGTGACGGCCGAGCTCCTCGACCGGGCGCAGAGCTACCAGCTCCATCTCACGCAGGTGATCGCGATCGGTCCGGACTCGCCCGGTCAGTCGATCCACCGCGACCAGTGGGCGTTCGACTTCTTCGAGTTCCCGAGCGACTACCACGTGCAGTGCAACACGATCTGGGCGATGACCGACTTCACCGAAGCGAACGGTGCCACGCGACTGATGCCCGGCAGCCAGGACCTGCCGAACAGCTTCGAGCACACGATCGACGAGACCGTGCCCGCCGAGATGTCGAAGGGCTCGTGCCTGCTCTACACGGGCAAGGTGTACCACGGCGGTGGCGCGAACACGTCGGACGAGACACGGGTCGGACTGAACATCACCTACGACGTCGGGTGGCTGCGTCAGGAGGAGAACCAGTACCTGTCGGTCCCCCGGGAGATCGCCGAGACGCTGCCCGACGAGCTGCTCCGGCTGATGGGCTACCGGATCGGTGCGTACGCCCTCGGGTACATCGATGACGTGCGCGATCCGATCGAGGCGTTACGCGAACCGAGCGGATCGATGTCGTTCGGACATCTGGCGCCGGGGTGACCGCCGATCGTGGCGGGTCACATGGCCGAGCGTGAGTCCGGCAGGTCTCGACGTCCGGGACCGCGTCGTCCACCGGGGGCACCCTCGGGCCCCGACGAGGTCCGGCGTGCCGTCCTCGACGCAGCTGCGACCCTGTTCGCGCAGCGCGGCCTGGCAGACGTCTCCCTCCGCGACATCGCCGCTGCGGCCGACACGCACGTGGCGCACCCCGAGTTGGTCGTCGCGTACATGAAGGCGATGATCAAGGATGTCGACCTGGTGCCGAATCTCTCGCCCAAGAACATGGTGTCGATCGGCATCGCCAAGGACTTCATGCTCAGCCACGGCGACATCCACAACGACTACGACGTCGACGAGTCGGCCGCGCCGGAGTTCTTCGAGCAGGCCGCACGCGAACTCCTCGAGGAGGAGTGGACCCGTCAGTCCACGTCGAAGCTCCCCGAACCGACCGAGCTCGGCGTGCCCAGCACCCGCCTCGGCTGACCCGCGTCCCATCGAGCACGAAGGAAGCAGCAGCGATGGTGAACTCCGTGATCGAGATGATCGCCGGGGCAGTCCAGGTACCACGAGGGCTCCTCACCGTGGTCGAGCATCGCGGCGACCTCTGAACGACATCCGGCGGTGTGACGCGTCAGGCCTGCGGCTCGCCGGACGACGAACCTCAGGCTGCGATCAGGTCGGCGGCGGTGAAGCCGGTGGAGAACCGGACGCACCACACGACGACGGTGTCGTAGACGGAGAGGTCGACGTCGGGCGGGATCTCGTAGTTCTGGTCGCCGACGTTGCCCCTGAGTTCACCGAGATCGACGAAGTCGTCGTCGAAGGTGCCCTGGTCGGCCATGGCATCACTGTTGACCAGGTACACGTTGAGGTCGGGGCCGTTGTCGGTCGAGAAGTCCTCGAAGCGGAGGAACCGCTGCTCGCTGCCGTCGTTCAGCACGAGCGCGGTGCCCTGGCCGCTGTAGCGACCGAGCGGGATGAACGATCCCTCCGCCAGCGCGACGACCTGCGGCGTGGGTGGAGCGGTGTCGGCCGGCGGCGTGCTCGCGGGGGGAACGGTCACCGGCGGCGCGCTCGCCGACGGCACCGTGGCCGACGCTTCGTCGGCCGGGTCGTCCGGGATGACGTCGGCGGCGACGACACCGGAGTCGAACACCGGGCCGGCGTCATCGACCTCGTCGTCGATGAAGAGCGTGTGGACGCCGAAGAATCCGAAAGCGACGTACGCGGCGCCGGCGATGGCGACCAGCGTCACCGGCAGCACGATCTTCAGGTGGGTGCGAATCCAACTCATGCCGGCAACCTAGGTACCGGTCCGCATCGCCGGACGCGGGAATCCGATCGTTCCCGATCCGTTCACCGATCCGCAAGAACTGCTGTGACGCCGGGGGTCCGACTGTTACGCCGGGGGTCTGACCCCTGGCGTAACGGGTCAGGCGTCGATGAGTTGCTGGTCGCGTTCGGCCTGTTCGCGCTGCTCTTCCTCGTGGGCGAGGGCGATGGCACTGGTGTGCGTGCCGCCTTCGACGTTGAGGGTCGGCAGGATGCGATCGAGCCACTTCGGCAGCCACCAGTTCTTGGCACCGAGCAACTCCATCGTCGCCGGCACCAGCAGCATGCGGACGAATGTCGCGTCGAGGAACACCGCTGACGCCAGTCCGAGGCCGAACATCTTGATGATGCGGTTGTCCTCCAGCACGAACCCGGAGAAGACGACGATCATGATCGCCGCCGCCGCGGTGATCACCCGGGCCGTCGCCGCGAGACCGTCGGCCACGGACCCCTTCGGGTCACCGGTGCGGTCGAACTCCTCCTTCACCCGCGACAGCAGGAAGACCTCGTAGTCCATCGACAGTCCGAAGACGATCGCGAACATCATCATCGGCAGGAACGGCTCGATCGGCCCACCGGCGGTGTTGAACAGCGATGCACCCCACCCCCAGCCGAACACGGCGACCACGATGCCGTAGGCGCCGCCGATCGAGAGCATGTTCATGATGACCGCCTTGAGCGGCACCAACACCGAACGGAACACCATCATCAGCAACAGGAACGACAGCGACAGCACGGCGATGAAGAAGATCGGAATCCGCTTCGCGAGATACGAACTGAAGTCGATGTTCGCCGCGACCGCGCCCGAGACGTTGACGACCACCTCGGTCCCGTCGGTGGCCGACGGGACGACGTCATTGCGCAGGTCGTTCACGAGGTTGGCGGTCGCTTCGTCCTGCGGACCGGTGGTGGGGGTCAGCCGGATGATCGCAGCCTGGGCGGTCGCCGGATCGCCGGTGTTCGGGAGCGGACCGACGACATCGGCGACTCCCTCGGTGGCCTGCAACGTGGCGGAGAGTTCGGCGAGCACCTGGAGGTCCTCGGGCGACGACACCTCTGCGGTCAGCAGCAGCGGCCCGTTGGTGCCGGGGCCGAAGGCCTCACTGGTGAGGTCGTAGGCAGCGCGCGTCGTGGTGCCCTCGGCGTAGTTGCTCTCGTCGGAGAACCCGAGCCGCAGACCCAGGACCGGTATCGACAACAGCAGCAGGAACAGCGTGGTGGCGATCGCGATCGGCCACGGGCGGTGCTGCACGAAGCGGCTCCACTTGTAGGCCAAGGTCTGGCGCAGCGGCTTCTCCTTGCGCGGCGGCAGCTCCTTGCGCAGCGGCGCAATGGCGAACGATGCGAGCATCACGATGACGGCGAGCGGCAGGCCGATCAGCAACGGCTGGATGCTGAGCCCGACGCCGACCAGCGCCAGTGCCACCAACCCGGCCGCGATCACCCCGCGCCAGCGCGACACCTCGACCTTGCGCTGGGCGAAGCCGAGCAGCGCCGGGAGCAGCGTGACCGAAGCGATCATCGTGATCAGCACGGTGACCGCAGCACCGGTGGCCAGGCCGTTGATGAACGACAGACCCATGATGAACATGCCGAGCAGCGAGATCACGACGGTGAAGCCGGCGAACACGACGGCGCGTCCGGCGGTGTCGAGCGCCACGACGGTCGACTGTTCGGGGTCGAGACCCGCCTTGAGCCCCTCGCGGTAGCGGGTGACGATGAACAGTGCGTAGTCGATGCCGACGCCGATGCCGATCATCGCGCCGAGGGTCACGGCGAAGTCGGGCACGGCGATCACGTTGGACAGCAAGGTGATCAGGCCGGCACCGATGCCGACGCCGAACAGCGCCACGCTGATCGGCAGGCCCATCGCCAGCACGGAACCGAACGACAGGATCAGGATGATGATCGCGAATCCGAGACCGATCAGTTCGGACTCCGGTGGCTCGAACTCGCCGAGCGCCTGGCCGCCGATCTCGACCTGGAGGCCCTCGATGTCGGTCGGCGCCAGGTCGGCGATCTCGGCCCCGATCTCGCCCGACTGGGTCTCACTGAGGTTCTCGGCGAGATCGACCTGGGCATAGGCGACCTGCCCGGCCAGCGGGCCCTCGGTGGCGGTCAGACCGAGCGCCGCACCAGCGGGCGAGTAGGGGCTGGTCAGCGTGACCCCCTCGATGGTGGCGACCTCGTCGAAGAGTTCGGTCATGGCGGCGACGACTTCGGGGTCGTCGACCCCCTGGTCGGCGCGGAAGATGATCGTTCCGGTGCGGCCACTGCCGGCGCCACCGAAGTACTGATCGAGCGTGTCGAACCCGCTCTTCGATTCCGAGTCGGGGATCGAGAAGGAACTGTCGCTCGATGCGCCGATCGCGCCGACGAGCGCGAAGACGGTGACGAGTGTGACCACCCAGGCGCCGAGCACCAGCCAACGACGACGGAAGCCGAAGCGTCCCAGCTTGCCCCACGCCGAGTCGGGGACCTCGATGGGAGCGTGAGGGGTGCCGTGCGTCGGCTCGAGCGGTCGGTCGGCATCGAGGGGCTGACCCGACGCGCCCGCGGGGGGAGTGGACGTCATGTTCATTGTTGGACATTCTGTCCAGTAGAATGTGCAATCACAAGCACACTCCCCATGACGTGTCCGACGACACACCGCTGAGCTGCCCGATGACCACGACCAACATCTCCCTGCCCCGCTCCGACGATCCACGCGTCGAACGCACGCGGGCGGCGGTGGTCGAGGCGGCAGCCGAGTTGATGATGCACGACGGCCCGGGAGCGATCACCCACGTCAACGTGGCCGCTGCAGCAAACGTGAGCCGCACCACCGTCTACACCCACTGGCCGACGCGGGAAGACCTGCTTCGCGCAGCGATCGACTCGATCCGGCGACATCGTCCGCTCGTGACCGACTTGACGGGATCGCTCCGGACGGATCTCACCGCCGTGTTCGGACCGCTCGTGGCCGACCTCGTCGACGATCAACGCGCACCGATGATCGCCAACATGATGGAGCGGGCCCTCCACGACCCCGAGGTGATCGCGGTTCGCGACGAGTTCCTCACCGAGTTCGGGACCGTGCTCGACCGGATCATCGAGACCGCGATCGCCGACGGCGAGCTCCGATCCGACGTCGACCCCGCACTGAGCACCGCGTCGCTCGTCGGGAGCTTCCTGTTCCTCCGCTTCATGTCGAGCGACGGTTTCGATGCCGACCTCGCCGATCAGGTGATCGACGACTTCATCCGCCACCACGCGCCACGCTGAGCGAGACGGCCACCGATCAGGCGTCGCGGCGAGCAATCAACTGCTCGACCGATGCGAGGTCGTAGGGGTGGCCGAGCATCACGATCAGATGGGTCGCCCCCGCCTCGAGGAACGCATCGACGTTGCCGACGTCCTCCGGTGAGATCGCCACCGTCCGCTCGATCTCCGAGGGATCGCGACCGATCTCGGCGCACCAGTTGTCGAGCACGGCGTTCTTGTGGGCGAACGTCTCCGGAGGGCCGAACGAGTTCCACGCGTCGGCGTGCTCGGCGGTGAGCTTCAGGGTGACCTTCTCGCCGGAGCCGCCCACGAGGATCGGGAGCTTGCCGATCGGGGCCGGGTTGAGCGAGGCGAGCCGCGCCTTCAGGCGGGGCAGGTCGTCGCCGAGCTTGCGGAGACGCCCGATCGCCGTGCCGAAGTCGTAGCCGTACTCGGCGTAGTCGCGTTCGAACCAGCCCGAGCCGATCCCGAGGTACATGCGCCCGCCGGAGACGTGATCAGCGGTACGCGCCATGTCGGCGAGCAACTCCGGGTTGCGGTAGCTGTTGCAGGTGACGAGCATCCCGAGCTTGGCGCGCTCGGTGTCGGCGGCCATCGCGGTCAGCAGCGTCCACCCCTCGAAGTGCGCAGCCGCCGGATCGCCGTAGAGCGGGAAGAAGTGGTCCCATGTCCAGATCGAGTCGACGCCCACCGATTCGGCTCGTCGCCACGCGTCGCGGATCTCGACGTACGACGTCTGCTGAGGATGGAGTTGGACACCGACCTGGAAGCTCATGGCCTCCAGTGTCTCATCGACGACGAACGATCACACTGCCGACCGAGTACCCCGCTCCGAACGAACAGATCACGCCGACATCGCCCGCCGCGAGGTCGCTGCGGTGGAGGTGGAACGCGATCACCGAACCGGCGGAGCTCGTGTTGGCGTACTCGTCGAGGATCACCGGCGCCTCGTCGTCGTCCGGTACTCGTCCGAGCACGCCCTTCGCGATCAGCTGGTTCATCTTGAGATTGGCCTGGTGCAACCAGAACCGGCGGACATCGTCGGCGTCGAGGTCGAGCGCGGCGAGGTGGGTCGAGATGTGCTCGGCGACCATCGGACACACCTCGCGGAAGACCATCTGGCCGTTCTGTCGGAACACCACCTCGTGCGGATCACGTTCGACGACCTCGGAAGCATTGAGGAACCCGAAGTCGTTGCGGATGTTGTTGGAGAACTTCGTCGCCAGCTTGGTCCCCAGCACCTCCCACGACGTCGACGCGACCGCATCGTCGGCGCGCTCCAGCACCAGCGCGGTGCATGCGTCGCCGAAGATGAAGTGGAAGTCACGCAGCTCGAAGTTGTTGTGCCCGGACGTGATCTCGGGATTGACCACCACGACGCAGTTCGCGCTGCCGTTGCGCAACGCATCGACCGCTGCCTGGATCGAGAACGTCGCCGATGAGCACGCGACGTTCATGTCGTACCCCCACCCGGACGCGCCGAGGGCGTCCTGGATCTCGATCGCCACAGCGGGATAGGCGCGCTGCAGGTTCGAGCACCCGACGATCACCGCGTCGACATCGGACGGCGAGCGACCGGCCTGCGCCAGTGCCTCGTGGATGGCGGGCATCGACATCTCTGCCTGGATGCCGAGTTCGTCCTCGGAACGGGTCTCGAGCCGCGGACGCATCCGGGCCGGGTCGAGCACCCCGGACTTCTCCATCACGTACCGCGAGCGGATGCCCGACGCCTTCACGATGAACTCCTCGTCCGGCAGCGGCCGCTCGGCCAGCTCACCGGCGGCGATCTCCTCGGTGTGTTCGGCGTTCCACTTCAGCACCGACTCGGTGAGCGACGCCGCGAGCTCGGCGTTGCTGATCGACTCCGGTGGCGTGAACAGCCCCGTTCCCGTGATCGAGACGGCAGGCAGGTCGACGAATGGCATGCCGGCGACGCTAACGAACTCAGCCCACCCAGGTCCGCACGAGCGAACGCAGTGCGTCGATCCCGTCGCCCTTCGACGCACTCACCCACACGATGTCGCCCTGGTCGAGCTGGCAGCCCGCGGCGAGTTCCTTCTTGCGCGTCGCGCGCTTCGACGACTTCACCTTGTCGAACTTCGTGGCGACGACGGTGTGCGGCACGCCGTGGTAGCGGAGCCAGTCGAGCATCCGGGCGTCGAGCGTGGTCGGTCCGATCGCTCCGTCGACCAGCACGAACACCATCGACAGGTTGTCGCGATCGAGGAGGTACCCCTCGATCATCTCCGGCCAGTCCCGCTTGACGTTCTTGGCCGCCTTGGCGAAGCCGTAGCCGGGGAGATCGACCATCGTGCCCGGCTCCGGGCGGACGCTGGCGACCTCGAACAGGTTGATCAGCTGAGTACGGCCAGGGGTGTTGGACACTCGCGCCAACTGCTTGCGGTTGGCCAGCGCGTTGACCAGCGAGGACTTGCCGACGTTCGATCGTCCGACGAAGGCGACCTCGGCGGGTGATGGTGGCAACTGGTCGGCGCGGCTCGCCGACTGCAGGAAGGTCAGGCGCAACGGTCCGCTCATCCCCCCAATCTTCCAGATGGACACGGGAGTTGACATTTCATCGCCGGCAACCTGGGCCTCTCGACCCCGTCGGCCCGCAGGATTAGCCTTCGAGCATGACCGAACGTCGCATCCCCGTCACCCGCTTCGCTCTCGTCGTCGCTGCTGGCGCCACCGTGATGCTCAGCGCGTGCAGCGACGCCGCCGAGACCGGCATCGAGCAGCTGATCGAGCAGCAGGGCGGAGGCAACGTCGACATCAACTCCGACGACGGCAGCTTCTCGATCCAGACCGAGGACGGCTCGATGACGGTCGACGACGAGGGCAACTTCGTCATCACCGACGAGAACGGCGAGACGATCACCGGCAATGCCGACGGCGAGGACGGCAGCTTCGCCGTCGAGAGCGAGGACGGCAGCTTCAGTTCCAGCTCGACGTCCGAGCTCCCTGACGACTGGCCCGCCGAGGTTCCCACGCCAGACGGACTCACGATCACCACGGCCACGTCGATGGATGCCACCGACGGGTCGGCGATCCAGCTGTCGGGAACCACCGACGACGCCGCGTCGTTCGTGGCCGGCTACACCGCCGAACTCGAGAACAGCGGCTTCACGGCACAGGCGGATGCCGTGTACGACGGCGAGGAGAACTGGGCCGCGGTGTACGAGAACGACGCGTACACAGTGGTGTTGAACGTCGTCGCGTTCGGCGGCGAGACCCCGGTGGTGGGGCTCGGGGTCTTCTCGTCGCAGTGACCGGCTGTCGCAGGTGGAACGGATCAGCCGCTGACGAGTGACGCCAACGCCCAGATCGCGGCGACCAGGCCGATCGCGGAGAAGACGGCGCTGCGCAGCACCGGGGCGCGTTCGAGGTTCGAGTCGTCGAGTTGCTTCGCGGGTGGCTTGACGATCGCCAACAGGTTGCCGATGAACAACGCGCCACCGAATGCCAGGGTCAACCAGGCAAGGAGGTCTTCTCCCAGGAACATCCCCCCAGGATGCCGTCACCTGTCCTCGCTCGCGCACCCAGGCTCACTTCGCTCGCGTGACGCTCCACCTATGCTCGGGCGGTGCCACGTCGAGGGGTGATCGCGGGGATCCGGAACCCGGCCCAGTTGGTCGTCGGAGCCTTCGTGACGTTCATCCTGGCGGGCACGTTCCTGCTCGAACTCCCGATCTCCTCCGACGGGCCCGGCACCATCGGCATCGACAACGCACTGTTCATGTCGACGTCCGCCGTCACCGTCACCGGCCTGGCCACGATCGACATCTCCAGCTTCTCGGTGTTCGGAGAAGTGGTCCTGATGGTGCTGATCCAGGTCGGCGGCTTCGGCATCATGACGATCGGTTCGGTGCTGGCAATCGTCGCGTCCGACCGGGTCGGGCTGAAGCAGCGGATGCTCGCACAAGCCGAGATCGGCGCCGTCGATCTCGGCGACCTCAAACGACTCCTGCTCGCGATCGCCAAGATCACGCTCGCCGTGGAGGGCACGCTGACCGTCATCCTGACCGTGCAGTTCTGGCGTCGCGGCTACGAAGACGGCCTGATCAGTTCCGCGTACTCCGCGCTGTTCCACTCGGTCTCCGCCTTCAACAACGCCGGCATCTCGCTGTACTCGGACAGCTTGACGAGGTTCGTCGGCGACCCGGTGGTCGTGTTCGGCATGTCGGCGGCGTTCATCATCGGTGGCCTCGGCTTCCCGATCATCGTCGAGGTGATGCGCCGTCAGCGGAACCGTCGCGCCGACGGCCCACGACGACGACTGCGCTGGTCGCTCCACACGAAGATCACCCTGCTGACGACGATCGCGTTGATCGTGTTCGGCACGCTCGTGGTGACGGTGTTCGAGTGGGACAACCCGGCGACGCTCGGGCCCCTCGACACGTTCGACAAGTTCCTCGCCGGCTGGTTCCAGGGGGTCACGCCCAGGACCGCCGGGTTCAACACCGTCGACATCGGCGGCATGAACGAACCGACGCTGCTGGTGGTCACGACGCTGATGTTCATCGGTGCCGGACCCGCGTCGACGGCAGGCGGCATCAAGGTCACCACGTTCGCCGTGCTCGCGTTCGTGCTCTGGTCCGAGGTCCGCGGCAACCCCGACGTCAACACCTTCGGCCGGCGCCTCCCCGCCAACCTGATCCGCCAGGCCCTGACCGTCGCACTGCTGTCGATCGGGCTCGTCGTCGGGTCATCGCTGCTGCTGATGAGCATCGAGGACCTGTCGCTGACACCTGCACTGTTCGAGTCGACGTCGGCCTTCGGAACCGTCGGACTCTCGACGGGCGTCACCGGGTCACTCGGGGTGTCCGGCCAGCTGATCCTGGTGCTGGTGATGTTGACCGGCCGCGTCGGCCCGGTCACCTTCGTCACCGCGCTGGCACTGCGGGAACGCTCGCGTGCGTACCATTATCCCGAGGAGCGTCCGATCATTGGCTGACAAGAACTTTTCCAAGATGCTGTCGGGCTTCCGACCACCGGTCGAACACCGCGGTGAGATCGTCGTGATCGGCCTCGGGCGGTTCGGCTCGTCGCTCGCGTCCACGCTGATCGACATGGGTCACGAGGTGCTCGGACTCGACGCCGACGCCGACCGTGTGCAGCAGCATGCCGGGATGTTGACCCACGTCGCCCAGGCCGACACCACCAACGAGCAGACACTCCGCCAACTCGGTGTCGGTGACGCGGTCACCGCCGTCGTGGCGATCGGCGCCGACGTCGAGGCGAGCGTGCTCACCACGGGTGCCCTCGTCGATCTCGAGGTGCCCAACATCTGGGCCAAGGCGCTCACCAAATCGCACGGCCGGATCCTCGAGCGCGTCGGCGCGCACCACGTCGTGTTCCCCGAGGCCGACATGGGCGCACGGGTCGCTCGCCTCGTCACCGGAGCGCTGATCGAGTACTTCGCCCTGGACGAAGACTTCGTGCTCGTCGAGACCAGGGTCCCGAAGAACATCGCCGGGATGAAGCTCGGCGACACCGATCTCCGAGCGACGTACAAGGTCACCGTCGTGTGCATCAAGCCCGAGGGCCAGGCGTTCACCTACGCCGAGAGCGCGACGTTCCTCGGCGAACACGACCTGATCGTGGTGGCCGGCCACCGCGGCGACATCGAACGGTTCGCCGACGTCGAGACCTGACCGGCAGGGCGCACCCAGCACCCACCGAACCATCCACCGAACCATCCACCGAACCGTCCGGCGCGTCCGGATCGATCAGCCGGGCGGACGCGGGCTACAACATCTCGATGAGCACCACGACGTTCGATCCCGATGCGCTGCGTGAGAAGTACCGCGAAGAGCGAGACAAGCGGCTGCGTGAGGCGGGCAACGAGCAGTACATCGAGGTCACCGGGGAGTTCGAGCGCTACGTCCACGACCCGTACGTCGAGCCGATCGAACGCGAACCGCTGACCGACGAGGTCGAGGTGCTGATCATCGGCGGCGGCTTCGGCGGGCTGCTCGCCGGAGCCCGGCTCCGCGAAGCGGGCATCGACGACATCCGGATGGTCGAGAAGGGCGGCGACTTCGGCGGCACCTGGTACTGGAACCGGTACCCCGGTGCCGCGTGCGACGTCGAGTCGTACGTGTACCTGCCGCTGTTGGAGGAGATCGGCTACATGCCGAAGGAGAAGTACTCGCAGGCCGCCGAGATCCTGGCGCACAGCCAGGCGATCGCCGAGCACTTCGACCTGTACCGCAATGCGTGCTTCCAGACCGAGGTCACGGGGATGCGGTGGGACGACGCCGACCACCGCTGGGTCGTCACCACCAACCGCGGCGACGCGATGCGGGCTCGTCACATCGTGATGGCCAGCGGGCCGCTTCACCGCCCGAAGTTGCCGGGCATCGAGGGCATCACCACGTTCGAGGGCCACACGTTCCACACGAGCCGGTGGGACTACGACTACACCGGCGGCAACTCCGACGGTGGTCTCGACCGGCTGGCGGACAAGCGCGTCGGCATCATCGGTACCGGCGCGACTGCCGTCCAGTGCGTGCCGCACCTCGGAGCGAGCGCCAAGGAGTTGTTCGTGTTCCAGCGCACGCCGTCGTCGATCGACGTGCGCAACAACCGTCCCACCGACCCCGACTGGGCGGCGAGTCTCGAACCCGGCTGGCAGGAACGCCGGATGGAGAACTTCAACAACCTGGTGTCCGGCATCCCCGAACCGGAGGACCTCGTCGACGACGGATGGACCGACATCATCGGCAACCTCCTCATCCGCATCCGGCGCGGCGAGGGCGACATGACACCGGAAGGGTTGGCCACGACGATGGAGATGGCCGACTTCGAGAAGATGGAGCAGATCCGCTCCCGGGTCGAGACGATCGTCAACGACCCGAGCACCGCCGAAGCGCTCAAGCCGTACTACCGCCAGTTCTGCAAGCGACCGTGCTTCCACGACCAGTACCTCGACACGTTCAACCGGCCCAACGTGCACCTGATCGACACCGAGGGCCGCGGCGTGAAGCGGATCACGCCCACCGGCGTGGTGGTCGAGCGCCACGATGCCACCGGGGCGCTCGTCGAGGAGGAGTTCGAGGTCGACTGTCTGATCTATGCAACCGGTTTCGAGGTCGGCACCGACTACACCCGACGAGCCGGATACGAGCTGTACGGCCGCGACGGCGTCACCCTGACCGAGAAGTGGCACGACGGCGCATCGACCCTGCACGGGATGCACAGCCGCGGTTTCCCGAACTGCTTCATCTTCTCCAACGTGCAGTCGGGCTTCACGGTCAACTTCCCGCACATGCTCAACGAGCAGAGCAAGCACCTCGCCTACATCCTCGCCGAGGCGCGCGATCGCAACGTGACGGTGATCGAAGCCGACGCCGACGCCGAAGCGGCCTGGGTCGACACGATCGTGAGCCTGTCGCAGATGAACCAGCGGTTCCTCGAGTCGTGCACGCCCGGCTACTACAACAACGAGGGCAAGCCGGGAGATCGCAGCGTCAAGAACGGCAGCTACGGCGCCGGCTCGATTGCGTTCATCAAGGTGCTCGAAGCGTGGCGCGCCGCCGGCGACCTCGCCGGCCTCGAACTCACCTGAGTCGAGATCCTCAGCCCGGCAGGGTCGTCGAGGTCGTGGTCGTGATGTCGCGACGCTGGATGAACAGCACCGTCACCCGGTCGTCGGCGTCGAGGAGCTCCGTGACGCTGTCGACGAGTCCGGAGGCGTCGGGGTCGTTCGGTCCGGCGACCTCGATCACGGCATCGACCCCGTCGAAGCTCGTCGACAACACCGACACTCCCTGCGTCGCCGCCCAGTCACCGGCCAGCAACCCGATCCGTTCGGCGAGCACCTCGTCGGGCGTCGGTGTCGGCAGCTGATCCGACACGCTCTCCCGTTCGAGCCAGGTCATCCGAACCTCGAACGTCTGGTCGAGCTCGGTGTCGAGCAGCGACGTGAGCGTCCCCAGCGGCGGGGCATCGATCGTGCCGCTCGCGTCGAGGCGGATGACGTTGTCGACGATCGACAACTCGTCCCGGCGCCCGGCGGCATCGGCACCGAGGTCGGCGAGCCAGCGGTCGACGATGTCCTCCACAGCGGTGACGAGTCGTTCTTCGTCGGAGACGATCGTGGTCGTCGGCGGCGCCGTCGTCGTGGTCGTCGCCTGGTCGACCCGATCCCACTCGATCGACACGACCCGATCATCTCCGAAGTTCGCCAACAGCGATGCGATCAACGGATCGGGGTCGGGTGGCGTGTCGAAGCTCCGCACCGCGACCGTGATCCGCTGCTCGTCGAAACTCACCGCGGGCGCTGATCGCCGGTCGGTCTGCCCGAGCCAGTCCGACACGATCTCGAGTGCGTCCACCTCACGTTGCGACCGCTCGACCGCGGCCGTCGACGCGCTGTACAGCGGCAAGGCGATCGCCACGACGACCACCGCGACCACGGCGGAGACCATCGCCGTGCGACCGAACGTCGTGGCCAGGCGACGGGGTGGAACGAACCCCGTCACGACGAAGACCACCACCCCGGCGAGCACGATCGCGAAGAGGTTGGTGGTGTAGAGCAGCATCGCTCCCCACGCAAACGTCGCGTTGCCGGCCTCGAGCGAGATGCCCACCGCCGCGAGCGGCGGAACGAGCGCGACGGCCACCGCCACACCGGGAAGCGACGCCGAGGCGTCCTTGCGCACCGTGGCATACGCCCCCGCCGTGCCGGCCGCGAGCGCCACGACGAGGTCGCGGATGTCGGGCGCCGTGCGGCTGGTCACCTCGTTGGGGAGTTCGCCGTTGACGAACAGCGCGGCCAGCACGTACGACAGCAGGATGGCCCAGAACGTGGCCGACACCACGACGGCGAACGACCGCAACGACTTGCGGAACAGTGCCATCGCGATGCATGCCGCAGTGGCCAACACCGGCTGCATGAGCGGAGCGAGCAGCATCGCCCCGATGACCACCGCCGCAGAGTTGGCGGACAACCCCATGACGGCGACGATCACCGACAGGGTGATCATGATCGTGAACCGGTAGGCCCAGTGATCCTGACGTTTGATCGCCAGTTCCGCCATCACCCGCTGGCGCTCTTCGGAGTTCAAGTGACGATGCCACCAACGCCGACTCGTCCGTCGATGGACACCGAGGCTCGGGTCGTCGGACGGACGCTCCGGGTCCGAAGCCTCGTGGAACTCCTCGGACTCCATTCCGGCGCCTTCGAAGCCGGTCGGGCCGGAGAAGCCCCGAGGGTTTGCCACGCCCGGATCCTAGAGACGCCCGACAGCCGACGTACACGATCTGTCGGACGCATCGTGTCCGCCCGGGTCTCGATGCGGGTGCGGCAGGCGCGAGACTTGCGCATGGCTGACTACGACCTGATCATCCGGGGCGGTTCTGTCATCGACGGCACCGGCTCCGAGGCCCGCACCGCTGATGTCGCGGCCGTCGACGGCGTGATCGTCGAGGTGGGCACGATCGTCGGCAGCGCCGATCGCGAGATCGACGCCGACGGGGCGCTCGTCATCCCGGGCATCGTCGACATCCACTCCCACTACGACGGCCAGGCCACCTGGGACTCCCGCCTGCAGCCGTCGTCGTGGCACGGTGTCACCACGGTGGTCACCGGCAACTGCGGCGTCGGTTTCGCTCCGGTGCACGACGCCGATCACGACAAGCTGATCGAGCTGATGGAGGGCGTCGAGGACATCCCCGGCGCGGCCCTCCACGAAGGTCTCGCCTGGAACTGGAACTCGTTCGGCGAGTTCCTCGACGCCGTCGAATCGATCCCACACGACATCGATGTCGCCATGCAGGTGCCGCACGGCGCCGTGCGTCTCAACGTGATGGGCGAGCGCGGCGCCAACCACGAGGACGCCACGCCCGACGACATCGCCGCGATGGCCGAGCTGGCCCGACAGGGCATCGAGGCGGGAGCGCTCGGCTTCAGCACGAGCCGCACCCGCAACCACAAGACCTCGACGGGCGCCTACACCCCGACCCTCACCGCGGCGCCCGACGAGTTGATCGGCATCGCCGAGGGTGTCGGCGCCACCGGCACCGGCGTGCTGCAGGTCGTCTCCGACTTCCTCGATCCCGCCGACGAGTTCGCCACGCTGCGAGCGATGGTCGAACGCTCGGGCCGCCCGATGTCGATCTCCATCGCCCGCAACCCGATGGTGCCCGATGCGTTCCGCGGCCTGCTCGACCAGATCACCAGGGCAAACGCCGACGGGCTCACGATGACCGGTCAGGTGGCGCCCCGCGCCGTGGGGCTGATCCTCGGGTTGGAGTGCACGCTGAACCCGTTCCTCACCAATCCCGTGTATCGCGAGATCGCCGATCGACCGCTGGCCGAACGGGTCGCCGCACTCCGAGACGCACCGTTCCGGGCACGCCTGCTCGCCGAGGCCGCCGAGCGTTCGCGGAGAAGCTCGGCGGCAACCTGATCTCCCGGTTCGACCTGCTGTTCGAGATGGGTGACGAACCCGACTACGAGCCTGCGCTCGACACCTCGATCGCGGCCGTCGCCGCCAGGCGTGGTGTCACCCCCGAAGAGGTGGCACTCGATGCCATGCTCGCCGACGACGGCCACGGCCTGATCTACCTGCCGTTCCTCAACTACGTCGACGGCAACCTCGACGGTTGCCACGAGATGCTCACCCACCCGCACACCGTTCCGGGCCTCGCCGACGGCGGCGCCCACGTCGGAACGATCTGCGACGGCAGCTTCCCGACGACGCTCCTGGCCTATTGGGGGCGCGACCGCGATCACGACCGCATCCCCCTGCCGTTCCTCGTGCAGCGCCACTGCCGCGACACCGCCCGAACGGTCGGCCTGCTCGACCGCGGGGTGATCGCGCCGGGCTACCGCGCGGATCTCAACGTGGTCGACTTCGACCGCCTGCGGCTGCACAAGCCGACGATCATGCACGACCTGCCCGCCAACGGTCGGCGACTGCTGCAGCGCGCCGACGGCTGGCGACACACGATCGTCGCCGGCCAGGAGACCTACCACGACGGCGCGGCGACCGACGCGCTGCCGGGTCGCTTGATCCGCGGCGCCCAACCCGCTCCGACACCCACAACAGGAAGCTGAACGATGAGCACCGTCGAATCGACTCCCATCACGACTGCGGCGAGCACCACGACCACCGGCGACGTCGTGGAACTCGAGACCCATGCCAACTGGCGCGCCGAAGACATCGGCGACGTCGAGGAGTGGACGCTGCGTCTGACCGACGCCCATCAGCACGAACTCGACGCCGCACTCGCGCACGCCCGCTCGGTCACCGACGAGGTGCTCGACGTGACCGTCGACGACTTCCCGCTCCCCACGCTCGCACCGCTGCTCACCGAGCTCGCGGAGGAGCTGGTCAACGGCCGCGGGTTCGCGCGGATCGCGTCGCTCGACGTCGAACGTCTCGGGGCGGAGGATGCCTCGTGGATGTACTGGGGCATCGGCATGCACCTCGGCGAACCCTGGCCGCAGAACGCGAAGGGCCACCTGCTCGGCGACGTGAAGGACCAGGGCAAGGCCCCGGACGACCCGACCGCACGCGGCAACGAGATCGGCGGGCATCCGCTCGGGTTCCACAGCGACGGCTCCGATCTCGTCGGGCTGATGTGCATCGACTCGGGTGTCAGCGGCGGCGAGAGCCTCGTGGCGAACGCACTGGGCGCCCACAACGCCCTCGTCCGGTCGCGCCCCGACCTGGCGGCTGCGCTCTACGAACCGCTCCCCTACGACTTCCGCGGCGAGCAGCGGGCGGGCGGGCGGCCGTTCTACGAGGTGCCCGCGTTCACCCGCCACACCGGCCCCACCGGCGATCGCCTGTTCGTTCGCTACATCCGCCCGTTCATCGACGCGTCGCAACGCCACCCCGAGGCACCGCGCCTCACCGACCTCCAGATCGAGGCGATGGACGCCTACGACACCTTCGTCAACGACCCGGACAACCGTGTCGAGATGGCGTTGCGCCCTGGTGAGATCCAGTTCGTCAACAACTACCACGTCCTCCACGGTCGGCGCCGCTACGTCGACGGACCGGATCACGTGCGTTGGCTGAAGCGCCTGTGGCTCGCCACCGACGTGCTCGGCCCCGACGACCGACCCGAACGTTTCCAACGTGTCGGCGCGATGGGGCACTGGGGCGAACGCCGAACCCGCGCCTGAGATCGAGCGACCCCGATGACCATCCAGGATCGAACCGGTTCAGCCGTCGCAACGCTCGACACCGCCGTGGCGGAGGCTCGACGGCGCTACGCCGAGGCCAACCCGACCAGCGCCGACTGGGCCCGGCGAGCGAGCGGGGTCCTCCCCGGCGGCAACACACGATCGGTGTTGCACTTCGACCCCTTCCCCTTCCGCGTGGCGTCGGCCCAGCGCCAGTACCTCGTCGACGTCGACGGGCACCGCTACGTCGACCTGCTCGGCAACTACACGGCGGGGCTGCTCGGCCACTCCCCCGAGCCGGTCCGGGCCGCCGCGCACCTCGCGATCGACGGTGGCTGGGCGCTCGGCGCGGTCCACCCGAACGAGGTGCGCCTCGCCGAGGCGATCGTCGAGCGGTTCCCGTCGATCGAGCAGGTGCGCTTCACCAACTCCGGCACCGAGGCCAACCTGATGGCGCTGGCGCTCGCCACGCACCACACCGGCCGCCGCAAGGTCCTCGTCTTCGCCGGCGGCTATCACGGCGGCGTGTTGACGTTCGGCGGTGGGGCGTCCAGCCCGGTCAACGTGCCGCACGACTGGGTGGTGTCGACCTACAACGACCTCGACGCGCTCGCCGCGGTGTTCGCCGAGCACGGCGCCGACATCGCTGCGGTCCTGGTCGAGCCGCTCCAGGGATCGGCCGGCTGCATCCCCGCCTCCGACGAATTCCTGGCCTCTGTGCGCGCCCACTGCGATGCATCGGGCTCGCTGCTCGTGTTCGACGAGGTGATGACGTCACGGCTCTCGACCGGCGGGGCCCAACGACTCCGGGGGGTGCTGCCCGATCTGACCACACTCGGCAAGTACGTCGCCGGCGGTTTCACGTTCGGTGCCTTCGGCGGTCGCCGCGACCTGATGGCCGCGTTCGATGCCAGCACCGGTGGCGCCCTCGGCCATGCCGGCACCTTCAACAACAACGTGGTGTCGATGGCGGCCGGCGTCGCCACGCTGACCGAGGTGTTGACCGCTGACGTGCTGGTGGCCACCAACGCCCGCGGCGACCGTCTGCGCGACGGGCTCGACGCCGTGTTCGCCGACAGCGGCGTTCCGATGTGCGCGACCGGGACCGGCTCGCTGATGAACGTGCACGGCACCTCCGGACCGGTGCGATCGGTCGACGATCTGCGTGCGAACGACGACCGCTGGAAGGAGTTGCTGTTCTTCGATGCGCTCGAGGCGGGGTTCTACATCGCCCGACGCGGGTTCATCGCGCTGTCGATCGAAGTCACCGACGACGACGTCGATGCGTTCCTCGCGTTCGTGGCGGCTTGGGCCGACGGCGTCAGAGATCTTCGATGATCGCCTGACGCTTCGACGCGTACTCCTCGTCGGTCACGAGGCCCTGGGCGCGGAGATCGTCGAGCTGCTTCAACCGCTCCGGCACGCTCGATCCGCCAGGCGCCGCCGGCGCCGCCGTCGGAGCCTGGTCGCGCAGGGCCTTCGCCAGCGCTGCGGCATCCCGATCGGAGTCGCGCTGTTCGTCGGCCTCGACCTGCTTGAAGATCAGCGCGCGCACCTTCTCCGGTTCGGGGATGTTCTCGAACACCGAGTCGCCGGTCTCGCCGGCCGATTCGATGATCACCACGCCGTTGTTCAGCATCCGGGCGATCATCGTCTGGTTGAAGTTGACGTTGTTGATGCGGTTCAGCGGGATCGACACGCCGCGCCGGCGGATGATCCCGCTCTGATACGCCACTCGCTCGGTGGTGATCGCGAACTTCGTCGTGCGCCACTGCACGAAGGCGTATGCCGTCATCACGATGAACACGATGAACGCGATCAGCGTGAGCCAGCCCAGGCCGTCGTTCACCCACCCGTCGTCGGCCATGATCAGCAGGATCAGGAACCCGAGGAAGATCAGGCCTGCGACCGCGTCCTTCCAGAAGTACCACCAGTGTGGGTTCGAGTAGAGGACCATGTCCTCGCCCGGCATGAGATCGATCTGTGAACCAGCCATCGCCGCCGATCGTAGTGCTGCCGCAGGCACTCAAGCGACGAGACGGGTGAGCGCCGTCGCGGCCGACGCGAGCACGATCACCAGCACGAACGGCGTTCGTCGCCACAGTGCCAGTCCTGCGACGACGAGGCCGACGAGCCGTGCATCGATCACGATCTGTTCGCCGTCACCGACGGTCGACACGATCGCGAGCGCAGCGAGCAGGGCGGCCGGCAACAGGTCGACCACCTGCTGGATCCGCACCGGCAGCGACCGGTCGCCGAGCACGAGCGGCCCTGCAGACTTCAAGGCGTACGTGCCGATCGTCATGATGATCAGCACGCTGGTGGCTGCGCTCACGACGACCCCTCGTCGACGGTCGGCGCCGATTCCGCCGGGGGCCACAGCGTCGCGACCGCGACGCCGAGCATCGAGGCCAGGATCGGAACGCCCGGTGGCGCCACCGGGATCAGCACGAGCGCGATCAGCGCACCGGCGATCGCCGTGCGCCGTTGTGCCGGCGACACCAGTCGGGGCCACAGCAGGGCGAGGAACGCGGCAGGACCGGCGGCGTCGAGCCCGAGGTCGGTGATCAGGTCACCGGCGTCGGAGAAGACGGCGAAGCCGATCAGGGTGGTGAGGTTCCAGACGACGAACACGCCCAGACCCGCAACCAGGTAGCCGTAGCGTCGCCACCGCAGATCCTCCTGCGCCGCGCCGACAGCGGTCGACTCGTCGATCATCAGCTGCGACATCGCGGCGCGCTGCCACCAGGGCCCAGCGAGTGCACGCGCCATGATCACCCCGAAGGCGAGCGAGCGCACGTTGAGCAGCAGTCCGGCGATCGCTGCCGATGCGATCGAACCGCCGTCGCCGAGGATCTCGACAGCGGCGAACTGCGAACTCCCACCGAAGACCAGCGCCGAGTACCCGACGGCCTGCCACATGCTCAGTCCGGCGGTGGCAGCCGCGGCCCCGAAGACGATCCCGAACGGGGCGACCGCCGCGACGATCGACGCCGCCTGGCGCCGGATTGCACGGCGCCGAGCAGGATCGGGATCGCGCTGATCGTCGGTGGCCACGGTCGGCAGTCTGGCGGATGACCACCGCGTCGACGCCGGTAGGTTCGGCGTCGATGACCGAGTTCCGTCACGACGTCGAGCGGCCCGCCGAAACGGTGCGTCGGCCCGCGGCATCGTTCCGCATGCGTCAACGCCGGTTGTCGCCGAAACGGCAGGCGGAGTTCGACGAGTGGATCCAGCGGTGGAGCCTGGCGATCGACGGGCCGATCCTCGACTGGACCGAGGTGTTCGGGCGCAATGGCGACGTGGTGCTCGACATCGGGTTCGGTCACGGCGAGTCGACGATCGAGATGGCCGCCGCCGATCCGACCACCGACGTGATCGGGGTCGAGGTGCACACCCCCGGCGTGGTCACGGTGCTCGATGCGATCGAGCATCGAGACCTCCATCACATCCGGGTGGTCCACGGCGACGTCCTCCCCTTCCTCGACCGCGTGGCGCCGGCATCGCTCGCCGGTGTCCGCATCTACTTCCCGGACCCCTGGACGAAGCGCCGGAACCACCACCGCCGTCTCGTCGGGCCGGACGTGATCGCGGCGCTGACCGATCGCCTCCGCCCTGGCGGCACGATGCACCTCGCAACCGACATCGCCGACTACGCCGAGGAGATGCAACGGGTGTGCGACGCGGAGCCCCGGCTGTCCGGCGGCATCGTCGAACGCCCCGACTGGCGTCCCCTCACCCGCTTCGAGCAGCGCGGCCTCGACGCCGGCCGCCACCCCGTCGACCTCCTCTACACCCGCCGCGTCACGCCGGGGGTCTGACCCCTGGCGTCACACTGACGCGGTAGCGCAGGGCGTCGGCGCGGCCGTATGCCTTGGGGTAGGCGAACCGTTCGACCAGCACGCCACCGTTGCGTTCGATCACCCGTTGCGATGCCACGTTGTCGGGATCGGTCGTGATCTCCACCCAGCGCAGGCCCTCGGCGGCAGCGTCGGCGAGCATCATCCCGAGGGCGGCGGTGGCGATGCCTCGACCCTGCTTCCAGGGGACGACGGCGTAGCCGATGTGGCCGAGCACGTGCGGGGGCAACTCCTCGGTTCCGGACACCCATCGGAAGCCGATCGACCCGCAGAACTCCCCGTCCCACATCCATTTCCGGTAGCCCGGGATGCGCTCGGCGACCGAACCGTCCGGCAGCTCGATGGTCCGCCCCGACGCATCAGGGTCGACGAGCGACGCCAGGAAGGCCGCCGGGTCGCGTGCGATCGCCGCGAGTTCGACGCGTCCCGCACCGTCGTCCAATGTGTTCGGTGACCAGCCGGCCTCGAGCGCCGCGACGTAGCTCGGCAACTCCGTCTCGGTCGGCCAGCGCAGCTCCACGTCGCGACCGTAGATCGACCTCAGGTGACCGGCACCGTGGATTTCGCCGGGCGGAGTTCGTCGAAGGTGTCGATGCGCCGGATCGACGGGAACACGAACGCGAAGCTCGCAGCGATCCCCATCGTGATCAGTCCGCCACCGGCGATCGCCCACGGGACGCCGAACATCCTGGCGGCGACGCCGCTCTCGAACGCACCGAGTTCGTTGGACGCCCCGATGAACACGCCCTCGACCGCACTGACGCGGCCGAGCTGTTCGTCGGGTGTCACCAGCGGAACGATCGACCCGCGGATGAACATCGACACCATGTCGGCGGCGGAGATCACGATCAGCGCGATGAACGCCACTGCGTAGTTGGTGGTGAGCCCGAACACGGTGGTGCCGAGACCGAAGATCCCGACCACGACCAGCAGCGTCGGGCCGACCCGGCGGGTGACCGGGCGCACGGCGAGCCACAGGGCCATCATGGCGGCTCCGATGCCCGGGGCCGCGCGCAGCCATCCGTAGGCGATGTCACCCACGCCCAGGCGATCACTCGCGACCGCCGGGATCAAGGCGATCGCGCCGCCGAACAGCACGGCGAAGAGATCGAGCGAGATCGTGCCGAGCACGACCGGCGTGTGGCGCACGAACCGCAACCCCTCGAGCGCGGTGTGGAGCGTCGGGCGGTCGGTGATGCGCTCGGGTTCGTGGGAGTAGACGATCGCCAGGATCGGAACGATCGCCGCGAACTCCAGGATCGCGGCGAGCGCATACGCCTCGCTCGGCCCGACCGAGTAGAGGAATCCACCGATGACGGGGCCGACGATCGCCGAGGCGGTGAACGTCGCGGTCCACAGTGCCACCACCTGGGGGAAGAGCTCCGCGGGTGCGAGCAGCGGCGCGATCGAGCGACGGGACGGCCCCAGCATCGCATCGGCGGCACCGAACACGAATGCGATCGCGAACAGCGGCCACACCGCGCCCGTCTCGAGCTGGCTGTACACGAGGAACCCGACGGCGCACAACGTGCGAGCGAGCAGGAAGAGCGCCGTGACGCGACGGCGGTCGAAGCGATCGGCGACCCAGCCACTGACCAACACGAGCATCACGGCCGGGACGAACTGCGCGAGGCCGATGAAGCCGATCGCGAGCGTGTTCCCCGTGATGTCGAACGCCTGCTTGAAGAGCACCGTCACGAGGATGTTGAGACCGACCGCCGCCAGCGCCGTCGACAGCAGGTAGCGCCGCACGGCCGGGTAGCGCAGCACGTCGCGGGCGGTGGACACGCCGGCAAGCTAACTCCATCGCATCGGAACCGCGATCACCGATCGAGCAGCGATCGCGAGCGACGGACGCGAACGGGGCGCCCAGACATTGCGGGCGCAAGTATTGGCCTCGGCTCCTAGACTTCCCTCATGACCGGAGCACTCCTGCAGACGTTCCCCCTCGGCACCCAGTGGCCGACCGTCGACCCGTTCCTGTTCTGTGCGCACCACCGCGACGACTACCCCACGGGCACGGTCGACCTCGGGCCCGACGCCCCACTCGACGGACGCGACATCGGGATGGACTTCGCCGGGGTCGACGGATGGAACATGTACCACGGCTCGACCGTGCCCGGGTTCCCGCAGCACCCCCACCGCGGGTTCGAGACGGTCACGTACGTACGCACCGGCTTCTGCGACCACAGCGACTCGCTCGGCGCCACCGCCCGGTTCGGGCGCGGCGACACCCAGTGGATGACCGCCGGCAAGGGCATCGTGCACTGCGAGATGTTCCCCCTCCTCGACCACGACGGCCCGAACCCGTTGGAGCTGTTCCAGATGTGGCTCAACCTGCCGGCCGCCGACAAGATGGTCGAGCCGTACTTCACGATGCTGTGGAGCCACGACACCCCGACCGTGATCGCCGAGCCGTCCGACGACGGCGCCATCGTCGACATCACCGTGATCGCGGGATCGCTGGCGAACGCAACCGCACCCGCGCCGCCGCCGAACTCATGGGCCTCGAAGGCCGAGGCCGACGTGGCGATCTGGCACCTGCGCTTCGATGCCGGTGCTCGCTGGACGATGCCGCCCACCGCGGGCGACGAGACGCACCGGCTGCTGTACGCCTTCGCCGGCTCCTGGCTCACGGTCGACGGCGAGCGCCTCGACGCCGGCAACGGTGCGGTGCTCGACTCGTCGCGTCCGCTCGAACTGGTCGCCGGCGACGAGGGCGTCGAGTGCATGGTGTTGCAGGGCCGCCCGATCGGTGAGCCGGTGGCGCAGTACGGACCGTTCGTGATGAACACCCAGGCCGAGATCCAGCAGGCGTTCGAGGACTACCGCCGCACCCAGTTCGGCGGCTGGCCCTGGGGCAGCGACGATCCGAACCACGGGGCCACACCACGCCGGTTCGCCAAGCACGCCGACGGCCGGGTGGAGACGTTCGACGTCGAGCCCGCCCCCGCCACATCCCCGTTTGCGTGACACTTCCGGTGGACCGCCCCACCGAATTCTCGACACAAACGGGGTGAGTGGGACGACTGAGCCGGCACCATCCCCGTTTGCGTGACACTTCCGGTGGGCCGCCCCACCGAATTCTCGACGCAAACGGGGTGGCGTGGGACTGCCGGGCAGACTGGGGGGATGGACAGCACCATGTGGGACGAGCGGTACTCGACGAGCGAACTGATCTGGACCGGGCGGGCGAACCAGTTCGTCGAGCAACATCTCGCCGACCTCACCCCGGGGACAGCGATCGATCTCGGCGCCGGCGAGGGCCGCAACGCCGTCTGGCTGGCGCAGCGAGGATGGTCGGTCACTGCGGTCGACTTCTCGCAGGTCGGCCTCGACAAGGCGCTGCGGCTCGCCGCACAACACGACGTGACGATCGCCGTCGAGCGGGCCGACGCCACCACCTGGGCACCGCCACAACCGGTCGACCTGGTCGTACTCTCGTATCTGCAGCTTCCGAGCGAGCAGCAACAGATCGTGCTCGATCACGCAGCCACATGGCTCAACCCCGGCGGGACGCTGTTCGTGATCGCGCACGATCGCTCGAACGTCACCGACGGCTACGGCGGGCCGCCGTCCGCCGAGGTGTGCTACACGGTCGACGCCACCGTCGACGCGCTCGACGGGCTCGAGATCGCGACCGCCGAGATCGCGCACCGACACGTCGACACGCCCGACGGGCCCCGAACCGCGCTCGACACGCTGGTCATCGCACGACGGCCGACCTGAGCTCGATCGCCCGCGCCGCCGCGGCCGTCGCAACATCGGACGTGACGGTCAGGTGGCCCATCTTGCGTCCCGGTCGGGCCTGACCCTTGCCGTAGAGGTGCAGCTTGGCAACCGGATCGTCGAACACGACCGACCAGTCGGGTGACCCGTGTTCCCACAGGTCACCGAGCAGGTTGACCATCGCGATCGACGGCGCCGTCATCGCCGTGCTCCCGAGCCCCAGGCCGCACACCGCCCTCACCTGCTGCTCGAATTGGCTCGTCACACAGGCATCGAGCGTCCAGTGTCCACTGTTGTGGGGCCGGGGCGCGAGTTCGTTGACGAGCAGGTCGCCATCGACGACGAAGAGTTCCACCGCCAGCACCCCGACGTAGTCCAGGGCGTCGGCGATCGCCATCGCGAGGCCGACCGCCCGGTCGGCGAGCCTCGGTGACACGGCTGCGGGCACCACCGTCAGGTCGAGGATGCCGTCGACGTGTCGGTTCTCGGCCACCGGCCAGGCGTCGAGACGACCGTCGGCAGTGCGGGCGACGATCACACTCAGTTCCGTGTCGAGGTCGAGGCGGCGTTCGACGACACACGGTCCGCCACCGAGTTCGGCCCACGCCGCGAGGGTCTCGGCGACACCGTCGACCGAACGCTGCCCCTTGCCGTCGTAGCCGAGGCGTGCGGTCTTCACGATTGCTCCCTCGTCGACCACCGACGAATCGATCGGTGGGTCGTCGGTGGACGGCAGCACCATGTAGGGGCCGATCGGGAAGCCGTTGTCGGCGAGGAACGCCTTCTCGGCGATCCGGTCCTGGGCGATCCGCACCGATGCCGGTGACGGAGCGACCACCACCGTCATCGCGAGTTCGTCGAGCGCGGCCGCCGGTGGATTCTCGAACTCGGTGGTCACCGCGTCGCAGTCGAACGACAGACGCCGCAGCGAGGCGGGATCGTCGTACGCCGCCACGAGGTGTTCGTGTGCAACCGCGCCGGCCGGCGCGGACGGGTCCGGGTCGAGCACCATCGTGCGGTAGCCCATCGTGGCGGCCGCCATCACGAAGTAGCGGCCGAGCTGGCCGCCGCCGAGCACGCCGAGCGTCGCGGGCGGAACGATCGGGGTCACGACGACTCGGGAGGCAGGACCGACGAACTCGCCTGCTCGCGCCGGGCGTCGCGGTACGCCGCGAGTGCGTCGCGCAGTCGAACGTCGGTGTCGGCGAGGAGGGCGACTGCGAACAGTGCTGCATTGGTGGCGCCCGCCTCGCCGATGGCGAAGGTGGCGACCGGAACGCCCGCCGGCATCTGCACGATCGAGTACAACGAGTCCTGTCCGCTGAGATGGCGCGACGCCACGGGTACGCCGAGCACGGGCACCGTGGTCTTCGCAGCGAGCATGCCCGGGAGGTGAGCGGCGCCGCCGGCGCCGGCGATGATCACCCGGATCCCGCGCTCACGTGCCTGCTCCGCATAGGCGAACATCTCGTCGGGCATCCGGTGGGCGCTCACCACCTGTGCTTCGTGATCGACACCGAACGACTCGAGGACCTCGACCGCCTTCGCCATCGTCGGCCAGTCGCTCGACGACCCCATGACCACTCCGACGACTGCTCCGCTCACGGTCGCAGCGTAGGCCGCCGGGCCCGACCGGAGGAGCCACCCGCTCACACCAGTTCGCGGCGCTCGCTGTAGCGCAGGGCGAGGTAGCCCGGGATCGTCGGCAACCAGTAGTTGATCAAGCGGAACAACAGGGTCGCGGCCCAGGCTTCCGCGTCCGGCACGCCGGCCCGTGTCAGCACGAACACGAGCGCCGCCTCGATCGCCCCGACACCGCCGGGGGTCGGCACGGCCGAGGCGATGGTGTTGGCACCCAGGTACAGCGCACCGAGCTCGGCGAAGGGCAGGTCGATGCCGAATGCCCGACACGCCCAGACGAACGTGAGGATGGTCGACAGCTTCGCGATCGCCTGACCTCCGAAGAGCAGACCGAGCTTCGACGGCATGCGCGCCAACTCGCCGAAGTCGTGGCGGATCTTCTCGATCGTCGACTTCACGATGGCGACGAGCCAGCGGCGGAACTTGGGTGTCAGTGCGAGCACGACCGCCGCCACGACCGCGGCGCCGACGAAGACGAACACCAGCGTGAAGTCGGGCCCGCCGCCGCCGACGTCGACGTCGCCCCGCGGATCGGTGCTGCTCCACAGGAAGAAGAAGACGATGAAGACGACCTGGACGATGCCGCTCGCCAACGACGTCAGCCCGACCGCCGCCGTCGACACGGCGACGTCGGTGCCGCCCTTCTGCAGGTAGCGGATCCGCATCGCCATGCCGCCGGTGTTCATCGGCGTGAACCGATTGAGGAACGACTGGCCGAACATGATGATCGTCGCATCGCCGAGCGGGATGGGGCGGACGACGGATCCCGCGAGCGACATTGCCCCGCCGACCGTTCCGACGAGCGTGGCGAGCACCGCGGGCCCCACCCAGACCCAGTCGATCCCCGACATCGCATCGGCGATCGCGGACCAGTTGGTGACGAGCGTCAGCACGAAGAACGCGAGCACGGCGAAGCCGACCCAGCTGACGATCTTGCCGAAGCTGATCCGCTCGAGCTCGGCGAGCTCGACCTGCTCGACACCGAGTCGGTCCGCGAGCCCCCCGCGGAGGTCGTCGACGAAATGCTTCGGCTTCTTCGCCTCGTCACGGGTACGGGCCGGGAGTGCCGGCAGCTGGACGAACGAGAGCGTCGCTTCGAGATCGTCCGCCGGCACCGAGCGCACCGCAGCATCGAGCGCTCGCTCGGGACCGGCACTGAGGGCCGTCGTGACGAGCAACTCCGCCCGGTCGACTGCACGCGACTCGGGGCTCGACGCGAGCAGTGCAGTGTCCAGCCCGAGCAGGGTCACACGATCGCCGCCGACGACCACGTTGTCGCGTGTCAGCGACCGGTGCGCGATGCACACTGCGTGCAGCCGGCCGAGCTGGCGCCACGCGTCGTCGAGTGCATCGTCGCTGATCTCCTCCGGGGTCAGCTGACGCATCGTGCGGCCGGACGCCGCCGCGGCCCCCAGCACGATGAGCGCGCTGTCGGTCCCGGTCGGCGCGACCGCCAACACCTCCTGGACCCGTGCTCCCGCTCGACGGGCCATCATCGTCGACTCGGCGAGTTGAGCGGCCCGGAATCGTGGTCGCACCGAGGTGCGTTGTTCGTCGACGTCGCGGACCCTGATCGACCGCACGACGCGAGCGATCAACTCGATGTCACGGTCGTCCCGGTCGAGGTACACCACGTCGACGGCCTCGCCGCCGGCGCGCCCCTCGTAGGTCCTGACGCCACGCTCGGCCGTGTCGTCCCCCAACTCGTCGATCACGAAACCGCCGGCCGCCAGCCCAGCGCGGAGCGTCGCGGCTCCGGGGCGTCGTCGGGGCGACCCGAAGATCACGAGGGCCGCCGAGCCGACCGCGGTCCCGAGTGCGAGCGTCACCAACAGGTTGACCGGCGCCTGCGTGGCCGTGATCAGGCGCACCAGCACGGTCAACCACACCGCCGCCCAGGTGATCCTCCGCCAGCGGGCCGTCATCATCGGCGAAGCGGTCGTCGCTCCCGCCACCAGGGCGGCCAGATAGGCCGCTGACGGGAACGACGCTCTGACGAACGATCCTGAAGGCAGGTCGGTGATCGCCGTCGGCGGGGCCGCTCGTTCGAGCCAGTCGGTCAGCAGCACCATCACGATGCCCCCGACGATCGCCGCGCCGACCACGAGCAGGGTTGCCGCTCGCGTCCGGCGCGTGAGGAACCACCCGACGGTCACGATCGGGATCAACAGGATCGCGAGCTGTGCCAGACCGACGAGTGCGTACCTGAAGGGCTCGGGCATCCGGGCGAAGAAGCTGACGATGTCGGCCGAGGTGTTGGTCAACGCACCCGGGAGCACGGCGGTCAGGAACAGGACCAGGCCCAGCAGACAGAGACGGACGACGAGCCGGGCGACGTCGACCGGGTGGCGCTGCCAGTCGCGACGGTCCTGTTCGCGCAGTGCCGCGCTCGGCGCCTCCGTCGTCGTCACCGCCACAGCATGCCGCACGGTGACGTCGTCGTGGACACCAGAGGCGGACAGCGCGTCGGCGCGATCACTCCGTTCCGGCGGGAGCGTCAGCCGAGCACGTCGGTCAGCGCCTCGGCGGCGCGCGCCACGTCCGCGGGCGAGGTGTAGTGCACGAACGAGAGCCGCACGACGCCACGGTCGGGATCGACGCCGAGCCCGTCGAGCACGCGGGCCGCGTAGTAGTGGCCGGAACTGGTCTGCACGCCGCGCCGGACGAGCTCGTGCGCCACGGTCTCCGGTTCGATCGCGAGCGGGCTGAACGCGATCGTCGGGCACCGGTGCCCCGTCGTGGCGTCGATCGCCGACGGCCCGAGGAGCCGCACGTCGTCACGCGCAGCCAGGAGATCCAGCAACACCGGGCTGAGCGAATCCTCGTGCTCGCGCCAGAGCGCCGAGACCGCAGCGACCGCCGTCCGGAGGTCGTCGCCGTCGCTGCCACCGTGGTGACGGTGCAGCAACTCGACGTAGTCGAGCACCGCGCCGGCCGAGGCCACCTGGGCATGGTCGGGGCCGGCCGGGTTGAGGCGCTTGTCGGCCACGTTGTCGTTGAAGAAGTGGCTCTGGTTGGGCAGCTCGGTGAGCAGCCCGGCGCGCACCACCATGAGCCCCTGGTGGACCGAATACGTCTTGTAGAGGCTGAACAGGTAGACGTCGGCACCGAGTGCGGCGACATCGGGGAGGCTGTGCGGTGCGAACGACACGCCGTCGACGATCACGCGAGCCCCGACCGTGTGGGCGAGCGCCGTGATCCGGGCGATGTCGTTCTCGACGCCGACGATGTTCGAGGCGTGCGGCACGGTGACCAGACCCGTCCGGTCGCTGAGCAGTGACTCGAACTCGTCGATGTCCAGCAGGCCAGAAGCAGGGTCGGTGCGCCACTCTCGAAGCGTGCACCCGATCGCCTCGGCCGCGCGTCGGATGGCACCGGTGTTGGCCTCGTGGTCCTGGTTGGTGACGATCACCTCGTGGCCGGGCTCGAGGATGCCGGCGAAGGCGTGCGCGAGCACGTAGGTGTTGGCGGAGGTCGAGGGACCGAAGATCACCTCGCGCGACTCGACGCCCAGCGCCTCGGCCCACCTGACGCGAGAGCGATCCATGAGTGCACCCGCGCGTGCCGACGACTCGAACTCGCTGTAGGGCTGCACCTTGAGATCGGTGTAGTACTCGGTGAGCGCGTCGATCGTCTGTCGGCAGGCGAACGAGCCGCCGGCGTTCTCGAAGAACGACTGCCCGTCGTTGATCGGCCGGCCGAACGCCGGGAACTGGGAGCGGACGAAGTCGAGGTCGAGCTGCACGCCCTCACGGTAGTAACCGCCCCGCCCTCCCCCTCGTTCTCGTGAACACGTGAGCGCCCAGGACGCTCATCTGTTCACGAGAATGCGGATCGGACGGCAATGATGGGGTGCATGAGCGCCGACCCGTCGACCACGAACGATCTCGTCACCCCGGCGCTGCTCGTGGACGTCCCGACCTTCGACCGCAACCTCGCAGCGATGGACGCCGTCCTGCCGGGAGCGAAGCTGCGTCCCCACGTCAAGGCGTTCAAGTCGACCGCCATGGCCAAGCGGCTCGACGCCGACGGGCACCACAACTTCTGCGCGGCGACACCCAGGGAGATCGAGGGCCTCGTCGCCGCCGGCCTGACCGACGACCTGCTGCTCGCGAACGAGACACTCGACGCCGGGCGACTCGGAGCGCTCGCCGACCGGGCGAACATCACCGTGGCGATCGACTCCGACGAGACGCTCGACGCGGCGATCGCCGGCGGGGTCCGCTCCGTGCTCGTCGACGTCGACGTCGGGCTCCCCCGCTGCGGCTGCGACGTCGACGACTCGGGTCGCCTCGCCGATCGTGCCCGCGCGGCCGGGCTCGACGTTCGCGGGGTGATGGGCTACGAGGGCCACCTGATGATGGTGCACGACCGCGACAAGAAGCGCGAGAAGGTCGAGGCCGCGATGGCGATCCTGCTCCGGGCACACGAGATGGTCGGCGGCGACATCGTGTCCGGCGGCGGCACCGGCACCTGGGACGTCAACACGTGGTGCACCGAGATCCAGGCGGGCTCGTACATGCTGATGGACACCCAGTACGACGAGCTGGAGACGCCGTTCGAGAAGGCGCTGTCGGTCCTCGCCACCGTGATCTCGGTCAGCCCGAAGGGCTGGATCATCGCCGACTGCGGGCTCAAGGCGCTCGGGATGGATCACGGCAACCCCTCGTGGGACGAGGGCGACGTGTTCTTCTGCTCCGACGAGCACATCACGCTGTCGCCACGTGAACTCGGCGACTGGAAGGTCGGTGATCGGCTGCGGATCTGGCCCGCTCACGTCGACCCGACGGTCGCCCGTCACGAGCAGTTCTGGCTCGTCGAGGGCGACGAGGTCCGCGACCGCTGGCCGATCGACCTGCGCCACTGGTGATCTGTGACGCCGGGGGTCTGACCCCTGGCGTCACGCTCACATCGAGCGGGCGGCGTTGTCGAATCTCGTGTACTGGCCGAGGAAGACGAGGCGCTTGGTGCCGATGGGGCCGGAGCGGTGCTTCGACACGATCACCTCGGCCGAACCCTTGTCGGGCGACTCGGGGTTGTACACCTCGTCGCGGTACAGGAACATCACCACGTCGGCGTCCTGCTCCAGCGAGCCCGACTCACGCAGGTCGGCGAGCATCGGACGCTTGTCGGACCGTGCCTCGAGGTTTCGGCTCAACTGGCTCAGCGCCACGATCGGCACCTCGAGTTCGCGGGCCAACACCTTGAGGTTCCGGCTGATCTCGCTCACCTCGAGCTGCCGGTTCTCCGACCGGCCGCTGCCGCTCATCAGCTGCAGATAGTCGATCATGATCAACGACAGGCCGCCGTGCTGCGCCTTGATGCGCCGGGCCTTCGCCCGGATCTCCATCACGGTCACCTGCGGGTTGTCGTCGAGGAACAACGGCACTTCCAAACGGCCGACCGCGAGGCCGATCTTCGACCAGTCGGCCTCGCTCAGCTTGCCCGTGCGCAACTTCGTGGAATCGACCTTCGCCTCGCTCGCCAGGATGCGCTGGGTGAGCTCGGAGTGGCCCATCTCGAGCGAGAACACCAGCACCGGCTTGCCGGAGTGCTTCGCGATGTGGGTCGCCATCCCCAAGCCGAAGGCCGTCTTTCCCATCGCCGGCCGCGCACCGACGATGTTGAGCGTGCTCGGCTGGAGACCCGACAGGAGTTCGTCGAGGTCGTCGTAGCCGGTCGCCGCGCCGGTGATCGTGTCGCCGCGCTCGTAGTTCTCCTCGAGCTGATCCATCGTCTCGTTGAGGAGTTCCTGGATCTGGCGGGTCGAGTCGACCACACGGTCCTCGGCCACCTCGAACATCTTCGACTCGGCGAGGTCGACCGCCTTCGTGACATCGTCGGGCTCACTGAACGCCAGGTCGGTGATCTCACCGGCGGTGTGGATCAGCCGGCGCAGCAGCGCGGTGTCCATCACGATCCGGGCGTAGTGCTCGGCACCCGACACCGACGGCGTCGCGTTCTGCAGGTCGTTCAGCCGTTCGATCCCGCCGATGTCGTCGAGCAGACCGTGACGCCGGAGCTCGTCGGCAACCGTGACCACGTCGACCGGTCCCGACGACGAGTACAGCGACCGGATCGAGTCGAAGATGTGCTGGTGCGCGGGGCTGTAGAAGTCGCGAACGTTGAGCCCGGCCTCGCCGACGACGCCGATCGCATCACGGCTCAGCAACAACGCGCCGAGGACCGATTCCTCCGCCTGCAGGTTGTGAGGAGGGACACGCCCACCGCGGTTCGACGGCGACGCGCTGCGTTCGGGACGACTGGTTCCGTATTCGTGATCGATCGACATGGGGACCCCACTCTCTCAGGGGTTTCCTGTGCGGCGGAAGAGGAACAACCCTGGGTCTTGGCTGTTGACGACCTGTGGACAACCGGTCGGATCTGTGGACCGACCGGTTGTGGACAGGCCTGTGGATGGGCGCGTCGAAGCAAGGGTGGTGATCGGCTCGCAAGCCGGGTGGACGGACCGGATCGGCCCGTCGTCAGTCGGCGGCGACGACGTCGATGGTGATCGGGAACGACACGTCGTTGTGAAGCGACGCGGTCACCGTGTGCTGGCCGACCGTCTTGATCACGTCGATCTCGATCTGGCGACGATCGAGTTCGATGTCGGTCTGCTCGAGAACGGCGGTGACCACGTCAGCCGACGTGATCGAGCCGAAGAGCTTGCCTTCGGGGCCGGCCTTCGCCTCGACCACGATCACCTTCGGCACGAGCGTGCTGGCGATCGTGGTGGCCGCCTCGCGGGCGCTGGAGTCGCGCTGGTCGCGGGCCTGGCGCATCCGCCCGGCCTGCTCGACGGCGCCCTCGGACGCCGTGATGGCATGGCCCTTCGGGAGCAGATAGTTGCGGGCGTGACCGTCGGCGACATCGACGATGTCACCGCGCTTGCCCAGCCCGTCGAGATCGGAACGCAGAATGACCTTCATCGCTCAGTCCTCCTCGGTCTCGGCGGCGTCGTTCGTGTCGAACTCGGCCGTCTCGTCGATCAACTCGTCGTTCTCGACAGCATCGTTGGCCGTCTCGTTGACGTTGTCGCTCAAGCTCGCGTCGCGATCACGCCCACCGTCGCGGCCACGGCCGCCGGTACGGGTGGATGCCACGCGCTTCGCGTAGGGGAGCAGCGCCATCTCGCGCGCCACCTTGACCGCGTTGGCGACCTCGCGCTGCTGCTGCAGCGTGTTGCCGGCGACGCGACGGTTCTTGATCTTGGCGCGGTCGCTCATGAAGCGCTGCAGCAGATCGACGTCCTTGTAGTCGATGTACTCGACCTTGTCGATGACCAGCACGCTGGTCTTCTTCTTGAACTTGCGGGGGTTGAGGTCACGGGCGCTACGCGCCTTGTTCTTCTTGCTTGCCATGATGATTCCTGGTGATTCCTTACGACTGATGATTCAGATCAAATGGGGGTCAGAACGGCTCTTCGTCGCCGTAGACCGGGTCGGGGGTCCGGGCAGCACCGCCGCCGCCACCGCCGCTGCGAGCGCCGCCATCGCCGGAGTCTCGGCTGATGCGTTCGACCTGGGCCTGCGCCCAGCGGAGGCTCGGTCCGAGTTCGTCGGCGCGGATCTCGGTGACGCTGCGCTTCTCGCCTTCCTTGGTCTCGTAGGACCGCTGCTCGAGCCGGCCCGTCACGATGACGCGCATGCCCTTGCTGAGGCTGGCCGCCGCGTTCTCGCCGAGTTCGGACCACGCCACGATGTTGAAGAACGACACCTGTTCCTGCCATTCACCGTTCTGCTGGTACCGCCGGTTGACGGCGAGCCCGAAGCTCGCCACGCCGGCGCCGCTCGGCGTGTAGCGCAGCTCGGGATCCTTGGTGAGGTTTCCGACCAGCGTGACGCTGTTTTCCGATGCCATGTTGATTCCCCTTGGTGGCTGCTACCGGTCAGGCAGCGGTGACTGCCATGCCGCGGCGCTCGGCCTCGGCCTCGGGCAGGCGGATGAGCTTGTGGCGGACGATGTCGTCTGCGAGACGGAGCGTGCGCTCGAGTTCGTCGAGTGAGCCCGCGGGGGCCACGATCTCGGCGACCAGGTAGTAGCCGGACGGCTTCTTGTTGATCGGGTAGGCGAACTGGCGCTTGCCCCACCAGTCGATCTTGCCGTGGATCTCGCCGCCGGCAGCGGTGACGCCGTCGGTGACCGTCTTCATCCAGGCCTGGGCCTTGGGGTCATCGACGTCGCCGTCGATGATGATCATCATTTCGTATGCACGCATCATGCGTGTTTCCTCCCTTCGGATCCCCCACGACTGCCTGATGACAGCGCCGCGGCGGGAGCCCCTGAACGGGGCAGGGCCAATATGGACGGGCCAACCCTACCGGGGCCGCTGTCGGTCGCGTGATCGAGTCTCATCGACACGATCCTCGCGAAGGGGTGTCACAGACTTGCGAACATCGACCCGGCGATCGGCAAGCTCCGATCAAGAGCCCTCACGCAGAGTCCGTTCGGTGTCGATTGCACAGGTGTGAGCGACGAACACGAACCCACCAGCCGACTGCCCCGCCCGGAGCGATCGCGCGTCGGCCCGGGTTACGGCTTCGCATGTGACCCCGACATCGTCCCGGCCGCAACATGGCCCGTCGGATCGCGACCTCACCACGAGCGGTGCGCCGGCTGGTGGCCATCGAGATCGGAGACCGATGTCATCGGATGGTGCTGCCCGTGCGAATGCCACGAGCGCGGTGCCGGGTGGCCCGGCTACGAAGAGGCCCGGTCACTCACCCCGTCGATCTGACCCGTCGAGTCCGGGTTCGGCGAACTCAGCCGCTGGCGTCGGCTGCGAGCGGACAGCGCTCGGCCTCGGTGCCCTCGAGCAACTCGAGACGCGCGCCGGGGCCGACCCCCAGATCGTCGAGGCCACCGTCGAACACCTCGAGTGCGAGATCGTACGGAGCATCGGGCGAGTACAACGGACACTCGCCGGCCGGGGTGTCGAGACACGGCGCCATGTCGGCCGATCCGACCAGTTCGCCATCCGGGCCGAACCACGCGATCGACAGCGGCGTGGGGGTCTGGAACATGTAGAACCTACCGATCAGCGGTTCGTCGAAGGCGAACACCATCCCGACGGCGTCACCGAGGTCGGTGACATCCATCAGCCCGCGGCCACGTTCCTCCGGGGTGTCGGCCAGCCACACACAGACCTCGCACACCTCGCCGTCGGTCTCGGTGATCCGTGCCGTGATCGTGGTGAACCCCTCGGGCTGCCGCCCGGACGGCGTCGACTCGGTGGCGGCCGGCTCGGTGCCCATCGATCCGGTGGTGCCGGACATCTCGATCGAACCCGACGACACGTCACTCGACGACGGGTCGGTGGTTGCATCGGACGAGCACGCAGCCGCAACGAGAGCAATACCCGCTGCGATCGCCGCGAATCGATGGCCGTGTCGGCGTGCCCGACGACCGTCCGTCAAGTCCGCCCACCGACGGGGATCACCCGCAGCAGGTGGTTCCAACGACACTCGACGCACGCCTCGACGACGTAGGCGCTGAGTTCCTCGCTGCGATCGTTCAACTGCCGCATCTCCTTGGCGGTCGACACGCAGCGGCCCTGCGCCGACAGGCGCGGGCCGAACACGTACGTCACCAGTTTCAGGTCGGCCTCTTCGCAGATCGGGCACCTGGTGGAGGTCTGTGTGCCGACGTTGCGAGCCGCTCGGATCAACTCGGGATGAGCGTCGCAGACCTGGTCGATCGGAACTCGGCCCTTCTTCACCTGAGCGATCAACATGCGCCGGGCGAGGCGGTGGTCGACGAGGCCGCGCGATCCGTCGGAGCCACGAAGCGCGCCGACCGTGATCGCCATGGGCGACGACACTATCCGCTCGACACCGACACGCGCTGCCGATCCCCGGACACGTCGACCGCGTGCGCCACACTGTTCGCGTGGTCGCCAACATCAACTTTGGAACCGGGACACCCGACGACGCCGACCTTCGGTTGTGCGGTGATGTCAGCGACGGTCGCCGGGCCGTCGAACTCGGGATCTCCGAGTGGTTCAACTCGATCGACTTCGCCCGCGCCGGCGCCAAGTCGATCGCCGTCGACACCGACACCGAACGCATCGCCGAGACGCGCCGCCGAGCCGCCGCCGCCGAGGTGCCGGTGCAGTGCCTGGAAACCGACCTCGCCGATCTCGGCGACATCGCATCGAGTTCGTGCGAGGTGGTCCTCGCGGCCCACACGATCGGCAACGTCGACGACCTGGGCCGGTTGCTCCGTCAGGTGCACCGCATCCTCAAGCCGAGCATGCCGCTGATCATCTCGATGACCCACCCCTTCGCCGGCGTGGACGCCAACCACGCGTACGGAGTCGGCGAGCGAACGATCGGCGCGTGGTTCACCGCGCTCAACCGAGCGAACTTCCGTGTCGACCAACTGCTCGAACTCGGCGCCAATGCCGATCATCCGGCGCCGAGCACGCTCGTCCTGCGCGCCCGCAAGGAAGGGTCCTGAACCCTCCTGAACCTCCTGAACCTGGCCTGAACCAGGCCTGAACGTCAGGCGTCGGCGCGCTCGGTGGCGGTGATCCCGGCGGGTCGCGGTCGCCCGAACAGATAGCCCTGGCCCTTGTCGCAACCGAGTTCACGCAACCGGTTGAGCTGGAGCGGCGTCTCGACCCCCTCGGCAACCACCGACAGCCCGAGCGAATGCCCGAGCCGCACGACGGCTTCGACGATCGAGGTGTCGTCGGCCTCGAGCCCGAGCCCGGTCACGAAGGACCGGTCGACCTTGATCGCCTCGACCGGGAAGCGCTTCAGATAGGTGAGCGACGAGTAGCCGGTACCGAAGTCGTCGACCGAGAGGTGCAGGCCGAGCCCGCGCAGGTCGCGCAGCGCGTCGCCCGCTGCCTTCGTGTCGGCCATCAGCGCTGTCTCGGTGATCTCGAGCCACAGCGAGTCGGCATCGATGCCGGTCTCCCCGAGCGCGTCGTGGACCAGATCGAGGAAGCTGCCGTCGACGAGCTGCTGCGTCGCCACGTTGACCGACAGCGTGCAGTCCGCGAACCGGAGCCCGACGGCTCGCCAGTGGGCGAGCTGCGCCAGCGAGTCACGCAGCACGCGGCCACCGAGGTCGACCATCAGTCCGGCCTCCTCGGCCATCGGCATGAACTGCGACGGCATCAGCAACCCACGGTCGGGATGCCGCCAGCGCGCCAGGACCTCGAAGCCCACGACCTGGCCCCCATCGAGGTCGACGATCGGCTGGAAGTACGGCACCACCTCGCCCCGCTCGAGCCCGCGACGCAACTCCGTGGAGGTCTGGAGCACGGCCATCGACGCTCGGCGCGTCTCCTCGGTGAACGCTTCCACGCGATCGCGGCCGCCGGCCTTCGCGCGGTACATCGCCGCGTCGGCGTCGCGGAGGAGTTCGTCGGCGCTGAGCCCTGGAGCGCTGTTCACCGCGAACCCGATGCTCGCGGTGGTGACCAGCTCGTGGCCATCGACCGTCACCGGTCGCTGGACCGCACGGCGGAGCCGTTCGGCCACGACGGCGGGATCGACCCCGCCGTCGACGAACACGACGAACTCGTCGCCGCCGAATCGGGCGAGCCGATCGGTGTCGCGCATCACGTGCCGCAGACGACGCGCCACCTCGCGCAGCAGCTCGTCGCCGACGCCGTGGCCGAGGCTGTCGTTGACCACCTTGAAGTTGTCGAGGTCGATGAACAGCACCGACACCTGGCCCGGCAACGCTCCCGCGAGCAGCGCGTCGAGACGTTGGACCAGCGCCGCACGGTTCGGCAACTCGGTGAGATCGTCGTGGGTCGCCGCGTGCGTGAGCCGTTCTGCCGCCACCCGCTGGTCGGTGACGTCCTCGATGTGGGTGATCGCCAACGCGACACCCTCGTCCTCGGTGACCGACACCCGGGTCCGAGCCCACACGAACTCACCGTCGCTGCGCAGGTACCGCTGGTCCAACAGGTACGTGTCGGCGATACCGAGTTCGAGCCGTGCACGTTGCGTCGCCGCGGCGCGCAGATCGTCGGGGTGGGTGATCTCGCGGATGCCCATGCCGATCAGCGAGTCGAGCGGACGGTCGAGCATGTCGGCGAGCGACTGGTTCGCGTCGACGATGCGGCTGTCGTCGAGCCGGACGAGCGCCATCCCGGTGGGCGCCGAGTGGAACGCCTGCTGGAACCGTCGCCTCGCCTGTTCGAGTGCCACCGTGCTGCGAGCGCGGTCGGTGACGTCACGCAACAACACGACGAGTCCGCCGGCGCCCTCGCTGTCGCCCGCCCCGTCAGCCGATCCGCCGCTCACTCCGCCACCCACGCCACCACCCACACCGCCACCGACTCCGCCACCCACTTCACCGCCGGGCCCGGCACCCACACCGGGCCGATGCAGCGACGCCTCGACGAGGTGTGGATCGCCGAAGGCGTCGACCAATTCGAACAACACGTGGTTGCCGATCGGACCGGTCACGTCGGTCGGGTCCGGCGCCATTCGGGGATCGTCGAAGTGCCATCGGGCGGTCACGACGTCACGGTCGGAGTCACCGATCAACTCGAGGAACGCTCGCCCGACCAACTCGTCGACGGTCCGACCGGTCAGCACCGCTGCGCGCTGGTTCGCCGACTCGATCACCCCGCGCTCGTCGAGGCCCATCACCGCGTCGGGAAGGTCGTCGAGCAGCCGGCGGATCTCCGACTGCGTGCGCTCCAGCTCGTCGATCGTGCGACGGAAGCGACGGCCGATCCGCCGCGACTCGACCACCGTTGCCACGACCGCGACGACAGCGAGCACGCCGATGCCCGACACGGCGGCGATCGCCCCTGCGTCCGGTTCCGTGCCCGCCCGGAGCACCGCCATCACCATCAGGCTCACCGACACGGCGACGATCGGAACGATCAACCACCATCCTCGGAACGTGTTGTCGACCGGCTGAGCCACCGCCAAACGGTACGACGCCGTGTCCCGTCAGCGGGTGATGCTCGCAGGCCGACCGCACCTGGAGGTCGACACCAGCGGCGCCCGCGTCACGAATCGCGTTGCGACCACCACGCGTCGAGACGACGGCGGATCTCGTCGTCGCCCAGCAGCCCCTCGTCGAGGCGCACGTCCATCAGGAACCGCATCGCTTCGCCGACCTCTCGGCCCGGCGCCAGGCCGAGCTGCTCCATCACCTGGGTGCCGTCGAGTTCGGGGCGGAGGGCTGCGAGCTCCTCGGCTTCCTGGAGTTCGGCGATCCGCAGTTCGAGCTCGTCCATCCGTCTCGACAGTCGAGCGGCCTTCTTCTCGTTGCGCGTGGTGCAGTCGCAGCGGGTCAACACGTTCAGCTCGCGCAACAGGTCGCCGGCATCGCGCACGTACCGCCGAACCGCCGAGTCCGACCACCCCATCGAATAGGTGTGGAACCGCAGATGCAGCGCGACCAGCTCGGTCACCGCGGCGACGTCGTCGTTCGAGTACCGCAGCGCGTTCATCCGCTTGCGGGTCATCCGCGCCCCGACCGCGTCGTGATGATGGAAGGTGGTGCCCTTGCCCTCGAGGTACCCGCGCGTGCGCGGCTTGCCGACATCGTGGAAGAGTGCCGCCAGCCGCGCCAGCCGGAAGTCGAACGGTGGCTGCTCCCCCGCGACCACGCCCGGATGCTCGTCGAGTGGCCGGACGTTCTCGACCACCGCGATCGTGTGGGTCAACACGTCCTTGTGGCGGTGGATCGGATCGTGTTCCAAACGCATCGCCGGCAGCTCCGGCAGGAACTGGTCGGCGAGCCCCGTGTCGACCAGGAACCAGAGCCCCGCCGACGGGTGGTCGACGACCATCAACTTGTCCAACTCGTCGCGGATCCGCTCGGCCGACACGATCTCCAGGCGTGGCGCCATCTCGCGGACGGCGGCGACCAGCTCCGGTGTCGGTTCGAGCTGGTAGCCGGCGATGAAGCGCGCCGCGTGGAGCATCCGCAGCGGATCGTCACTGAAGCTGATCTCGGGGCCGATGGGCGTGCGCAGCGTCCGAGTCGCCAGATCGACGGCGCCGTCGAACGGATCGATCAGGACCGGAACCTCGCCCGGCACGGTGAGATCGAGCGCCATCGCATTGACGGTGAAATCGCGACGGGAGAGATCGGCCTCGATCTCGTCGGCGAACACCACGTGCGGCTTGCGGGACTCGTCGGTGTACGCCTCGGCACGGAAGGTCGTGATCTCGTAGATCCGCTCATGTCCGCTCTCGGGATCGACCTTCTGAGCACCGATCGTGCCGAACTTCTCACCCTGGGTCCAGATTGCGTCGGCCCATCCCTCGAGGCACCGCTTGATCTCCGGCGGGCGCGCGTCGGTGGTGAGGTCGAGGTCGAAGTCGCGACGGTCGTTGGCGACGAACAGGTCGCGCACGGTGCCACCGACCAGGTAGAGCCGATGCCCGGCGAGGCGAAACCGATCAGCGAGCGGTTCCAGCTCGCGCAGCACCGGCGTCAGTCGTTCGGGGATCACGCCGTCAGGCTACGACCTCGGCTCCCGGGAGCGCAGACGGACGGGTGCGTCGTGAGGCTCCCGGGAGGACCGCGACGACTACCTTCGGAGCCGTGAACACTGCGCCGGTCGAGCACCCTGTCCGGGCTCGCCTGGGGTCGTGGCCCTACGAACCCGATGTCGCTCATCTCGTGCTGCTCGATCACCACATGGTCCCCGATGCCGCCGACGTCGCACGCTGGATCGGCGAAGCCCGAGCCGCCGGCGCGAGGGCGCTTCGGACCGGGGCACTGTTCGCAGCGTCGACCCCGGCGTTCCACGAGGCGGGTTTCGAGACGATCGACCGACTGCGCCTGCTCGAACTCGACCCGAGTAGCCACCCGACGCCGGCGGCCACGCCGTGCGTCCCGCCCGGCAGCCGCCCGGCCCGGCTCAAGCGCTTGCGCCCATCGATGCTCGACGAGGCGTCGATCGTCGATCGACGTGCATTCGGTGCGCCCTGGGCGAACGACGCAGCAGCGCTCGGCGACATCATGTCGGCCACGCCCCACCATCGCTCGCGCTGTGTCCACCTCGACGGGCGCATGGTCGCCTTCGCGATCAGCGGCCGAGCAGCCGCGTGGGGCTACATCCAGCGTCTCGCTGTCGATCCGTCCGCCCAACGGGTCGGGCTGGGGCGCATGCTCGTCGACGACGCCGTGCGATGGATGCGCCGACGCCACGTCGATGGGGTGCTGGTGAACACGGCCAGCGACAACGTTGCGGCCTTGTCCCTGTACCGCTCGTACGGCTTCGTCGATCGTCCCGACGACCTCACGATCCTCGAACGTGCCCTCCGCCCGTGATGGACGCCCCCCGGTGACCGTGACCACCTCCTCCCTCCGGCGCCGGCCGACCGTGGCGCCGGCCATCGTGATCGGGGCCGTGCTCCTGATGGTGCTCGTCGGAGCACCACCGACCGCCGACCGCTCAGCCATGGCGCAGGAGGACGACGGGATCGACGCAGAGTTGGAGCTGATCGATCAGGACTTCGCAATCGAGCCGGACGGCACGATCCGGCTCGTGTACCGCCTGAGCGGCGTCCTCGACGACGCGCTCGACTTCGTCCCTGACGCACCGATCGAACCCACGCCGCCCAGCGACACCGTGCCCGGTGAGACGGTGCCGGGCGAGACGGTGCCGCCCGCCGTCGAGCCGGTACCGGTCGAACCGTCGGTCCAGCTGACCCTGGAGATCACCAACTACGCCCCGATCGACGACCCGGCCGACGTCGACTCGGTGGTGGGCAGTGACGTCGACCCCGATGCGTTCAGCGCTGCGGTCGACGGCGTTGCGATCACCGACGTCCGCGAGCGGTCGACCGTCGAGGACGACGGCACCGTCACGATCCGCCTCGAGATCGGGACCGATGTCGTCGACAGCGTCGAGGAGCGACTCAAGTTCGACCGCCCCGGCCTGTACCCGATCCGGGTCCAGTTGCTGACCGGTGACCCGGCCGACGACGTCGTGGTCGCGACCGCGGGCACGATCGTGCAGCGACTGCCCGGCCCCGACGAACCAACTCCCCCTCCTCCGATCGACCTCGCGGTGGTCACCGCCACGCCCGCACCTGGCCCCGACGCCGACGCGAACGCGATCGACGACGCCAACGCACAGCTGACGGCGGCGATCGACCTCGCCGCCGCGATCGATCCGCCGGTCACCCTCGAGGTTCCGCCGCCGCTCGTCGCTGCTCGGGCGACGACACCCGACGACCAGGCCGAGCTCGCCGACGCGCTCGCCGACGACGAACTGGTGGCGCTTCCCGTCCCGCCGCTCGACGTGTCATCAGCGGTTGCGGCGGATCGGGGCGACACGTTCGCCCGGCTGCTGAGCGCCGGGCAGGACATGCTCACCGCTGCGGTACCCACGACCCCCTCGCGACGCGACGTCTGGATCACCACCGAAGAGCTGAGCGCAGCCGGGTGCCCAACAACTCCGTGATCTCGGCGTCCGGTTCGTGGTGATGCCGGCGGCCATGTTCCGGGCCACGGTGAGCACCACGCTTCCCGACACCGACCTGTTCGTCGAGGCCGAACTCCCCGACGGCGGCACGCTGCCGCTGCTGATCGTCGACCCGCTCGCCGCTGCGCTCACCCCGGCCGCCGCCGACGAGCAACTCGCGGAGGCCACTCTCGTCGAATGGTCGGTGGCCACCCTCGCCGAGCTCCTCGCCGCCCAGACCGACGCCGACGGTTCCCGGGGGGCGGCCGCACCGAAGCGCAGCATCGTGCTCACCACGCCGGACCTCGGTGCACCCGACGCTCGTCTGCTCACCGGCCTCCACCAGATGGTTGCGACCACCTCGTCCGCACGATTCAGTCCGGCCTCCCAGCTGATCGGAACCACCGACGTGCAACGCGTCGACGGTCGGGAGGTGACCGTCCAACTCCCTGCGGTGGCCGGACCTCCACTTGCCGATCGGATCGCGCTCCTCGACTCGGCGGCGCTCACGATGGTCAGTGCCGCATCGATGCTGAACGACGACGACCCACGGCCCGGGGCATGGGCTGCGGAACTCGACGCCCTCATCTCCACCAGCTACGACGATGCGGAAGTCGAGGCCGCCGTCGCCGAACTCACGGCCGAGGCGAAGGCGCTGACCGACGCCGTGCAGCTTCCCGCGCCGTTCACCTTCACCTTGACGGGGCGGACCGGCACGATCGAGATCCGCCTCGGCAACACGAGTGACGAGCCGGTGAACGTGCTCCTCCAACTCGACTCGAGCAAGGTCGAGTTCCCCGACGGCGACCGAATCGTCACCCTGCGACCGAACGACGAGACGAGCGTCACGATCCCGGTCCTGGCGCGATCGAACGGAACCTCGGCGATCGACCTGGTGGTGTCGACGCCGGCCGGCGAGCAGATCGACGAACCGGTCACCCTCACCTCGCGCGTCACCGGCTTCACCGGGCTCGGCTACCTGCTGACCGGCGGTCTGATCCTCGTGCTGCTCAGTTGGTGGTTCACCCACTGGCGCGCCCGCCGCGCCACCCTCGTCGACGAGGGCCGTGATCGTCATCCGACGGCCCGTGAAGTAGGATCGGACGCCCTGTGAGCGACGACAACGACAACCCCACCGGAACCCCGACGACCGGCCACGTGGCGGTCGTCACCGACAGTTCGTGTGACCTGCCCGCTGCGGTGGCCGAGGAGTTCGGCATCGAGATCGTGCCGCTCACGATCCGGTTCGGTGACGAGGAATTCGTCGACCGCGAGGAGTTGTCGACGGCCGAGTTCTGGACCCGTTGCGTCAGGTCGTCCACCCTCCCCGAAACCGCCGCGCCGGCACCCGGGCAGTTCGAGCAGGCGTTCCGCCGCGCTGCCGCCAACGGCGCGACCGGCATCGTCGTCGTGTCACTGTCGGCGGCGTTGTCCGCCACGATGCAGTCGGCACAGCTCGCCGCGCGCAGCATCACCGACGACGACTCGATCGACCTCGACATCCGCGTCGTCGACAGTCGCACGATCACGATGGGTGTCGGCACGATCGCGCTCGCCTGCGCCCGTGCCGCCCGCAACGGCGGCGACATCGACGACATCGAACGGCTCGCGATCGACCTCGTCGCCCGCACGCGCGTGTTCGGCGCCCTCGACACACTCGACAACCTCAAGAAGGGCGGGCGCATCGGCAACGCGAAGGCGCTGCTCGCCACGGCGCTGTCGATCAAGCCGATCATCGAGGTCACCGGTGGCGTCGTCGAACAGGCCGGCAAGCAGCGGACACGATCGAAGGCCCTGAGTTTCCTGGTCGACAAGGTCACGAGTTACGAGGGCGGCATCGAGAACCTCGCTGTGCTCCACGCGGATTGCAGTGACGTCGACCTCTTCGTCGAGATGCTGCAGCCCCACTACTCCGGCGAGATCGTCGTCGGTGAGATCGGACCGGTCATCGGCACCCACGGTGGACGGGGCACGATCGGCGTCGCGTTCCAGGTCATCTCCACCTGAGTCCGACACCAGATCCTGGCCGCCCGTCGGCGGATTGACCAGACCGTCCCGCCTGCCACCGCTAGCGTTCGCTGCAGTCATGTCCGCTGCGGCTCCACCACCCATCCCGACCGTCATCGCACAGCGGTACGAACTGCAGCGGATGCTCGCGCAGGGTGGCATGGCCGAGGTGTGGCTCGCCCGCGACATGACGCTCGATCGCAAGGTCGCCGTCAAGTGGCTCAAGCCGTCGTTGGCCACCGACCCCGTGGTCGCCGAACGGTTCCGTCGGGAAGCGATCGCGGCAGCCAGCCTCAACCATCCCAACATCGTCGCCGTCCACGACGTCTTCGAACAGGACGGACGCCAGGCGGTCGTGATGCAGTTGGTCGAGGGCAAGAGCCTGCGTCAGGTACTCGACACTCAGAAGAGACTGAGCCCCGAACTCACCTGCCACATCGGCACCTGCGTCGCTGCCGCCCTCGATCACGCCCACGAGGCGGGCTTCGTGCACCGTGACGTCAAGCCGGGCAACATCATGATGACGTCCGACGGCCGCGTGCTGCTCACCGACTTCGGCATCGCCAAGGGACTGCAATCGGCCGAGACCGACCTCACCAGCGACAACATCATGATGGGGACGGCGAAGTACCTCTCGCCCGAACAGGTCCGCGGCAAGAAGCTCGACGGACGCGCCGATCTCTACTCCCTCGGCCTGGTGCTCTACGAGTGCCTGGCGGGTCGTGTCCCCTTCCTCGGTGAGACCGACGCCGACACCGCACTCGCCCGCCTGCAACGCGACCCGACCGACCTCACACGCCTGCGCGCCACCCTGCCGACCAAACTCGTGGTCGTCATCCACCAGTTGCTCGCCCGCAACCCGGCACAACGCCCCGCCTGCGGTGCCGATCTCGTCGTCACACTTCGCGACGCCGCGAAGGAGGGTCCGCCGCACATCGACCCCACGCCCCACGAACGGTCGCCGGTCGCACCCTTCGGCGGGCGCCGCTTGCGCCGTGCGCCGTCCGACGTCGCCGGTCGCGCCTCCGATCGCGCCCGCGCGGTCAGCCCGGCGTCCACGACCACCTCGATGGCCGGCCCGATCCCGGGCGAGGTCGGCCACACACGCGCCACACCGGTGACCTCGGCTGCACCGGCGACGGCAAGTGCAGCGGGGCCGGCACGACCGACCGCGTTCACCGAGTTGCCGGCGATCGCCGACCCCACCCCCGCCGCCGGCAGCGAGCTGCGCGGCAAGCCGGCGCGCGGGCTCACCCAGGAATGGAAGCCCGCCTTCACCGTCGTTGCCGTCCTCGTCGCGGCAGCCCTGGTCGTGGGGGTGCTGCTGTGGGCCAATCTCGAGTTCGGTGGTGGCGAATCGGTCGTGTCCACCGCGACGCCCGGCGCCGACGGCAACGAGACCGAAGGCGCGGTGGTCGACGGCACCGGCGATGCATCCGGCAATGCGCCCGTCGTGGCATCGGCCGCACCCACGATCGCCACCATCACCGCATACGACCCCGACGGCGACGGCACGGAGAACGACGGCGACGCGATGCTCGCCGGGGCCGACGGCAGCCCCGGGACATCGTGGAGCACGGTCTGCTACGCCGACCGCTACCTCGGTGGCAAGGGTGGGGTCGGCCTGGTGGTCACGTTCGATGCCCCGATGCAGCAAGCGCTCCAGGTCGACCTGCTGTCGGCGCCCTATCAGGTCACCTTCCTGGCATCGGACGCCGAGGTGATCCCTCCGACGATCGCCGACTGGGGCCCCGCGCTCGGCCCGACCGCCTTCGACGACGCCACCGGTACGGTCGTGTCACCGGTACCCGCCACGCCGGCACGGCACCTGTTGATCCTCCTCAAGGAGCTCGGCAGCGACGGAAGCTGCACCGACGCCAACCCGTACCGCGGTCGCCTCGGTGAGATCGCCATCGTGAACTGAACGGCTCGTTACGCTCTCGGGCATTCCGACACATCTCGATGACGCCGCGTTGGTTGCCGCTGCGCAGGGCGGCGACCGTAACGCGCTCGACCAGCTCCTCCGACGCCACTACGACCGGATCCACGCGGTGTGTCGGCGAGTCGCCGGCAGCACACGCGACGGCGACGACGCCTGCCAGGAGGCCCTGATCAAGATCGTGCGCAACCTGCCGCGATTCGACGGGCGGTCGTCCTTCGGGACCTGGGCCTATCGCATCGCGACCAATGCATCGCTCGACGAACTCCGCAAACGCAACCGGCGGCCGGGGCTCGCCGCTGTCGACGACCAAGCCACCATGGACGTCGCCGACCCGAAGGCCACGCAGCGGCTCGAGGACATCGGCGATCGGTTGCTCCTCGATGACGCGCTCGCAGCGCTCGCCGACGATCTCCGCGCCGCCGTGGTGCTCCGCGATGTCGCAAACCTCGACTACAGCGAGATCGCCGAGGTGCTCGACATCCCGGTCGGCACGGTCAAGTCGCGCATCTCGCGGGGACGCGCCGCCCTCGCTCGGGGCCTCCCCGTCGACGCCGCCCCGGAGCCGGCCCCGCGGCCCGGCGGAGAACATGGGAACCGAACCGACCCCGACGAACGTCCAACGGACCTGACATGAACGACGACGACACCCTTCTCGCGAGCGCGTATCTCGACGGCGACGTGACCGACCACGAACGCGCCCTCGTCGAGACGGATCTCGACCTGCTCGCAGAGGTCGCCAGACTGCGCCAAGTGCGTGCGCTGCTGGGCGATCAGGAACCACCGAGCATCTCACGTCGAGAGGTGCACCTCGCCGCCGCGCTCGACGCATGGGACCGTCTGCCCGAGTCCGAACGCACCGGTGCCATACGTGACATCACCCCGGCAGCGCTGAGGCGCGGCGCCAGCCCGGCATCAGCCGCCGCCGCGGCAACGATCACGACACCCAGCTCGCTGGAGCACCGTCGGCGCGCGGCGATCAACCGGCGAATGCTGGGTGCCGCCGCCGCCATCGTCCTCGTCCTCGGCGGGGGGATCGCCCTGCAGACACTGTCGAGCAACAGCGACGACGAAGCGAGCTCCTCCGCCGAGCCCACCCTGCCGCTCGAGGAGGCCGCGCTCGCGGCGACAGCCGACGCCGCAGGTGAGTCGGGCGACGCCGCCGCGGACGACGACAACGGGTCGGCGGAGATCGCGTCGGCCGAGGCACCTGCACTGGCCGACTCCGGTGCGGAACTCGACACCGGCATCGACAATGCAGCCCCTCCGAGCGAGCGGACACTCGATCTCCTCGAAACGCCCGACGACCTCGCGCTCTTCGCGTCCGATGCCATCGGAGCGCCGGTCTCGCCCGATGTCCCCGCCGCCACGAGCGCTCCGATCGACGACCGGCTGACCCCGCAGGAGTCCGACCTCCTCGATCGCGAGCTGCCGCTGTGTCTCGGCGTCGACTTCGTGGTGGGGCCGGCCTTCTACCGCGACACCGAGGTCGTCGTCGGCGTCGACGTGAGTCGTGATCTGGCTCTCGCATACGTCGGCACGACGTGTCGTGAAGTCGCCCGTGCACGCCTTCCGTGACGTCCGGCTAACCTCGCCGCATGCCGGCAAACCCGCTCACCGATCCGAACTGGGCGTCGGAAACCACCGACACCCTGGTCAGCTACATCGACCTCGTTCGGTCGAAGACCACACAGAACGTGGTCTATGCGGCCCGGGCCGTCGTGTTCGGGTTGATCGCCGTCATCGTCGGCACGTTCGCCCTGGTCATCCTGTTCGTGATGCTCATGCGTGGTCTGCAGGCACTGCTCGCACTCGCAACCACGTGGGAACGTGCGGTCTATCTCAGTTATCTGATCGTCGGCGCCGTGTTCACCATCGCCGGCATCGTGCTGTTCAAGAAGCGCAACGCCGCCGTGAGCTGACGCTCGCGGTCACCCCCGTCAATCGCTCCCCCACGCAAAGGAGTCACCATGGCCGACGTCCGTGACGTCATCATCATCGGGTCGGGCCCGGCCGGGCTCACCGCCGCGGTGTACACCGCCCGCGCCAACCTGTCGCCCCTGCTCATCGAGGGTGAACCCTCGAGCACGAGTGACCAGCCCGGCGGACAACTCATGCTCACCACCGACGTCGAGAACTTTCCCGGGTTCCCCGACGGGATCATGGGCCCCGAGCTGATGGCCAACATGCGCGCGCAGGCCGTGCGCTTCGGCACCGAGATCCTCACCGAGAAGGTGACCGAGGTCGACTTCTCCCAGCGTCCGTTCCGGGTGTGGGTCCGCGACGACGAGTACCTCGCCAACGCCGTGATCGTGAGTACCGGTGCGCAATCGCTGATGCTCGGGCTCGAGGCCGAACGTCGTCTCATCGGCCACGGGCTCTCCACGTGTGCCACGTGCGACGGATTCTTCTTCCGCGGCCACGAGATCGCCGTCGTCGGGGGTGGCGATTCCGCCATCGAAGAGGCGACGTTCCTCACCAAGTTCGCCGACAAGGTCACGATCATCCACCGTCGCGACGAACTCCGCGCATCGAAGATCATGCAGGACCGTGCGTTCGCGAACCCGAAGATCGAGTTCCTGTGGAACTCCCAGGTCACCGACATCTTCGGCGACAGCAGCGTCAGCGGTGTCGAGGTCACCAACACGCTCGACGGCAGCGTCTCGACGCTCGACGTCACCGGCCTCTTCGTCGCGATCGGTCACCGTCCGAACACCGATCTGTTCGTGGGCAAACTCGACATGGACCCTGCGACCGGCTACCTGGTGACCCGCCACGACTCGTCCTACACCGACGTGGAGGGTGTCTTCGCCTGCGGGGACGTGCAGGACGACGTGTACCGACAGGCGATCACCGCCGCCGGCTCGGGCTGCATGGCAGCCATCGACGCCGAGCGGTGGCTCGAGGCGAACGTCCATCACTGACGCAACGTCGGCTCCGGGAATGTTCGGCCCGACGTCACGGTTGACGACCACGCGCCGATCTTCACGAGCGGCGACGACTCCACGCCCTGCGAAAGGAACTTCCACCATGGCCAACGGCATTGTGAACCTGTCCACCAACACCTTCGACGAGACCGTGATCGGCTCGGACAAGCCGGTCGTGGTGGACTTCTGGGCGGAATGGTGCGGTCCCTGCAAGCAGATCGCGCCGATCCTCGAGGAGATCGCCGGCGAGCACGGCGACGACGTGACCGTCGCCAAGCTGAACGTCGACGACAACCCCGATCTCGCCATGCGGTACAACGTGATGAGCATTCCGACGCTGCTGGTCTTCTCCGGCGGCGAGGTCTCCAAGCGCCTGGTGGGCGCGAAGAGCAAGGGTGCACTCCTCCAGGAGCTCGACGAATTCCTCACGACCTCAGCCTGACGAATCTGCTCCCGCTGACGCTCGGTCAGCGCGGCGACGCAGTTCGAGACCTGCAACGGCGCCTCGCCGCGGCCGGGTTCACCACCATCGGTGACGAACCCGGGGTGTTCGGCGTGTCGACGCAGCAGGTGTTGAGCGCGTTCCAGCAGCAGCGTGGGCTGCACGAGAGTGGCGCCTGCGACGAGCCGACCTGGCTGGCACTGGTCGAGGCCGGGTGGACCCTCGGCGACCGGTTGCTGCTGCTCGGGGCTCCGCAACTTCGAGGCGACGACGTCGCGCAGTTGCAGGCGGCGCTCAATCACCTCGGCTTCGACTGCGGACGCCCCGACGGCATCATGGGTCCGGCAACCGCGCGAGCGTTGGAGGACTTCCAACGGAACTCGGGGCTCACCGCCGACGGGGTGTGCGGGAGTCACACGGTGCGGATGCTCGAGTTGGTCAGCCGGCAGAGCGGGTCCGGCCCCGGCGTTGCCGTGGTACGCGAGAGCGAATCGATGGCGACCCACGCGTCGTTGCGGACGCTCCGGGTGGTGATCGGGCAGTTCGGCGGGCTCAGCTCGATCAGTCGGTCGCTCTCGCGCGCCCTGCGCGACGGGGGGGCCACGGTGATGTCCACCGACGAGTACGAAGCCGGAGCGCAGGCGGCCGCTGCCAACCGTTTCGGGGCGTCGACCTACATCGGGTTCGAGGCTCGGTCCGACGTACGTTCGATGATCTGCTATTTCGCGGTACCTACGTTCGAATCCGTGGGGGGACGAACGCTGGCCTCTCGTGCGGTGGACGAACTCCGACCGGTGCTCGCCGCGCCGCCGGAACTCCACGGGATGCGGCTCCCCGTGCTGCGCGAGACCAGGATGCCGGCCGTGCTGTGCTCCCTCGGCCCGGTACGCGCCGTCGTCGATGCGACCGACGAAATCACCGAGCGACTGGTTGCGGCCATCGACGCCTGGGCGACCTCACCCCTGACCGATCGCACGCCCCCGACCAGCGACTGAGCCCGTTCCGTACGTTGTCCACAGGCTTTCGCACAGCCTGTGGGTTCGTCTCGACCACACGTTGAACGACCCACCACTCCGTGTGGGTGAACGTGCAGTGAACGGCGGGAGAACGTGACGCTGAGTGTTGGTGATCCCGTCCCCGTCGAGCATCACGCGCGACCTGAGGATCAGGGGGGTCCAGCGACGGTCGACGGTGATGTTCCGCCAGCCTCCGTCGGGTCAGCCGGCGATCACCCGATAGATCCGCTCCAGGTCCTCGAGATCCGCGAACTCGATGGTGACCCGACCCTTCTTGGCCGACATCTGCACGTTGACTCGCGTCTCGAGCTGCTCGGCGAGGAGGCGCTCGAGCTCCAACAGGCCGGGAGGACGAAGCTTGGTCGCCGGGGTGAGCCCGGCACCATCGATCGTCCCCGATCGACTCGGCTCGACTGCCGGATCCTGTCCGGAACCCTCGGCCAGCTGGCGGACGGCGTCCTCCACCATCCGCACCGACCATCCCCCAGCCGCCGCCTCCCGCGCGAGTGTTTCCTGGCGACCACGGTCCGGGGTGCCGAGCAAGGCGCGCGCGTGCCCGGCCGACAGTTGACCGTCGGCGAGCAGCCGTTGGATCGCCGGGGGAAGCCCGAGCAGCCGCAGGCTGTTCGTGATCGCCGATCGACTCTTGCCGACACGACCGGAGACCTGATCATGCGTGAGACCGAAGTCGTCGATCAGTTGCTGGTATGCCGCCGCCTCTTCCAGCGCCGTGAGATCCTGACGATGGAGGTTCTCCACCAACGCCTGCTCGACCGAACTCGCATCGTCAGTGGTTCGCACCACCGCCGGGATGGTCGCGAGTCCGGCACGCTGCGCTGCCCGCCACCGTCGCTCACCAGCGATCAATTCGAAGCCGCCGTCAGTGCCCGGTCGCACCAGAATCGGCTGCAGCACGCCCATCTCGGCAATCGAGGCCGTCAACTCGCTCAGGCTCTCCTCGTCGAAGTGCACGCGCGGCTGATTCGGGTTCGGCACCACGTCGGCGACAGCGATGTCGACCAGCACGGCCGCACCTGCCACCCCCTCGCCGCCGCCGTCGGGCCGCTCCGCCGTCGGAATGATCGAACTCAGGCCCTTGCCGAGCCCACTAGATCGAGCCATGGTGAACCTCCCGTGCAGCGTCGCGATACGCAATGGCGCCACGTGACGTCGGATCGAACGTGGTGATCGGTTGTCCGAACGACGGGGCTTCGGACAACCGGACCGACCGGGGGATGACCGACTTGAGCACCTTGTCGCCGAAGTGTTCGCGGACTTCGCTGACCACCTGCCCGGACAGCTTCGTACGCGCGTCGTACATGACACACAGGATCGTACTGAGATCGAGTGCCGGGTTGAGATTGCGCTTGACGAGATCGACGTTGCGCAAGAGCTGTCCGAGACCCTCCAGCGCGTAGTACTCGCACTGGATCGGCACCAACACCTCGTTGGCGGCCGCCAGACCGTTGACCGTCAAGAGTCCGAGCGATGGGGGACAATCGATCAGCACGTAGTCGTAGTCGGAGATGACGGCGTCGATCGCCCGCTTCAGACGCTGTTCTCGACTGAACGCCGGAACCAGCTCGATTTCGGCGCCGGCCAGGTCGAGCGATGCCGGGGCGACGAAGAGATTCCTGACATCGGTCGGCTCGACCACGTTCTCCAGCGGTTCCTCGTGCATCAGGACGTGGTACATCGAGTGCTCCAGCCCGCGATTCTCGATACCGAGTCCGGTCGAGGCATTGCCCTGCGGGTCGAGGTCGATGATCAACGTCCGCAACCCCATGTCGGCCAGCGCGGCACCGAGATTCACGGTGGTCGTCGTCTTCCCGACGCCGCCCTTCTGGTTGGCGAGCGCCATCACCCGGGGGAGTGGGTGTCGGTCACGCTGCATCGAGACGCCAGCAGGCGGGGCCACGGCAGGTTCAGGGGAAACGGACGCCGAGGCGTCATGATCCGACACGGAGACTCCAGTACAACGGGGGACAGGACGGAGGGTCCTGTCAGCGGGATGTCCACACTCTGCCGCACTCAGGGTCGGGATACAAGCATTTCGGTCGGTGTTCCACGTGAAACATGTCGCTACCGGTCGTCTCGGCCGGTGGAATGTTCCACGTGAAACACTCCCGATGCCGGTTCAGCCGTCGGTCGGGATCGAGCGGCCCGCCAACTGGAGCATCACGACCCGACGGGTGGCCGGTGTCGGAGGCAGTCGGAGCAGGCCGTTCGCCTCCAGCCAGGCCGGATCCCAGCGATCACCGACCGGTGGTTCGCTGATGACCACACGCCCGCCGGTGACCACCAGTTCCGAACCGTACCGCAAGGTCATCTCCGGTGGTCCGAAACCACGGGCGACAGCGACATCGAAGTGATGTGGGTGCTCAGCGACGAAGCGAGCGGCATCGGCCGCCACGACCGTGACGCGCTCCTGCCAGCCGAGACGACGCACCACACGCTCGAGAAAGTCGGTCCGTTTGGTACGCCGATCCAACAACGTCAGGTGGAGCTGAGGGCGATCACGGGCGATGACCAACCCGGGCACACCACCGCCTGATCCCAGGTCGACGATCGTGTGCGCCGAGCTCGGAATCGCCGCGACGAAGCCTTGCGCATGCTCGATCACCTCGGCGATCGGTCGCGCGCCCAGAAAGCCGAGCCGCTGCGATTCCGTCAACACCGACGTCAGGTCGGCAGACGCCGTCATCGGAGCGTCGGCATCGTCGCAGCGTCGGACACCGGGTGGGAGCCCGCCGGTCGGGTCAGGCCGGCTCGACGATGATGCGGCGGTCGGGATCGTCGCCGATCGAACGGCTGCTCACGCCGTCTTCGTCGTTGAGCACGTCGTGGACGACCTTGCGGTCGGCGGACGTCATCGGCTCGAGCGACCGGGCCGTACCCGACGTCCGCACCTGTTCAGCGACATCACGAGCAAACGCCGTCAGGGCGGCCTCACGACGTTCGCGGTAACCGGCAACGTCGATTCGCAAGCGGGTCTCGTGATCACCCAGGCGGCGCTGCGCGGCCACACGAGCCAGATCCTGGACGGCGTTGAGCGTACGGCCCCCGGGGCCGACGAGCAGGCCCAGCTCCGACCCGGTGACCGTGACATCGAGTTCGATGCCGTCGACACGGACATCGACGGTCCCCGTGGCACCGAAGGCGCTGGTCAAGCCCTCCATGAAGGTGACGGCTGCGGCGCCGACCTCTTCCGGGGTGACCGTGGATTCGGGGCGATCGTCATGGCTCATCGTGGGCTCCTGGGTCTTTTCCGTGCTCGTGTCGGTCTTCGGGGTCGTCGAGGCGCCTCGCTTGGTGCCCGTGCTGCTGGTCCGGGGTCCGTTGCCGGCCGTGTCGTCGGCGCTCTTCGAGGTGCTCCGGCTCGGCCGTGGAGCAGCCTCGGACGGCGACGCCGATGCGGACTCGGTGGATTCCTCGGACGCGGTGGTGCTCGAGCTGCTCCCGTTGCGCTTCGAACGGCGCCGCTCCTGCTTGGGTCGAACCTGGGCCGGGCGTACCCGCGCCCGCAGGCGCGCTTCGCCGCGCACTCGGCCGAACAGGCCTGGGCGCGGTTCTTCGATCACGTCGAATTCGGCCTCGTCAGCGGCAACGCCGAGTTGGTCGAGCGCGGCCTCGCGGGCCGCATCCAAGGTCTTTGCGGTGGTTTCTACCCACTCCATGACTCTTTCACTTTCTGCTTTCGAGCCCGACGAACCACGTCGGGGAGACGATCGTCACGTCGACTTCTTGCTCGACTTCGGACGTGACTGCTTGGCGGCCTTGGCGGCCTTCGCCTTGTCGGCCTGCGCCTGCTGGCGCGATGGCGTGGGCCGGCCCTTGGCACTGGCCGACGGCGTCGGGCGGTTCTTCGGTGGGGTCACCCGTTTGCTGGTGACGTCCTTGCTCTTCGCGTCGACCGGCTTGGAGTTCGACGGTTCGCTCTTGGGCGACTTGGTGGGCTTCTTGTCGGGCTTCGGACCCGCGAGATCCCGCTTGGCCTGCGCGAAGATCCCGCCGCCGCCGTCAGGATTCTTCTTGGCTTCCTCGCGAGCTGCTTCGCCTGCACGCTGCGCCTGACGCCCCAATGCCTCGTCGTGCCCATAGAACGCCCGGGTGATGTACGCCTGCTGCGCGATGCGCAACAAGGTCTGGAAGATGTAGTAGACGACGAGCGCGGCGAGGAAGAAGATCTGGAAGATCGCGAAGAACACCGGCAGGTACTGCATCAGCTTCTGCTGACCCGCCGACATCGTCGGGCTGATCGACGCACGAGCTGCCACCATGCGCTGCTGCACGAAGTACAGGGCGCCGAGCACGACGACGAGCAGGATGTACGGCAGCGCCGTGAGGAAGCCGTTCGCCACCTCGATGGCGGCCGTCTTCGACAAGTCGAGGCCGAGCGACATCATCTCGTGCTGGCCGTAGAGCGACTTGTAGAGCGCCGAGTCGATCGCCAGGTAGCGCGGGATGAACCCGGGGTCGGCGACTTCGGCCGGCTGGTCGAATGCGCCCCACACGGCCTGGGCGACCGGGAGTGCTGCCCCACGCGGCTCGTAGACCAGGCCGCGCAGCACGCGGAACATGATGTAGAACACCGGAGCCTGCGCCAGCAGTGGCAGACACGAGGCCATCGGGTTGACCTTGTGCTCCTGGTAGAGCTTCATCATCTCTTCGTTGAGCTTGGTGCGGTCGTTGCGGTACTCGTTCTGCAACTTGCGCATCTCGGGCGCCAGCCGTTGCATCTCGAGCATCCCCTTGGTGCTCTTGAGCGTCAACGGTGTCGTGATCGCCATCACGACCGCAGCGATGAGCGCGATCGCGATCGTGTAGTTGTTGGTGAAGCCGTAGAACCACGACAACAGTGCGGCGGGAATCTCGAACACGGCTCAGTGCTCCTTCGCGTGATGGAGATGGTGGGGTGCGGGCGGCTCGGGCACCGGATCGAATCCCGATGGCCCCAGCGGCCGGCATCGCAGGAGTCGACGAACCGTCAACCAGAGACCCCGGCGGGTCCCGTGCACCTCGAATGCCTCGTGTGCATAGCTCGAACAGGTGGGGTAGAAGCGACACGGCGAGGGCCGTCCGGCGAACGCCCGCTGATAGGTCTCGATCCAGCGGATGGCTCGTCGCTGGAACCAGGTGCTGGTCTCGGCGCCGGTCATGGGGTCGAACATGGGGTCGGCGGCTCGTCGAGGCGAGATCTCAGGGACGCCAACAGCCGCTCCACCGTGTGGTCGAGTTCTGCGAACGTGCGTTCGCAAGCGCGAGCATGGGCGCCGAACAGGTACAAGCCCGGGGGAAGCTCCTGTTGACGCAGGATCTCGCGGAGTCGACGTCGGAGCCGGTTTCGTTGCACGGCGGAACCGGTGGCGCGACCGATGGCGAATGCCACGCGTGGCGGAACCAGTCGAGAATCGTTGACGAACGTGCACCAGAGCGGATCGATCCGCACACGAGTGCCTTCTCGCCGAAGGCGGAGGAAGGCGTCGCGCTCGCGGATCCGGTCGATCAAGCCGACAGACGGGCCCGGCCCTTGGCGCGACGTGACTTGAGCACGGCACGCCCGGCGCGGGTGCTCATGCGCGCACGGAACCCGTGCTTTCGGGCTCGGCGGCGGTTGTTGGGCTGAAAGGTACGCTTCACGGCGGTCTCCGGACAAGTTCGAGGCAGCGCTCACGGACCGTGTCGTGCGCCCTCGTCGGAACACTCACACGGACTGACCCGACAAGGCTACGGCGACGAATGCACATGCGCCAACCACCTCGGTCAAACCACAGGCATGTAAGTTGTCCACAGGCCGGGATTTCCGACATCGCCCCAGTACAGCGATGGTGTGGACATCGACGACGCCAGATGCTCATGCAGGTTTTCCTCTTCCTGGGGACGTGCTAGGTTTCCCCCTCCGCCCACTCGATCCGATTCGTCCACATCGTGTGGACAACCATGTGGACCATGTGTTGGCGTTGATCGGGAGATGTCGAGGGTGAGCGAGAGCACAGACGTTTGGACGCAGGTGACGCTCTCTCTGCGTTCGCAACTCGCCGAGTCCGTCTGGTTCTCCACGTTTCAGGACGTCACGCCGCTCGACTCGGATTCCGACACGCTTCGGCTGCTCGCGCCCAGTGCCTACGTGCGCGATCGGATCCTCACCCGCTACCTCCCCCTGGTCACCGAGGCCTTGCAGGATGCGAACGAGGGCCACCGCGTGGTCGAGATCGACATCGAGACCACCGGTGCGCCACCGGCCGACGTCGAACCCGTCGAACACCGCGACCATCGCGAGCAGCACGACGCGACCGCCCAGGCCGAACGTGAGCGGTTCGCTCATGACCAGGCCGACCAGCAGTCACTGCTGCTCGACGAAGCCGGCCTCAACCCTCGCTACACCTTCGAGACGTTCGTCAAGGGCGCGTCGAACCAGTTCGCGCTGGCTGCCGCACTCCGTGTGGCCGAGACTCCCGCCCGCAGCTACAACCCGTTGTTCATCTACGGGTCCGCCGGCCTGGGCAAGACCCACCTCCTGCACGCGATCGGTCACTACGTCCACTCGAACTACCAGCACCACGAGGTGCGGTACGTCTCCACCGAGACGTTCATGAACGAGTACGTCGACGCGATCCGTCAGAACACGACGAACTCACTGCGCCGGCGATACCGCGACATCGACGTGCTCCTGATCGACGACATCCAGTTCATCGCCGGCAAGGAAGGCCTCCAGGAGGAGTTCTTCCACACGTTCAACTCACTGCACGGTGCCAACAAACAGGTCGTGATCTCGTCCGATCGGATGCCCGATGCGATCCCCACGCTGGAGGAACGCCTTCGAGGGCGTTTCAAGTGGGGCCTGATCACCGACATCCAGCCGCCCGATCTCGAGACACGTCTCGCGATCCTGCGCAACAAATCCGAGCGCGACCGGGTGCTCGTTCCCGACGAGACGCTCGAGTTCATCGCCACCAACATCGCCACCAACATCCGCGAGCTCGAGGGCGCGCTGATCCGCGTGACCGCGTACGCCAGCCTCAACCAGGTCCCGATCACGACCGATCTCGCCCAGACCCAGTTGGCCGATCTCCTCAACGACAGCAAGCCCAAGGCGCGCACCGACGAGGAACTGCTCGCCGACATCGCCGAGATCCTCAAGTTCCCGGTCGAAGACCTCAAGGGACGCAGCCGGCAACGCCCGCTCGTCACCGCACGGCAGATCGCCATGTACGTGTTCCGCGAGTTGACCGATCTGAGCTATCCGGCGATCGCTCGGCTGTTCGGCGGCCGCGACCACACCACGGTGATCCACGCGAACGAGAAGATCCAACGGTTGATGAGCGAGCGCAAACAGATCTACGACCAGGTCACCGATCTGCTGCAGCAGCTGAAGGCATGAGCGTCCTCCGACGGACACCACCCTGCCTGGGGACACAGCACCGGACGCGACGAGGACAACACGGCCTCCAACGGTGGACAACCCCGGGCTGTCCACCGGACGACACGGCTGTAACTCCCGGCATGGGGATCCACCCCCCATCCCGTGTGGACACCCATCGTCGTCGTACGCTGCAACAACGCGTGGTTGTCCCCAATCCACAGCACCTACTACTGACATTGAACATTGAGACATCCCTGCATGAGGAGAAGTGCCCACTGTGAAGTTTCGTTGCGAACGTGATGTTCTGGCCGAGGCCCTCGGAGCAGCAGGACGGGCGGCCACGAACCGAACCGGCACCCTGCCGGTGCTCGCCGGGGTGCGCATGGAGGTCGACGGCGACCGCTTGACCGTCACCGGCACCGACCTCGAACTCACCATTCGGCTCACCGTCGAGGTCGGCGGCGAGCGCGATGGAGCGGCCGTGGTGCCGGCTCGACTCGTCGGCGACATCGTCAAGGCGCTGCCGGCCGGTGCGGTGTCGGTCGAGTTGAGCGACGACGAGATGTCGATCAGCGCCGGTCGTTCGCAGTTCTCGGTGCGTCCGTTGTCACTCGAGGACTACCCGTCGCAGAGCGAGCCCGCCGGGGAAGGCGTCACCCTGTCGGCCGCCGTGGTGACCGACGCGCTGCGCCAGGTGGTGCGTGCGGCATCGACCGACGACGCGCGGGCCGTGCTCACCGGGGTGTTGCTCGCAGCCGAGGACGACGGCCTCCGGATGGTGGCGACCGACTCGTACCGACTCGCCGTGCGCGATCTTCCGGAGAACTCGGTGCTCGCGTCGGGTCAGAAGGTCCTCATCCCGGGTCGTGCACTCAGCGAGTTGCAGCGCGTGATGGGCGATGTCGATGACCTCGTGGTCCGTCTCGGTGATCGTGAAGCAACCTTCGAAGCGGGTGGCACCCGGTTGAGCACTCGGCTGATCGAGGGGGAGTTCCCGAACTACCGCAACCTCCTGCCGTCGAGCTATCCCAACCTGCTCACCGTCGGCAAGGCGGCGATGCTCGAGGCGATTCGTCGTGTGAAGATCCTGGCGCAGGACTCCACACCGGTGCGTCTGACGCTCGGTGGTGACACCGTGCAGTTGACGGCGATCACCCAGGACGTCGGCAACGCGGTCGAGGAGATCGACGCCAGCTACGACGGCACCGAGATGACCGTTGCGTTCAACCCCGACTACCTGTCGGCGGGCATCGATGCGATCGACAGCGACGACGTCACGCTGGCCACGATGGATCCGATGAAGCCGGCGGTCCTCCGCGGCGTCGGCCGTGACGACTATCTCTACCTGTTGATGCCCGTCCGCGTGCCGTAAGGGTCGTGATCGTCGAGCACCTGGAGCTGGTCGACTTCCGGAACTACGTCACCGCGACGTTCGATCTCCACTCGGGGACCACGCTCGTCATCGGCGACAACGGCCAGGGCAAGACGAACCTCGCGGAGGCACTCGCGTTCCTGGCGACGCTCACGAGCTTCCGTTCGGCACCGGGTGATGCGCTGGTGCGCGCGGGCGTCGGCACCGCGATCATCCGAGCGACGGTGCGTCACGACGACGATCGCTCGACGCTGATCGAGATCGAGCTGGCGGCGGCCGGCCGCAACCGGGTGCAGGTCAACCGCCAGAAGCTCGGCCGTGTACGCGATCTGCTCGGTGCGGTGCGGGTCACGGTGTTCTCGCCGGACGACCTCTCGCTGGTGAAGGGGAGTCCTGGCGATCGCCGCCGGTTCATGGACGACACGCTCGTGGCACTGGCCACCAAGTACGACTCGATCCGACTCGAGATCGATCGGATCGTCCGGCAACGCAACACCTTGTTGAAACAGTCGGGTGGGCGGCTCACCGACGACATCGCCGTCACACTCGACGTGTGGGATGCGAAGTTCGCGGAGATCGCCGATCAGTTCGGCTACGCCCGCGCCACGCTGGTTGCCCGCCTCACCCCGATGGTGCAGGAGGCGTACGAACAGTTGGCCGGCGTGGCGACGCCACTCGATCTCCGCTACGAGCCGGCGTGGCGGACGACCGGCCTGGCCGCCGCGTTGGGCGAGGCCCGGGCGCTCGACGTACGACGTGGCGTGAGTACGGTCGGCCCACATCGGGACGAGCTCGTGATGAGCATCAATGGACTCCCCAGTCGGACACACGCGTCGCAGGGCGAACAACGCACCCTCGCGCTGGCCCTGCGCCTCGCCGGCCATCGTCTGGTCACCGAACGCACCGGGTCGGCCCCGGTGCTGGTGCTCGACGACGTGCTGTCCGAGCTCGACGACCACCGCGCGATCGCGCTCCTCGAACATCTCCCGGCCGGTCAGGTCGTGATCACGACGGCGAGCGAACTCCCCCCGGGGGCACACACCGATCACCTCGTGCGGATCGCGCACGGTCAGATCGTCGGCTGAACGTGTCGTCGACTGCAGCCCGTCAGGGCCGCGGTACGTTGGGTCCCGTGCCGGACCCTGTGCCGATCTCCCGATCGCTCGACTCGATCATGAAGTCGTTGCGCGGGACGGACCGCATCCAGATCGGTGGCGTGTTCGGACGGTGGGACGAAGCGGTCGGTCCCACCGTCAGTGCTCACGTCCGGCCCGTTCGTCTCGACGACGGTGTGCTGGTGGTGGAGGCCGACGAACCCGGATGGGCCACCCAGGTCAAGTTCCTGAGCGGCGACATCATCGGTCGTCTGGCAGACGTCGCACACGTTCGCGTCGAGCGCATCGAGGTGCGTGTCGGCCGGGGTGATCGGCCCTCGGGCTCCCCGACTCGGTGACACCCCGCTGGTAGGCTGAAGCGCACTCGCGATCGCCGTGTGGGCGCCGGTTCGACCTCCCGTCGAGGGCCGGCCGACCGCACGGCTCGCCACCGACGTGTCCCACCGGGCATGCCGCCAGACAGCCAGAAACATCGAGGTACGAGTGTCCAGCGACACCGAAGCAGCAGCCGACGTCTCCGACACGACCGGAACCCCGGCGCCGAAGAAGAAGCCGAACTCCACCAACTCCGCCACCACGACCGCCGCGTACGACGCGAAGGCGATCCAGGTCCTCGAGGGGCTCGATCCGGTCCGCAAACGCCCGGGCATGTACATCGGCTCCACCGGCCTGCAGGGCCTGCACCACCTGATCTGGGAGGTCGTCGACAACTCCGTCGACGAGGCGATGGCGGGCCACTGCACGCGCATCGGCGTCACGCTGCTCGCCGACGGCGGCTGCCAGGTCGAGGACAACGGCCGCGGCATCCCGATCGACCCGTTCACCTCGGGCGAGCACAAGGGCAAGAGCGCCGCCGAGGTGGTGCTCACCGTGTTGCACGCCGGCGGCAAGTTCGGCGGCGACGGCTACAAGGTGTCGGGCGGTCTGCACGGTGTCGGTGTCTCGGTCGTCAACGCGCTCTCCGAGCGTCTCGTCATCGAGGTCGACCGCAACGGCAAGCACCACCGTCAGGAGTACGCCAAGGGTGGCAAGCCGCAGGGCAAGATGACCGTGGTCGGCGACACCCCCAAGCGGGGGCGCACCACCGGCACCACGATCACGTTCTGGCCCGATCCGACCATCTTCGCGGCCGAGGGCACCGACTTCGTGGCCCGCACCGTGCTCGAACGGCTCCAGACGATGGCGTTCCTGAACAAGGGCCTCGAGATCGTCTTCACCGACCAACGCGAAGGCCGTGAGCAGACCGTCACCTACCTGTACAAGGGTGGCATCCTCGACTTCGTCAAGCACCTCAACGCCACCAAGGAGCCGTTGTTCTCCAAGGTCTGCCAGTTCGAGGACGAAGACGAGGCCGACGGCCAGATGCTCGACATCGCGATGCAGTGGAACACGGGCTACTACGAGGGCATCCACGGCTACGCGAACGGCATCTCCACCATCGAGGGCGGCATGCACGTCGAGGGCTTCAAGACGGCACTCACCTCGGTGGTCAACAAGTACGCCCGAGCGAAGAACCTGCTCAAGGAGAAGGACCCCAACCTCACCGGCGAGGACATCCGCGAAGGCATCACGGCAATCATCTCGGTGAAGCTGCGCGAGCCCCAGTTCGAGGGTCAGACCAAGGCCAAGCTCGGCAACGTCCCGATGCGCTCGTTCGTCCAGAAGGCCACCAACGAGCGCATGGCCGAGTGGCTCGAGGAGAATCCGACCGAAGCCAACAAGGTCGTCAAGAAGGGCCTCGCCGCCGCCCAGGCTCGCGTCGCTGCCAAGAACGCGCGCAACGCCATCCGGCGCAAGACCGCGCTGTCGGGTGCGGGCATGCCCGACAAGTTGAAGGACTGCTCGTCGAAGAACGCCGACGAGTCCGAGCTCTTCATCGTCGAGGGCGACTCGGCCGGTGGTACTGCGGTCGATGCCCGCGACCCGCGGACCCAGGCGATCCTGCCGATCCGCGGCAAGATCCTCAACGTCGAGCGCGCTCGGATCGACAAGATGCTGAAGAACAACGAGATCCAGGCGCTGATCACGGCCATCGGTGGCGGTGTCGGCGACGAGTTCGACGTCGCCAAGGCTCGGTATCACAAGGTGATCTGTCTCGCCGATGCCGACGTCGACGGGAGCCACATCCGTACCCTGCTGCTCACGTTCTTCTTCCGCCAGATGCGCGAGATGGTCGAAGCGGGCTACGTCTACATCGCCCAACCGCCGCTGTACTCCACCGAGGTCGGCAAGGAGAAGGTGTACCTCAAGGACGACCTCAGGAAGGCGGCGTTCCTCGAAGAGCGGCCCAATCACAAGAAGCCGTTCAACCGCTTGAAGGGTCTCGGCGAGATGGACTGGGAGGAGCTGCGTACCACCACGATGCTCGATGGGACTCGCACGCTGTTGCAGGTGACCCTCGACCAGGCAGCACTGGCCGACGAGATCACCTCGACGCTGATGGGCGACGACGTTCCGGCTCGCAAAGAGTTCATCACCACCAACGCACACGACGTGCGCTGGGTCGACGTCTGATCACTGCGGCCGACACCTGACCGAACGACCGACTGACTGAGCTGAGATGACCGATACCAACGACACCCCTCCGCACGAGCCGACCCAGCCCATCTCGTTGAGCGACGAGATGGAGAGTTCGTTCCTCGAGTACGCGATGTCCGTGATCATGTCGCGCGCGCTGCCCGACGTGCGCGACGGCCTCAAGCCGGTCCACCGCCGGATCATCTGGGACATGGAGGACCAGGGGTTCCGTCCCGATCGTCCCCACGTCAAGTGCGCACGTGTCACCGGCGACACGATGGCGCGCTTCCACCCGCACGGCGACAGCGCCATCTACGACGCACTGGTGCGCATGGCCCAGCCGTTCTCGCTGCGTCACCCACTGATCGACTTCCACGGCAACTACGGCAGCCCCGACTTCGGCCCCGCCGCGGCCCGATACACCGAGTGTCGTCTGAACCCGCTGGCGATGGAGTTGCTCGCCGACATCGACGAAGACACCGTCGACATGATCCCGAACTACGACGGGAACTTCGAACAGCCCGTCGTGCTGCCGTCACGGTTCCCGAACCTGCTGGTGAACGGCAGCCAGGGGATCGCCGTCGGGATGGCCACGAACATCCCGCCGCACAACCTCGGCGAGGTGGTCGACGCCGTCGTCCACCTGCTCGACCATCCCGATGCCACCCCCGACGATCTCATGGAGTTCGTCAAGGGTCCCGACTTCCCCACCGGAGCCAGCATTCTCGGCAAGGCGGGCATCATCGATGCCTACCGAACCGGGCGCGGCTCGGTGAAGATGCGGGCTCGTGTCGAGATCGAGGAGTCGAAGACCGGACGCATGGAGATCGTGGTCAGCGAACTCCCGTATCAGACGAGCTGCTCGGCGATCGCGGCCCGTATCCAAGATCTCGTCGACGGCGGTGACCTCGACGGCATCGCCGACGTCAACGACGCGTCCTCCGGCGGCAAGACGAACCTGATCATCACGCTCAAGCGTGACGCCAATGCCAACGTGGTCAAGAACAACCTGTTCAAGCTCACCCAGTTGCAGTCGACGTTCTCGATCAACATGGTCGCCCTCGTCGACGGTGTGCCGCGCCAGATCAACCTGCGCGACGCGATCGAGGCCTACGTCGAGCACCAGCGTGACGTCATCACCCGGCGATCGCAGTTCCGCCTCGACAAGGCCAAGCGTCGCGAGCACATCCTCGAGGGCCGCATCAAGGCGCTCGACGTCATCGACGCGATCATTGCGCTCATCCGGGCGAGCGACGACGTCGCCGCGGCTCGTGACGGCCTGATGGCGGCGCCGTACGAGTTCAGCGAGATCCAGGCCAACGACATCCTGGACATGCAGTTGCGCCAACTGACGCGGCTCTCACGGCTCGACCTGCAGACCGAACTCGACGAGACCCGCGCGAAGATCATCGACCTCCAGGAGATCCTCGACAGCCCCGAGCGCCTCAACACGGTCATCCGCGAGGAGATCACGGCCATCAAGGACGAGTTCGCCACGCCCCGCGTGTGCGAGCTCACCTACGACGATGGCGAGATGTCGATCGAGGACCTCGTCGACGACAAGGAACTGGTCGTCGTGATGACCCAGGCGCAGTACGTCAAGGCCGTGTCGGCCGACTCGTTCAAGACGCAGGGTCGCGGAGGGCGCGGCGTGTCGGGCGGCAAGATGAAGGTCGACGACATCGTTCGTCATGTCATCTTCACCACCGCGCACGCGCACCTGCTCTTCTTCTCCAACCGCGGCAAGGTCTACCGGCTGCGGGCGCTCGAGATTCCCGAACGCGAGCGAACGGCCAAGGGGATGCCGATCGTCAACCTGCTGCCCCTGCAGGCCGACGAGCAGATCCAGGCGATCATCGACACCCGCGACTTCGCCGGCGAGCGGTTCCTGTTCTTCGCCACCAGGAACGGCACCGTCAAGAAGACGGCGTTCGACGCGTACGACTCGAGTCGCCGCGACGGGTTGATCGCGATCAACCTGCGCGACGACGACGAGCTCGTTCGGGTGATCGAAACCAGCGGCAGCGACGACATCTTCATGGTGAGCCGCAACGGCATGACGATCCGCTTCGACGAGAACGACGTGCGAGCCATGGGCCGGACAGCTGGCGGTGTTCGCGGCATGAAACTCAAGAACGGGGACGACCGCGTCGTGTCGGTCGATGTGGCCCGTGACGACACCGCCATCCTGATCATGACCGAGGCCGGCTACGGCAAGCGCACGCAACTCGACCGGTTCAACCGTCAGGGTCGGGGTGGCCAGGGTGTGCGTGGCATCAAGCTCACCGGCAAGAAGGGCGCCGTCGTGGCGGCCTTCATGGTGGGCCTCGACGACGAGATCGTCGCGGTGTCCAACCATGGCGTGACCATTCGCATGGAAGTGCGAGGGATCTCGTCGCAGGGACGCGACGCCACCGGCGTCAAGGTGATGAACATCGACGACGGCGACGCCGTCGGTTCGGTTGCACCGATCCTCGCCGCCGACGAGACCTGACCGATCGCGCCGAGGCGCCCACTCGCGGCCGTAGCGGCCGCCTCCACATCGCCGTGACGAGAGGAGTTCGAGATGGCGCCGCCGGTGCGCGATCGCGGTCAAGCCGCGATCGTCGTCGTGATCGTTGTCGCCGTGTTGTGTGCGGCGGTGGCCTGGTCGTTGGTCGACGTCGCCGATCGATCACTCGAGCGCAGCCGAGCGCAGACCGCGGCCGACGCGGTGGCGCTGGTGTCGCTGGAGGGCGGTCGGGTCGCGGCGGAGCGACTGGCTCGTCGACACGGAGCGGAGATCGAAACGTGGACGCGAGGACCGGACCCGAACGATGCGGGCATGGTGGTCACCGTGGTGGTCGTGCTCGGCGATGCGACAGCGTCGGCTCGTGCGTCGAATGCACCCTGACCGGAGCGTGACAAGACGTTGTGACGGGTCGTGCGTACACTTGCCGGAATGAGCAAGACCGAGCGCGCTCTCGATGAGGGGATCGACGCGCTCGACGACGAACTCGACGCGGCAGTCGATGTCGGCGCCGAACACTTCGACGACGACCGTACCGATGTCGACCGTACCGATGTCGACGATGTCGACGGGAGAGACGTCGACGACGACGAGTCCGACGAACCCGACGACACCGACGCCGACACGCACACCGTGTCCGCGACCGATCCGTTGCTCGCTCGCACGCTGCCGGTCGAGCACGTCGCCGATCCGGTCGACGATCGTGCTCCTGTCGATCTCGATCCCGGTCTCGATCGCCCGGCGGTCTCCGACGATCTGCTCGACGAACTCCGCCGCGCCGACATCGATGGCCCCACGGTCGCATTTGCGCCCCAGGACGACACCTCCTCGGGCGTACAACGTCCGCGCCGCGCACCCGACTACGACCCGGCACCGTTTCCGATCCCGGTCAACGTGCCTCGGATGCTCGGTCGCAAGCCGCGTGTTCGGCGCGTCACCAGGGTGGTGCGCCACGTCGATCCGTGGAGCGTGTTCAAGATCGCGATCGTCGCCAACCTCGTGCTGTACCTGATCCTGCTGACCGCAGGGGTGCTGCTGTGGAACGTCGCGTACGCGACCGGCACCGTCGACAACGTCGAACGGTTCTTCGAGTCGTTCGGTTGGTCGTCGTTCGAGTTCAACGGCGGCGAGATCTACCACAACGCCTGGATCGGTGGGCTCTTCGTCGTGATCGGTCTGACCGGCCTGGCCGTGCTGTTGGCCACGCTGTTCAACCTGATCACCGACCTCGTGGGCGGGATGCGTTTCACCGTGTTGGAGGAAGAAGTCGTCGAGGCTCGCACGTCGCCGATGCGTCGGTTCGTCGTGCGGCGTGCCGAGCCGGAAGTCCCCCTCGTCACCTACGACGAGTCGGGGCCGATCATCCGCGAGGCCGCAATCGACGACAGCGGCAGTCTTCCTCGTTGATTCTGGAGCCCCTCGGTGGCCTGTGCTTCGATGGGCCGTGCAGATGTGAGGCGTGAAGCCCGCAAGCGACCGATAACCTCTCCGACTTGCCGGGGCTATAGCTCAGTCGGTTAGAGCGCTGCCCTGATAAGGCAGAGGTCACAAGTTCGATTCTTGTTAGCCCCACCGGTCGGAACGAGGCGCCTTCGGGCGCCTCGTTCCGCGTCCGGGGTCGGTTCTCCGCCAGGTCGGGCCAACGTCCTCGACATGGCGGACTACCCTGCCGCTCGGATGAAGTTCCTTCGACGAGCGTTCTCGGCCATCTTCATGATGGGTTTCGCAGCGGCGGTGCTGCGCGTGCGCGGGACCGGAGGCACACCACCCCAGCACGGTGGCTGGCGACCCCTCGAGTTGCCGGACCGCTGATGAACCGGGTCGCTCTGATCGGCGCCGGCGTCGTCGGTGATCGCGTCGCTCGGCGCCTGCCGAGCGTGGTGAGCCGAGCCGAGGTCGTGCAGTTCGATCCGCGGTCGGCACGCACGTGGCCGAGCGACATCGATGTCGCGGTGCTCGCTCATGGAGGTGCACACGCTCCGACTGCGGCCTGGCTGCTCGATCTCGGTGTTGCCGTGGTGTCGGTGAGCGACGATCTCGCCGACGTCCGGGCACTCTCCGACCTCGATCATCGAGCAGTTGCCGCCGGCGTTCCGTTGGTCGTCGGGGCGGGGATGGCTCCAGGCCTCACCGGTCTCCTCACCCGGCTGTTGGCTTCCCAACTCGCATCGTGCGACGAGATCCACATCGCGATCCACGGCACTGCCGGGCCGGCGTGCGCGCGTCAGCAACATCGAGCGCTGAGCGGCCGAGCGGTCGGTCTCCACGACCGCGCCTGGATCCGCCGCCCGGCGGGCTCGGGGCGTGAGCTCTGCTACTTCCCGGAGCCCGTCGGTCCCTACGACTGCTATCGAGCGGAGTTGGCATCGCCGGTGTTGTTGCACGAGGCGTTTCCCGACGCCGAACGGATCAGTGCACGCGTGTCGGCGAACCGTCGTGACCGGTTCACGGCGTGGCTGCCGATGTTGAGCCCTCCGCACCGTGAGGGTGGTGTGGGTGCCATCCGAGTGGAAGTGCGCGGTGCCGACGAGCGGGGTGGCCGGGTCACGCTGATCGCCGGTGTCGCCGAACTGGTCGCCACGGCGACTGCAGCGAGCGCACTCGCGTTCACGGCTGCTGTGCTGAACGACGAACTCGCAGCGGGCGTGGTTCGAGCGGGTGATGCGGGCCTCGACACCGTGCAACTGCTGCGCACCGTGGGGCAGGCCGGGGTCCGGCTCCAGGAGTACACCGGGGTGTCGTCGACCAGTCGAATCAGCGCGAATCCGTAGGTGACGTCGACTCGGTGATCGCCCCGTGCCGATCGCCACGGTCGGCCGTCAGCTCTTCGACGCGGACGGCCAGGTGCTCGACGATGTCGGTGAGCCGGGCCAGTCGGTCGTCGAACGCCTCGCCGGTCAGCATGTCGGACATCGACAGTCGAACACTGGCGATCTCGCGGGCGAGGAACTCGGTGTCGGCCTGTGTGCGCTCGGCGACGTCACGGTCGTTCTTCGCGGTCACCCGGTCGCGACGCTCCTGGCGGCTCTGCGCGAGCAGGATGAGCGGGGCTGCGTACGAGGCCTGGATCGACAGGACGAGCGTCAGCAGGACCAGGCCTCGGTTCCACGGGTCGAACTGGTACCGCTGGGCGACGATCGTGTTGAGCAGGATCCACACGGTGATGACCACCGTCTGCCACACGAGGAATCGACCCGTGCCGAGGAAGTTCGCGATCGACTCGCTGAACGCGCCGAACCGGTCGGAGTCGTACGACACGCCGACTCGGCCGACCGCGCGTGGGGTGGTGAGGTCTTCGCGGCGTTTCACGGCTCGACCACCTGCGTGCGGGTATCGCTCCGTTTGCGGCGCTGGGTCGTTCGCCAGCCGTCGCCCAGCATGCGGTCGATCACGTCGTCGACGGTGACCGCACCCAGCAGTCGGCCCGCCTCGTCGGTGACGGCGACGGCGAGCAGGTCGTAGCTCGCGAGCATCTCGGCCACTTCACGGTCGGTGCTGTCCGGTGCCACCGTGGGATCGTTCGACACGAGCCGACCCAGTTCCATCGGAGGTGGCTCACGCAGCAGCCGCTGCACGTGGACGACACCGATCAGCTTGCCGGTCGGTGCCTTGTACGGCGCCTGGGTGACGAACACCTGGGTGGCGATGCTGACGACCCAGTCGGGGTCGCGGATCTGGGCGAGTGCTTCGGCCACGGTGGCGTCGGGGCCGAAGATGATCACCTCGGGTGTCATCAGGCCACCGGCGGTACCTTCCTCGTAGGAGAGCAGGCGTCGCACGACATCAGCGTCGTCGACATCCATCACCCCGAGCATGCGTTCCTGATCGGCCGGGGCCATCTCGCCGAGCAGGTCGGCGAGGTCGTCGTACTCCATCTCGTCGAAGACGCCGACGAGGCGATCGCGATCGAGTTGTTCGACGATGCGGACCTGCTCCTCTTCGGGGAGTTCCTCGAGGACGTCGGCGAGGCGTTCGTCGTCCATCGCCTCCGCGAGCTGACGACGTTGGTCGATCGGCAGTGCGCGCACGACGGCGGCGACCTCGGCGGGGTGGAAATCGCGCAGTCGGGCGGCTTCGGCCTGCATCTCCGTGGGTGCGTCGAACAGTGCGGGCACCTCGTCGAAATCGACCAGGCGGTAGCTGGGTCGACGACGCAGGGAACTCTTGCGGGCGAGGCGCACCTTGTCGATCACCCAGTAGGGCAGGCGCGCGTCGTCCTGGATGCGCAAGGCGACGTCGCTGACCGTTTCGTCTCCGACGCGGCGGTCGATGAGTTGCTCGCCGATCAGCACCTCACCGGGACGCGGTTTGAACGGGTTGAGGTCGACATCCCAGCTCCGCAGGCGCGCCCCGTCACCGTTCAACTCGGCGACGCGGTTGGCGTTGACGAAGATCCGGCGCCGCTGGCTGCTGGCGACGAACCCGACGATCCGTGGGGGGATCGCCGGCTCTCGACCTCTCCCGGCTCGGCCGGGGATGGCCACGATGTCCTCGATGCGACCGATCGGCGCCCCGCCCGCGTCGAGCAGATGCAATCGCATCACCCTGAACGCATAGATCAGGTCATCGGCCATGGCCGCAGGTTACCGACGGCCCCGCAACCCCCGCGTGACATCGTGTGCAGCAGGGGTCATGGGCGGTTCAGGGGTCAGCGCGCTGCCTCGATCTCGACGAGGGTGTCGGAGTAGGCGACGCCGCCGCCCCACTCGGTGAGGGTGTCGTTGGTGAGGCTGTTGGCGACCTTGCCGTCGGGATGGTGACGGCTCCACCATCCGAAGGGGATCGCGACCACTCCGGAGCGCAGCCGCTCGGTCACCTTCACCGGCACCGTGACGGACGCACGGTCGTTCCAGACCCGCGCCATCTGACCGTCGGCGAGTCCTCGGGCGGCAGCGTCGCGTGCGTCGACTTCGACGAACGGTCCACCTTCCGCCGGACCGTGCTTGGGCAGATCGGCGTAGCCGGAGTTGAGGAACCTCGAGTGGTGCTTCGGCGTCAACAGCTGCAGTGGATAGCGGGCGACGAGCTCGCCGTCACCGCCGGGACCCTCCCGCGGCGCCACGAAGGTCGGCACCCGGGGCTGACCCATCCGTTCGAGGCGGTCGGACGCGAGCTCGACTCGCCCGGACGGTGTCTCGAACTCGCCGTCGCCGAACGGCCGACCGTCGTCGGGGTAGGGGGCCCGTACCCAGCCGACCCTGCGGAGTTCGTCGACGTCGACCGACGGGAGCGCTGCTCGCACCAACGTGTCGTCGTCGTCGAACAGGCACGGGTCGGTGTAGCCCATCGCCCGGGCGAGCCGGCGGAACAGTTCGGTGTTCGAACACGACTCGCCGACCGGGTCGATCGCCGCACTGTTCCAGCCGAGCCACAGGTGACCCCAGGGCAGCACCACGTCGTCGCTCTCGATCTGGGTGGTGGCGGGCAGGACGATGTCGGCGTAGCGGGCCGTGTCGGTGAGGAACTGCTCGTGGACGACGGTGAAGAGATCGTCACGCTCCATCCCTCGGCGGATCAGCTCCGCATGGGGCACGGTCGCCAACGGATTGCAGCTCCACACGATCATCGCGTGCACGCCAGGGCCGTCCGCCTCGCCGGCGTGCGGCGCCGTGAGGATCTCGCCGAGGCGGCTCATGTTGAGCGTGCGCGGTTCAGGGCGATCGTCGGAGCGTTCGAGATCCGGCCGGAACAGGGCGGGAACGTCGATCAGGGCGTCGGCGTAGGAACCGACGCTCTTCGCGATCCCGCCGCCGCGCTCGGCCCACGCTCCGGTGAGTGCCGGCAGGCAGCCGAGTGTGCGGAAGAACATCGCACCGTTCTCGTGGTGCTCGGCGCCGATCAGCGTGCGGATGGCGGCCGGTCGCACGGATGCGTAGTCGATCGCGAGCTGCTCGATCACGTCGGCGTCGACGCCGGTGACGCCGCTCGCCCGGGCCGGTGTCCAGTCGGCGACCGCGTCGCGCAGCTCGTCGAACCCGACGGTGTGCTCGGCGATCCACTCGTCGTTCGTGAGCCCGTCGCGGATGATGACGTGCATCATGGCGAGCATCATCGCGATGTCGGTACCGGGGAGTGGCTGGACGAATCGGTCACCGCGGGCGGGGTCGATCGCTTCGGCCGTGAGGGTCCGGATCGGATCGATGACCACGAGCCGGGCGCCGCGTTCGCGGGCGCGCTCGATCGTGGGCCAGAGGTGCCGGTTGGTGAGCCGGGTGTTGGTTCCCCACAGCAGAATCAGCTTCGAGTGCTCGAGTTCGAGCGCATCCATGCCGCGTCCGGTGCCGTTGGTCATGCGGAGTCCGGCGCCGACCGTCGGCCCGCAGATCGCTCGGAGCAGTTTCGAGGCGCCCATGTGGGCGAAGAAGCGCGCGTTGAGGCCCATCATCGCGAGCAGCCCCTGATTGCCGGCGTCGGAGTAGGGGAGTACGGCCTCGGCGCCGTGCTCGTCGATCACGGCGTGGAGCCTCGAGCCGATCTCGGCGAGCGCGTCGTCCCAGGAGATGCGCTCGAACTCGCCGGACCCCTTGGGTCCGATCCGGCGCATGGGGTGGAGCAGTCGACCGGGGTCGTAGACCCGATCGATGAAGCGGTTGACCTTCGGGCACAACTCGCCGGCCGAGTACGGATGGTCGGGGTTGCCGCGCAACTTGACGGCCACCGGCGCGGGACCGGCGTCATCGACGGTCACGGTCCAACCGCAGGTGTCCGGGCAGTCGTGGTGGCAGGAACCGTTGACCGTGCGCGTCGCCATCCCGTGATGCTATGGGCCGAGCGCTGGTGTGCCGGCGGAAACGGGACGTCGAGTCGGTCGGGGTTCGCTCAGTCGACCGGGTGTTCGATGATCGCTCGCAGGTGTGGCCATGCCGCGGCGAATCCGAAGTGGAGCGGGAGTTGATCGACCTGGTCGGGCGGGAACCAGTCGACGGCATCGGTCTCGAAGTTGAGCGATGAACCGAACGGCGCGTCGACCTCGACGACCACCGTGGTGTACTTCCAGTCGACCGCGGGCTCGAACACGTACTGGCCGAGCAGTCGGGGGACGCCGGGCGGCACGCCCACCTCCTCGCTCGCCTCACGCAACGCGCCTTCGAACGGTGTCTCGCCGAGGTCGAGTGCGCCGCCGGCACACGACCAGTTGCCCCCTTCGTGCGCCATGGCCGATCGCTTCTGGAGCATCACGAGCGGCGAGCCGTGTTGATCGCGCACGACGAACACGACGCCGGCCGCGCCGTAGATGCCCCAGCGGACGTGGCCGTCGCTGCACCGCATGAACCCGTCGCCGGTCGCTCTCATGGATGCAACCCTGCCGCATTTCGACCCCCTCCGCCAACGACCGTCACATCAGGGGTCCGACCCGCGATGTACTCGTCGGGAAGGAAAGGTGGCGATCGGGGGTTGGGTTCCCACGTGAGCGACCCTCCCGCCCAGCCTGCAGACGTCTCCGCACCGGACCCGTCGATCGACTCGTTCGACCTGATCATCGTGGGGAGCGGCTCGGGCAACTCGATCCCCGGGTATCTCGACGACTGGAGGATCGCGATCGTCGAACGCGACGTGTTCGGCGGGACGTGCCTCAACCGCGGTTGCATCCCGTCGAAGATGTTCGTCTATCCCGCCGATGTCGCAGTTGCTGCGCAGGCAGCCGCGAAGCTCGGCATCGACACCCGCTTCGACGGCGCCGACTGGCCGGCGATACGCGATCGTGTGTTCGGGCTCATCGACCCGATCGCCGAGGGAGGCCGTGAGTACCGGGCCACCGGCACCCCCAATGTCACGCTGATCGAGGGCACCGCCGACTTCATCGATGAACGCACACTCGACGTCGAGGGCCGACGCATCAGCGCCCCCAACATCCTGCTCGCGGCAGGCGCACGACCGGTCGTCCCGCCGATCACCGGGCTGATGGAGACCGGTTTCCACACGTCCGACTCGATCATGCGCCTGCCCGAACTGCCTCGGCGGCTGGGCATCATCGGCGGCGGGTTCATCGCCGTCGAGATGGGTCACGTCTTCTCCGGTCTCGGCTCGCACGTCACGGTGTTCAATCGTTCGAACACCCTGCTGCGCGGGTTCGATCACGACATCTCGGCGCGTTTCACCGAGGTCTTCGGCGAGCGCGTCGAGTTGATGCTCGGCCACGTGCCGACGAGGGTCGAACGTGTCGCCGACGGCATCAAGATCACGTGCGCGATCGGGGAGACGATCGTGGACGAACTGCTCGTCGCCACCGGTCGCGAGCCGAACAGCGATCTGCTGAACGTGGACGCAGCCGGACTCGAGTGTCACCACCACGGCACGGTGGCGGTCGACGACACGATGGCCACGAGCGTGCCGGGCATCTGGGCGGTCGGCGACCTCGCCAACAACTATCAGCTCAAGCATCTCGCCAACGCCGAGGCGGCGGTCGCGTTCTGGAACATCGCGCACCCCGACGATCAACGTCACGTGAGCTACAAGGCCGTACCGAGCGCGGTGTTCTCGAATCCCCAGGTCGCCACCGTCGGTCTGACCGAACAGGAGGCGATCGCCCAGGGTCGGACGTTCCGTGTCGGCCGACGCGACTACGGCGGGACCGCGTACGGCTGGGCGATGGCGGACGAGACCGGGTTCGCCAAGGTGCTCGTCGACGACCAGAGCGGCCTGATCATCGGCGCTCACATCATCGGGCCGCAGGCGTCGTCGATCATCCAGCCGCTCATCCAGGCCATGCAGTTCGATCAGCTTGCCGAAGACGTGGCCCGCCAGGTCTTCTACATCCACCCTGCGCTGACCGAAGTCGTGGAGAACGCACTGCTCGACGCGCTCGACTGATCGCTACGGTCGCGCCGATGGCCAACGAGATCACACCGCTCGGACGCACGCCGTTGACGTCGGAGGAAGTGGCAATCGCGAGAGCGGCGACGCCCGGGTGCGCCCCTGGTGGTGTGATCCACCTCAACCACGCCGGCTCCTCGTTGCCGCCCCACGTGGTGCTCGACACGCAGATCGAGCACCTGGAGGCCGAGGCGACGCTCGGCGGGTACGAGGCCGCGGCCGCAGCTGCCGATCGGGAGGCAGCCGTGTACGCCTCGATCGCTTCGCTGATCGGCGCCGATCCCTCGGAGATCGCCCGTCTGGAGCATGCGACGGCCGCGTGGAACGCCGCCTTCTGGTCGGTGCCGATGGCGCCCGGTCAGCACCTCGTGGTGCACGATCACGAGTACGGGGCCAACATCGTGGCGTTTCTCGTCGCGGCCGAGCGGCGGGGCGTGGTCATCGACCGGGTCCCCAGCGACCCGACCGGTCAGGTCGATGTCTCGGCCGTCGCCGACTTGCTCGACCGCCACGACGTCGCACTGGTGTCGCTCACCCACGTACCGACGAACGGTGGGCTCGTGAACCCGGCCGCCGAAGTCGGAGCGCTCACCCGGGCTGCCGGGGTTCCGTTCCTGCTCGATGCCTGTCAGTCGATCGGGCAGCGCTGCATCGACGTCGACGAGATCGGCTGCGACCTGCTGTCGGCCACCGGCCGCAAGTATCTGCGCGGCCCCCGGGGCACCGGGTTCCTCTACGTGCGCGGTTCGATGCTGGAACGGCTCGTACCGTCGCAGCCCGACCACCACGGTGCCGATCTCGTGGCGGGCGACCGGTACGAGTGGGCCGACGGAGCGCAGCGGTTCGAGTACTGGGAGCACAGCGTGGCGGGATGGCTCGGCCTCGGAGCTGCGGTGGATCACGCGCTCGGCTGGGGCCTCGATCGGATCGAGATCACGGTGGAGCGGCAGGCGGAGCGTTTGCGGTCGATGCTGACCGACGTCGGTCTCGACGTGTACGACGAGGGCGTCGAGCGGTGCGGCATCGTCACCGTGGCGAGCGATGCGATTCCCTCCGACGAGCTGCGCGTGCGTCTCGCCGAGCGTCGCATCAACGCGACGACGACCCCGCCGGGCTCCTCGCGGTGGGACGTCGAACGCCGATCGCTGCCGGAGTTGCTCCGGCTGTCGGTGCACTACACGACCACCGACGAGGAGCTTGCCGCGGCGGCCGAGGTGCTGGGTCGCTGACGCGCGGTCGGACCCCGGGGTTTACGCTGCCCGCATGGGTGTTCCGACGAAGAACTGGGCCGGCAACCAACGTTGTGTCCCGACGCAGGTCCATCAACCGCGCTTCGCCGATGACGTCGCGGCCATCGTGAAGGCGGCCGCGGCGGCGGGGGAGCGGGTCAAGGTGATCGGCGGGGGCCACTCCTTCACCGACACCGCGATGACCGACGGGCACCTGCTGTCGCTCGATCTGATGAACCAGATCCTGTCGGTGAACGGCACCGACGTCACCGTGCAGGCCGGTATCCGGCTCCGCGACCTCAACGACCAGTTGTTCGAGCGTGGCCTGGCCATGCCGAACCTCGGCGACATCAACGTCCAGTCGATCGCCGGCGCCACGTCGACGGCGACGCACGGCACCGGGTTGGACTTCGGCAACCTGGCGACCACGATCGTCGGCCTGGAGATCGTCACCGGCGACGGCACGATCCTGCGTGCCGACGAGCACCACGAATCGGAACTCCTCCGCGTCGCCCGAGTCGGCATCGGTGCCCTCGGCATCGTGACCGAGGTGACGCTGCGTTGCGTCCCGGCGTTCAACCTCCGAGCGGTCGAGACCATCGAACCGCTCGCCGACGTGCTCGCCGATTTCGGTGGCGTGATGCGCTCGACCGATCACGTCGAGTTCTACTGGATGCCCGGTGCGCGCCGTTGCCAGGTGAAGCGCAACACCCGCACCGATGATCCCGCCCGGCCGCAACCGAAGCTGGCCTATGTCCGCGACAAGTGGATCGGTGAGAACCTGGCCTTCGGCACCGTGTGCCGGGTGGGGCGCCGGTTCCCGTCGCTCGCGCCGAAGGTCGCCAAGCTCGTCACTTCGGCCGCGGCCGAACGCGACCTCGTCGACCGCAGCGACCGCATCTTCTGCAGCCCGCGTCACGTGCACTTCCTCGAGATGGAGTACGGCGTGCCCTTCGATGCGATCCCGGACGCGATCGGTCGGATCGGTCGTCTCGTGGCGTCGCTGCCGTTCCCTCCGCTCTTCCCGATCGAGGTGCGGGCATCGGCGGCCGACGACATCCCGCTGTCGACCGCCAACGGTCGCGAGTCGGGCTGGATCGCCGTGCACCAGTACGTCGGCGCACCGTACGAGGCGTACTTCCAGGGCGTCGAACAGATCATGAACGACTACGACGGTCGGCCGCACTGGGGCAAGATGCACTACCAGAGTTCGCTGACCCTGGCGCACCGGTACCCGGAGTGGGACACGTTCGCTTCGTGGCGGGCGAAGCTCGACCCCGCCGGCACGTTCCGCAACGCCTACGTCGACCGGGTCCTCGGTCAGCCCTGATCACATCGCAGGTCCGACCCCCGAGGTGATCCACGTGGTCAGGGGCAGGGCCCCGTGTCGACGGGTGTGGACCTGTTCGCATCGAGGAAGTCGGCGGGGATCGCGACGGCCCAGGCCCGGTCGGCCGCTTCGAGGCTCCTGGCCCACACGACCCCACTCGCGCCGCCGGGGAAGTGGACCATCGCGCCCGAGTCGCCCGGCTCGATCGAGGCATCGATCTCGAATCCGTCGCGGAGCACCACGCCGCCGCCGTAGATGTCGGTCGTGCGAACCGTGACCGTCCGGGTGATCGTGGCGTCGACGAGTTCGAGTGCGTCGCCCCCGTCATCGGTGACTGCGACGATCCCCAGTTCACCGGCGGCCGGCTCGTCCGGTCGAACGACGGCGACGGCGGCTGTGGGCACGTCGGTACGGAGCAGCGCGAGGTCCTGATCGGGATCGAACGCCACCACGTCGGCGGTCGTGGCCAGACCCCCGCGATCGAGTACCTCCACCCGGTCGGACCCGGCAACGACGTGTGCCGCGGTCACGATCAGCGACCGGTCGATGCTCGTGCCGATACCGAGCCGGGTGCGCGGACCGCAGCCTTCGGCGCGCACCCGCACCGTGCTGTCGAGGGCCGCATCGCGATCGGTGACGGTGGCCGTGCTGATCGCGGTCGTGGTCTGGTCGGTTCCATCGATGGTTGCGTCGGCGCAGGCGGCGAGCAGGCAGCACACGACCACGACCAGTCGACGGTCGATCACGACAGGTCGGTGAACTCGAGGCTCATCCAGATCGAGTCGTCCTCCACGAAGCCGTGCCGCGCGTAGAGCCGTCGGGCACGGTCGTTGTGGGTCTCGGTTTCGAGGAAGATCCGGGCGAGGCCCCGCCGTCGACCGTCGTCGACCAGGTGATCGATCAACTGCCCACCGATGCCGCCACCCGGTGCCGTCACGAACACCTCGTCGAGCACCGCTTCGAGCCCGCCCGCTTCGATCGACCATCCCCAGGTCACCACGGCGTACGCCGCAGGGCGATCGACGATCCAGACGACACCATGATCGTCGTCGGCCAGGAGCCCGCTGAACGCGACCAGCGCGCGCTGCTCGCTGAACGGGTGTCGGTCGAGCTCACAGAACCTGCGATGCATCTCCACCAGTGCATCGAGGTCGCCGACGTCGGCCCGTCGGATCGCGGCACGAGGACCGGGGGAGGTGGGGTCGAGTCGGTCGGTCATGGGTCACGGGGCCGTGCGGTCGGAGATGTCGCGGGCGATGTGCCCGTAGCGTTCGAAACGCTCCGGGCTGTCGAAGGCGGGGTTGTAGAACACCAGCCGGTCGACGATCCCGTCGTACTTGGCGATCAACGCATCGGCGAGGTCTGCCCACGACGCTTCGGTGCAGAACACGGCGAGGTGGTCGTCGGTGATCTCGGCGGTCATCGCGGCGACGTCGCCCGCCTTCTGGGCGGCCCTGATCCGTTCGGTGGTTCCCTCGAAGCCGGCCTCGTCCCAGACGAAGGCGTAGTTCGGTGTCGATCCGTAGAACGACAGCGACAGACGGGCGGCGTCCCGGCTCGCCTGGATCTCCTCGTCGGTGTCGCCGACGATCGTGGTGACCGGCACGATCACGTCGACCTCGCCGACATCTCGACCGGCTGTCTCCGCGCCGGCGGCGAGGTTGGGCAGCACGTGCCGGGCGAGGTAGCCGGGCTCGCCGATCGGGTGGACGTGAACGCCGTCGGCCACCTCGCCCGCCATGCGCAGCATCCACGGGTTGACCGCCGCGATGTCGACCTTGGGATCCGCGACGGCGATCGGCCCGGGGCTCCACTGTCGGTTGAGGAAGTCGAGGTCGTAGAACTCACCGTGGTGGTCGAGTGGGTCCCCGCGGAACCCGGCGAAGCACGCCTTGACCGCGAGGACGTAGTCACGCAGGCGCGGCCCGGGGTGATCGAAGTCGACGCCGTACCGCCGTACCACGTGGGTGCGAACCTGCGTGCCGAGCCCGAGCCGGAAGCGGCCACCGGTGAGCTCCTGGAGTTCCCACGCGACCTGGGCGGTCACCATCGGGCTGCGCGGGAAGGCGACGGCGACCCCGGTCGACATCTCCAGTTCGGGTGCGGCGAGCGCCGCTGCGGTGACGGCGGGGTACGCGGTGCGTCCGCCCTCGGTGAAGAGCATGCCGTCGAACCCGGCCCGCGCCGTTGCCGTCGCCACGGCACCCATCTCGCGCAGCGATCTCGGAAAGGTCATCACGTCGACGCGCATGGTGACGACCGTAATCCTGCCGTCGATGCATCCACTGCACGAGGCCGCAACGGGCGCGGCGGTTGATCGGATTCGACCGATCGATGGGTCTGAGCTGCGGTTTCGTCCCGACCGGTGCCGGAACCCGTCTCGTGTTCGCCGGAAGTGTCACGGTGGATGCATCCTCGTGACATGGAACTGGAACATCTCTGACGCCTGGGTTGACATCTCGGCGCGCTAGACCACGATCGGTGTTCGATCCCGGTCTGTCGGGCCGGGCCTCCGCGAGTTCACACGAGGCGGCATGAAACACGACATCATCATTCGCAACGGCACCGTCGTCGACGGCACGGGAGCACCTGCCCGCCGTGCAGATGTCGGCATTCGCGGCGATGTGATCACCGACATCGTCGACCTCGACGACGGCGGTATCGATGCGAGGGCGGCGCGGCAGATCGACGCCGAGGGTCGCCTCGTCACCCCGGGATTCGTCGACATCCACACCCACCTCGACGCGCAGCTCGCCTGGGATCCGATCGGGACATCGAGCTGCTGGCACGGTGTGACCAGCCAGGTCATGGGCAACTGCGGCGTCACGTTCGCTCCGTGCCGACCCACCGACCGAGCGATCCTCGCCGAGATGATGGAGAGCGTCGAGAACATCCCTCGCGAAGCGATCCTCGAGTCGCTGGCGTGGGACTGGGAGACCTACGGCGAGTACTACGACTCGATCGACCGTCTCGGCAAGGGCCTCAACACCGGCGGACTCGTCGGGCACAGCGCGTTGCGCACCTACGTGATGGGCGCGCGCGGCCTCGATGAGGCACCGGCATCGGGTGACGACATCTCGGCGATGGCGCGACTGGTGGACGAGGCGATGGCCGCCGGTGCCCTCGGTGTGTCGACCAGCCGGACACTGATGCACAAGGTGCCCGACGGCCGTCCGATCCCGGGCACGTACGCCGCCGCCGATGAGCTGCTCGCGTTCGCCGAGGTGTTGCACGAGCGCGGCGCCGGCGTCGTCGAAGGGGCGATGCGACTCGGCGAACGCGACAACGATGCGCTCGACAACACGCGCAGCGAGGTTGCACTGATGGGTGAGATCAGCCGCCGGAGCGGTCGCCCCGTGAGCTTCGGGCTCACCCAGAGTGCCCGACGCCCCGACCTCTATCAGCGGGTGATCGACTTCGTCCGGAACGAGAACGACACCGGGGCGAACATCCGGCCGCAGACCACGGCACGTGGTGTCGGCATCCTGTTCGGGCTCGAGTCGCGATCGCCGTTCGATCGCGCGCCGTCGTGGAAGGAACTCCGCGCCGCCGTCAACGGTCGCAAACTCCAGATGGTCCGTGATGCCACGTTCCGGCAGACCCTGATCAGCGAGGCCGACGTGCACGGCACACCGATCGATCTCGATGGGCTGTTCGTCCTGCCCGACGGTGATGCTCGTTACGACTGCGACCCGGCGACCTCGCTGGCGTCGATCGCCGTGGATCGCGGGGTCAGCCCGGCGGCGGCCTTCATCGAGTTGATCCTCGAGACCGACGGCGCGCTCGTCGCGAACATGCCGTTCCTCAACCAGGATCTCTCGGCGGTCGAGGCGATGCTCGACGATCCGCTGGTCACCCTCGGTCTCGCCGACGCCGGTGCCCACGTCGGTCAGATCATGGACGCCAGCCAGCCGACGTTCCTGCTCACCTACTGGATCCGTGAACGCGAACGCTGGAGCATCGAGGAGGCCGTACGTCGCCTCACCAGTGACACCGCTGACCTCTTCGGGATCCGCAAGCGTGGTCGCCTCGCGGTCGGCGCGTTCGCGGACGTGAACGTGATCGACTTCGACGGTCTGCGACTTCCACAACCGGAGTACGTGAACGATCTGCCGAACGGGGCCGGGCGGTACGTGCAGCGTTCGTCGGGGTACGACTACACGCTGGTCAACGGCTACGTGTTCATGGACCACGGCGAGCACACGGGCGCACTCGCGGGTCGGATGCTCCGGTCGAACTGATCGAGGCGCCACTCACTACGGTCGCAGCCACACCGGCCGACCGACGCGACGACGTGTCGGCCGTCGACGACGAGGAGACGATCATGACGGCAGCAGCGATCCCGGCGCTCGAGCGTGAGGTGAGGTACGCCAAGGAACTGTTCGCCACGTTGACCCCGCTGGAGTGGTCGTCGGCGTCGGGATGCGAAGGGTGGCGTGTCCAGGACGTCGCGCAGCACATGGCGGCCGTGTTCCAGCAGATCGCCGACGCCTCGTCGATCGACGTCGGCGACTCGGGTCGGGCCGAGCCGTCGAACGAGGTGCCGGTGCAGGCCCGCAAGGACTGGACCATCGACCAGGTGGTGGCCGCGTACGACGAGTGGGCGCCCAAGGGCGTCGCCGCGCTGGCGGCGCTGCAGGAACCGCCGATGGCCGAGATGGTCGTGCCGATCTCCGATCTCGGCACGCATCCGCTCAACCTGCTCGGCAATGCGATCGTGTTCGACCACTACTGCCATCTCCGCCACGACCTGCCGGGCATCGAACGAGCGAGCGCACTTCCCCGTGACGAGTCGACGCTGGCGGTCACCCTGGAGTGGATGCTCGCCGGCCTGCCCCAGATGTGCTCCGCCGCGCTCGCGGCGGCCCCGGCCCAGCCGGTGAACCTCGTCTTCGACGGTCCGGCGGGAGGCAGTTGGGTGTTGGCGCCCGGCGCCGATGGTTGGTCGGTGACAGAGGGGCTCGACCCCGAGGCGCCGAGCATCCGGTCGACCGTGCACGATTTCGTGTCGTGGGGTACCAAGCGCACCGATTGGCGCGACTCGGCGACCGGCGACACCGACCACCCCGACGCCGCCGTCGTGCTCGACGCGATCAACATCATCTGAGGCGCACACGATGTGTCAGACACATCGTGTGCGTCAGAGGCGGCGACGGAGTTCGACGTAGACCTCGGCGCCGGCGAGCGCGATCAGCTCCTCGGCCAGGGAGTCGACCACCCGCTCGCTTCCGGAGTAGGCCTCGGCACCCTCGGAGCGTTCGGTGCAGCACCACGCCATCGTGGTCCCGTGGGTACCCCAGTCCTTGCGGCTCCACCGTCGCACGGTCGCCGATTCTCGGGTCGAGTCGATCTCCTGCCAGTCGATGCGCAACGGCAGTTGCCAACACACCGATGGCTTCCAGTCGGTCGTCGATTCACCGGCCTCGAGTGCTGCGATGTGGAGTGCACACCCTTCGCCGCCGGGGAACCCCGGTCGGTTGAGGAAGATGCAGGCACCGTCGACCACTCGTGTGCAGGTGCGATCCTCGTCGCCGAACACGCCGTTGGCGCCCGTGTTCGGATCGGGGTCAGCGTGAGCGACGGCGTGGAACTGGAACTGCTCCGGGGAGAGCATCGCGGCGTACGCCCCGACGTTCATCGCTTCGGCCTGCCCGGCGGGGCCGTCACCGAAGTGTGCGCCGAGCGAGCAGCAACCCTGGTTGAGCTCTTCGGCGGGTCGTTCGAGAATGCCCTTGCATCCGTTGCCGAAGAGGCACGTCCAGTTCGACTCGAGGAACTCACGCTCGAATCGCCACACCGTGTCGCCATCGACGATCTCGACCAGTTCGTCATCGGAGGCGATCACAGCTGGGTGAATCCTGTGCGTCGTGCGGCTGGACCCAGGTCGACGTCGTCGTCAGCGGGACCGGTCGTGGCATCGGCGAGCGAGAGACGGCTGTCGACTGCGAGGACGACGCTCGCGCCGTCGGGGCTGAGACCGGCGAGTCGACCGTTGGTGGTGATGGTCGAAACGGCTTCTGGCGATGTGATCTGGTAGCCGTCGGTCACTGCCGACGCGAGCGTGCAGCCGTCGGCGGTCGCCCACAGCGGCGCCGTGGCATCGACGTCGTTGACGATCGAGCCGTCCTCGAGCGTCACGATCGACACCTGTCCGCCACCGTCGGGGCCCGATCCGTCGGACAGGACCACGCACGTCGAGCCCGCGGCGGCGCGGTCGCCGGGGAGCAGTCGTCGATCCGGGTAGACACCGACGACGGCGCCGTCGGTGTCGACGATCGCCGAGCCATCTGCGCCCGAGACGATCAGTCGATCGCCGCCGGTGCTGACGACGCCTGACTCGACGGCGCCGATCCCGAGTTGTCCGATCGATTCGGTGTCGCCCGACGACGTCGACATCGACACGATCTCGCCGTCGACGGTGATCAGCTGGACCGCGCCGTCGCCGATCAGTGCGGCGCGCACCGACGACGTCGAACCGGAGGAGATCGGCTCGCCGTCGTGGTCGAACACGTCGACGGTGGCGCTCGTCCCGACGTTCTGCGCCGTGACGACGATCTCGTCGTCGATCGCCAGGGCGAGCCCGCGGAAGTACGACGGCTCGTCGCGATCGAACGACAACAGCACGCTCTGGAAGTTCCCGGAGTCGGTCACCAGGATGTCGCGGCCCGACGGGACGCTGAGCGAGCCCGCCAACTCGTAGCGGGTGCCGGCGATCGGGGCGACGTCGTCGGTGTCGAGGACGTCGCCAGTCGGGCCGTGCACGAGGACCCCGCGAGCACCGGACGTGGCGGCGGCGATCATCGTGAGCGCACTGCCCGACGGCCACGACACGTCATCGGATTCGATGTCGATCGCGGTCGACGACTCGTCGGCCAAGTCGACGATGCTCGACTCCTCAGCCGACACGACCAGTGCGGTGGCCTCGACGACCGCCGCATCGAGGACCGATCGGGTGCCGGTGTCGATGCGGCCGGTCTCCTCGCCGGCATCGTTCTCGACGGTGACGCGACCCGTGCGTTCGTCGACCAGCACGACCCGGTTCCAGTCGGCACTGACGGCACCCGACGCGGTGTCGCTGGCGGTGCTGTCGATGAGCGAGTTCACCACGACGGCGGCAGCGAGGAACACCCCCACCACACCACCGATCACGACGAGCCGACGGATCCAGAAGTTCGGGTTGCGCTCGGCAGCGGGCGAGGATCTGCTGTCCCGGTGCGCGGGCCTGTCCCGGTCGGAGCGGGTCTCGGCGTGGGAGGACGTGTCGAATCCGGAGGACCTGTCGGACGTGCGGTCGGCCTCGTCGTCGAACGGAGTCGGTGGCGACGGCATCGAGGTGGATCGTAGGCGCACTAGCGTCGACCCGCATGGAGTTCGTGTGTCCCCGATGCCAGTCCACTGCGGTCGACGACTTCTACGGACCGTGCGAGACCTGCCGAACCCAACTCCGAGCGGCCTATCAGTCCGAGGGCCGCGCGATCGAGGTGGCCGAGTACGAGCCGAAGATGAACGTCACCCCCAACGCCGTGGCCCTCAAGGACGACTGACCCATTCCGTTTGCGTCGAGGTTCGGGTGGGACGGACCACCCAGATCTCGACACAAACGGGGAATTCGGGACCGGGAGGGGTGCTCAGTCGGTCGAGGTGGGGAGCCCGCCGCCGGGGCGGAACTCGGACTGCGTCGGTTCCTTCGAGGCGGCGGCCTGGGCGGCCTGCTCCATCGTGGTCTGCAGCGCCGCCGCGGCGCGCTCGTTCTCGAGGATCTTGCTGACGACGGCTTTGCCGGCGCCCGCCATCAGCTCGGCCTGGTGACGGTTGAGGTACTCCTGCGACTCGCGTAGCCCCGCGGTGTAGCCGTTGAGTTCGGGGATCACGTAGCGGGCGAGGAGGTCCCACGATCGCAGCGTCGCCTCGCGGTTCGCCCAGTCGTGCGCGAACCCGAGCACCACACCGAACCCACCGGTGATCTCCTGGAGGTGACGGATGGCAGCCACGAGGTCGTCGGGGGTGCCGATCACGGCGGCGCCCGCTCCGGACGCCCCGCCCCCGGTGGTCTGCTCGAGCAGCTCCCACTTGTCGTCGACGTGTGTGGCGTTCGGCCGGCCGAGGGTCCACACGTTGTACTCGTTGTGCCAGCGATGGAGACCGTCGACGGCTTCGTGGCGCGCCTGCTCCCGACTCTCGGCGAGGTGGAACGCCATCATCACCCGCCAGTTCTTCCGGTCGACCGTCTGGCCGTGCTCGGCCGCCGCTTCCTCGGCGAAGCTCCACTGCATCGGCAGCGCCTGGATGCCCTCGGTGGAGTTCGACGCGATCGACAGCACGCCCATTCCGTACTTGCCCGCCAACGTCATCCCCGACGGCGAGATCGACGAGGCGGTGACCATCGGCAGGTCCTCCTGCAGCGGGAGGAGTTGCAGCCGGGCATCGTCGAGGGTGAACCAGTCGCACTCGTAGCTGAACCGGTCCTCGCCACGAAGCAGGCGGGTGATCACCGAGAGCGCCTCGTCCTGGCGGTCGCGTTGCACCATCGGGTCGATCCCGAGCGTGCGGGCATCCGATGGGAGCGCCCCGGGACCCGAACCGAACATCGCCCGCCCGCGGCTCATGTGGTCGAGCTGGACGATGCGCTGCGCGACGTTGAACGGGTGGTGGTACGGCAGGCTGGTGACGCCGGTGCCGAGCATGATGTTGTGGGTTCGCTGGGCGGCGCCTGCCAGGAACATCTCCGGTGAGGCGATCATCTCCCAGCCGGACGAATGGTGTTCGCCACACCAGAACTCGTCGAAGCCGAGCCGGTCGAGATGGGCTGCGAAGTCGAGGTCGCGTTGGAACTGCAACGTCGGGTGCTCACCGGTGGGGTGATGCGGGGCGAGGAAGGTTCCGAAGCGAAGCCGTGACATCCGTTCGATGGTACGAACCTCCGAAATGCAGGCTCGCACCGGACCCGGCGCGTGCCACGATGCATCACCGTGGCCACCGTGACACTCCGCCCGGCAACGCACGACGACGTAGCGGCGATCTCGGCGGTGACCGATGCCCAGGACACCGCGTGGTGGGGCTCGCCCGACGGCGGCATCGAGGACACGCGCCACGAGCTCGACCAGGTGGTGAGCCTGATGGGTTCACTCGAGGTCGGGTCGCGTGTGGCGATCGTCGACGGCGCAGTGGTCGGGTTCGCACTGCTCAGCGGTCACGGCCAGACGTCGACCTCGATCGACCCGTCGGCTCCGCTGGCTCACGAGGCCCGAGCGGCGCTGTTCCGATGGCTCGTCGAGGCGGGCGCCGGCGAGATCGAGTCACCCGCTCAGGACCATGATCGGCTCGCAGCCATCGCTTCGGTGGGGATGGTGCCGCGGCGATCGAGCTTCGAGCTCGAACGCCGGGGCGACGTCGCTGATCTCGAACCGGCGGTGTGGCCCGACGGGATCGCTCCGGTTCCGTTCCGGGCGGGCGTCGACGACGAGGAGGTGCACGAGATGATCTACTCGGTGTGGCTCGACGTCGACGGCCACACGCTGCGACCGCTCGACGAGTGGCAGGAGCGGCTGCTCGGCGGCCCGTGGTTCGAGCAGGAACTGGTGGTGCTCGCTCGTCGCGATCATGGCGCCGGCCCGGTGGCAGGCGTGGCCCTCGGACGCCGATTCGGGACCGACGTCGGGTGGGTCTCGCAACTCGCGGTCGGCCGCCCGGACCGTGGACTCGGATTGGGCAGGGCCATCCTGGTCGAGGCCTGCCACCGCCTGGGGCGAACGGGAGTGAGCGTGATCGGCCTCGGTGTCGAAGCCGAGAACCAGAACGCCCTCGGCCTGTACCGCAGTGTCGGGCTCGACGTGGTGAGAGAGTGGGTGCACTGCGAGGCCGGGTGACCGGTATCGTGTTCGGGTTCCGTTCGCGGAACCCCCACACAGGGGGACGTAGCTCAGTTGGCTAGAGCACCTGCTTTGCAAGCAGGGGGTCGTGGGTTCGATTCCCATCGTCTCCACCAGTAAAGCCCCTGGTAGCAGAGCTGCCGGGGGCTTTTGTTTGCTCCGGACGAGCCCGTTTGCACATCCCTTGCACATGTAGCAGTGGTTCCGTAAGGTCGTCAGCGTGGGAACACGGAGAACATTCGGCACGACCCGGAAGCACCGCTCCGGTCGTTGGGGCGCCGAGTACACGCATCCGGTCTCACGTGAACGGGTGTTGCCAGGCAAGTCGTTCGCGACGAAGGCCGACGCGCTTCGATGGCTCGCGGAAGCCGAGGTCGATCTCGATCGGGGCCAACTCCTCGACCCCAGTGGCGCCAAGCGGACGTTCGAGTCGTACTCGACGTCGTGGCTTGAGGGTCGCAACGATCTGCGGCCCAAGACGCTCGACCTGTACGACTATCTGCTGCGGCTGTATCTCCTCCCGTACCTCGGCAGCATCGCTCTGTCGAAGTTCGATTCGTCAACGGTTCGCCGATGGCACGGACAAGTCAGCGCCGGCACGCAGAGTTCGGTGACCACTGCCAAGGCGTACCGGCTGCTGCGACAGATCCTGGAAGCAGCCGTCGACGACATGTTGCTGCGGAGCAACCCGTGCACGTTGAAGAACGTTGCCGTCGAACGCAGTGCGGAACGTTCCACACCGACGATCGACGAGGCGGTTCGACTCGCCGAGGTTGTGAAGCCCGAGTATCGGCTGATGGTGTTGCTCGCTGCCGTGGCGGGGCTGCGTCGCGGCGAGTGCTTCGCCCTTCGTCGACGCGACCTGGTGGAGGTTGGTGGGGTCTGGTCGGTGAACGTCAACGCGTCTGTTGTGTTCGTGAAAGACGTGGCGATCCACCAGGCTCCGAAGACCACAGCGGGCGTGCGGAGGTTGACGCTTCCGGCGGTGGTCGCTCACGCCATCGTGGAACATCTCGATGCCTACGGTCCGTTCAGGCCAAACGACTTCTTGTTCGTGGATCGGCGCACGGGGATCACGCCGACCAAGACCGTGTGGCGGCGGGTGTGGAGCAACGCTCGGCGGGACGCTGCGGTCGACTACACGTTCCACGACCTCCGACATCTCGCGGGCACGTTGAACGCAACTGCCGGTGCCAGCATCCGAGAGTCGATGGCGAGGATGGGTCACTCGTCGCCGCGAGCCGCGCTGCGCTACCAGCACCTCGTCGAGCTTCGCGACGCCGAGGTCGCGTCGTCGATCGACCGACTCTTCGAGTAACGGCCCCATCAGCTTGGGAAGCGGAGCATGGCTGATGTCGCGCAGGCCCACACGCTGGGGAAATGTGCCATGACCAGGTGCACTGTTCCTCGCCTCTAGCTCCGCTGATGCCCCGACCTGACCACTGTTGCCCTTTGTGCGTGGCACGCGTGTGGCACGGCGGAAGTCGGACCGTCGGACTCTCGAGGGAACGTGCTGTGTCGTTGGCGCCTCGCCGACAGACCCATAGATGTGCAGCACTGGGTGCACGTGTGTAGGTGAGGCAGAGAGGAGCGGAGGCGTTCGGAAACGTGGGGCGGTCGGATGCGGGCGCTGAGATCCATGGACACGGCTGGAGACGACCCGTGCGTGAGCGGCGACCTGAGTCGGAGGAGTGGGGCGATGGTCAACGAGACGGGAGTCCTGACACGTGCGGTGGCGAGACAGGGGCTTGCTGGCGGCAACGGCGAATATCGCCATTGCGCCGGAATCATCGCGTTGTTGCGACGATCCCGCTCACTGGGCCGTCACTCGATAGGAGCGCTGGTATGGCCAACCACTCCCGATGGGATGACATCAAGTCGTGACGCCCCGGCCCACTCGAAGACGAGCGGGTAGCCGTCCAGCAGAATCTCGCGCTTGGTGAGCTGATCTACGAACTGCGCATCGGCGCGGGCCTCAGCCGGCGGAGCTCGCCGAGCGAATGGGCACGACACAGTCGGTCATCTCAAGACTCGAGGGAAGCGGAGGTGGCCGACCGCGGCTTCGACACTCTTGCGCGGATCGCTTTCGCGCTCGACCGGCACCTCGTCGTGTCGTTCCCCGAAGAGGTGCCGATGGGTCTCAGAAGTGCTATTCAGGTCGCATGATTGGGGATTGGTGACGCGGCCGCACTTCGATCAGCCAGGATGAACCCCATGTTCGACCCGGTGACCGTCGCAGCAGAACTGGCTGCTGGGCGACTCATCGCCGGGCTGGAGAGCAGGCTGAGACGATCGCTTCGGCGACGCGAGATGCGAAGGCAGCTGGCTGATGACGCATGGCAGGCCCTCGTCAGTGCGCATCCAGAGGTTCTCAGGCGAGAACAAGGCATATTCGATCCGGATGCGCTCTGGGTATGGACGCAGGAACCCGAAGTGCAGGCGTCACTGATGTCCGCCGACTCGGAGGCCGTCTGTGACGCTGTCACCCTCGATCGCCACGGCCTGGAGGTCGCGGTCGTACGACGAGCACAGCCCTCTGACCGGCGAGATCGCGAGACACGCTGCCCGGATCGTTCATGGGCTGTTCGTGCTCGACGCGCTGGCCGGTGACGACCTGCTGTCGGTACTGAATGCCCGGACGCGCGATGAGATCGCGAATCTTCACAATGACCTTGCGCTCGTGTGCGCAACGGTCGTCGACGCGGCCGATGAGGTCCGCACTGCAGCCCGCAATCTGTCGAGGTGGAGCGACCGCAGCCTTGAGCTTGCCGCAGAGGGGATCGTTGCCAGTGACGGGAGGACGATCGTCGTTGAACGGAACGATGCGCTTCAGGCGGTCGTAGCCGCTGCGGCTGAGTGCCCCGACAACGTCGTGCTGGTGGTCACGGGTGAGCCGGACACGGGGAAGTCACACCTTGTCATGCCGAGTCGCTGAGCAAACGCGACTTCGTCAAGACGTAGCGGTCGTGGACCTCCGCAACATGCCGGGCTCCCTCCTCGATATCGATGCCGCGCTTGGCGGAAGCTTTGGGTCGGCGCTCGCCCGCTGGCGACGGCTCGGACCGGGCTCTTCGTCATCGATGGCGCTGAGCGCGCTCAGATCGACGGGCCGGAGCCTCTCGTCGAGCTGCTGCGGACTGCGAAGACCCTTGGCCTGAATGCCATCATCATCAGCCGCGATGACGCCTTCGGGGACATTGAAGCGGCGCTGGCCCGCGCTGGCATTCCCGTCCGCCGGCACCAGATGAGCGGGCTGTCCGACGCCGAGGTGGCGACCCTCTCCCAGGACGTCGATCCACTTCGAGCCCTGACATCGACCCCGGCGGGAGCCTGGATGGCACGTCGACCTGGGCTGCTGAAGGCGTGGCTCACTCTCGCACCTGGACGCAAGATTCGGAACGAGGGACACCTGATCGAACTGCTCCGTGCTCAGTCGATTGCGAAGCCAGGCCCAGACCGGTCCGCTCGCATCGAGCTGTCCAACCATCTCGCTCGAGCCGAGCTCGGCGAACCTCCGGTGGTCGGCACGCCCGACGGGCTCGATGCGCTTCGTTCGGCGGGAGTGCTGGCACCTGCGATGAACACTTGGGACACGCGGATCTCGTTCAGCGACGACCTCTGGCGAGACACTGCATTGGCCGGGCTCATCGCGAGCGACTTCGGTGGTCTTCGTGGGTATGCCAACATTCGGCCGGCGATTCGGGCTGCCGTCGTGGCCTGCGAGCTGGCCCTCAACGACGACCCGCAACGATTCGCTGAGCTTCGTGCGAACTTCGACGGTCTGTCGCAGCACACAGGACATCGGCGCTGGTCCGAGGTGCCGTTTGAGGCTCTCGCATCACTCGGTGGCGATGCAGCGCTGTGGGAAGCGGTGCTTGACGTCGTCGCGGCCGATGGCGACTCGCTCGATCGGCTGCTCGCCGTAGCTCGTCGCGCACTCAGTTCTCTGCTGCTCTCAGCTCCGCAGGCGATGTCGGACTTTGTTTCCGTGCTGCTGCGGCGATGCTCCGACTCAGCCCAAGACGCGAGCTGCTTCCGCCTGGTCGGTTCGTACGCTATTCGGGGTTCGGGCTGAGCCAGACTCCGCAAGAGCAGAGGTCTGCGGATGGATGCTGGAACGGCCACCGACCGGCTCGGCGAGACCAGGAACGCAAGCGCGGGGCTTGCTGACCTGGCGCTGTGCGGAGCCGACCTGTCCGACGACGGCAAGGCCGCCATCGACGCCTCACTCGTGGACGATCCAACGACTGCTGGACGAGACCTTCCGAGATTGGAGGGTGGGATACGGGCTGGCGAGGAGCGACCCGTCGTACTTGTTGGCATTGTGCGAGCGCTACTACATCGTGGGCGACGGGTGGTCGCACGAAGCTCTTCGCTCGCCCTCTTTCGAGTTCCTATTCAGCGACCGAGTGCACGCTGTGCGTACGCCGTTTTTCTGGCTGTGCTGCAGGTCGTCCCACGCGTAGGTGCTCGCGAGCGCCCACCGAATACTCACGGCTGCGTGCGAGTCGAGCCGGCATTCTGTCGGTTTGCCTGAATGGCATTCTGATGACGACCCCGCGCAGGGGCCGACCACGCTGACGCTCGACCTACCCGGGCCTGGGCCCTATCGAGCTGTCCGGCGATGAGTCGACCTGGAACTGGTATCGAAACACGATGAATGGCGGCGAGACGGCGACCAACATCCTGCTCGCTGTCGAGCAGTTCGCCGACTCGCTGCTCGACAGCGGCTTCTCGGTCGACCAGGTGACGAACCTGCTCCTTTCGCAGTCGCCTTCCGTACCGATGGTCGGCCTCGCCGTGGGCATGTCGATTCGACACCTCGACCTGAGCGAGCCGAGCGAAGCGCTGATGTGCTGGCTGCGGCAGCCGATCATGTGGCGCCTTGAGATCGCACGATCGACGTGGAGCTGTCCGGCTTTGGAAACGTCGGCAACAACGACGTTGCGGGCGCTGAGCTTCGGAAACTGGGCCTGCGCGGACGTTGGCCCACAGCTCGCAGTGGCGGCACTGATCAACCACGACGAGATCGTTCAGCAGCGCGTCGAGGCTGCCGCCGACGACCTCTCGCAGAACGCCGACGAGAACGACGCCATGGTGCGGCTGTGGGCCAGCGAGATGAGGCCGTCACAAATGTTCGTCCGGGAGACCGAGGCGGGGGTTGAGGTATCGGTCGACACACCGGAGGAGGTGCTTGCAGCGATTGACGCGCTGCGCTCGGATGTCCTCCCGGATGGCGAGCCCGACGCAATCGCCAGTCGATACGAGGTCAGATTCGGGTCGCCGGAAAGCGCGACTGCCGACACCGCGCAGCTGGTGGCGGACCTGGACCGCTGTATGAGCTGCACGGACGAAGAAGCGACTCCGAGCTGGCAGGCGGCCAGCGCCAATGTGGCTGCGGCGGCGGTTCGGGCAGTCAGTGCGGGTGTGCTGCAGCTCGAGTCGGAGGAACGCTCGTGGGCGGTCGAAGCCGTCCTCAGGGTTGTAGAGATCGAACAGTCAGACGACGACCAACCGATCTCCATCTGGAGCCCAGTCGTCTCTGCGGCCTCGTCGTTGCCGATCCTCCTCAGATCGGAGCTGGAGGCGGTGGACGATCACGAGTCGCCGCTTCGCGCTCGACTCATCGCAGCGACCGAACGCCTCGCAACGAGAGCTGGAAGTGAAGTCGTGTGGCAGCTACTTGCCATCAACGCCGACGGCTGGCTCTCGCCGTGCAAGATGACGGATCCGAACCGCTGCGCGGCCGCACACGCAGTTCGACTCGCTGCGCTCGTCTTCGACCGGGCTGTGGGGCCGTACCGGTCGAGCTACGACGACGACGAAGGGACAGAATCGGTCCGCTGGATCGATCCAGCACTGGTACTCGCAGTGATGGCGCTCGCCTCGAGCGTGGGAGCGAACCCGTGCGAGCACGCCGATGTCGTCGCGGCTTCGGGACACGGCGTTGCGTCTTCACTCCGAGGCGTTCGCTGGCGGTATCGGCAAGCAGCCCCACACCGATGGAAATCACTTTGCTCGGGTTGGAGCGAGCCTCCTGGCGATCTGCGGTCAACACGCAGTGGACAAGGTCTCCGAGTACGTGCTGTCTCTGCCACCTACTCAGCAGTACGCGGCTCTCAGCGGAATACGTCAGTCAGCAGGAGACGAACCGGAGAGGCGACCCGACCTTGCTGCAGCGTGGCCCGCCCTAATGCGGGCCCTGAGCGGCCAGCTGGCCCACGACGATCGGTGGGCTGATCCACACGCCGAGTTGATTCCCGTAGTCCGAACGGACCGGTACTCGCTCTCGAATGGGCCATCATTCGACGAGGCAAGTACGAACTGGATCGACCCTCGTTCGATCGACGAAGTGCTTCCACTGTGGGCCTCCAGTGCGGTCGGGTGCGGCACGTGCGCGTGATCGCTCGGAGCATTCCTGCTCAGTTCCGATGTCGAGTGGATCGAGTCAACTGGGCTGCCCACGCTCCGCACGCTGGTCGAGTCATGTTCGAACGAAAGCCTGGCGGACGGCGGCGCGCCGTGGCTCGCAGACCTGGCAAACGACTCACTTCGTTCGGCAGCCCTCAACACCAACCAAGACCTGTTGGCGATCTTGGACTACTACGTCGACGCCGACGACGGGCATGCGATGCTCGCACGCCAGCGCTGGGAGTGACCCGAAGTCGGCGCGTGCCTACAGCGTGCCTGGACCAGCCGACACCGGCCGGACACAGCGGACAGCACGGGGTAATCTTGACGGCGACACATCCGACATACCGCCTGCTCACAGCACGTTTCGGCAGGTCACGGCGCCGCCCACAGAATCAGCTTCGGACCTACTTCCAAGCTGGTGATGCGACGCTCACGGCAGCGCGAGTCTCGAGTCGGTCGACGGTGCTGCGGTCGCCCAAGTGCGATGCGGCGACGCTTCACGAGTCCGGGTTGGGCCGAGCTGTGCGCCGTTCGGGACGACGCTGTTCCAGCCGGGTCTGATTGCTGATCGGTTCTCGGTACGAACTACCCCGACGACGTACTCTCACATCGTGCTGACCCTTCCTCAACTCGAACGGCACCTCTTCGCCGCCGCCGACATCCTGCGCGGGAAGATGGATGCGTCCGAGTTCAAGGAGTACATCTTCGGCGCGCTCTTCCTGAAGCGGTCGAGCGACGTGTTCGAGGTCGAACGGCAGAAGGTCATCGCCGACCAGCTCGCCCAGGGCCGCAGCCAGCAAGACGCCGAGCGACGAGCCGACGACCCCGACTACTACCGCGAAGCGTTCTTCGTCCCGCCCGCAGGTCGCTGGGAGAACATCCGCGACAACCTTCACCACCAGGTCGGTGACGGGCTGAACAAGGCGCTCGCTGCGCTCGAGACCCACAACCCGGCGCTCGAAGGCGTGCTGCAGCACATCGACTTCAACCGGCGGGTCGGCACCACGACGGTCACCGACAAGAAGTGGCGCGACCTGATCGACCACTTCTCGAAGTACCGGCTCCGCAACGAGGACTTCGAGTTCCCCGACCTGCTCGGCGCCGCCTACGAGTACCTGATCCGTGACTTCGCCGACTCGGCCGGCAAGAAGGGCGGCGAGTTCTACACGCCCCGCCAGGTCGTCCAGCTCATGGTCCGCCTCGTCGACCCGCAGGCGGGCATGTCGATCTACGACCCGTGCTCGGGCTCGGGCGGCATGTTGATCTACGCCCGCAACCACGTCGCCGACAACGGCGGCAACCCGGCCGACCTGTTCCTCGCCGGGCAGGAGGCCAACGGCACCACCTGGTCGATCTCGAAGATGAACATGCTGCTGCACGGCATCCGCGACGCCGACCTGCGCAACAACGACACCCTCACCGACCCCGAACACATCCGTGACGGCGAGCTGATGCGATTCGACCGGGTGATCACGAACCCGCCGTTCTCCCAGAACTACGACAAGAGCCAGCTCGCCCACACCGAACGCTTCCGCTACGGCTACACCCCCGAGGGCGGCAAGAAGGCCGACCTCATGTTCCTCCAGCACATGCTCGCCGTGCTGACCACCGACGGCATCGTCGCCACCGTCATGCCCCACGGCGTGCTGTTCCGTGGCGGCGAGGAAGGCAAGATCCGCCAGCGCATCATCGAAGACGACCTGCTCGACACCGTCATCGGCCTCGGCCCCAACCTCTTCTACGGCACCGGCATCCCCGCCGCCATCCTCATCCTGCGAGCCAAGGGATCCAAGCCGCCCGAACGCCGCGGCAAGGTGCTGTTCATCAACGCCGACCGCGAGTACACCGAGGGCCGAGCCCAGAACATGCTCCGCCCCCAACACGAGCAGAAGATCGTCGCCACCTACCGCGACTTCGCCGACGTCGACGGCTTCGCCAAGGTCGTCACCGCCGCCGAGCTGGCCGAGAACGACTTCAACTGCAACATCCGCCGCTACGCCGACAACGCCCCACCACCCGAACCCCACGACGTCCGAGCCCACCTCCACGGCGGCGTCCCGATCGCCGAGCTCGACGATGCCGCCCCGCTGCTCGCCCAAGCCGGCATCGACATCGACACGTTCTTCACCGACCGCGGCGACGGCTACGCCGACTGGAACCACGACGTCCAGACACCCGCCGGCCGAGAAGCTGCCCGTGACGCGATCCGACATGCCGTCGCCCAGCAGACCACCGGAGCCGGGCTCGACAAGTGGTGGCATGAGGCCGCACACCCTGCGCTGCTCGCCCTTCCCGAGACCGGGACACTCGTCGGGCTTCGCTCCGACCTCGTCGACGCCTTCGTCGCGCACCTTCAACCGGAAGGCATCGACCGCTTCGCCGCTGCAGGCATGGCAGCGACCTGGTGGGAAGACAGCGTCTTCGACCTCCAAGCCGCCGCCAGCCGAGGATGGAAGGCCGTCCTCGAAGGCTGGCTCACCACCGCCGAAGCCACCCAAGACGACAAGAACGCCCCCGACCTCGCCGACCAGACCGCCATCCGACTCCTCGCCGGCGACGCTCTCGACCAACGCCGCGAACTCGCCACCGAAGCCGCCCGCCTCGACGCCGAGATCAAGGCCGCCGAGCCATCCGGCGACGAGGACGACGAAGACGCCGAACCCGAGGACACGATCAGCCCCGACGAGCTGAAGAAGCTCAAGGCCGCCCGAACGAAGGCCAAGAAGGACCTCAAGACCATCGACGCCGGACTTCTCGCGACGGCGCGGTCAGCGCTCGCAGGCATGAACGCCGATGCCGCCACCGACGTCGTGATCGGCGAACTCCGAAGCCGCATCGAACGGCTCCTCGGCGACCACTACTCGGGCATCGAACGCCAGGTCATCGCCTGGCACGACAACCTCGCCGACAAGTACGGCACCACGCTCCGCGAGCTCGAAGCGACGAGAGACGAAGCCGCCGCCCGACTCGACAAGCACCTCCAGGAACTCGGCTATGGGTGATGGCGGATGCGTCCGCTCGGCGACGTCAGCCGACGCATCGTGCTGGCGGGCACTCCTCAGCTCGAGCGAGCCAGACGATTGCGCACGGCTCGATCGGCTTGGAAGAGCTCAGCGGCGTGCACCGCGACGTTGCGATGGCGCTCGGACTGATCAGCGGAGCTGGCGTCGAGTCCTGCGACGCGACCTGGTCGAGCCGGACGCTCGTCGTCGTCGACCTCGGCGATGTGCGGAACGGCAGATCGTCGTGGGCAGTCGCGACCGACGCGCCGCTTGGTCTCGACCAGATCCAGTTCGTGCGTACTCGACGCCGACGTCGGCAGTCTGACACCAGCTACCTGGTCACGACCTGCGTGGCCGCCGAGCAGAGCTTCGATGCGACGAGCGTCTGGCAGGCGACACGTGCAGCACTGTCCACGCGAGTCGACTCGTGCGACTCGCCGATCGCAGCTGCCGCCGCTGGAGGAGCAGCGGCGGATCGCAGAGATCCTCGACACGATCGACGAAACCATCCAAGCCACCGAACGCGTCATCGCCAAGCTTGAGCAGCTCGAGCATGGGCTCGTCGACGAGTCGTACCGCGTCCTCGGGCGAGCGCCGATGACGCCGTCGGCGAGCTTGGCCATCGAGTCGCACTGATCGGACGGCATCCGCTGCCAGCGACACGGTCGACGGCGGCGTGCCGGTGATCAGGTCGCAGACATCCGGAGGTGGACCGAGTCGCGACGTCACCTCGGCACGCGAGCTCGTCGCGGTCGATGCGCCGAGTGACGCACGCCGGCGATCGTCCGAGTCGAGGGACCTGCTTCGGCGAGCGCTGGCTACGTCGGCCCGGACGGCGTTCTGACTCAGCACGATGGTCAGCCGCGTCGACGCGGACTCGATCGCGACTGGCTCCGACGTCACTCGTCAGTTCCTGCTCGAGTCATCGATGGCGACGTTCGGACAGCGCATCGTGCATGTCGACCGATCGGTCTGCGCAGCGGAGCTCAACTGTCGGCGCTACGAGAGTGCGCCGTGCCCGTCTGTCGACGAGCAGCAGCAGCTCGTCGGCACGTGTGACGACGTCGCTCGAGCGATCGTCGTTGAGAGCCGAGAGTCGAGTCTGTCGAAGCTCCGCAGCTCGCGATCGGTCTCGCCGCCGATCTGCTCTCGGCCGCGTGCGGACGGTGGCGGCGTGAGTTCGGGTCCGGAGTGGGAGAAGGTCGAGCGGCCGCTGCTCGATCAGCTCGCATCGCTCGGTTGGGACACGTTGATCTGGGGCGAGCAGCAGCCGAGCGACGACTGCGATCGGTCGTCGGAGCGTGACGTTCTCCTGGAGAAGCGGCTCCGGCTGGCGTTGTGGCAGATCAACCTCGGGCCCGACAACGTCGAGTGGCTCGACGAGGCTCGGATCAACTCGGCGGTCGCGGAGTTGCGGTCGATGCCGGCTGGGGCGAAGTTGCTCGAAGCGAACCGATTGTCGACCGATCTGTTGCTCGGCGGGGTGACCGTGCCCGGCCTCGATGGTTGGGATGGCGGTCGGGATCAGACGATCAACTTCATCGATTGGGACAACTGGTCGGCGAACGACTTCTTGGCGGTGTCGCAGTTCCGGGTGGCGACGCCGGGGCAGGCGAAGGACATCCGGCCCGACGTGACGCTGTTCGTGAACGGCATCCCGCTGGTGGTGATCGAGGCGAAGCCGCCGGGCAAGGAGAGCGCGATCACCGACGCCATCGATCAGCTCCGCCGCTACGCGAACCAGCGTGGAGGTCAGGTCGCTGAGGGGTCGGAGCAGTTGTTCTGGACCAACCAGTTCACGGTCGCCACGACCGGTGAGCGGGCCGAGGCGGGGACGTTCTCGGCGGAGGCCGAGCACTACCTCGCCTGGAAGGACCCGTACCCGACGACGATCGACGAGCTGGCAGTGTCGCTCGGCAAGTCGGTCGATGACGTCACGCCAGCAGGAGGTCCTGACCGCCGGGATGCTGGCGCCCGAGCGGCTGCTCGACATCGTGCGGCACTTCACGTTGTTCATGGAGCTCGACTCGGGCCCGACGATCAAGCTCGTCGCTCGCTATCAGCAGTACCGGGGCGTGCAGCAAGGCGATCAACCGGATGCTCACCGGCACGACGAGAGGCGGTCGATGGGCACGTCGACCGGCGCGGCGGGATCGTGTGGCACACCCAGGGATCGGGCAAGAGCCTGACGATGGTGTTCCTCATCCGGGCGATGCGCAGCCACCCCGAGCTGCGTCGCTTCAAGATCGTGCTCGTCACCGACCGCACCGACCTCCAAGACCAACTCAGTGACACCGCAGCGCTCACCGGCGAGACGATCAAGGTCGCCCGCAACGCCAACGAGGTGAAGGAACTCCTGAGCCAGCCCGGCCCCGGCGTCGTGATGGCGATGATCCAGAAGTACCGCGACACCGACAACGGTGGCGGCGACGGACTGACGGGCAGTGAAGCGTTCGGCACGCTCAACGAGTCCGACTCGATCCTGGTGATGGTCGACGAGGCGCATCGCTCGCACGGCTCGGCGCTGCACGCCAACTTGATGAACGCGCTCCCCAACGCGGCACGCATCGGGTTCACCGGCACGCCGATCATCATGGGCAAGCGCAAGAAGACCCTCGAGATCTTCGGCGGCTACCTCGACCGGTACACGCTCACCGAGTCCGAAGCCGACGGCTCGACCGTGCCGATCTTCTACGAAGGCAAGACCACCGACGCCGCCGTCGCCGGCGCGTCGAAGATGGACGACGTGTTCGCCCGATGGTTCTCCGGGCTCACCGACGACCAGCGCGAACTCCTCCAGAAGAAGTACGCCACCACCGCCCAGGTGCTCGAAGCACCCGAGATGATCGCCGCCAAGGCCCGCGACATCCTGCGCCACTACGTCAGCACCGTCATGCCCGACGGCTTCAAGGGCATGATCGTCGCCACCAGCCGCAAAGCCTGCCTCCGCTACTTCGACGCACTCAACGCCGCACGCGACGAACTCGTCGCCGAGATCGAAGCGTTCATCGCCGAGGACGACGGTCGCCCGTACGACCAGCTCGATGTCGAGGAGCAGTTCCTTCGCAACGCCGCCGGGCAGCTCGACCTGCTGCGCGATCTGGACTTCGCGCCGGTCATCTCGGCCGACCACAACGACCCACCGGAGTACCACCTGTGGAGCGACAAGCTCCGCCAGCAGGTACGCATCAACCTGTTCAAGCGGCCACTCGGCCCGGTGACCGACAAGACCGACCCGCTCGCGATCCTCATCGTCAAGTCGATGCTGCTCACCGGCTTCGACGCACCCCACGCCCAGGTGCTGTACCTCGACCGGCTCATCCAGGAAGCCGAACTGCTCCAAGCGATCGCCCGCGTCAACCGCACCGCCCCGAAGAAGTCGTACGGGTTGGTCGTCGACTACTACGGCGTCGCCGGCCAACTCACCCAGGCCCTCGCCGCCTACACGAGCACCGACGGAGAGATCGACCCCGACGTCGACGGCGCACTCCGCCCGCTCGTCGCCGAGATCGCCAAGCTCGACCCGCAACGCGAGCGCATCCGGCAGCTCTTCGTGCAGCGTGGCGTCGACCCATCGGCCGACACGATCGAGGACTGCATCCTGCTGCTCGAAGACGAACGTCTGCGAGCCGAGTTCGACGTCGCGCTCAAGCAGTTCATGACCACCTTCGACACCGTGCTCCCGCGGCCGGAGGCGCTGCCGTTCGTCGAGGCGGTCAACCTGTACGGCGAGATCCAGGTTCTCACCCGGCGCCGCTATCGAGACGACGTCAACGGCGACTTCGACCCGCACAAGTACAAGGAGAAGGTGCGCCGCCTGATCGACCAGCACATCACCGTGCTCGACCTCTCCCAGCGGATCGCTCCGATCAAGGTCACCGACGCCGAGTTCGCCGCACACGTCCGCGGCATCGTCTCGCCACGCACCAAGGCGTCGGAGATGGAACACGCCATCCGCCACCACATCCGCGAACACCTCGACGAAGACCCCGCCTACTACGACCGCCTCTCCCAACGTGTCGACGAGATCCTCGAGAAGCTCGAAGACCGCTGGGAACAGATCGCGCTGTTCGAGGAGATCATCAGCGAGATCAACGCCGGACGCACCGACGAAGCCGACACCGGCCTCGACCCCACGACCGAGCTGCCGTTCCACGGGCTGATGGCCGAACGCGTCGCCAGCTCCGACGGCGCGGCCGCGGACGCGTTGACCGCTCTGACCCGCTCACTGGTCGCTGACGTCCGCAGTCAGATCGCTGTCGTCGGGTTCTGGGAGAACGGCACCAAGCAGGACGAGTTGCGCAAGGCCGTCAAGCGGAGCCTGGACGACAGCAACCTGTTCGCCTACGACGACCTCGACGAGTTGGCCGTCGATCTTGTTGCGCTGGCGAAGGCCAACCGGGAGCGGCTGCGATGAGCCGCGGCATCCACGAAGCTCGAGTCGCTCACCGCCGGCGACCTCGTGTTCACGATCGCCCCACCGACCGATCGCACGACGTTGGAGATCACCGTCGATCGTGACGCCTCGCTCATCCTGCGAGCGCCGACCTGCGCGTCGCGCGAGCGAGTCGAGCGGTTCATCGAGTCGAAGCGACCGTGGGTGTACCGCAAGCTCGCGGAGAAGGACGCACTCGTCGCCCCACCGATCCGCAAGCAGTTCGTCGATGGAGAAGGCTTCGCCTACCTCGGACGCAACTACCGGCTGAAGCTCGACGATTCGGTCGACGGCGTTCGCCTCGACCGTGGCCGATTCCTGATGTCGCCCGCGACCGCCGCCGACGGCGATGCGGCAATGCGACGCTGGTACGTCCGCACCGGTCAGGCGTGGCTGCAGCGGCGAGTCGAACCCTGGGCGAAGCGCATGGGCGCGGCCGGCGTCGACGTCGCTGTGCGCGACCTCGGCTACCGCTGGGGCTCAACGAAGGGCGAGACCCACATCAACATCCATTGGGCGACCCTGCAGCTCGCGCCGAGCCTCATCGACTACGTCATCGTGCACGAACTCGCCCACCTCAAAGAGCTGAACCACACCGACCGCTACTGGGCCGAAGTCGCCCGCGGCATGCCCGACTACGAACGCCGCCGCGACGAACTCACCACGGCCGGCGTGAAGATCTGGACCTGTCGCTAGTCGGATGCCGTCGAGGTGCTTGGCGGGCTGCCAGGCGCGCGGTCACGTGGCGGTCACAGGATTTCCCGGACGATGCCAATCGCTGCGGCACTGGACGGACAGCACGGACGCTGAGCCCGCACGAAACCTGGCGCGACGGACGAGAACGCACAGGACGGACGGTTTGCAGCGGTCTTGAACCCCTCCGCGGCGCACGACTCCGCATCCAACGCAGCGAGCCTCGACCAATTCTCCACTCGTGTCTTGATCAAATCGGAAGTGATTGTGGAAACCGAGCGAAGAGATCCGTCGCTCGCCCACGGGTCGACGCTTGACATCGGTGGTGCCGAGGCGCTCGGCAAGTTGCGCTATGTCGAGCGGTCGAGGCTGATGACGGCACGTCTGTAGCTCGTTGCTCGGCCTATCGGCCCACTCGTCGGTGAGCGGTCGCATTGACACGGAAGTGACGGAGCGCGAGACGCTGTCGAACTCCGGACTTGAGGTCAACGGACATCGGCGCGCATGCGAACTACTGGATTTGTCGCCGAACGCTAGACGGACGGCCTTTACGGAGGTATGGACAACATCCCGGAACAGAGGACCCTGCACGTAGTGCCGCTCTCAGCACAGGCCGACGACCGGTGGAGGCTGAGCGATCCGTACGTCGAGCAGGTTTGGTCGGAGTATCTCGGTCCGACGGCGACGCTGCTCGCTCGTCGCCTGGGGCGAACGCTCGAGGAGCGACCAGGAGGTGTCGACGTCGACCTCGGTGATCTCGCCACCAGCCTCGGTGTACAGCCGAGCATCGCCGTGAAGGCGCTGGAGCGATTGAACCGGTTCGAGGTCGTGTACTTCGCCCGAGAGCAGTTGATCGTCGGGGTGTCGGGCTTCGCGCCGTCGGTCCGGGGGGCCCGGCTGTTTCGCCTGAGCGAGGCTGGTCGGGCGGTGCATGAGCGCCTGGTCGAGCAGTCGGAAGCGCCGCGTGCGGTGCGGGCGGTTTCGGGTCCTCAGGCGGCGGTCAGTCGGTTGTCGGTTCCTCGGGTGGCTCCGGTGCAGAGGCGGGCCTTGTGAAGGCGGGTGGTGTGAGGTCCGGGCGTCGTCCGGGGCGGTCTGCCGGGCCAGGTCGTGTCTCGTCGGAGGTCGGGTCAGGGGGGTCGTGCGCGCGGGCGTTGGGAGGGCATACACCTTTGCAGGTTTCCCTTCGGGAAACCTGCGGTGCGTTTCGCGTGCCGTCGGGCGACCGACTCGACAGGTCACGTGCCGCTGTCTCGGCTGAAGGCCTCGGGCCGGCCAGATCGTGCGCGATCGTGCGCCTGACAGTCACTCCACTCGGCGCTCAGTCGACGACCGTGAGCGCCGTGGCCAAGTCGGTCGTCGACTATCTCGAAGGCGGTCGTGGCGACCCTGGTCCGTCACTGCTGCGAGGGCCAGCGCCAGGGCGATGGCGCGGTGCGGTACTACGCCGATTCGATCGAGGGCCCTGGTCGTTGGATTGGGGCGGGTGCCGCCTATCGCAAGCTTGATGGGGCGGTGGATCGTGATGCGTTCCAGCGGGTGCTGGAGGGCCGTCATCCCGCAACAGGTGAGCGTCTGGTCACCGCCCAGGGCTCGTCGCAGCGCGGTCATCTTGCGGTGGGCACGGCGGCACGCTTCGACGAGCACGGTGAGCCGATGTACACCGTCGGTGACACGGCCCGGCTGCTCGGCTTGCGGGTCGTCGGAGATCAAGCAACTGGTCCAGTCGGGCGCCGATGATGAGCAGCACCTCGATGACGACGCCGGCTGGATCGGATCGGTCTCGATGCACGGCACGACGCTCGATTCCCGACACCGAGATCACACGACATCTGACCTTGGCGTCGCTGCCCACCGACGCTGACCAGGTGCGATCGGGTGGCGACGCAGACGAGTCTGCTCACCACCACCGAGGTCGCTCGTGTGCTGCATGTGTCGCCTCAATACGTACGGCGACTCTGCGCGCGCGGCGAGCGGCCTGAGACGAGTGGGCACGGTGCCAGCATTCCGAGCGTCCGATCGGACGACAACGGCTATCTCGTCCGCCGCGCGGACGTGGCCGACTTCGCTGAGCGTCGAAAGGTGCCGGTCGCACGGGTGGGGTTCGATGTCACCTTGACCGTGGAGAAGTCCATCGGGATCGTCACGATGCTCTCGACCGGTCAGCGTCAGGACCGGCTCGTGGAAGCGCTGGCGGCGGCCAACGACACCGCCATCTCGTATCTCGACCGCCACGCATCGGTCGCTCGCCGCAAGGGTGCGGTGGTCAACTCCGAAGGCCTACTCGTGGCGAGCTACCTGCACGGCACCAGTCGCGCTCTCGACCCGCACCCGCATGTCCACAACGTCGTGGCCAACGCGATCGTCGACGACGAGGGCGGGGTCCGAACGCTCGATGCTCGTGCCTTGTACCGCCACGCCCCCGCCGCAGCGGCCCTCGCGACCGCGGCGATTCGTTGGGAGACCCGGGACCTGGGTCTGGGCTGGTGGCAGCGACCCGACGGCGTCTGGGAGGTCGCCGGGGTCGATGAGGCGAGCATCCGAGCGTTCTCGCAGCGTCGAGCCGAGATGGACGAAGTCCGCAAAGCGCTCGAAGAACGTCTGGGGCGGCGAATCTCACACGAGGAGGAGAACACGATCGCGCTCTCGACACGAGCCGACAAGCAGGCGGTCGACCCGATCGCGCTTCGAAAGGAGTGGCTGAGCAGGGCTGATCGTGTGGGACTCGACGTCGGGTCGTGTTTCGATCGTGCCGATCGTGCGCGTCCGTTCGAACACCTTCCCGAGCGGCCTGACGAACCAGCTGTTCGCCGATCTGGTCGACCCGGACACCGGGGTGTGCGCGACGACGAACACGTTCGATCGTGGCGATGTGATGAAAGCGATCACCGACTGGTCCATCAACGAGGACGACGCACGGGTGAAGATCCTCGTCCCACCCGAGGAGGTCGAGCGGCTGACGGCCCGGTTCTGTGCGTCGAGTCTCGTGGTGGAGATCGACCAGGCGAGCGTGATCCGTCGCCGTGACGGCTCGGTGATCGCCGACGGACAGGCCGAGCCGACGTTCGCCACGATCGAACTCCTGGAGTGCCAGCAGCGCATCGTGTCGACGGTCGAGACCGGCATCGGGGACGGGTGCGGGACGGTCGATCCGGAGATCGTGGAGGACACGATCGTGTCGGCCGATCGGCTCAGCGTCGAGCAGGCAGACCTCGTGCGGGCATGGCTGACCAGCGGTGATCGTGTGCAATGCGCGGTCGGTCGTGCCGGCACCGGCAAGACCACCACGATGCAAGCCGCCGCAGACGCGTGGACCGCGGGCGGGCTATCGGGTGCTCGGGGCCGCGGTGAAGGGCGAGGCTGCCCGCCAGCTCGCCGACGACGCCGGTATCGAGTCCGAGACGGTTGCGATGCTGTTGGCGCGCTCCGACGCCGGCATCCGTGTCCTCGATTCGCGCACCGTGCTGATCGTCGACGAGGCCTCGACGCTCGGCGACCGTGACCTGCTGCGCCTGTGCGACCTCGCCGTCGAGACCGGTGCCACCTTGCGGCTGATCGGCGACACCGCCCAACACGGATCGGTTCCCGCAGGCGGCACGTTCGCCGAACTGGTCGACAGCTTCGCTGACCGCACCCCGCAGTTGACGACGGTGCGGCGGCTCACCGACCCGGGCGAGCTGCGACGAGCCGACCTCGTTCGTTCCGGCAAGATCGGCGAGGCACTCGACGAACTCGAAGCGAGCGGACAACTCGTGCTCACCGCAAGCGACCACGACACCCACGCCGCAATGCTCGCCCGCTGGTACAGCGAACGCGCTGCGGGAAGTCACCATCCGATGGTCCACGGCCGAAACCGGCAGCGCCGAGCCCTCAACGGAGTCGCCCAACAGATCCTGATCAGCGACGGCGTCGTCGACCCGCAAACGCAGCGTCACGCTCGCCGACGGTCGGCGGTTGTGTGTCGGCGACCAGGTTCTCGCACGACACGGCGACCGCACCGTTCACCCCGAGGCGAATCGGGACGGCTGGCTGCGCAACGGCACCCGAGGCGAGATCGTCGACGTGCGACACGACCCCCGATCACCCGAGCAACGACGAGATCGACATGCTGACCACCGGCGGCGTCATCACCTGCAGCCGCAGCACCTTCGACCGCACCGACGGTGGCATCGACCTCGCCTACGCCGTGACCTCGTACGCCGTGCAGGGCGCCACCAACAACGTGTCGACCTCGGCGATCGGGCCAACTACGAACCGCAGCGAGCTGTACGTCGACATCACCCGCGGCCGCAACAGCAACCAGCTGTACGGCACTCGACCGGTGGCCGACCCCAGCGACACCGAACAACACCTTCCCCGTCTGACGAACGAACTGATGCCGGTATTGCGTACCCGGCTGGCGAAGTCGGGGACTCGGACGGCACTCGGAATCGACCCGCACGCGCCACGCACCGCCAGCCTGATGCGGGCCCGAACCCTCGCCGGGCTCGTCGCAGCACAACGGCGCGGACACCGGCTCACCTGGCCTCGACATCGCGATTGCGCGTGCTGAGGCGGCCGTTCGACGCATCGCCGAACACGAACCACCAGCCAACCTCACCAAGGTGCTGCCCGCCCGGCCCGGCTGCCCGCACCTCGCCGCCAACTGGTGCACAACCGCAGGAGACGTCGCCGTGTACCTGGCGATCGAGAACCCTCGGATCAGACCCGATCAGGGCGGTCTACGAGGGGTGATCGGGTCTCGTGCCGACGCCGCCGACCCCACCCGATGGGACACGACCGCACGCTCACTTCGAGAAACCGCAACCGACATCGTGTACCGCCAACTCCTCGACCACCTCAACAACCCGACCACCACCGACCAGTCGACGACGGTTCGTCATCGACCCGAATGGCTCACCGAACACCTGCACTCGCGAGCCGAAGCCGGGACCCTGCCGTCCGTCGACATCGATCGACTCGCAGCCGTCGTCCACGATGTCCACCGTTGGAGAGTCGAACACGATCTCATCGACGCGACGACACCCGACAACCCGCTCGGGCCCATCCCCGACGAACCGAGCCAGCGTGCCGAGTACGCACAGCTACAACGTCGGCTCACCATCACGCCCACCGGCGGCCACGGACGAGCCATCGCATGACACCGCGCACGGTTGGAGAACTCACCGACGAACTCGTCGACACGATCCGCACCCACGCGTTCGGACTGGTCGCGATCACCGGAGTACTCCACGGATGGAAGACCTTCCGATCAGGCATCGCAACCGGGGAACTCGTCGAGAACGGCACTGGAGCCAAGCGGCTGCGAGTCTTTGCGTTGCGTCACCACGCCAAGTCCGCCGACGACAGAACTCAGCGACATCGGATGGGTCGATGGCGACGCACAACCGGTGACCGTGCACGGGCACGTCGTCTTCGATCCCCGCTGGGGTCTCCAGATCCAACTCCTCCGACTGACCGTCGACCACGTCAATCACGATCTCCATGACCACTCGACCCGCGACCGGCCCAACGCCATGCTCCCGTGGCCGACAACGATCGGAACCGTCGGACTCGTCGCCCCGTCCGGCGGCGACGACGCCCGCGCCGACGTCGAAACCGTGCTCGACGCTGCCGGGATCGAGACCATCGAGTTCCGAGTCGCAGTCACCGGCCCACGAGCCCCAATCCTCATCGCCCAAGCACTCGACCGACTGGCCCTCGATCCCCGACCAGCAGCCACACTCCTCATCCGAGGCGGAGGCCCTGCCAGCGACTTCGTCACCTTCGACGCCCCGCTCGTCGGGATAGCGATCGACCGACATCGCCACCCAGTGGTCACCGGTCTCGGTCACGCCACCAACCACACCCTCGCCGACGTCGCTGCCCACACGACGTGCATCACCCCCACGGCCGCCGCACACCTGATCGCCGCCGCACCCGGAGCGCTGGTGCCATGGTGGCGTCAACCGCTTCATGCACCGACGAATGTTCGCCCCGAGTTATGTGACCCGCAGCCGGCGGTCGGGGACAGTCGAGCGTCATGTCGATGTTGGTGACGTGCGGCCCTGTCCGCGGCGTGCCACAGTCCCAGGAAGCTGTGCGTGAGGTGGAGGACGATGTCACAGGCTCATTGGGAATTCGAGTGTACGCCACGGAACACCTTCGACGAACTCGGGCGTGAGTACGAGCCGATGCCGTCGAGCGCTCGGGCTCGTGACGATCCTACTTCGCACGCCGAGGCTCGACTCGGTCGGCATCGACGTTCGGCGGGAGGTGCAAGTCCGTTCGACGCTCGCAACTCGTCCGGCTCGGATCACCGACGATCTGAGCGTGCTCGACGATCAGCGGAACGAGCACTCGGCGCACGTCTCGGAGACGCATTGGGCTGAGCACTGCTGAAGTTCGTCAGTTGGATCCGAGCTGATGTCGACGAGCTACCGGCCTCGATCAGGCTGCGTTGGGGACTCTGGCACGACCGAGGCCCGGTCTTGCCACTTTCGGTGCGCTCGAACAGGATCGACTCTGGGAGGCGTATCCGGTCCGTCGCGTGGAGGCGTTCGGTGCAGTCGAGGCCGGGAGACGGACGCGCGTGGATCGTCGCGAGCAGCCTCTTGGCGGGTCCCCGAGGAGGCCCGAGAGACGTGCGCTGGGACTCGCAGTGCGGCGCTATGACGTCGGCCACGCTCCGAGCCGCGACGAGTTCGCTGGCCGCGATTTCGATCTCGTCGAAGGCCGTATCGGCTCGACCCGATCGCAGCAACCGGAGATCCAGTTCGCCGGCGTCTACATCGGCGATCGCAGCTGCCGCCGCATCGGCACATGGACTCGAGTCCACGACACCCACATGGCCGCAACGGGCTGATCGCGCTGCATCGTGTCGTTACATCGGGTGGATGCGCGTCACTGAACTTCCGATTCTGGTTATCGAAGGAAGTCAGAATGCGCCGCCACGGTTCCGGCGGCTTCGAGATGCCACGGCTCGAGGAAGCAGCAGCGGTCGCCGACGTTGCCTCCGGTTCCGGTGCCGACAATGCTGCCGCACACCATGCCTTCTGGGATGGCCCAGCGGGGTGTGATCCATCCGAATGCTTGGGCGTTGTTGCACAGCCAGGTGAATTCGGCGCTGGCGAACGCTTCGTCGGCGGTGCGGTAGCGGTTGCCGACGACGAGGACGTTGATGTCGATGGCGAGGCCGAGGCCGTGGCATGACTTGCCGGCGGTGTTTCCTCCGGCGGATGCGGGTCGGTAGCCGGAGCCTCGGAGGTCGAGGCCGGCTGCTTGGGCGGCGGCGTACAGCTCGTCGTAGCTGGCGGATGCGTCGGGGTGGAGGTAGCCGGAGTGCGGGCGGTACCGCATCGCTGCGGTGGGGATGCGGCCGTTGGGGTAGCCGCCCCATCGGATGGTGGAACAGTCGAGGCTCGACGGCAGTTCACCGAAGGTGCCGACGACACTGGTGCAGGTGGTGGTGTCGGCGGCCGCTGATTGCGTCTCGTATTCCTGCATCCATTTCGTTTGGTACTCGCGTGGTGTGAGGACGTTGCCGGCGTTCGGCGCGGGGATGGTGTCCCATTCGGCCGCGCCGTCATCGGGGAGGTGTCCGATGTACCAGACGACCGGAACGGCGTCGACGCTGTTGTCGTGTTCGACGAGCACGGCGCGGATCATCTCGGCGGCCTTCTGGTCTTGCTGCTCGGGTGGTGCCTGGGCTGCCCGGGTGTAGCCGCCGTAGTTGTTCCAGGTTCCGTCGATGAACTGGTAGGCACCGGACGCAGTCGATCCGGCTGCCTCTGCGGTGTAGTCGCCGCCTGATTCGATCGTTCGGATCGTTGCGAGGATCGGCGCGAGGTTGGCATCGGTCGCGCAGGCGGCGGCGGCCAGACGCCCGTCGCCTCCCGCCCCGGTGACGACCAGTACGACGAGGATGAATGAGGCGATGAGCGTGGCCATCACGACTCCACCGGCGGAGGCGATCAGCTTCATGGGAGCACCTTCGAGCTGACGACTCGTCCGTCGGCGATCGTGACCTCGACGGTGATCAGCGTGGCTGGCGTTGCGTGCGCCTGACGTCGGTGTCGTGTTGATCCACACCTCGACGGAGACCACGCCGTCGGCGGCGTCACGTGATCGCGGCTCCGCTCGGCCACACGGCCACGGGTGCTGCCGCAATGACATCGAGGGGAAGCGACCCGTCGGTCAGCGGCGACGCGTCGGCGTAGACGGCAAGCCGTTCGCTGCGATTCTCGGTCGGTTCGTCGGCTCGGTAGGTCGTCATCTCGACGACCCAGCCGATTGCGATCATCTCATCGGTAGGCTGTGGTCTCGTCGGTCGCAGACTCATCGTGGGAGAGGTCGTCTGAGTGCGGGGCAGAGACGACGGTTGGCTGACGAGGTCGGCCGGAAGCGGTGGAACGGGTCGGGCCGACCGTGGAACGTCGGTGACCGGGGCTGGCGCCGTAGACGTCGACGCTTGATCCGGGTGGCTCAACGGTCGTCGTTGACGCCGATGCAACGGTGGCGGTGGAGTCGTGCGTCTCGCCGATTCCCTCGACGTCGCTGCGACGATCGGAGTGGTTGCCGGCGGCACGGTGGTGTCGGCCGACGGTGAGCGACCGCCGACCGCAGCGCAGGCGGTCAGGACGATGGTGGCGGAGACGGAGGCAGCAACTCGGTACACATCTATGTAAAGGCAGCGGCGAGTGTCGAACGCGACAACTCAAGCGGCTCATCTGCAGGGACCTTCTGGGGGATCGGGAGCCGTGGCCGGTTCGTCGCGCTCGGTGAGCTGGTCGTTGAGGTCGGTGAGGTCCGCTTCCAGGCGGCGCAGTTCGTCGTCGTGGGGGAACACGTCACCGAGTCGGCGTTGTGCCGCGTCAACCTGCTGCTGAATGTGCTCCGAGTCCGACCTTGCGTCCGTCAGTTCGTCGGGCACGCGGGTCGCGAGGCGTTCCAGCCGTTGTGCGATGCGCAGCGGATCGAGCCCACGCAGTTCGTCTCGTTCGACCGAGAACCGAAGTGACGTGCCGCGAATTGCGAACTCGACGACCCCCGACATTGCGGCGCTGCATCGAACATCGATCGGAATGCCTCCGACGTCGATGGCGTGGCGGTCGGTTCCTTCGCCACCGCGGGCGGCGTTCATGGTCGCGAGCGTCAGATCCGTGACGACGATGCCCGCGTCGACTCGCTTGGTGTGTCGCACATTCTCCACGAGCATCGAGAAGCGATCGCCTCGTGTGTCGACGCGTCGCGTGTCGAGGGTTTCGAGTGTGGCGATTTGGCGTTGGTTCCTGGCGAGTCGGTCGAGACCGGAGGTGACGGTGCGCTGCAGCCTGGATTGGTCTTGGAAGTGCGCGGTGCGTTGGCGGCGGAGTCGGGTGACGTCGGCTTCCAGCCCGGCCTTGCGGACGATTCGGTCGTCGCCGGTGGCGAGTGCCTTGACCTCGGCGTAGGAGAGTTCTTGGTCGCTGGTCACGTCGTCGATGCTGCGGCCACCGTGGCGTCCGGCGAGTACCTGGTTGATGAAGCCGGCTTTCAGCTCGACGGTCTGCCACATGTAGACATCGAAGCTGCCTTCGGTGACGTAGCGCAGTATCTCGACCTCGCTGTTCTGGTTGCCTTGCCGCAGGATCCGGCCCTCGCGTTGTTCGACGTCGGCTGGCCTCCATGGGCAGTCGAGGTGATGGAGTGCGACGCATCGGGCTTGGACATTGGTGCCGACACCCATCTTCTCCGTCGTGCCGACCAACACCGAGATCGCACCGGACCGTGCGGCGCCGAAAAGCTGCTCCTTCTCGCGTGGGCTCTTCGCTTCGTGCATGAACCGCACACCGTCTCGGGGGACGCCTCGGCGGACGAGTTCGTGGCGGAGTTGCTCGTAGAGGCCCCACCTCGCTCCGCCCGGTGTGCCGAGTTCGGCGAACACGAGTTGCAGCGCTCCGGGGCGGAGGTGTTCGTTGCCGCTCGGGTCGGTGAACCGTCGGGTGCAGTTCGCCTGCCAGATGCCGGCGATCCGATCGGCGGCTGTTGTCAGCTTGGTCGTGCCGACTGGCTGGTGGAGTCCGACCAGGCGAACATCGAGCGCAGCGGCGCGCCCTTCGGAAGAGATCTTCAACATGTTGTCTTCGTCGGGCTGCACCGATCGATTGCGAACCCGTTCGGCGCGTTCGCCGAGTCCGGCAACGAAGCTTCGGAGCTGATCGTCACCGGGGACGACGACCGTCTCGGCGGACCCGTTGACCAGGGCCGGTTTGGGGAGGTCGAGATCGGCGGTGGTCTTGACATCGGCGAACTCGGTGAACATCGCGATGAGATCGGGCACGTTGCGGAACTTCGCGAGGCGGGTCGCGATTCGGTAGTGGGTGCCCTCGGGCGCGAGTTCGAGCCGGGTGACTTGGGCGGCGAAGTTCGACGCCCACGCATCGAACGGTCCGACACCGGCAGCGTCGAGTCGGTCCGGGCGCGCGTAGTGCTGCATCACCCACATCTCCGACAGCGAGTTCGCGATCGGTGTCGCCGTAGACAACGTCAGCACCTTCGACCCGTACCGCTCACGCAGCCAGTCGAGACGAATGTCGAGCTGCGCGGCGTATCCCGACCCCTGCTTGCCGAGACCTTGCAGACGCGTCGAGATGCCCAGGTTCTTCGCATGGTGGGCCTCGTCGACGAACAAGTAGTCGACGCCGAGCTGCTCGAAGGTCGCACCGTCGTCCTTGTCCGCACGGTGCAGGAGGGTCTTGTGCCGTTGCTCGAGCTTCAGCGCTCGCAGCTCGATGTCCTTCACGGTGCGCGAGCGTCGACCCATCGTCGCCTCGAACCGTGCTGAAGCTTCGCGAAGTTCGCCGACCTGTCGTTCGATGAAGCGGGCCTCGGTCGCCGGTGCGAGCGGGATGCGTTCGAACACCGACTCGGTGACGACCACGGCATCCCATTCACCGACGGCCGCCCGGGCGACGAACAGCTTGCGACCTGCCGGTCCCTGTTCCGCGGCCGTCGGGAACAGCACCTTCGCTGCGGGGTACAGCGCCCGCCATTCGGTGCAGAACTGCTCCAGCATGTGGTTCGGCACGACCACCATGGGCTTGTTGACCAGCCCGAGCCGTCGCAGCTCCATCGACGCGATCACCATCGTTGCGGTCTTGCCGGCGCCGACCTCGTGCGCGAGCAACGCTGTTGGTTCGGCCAGGATCCGTGCGACGGCCGCACGCTGATGTGCCCGCGGTTCGAAGCTCGACGCCAGTCCCGGAAGCGTGAGGTGCGATCCGTCGTAGCTGCGGGCGACGTGGGCGTTGAATCGTTCGTTGTAGATCGTGGACAGCCGGTTCGCGCGGTCGGGGTCTTCCCACACCCACTGCGCGAAGCGGGTGACGAGTTCGGCCTGTTTCTCGCGGGCGTCGAGGGTGGCTTGGTGGTTGATGACTCGGGTGTCGTCGAGCTGGTCGTAGACGGTGACGGGCGAGTTGTTGGCAGCTGATTGCAGTAGGGCGACGGCGTCTTTGCGTTCGGTTCCCCACTCGCTGGTCATCGTCACCGACGAGCGCCTCCACGTCGGCACGTCGATCTCCCATGTCGCGGTCAGGGAGTCATGGGCGACGGTGACCGAGGTGGTGTCGAGCACCTCGGTGACGAACTGTTCGACGACGTCGGTGGGGATCCATGACTGGCCGGGTCGGATGTCGATCTCATCGGGGGTGAGGTCGATCGGGAGTACGGCGGTCAACGCGTCGACGTTGACCTGGAAGCGATCGTCGACTGCGGCGGCTTCGCGGGCGGCGTCGAGTTTCGTGCGGACATCGCCGGACAGGTAGGCGGCTGCCGTCTCGATCTGGCCGGTGGTGGGGTCGTCGTACACGAGTTGGCCGAGTCGTTGCCGGGCATCGGTGGGGTCGGTGTCGAGGAGGTCGGCGATGCGGTCGAGGTCGACTCGTCCGAGTTGATCGAGGCTGATGAGCACGGCCTCGCTCGGATCGTCGGTACCGGCCTGCACCGCTCGGGGGACGAGCAATCGCCGGTTGAACACGGCGGCTTTGGTGGCGATCTGGTCGTCGGCGTCGAACACCTCGAGCGCGAACACGTTGGGAGCGTCGGGGTCGTCTCGGAAGCCGCCCATCCTGGGACGGTTGCGTCGCATGATCTCTTCGCCGTTGTCGTCGGTCCGACCGGTACGCGCCCAGGTGAACCGATTGAGTGCCCCGTACCGGGCGACGTAGCGGTCGTATCGATTGGAGAGACGCTCCTGCAGCGAGGTGATCTCGGCGTCGTCGAGTGCCTCGGCTTGGACGTCGAGCAGTTCGGCGAGCACGTCGCGCAGACCGCACAGCGCTCGAACCTCGGCTCGGCTCGACTTCGAGACGTCGAAGGGCTCGACACGGCCGTCGACCAATCGACCGAAGGCATCGTTGCCGAGCACGACGATCGAGCCAGGCTTGAGATGCTTCTGATCGGCGGGCAGGGCCGTGTCGGACCGGACCGGCTGGTCGGCTTCTACACGGCTCGTGACGATGTGCCCGCGTGACCGAGCGGACACTGCCTGCTCGGTCAGGGTCCGACGGAGGTGGTCGGAGTCGAAGTCGCCGATCAGGCGAAGATCGTCACCGCGGTACTGGCCACCGAGGCGCACCTCACCGAGCATGAGGTCGGGATGGTCGGCGAACCAGGTGTTGACGCGAACCGATCCATCCGCGGTGTCGATCTCGGTCGTGGTCTGCCAGTCGCCTGCGTGATTCGGTGTCGTCCCGGGTGTTCGTCGCTGGAACACCACGAGGTCGGTGACGGCGTCGGTGCCGGCCACTGCCCGGTGCGTAGACGACGGGAGCCGAATCGCGGTGACGAAGTCGCCGAGTTCGCCGATCGTCGAGCGGGCCCGATCGTTGCGCGAGTCGAGCGTGTACCGCGACGTGAGGACGGCAACGAGCCCACCGGGTCGACACAGGTGCAGCGACTTGATGATGAAGTGGTTGTGGATCGAATGCCCGGCGCGATTGTGGCGAGGGTCGTGCAGGGCGATCTTGCCGAACGGGACGTTGCCGACGACCAGGTCGACCGATCCGTCGGCGAGCGCGGTCTGCTCGAATCCCTCGGGTCGGATGTCCGCCTGCGGGTAGAGGAGCTGGGTGATCCGTGCGGTGGTCGGGTCGAGTTCGACGCCGGTCCAGTCGATGTCCACCTCGGTTGGGGCGAACCCGATGAAGTGCCCCGAACCGCATCCCGGCTCCAACACCCGACCGCCGTCGAACCCGAGTGACGCGAACGAAGTCCCAGACGGGGCCGATCACGCCCGGCTGGGTGTAGTGGGCGTTGAGCGTCGTTCGGCGTGCGGCGCTCCACTGCTCGGGTGTGAGGAGTTGTTCGAGTTGGCTGCGGAGTTCTGCCCACTGCTCGTTCGCGCTATCGAACATGGCGGGCAGTGCGCCCCATGACGACCACCGGCTGAGGATCGCCTGCTCATCGTGCGTGGCCGGGCGTGCCTCGTTGTCGATGGTGCGCAGCGTTTCGAGTGCCCGCAGGTTCGCGGCGACTTTCGTGCGTAGTCCGGTGGGAGCGACGCCGTCGACGGTCGGTCGCCAGCGTGACGGTGGCGCCGCGTCGGTGCCGGGTTGGGTCAGTTCGTCGGGTCGAGGAGCGGCGAGGTGAGCCACGCCTCCAGCGACGGGGAGTCCAACGGGATCGGAATCTCGTCGACCAGATCCAGATCCTGCTCGTCGTTCGAGATCGAAGCCGAGCTGGCCGGGATGTCCGGTGTGAATACGTGGACCATCAGTATCTCCTCCTCCACCGACCGACGGATCTGCTCCGTCGTCGTGGGGTCGGTTCGAGCGTGGGCCCGGAGGCGAGTCGTCATGGCGTCGCGGATCTCGGTCTCGACCATCTGACCGAGTTGCCGAAAGTGGCTTTCCGGGTCGGTCAACTGGTGAAGCGCTTGTGGGCGATGGCGTTCGGCGTGGTCCCACGCCATCGAGCCGTACCGGTTGATCGGCGGGCGGCCCGACTGCGTCGAAGTCGAACGCGAGTTGGTCGTCATGACTGCCTTTCATCGTAGGTCGTGGGTGTCACCGAGATGGGCCGGATAGCCGGTTCGGTGATCGTGCCGCTCGGCGTCGGACGAGTTCGTCGCGTGCCGCCACCACGTCGGCTGCGTTCTTGGCGCGACCGTCGCCCGTCGTGAGACCGGATCGGTGGAGTCGTTCGACGACCCACGACACCCGAAGATGGATGATCAGATCGTCGGTGGACATCGAGACGACTGCGGGCGTCGCTGCCGGGAGATCTGTCGCGATCGTTGCTTCGATGTCGTCGCATGCTTCGAGCAGCGAGTCGAGTTCGTTGATGTCGTGTTCGGGTCGGCCTCGCATCACAGCGCTCGTCCCTGTCGCGGGAAGCTGACCCTTGCGAGTCGATGCTCGACGGGCGGGGGGATCGGTTCGATCGGGAAGCTCTTGTCGAAGCGCAGGAACTTCTCGTCGGGGTTGGAGTCGTAGACGGCCACTCGAACCCCGGTCTCCGGGAACGCCTCGACGACGACCGTGTCGTACCCGTCGATCTGCACCACCCACTGGGCGCCGACATCACTGTCAGGGTCGAGCCGCTGGACACCGACCCGGTCCGACGCCGACGTTGCCCTCGGCGTGTTCGAGTCGCCGTGCGGCACGAACACCACCATCGCGTCGAATCCGGCCACGTCGTCATGGGTGTGCGGATCGGTATGGGCCCGCACACCGAGGTGCGCGGTGAAGTCCTGGGGGCGAACGTCGAAGAGTTCGACCCCGTTGATCAACAGCGTCGCCCGATGCTGGTTCGAGCGGAGTTGCAGATCGAACCCGTTGTCGACCTCGCGCTGCATCGGCGAGTCGAGGAGCCCTCCCGCAACCGCGGCGGCGTGCACGAAGTCCTCGACGGCTCGCCTCATCGACTCGATGGTCAGCACCGATCGTGCGATCCCAGCCGTCGGGTTCGACCACGTCGCGCAATGCGTCGACCCGTTCGGGGGTTGCGACGTTGGCGAGCAGCGTGGCGATCTCGATCCAGGTCATCTCCGATGTCGATCCGGACAGGGTCCGACCGGTCACACCCGACGTGGTCGGGACCAGTTCGTAGCGGGGTGTGACGACGTGGTCGTAGGACGCCTCGGTGATCACCGGTGCCGGCAGCGATCGGGCCGGAGGCGACGACCTTCGATACGAACTCGGTGAGCGTCAGCGGGTTGATGACTTCGATGGCGGTGCGGGTGAAGAGGTCGGTGCGGTTCATCGGCTCATCCCCGGTTCCATCCGCTGCGCGCCCGGGCTGCGCTGTTGGGCAGTGCTGCGGTCGCGGGCGAAGAACCCGGCCGGTGATCCCGGCACTTCGAAGCGTTGGAAGCCCGCCTTCGCGGTGATCTCCGCGAGACGGTCGTCGGGTTGTCCTTCGAAGCTGTGGACCACCGTGTGGCGGCGCGGGTCGAAGGCGAGACAGGTGGTGCTCTGCGGGGCTGGCTTGGTGCGCTGCCAGCCGTGCGGGATCTGGTCCCCGAGTGCGCACAGGTACGGGTCGATCGGTCGCGGTGTGCTGGGGTGCGCTCGGTGGTCGACGTCGTTGGGGATGGACATGGTGGTCTCCTCTTCGGGTCAGTGGTTGGTGGGTGATGCAGCAGCCAGCGGGTGAGCTGTGTGACCTCGCGGGACCGGGAGCGGCAAGTTGGCGCGTTCGAACAGCACCGGGTCTTCGAGGTGGGAACGGGTTCGGAGATGAGCTGGCGGGATCGTCCCGTGGATCATCAACGCGGTGCCGGACGGTTGTTGACGCAGCACGTGGCCGGGGACGGCCGATGTCGTGATCGTCGACTCCTGCACCGACTTGTGATGCGAGCGTTCCCCGAGGCCGAGTTCACGCGACGCCATCCGTGACACGACCTGTTCGTCACCGACCAGACGCATCGCCAGCTCGAACGTGTCCGGGTCGGAGATCCCGGAGAAGAAGACCTTGGTGCGGTGGTTGGCGATGATCGTGCCGGCCTGGTCCTTGTAGGCAGCTTTCACCTGGGCGGTCGATTGCCAGATGGTGAGGATCTGCACGCCCAACCCGGCGAGTGTCGACACCAGCTCAGGCAGCTCTCGTAGTGGTGTGTTGCCGACCTCGTCGAGGACCAACAGCAACGGTGGGTCGAGGGGGCGGCCAGTTGTCGCGACTCGTTGGGCGACCTGGTCGAGGAGGTCACCGATGAGCCCACCGATCGCGGGGGCGAGGCGCCGGGCGGACCGCAACGGTGCCGACGCGTACATCGTGTTGTTGCCCGACAGCAACCAGTCGAGCGTGAGGTCGCAACCATCGGACGAGCCGACGACGTTCGGGTTCGTCCACGGCCACACCGCTGCCTGCGCGGTCCCGAAGATCGACGAGCGCATCCGTTCCTCGAGCCGCCAGACACCTTCGAGCATCTCCGACGTCGTGGCTGCCTGCTCGGCAACGAACGGATCCGGTGACGCCAACGACATCAGCAACAGCGGCTGTACCTCACCGGGGCCGACATCGCTCGGTGCGTCCTGGGTGAACACCCAGCGCACCACGTCACGCATGCCCAAGCCGTGAGCGGCCGCCACCCACAGATAGCCGGCGATCACGATCTCAGCGAGCTGGTACCAGAAGTCGCCACCGTCGACACCCGACCTCGGCGCGCAGTCGACGAGCGCACGACCTGCCGCCTGGGCGCCGTCGACGCTGTGCGCGCCACGCAACGGAGACCATGACGCCATCGGCAGCCCGGTGACAGCGGTCGGGTCGAAGACCCGGCACTCGCCCTTGGTCGCACGCCATCCGAACGTTTCGTCGATCAGGTCGGTCTTCACCGACGACGCAGCGATCGGGCCGTCCCACTCCAACATCCCCGTGATCGCACACGTCGACTTGCCGCACTGCGACGGACCCACCAGCAACACCGACCCGCGAGCCGGGCGGTACGCAGGGTGCTTCGGTCGGCGCTGCACCGACACCGGGCGGGCGATCGGTTTCTCGGTGGCGACGAGGTCGTCGTTCACCATGCCGAGCAGGAACCGGCCCGGTGTCGCTCCGTCGACGATCAACGGTGCGAGATCCGCCCGTGAAGCGAACCGTGCCTCGGCATCGACGCCAAGACGATGACGGACATCGAGACCGATGGTCCGACGGTTCCGGCGCGTTCGCCACAGCCACACACCGACTCCGAACGGCGATGCCGCGAGCAGCGTTGCGAGCCAGTAGGCGACTGGGCCGGGCAGCAGCGAGGCGGCGGGTTCCGGCCACGCGCCTGCAGGATTGACGACCCTCGTCGGGAGGCGGAAGATCGCCTCGATCGCGGGCTGGCCCGACACCCCGAGCCGTTCTCCAACCGACGCTGCAGCGATCCAGGCACCGACGATCGCCGACCAGCCGATCCCGAAGACCCCGATCGTCAGAGCGACCATCAGCCGCTCGCCGTCGGACAACCCGATGAGCTGTCGGGCGCGTTCCTGTTCTGGGTTCATGCCGGTGTAAAGGCACGCCCGGTCAACCGACGTGACAAACCCGTGAGGCGCCGACGGAACTGGCGAACCACACGATCGCACCTGGTCAAGGGCCTGATCGTGTGCCAGATCGGGTCAACCGTCGTGTGAGAAATCCTGAGATTTCTTCCCAACACGACGGATCGAACGACGCCTCAGCCCACGGAGGTGACGACACCCGATCCGTGAGGTGGAGGCATGAACCTCCAACACATCACCACCGACCTCGACCTCACCCTGCGCCGCCACCTGCGACGCACCGACACCATCCAACGATGGGCTGAACACCTCGGCACGACGACCGACATCGACACCCTGTACGGGCAGATCCGAGACACAGACCGCACCGTGTCCCACCCGGTGCTCGCCGTGCTCGTCGACCTCGCCAAGCACGGCGATACCGACGCCGCCCAAGCCGTCACGGTGGCACTCCTGCAGCGCTTCGCCGACAAGGAACGAGGCAAGGGAGGCAACTGGGACGGCTTCGCCGGCCACCTCTACGAAGCAATCGTCACCTGCCACTCCACCAGCAGCACATGCCTACGCGAGATCATCGAACGCAACGCGCTCCGCCGCCACCTCCGAGACCGCATCGCTGGTGCCAACGACGTGCAGCTCGCCAACGCAGAGGCAATCCCGAGCATCCTCCCCATGCCCGAGGACGTCGCCGTTCAAGCGGCGCAGCGTCGGCATGTGCAGGATCTGATCGCCGACCTCGTGGCCCAGCGGGCGATCTCCGAGACCACCCAACGCATCCTCGCTCACATCGCCGCCGGCACCGACCGCCACGACGTCCCGGAGTTCCATGGGTGCGCAGACAACACCATCCGCGCCCGCTCCCGTCGAGCGGCCCGAGCGCTCACCAGCGACCACCTCCGACAAGAGCTGGCCCCGGCGGTGGCGTAGCCGATACCCACATGATCCTTCCGTCAAGTCACTGCAGGGCGGGGCGGTCCGGGCAGACGGTAGACACGCACGATTCGTGTTCCGGCTCCGTCGGGGTTCACGATGGTCGGTGAGATCCACCGGATCTCACGTCGCTGTTCCTCACGAGGCCCAACCGGCACACGTTTGAAGTGTCCGCTTCGGACGTGAGTGATCGGACTGGCGTGTGTGCCGACGCGGTCATGCTCACGCCCCGATGCTCGTCGGGTGGCGTCAAGGACCAACACCCCGGCGAGGCCGCCGGCTTCCTCCAAACGGCGGAGCTTGCCTTTGCGGATTTCTCGGCGTGCGGATCGATCGACAGCGAGGTCCAGTGTCAGGGGCTCCGGGACCGTCCAATCACCCCAGCAGATGATGGAGGCAAGAAGGTCAACGACGGTCGACCATTGGGCATCGCTGCGACGGCCGAGGATGAGGTATCGACCATCGAGACCGATGCCTTCGACGGGAGGCGTGCGGATCATCCATCCCACGCCGTCGGACAGTCGGCCATCGACCGTGGCAGTCAGCATCACTCCCTCGACGACGCATTCGTGGGGAGCATGTGCGACGTGGGCCAGCCCGCTGAAGCTGACCATCGCCGGCCGCTCCAACCGGTCCTCTCCTTCGCCGTTCTGTTCAATGACGGCTGCCGCGTGAGCGACTATCGACTCCGGCACGATCCCATCGGGAATCCGTGCGGGCTGCGCGAACCAAACGACGCATCGCTGCTCAGGGAGCATGATCTCGTCGATGAGTTCACGCGGTGGCGCATCGCTCGTGAGCACTGCTTCCGTGGCAGCGGCCGGGAGCCAGTAGGCCCGTGACTGAAGAACAGCTTGCGCGAGCGAAGCGCTCTCGGGAAAGACCGATGGACTGGCTGGGTCGCTGCTCGGGCCGATCATCAACGTCAGCGCGTGCAGACCCGATAGAGCGGTCACATCGCCGGGCAACAACCGTGCCGGGGATTTGGTGCCGCCCTGCACGCGCCATCGACCGGTTGCTTGGGCTAATTGAAGGCGCTCCCCCGCCTCCTTGATGGTGGTGCCCGCCGACTCGAGGTCGTCATCCATGAAGGACCAGCCGATCTCACGGCCAAGTTCGTAAAACTTGATCAGATCGGCCGGGCTGCCGAAACCATTGAACGCCAGCCCAGCATTCTCGTTTACCACGATCTCAGTCTTCCAGCACCCGTGCGATCCGTCCACGCTCGCGGCGGCTCCGCCTTCGGGGAGGATCGTGTGGGTCGCAACACGAACGGCGTCCGAACGCGCCGACAGTCGGATACGCCGCACAGACGTTGTTGCCGGCCCGCAGCGCTCGCTACCAGAATCGCCGCAGCCTTCACCAGCAGCGGAGTGATGTCGGGCGCTTCAGCACGGGGACTCACCCGACGATGTCCGCACCCACACACCCGAATGTTGGAGCTGCGGCAGCGCGATTATCGAGCACGGCATAAGGGCCGCAGTGCGGCGCGGGCTGCTCCCGATCGCCGGTGATTATCCGGAGCATTATCGCGCTTGTGTTCAGGTGGTCAATGCAACAGTCGGGGTTGGCGAAAGGCGTTGTCCGGCTGCACGTGTGTCGAACTCGTCGGATCTGGCGAGCGGTGACCCTCTAGCGTGCTGGTCATGGGTGACGAGCACGGCCGTGGGATGACGACGGCAACGACGTGGCATCACGGCCTGATCGCCCGGTGGTGGGCCAACTTCAAACTCGACGGACCGGAGATTGCCTTCTTCGGGTCCTACGTCGCGGCGGGACAGCCAGCACTCGATGTGGGTTGCGGGAGTGGCAGGCTGCTCGTGCCGTGGGTCGTTGACGGGCTCGACGTCGACGGTGTCGACGTGTCGGCCGACATGATCGCGGCCTGCCAGGCTGCCGCTCGTGCCGCCGGCTGCGAGCCGGCGCTCTACGTGCAGTCAACCCATCAGCTCGACCTGCCGCGCCGCTACGGCACGATCGTGAACTGCGGTTCGTTCGGGCTCGGAGGGAGCCGTGCTGAGGATGCCGAAGGCCTCCGACGCCTTCGCGCCCATCTGCTCCCCGGCGGCGTGTTGGCCCTCGACTACGAGGTCGGCGAGCGCATCGACTACTTCCTCGACGACGACCGCTGGAACGGGTGGCGTCCCCGGCCGGCCGACGAGACCCCACCCCCCGGGCAGATGCGTCGACTCGGCCCTGACGGCTTCCACTACGCACTACGCCAACGGATCACCGCGGTTGACGTGGCCGAACGTTCCTTGACCCGCGAGATGCAGGCATGGCAGTGGCATGGCGACGAACTCGTCGCACACGAAACGCACGACCTCGTCACAAACGTGTACTCCTCGGACGAGATCGTGGCGCTGCTCACCAGTGTCGGCTTCGCCGATGTGCGCGTGCTGTGTGGCTACCACGGCGGTGCACCGGCAGAACTCGATGGGTTCCACGTCTTCGTCGTGACTGCGCCGTGAGACAGCTCGGCGAGCGCCGCTTGGGTGCCGCCCAGGCCCTGTTCCAGGCTTGCTTGACGCCGATGTTGACTCTCGAAGGGCCCACTCGATGATCGACCTCACGCTGGACGTGCAGACCGACCGGGTCGACTGGAGCGAGGCCAAGAGAGTCCTCCACGAGGACGACTTCGACAACGGCCGCTCCCCAGCAGCTCTTCGGCGATCCTTCGAGAACTCACAACACGTCGTCTACGCAAGGATCAACGGTCGACTTGTCGGCGTGGCGCGGATGCTCTCCGACGGGATTTGCAGCGCCTACCTGCTCGACGTGTGGACATCGTCGCTCCACCGCCGTCAGGGAATCGGTTCCCGAATGGTCCGCGATCTCCTCGAGCGTGTTCCGGGGCATCACGTCGGGTTACAGACCGACGACGCCAAGGCCTTCTATCGGTCGCTCGGCTTCCAGGAACAGCCAATCTTCATGTCGACCGTCGTCGGCACCTGGCTGGACCGCGGCCAGCACTGAGCCCGGCACGCCCCCGAACGTCCTGGCGGATCGAGAACGAGTTGTCGACTGCTGCGCGGCCGGCACCTCCGCCCCGACCACCGACGTGCCACGTTGTGAAACGATGCGTGGATGCCACAGCGATCGCGAACGATCGACCATTCGACCGCTCTCGGGAGCCCGCCGACCGTGGTGTTCGCAGTGGTGATGTCACCAGAAACGGCCCGGTTGATCGATCCCGCCGTTCGCGTGCGGCAAGCCGACGTCCGACCGATCGACCTCGGTACCCGCTTCACGATTCGTGGCCGCCTCGGTGTGGTGCCGATCCGGGGCACCAGTGAGGTGACGACCTGGGACCCCCCGCAACTCGCAGAGTTCCGCAGCATTGCCCCAACCTGGCCGTTCGGCATGACGGCGCGACATCAATTCGAACCCTCTCCAGACGGTGGAACCGACTACACGTGGTCAGTCACGTTCCACGAGGTCAACGCCCTCGCCGACACCCTCATCGCAATCCTCACACGGCTGTTCGGACGTGCGCTCACTGCCCAAGCCGACACACTCGCCCGATACCTCGACCAGCGTGACGTGAATGAGCAATTGCCACCGCTTTGAATCGTCCCGAATCTTGCTCGCGGTGGTGCTGAGTCAACCGATGAAAAGCGCCCATGCCGATGCGTCCGCCCGCTACGGCTTCGAAACGCAGGACCAGCCGGAGTATCTCATCGTTGAACTTGCCGGAGTCGATCGCGCCCTCCAATCGGACCTGACGAACCACCATCCGCAAGGAGACCGGACCATCCACTCACGCCGATCCAGAACCAACGCTGGCCGGAACTATCGGGAGCCACGAGTTGGAGCGATCCGTCCGTGATACGGCGGCGCCACGCGAGCGGCGCCGGGGATCGACGCTGTCGATCACCGAGGCGAGTTGCTCGAGCGCTTCTGCGACCGTCACGATGAAGCGGGCAGCTTCGGTATGGGCGTCGCCAGCGGTCTCAGCGTAAATCGCCTCGCCCCGCTGGCGAACTCATGGAGGCCGGCCCCGAGTTGGTCGAAGTAGGCGTGTTCCTCGGGACTGCCGTCAGGAATGGTTGGCAGAACCCCACCGTTCAGTGTCCGAAAGAACTCTCGTGTGACCGCATCGGCATCGGCGCCGACCGCGACGTCGACGGAGGCCCCGGACGGGGCGTCGAGCGTCGCTCGTCGTCGTCGCGACGATCGTTCGCCGTTCGAATCTGCAGCATCTCGGGCTGAAGGGTGGCGACTGCTGCGAGTTTGTCCCACAGGTAGATGCCGTCGGTCCGAGACGGGGTCGACAGCGCCGGCTCTCCATCGGCGGCGCAACCCGCTGCGAGGCCCATGGCCAGCACCATGAGGACAGCTCGCGCTTCGAACCGCCCTGAACACGAGTGATGAGTCACCGATCGCTTCATATCGATACCGACGAAGCACCGGAGACTTCGGGTGACATCTCGGAGAACACGGCGACTGCTCCCGAGACCTCACCTGTTGCGTTCGTCGTTGCTTGTGCAGGCGACTGTGACCAGTTGGCAGCTGGCCACTACAGCCACGGACGACCGAGATGGCCAATCGGGTGACATGCGCGAGGACGGCGGTGGCGGTGTCCGTGTCACCGAAGCCTGGTCCGGCCAGCCGCGCTTGACGTCGTCGTCAGCTGCTGTCACCCATGAGGCGATCTCGTTCGTCTGTTCTGGTGACTCGGGTACTCCCGGAACACCTTGGCGTCTTTCGTGAACCGGAGTGGTACCTCGACGCGACAATTCAGGCGAAGGGAGTCCGGGCATGGGACGAGCAGCTGGTCACCTCGATGGGACGTCGGCCGGGTTCGGCGCTTCGATACGGCGACTACGAGACGGCGTGCAGGCAGCCAGGCCTGGAGCTCGATCTTCCGGCCCGGTTCGATCTTCCGCAAGGGCTACACCGACAGCCCCCGCAACCGCAGCTACGTCATCATGAACTCGGTGCTGTACCACCTGCACCCGGTCAAGGTGAAGCGCCACGCCGTCAAGGTGAGCTACACGCTCTGCCTCGGTGGGCTGAGCTTCTTCCGTGTTCATCCTGCTCACCGTCACCGGCATCTTCCTGATGTTCTTCTACCGCCCCGAGACCGCTGCCGCGTGGAACGACATCCAGAACCTGCAGACCTCGGTGACGTTCGGGCAAATCGTGCGCAACATGCATCGGTGGGGTGCGCATCTGATGGTGCGTGACCGTGTTCCTGCACATGGCTCGCGGTGCTTTTACCACGGCGCCTACAAGCCACCGCGCGAGTTCAACTGGGTGATCGGGGTGATCCTGCTGACGCTGACGATCGGCCTGTCATTCACGGGATATCTGTTGCCGTGGAACAACTGGCCCTGTGGGCGGTGACCGTGGGGGGCAACATGGCCGGCTACACCCCGGTGTTCGGTGAGGAGGTTCGATTCGTCCTGCTCGACGGAAAGGAGATCGGCCCCAACACGCTCTTGCGGTGGTTACGTGTTGCACGTGTTGTTCCTGCCGTTCGTGATCGTGATCTTCATGGCGATCCACTTCTGGCGAGTACGCAAGGACGGCGGAATCTCCGGCCCACTCTGACAACCCTCTCTGACACAGCGACACGTTCGGGCGCAGGATCGAGAAATCGACCCGTTCGTGTCACCCGGCGCGGCGATTCGATCGTCTGTTCTGAGCAAGCAGCCAACCCGACCGACAACAGGGGGACGTCATGGACTGGTGGGTACTCGAGTTGATCACGGTGGTGGTGATGTTCGCCATCATCGCCATTCTCGGTCCGCTGATCAAGCGGTACGGCAAGTCCTACGCGGCTGACGTGTTCCGAGTGAACCCGCGGACGGCAAGAGCTATCTCGTCTTGATGGACTTCGCCTATTACCTGATCTTCGGCGCGTACATCCTGTTCTCCATCAAGTGGGAGCCCGACACGGGGTTGGGATCAACAGGTGAACGCCGAACAACTCCAAGCGTCGGTGGTCCGGATCGGGGGGCTGCTGTTGCTCATGGGTCTGTTGCACGGACTGAACGTCCTCACGCTGCCCGTGATCGGCAGGATCTTCACACTCAACCGGCAACTCGACGACGACGTCGCCGGGCCCCGAGCCGCCTGAGACAGAACGCTCCGATCTCGTCGTGTCGTCCGACGCAACACTGGCAACCGCAGTTGGAGCACTCGATGCCGACGCCCTGGTTGAGCAGATGTTGGCCCGAACGGGTGCGTCTGGCTCGTTGCGGCTCCGCGAGTGTTCTGCGACGACCGTGATGCTGCCGAAGACCTCGTGCAGGAGCATTCATCCGACTCCACCGATCAGCCGGTTCCATTCGAGACGTTCGCCGA
>CAVORH010000032.1:0-18153 GCA_963698565.1 Ilumatobacteraceae bacterium
CGCCGGCCCCCTCCCGTCAGCGGGATCGTGAGGTGCTTGCTGACGCTCGGATCAACTCCAACGTCTCGGCGAGGGGGAGGCCGATCACGTTGGTGACGCTGCCGTCGAGTCGACGCACGAGCGCTCCGCCCGCGCCCTGGATCGCGTATCCGCCGGCCTTGTCGACGGGTTCACCGGTGCCGATGTACCAGTCGGCCATCGCCGGGGTCATCTCGATGAACTCGACAGCGGTCTCGACCACGATCGTCACCGGAGCGGGCGATGATGCAGCGACCGTCACGCCGGTGTGGACGAGGTGGGTCCGCCCGGACAACAGGGCGAGCATCCGGCGGGCGTCGCTCTCGTCGATCGGCTTCTCGAGGATCTGGCCGTCGACGTCGACCGTGGTGTCGGCCGCGACCACGACGCAGTCGGCGCCGATGCGACCGGCGACCACACGCGCCTTTTCGGCCGACAGTCGCGCCACGTAGGCAGACGGCGACTCGCCGGGCCGCACCGACTCGTCGATGTCAGCGGGAACGACCTCGAAGTCCAGGCCCACCGACCGCAGCAGCTCGGATCGGCGCGGCGAGGCCGACGCGAGCACCAAGCTCATCGCTGCAGGCAACTCGATCATCAGCCGCCCGACAGCGCCATGACCTGATCGTCGTCGGGCACCGTCAGATCGTGCAGCAACTCGTCGCGGCGGTGGCCGTCGAGCCAACCGTCGGGCAGGCTCACCTTGATCGGGCCGTTGGTGTGCCCGCGCTTGATGCGTTCGCCACCGTCGACGATCTGCGCCGTCGGATCGAGGCCGGCGACGATGTCCTCCAACTCCATCAGCGTCTTGACCATCGAGAACCGGCGCCGCACCTCTGGGCCGACGGGGTAGCCGCTCATGTACCAGCCGGTGTGCTTGCGGAAATCGCGCATCGCGTGGTTCTCACCGAGATGCTCCACGAGCAGACGGGCATGCTCGACCATCACGGCGCAGACCTCACCGAGCTGCCGGCTCGGCGGCACGGGCCTCCCGGCCAGCGCCTCGACCAGATCGCCGAACAGCCACGGCCGTCCCAGGCAGCCCCGGCCGATCACCACACCGTCACATCCGGTCTCGGCCATCATCCTCACGGCGTCGGACGCCTCCCAGATGTCGCCGTTGCCGAGCACGGGGATCGATCCGACCGCCTGCTTCAGCTCGGCGATCGCCTCCCAACGCGCCTCGCCCGAGTAGTGCTGCTGCACCGTGCGGGCGTGGAGTGCGATCGCGGCGACGCCCTCCTCTGCACAGACCTCACCCGTGCGGATGTGGGTCAGCCAGTCGTCGAAGAGGCCCATGCGGAACTTGGCCGTCACCGGCACCCCGTACGGAGAGGCGTTCGACACCGCCGCCCGCAGGATCGCCCGGAGCAACTCGGGACGAGCCGGCACCGCCGCTCCCCCGCCGCGGCGCGTCACCTTGGCAGCTGGGCACCCGAAGTTGATGTCGATGTGATCGACACGGCCCGCGTCGCACAGCTTCGCCACGGCGCGACCCATGATCTCCGGATCACTGCCGTAGAGCTGGAGGCTGCGCGGGTGTTCGTCGGGGGCGAAGCTGATCATGCGATCGGTCTTCGCGTTGGCGTGCACGACCGGCGTCGCCATCACCATCTCGTTGACGTACACCAGCCCAGGAGCGAACCGGCGGCACATCGCGCGGAACGGCGCGTTGGTGACACCCGCCATCGGGGCCAGCACCACCGGAGCCGACAGCTCGAACGGGCCGATCGAAAACGACATGGCCCCCTACGGTATCGGCGAGCGTTACGCCGGGGGTCTGACCCCTGGCGTGACGATCAGTCGATGAAGGGGAGGCGGAGGTTGGGGATGGCGCCGACGTCGAGGGGGGTGGGGCCGTCGGAACGCAGACGATGCCAGCCGGCCGCAGCGATCATGGCGGCGTTGTCGGTACACATCGACCGGCTCGGCAGGAAGCCCTGGATGCCGTCCTGCTCGCAGGCCCCGAGGATCTCCTCGCGCAGGAGCGAGTTCGCTGCGACACCACCACCGAGCACGATGCCGGTCGCGCCGGTCGCCGCAGCGGCCCGTCGTGCCTTGGTGACCAGCACGTCGACCACCGCAGCCTGGAACGATGCCGCCACGTCCTCCGACGAGACGTCGGGGTGCTTGCGGACGTAGTTGATCACCGACGTCTTCAGCCCGCTGAACGAGAAGTCGAAACCGTCATCCATGATCGCACGGGGGAACCGGATGGCCTCCGGGTCACCCTGCAACGCCGCGGCATCGATCGCCGGCCCACCCGGGTAGCCGAGATCGAGGAACCGGGCCACCTTGTCGAATGCCTCGCCCGCCGCGTCGTCGATCGTCTGACCGACGAGCCGGTACCGGCCGTGGGCCTGCATGTCGACCAGCATCGTGTGACCGCCCGACACCAGCAGCACCAGAAGCGGGAACTCGAGGGTCGGATCCTCCAGCGATGCGGCGTACAGGTGCGCCTCCATGTGGTTCACCCCCACGAAGGGCACGTCCCACGCCATGGCCAACGCCTTCGCCGCCGACACCCCGACCAGCAACGCTCCGATCAGCCCGGGGCCGACCGTGCACGCAACGGCGTCGATGCGGGCCTCGTCGACGCCGGCCTCGACGATCGCTCGTGCGATCACCGGGTTGAGCACATCGAGATGCGCCCGCGAGGCGATCTCCGGGACGACACCGCCGAAGTCGCTGTGCAGGTCGACCTGGGTCGACACCACGTTCGACACCACGTCGTATCCACCGAGCACGAGTGCGGCGGCCGTCTCGTCGCAGCTCGTTTCGATCCCGAGCACGAGCGTCGACTCGTCGACCGGCGACTGCGCCGTCATCGGTTCACCTGCGTTCGGATCGAATCGAGCAGCGCGGCGTACTCGGCCCCCTGGATGTCGTTGCACCACATCACGATCGCGTCCTCGGTGTTCTCGTAGTAGCGAGTGCGGATCCCGGCCGGCGAGAACCCGAAGTGCCGATAGAGCTCCTGCGCTCCGGTACTCGACACCCGGACCTCCAGCGTCCAGGCCTGGCACCCGTGCCCGATCGCTTCGTCGGCGAGCGCCGACAACAACGCCGTGGCCACACCGCGCCGCTGTTCGCTCGGTGCCACCGCGACATTGGTCACGTGTGCCTCCTCACCCGAGAACCACAGTCCGGCGTAGCCGACCACCGGGCCGGTTCGCCGGCGGCTTCCGTCCGGGGTGCGCCGTGCCACGAGATACCGCCGCGTGCCCGAGCGCATCTGGGAGATCTCGCTCTCGAACACCGACTGCGACCACGGGCGGGGATAGCTCACCGACTCGATCGCCATCACCCCGTCGCGCAGGTCGCGCCGACGCATCGGCGAGATCGACAGGTCGCCGATGACAGCGCCGTCGGTGCCGTCGCGCCGCAGCAGCCGTTCGATCACGCTCATCGATTCGCCCTCGTCGACCAGTTGATCTGAGCATCGGGCGCCCGCAGGTACACCGGCTCGATCTCCCACGGGTTCACCCATTCCTCGCGCAGCGCCCGGGCGTGTGCGAGCTGCACCAGTGGCCCGGCCGAGGGATACGCGTCACCGCCGATCTCGCAGCGGAATCCGTCGAGGATCTCCTCCCGGTACCGCACGGCACCGTCGCCGACACACAACACGTCCTGACTGCGAGCGAGCAGGTCGGCCACCAGTTCCTCCACCGGGCCGACTGCCGGCTCGGTCACCTGCTGCACTCCGCCCGGCACCTGGCGGTACATCGAGTAGAACACCTCACCCTTCCGAGCGTCGATCACCGGCACCACGACACGATCGGAGTGACGGCTGGGGAACGCAAGGAGATCGAGCGACGAGATCCCGATCATCGGGATCCGCAGCGCCTGCGCAATCGCCTTGGCTCCGGCGAGCCCCACGCGCATTCCCGTGAACAGGCCCGGACCGACATCGACGGCCACCACGCTGACCTCGGCGAGCTCGATGTCGGCCTGACGCAACATGAAGTCGATCGCCGGGACCAGGGTCTCCACATGACGGCGTCCCTTGGTGACCTCGAACAAGCCGATGACACCTTCGTGCCCACCGACGGCCACGCTGACGCGTTCGGTCGCCGTCTCGATCCCGAGGATCAGCACGCGAACCTCTCGCACCCCTCGAGGACCCGACTCCAACGCGACGCCCAGGACGGTCCAACGGCAGAGATCTCCACGAGGCGCACGTTCTCGTCGGCGGCCTCGATGTCCGCCCCGTCGAACGCATCGCCACCGACCGCATCGCCGTCGGGACCGAGATGCACCGACAGGTGGTCGCCGAAGAGCACTTCGACCACGTCTCCCCACTCGACGAGCACGATGCCGGCATCGTCGGCCAGTTCCTCGAGCGCGAGGTCGGCCACTTCGGTCGTGCGGTCGAGCCGGTAGAGGTCGGCGTGGTGGAGCGCCTTGGCCCCGTGTGAGCCCGGGGGAAGGTCGTAGCTGTGCACCAACGTGAACGTGGGCGACGTGATCGGCTCGACCACGCCCAACGCCGCTCCGAAGCCCTTCGCGAACGCGGTCTTGCCCGCGCCCATCTCGCCGGACAGCACGAAGAGATCGCCTCGACGCGCCAATCCGGCCAACACCGCGGCGACCGCGTGCGTCTCGTCGAGCGACTGGACTCGCAACTCCAACATCAGTGCTCCACCATCCCGACGTCGATGCTACGGCCCGTACGCCGGGGCACGCGCCCGCCGATCCCGCAGACGATCTCGTACCCGATCGTGTCGAGACGGTCAGCCCACTCCTCGGCTCGGATCCGTTGACGCCCGTCCGGGCCGTCCTGCTCGCCGATCAGGACCACCTCGTCGCCCGGCCTGACCGGGTCACCGGGCCCGCAGTCGACCATCAGTTGGTCCATGGTGACGACGCCGACGATCGGGCGCCGACGTCCACCGATCAGCACCTCGCCACCGGTCGCCGACAGACGGCGCGGAACCCCGTCGGCATATCCGATCGGCACGGTCGCCACCGTGGTGTCGCGCCCGAAGGTGTGCCGCCATCCGTAGGAGATCTTCGACCCTGCCCGAACGGTCTTCACGAACGACACCCGCGCCCGCAGCGAGAGAGCCGGCCGAAGCCCGGTGCAGAGGTCGTCGACGCCCGGTCCCGGCGAGATCCCGTACACGGCGATGCCGGCGCGCACGAACGAACGACGCGCCGACGGATGGGCGAGCGCCCCAGCGGAGTTGGCGGCATGCACCGCGACGTCGGGTGTCAGGAGTCCGGCCCGGCGCAACGCGGCGAGCACGGCGTCGAACCGGGCGAGCTGGGCGGCGGTGGCGTCGCTCTCCGGTACGTCGGCCACGGCGAGGTGCGTGAAGATCCCGGCGAGGCGCAACGCGGGAGCGTGGTCGGCGAGGCGCTCCGCGAGTCCGACCACGTCGTCCGGGTCCGCCCCCACCCGTTGCATGCCGGTGTCGACCTTGAGATGGACCGCCACCTCAGCGCGACCCGCCCGGTCCGCAGCTGCTGCCAGAGCATCGATCGCGGTCGCCGTGTAGACCGTCGGTGTCAGCCCGTGGCGCACGATGGCATCGCTCGCCCCCGTCGGTTGTTCGCTGAGGATCAGCACCGGAGCGTCGAGACCGGCAGCACGCAACTCCAGGCCCTCCTGGACCAGGGCGACACACAGACCTGCAGCACCGGCCGCCAGGGCCGAACGCGCGACCACGACGACGCCATGGCCGTAGCCGTTCGCCTTGACGACGGCCCAGAGTCCGCTCGGTGCAACCGCCGCGCGGAGCAGTTCGACGTTGTGTTCGAGCGCATCGAGGTCGATGTCGGCCCACGCCCAACGCCCGGGATCGTCGGCCACCAGCTCGATCATCGGCTCGCTCATCAGCTCACTCACCAGGCCGACAGCGCCGTGGGGATCAGGTCGACGATGTCGCCGGCGAGCAGACCGCGCCGGGGCCCGCGGCGAGCTGCGTCCGCATGCACCCAAGCGGCGGCAGCAGCGGCGCGATCGGGTGGCACCTCGGCAGCGAGCAGTGCGGCGATCATGCCTGCGAGCACATCACCGGACCCTGCCGTGGCGAGTCGTTCGTCACCGTGGTCGATGACGAACACCGAACCGGTTGGTGTCGCGACCACCGTCGCCGGGCCCTTGAGCAGCACCGTGCAGTCGAGCTTCGTCGCCAGCGAACGGGCTGCGGCAACTCGATCCACACCGGGCACCGATCCCTCGAGCAGGGCGAACTCGCCGTCGTGCGGGGTGATCACCGTCGGGAGACCGCGGGCACGGATCAGTGGCGCAGCACCGTCGGCACTCCACGAGGCGGCGAAGATGCCGTCTCCGTCGACCACCACAGGCACCGCTGCCTGCGCGATCAGGCGACGGGCCCCTGCGAGCACCGCCTCCTCCCGACCGAGACCCGGGCCCACCACCAGCGACCCGAACCGATCGAGGTCGGAGAGCACGGTGACGTCGAAGCCGTCGACAGGCACCTGGCGCTGGATGATCTCGCTGCGCGCCAAGGGGTCGGCACCCGGGCTCGACAGCGTGACCAACCCGGCACCGGTTCTCGCCGCGGCCGACGCGCAGAGCCGGCCGGCGCCGAGCATGCCCGGACTGCCGGCCACCACTCGCACCGCCCCGTTCCACTTGTGGGCGTCGCTCGCCCGCGTCGGCCACCACTGCGCCACGTCGCCGTGGTCGACGAGATGTTGATCGGCCGACGACACATCGAGCCCGATGTCGGCCACGACGACGTCGCCGCTCAGCCGCTTGCCGGCGCCGAAGATCAGACCGGGCTTCATGGCCTGGAACGTCACCGTACGATCTGCTGCGAGCACTCCGGCGCCCGCTGCGCCCGTGAGGGCGTCGACGCCACTCGGGATGTCGACGGCCAGCACCAACGGCCGTCGACCGTCGGGGCCGGCCACGTCCGGGGCGACCCACTCGCCACGGAAGCCGGTGCCGTATGCGGCATCGATCACGAGATCACACGCCGGGAGCACCGGCGGCCGCATCGCCGCATCGATCATGCGCACCTTGACGCCGCGCCGCAGGAGGTAGGTCCCAGCGGTGCGACCATCCGCGCCGTTGTTGCCCCCACCGGCGATGACGTTCACGACGCGCCCGTAGGCGCCGCCGAGCATCGCCAACGCCTCTCGGGCGACGGCGCGCCCGGCGCGGTCGATCAACTCCTCGACCGGCTCCGGGGCCGCCGCGTCGACGGCGCGCATCTGCTCGGGTGTGACGATCGGAATCACCGACGTCGAGCGTAACGACGTCGGTGGTGTGCGACCGTCAGCCGCCGAGCAACGACTCCTTCAGATCGCGCTTGACGAACTTGCCGTTGGCGTTGCGGGGCAACGCCTCGTTGAGGAACCAGACACGCTCGGGGATCTTGAACTTCGCGAGGTGCTCACCGAGCCGCGTGCGCAGTTCGTCCTCGGTCAGCGACGCGCCCGGGGCGAGCACGATGGCGGCACCGACGAGTTCGCCGAGTCGGTCGTCGGGCACGCCGAAGACCGCCACCTCGGCCACGCCGTCGAGCTCGTAGATCGCGGCTTCGACCTCGGAGCAGTACACGTTCTCGCCACCGCGCAGCACCATGTCCTTGATGCGATCGACGATGAACACGAACCCGTCCTCGTCGATGCGGGCGACGTCGCCGGTGTGGAACCAGCCCTCGGGGATCGCGTCCGCGGTCGCTTCGGGACGGTTGAGATAACCCTTGATCACGATCGCGCCGCGCACACACAGCTCGCCGGTCTGCCCCGCCGGCACCTCGTTGCCCAACTCGTCGACGAGTTTGGCCTCGAGGGTCGGCACCACTCGGCCGCACGACGCCGGCTTGGCGACGTAGAGGCTGCCGGAGTTCGCCGTGACGATCCCGTGGGTCTCGGTCAGGCCGTACCCGGTGCTCGGCGCACCACCGGACAACGACTTGTCGATCTTGTCGACCAGATCGGGCTGCAACGGTGCGCCACCGCCACCCATGCCGGCGAGCGTGGAGGTGTCGCGCCGCTCCCAGTCCGGGTGCATCAACAGCTCCCGGCTCATCGTCGGTACGCCGGAGAAGTTGGTGACGCCCTCCCGCTCGATCAGCTCGAGCGCCCGCCCGGCATCCCACTTGTACGTGAACACGATCCGCGAACCCGAGATCGTGGCGGGGTGCAGGAGACAGTTGTTGGCGGTCACGTGGAAGAGTGGGGTCGGCGCCATGAAGACGTTCTGCTTGGGCATGCCGTCCGCACCGGTCGCCGGCGTGGGCGCCACGCCGGCCTTCGCAGCGGCGAGCCCGGCGACGCTGGTCATGAAGACGATGTTCAACAGGTTGTGGACCGAGCCGCGGTGCGTGAGCTGTGCGCCCTTGGGGAAGCCGGTGGTGCCCGAGGTGTAGAAGATGCAGGCGTCGTCGTCGGGATCGATCTCGACCGCCGGCAGCTCCGCGGGTGCCGACGCCGGATCGATCACGTCCTCCCAACGGTCGGCGTCGGCCGGCAACGCCCCGTCGTAGCGCACGGTCAGCAGGTGCAGCGGCGCCTCCGCGCGCAGTCCGTCGAGCACCGGCAGCACCCGCTCGACACGCTCGGCGTCGGCGATCAGCACCTTCGGACGGGAGTCGGACAGGCCGTACTGCATCTCTTCAGGCGTCCACCAGGCGTTCATCCCGACGCACGCGGCCCCGATCGACACGATCGCCCAGTAGGCGAGCACCCACTCGGGATAGTTCCGCATCGCGATCGCCACCCGGTCGCCCGGTTCGACGCCGTACTCCTCGATGAGCCGAGCGGCAAGCGCCCTGACGATCGCATCGGACTCGGCGTAGGTGTACCGCTCGTCCTCGTACACGATGTAGTCGCGATCTGCGTACCCTCGGGCCATCTCCCACACGGTGCGCATCGTCGGCAACGAGTTCTCGAACACCTTGATCGGGACACCCCGCACGTCGATCGTCGTGGTCGCGAACTGCGCCCCCGGTGCGGTCAGTTCGTCCCATGCCTCTTGAAACTCTTCGATCATGGCGAGCATGATCGCAGCGTTGGCGCGGATTCTCCGCATCAGCGGCAGCGAATCAGTCAGCGACGACGTACGCGGCGGCCGTGAGATCGGTGTGCGTGAGCGACAGGTGCCAGGTGACGACACCGCGCGCTGCGGCGAGCTCCGCTGCGCGACCGCTGAACGCGAGCGACGGCTGTCCCGACGCCGCCCGTTCCACCCACACGTCGTGGAAGTCGAATGCGCCGAGACCGACGCCGAGCGCCTTCATCACGGCCTCACGCGCTGCGAACCGGGCGGCGAGGGACGGAACGGGATCGGTCTGCGGTGCGACGTAGGCGAGCTCGACGTCGGTGAACAACCGCGTCCGCAGGGTCGGGGTCCGCTCCAGCGAACGACGAAACCGCTCGATGTCGACCAGGTCGATGCCGATGCCGATCATCTGTGATCCCTGCCGGTCATCCGCAAGCGGCGTTCATCGACGCCAGTGATCGGCGGTGTCGGAGATCGGGCCGATCAACAACTCGGCCACGGGCAGCTCACCGAGCAGCGACTCGTCGAAGGCCCCCTCGGTCTCCGTCACCCAGTCGACCAGTCGGTCGTAGCGGCGGTCGTAGCCCTGGAGCACGCCTCGCATCACGTCGACCGGGAGGCGCTCGGGAAGGGCGATGTGGAGCAACGTGAGACCGGTCGTCTCGCCCGCCTTGACCTCCGGGACGAACACGACCGTCCGGCCGTCGCTGCGCCCGACCGCGACCAACACCTCGCCTTCGCGTGCGACCCGATGCTTGGTGCCACGCAGTTGTGCCCCATGTTCCACCCGGCTCGGGATGTCCCGAGAGATCCCACCCCGGTCGATGATCGAGATGGTCTCCCCCTCGATGCGGTACCGCGTGTACCCCCGAACGGTCTCCACCGCCGGATCGAGATCGGCCAACACCTTGAGCGTGCGGTAGCTGAGCACGTCGCGGCCCGCTCCGGCATCGAGCACGGCCTGGACGAGCGCCCGGTCCATCACCCCTTCGTCGCTGCGGGAGATGCCGACCGTGACCGTCTTCGCCTGATGCTTGATCGTGTCGATCGGTCGGGTGAGCTCGTCGATCGCATGGGTCAGCGCCGTGACCAGATCGTCGATCAGTGCGGCCGGGCTGCCGACCTTGCCGGAGCTCAGCTGGTACTGCTCGACCGGACGATCGGACAGGACGTCACGGAACAACCCCGCCAGCCGCGTCGCCGTCGACGCTTCCAGCTGGCCGTTGTAGATGCCCGATCGGAGCCCGTCGTCGAACTGAGCGACCGAGGACCGCAGTTCGGAACGCATCGATGCGACGACGTCGTCGCCGGAGAGTTGAGCCGCAACCAGCCGCTCGATGGTCTCGCGGGCAGTTCGCAGCGGGAGCGCCGACGCATCGATGGCGAGCGCGGCCTCGTAGCCGAAGAGATGACCCACCATCGCCGACAGGACGAACCCGAGTGCCGGGTCGACGGGCGGGACATCGATCGACACCGTCGATCCATAGCCCGACTCACCGTCGTTGGCGACCACGATCGGCGTGGCCTTGTGGGCACTGAAGATCGCAACTTCCTTCGCAACGTCGTCGGCGGTCGACCCGACGAGGCCCGCCGCGCAGACGAGGATCAGCGGCTCCGACGACAAGTCGATGTGCTTCTTGTCCTCCGTCGAGTCGCAGGCGATCGACTTGTAGCAGAGTTCGCTGAGCTTGATCCGGACCTCCTCGGCAGCCACCTTGTTCGGGCCGTTGCCCACGACGGCCCAGTACCGCTTGCTCGGCGCCAGCCGTGCGGCGACGGCGATCGAGTCGCGTCGCCCCAGCACTTCCTGCATGGCGGCAGGCAACTCGCGCAGCGAGGTCAGCAGTTCGTGACGGCGGCGCTCGTCGCCGAGGCCCGCCGCCTCGGCGATCGCGCACGACACCAGCGCGCCGGCGGCCACCTGTGCGTAGAAGGCCTTGGTCGACGCGACACTCATCTCGACGTCGCGCCCGTCGGATGTGTACATCACCCCGTCGGCCTTGTCCGTGAGATCGCTTCCGCGCCGGTTGACGATGCCGATCACTGCGGCCCCACGTGATCGCAGCAGGTCGACCGTGCGGTTGGTGTCGGTGGTGGTGCCGGACTGGCTGACGGCGATCGCAAGGGTGTCGCTCATGTCGAGACGCATCGCGAAACCCGACAGCTCGGTGGCGGTGATCGCATCGACGTCGAGCGTCGATCCGGTGAGCTCGTCGAGAATCGCGGCGGTGCTCTGCCCGGCGACCGCAGCGGTGCCCTGGCCGATCACCCGAACCCGGGTGATCGTGCCGGCGGCCAGACGTGCCGCGATGTCCGCCGGGAGCGCCCGCTCGCCGACATCCGCGACGAGACGACCGCCGCGCTCGACGATCTTTCCCCGCAGTGTCTTGGCGAAGCTGAGCGGCGCCTCACTGATCTCCTTGAGCAGGAAGTGGGGCGCATCGCCACGATTGATGTCGCGAGTGGTCACCTCGGCATGCACGACATCACGCTCGTCGACCGGGCGCGATGAACCGTCGTATCCGACACGATCGATTCCGGCGAGATCCCCGGCGTGCTCGCCGTCGAGCACGACGATCTCGCCTCCCTGCTCGCCGTCCATCCGCACGTAGCGTGATGTCTCCTCGACGACGCCGTAGGGCTCGCTCGCGACGACGAAGCAGTCGTCGCCGAGCCCGATGTACAGGCCCTGTCCGCTCCCGCGCAGCGCCAGGAACAACGTGGACGGCGCCTGAGCGCTCGCGACGCCGATTGCAACCGAGCCCTCGAATTCCGCAACGGTGCGCCGGAACGCCTCCGGCAGGGCCGCAGATGCGGCATGGCGGGCGACGAGCGTGGGGATCACCTTCGCGTCGGTCGTGATCGACGGCGCGATGCGCAAACCGTGAGCAACCCGGAGATCGGCGTGGTTGTCGACGTCGCCGTTGAGGGCGGCCACGACGTACGGCGGCTCGACGCCAGCCGGCTGCTCGAGCTCCCACGAGTTGAGTGGATGCGTGTTGGGTTCGCTGATGATGCCGACACTGGCCCAGCGCGTGTGACCGAGGATGGTGACGCGGGCTTCGGGCGAGGCGAGCGCGCGACGCAGGAGCGCGTCGGCGGTCAGCGCAGTTCGCAGCGCAGCGGTGTTGTCGCCGAGCTCGCCGATCTCCGCTGCGGCCTTGTAGACGAACGACAGACACCCGTTGGCCGCCACGACCGCTCCCGACTGGAACAACGGATCGGACCCGCGCTCGGCGATCAGCGTTGCGAGGGCGTCGTCGTCGATGTCGTGGCCCGACACCAGGACGTGGATGCCGGCGGAGTCACGGCCGCGCACCTCGAGACGATCGATGCCGGCGAACGCCTGCTGGATGGCGAGGTACCCCGCAAGCTGCGTACGAGTGGCGTCGCGGCCGGCAAGCGCCTCGACCGCGGCCACAGTGCGCAAACGGTCGCTCCGGACCGCCCACAGCGCATCCTTGAAAGCGATCAGGCGGGCGTTCGCCTCCTCGAGCGCTTCGGGGTCGAGTGCCTCCCCGTCCGGGCGAACGGCGTTGGCGTCGAGATCGGCCTCGATCGTGGTCGCCCGACCGTCGAGTTGATCGAGTCGAGCGATCAGCGACGCGACGGCGTCGGGCCGGCCGGCCAACGCCAGCACGCCGGGCAGGCCCTTCAGGCTCGCATCGACCCGATCCACCAGATCGGTCGCCTCCTCGATCGACGATGCGGTGGCGGCCCGGTCGAGGAGCGTCACGAGTTCAGCCGGAACCGGCGCTTCTCGCGTGGGTGGCCGGCTGACGATCCCGATGATGCCGCACATGGCTGGTGAGGCTACCGACCGCACGGCGCGCGGGATCGGCAGGCATGGTGGGCCGGGTCAGCCGAACTGCCGGTGGGCGACCGCCGCCAGGTCGTCGGCTGCGGCCTGTGCGGCCTCCGTGGTGGGCGCTTCCACCATCACCCGTACGAGCGGCTCGGTGCCGCTCGCCCGGACGAGTACCCGACCGTGATCGCCGAGCATCTCCTCGACGCGGGCGATGTCGGCAGCCAACCGCTCCGCCACGTCGGGTGCCCGGTGGGCAACCCGGACGTTGACGAGTACCTGGGGCAGCGATGTCATCGCTTCCGCCGCGAGCGCTGCCAGCGTGCGCCCGGACCGATGGACCGCGTCGAGCAGTGCGACCGCCGTGAGCACGCCGTCACCGGTCGTGGAGTGGTCGGCGAAGATGACGTGACCCGACTGCTCGCCGCCGAGCGAATGCCCACCGGCCGCGAGTGCTTCGAGCACGTACCGGTCGCCGACCGCGGTCTCGACGACCTCGATGCCCACCTCGCGCATGGCGAGGCGGAACCCGAGGTTGGTCATCACGGTGACCACGACGGTGTCGTTTCGCAGTTCGCCCTTCGCCTTCAAGTCGTTGGCGACGATGGCGATGATGTGGTCGCCATCGACGACCGCGCCGGTGTGATCGACCGCGATCAGCCGGTCGGCGTCGCCATCGAGTGCCACGCCGATGTCGGCGCCGTGCGCCAGCACCGCCGATGCCACGTTCGACGGCACCGTCGCGCCGCAGCCATCGTTGATGTTGCGGCCGTCGGGGGCATCCGACACCACCACGACGTCGGCACCGGCCGCCCGCAGGATCTCCGGTCCGAGTACATGGCCCGCACCGTTCGCCGTGTCGAGCACCACACGGAGCCCGTCGAGTCGCCGCCCTTCGAGGTAGGCGAGCACATGGTCGACGTACGGACGATGATCGACCACGACCGGCGACTCGGGAACCGTGTGTGTCGACGGCGAGCCATCGGTTCGAACGAGTTCGGCCTCGATCCGTGACTCGACCTCGTCGGTGAGCTTGACTCCACCGCCGGCGAACAGCTTGATGCCGTTGTCGTGGAACGGATTGTGGGATGCCGACACGACCGCACCGAGCGCTCCGAGCCGCTGAGCCTCGAACGCTACGGCGGGCGTCGGCGCGACACCGAGGGGCACGACCGTGACTCCCCCGGCATGGAATCCGGAGGACAGCGCAGCCGAGAGCGACGGGGTCGACTCGCGGGTGTCGCCACCGATCACGACGATGGCGCCGGTGGCGGGTGCCAGCGTGCGGGCCGCAGCACGACCGAGCCGATAGGCGAACTCCTCGGTGAGTTCGGTGCCTGCGACGCCGCGGACGCCATCGGTGCCGAACTTCATCGGATCGGCAGGGTCAGCGCCGGATCAGCGCTTGGTGAACTGCGGTGCCTTGCGGGCCTTCTTCAGGCCGTACTTCTTGCTCTCCTTCTTGCGCGAGTCGCGCGTGAGGAGACCGGCCTTCTTGAGGGCGGCGCGGCTCTCGGGGTCGAGTTCGACCAAGGAGCGGGCGATGGCGAGGCGAAGCGCCCCGGCCTGGCCGCTGACGCCACCGCCGTGGATCGACGCCGTGATGTCGTAGTTCTCACGGGTGTCGGTGACGGTGAGCGCCTCGGAGACGACCATCTGCGACACGGCGGTCGGGAAGTAGGCGTCGAGGGTCTTGCCGTTGATCAGGAACTGGCCGGTGCCCGGGCGGATCTGGGCGCGGGCGACGGCTTCCTTGCGGCGGCCGGTGGTCTGGGTGAGCGGTACGGTTCCCATGGTGCGGTGTCTTCTCTCAGCGTCTCGTCAGCGGTCGTCGTGTGGATCGGTCAGCGGGCCTTGGCGCCCGGGATCTCGAGCGTCTTGGGCATCTGGGCAGCGTGCGGGTGGGTGGGGCCGGCGTAGACCTGCAGCTTCAGGATCTGCTGACGCCCGAGCGGGCCCTTGGGGAGCATGCCGCGAATCGACTTGCGGAGTGCCTCTTCGGGCTTGCGGGCGTGCAGGTGAGCGTAGGTCTCGGACTTGATGCCGCCCGGGTAGCCGCTGTGGCGGTACACCATCGTGCGGTCGGCCTTGCCCGACGTCATCACGATCTTGTCGGCGTTGACGATGACCACGTGGTCGCCGGTGTCGATGTGCGGGGCGAAGGTCGGCTTGTGCTTGCCGCGAAGTACGCGAGCGACCTCGGTGCAGAGGCGGCCGAGCACGAGCCCTTCGGCGTCGACAACGTGCCATTCACGCTGGATCTCACTGGCTTTCGGGGTGTACGTAGGCATGCCGCAATCTCTGGTCAGTCGGTGGATGACGTTGGGTCACCCGTCGGTCGATCTGGATCCGTCGGGGATCCGGGGAACTGTGAAATGATACGGCCCGAGAACCCGGCATCCAACCCGTTGCTCAACGGCCACGATGAGCGAGCACCCCCCACGGAGGGTGACGGCTAGGATCGCCGCTGACTGTGTTGGGCCGCGAATCCGTGGTCGAGAATCTCCTCAAGTTGCCGACAGACAGGACCGATGAACCACACATGAGTTCCGCCGACTCGGACCGCACGCCGGCGCGTCCTGAGGGCGTGAGCGCACACCCGGTCACCATCGATGCCCTCGCCGACCCGGTCTTCGCCGTCGACACCAGCGGCTTCCTGCAGTACGCCAACGACGCCGCTGCAGAGGTCCTCGGCTGGGACGTCGTCGAACTCGTCGGGAGCCAGGTCCTCGAGCTGGTCCATCCCGACGATCTGAATCTCGCCACCGCAGCGCTGGGCACGGTGGTGTCGAAGACGTTCGGGGAGCTCATCGTGCTCCGGGTACGCACCGGGCACGGCACCTGGCGGTACCTCGAGCTGCGCGGCGCCTTCCGGCCCGACGGCGACGACGATCCGCTGGGCGGTTCGATCCTGATCGTCGCACGCGACGTGACCGATCGTCACCGACTCGAGTTCGACCAAGGCGACACCGAGGTGTTGCGAACGGTCATGGCGCACATGCACGGCATGGTGGTGCTCGTCGATGCCAACGGCCTCGTACGCACCGTCAACGGAGCGGTCACACGCTTCCTCGGCCACGATCCCGAGATGGTCCGCGGTCGATCGATCCTCGACTTCCTCCACGCCGACGACCGCGACCAGGTGCTCGACGCCGCGCAGTCGCTCGGCCCGCAGGAGTCGATCACGCTCGACGCGCGCATCCTGAAGCTCGACGACGAACCGACCGTGTGCGAGTTCACGGTCAACAACCTCCTCGACGATCCGGTGGTCAACAGCTATGTGGTCAGCGCGCAGATCGCGACCGCGCTCGCCGACGCTCGCGAACGCGTCGAGTTCCTTGCTCACCACGACGCTCGGACGGGCCTGCTCAACCGCGACGGTTTCATGAGGTCGGCCAGCGCCATGATGACGTCGGGAGGCGGGTTGGGCATCCTGATCGTCGACATCGTCCACTTCCGATCGGTCAACGAGTTGTACGGCGAGCCGGTCGGCGACGCCGTGCTGCAGGCGGTGGCCGACCGCATCGACCAGATCCGCTGGCCGGATCTCATCACCGCTCGCTTCGGCGGTGACGAGTTCGTGCTGGCGGTGCGAGGTGCGAGCGCGGCCACCGTCGAACTCCTGCGAGAGCGGGTACGACGCGATGTCGCCCGTTCGGTCGTGATCGACGGCCAGGAGGTCAACTTCGACATCCGAACCGCCGTCGCATTCGAGTCCAAACCGCAGGTTCTCGACGCCTTGCTGGTCACCGCGAGCAACGACTTGATGTCGGTGAAACGGTTCACCGACCCCGACAGCAGCGGCATCTCGGTCGACGCCATCAATCAGCGACGCCAGCAGGTCGATCATCTCCGCCGAGCCCTCGATGCCGGCGAGATCCAGCCGTTCTTCCAACCGATCTGTTCGGCTGACGGCAACGTCATGGCCGTCGAAGCGCTCGTTCGATGGGTCCACCCGGTTCGCGGCGTCCTCGGCGCAGGCGAGATCCTTCCACTCGCGCAGATGGCCGGACTCGCCGAAGCGGTCGACGACTGCGTCCTCGAGCAGGCCTTCACGTTCGCAGCCGAGCTCGCTGGCCTCGGCCACGGCGCGGTCGAGGTGCACGTCAACATCGACCCGAAGGTGCTCTCCCGTCCGGCATTCGGCGCGACCTTCCTCGATCGCTGCGCACGGAGTGGGGCGAGTCCCACCCAGCTCGTGATGGAGATCACCGAAACCGATCTGCTGTCGCCCGGAGCAGCGTCGCTCGCCAACATGCAGAAGCTTCGCTTCGCCGGCATCCACGTGTCGATCGACGACTTCGGCACCGGCTATTCCAGCCTGGCCCACCTCCTGGAACTCCCGGTCGACGGCGTGAAGATCGACCGCCGGTTCGTCGCCGGGATCGACGTCGATCCGGCCGCCACCAACCTCACGACGGCGATCCTCGGCCTGAGCGAGAGCCTCAAGCTCTCCTGCGTGGCAGAGGGCGTCGAACAGCCCTACCAGCGCGATCGACTCGTCGAGCTCGGCTGTCAGGCGTTCCAGGGCTGGCTGTTCTCCGCTGCCGTACCGCGCGGCGAGATCATCTCGATGCTGTCGCCGGCTTCGAGCACCGCCGAACCGCAGGGCGATCAGGCATCCCAGCGTTCGCCTCGATAGTCGACCGAGAACAGCACCAAGCCGGTGGGTGGTGCAACCTGTCCCGCTGCGTTGCGGTCGTGCGCGGCCAACGTGGCCGGCACCGACTCGGGTGAGCGACGACCGACGCCGATGTCGACGAGTGTGCCGACGATGCTGCGGACCATCTGGTGGCAGAACGACGTGGCAGTGATCTCGAAACGCAGGAGGCCGTTGCCCGACGGGTCCCAGTCGTCCGGGTCGAGACGTGACCACCGAGCCACGAGAAGTCGCCGGACGAGGCTCGGCTCGTCGTGCCCGGCGGCCGGCTTCGGTCGACGGCAGAACGACGAGAAATCGTGCTCACCGAGCAACAGTTCGGCGCCGACGTTCATGGCATCGACGTCGAGCGGCGGCGGTACGTGCCACGAGAGTCGGGCGAGGAGCGGGTGCGGCGACGGGTCGTTCCACACGTCGTAGTGATACGTGCGAGCCGTCGCGGAGAAGCGGGCGGAGAAGTGATCGTCGGCCCATTCGGCGTGTCGCACCGAGATGTCGGGCATGCAGAGCGCGTTGACGCTGAGGGTCAACCGCCGCAGGTCGGTGTCGGCGGGGAGCATCCCGGTGACCACCTGGCCCCAGGCGTGGACCCCGGCATCGGTGCGCCCGGCTCCGGTCAGCTCGACCGGAGCCCTCACGATGGTCTCCACCGCTCGGCGGAGTTCTCCCATCACGGTCCGCACGCCC
>CAVORH010000033.1:0-22024 GCA_963698565.1 Ilumatobacteraceae bacterium
ATCTCGGCGCCGAGCCAGCGACTGCTGGGCCGGACTCGAATCGAATCAACACTCGACGGGCGGGCCTCGGGCCCGCCCGTTGCGCGTCCGTTGACCGGCTCGCCCGGCACTCGTACGCTTGCGCGGATGCAGGCACGGCACGCAGGTCTCGCGATCGTCGCAGTACTCGCGCTCGGGGTCGCCGCCTGCGGGGGGTCGGACGATTCGAGCGACTCCGCGGCACCGGCCGCACCGGACGACGCAACAGCTGCGGAGACCGCGGGCGACGCCGATGAGTCGGAGTCCGATGTGAGCGGTGACGGTTCGAACGACGCGGCCCAGGAGAACCTCGACGAGGCCGGCGTCGACATGGACCTCGAGGAACTCGAAGAGACGGTCGGTGGGTTCAGTACCGGCGAAGGCGGCGGGGTCGTCACGATCGACGGCGTCGGTTACACGTTCACCGCCGAGATCTGCGTCGACCAGGCGCCCGACTTCGTCGCGGCGGGTCCCGGCCAGTCCGACGATGGCACCCCGGCGTGGGTGGACGTGTCGCTCGGCGACGAGGCCGACGGCGAGTCCAGCGTGAGTGTCGAGGTCGGCAAGACCGAGTTGTTCGGCTCCGGGGGCGACGATCAGCCCGACTTCTTCGCGATCAACTACGGAGAGTCCACCGAGTTCACGTTCACGCTCGAAGGTGGGCAGACGTCGGGTTCGGGCGAGATCCAGGACTTCAACGGCGTCGCCGTCCCGTTCGGCCAGCGGGTGCCCCTCACGTTCGAAGCTGGCTGTTCCTGAGCAACCGAACGCCGGTCGACACTCCGGTTCCAGGTGTGAACTCGGTGGGAACACCGACCTCGGTTGGGCTGGGACATGGCGATCGCAGATAGACAGGCGGCATGACTTCGCTGCCGCCCCCGGCTCCCGGCATCGTGCCGGTTCCGACGCCACCGGCCGCCAAGCGCGCGCGGCGCCGTGGCATCTCGTTGATCGTGGCCGTCGCCGTGGTCGCCTGGGTCGCTGGGCTCACCGGAGCGCTCGTCGGCAGCCAGGTGTCCGACTGGCTCGACTCGCCGCCCAAGAGCGCGAGCGACGAGCCGATCAACGTGTCGGATGCGACCGGCCCGATCGAGGCACGTCTCGACGTCGGCAAGGTCATCGATCACGTGGCTGCCTCCGTGGTGACGGTCAGCGCGGACGTGGAGAGTTCGTTGGGGACCGGGCAGTCGGTCGGCACCGGAGTGATCGTGTCGTCCGACGGTGAGATCCTCACCAACGCCCACGTCGTCGCAGGCGCATCCGAGATCCGTGTGCGGCTCGCAGGAGAGACCGAGCCGCGTGAGGCACGGTTGCTCGCGAGCGACGCTGGCAACGACCTCGCCCTGCTCCGGATGAGCGGCGACGGTTTCGACGCCGCCGTCTTCGCCGATCCCGACAGCGTCCGCCTCGGTGACGAGGTGGTGGCCATCGGTTTCGCACTCGGCCTCGACGGCGACCCCTCGGTGACGCTCGGCATCGTTTCGGCACTCGATCGGACGATCGGCACCGACGGAGCGTTCCTCGACGGCTTGATCCAGACCGACGCGGCGATCTCCTCCGGCAACTCGGGAGGCCCGCTGGTGAATGCGCGCGGCGAAGTGGTCGGCATCAACACCGCGGTCGCCCGCGACACCGCCACGTCGGCCGCCACCAACGTCGGATTCGCGATCAGCGCCAAGGAGGCGTTGCCGGTGATCGAGGCGCTCCGCGCGCAGTCCGGTGGCGATCCGCGCTCCGAGGGCTATCTCGGCGTCGAACTCGACGATCGTCGCGACGGCGGACAGGGTGCGGTGATCCGCAGCGTCCAGGACGGTACGCCTGCCGCCGATGCCGGCGTCGAAGCCGACGATCTCGTCGTCGCCGCCGACGGTGTCGCGATCGACGGAGCCACCGGGCTGATCGCAGCGATCCGCGACCTGCAACCCGGTGACTCCACGACGATCACCGTGATCCGCGACGGCGAGCGCATCGACCTCGACGTGACGCTCACCGTTCGTCCCGAGGACTGACGTCTGCGCGTCATCGGAGTTCGACGTCGACGTTCGATGACGTGAGCGACTGCCCTAGGTTGCTCAGGGTGGGTGACCGATCGGAGAGGAGCAACGAGATCGAGCGGCGGCGTCTGCTCGATCAGCTCGCCGACCGTTTCTCGGCGCGGGCAACCGTGATCGAAGCTGGTCCTGGCTTCGGCAAGTCGACGTTGCTGCGCCAACTGGCCGGTGAGCGGATGGAGGGTGGACCTTCTGGAGGTGTCGATGCCTCGGTGTCGATACCGAAGAGAGGAGCAGGCCGCCGCGAGTTGGTCGCCGCAGTGGCCGACGCCGTCGCGACAGCGACCGCCCGAAGCCGCGTGGCGGGTGACGACATCGTCAGTGCCATCTGGGCGGCATCGCCCGACGAGGTCTGCGTCGTCGTCGACGATGCGCACTGGCTGGCCGATGATGCGGTGGCTGCGCTCGTCGAACTGAGCGACGCACTACCGACCAACGGTCATCTTCTCGTCGCGATGCGTCCCGACACGCGAGGTCGGTTCAGCCGGCTCTTCGCGTGCGGATCGGTCAGCGTGCTGCGTGACGAGGACCTCGCGTTCGATCTCGACGAGCGGCTGTCGTTCAGCGCGCTGCATGGCTCCTCGATGGCGCTCGATCAGCACAGTGGTTGGCCTGCCCTGCTCGAGCTCGAACTGCGAACCGGCACAACCGGGGCGCTGCGCTACATCATCAGCGAGGTGGTGGCCTCGATGGACCCCGACACGCTCGATGCCTGCCGACGGCTGGCGGTGCTGCCATGGATCGATGATCGACTGGCATCCGGCTTGCTCGGGCGGCCGACCGCGGTCGAACTGGTGATCTCGGGTCTGCCGCTGACCCGTTCCGATCACGGTCGTGTCGAGCTCCACGATCTCCTGCGAACGGCGCTCCACGTCGATTGGAGCGACGAGGAGCACCGCGCTGCGCTGATGGCGGCGTCGGATGTTGCGACCGAACTCGGCGATCTCGACCTCGCGCTCGATTGCGCTGCGCGGGCCGGCGATCGTGACGGTGCTCGGCGGGTGGCCAGAATGCTGGCGGCCGAACTCCATTTCGGCACCGGCTCGCAGGAGCGTCTGGCGACGATCGCCGAACTCCGAAGCGTGCTCGGTGACTCGATCGAGGTCGACGTGGTCGAGGCGGTCAACGCCACGATGCACGAGCCGGGTCGGGCGGCCTCCTCGCTCGGTGAGGTCCTGCGCCGTGCGATGGAGCTCGGCGATGGCGAAGTGGAGGCGCTCTGCCGACTTCGGATCGCCGACGTGGCCTACAACGCGGCCGACCTGGCAACGCTTCGCGAGCAGTCGATGGAACTCGACAGCCTGGCTGGACGCGGTGAGACCTGGGCTGTGCGAACGGCGTTTCTCCCTCACGTCTGGATCATGAGCCTGACGGATCGTCCGGCCGATGTCGTGCCGTACCTGGATGCCCACCGCGCTGGGCTCGTCGCCGGAGCCGATCCCGAAGTCGAGCAGGTGATCGCCATGTACCGCATCTGGAATCTCGCCTACAGCGGACACATCCGAGCGGCGCTCGACCAGCTCCGCCACGAGCCGCCGCCGCCCGGTGGCCTCTTCGCGAACCGGCTCGGCGGTTTCGTGCTGTTGCAGCGATGGTTCCTCGGGGAGTTGACCGACCTCGATCGCAGCGAGGTCAGCAGCCTCGTCGATCGCATCGGAGCCTCGGGTCAGGTGCACCTCTTCGTCGAGGGCGCGGCGAGTGTCGCGCTGTTCCATGCGTCGGCCGGCGATGTCGCACTGGCAGAGTCGTACGTGCACCAGGCCGAGGCGTTGGCATATCGGCTCGCACCGACCGCGTGGGCCCATCACACGATCGCCCAGGCACGAGCGGCACTGTTGGTGATGAGCGGCGACGAGGACTCCGCCGCTCAGGTCCTCGAGGCTGCCATCCCCGCGGGCGGCATCGCCACGTTGCCCCGGCACATCTACGGTGCGACCGCTGCGTTGAGTTATCTCCTGGTCCCGTCGACCCGGGAGGTGTGGGACCACGACGCCGGTGGACCGGACCACGAGCTGCGACGCTGCGTCGGTCGAGCGTTGGTGGCGCTTCGCGAGCGGGGTGACACCGCACTGGCCGCGGCGCTGCCGTGGGACGACGTGTCTCAGCTGCGCACCTGGGCGTACGAGCCGCATCTGGTCGAACTGGCCGTTGCGGCGCTCGACGCAGGTGTTCAGGCCGCGGAAAGCGCGCTCGACACGGTGGTGCACGACCCGCAACGGGTGCTCGCCGAACTCGCGGCGAGCGGACCGACCGGTTTGCGAAAGCGGTGTGCATCGCTGGCGATGACACGCCCGGTGCGACCGGCGGCGCCGATCCGGATACAGGTGCTCGGTCCGATCGAACTCCGACGCGACGGACGACCGGTCGACGATCAGGCGTGGATCCGACGCCAGCGGGTCCGCGACCTGCTCGCGTTGCTCGTCGATCGCCGAAGCATCGATCGCAACGAGGCCGCGCGACTGATGTGGCCCGACAAGACCACGGAAGCCGCCGCGGGCAACTTGCGTTTCACGCTGAGTCAGCTGGTCGGTGTGCTCGAACCCGAACGCGAGGCGAGTCGACCATCGTGGTTCGTGCGATCGGTCGGCAACTCGCTCGTGCTCGACGGCGCCGGGCTGCTCTCGATCGACGTGGACGACTTCGAGCAGCGGCTCGTCGACGCCGAGTCGGCGGAACGATCCGGCCGCCCGGTGGAGGCGCTCGCCGCGTACCTCGCGGCTGCGGATTGTTATCAGGGCGACTACCTCAGCGGCGCGAGCGACGCCGAGCTCGGCTACTACGAGGCGTTGCGGCTGCGGGGGCGTTTCGTGCGTGCTGCGTCGCGGGCGTCGGAGATGCTGCGGGCCATCGGCGACCTGGATGGAGCGGAGCGACTCGTGCTGCGCGCCGTGCAGGCCGAACCGATGCACGAGGTGGCGCATCGGGCCTATGCCGAGGTCCTCCTCGGACAGCAGCGCCTCGGAGCGGCCCGCGACCTGATCGCTGATGTCATCGCCGAGCTGCGCCGATCCGGGATGCCACCGGACCCGCGGACGCAGCGGCTCGCGCAGCGCCTGGGCGTCGACGCTGCCGTGTGATCACGGCGGTGCCGGCGGCCTCGGTCGTGGTGATCGGTCGTTCGGCGCTGCGACGACGAGCAGTGACCGTCGTGACGGCGTCTACGTTGCAGGCATGGAAGCCCTCGATGCCATGCGCGGCGATGCTCGGCCGTTCGGTCTCGGTTACTGGCCGCTCCCCGATGACGATCCGGGCGTGGACGTGCAGCGCGAACCGGTTCGGCTCGTGTCGCCCGACGGTGCGCTGGTGCGCGGGATCCTCTGGACGCCGCCACCGGGGACCCCGTGGAAGACCGCCGTGATCCTGTCGCATCCCCGGGGCGACTTCAGCGTGCACTACGCCTGTCCGCTGCTGGCAGCAGCCGGCTACGCCGTGCTCGGGTTCGGTACCCGGTACATGAACAACGACACCGACTGCCTGCACGAAGCGTGCATCACCGACGTCCAGACCGCCCACGACGAGATGATCCGGCGCGGTGCCGAGGCGGTCGTGTTGCTCGGCAACTCGGGAGGGGGTTCGTTGATGGCGATGGCGAACGCCGAGTCGGGAATCGGCGACGGGTGGGTCGGGATGGCGGCGCATCCCGGCGAGGGCGTGTTCATGCTGCAGGTGATCGACCCGTCGGTCGCCGACGAAGCAGACCCGTTCTCGACCGTGCCGGAGCTCGACATGTACCACCCGGACAACGGGTGGCGTCCCTGGCCGGAACCGTGCAGCTACGACCCGTCCTGGGTGGCGACGTACCGGGAGGCGCAGCGGGCGCGCGTCGCACGCATCGACGCGATCGCCGAGGCGTCGATCGCCGAGGCCGGTGCTGTGGTGCCCGAGCTGCGCGGTGTCGACAAGTCGGCCGACCCCGCTCGCTGGCGCGAGCTGCGCCGCCGAGCGGTGTTCACCAAGTACCTCACGATCTACCGGACGCTCGCCGACCCGGCGTACCTCGACCTGTCGATCGACCCCGACGACCGCCCGATGGGGTCGCTGTTCGCGTTCCCCGATCCGTTCGACGCCAACTACGGCCGTGGTGGTCTTGCCCGCACGATGACCGCCCGGGGTTGGTTGAGCACCTGGTCGGGGCTGTCGAGCGGGGCCAAGCTCGCCGACACCATGCCGCAGGTCACGGTGCCGACCTTGCTCGTGCATCCCACCGCCGACACCGAGATCCGCGTCCGGCAGGCCAAGGAGATCGTCGATGCCGCTGGTGCCGAGGATGTCACCTACGTCGAGATGAAGGGCGCACCGCACTACCTGGAGGGTCACCGCCCCGAAGCGATGGCACAGGTCGCCGACTGGCTCGCCAAGCGCTACCCCTGATCGGCCGACCCTCCCCGTTCGTGCAACATTTCCGGTGGGGTGGGTCACCCGAACTGCAACACGAATGGGGGGATCAGTCGCGGCGGCTGATCGCCAGGCGCACTCCGAGCGCAGCGATGGCGAGCCCGCCAGCACCGCCGAGCCGTTCGAGGCGCCGGGGCGACCGGGCGAACCAGGAACGCGCGGTGCCGGCTGCGAGCCCCCACACGCTGTCGGAGGCGAGGGCGACCACCACGAACACGAGGCCGAGTACGGCCATCTGCAGCGCGGCCGGTGCCGCGTCGGCGCGTACGTACTGGGGCAGGACGGCGGCGAAGAACACGATCGTCTTCGGGTTCGAGATGCCGACGATGAAACCGTCGAGCAGGATCGACCGGTGTGGTTGGATCTCGGTCGCGTCGGCCACCTGGGCGAGTTCGCGTCGTCGACGGTACGTCTGGATCCCGAGCCACACCAGGTACAACGCGCCGACGAACTTCACCGTGTTGTAGGCGAGGACCGATCGTTCCAGCAGCGCGCCCACGCCGACCGCGACGAGGAGGACCTGTATGTAGAACCCGGCCGCATTGCCGACCACGGTGAGCAAGGCCGCCCGCCGTCCGTAGGTGAGTGCCCTGCTCACGACGAACATCACACTCGGGCCCGGGATGATGATGATCGCGAAGGCCAGCACCGCGAACGCGAGGAGTGCATCAGGGGTGGGCACGGGTGCATCTTGCACGTTCGATCTCGTCCGGGTCCAGCGGGTTGGGCACGGAGTCACGTCGGTCGGGTCGGACGGAGTAGGCACTGCCTGCGTGACGATGACGGCACGGACGCGGGGGCCTACTCGGGTGTGCGATCGTCGTGTTCGCCGTCGTCGTCGGGGGCACGTTGCGGAACAACGTGATCAAGCTGGTGGTCGACCGCGACCGGCCGGACGTGGTCCATCTCGTCGAGGCTGCAGGGACCTCGTTCCCGTCCGGGCACTCGGCCGCGTCGATGACGGAGCAGTCAGCGACCGTGGGCGATCAGACGGGGAAGTCGATCCCCGTCATCTCCACCGACTTCTCCCACAGCGCTCGCTGCAGGTCGGCGTCGTGCGACCGGCTGCTCGACTCGACGATCTTCGGGTTGCCGCGTGCCTCGCCGATGCCGTCCGGGCCGTAGTACTGGCCGCCACGCGCTGTCGGATCGGTCGCGGCCCGCAGGGTCGGGAGGGCACCGCGTTCGGCGCTCTGCATGAACGGTCGGAACAGGAACTCGCCCCACTGGAGGAACTTCGGCGAGTTGCGGATCAGCTCGGTGTCGGACAGCCCCGGGTGCGCAGCGAGCGCTGCAGTGGTGGCGTCGGCGGCAGTGAGGCGGCGCTGGAGTTCGTAGGTGAACAGGAGATTGGCGAGTTTCGAGCGACCGTAGGCGGCCACGCGGTCGTAGCCGTCGGTGCCGGCGAGGGAGCCGACGTCGATCTTCGAGCGGATCTTGTGGCCGACGCTGCTCACGGTGACGATCCGGGAGTGCGGCGTGTCGAGCAAGCGAGGGAGCAGCAGCCCCGTCAGGGCGAAGTGGCCGAGGTGGTTCGTACCCATCTGGAGCTCGAACCCGTCGACGGTGGTCGTCTCGGGCGTGTACATCACCCCGGCGTTGTTGATCAGCAGGTCGATGCCCTGTCCGTCGGCGAGCAGTGCGTCGGCGGCGGCCCGAACCGACGCCAGGTCCGACAGGTCGAGCGTCTGCACCGTGACATCGGCATCCGGATGATCGCTGCGGATCGCGGACGCGGCAGCCTCACCCTTGTCGGTGTTGCGAACGGCGAGGACCACTCCGGCTCCGTGCCCGGCCAGCTCGGCCGCCGTCTGGAGACCGAGGCCGGTGTTCGCACCGGTGACGACGGCGGTGCGACCCGTGAGATCGGGGATGTCGGCGGCAGTCCAGCTGGATCGAGTCATGACTCGACCCTACGAGAGCGCAGAAGCACGCGAGCGCGTGTTGGAAGGCGCAAACGGCGCCCATAGCATTGCATGGCCGTGATCGGAAGGCATTCCGACCACCAAACCATTCAGCAACCGATGTCTGAGCAGGCCGCCCGCAACGACGGGATCGGAACCGCCCAGCAACTTCATGATCTCGTGCTCCGCACGCTCGTCCTGCCGTGAACTCGGTAGTCGTAGCGGCGGAGCATTTGCGTGGATAGCCGTTCGTCAACAGCCGAGCGGCTCGATCAACTCAAGAGGAACAACGCCGCCATGGCACAACAATCGATCGTCGGCGAGAAGGTCGGCATGACACAGACGTGGGTGGACGACAAAGTCGTTCCGGTCACGGTGCTGCGCGTCGAGCCGATGCGCATCGTCCAGATCAAGACCAACGAGCGCGACGGCTACACCGCCCTGCAGGTGACCTACGGACACCGCAAGGCGAACAAGCTCACCAAGCCCGCCGCCGGACACTTCGAGAAGGCCGGCGTCGAGCCGGGCAAGCGTCTCGTCGAACTCCGCCTCGACTCGGTCGACGGTTTCGAGGTCGGCCAGGAGCTGACCGTCGAGCAGATCCCCGCCGGCATGATCGTCGACGTCACCGGCACCAGCCGGGGCAAGGGATTCGCCGGTGTCATGAAGCGTCACAACTTCGCCGGCCAGCCCGCATCGCACGGCAACAACAAGAGCCACCGCAAGCCTGGCGCCATCGGCTCGTGTGCCTTCCCGGCACGCGTGTTCAAGGGCCAGCGCATGGCCGGCCACATGGGCCACGAGCAGGTCACCACGCAGAACCTCGAGGTCGTCGAGTCCGACGCCGAGCGCAACCTGCTGCTGATCAAGGGCTCGGTTCCCGGCCCCGCCGGCGGGGTCGTGTTCGTGCGCAATGCCGTCAAGAAGGCCGGACAGCTCGCAGGAAAGGCAGGCTGATCATGGCCGACGTCACACTCAAGACCGCATCCGGCAAGGACAGCGGCACGATCGCCCTCGACGACGAGGTCTTCGGCGTGCAGCCGAACGTGCCCGTCATGCACCAGGTGGTCACGGCGCAGCTCGCAGCTCGCCGTTCCGGCACGCAGAGCACCAAGACCCGCTCCGACGTGCGTGGTGGCGGTCGCAAGCCCTACGCCCAGAAGGGCACCGGCAACGCCCGCCAGGGCTCGATCCGTGGCCCGCACTTCTCCGGCGGTGGCGTTGCGCTCGGCCCGAAGCCGCGCAAGTACGACCAGAAGACCCCGAAGAAGATGGTGAAGCTGGCGCTTCGTTCGGCACTGTCCGATCGCGCCGCCGAGGGCAAGGTCGTCGTCGTCGACAGCTGGGGCTTCGAAGCACCCAGGACCAAGGACGCCAAGGCGGCACTCGACGCGCTCGGCATCGGCGGGACCGCACTGGTGGTCGTCGGCCGCGACGACGCCGCTGCTGCCCTGAGCTTCCGCAACCTGCCCAAGGTCCAGATCATCGGCCCGGGCGAACTCAACGCCTACGACGTGCTCTGCAACGAGTGGATCGTGTTCACCAAGGACGTGCTGCCCGCCGGCACGCCGGTGTCCGACGACTCGAGCACCAGCGAGAAAGCAGCCAGCTGATGAAGGACCCACGCGACATCATCATCGCTCCGGTCGTCTCCGAGAAGAGCTACGCGCTCATCGAGACCGGCGTCTACACGTTCAAGGTGAGCCCGAAGGCCTCCAAGCCCGAGATCCGCGACGCCGTCGAGGCGATCTGGGGCGTCGAGGTGCTCAAGGTGAACACCCTGAACCGCAACGGCAAGCGCAAGCGCACCCGTGGCACCAACCGCATCGGTACCCGGCCCGACACGAAGCGGGCCATCGTCACCCTGGCAGCGGGCGAGATCCCGCTGTTCGAGAACTGAGCTGATCATGGCCATTCGTTCCCGCAAGCCCACCAGCCCCGGTCGTCGCTTCCAGACGAGCTCCGACTTCAGCGAGATCACCAAGACCACGCCGGAGAAGAGCCTGCTCGTCAAGAAGACCAAGACCGGTGGCCGCAACAGCTACGGCCGCAAGACCTCGCGCCATCGCGGCGGCGGTCACAAGCAGCAGTACCGCATCATCGACTTCAAGCGCGTCAAGGACGGCGTGACCGCCAAGGTCGCCGCCATCGAGTACGACCCGAACCGCACCTGCCGCATCGCGCTGCTCCACTACAACGACGGCGAGAAGGCCTACATCCTCGCCCCGCGTGGACTCAACGTCGGCGACACCGTCGAGAGCGGCCACGGCGCCGACATCAAGCCGGGCAACGCCATGCCGCTGCGCTACATCCCCGTCGGCACCACGGTGCACAACGTCGAGCTGCGCCCCGGCCAGGGTGGCAAGATCGGCCGCTCGGCCGGCATCGCCGTGCAGCTGGTCGCCAAGGAGGGCGACTACGCCACGCTGCGCATGCCCTCCACCGAGATGCGCCGCGTGATGATCGACTGTCGTGCGACCGTCGGCGAGGTCGGCAACAGCCAGCACGAGCTCGTCAAGATCGGCAAGGCCGGCCGCAACCGCTGGAAGGGCAAGAAGCCCCAGACCCGTGGTGTCGCCATGAACCCGGTCGACCACCCGCTCGGTGGTGGCGAAGGCCGCACCTCCGGTGGTCGTCCCGCCGTGTCGCCGTGGGGCAAGCCCGAGAGCCGCACCCGCAACAAGAAGAAGGCGAGTCAGCAGTTGATCATTCGCCGCCGTCGTACGAGCAAGGGTCGCCGCTGACGCGGCAAGGAAGGTAACTCCGCATGTCTCGCAGTCTCAAGAAGGGCCCGTTCGTGGACGACCATCTTCTCAAGAAGATCGACGCCCAGAACGCCGCCGGCGAGCGCAAGGTCGTCAAGACCTGGTCGCGCCGCTCCACCATCATCCCCGACATGGTCGGCCACACGATCGCCGTCCACGACGGTCGCAAGCACGTCCCGGTGTACGTCACCGAGTCGATGGTCGGCCACAAGCTCGGGGAGTTCAGCCCCACCCGCACGTTCAAGTTCCACGCGGGCATGGAGCGCAACTCGAAGGGTCGCCGCTGATGACCGGACCGAAGCTCAACGAGAAGTCGTTCGTCGCCGGCGAGCGTTCGGGCACGAAGGCCACCGCGCGCTACGTGCGGTCGTCGGCCTCGAAGGCCCGCGCCGTGCTCGACCTGATCCGCGGTCTCGACGTGCGCAGCGCCGACGAGGTGCTGCAGTTCACCGACCGTCACATCGCCCGTGACGTCCGCAAGGTGCTCGCCAGCGCCGTCGCCAACGCGGTCAACAACGACGATCAGGACGCCGATGAGTTGTACGTCGTCGCCTGTTTCGCCGACGAGGGTCCGACACTCAAGCGATTCCGCCCTCGTGCCCGTGGTCGTGCGACGCGCATCAACAAGCGCAGCTGCCACATCACGGTCATCGTTGCCCGCATGAGCGACGACCGCATCGCCATCATCCAGGCCCGCCAGGAGCGCGCCGGTGGCAGCACCGGCCGTGGCCGTCCGCAGTCGAGCGCCGCCAGCCGTCGTGCCCGCGTCGAGCGCAGCCGCCAGCAGGCCGCGGAGACGACCGACACGTCCGATACGACCGATACGACCGACGACGTCGTCGATGCCGAGATCGTCGACGAGGAGATCGACGAGGTCGAGGAGTCGACCGACGTCGTCGAGGCGTCCGACACCGACGACACCGAGGCGACGGACACCGAAGTCACCGAAGCAGCAACCGATGCCGACGTCGCCGACGCCGACGACGAGGGAGCGACCAAGTAATGGGTCAGAAGATCAATCCGTACGGCTTCCGTCTGGGAGTGACCACCGACTGGAAGTCGCGTTGGTTCTCCGAGCGTGAGTACAAGGACTACCTCACCGAGGACTGGACGATCCGCCAGGAGATCATGACGCGGCTCGAGTCCGCGGCGATCAGCCGCATCGAGGTCGAGCGCACCCGTGACAAGCTCCGCGTCGACGTGCACACGGCCCGTCCGGGCATCGTGATCGGTCGTCGTGGTGCGCAGGCCGACGAGCTCCGTCAGCTGATCACCAAGATCACCGGCAACCCGAAGATCCAGCTCAACATCGTCGAGATCAAGAACCCCGAACTCGACGCTGCGCTGATCGCTCAGGGCGTCGCCGACCAGCTCGTCAACCGCATCGCATTCCGCCGGGCCATGAAGCGCGCCGTGCAGAACGCACAGCGCGCCGGCGCCCTCGGTATCCGCGTCCAGTGCTCGGGCCGCCTCGGCGGCGCCGAGATGAGCCGCACCGAGTGGTACCGCGAAGGCCGGGTGCCCCTGCACACGCTGCGCGCCGACATCGACTACGGCATGCGCGAAGCCAAGACCACCAGCGGCCGCGTCGGCGTCAAGGTCTGGATCTACAAGGGAGACATCCTCCCGTACAAGAAGCTCAACGAGGACAAGATCGCTCGCGAGGCCGCCATGGCCGTCGGTGAGACGTCCGGCCAGGGTGGACCCCGCAAGGTGGTGTCGTCGGGTGGACCCCGTGACGTCGCACCGGCTCCGGAGACCCAGCCGCTCGTCCGTGAGGCCGATCCGGAACTCGAGAAGTTGCTCGACGAAGAAGAGGCGATCGCCAAGCGCACCGCGCAGGGCGAGGGCCACGAGACGCCGCACTTCCGCGGCACGGACTGAAAGGGGACGCACCATGCTGATGCCTCGCAAGGTCGCCCATCGCAAGCACCACCGCGGCCGCACCAAGGGCCTCACGAAGGGCGGCTCCGGCCTGAACTTCGGTGAGTACGGGATCCAGGCACTCGAGCCGGGCTGGCTGACCGCCCGCCAGATCGAGGCCGCCCGTATCGCCATGACCCGCTCGATCAAGCGCGGCGGCAAGGTCTGGATCAACGTGTTCCCGGACAAGCCGGTCACGAAGAAGCCGGCCGAGACCCGCATGGGCTCCGGCAAGGGCAACCCCGAGTTCTGGGTCGCCGTCGTCAAGCCGGGCCGCACGCTGTTCGAGCTGTCGTACCCCAACGAGGAGCTCGCCAAGGAAGCGCTCAACAAGGCGATCCAGAAGCTCCCGATCAAGGCCCGCATCATCACCCGTGAGGAGGAGATCTGACATGGCCAAGAAGAACGACCTCGTCGAACTCAGCCTCGGTGAGCTCATCGACGAACTGAAGGCCACCAAGCAGGAGGCGCTCAACCTGCGCTTCCGCAACGCGACCGGCCAGCTCGAGAACACCGCCGAGATCGGCAAGGTGCGCAAGCAGGTCGCTCGTATCAACACCCTCATCCGTCAGCGCGAGATCGCTGCGGCCGAGGCCGGACAGTGAGTGACCCCGACATGCCAGAAGCAACCCCCACATCAACGGCCACCGAGACGCCGGAGCGCAACGTGCGCAAGACCCGTGAGGGCACGGTCGTCTCGAATGCCATGGACAAGACGGTCGTCGTGGCCGTCGTCGACCGTGTGCGTCACGCCAAGTACAACAAGTTCGTGCTGCGCACGAAGAAGCTGTACGCCCACGACGAGACCAACGACGCCGGCGTCGGCGACAGGGTCCGCGTGATGGAGACCCGTCCGCTCAGCAAGAACAAGCGCTGGCGCATCACCGACATCCTGGAGCGTGCCAAGTGATCCAGCAGGAATCCCGACTTCGCGTCGCCGACAACTCCGGCGCCAAGGAAGTGCTCTGCATCAAGGTCCTCGGTGGTACCCGCCGTCGCTACGCCTCGATCGGCGACATCTTCGTCGCCACGGTCAAGGACGCGATGCCCGGCGCCGCTGTCAAGAAGGGCGAAGTCGTCAAGTGCGTCGTCGTGCGCACCAAGAAGGAGAAGCGTCGTCCCGACGGCAGCTACATCCGCTTCGACGAGAACGCGGCCGTGCTGATCAAGGACGACCTGACGCCACGCGGCACCCGCATCTTCGGCCCGGTGGGCCGCGAGCTGCGCGACCGCAAGTTCATGCGCATCGTGTCGCTGGCACCGGAGGTGTTGTGAGATGAAGTTGAAGAAGGGTGACACCGTCGAGGTGATCACCGGCAAGGACAAGGGCAAGCAGGGCGAGATCGCCTTCGTCTTCCCGAAGACCAACAAGATCATCGTCAACGGCATCAACGTGGCGTCCAAGCACCAGAAGGCTCGCCGCGCCAACGAGGCCGGCGGCATCATCGAGAAGGACCTTCCCCTCGACGCCAGCAACGTGATGCTGGTCCACAAGGGCAAGAAGGTCCGTGTCGGCTACCAGATCAAGGACGACGGCACGAAGGTGCGCATCGCCCGACCGAGTGGAGAGGTGATCGGATGAGCACCGCGACCGCAAACCTGATACCAACACGGCAATCCCGCGTCTCAAGGCGCGGTACAACGACGAGATCAAGGCCAAGCTGCAAGAGGAACTGGGCATCCAGAACGTCATGCAGGTTCCGAACCTCGAGAAGATCGTGATCAACATGGGCGTCGGCCGAGCCGCCGGCCAGCCGTCGCTCATCGAGGGCTGCGTCGCCGACCTCACGGTGATCTCGGGCCAGAAGCCCGTCGTCACCAAGGCCCGCACCTCGATCGCCAACTTCAAGCTCCGCGAGGGCCAGGCGATCGGCGTCAAGGTCACCCTGCGCGGCGACCGCATGTGGGAGTTCCTCGACCGTCTGATCTCGGTCGCCATCCCTCGTATCCGCGACTTCCGCGGCCTGCCTGCACACTCCTGGGACGGCCACGGCAACTACACCTTCGGCCTCAACGAGCAGACGATGTTCGCCGAGATCGACCCCGACAAGGCCGACCAGCAGCGGGGCATGGACATCACGATCGTGACGACGGCCCACGACAACGACAGCGGCAAGGCGCTCCTCGATGCCTACGGCTTCCCCTTCAAGAAGGGCGCCGAAGCCGACAACGAGCCGCGCAAGAAGAAGAACCGTGGCCCGCGCTACGGCGGCAAGAAGAAGTGAACCGAGGCGACTGACATGGCAAAGAAAGCATTGATCAACAAGGCCAACGCGAAGCCGAAGTTCAAGGTGCGTGGCTACACCCGCTGCCGCCGCTGCGGCCGCGCTCGTTCGGTGTACCGCAAGTTCGGCCTCTGCCGTCTGTGCCTGCGCGAGCTCGCACACGCCGGCGAGATCCCTGGCATGACGAAGTCGAGCTGGTGAGGAGACAACCATCATGATGACCGATCCCATCGCCGACATGCTCACGCGGGTCCGCAACGCGAACACCGCCAAGCACGACGAGGTGCGCATGCCCTCGTCCAAGCAGAAGGTCGCACTCGCCGAGGTCCTCCGCAAGGAGGGCTACATCGAGAGCTTCGAGACCGCACCGTCACCCAAGGGTGTCGGCGAGGTGCTGACCATCAAGATGAAGTACTCGCCGGATCGTGACCGCACGATCATGGGTCTGCGTCGCATCTCGACGCCGGGCCTGCGCGTGTACCGCAACGCCGGCACCGTCCCCCGAGTCCTCGGCGGCCTCGGCGTCGCCGTCCTGTCCACCTCCCAGGGCCTCATGACCGACCGCGAGGCGCGCAAGCGCAACGTCGGCGGCGAGGTCATGTGTTACGTCTGGTGACCCGGGCCGGGAAGAGAGAGAAGTAGAGACATGTCTCGAATCGGAAAAGCACCCATCACGGTTCCGGCCGGCGTCGATGTCAAGATCGACGGCCGCACCATCTCGGTCAAGGGTCCCAAGGGCACCCTCGAGCGGGAGATCCCCGGCACCATCACCATCACGCAGGAGGGCGACACGCTGACCTGCGAGCGCCCGAACGACGAGAACAAGACCAAGGCGATGCACGGGCTCACCCGCAGCCTCGTCAACAACATGGTCATCGGCGTCACCGACGGGTTCAAGAAGGAACTCGAGATCGTCGGCGTCGGCTACCGTGCCGAAGCCCAGGGTCCGAACGCCCTGCGCCTGAACCTGGGATTCAGCCACTCGGTCGACGTCAAGGCCCCCGAGGGCATCGCGTTCGAAGTGCCGGCACAGACACAGGTGGTCGTCACCGGCATCGACAAGGAAGTGGTCGGCCAGGTGGCCGCCAACATCCGCAGCATCCGCAAGCCCGAGCCGTACAAGGGCAAGGGCGTCCGCTATGCGGGCGAGCGAGTACTGCGCAAGGCCGGCAAGGCCGGAAAGAAGTAACGGAGCGTCTCATGACCAAGATCGCCGAAGCCCGCCGCAGTGGCCGCATCCGCCGCCACCGTCGCGTTCGCAAGAAGATCCACGGCACCGCCGCACGTCCGCGCATGGCCGTGTTCCGGTCCAACAAGCACCTGTCGGTGCAGTTGATCGACGACGACGCCGGCACCACGCTGGCCGCCGCATCGACCAACGAGGCCGACCTGCGTTCGGCCGGTTCCGGCTCGAGCGTCGAGGCCGCGACGCGCGTCGGCCAACTGATCGCCGAACGTGCCAAGGCCGTCGGTATCGACAAGGTCGTGTTCGATCGTGGTGGCTTCGCCTATCACGGCCGTATCGCCGCCGTTGCCGCTGCCGCCCGTGAAGCAGGACTGGAGTTCTGATGTCGTTCCCCATGAACAATGACAACCGTGGCGGTGGCCGCGACAACCGTGGAGGCGGCCGTGACGGTCGTGACGGTCGTGACGGTGACGACAGCGGACTGCGCGAGTCGCGTGTCATCACGATCAACCGAGTCGCCAAGGTCGTCAAGGGTGGTCGCCGGTTCTCCTTCACTGCGCTCGTGGTGATCGGCGACGGCAACGGCCGCGTCGGTCTCGGCTACGGCAAGGCCAAGGAAGTCCCGCTCGCGATCCAGAAGGGCACCGAGGAAGCCAAGCGCAATCTCTTCGAGGTGCCGATGGCCGGCAGCACGATCATCCACCCCGTCCTCGGCACCACCGGCGGCGGCAAGGTCATGATGAAGCCCGCCGCTCCCGGTACCGGCGTGATCGCCGGCGGCGCCGCCCGCGTCATCCTGGAAGAGGCAGGCGTCCACGACGTGCTCTGCAAGTCGCTCGGCTCCGCCAACCACATCAACGTCGCCCGTGCCACCGTGGCCGGGCTCAAGTCGCTGCAGCGCCCCGACGAGATCGCGGCTCGCCGCGGCTTGCCCGCCGACGAGTTCGTGCCGAAGGGTCTGCTCAACGCCTACAACGAGCGCCAGAAGGCCCGTGCCGGCGCCGCCACCGCTGGGAGCGCGCAATGAGCGAGTCCACCATCACCGTCACGCAGGTCAAGTCGTCGATCGGCACCAAGCCCAAGCACCGCGGCACGCTGCGCGCGCTCGGCCTCGGCAAGATCGGCTCGACCAACACCCTGCCCGACCGCCCCGAGATCCGCGGCATGATCGCTCGGGTACCTCACCTGATCGACGTCGCCGAGACGGCCGACACGGCCGCCAAGAAGGAGAGCTGACCATGCAGGTCCACGATCTCGCACCGTCGCCCGGTGCCACCAAGAACGCCAAGCGCGTCGGTCGCGGTACCGGCGGCAAGGGCGGCAAGACCGCCGGCCGCGGCAGCAAGGGCCAGCGCGCCCGCAACACCGTTGCTCGCGGCTTCGAAGGCGGCCAGACGCCGCTCAAGCAGCGCGTCCCGAAGCTGAAGGGGTTCAACAACCCGTTCCGCGTCGAGTACCAGGCGGTCAACCTCCACACGCTCGGCGATCTCGTCGAGAAGACCGGCGAGGCCAAGGTCGACCCCGAAGTGCTCGTCGCCCACGGTGTCGTGCGCAAGAAGTCGTTCGTCAAGGTGCTCGCCCGTGGCGAGATCTCGACGAAGGTCGATCTGCACGTGCATGCGATCTCGTCTGCGGCTGAAGCCGCCGTGACGGCCGCAGGCGGTACGGTCACGCTGATCGAACTTCCCTTCCGCGAAGAGGGCAAGGCCGGCCGACCGGCCGTCAAGGGCAACCAGTTCGCCAACCGCTGATCGCTCGCACGAGCATCGTCAGCACCAACCGCACGACGTGAAGAAGGACCTCCCCGCGTGATCTCCAGCTTGATGAACATCTTCAAGGTCCACGACCTTCGGAACAAGATCCTGTTCGTCATCATCATGGTCGCGGTGTACCGATTCGGTGTCGCCATCCGCGTACCCGGCGTCGACCCGATCGCCATCGAGCAGTTGCGCGAGTCGGCCGGCCAGCAGGGTGCGCTCGGCTTCCTGAACCTGTTCTCCGGTGGCGCGTTCGAGAGCTTCTCGATCTTCGCGCTCGGCATCATGCCGTACATCACGGCCAGCATCATCATGCAGGTGCTCGGTGTCGTGATCCCGAAGCTGGAGGAGCTCCAGAACGAGGGCGCGGTCGGCCAACGCAAGATCACGCAGTACACCCGATACCTGACGATCGGGCTCGCCACGCTGCAGGCCACCGGCCTCGTGTTCATCTTCGGTACCGGCCGGGGCACGGCCTTCTTCTCCGCCGCCAGCGCGGCGCCCACCGTGCCGTTGCTGCCCGACGGCGTGTGGCCGCGGGGATACCTGATCATTCCGACGCTCGTCGCCGGGACAGCCGTGTTGATGTGGATGGCCGAGATGATCTCGCAGCGCGGCATCGGCAACGGCATGTCGATGATCATCTTCGCCTCGGTCGTGTCGTCGCTGCCCGGTGGCTTCTGGAGCATCCTGCAGCTCAACGGCACCTTCTGGTTCGTGGCGATGGTGGCCTTGACGCTGTTCATCATCGTCTCGGTCGTGTACGTCGAACTCGGGCAACGGAGAATTCCGGTGCAGTTCGCCAAACGGGTGGTCGGCCGCCGCATGATGGGCGGCCAGAACACCTACATCCCGTTGAAGGTGAACCAGTCCGGCGTGATCCCGATCATCTTCGCCAGCTCGATCCTGCTGCTGCCGGTGATCATGACCCAGTTCCTCGGCTCGGGCGAGGGCTGGCGAGGCGACATCGCCAGCTTCGTCGACCGGTACATCGTCAACCCGCAGAACTTCGTCTACATCACGATCTTCGCGTTGTTGATCATCGCGTTCGCCTACTTCTACAACTCGATCGCCTTCGACCCCGTCCGTCAGGCCGACCAGTTGCGTCGCCAGGGTGGTTTCATCCCCGGCGTTCGTCCCGGACCGCAGACCGAGCGGTATCTCGCCAAAGCGGTCAACCGCATCACGTTGCCCGGCGCGGTCTTCATCGCGATCATCGCCGTCCTGCCGTACATCCTGTTGATCATCGCCGGTATCAGTACCTTCGGCTTCGCCGGCACCAGCGTGCTGATCTCGGTGGGCGTCGCCCTCGAGCTGATGCGCCAGATCGACAGCCAGCTGACGCTGCGCAACTACGAGGGTTTCCTCAAGTAGGTCGGTCGTGATCCCCGGCGCCCGCCTCATCATCCTCGGGCGACAGGGTGCCGGCAAGGGCACGCAGTGCGTGCGACTGTCCCGGCACTTCGTCGTTCCCCACATCTCGACCGGTGACATGCTGCGCGCGGCCGTGCGTGAGGGCACCGAGCTCGGGTTGATGGCCAAGCAGGTGATGGATGCCGGCGGACTCGTCGGTGACGACATCATGATCGGGCTGGTCCGCCACCGGCTGTCGGCGACCGATGCCTCGACCCGCGGCTACATCCTCGACGGATTCCCCCGCACGATCGAACAGGCCGACGCGCTCGACGAGATCGCCGGCGAACGTCCGATCGACGTGGTGCTCGACCTGAACGTGCCGCGCGAGATCGTCCTCGAACGCATCTCCGCTCGACGTGTGTGTCGGGACTGCGGCACCAACTACACGGCCACCGGGAACGACCCCGATCCATGGATCTGCGACGTGTGCGGTGGCGACGTCCAGCAGCGTGCCGACGACACGCCCGAGTCGGTCAACCGTCGTCTCGACCTGTACGAGGAGCAGACGTTCCCGCTGATCAAGCACTACGGCGACCAGAACCGACTCGTCGTGGTCAACGGCATCGGCCACCCCGACGACGTGTTCGTCCGGCTCGTCAAGGCCGTCGACTCGAACCGGAACTGATCGGGGCGTCGCTCCGGTGGCGCGCCGAGATGTGACGGGCGTCATACTCGCGACATGGTCGATGCGGCGCCGGCAGGGACACGACGGCGAGGGCGGCCGCCCGCGACCGACTCGGCCGACACCCGGCGCGCGATCTTCGACAATGCGCGTCACCTCTTCGCCGAGCGTGGCTACGGCGCCGTCACCAACAAAGACGTTGCTGCCGCTGCCGGGATCACCACGGGGGCGCTGTACCACTACGTCGACTCGAAGCTCGACCTCTACCTCGCGGTGCATCGCGACATGCAACGGCGCGTGTACGGCCGATTCGTCGAGGCGGTCGAGTCGTGCGGTTCGTTCCTGGGACAACTCGACGGGGTGCTCGAGGCTGCACATGCACTGAACGTGGAGGACCCGTCGCTCGCACTGTTCGTGGGCACGGTGCGCACCGACATGCGGCGCTTCCCGGAGATCGCCGAACGGCTCGAGAAGAGCGTCGCTGCCCGTGACGAGTTCTTCGTGTCGATCGTCGACGTCGGGGTCGATTCCGGGGAGATCCGACCGCAGGACCGCGACATGGTCGTCGAGTTCATCAGGGTGCTGTTGATCGGGCTCACCGAAGGCGGAGCGGAGACCACCGATCGTCATCGCCTGGCGATCGACTCGATCAGGGCCCTGCTGCGTGGGGACCTGATCGCCGGGACGTGATCCGTCAGAACCATCCGGCGAGCATCGCGAGGCCGAACGCGGCGAAGAGCACCGCCGAGGCGATGTCGACCGCCCGCGTCGAGATCCGGTGACCGACCGATCGACCGGCGACCGCGCCGACCATGCCGCTGGTGGCCGCCCCCAGGGTCGCTCCCGCCCAGACGGCGATCCCGACGCCGAGACTCGCTGACTGCGAGGCGAGGGTCGCCGTGGTGATCTGGGTCTTGTCACCCATCTCGGCGATGGCGATGGCGAGGCCGATCGAGCCGACCACTCGGAACGCTGGAGTGCGACCCGTCACGGCTGTCGGTACTGGATCAACCGAGGTGCCCGGCTCGATCTCGTGCGTCGGCTCGGTGGCGATCGGCTCGACCGCGTCGGCCGGGTCCTCGCGAAGGGCGCGCCGCAGCGAGAGCGCGGCGAATCCGAGGAAGAGGATGCCGCTGACGATCTCGACCGGGCGCTCGGGGAGGGCCGCCCCGAGGATGCCGCCGACGATCACGGCGAGCAGATTGGCGATGCCGTAGCCGAGCACGAGCCCACCCGCCACCCAACGGAGCGGGTGCTGCGCGCCGAAGCCGAGCGCCAGGAGCTGGGTCTTGTCGCCGAGCTCGGCCACGAACACGACCCCGAACGCGGCGACCAGTGCGCCGAGGATGTCGAGCATTCGGGTGGGTCAGCCTGCGGCCCTGTGAGGTTGGAGGCGAAGCTGGCGTGGGCCGGTCCGCTCGCCGTGGTCGACCGCGCCGCGGTCGGTCCACCCGACGTGGTGGGCGGTGCGTTGCGTCTGCTGGTGCACGACAGCTTCGAGTGGGAGGCGTCGCCCACGTGTCCGGTCGCGCGTCCCGTGGGCGATCGCCGTGGTCGCGTCGACGGCGACGTCGGCCGGCCGTCGATCGGCGCCGGTCTCGTCGACCACCGTGCCGTTGCGGACCACCAGTTCGCGCATGGGCGAACGCTACCAACCGCCTCGAACACACCATCCGTCTGCGTTCGGACGAGCACGTTTGCGCTGCATTCTGGGTGACCCGCTCCACCTGGAATGCAACGCAAACGGGAATCGGGGGCGCAT
>CAVORH010000034.1:0-24306 GCA_963698565.1 Ilumatobacteraceae bacterium
CCCGGACGACGCGCCGGTCAGCCGGGGCGTGACAAAAAGATCAAGATCTCCGGGAATACGCGTGACCCGGGCCGAGTCGCGGGTGTCACGTGCCCTGGGCGTCGGGGAGTGACCAGAGGAGCGATTCGAGCAGCAGCTTCTCGTTGGGGTTGCGGTCGAGCGTCTCGATCGCCTCGTGGATGCGATGCACCGCCGCCGCGCACGCCTCGACGTCGGTGGTTCCGCCGTTGACCGCGGTGTCGCGGTACGTGCCCGCCATCGCGGCCAGGCCGCTGCGCAGCTCGTCGGTGCGGTGCCGGCGCAACTCGCGTTTGTGGCGTTCGTCGAGCTGCTTCTTGCCGCTCCCGCGCTCGCCGTGGGCCTTGATGCGTTCGTCGAGTTCGGCCACCTCCACGGCCTGGCGTTCGGCGAGCGGCGCGGCAGCTGCGTCGATCATCGCGAGCAGTTCGGCGGCCGTGCGCATCGCCACGGCGCCGGTGCCGTCGAGGCGATGGGGTGCGCCGACGAATGCCGCGCGCCGCTCCGACAGCGCCGGATCGGTCGCGAGCACGCGTGCGCGGTCGAGGTCGCCGTGGGAGGCGCGGGCGGCGGCCATCGCCTCGGCCGGTCCGATGCCCTCGGCGACCAGCCGGGCCGCGACGACGTCGGGTCCGATCGCCCGGAAGTCGATGCGGGCGCAACGGGAGGCGATCGTGACGAGATCGCTGGGGACGAAGTCGGCCAGCACGAGGAACGTGGTGGAGTCCGGCGGCTCCTCGATCGTCTTGAGCAGCCGGGCCGCGCCCTCCGGGGTGAGGAGGTGGAACTCCTCCAGGATCATCACCTTGCGGGACCCCTCGGTGGGTGTGAGCGAGGCCTCGTGGATGATCGCGACCGCCTGCTCCTTGTCGACTCGAGCGCCGACCCGGCGGACTTCGCGCACGTCGGGATGTTCGCCGCGCAGGATCAGGCGGGCGTCGCGCGAGTCCGGCGCGTCGCTGCCGGTCATGATCGTGGTGGCGAACGCCCGGGCGGCCTGGAGCTTCGTGGAGCCGGCGGGGCCGGCGAACAGGTAGGCGTGCACCGGGCCGTGTTCGGCTGCGGCGCGCAGTTGCGCGACGGCGTCTGGTTGGCCGACGACGTCGTCCCAGATCGCCCCGCTCACAGGACCCCTCGATCGACGAGCGCGGAGCGGATCTCGTCGGCGACCCGGTCGACCGAGCCGACCGCCTGCACGGTGATCCAGCGGTCCGGATCGGCGGCGGCCATCGCGCGGAAGCCGGCGAGCACTCGGGCATGGAAGTCGTCGCCCGCCGCCTCGAACCGGTCGAGTTCGCGGCGACTCATGCGTTCGGCGATCACCTCGTCGGGTGTGTCGAGGAACACGACCGTGGTCGGCCACAATCCCTCGGTGCCCCAGTCGTTGAGGTGGCGGATCTCCTCGACGTCGAGCTGGCGCCCGTACCCCTGGTAGGCGAGCGAGGAGTAGACCGACCGGTCGGTGACCACCGGTCGCCCGGCGGCGAGCGCGGGTGCGACGATCTCGGCGAGGTGCTGGGCGCGATCGGCGGCGGTGAGGAGCGCTTCGGCCCGGGCGTCGAGGTGCTCGACCGTGGTGTCGTGGAGGATCTCTCGGATGCGGGCACCGATCGACGTCCCGCCGGTTTCGCGGGTGAGCACCGCATCGAGCTGCGACGCCAGGAGTCTCGCCTGCGTCGACTTGCCGCTGCCCTCGGCGCCTTCGAAGGCGATGTAGGCGGGTCGCTCGGTCACGGCGCCCGATGGTACCGACCGGGCATCGTCCGGTCCGACAGGGTCGGATCGGACGGCGATGCCCGCTCATACCCCGTGGGGGATTGGGACGAAAGGCCGTAGTCGCAGCATGACGTCCGTCGTACCGTCTGAGTGAGACGCCTCCGCAATCGTTGCGGAGCGCAGGATTGGAGACATCGTGAGTGGGAACGCCAACGATCAGCAGCGCCTCGTCATCCTGGGGGCCGGCACCGGCGGTACGTTGACCGCGAACCGGCTGCGCAAGAAGTTCAAGCAGGATCGCCTGCGCATCGACATCGTCGACCAGGACAACCAGCACGTCTACCAACCGGGGCTGCTGTTCGTGCCGTTCGGGTTGGCCGAGCCGGACGAGATCGTGCGCAAGCGCGACAAGCAACTCCACAAGGGAATCAACTACCACCAGTGCCCGATCGAGTCGGTCGACATCGAGACCGACACGGTCACCCTGGAGGACGGCACGACGCTCGCGTACGACGTGCTGCTCGTTGCCACCGGAACGAGGCTGCTGTTCGACGAGACGGAGGGGCTCACCGGACCTGGCTGGCGCGAGACGATCCACACCTTCTACGACATGGAGGGTGCGATCGCCCTGGCCGAGAAGCTCGACGAGTTCGAGTCGGGTCACGTCGTGATCAACGTGGTCGACATGCCGATCAAGTGCCCGGTCGCCCCCCTCGAGTTTGCGTTCCTCGCCGACTGGTACTTCACCGAGAAGGGCGTGCGCGACGATGTTCGGATCAGCTACGTGACGCCTCTCGACGGTGCGTTCACCAAGCCGACCGCCTCGGCGGCGCTCGGGTCGCTCCTCGATGAGAAGGGCGTCGAGATCATCTCCGAGTTCAACACCGGCGAGGTCGACGGCGAGGCCCGGAAGCTGATCAGCTGGGACGAGCGCGAGGTCGAGTTCGACCTCGCCGTGATGATCCCACTGCACGGTGGCGCCGAGTATGTGGAGAACTCGCCTGGGCTCGGCGACGAACTCGGCTTCATCCCGACCGACAACGCCACCCTGCAGTCGACGGTCAAGCCGAACATCTTCGCGATCGGTGACGCAGCGGACGTCCCGACGTCCAAGGCGGGCTCGGTCACGCACTTCGAGGGCGAGGTGCTCGTCGAGAACATCGAGGCGTTCCTCGACGGCCGACCGATCGAGCACTCCTACGACGGTCACGCGAACTGCTTCATCGAGACCGGGTTCTCGAAGGCGTTGCTGATCGACTTCAACTACGAGAACGAGCCGGTCGGTGGCCACTATCCCGGCCCCGTCGGGCTCCCCCTGTTGAAGGAGTCGCGGGCGAATCATCTCGGCAAGTTGATGTTCCAGTCGTTCTACTGGCACGGCCTCCTGCCGGGTCGCGACATTCCCGGTATCGGCCCCGACATGCCCAGCTTCGGCAAGAAGCAGCCCGTCTCGGGCTGATGATCCACCGCCACTCGATCCGAACACGTCCGAACAAGGAGATACGTACATGCCCACCAAGACATTCGCCGGCACCACCGTCGACGTGAACGACGAGGGGTTCTTCGTGGACCCCACCCAGTGGACCAAGGAGATGGCCCCGGAGATCGCCGAGGAGTACGGCGTGCCGACCCCGCTGACCGATCGCGCCTGGGTCGTCATCGACCTCATGCGCTCGGAGTACTTCGACAAGGGCACCGGACCGACCGTTCGCAAGATCAGCAAACTGTCCGACGTGACCACGAAGGAACTCTTCGTGCTGTTCCCGAAGGGCCCCGCCAAGCTCGCCGCGATGGTGGCGGGCATCCCCAAGCCCAAGGGCTGCATCTGAAAAGAGACATGGGGTCAGACCCCACGTCTCATCCTGAATTCACCTCTCACTGGAGATCGAACATGACCGACTCACAGCCACTTCCCCCCGCACCCATCGCGGCGCCGATCGAGAAGGTCTCGATCATCGTCTCGAAGGGATCGCTCGAGGGCATCTACCCGGCGCTGATCATGGCCAACGGCGCCCGCAACGAGGGCATCGAGGCCAACCTCTTCTTCACCTTCTTCGGCATGGACGCCATCCACAAGGCACGCCAGGACCACATCAAGGTGGCCGCCGTCGGCAACCCCGGCCTGCACATGCCCACCATTGCCGGTGTGATCCCCGGTGCCTCGGCGCTGATCACGAAGTACATGGAGAAGCAGATCGAGAAGCAGGACTTCCCCGACATCCACGAGTTCATCGAGATGATCCACGACACGGGCGCCGGCGTGTACGCCTGCCTCGCCTCGGTCGACCTGTTCGGCATGGAGCGTGACGACCTGATCGACGACCTCGACGACATCATCACGGTCGGCGACTTCTACGCGATGGCCGCCGGCGGCCAGATCATCTTCACCTGACCGTTCTCGTGAACTCGTGCGGGAGTAAACCCCGCACGAGTTCACGAGAAGCTGGGGTCAGGCGTCGGCGACCTCGAAGGTGCCGATCATGCCGAGTTCGGTGTGCGGCTTGCCGGTCTCGGGGTCGACGAGGATGCACTGGTAGGTGTACACGCCGGGCGCAACGAACGTCATCGTGGCACCACCGCTCTCGCCGGGGTTGGTGGCGGCCACCTCGCCGATCGGTTCGCCGTCCGGGTCGAGCACCTCGAACTCGTGGGGCTGTTCGCCCGCGTTCGCCATCTCGAACCGGATCGTGTCGCCGTCGGCGATGCCGCTCAGGTCGAGGTTCTCGTAGTCGAAGTCGATCGCGTCGAAGGTGATCTCACGGTCGGGCTCGGCCTGTGCGGTGCCACCGTCGCCGGTCACGGTGAACGGCGACTCGATGCCGTCACCGCTCTGGCCCGGCTTGCAGCGCACGAGGTAGTCGCCGGCGACCAGGTCGACGGTGAGCGTGCGTGACGTGCCGGTGGTGACGTTCTCGACCTCGCCGAGGGTGTCACCGTTCGCCTTCAACACGTACAGCTCGTTGACCTTGCTGCTCTCGTTCAGGAACTCGAAGCCGACCTTGCCCGCGTCGACGATGTCGGACTCGATGATGCAGGCGTCGTCGGTGCCCGTGACGCCGACGGTCACGTCTGCCGCTTCGGTGGAGCAGGCAGCGAGCGTCAACAGAGCGACGGTCGGGGCGGCGAGCAGGAGGCGGCGGGATGACATGGGGGTACTTCCTCGTGGATGTGGGGGAGGATGTCGGCGACTCAGCGAGCGGGCTCGCCGACCGCTGCACCGGTCGGCGTGGCCGCCACTCGCGGGCCGGGCTGTGCGGAACGTGCCGGGCGGAGGAACATGATCATCGCCGGGATCAGGTAGCCGAGGTACACGACGACCTCGAACACGGTCATCTGCGGGCCGAGGTTGAAGATGCCCTTGAGCAGCGCCCCGTACCAGCTGGTGATCTCCCAGCCGTCGATGTTCCACGCCAGGTTGTCGATGCCGGGCAGGATGCCGGCTTCCTGGAGGTCGTGGACGCCGTACGCGAGCACGCCGGCGGCGATGACGAGCAGGGCCGCACCGGTGACCTTGAAGAACGCGGCGAGGTTCATCGACACGACACCTCGGTACAGCAGGACGCCGATGACCACCGCAGCGCCGATGCCGAGCAGTGCGCCGACCGCGGGGCCGGCGCCGGCGCCCTGGGCCTGGAACGTGGGGTAGAGGAACAGCGCGGTCTCGAGGCCCTCGCGCCCGACGGCCAGCAACGCGGCGACGAACACGCCGATCGTGCCGATCTCGACCGCCGCGGACATCTTGTCCTGCAGCTCACCCTTGAGGGTTCGCGACGCCCGCTTCATCCAGAACACCATCCAGGTGACGAACCCGACGGCGACGATCGAGAGGACGCCACCGAATGCCTCGCGGGCCTCGAAGCTCATCGATGCCGAGGTGTAGTGCAACAGCGCACCGAACCCGAAGGACAACACGACGGCTGCCGCAACGCCGGCCCACAGTGCAGGGATGCGGTCGCGGTGTCCGCTGCGCACCATGAACGACATCAGGATGCTCACGACGAGGGCGGCTTCGAGCCCCTCGCGGAGTCCGGTCAGGAATGTCTGCAGCACGTTGGTCTCCGGATGTTCTGCGTGGCAGGCGGTGGAGCCCACCCTTCGGCGACGTCGAAGTTAGGCCACCCTAACAACCGCTGTCCTCCACGCGCAACGCCGGGACGTCTCAGCCGTTGAGGTCGGTGATCACCGGCGCAGGCTTGGCAGCCGCCTTCTTCGCAGGGGCCTTCTTCTTGGCCGCCGCCTTCTTTGCCGGTGCCTTCTTCTTGGCCGCCGCCTTCTTCTTGGTGGCTCGCTTCTTGGTGGGCCCGCCCTTGGCGATGATCGCCTCTCGACGAATCGCCAGCAGCTCGTAGGCGCGCTCCGGTGCCATCTCCTCGAGGCGGTCGCCCTTGCCGAGCGATGCGTTGGTCTCGCCGTCGGTGACGTACACACCGAACTTGCCGTCCTTGGCCACCACCGGCCGCTCGCTCACCGGATCGGTGCCGAACTCCCGGAGCGGACCCTTGGCGGCCATGTTGCCGCCACCGCGTTTGTACACCTTGGGCTGGCTGAAGATCTGCAACGCCTCGTCGAGCGTGATCTGCAGCAGCTGGTCCTCGGAGTCGATGTTGCGGTAGTCCTTCTCCTTCTGCACGTACGGCCCGTATCGGCCGTTGTTCGCGTAGATCGGCACACCGTCGGCGGGGTCCTCGCCGAGCAGCCGCGGCAGCTGCAGCAGCGCCTCGGCCTCGTCCATCGTGATGCGCTCGAGCACCATCGTCTTGAAGAGGCTCGACATCTTCGGCTTCTCGAGCCCGGGCGGCGGATCGTCGTGGTCGCCCCACTGCACGTACGGCCCGTAGCGGCCGTTCTTCGCGTACACCGGGTAGCCGTCGAGTTCGCCGATCGGCTCGTCGGACTTCGGCGCAGCGAGCAGCTCGATCGCCTTGTCGACCGTCAACTCGTCGGGCGCGAGGTCGTCGGGCACGCTGGCCGTGTCCTCGCCGCGCTTGACGTACGGCCCGTACTTGCCCGGCTTGACGACGATCAGGTTGCCGTCGGCGTCGGGTCCGAGCGGGAAGGTGTTGATCTCGGCGGCATCGATCTCGTCGAGGTTCTCCTCGACGAGACGCTTGAGGCCGAGCAGTGCGTCCTCGCCGAAGCCCGCTTCGGCCGAGATCGGTTGGGTGTCGCCGTCGCCGGTGTCGCCGAAGTAGAAGCGCTTCAACCACTTGTCCTTGGCGCGCTGGCCGTTGGCGATCTCGTCGAGGTCGTGATCGATCGAGGCGGTGAAGTCGTAGTCGACGAGCGCGTCGAAGTGCTCCTCGAGCAGTCGGACGACGGCGAACGCGGTCCAGGTCGGCACGAGCGCCTGGCCCTTCTTCCACACGTAGCCGCGGTCCTGGATCGTCTGGATGATCGACGCCCAGGTCGACGGACGGCCGATGCCGAGTTCTTCGAGGCGCTTGACCAGCGATGCCTCGGTGTAGCGCGCCGGCGGCGAGGTGGTGTGACCGTTCGGTTCGATCGAGGCGATCGGTACCTCGTCGCCCTGGGTGAGCGGCGGCAGGAGTGCCTCGTTGTCGGCGGCGTCGTCGCCGGTCTCCTCCTTCGACGCGACGTACACGGCCCGGTAGCCGGGGAACGTGATCGTGGTGCCGGACGCGGCGAACTCGCAGTCGGTGAGCTCGCCGGTGGAGCGGTCGGCGGAGTTGGCGGCGAGCCGCACGCTGACGGTGACGCCGGTGGCGTCGGCCATCTGCGAGGCGAGCGTGCGCTGCCAGACCAGCCGGTACAGCGCCAACTCCTGGCTGTTGAGTTCGCTGCTCAGCTGCTGGGGTGAGCGGTACGGCGTGGTCGGGCGGATGGCCTCGTGGGCCTCCTGCGCGTTCTTGACCTTCGACGAGTACTGCTTCGGCGCGGCGTTGAGATAGTTGGGCCCGTACTCGCTGGTGACCGCGGCGCGGGTCGCCTGCATCGCCTCGTCGGACAGCACGACGTTGTCGGTACGCATGTAGGTGATGAAGCCGCGCTCGTACAGGCCCTGCGCCACCCGCATCACCTGCGACGACGACAGGCGCAGCTTGCGGCCGCCCTCCTGCTGGAGTGTCGAGGTCATGAACGGTGGCTTCGGCGACGAGCGGTACGGCTTCTCCTCGACCGAGCGCACGGTGAACGTCGCGTCGGCGAGACCATCGGCGAGTCCGCGGGCGCGCACCTCGGACAGTGCGACGGCCTTGTCGGACACCTGGCCGCGCTCGTCGAAGTCCTTGCCGGTGGCGACACGAGCCCCGGCGACCGCGACGAGCTTGGCGTCGAACGCCGGCCGGGTTGCGGTGCCGAGGTCGATGTCCCAGTAGTCGGCGGTGATGAAGGCGATGCGTTCGCGTTCGCGTTGGACGATGAGGCGCACCGACGGGCTCTGCACCCGCCCGGCCGACAGGCCCCGGTTGACCCGGCGCCAGAGCACCGGCGACACCTCGTAGCCGTACAGCCGGTCGAGGATGCGGCGCGTCTCGGCGGCATCGACCAGGCCGTAGTCGAGCCCGCGCGGGTTGTTGACCGCGTGGTCGATCGCCGCCTTGGTGATCTCGTGGAACACCATCCGCTTCACGGGCACCTTCGGCTTCAGGTACTCGAGGAGATGCCAGGAGATCGCTTCGCCCTCGCGGTCTTCATCCGTTGCGAGGTAGAGCTCGGACGCGTCCTTCAGTGCTGCCTTCAGGTCCTTGATGACCGTCTTGCCCCGTTCGGTGAGTTCGTAGGTGGGCTTGAACCCGTTGTCGACGTCGATGTTCAGGCCCTTCGACGGCAGGTCGCTCACGTGGCCCACCGAGGCGCGCACGTCGTAGTCGCTGCCGAGGAACTTCGACAGCGTCTTCGCCTTGGCGGGCGACTCCACGACGACGAGGGGTTTGGACATCGGTGCCTTTCGTGAGATGCGGGGCGGGTGCCCGACCGGTGGCTCGGAACTGGTGACTAGGGGATGCGACGGTGGATTGTCAAGCCCGGGAGCGAGGTCTCCACCACCGTGAGTGTGCCGCAGGATCCGCCGTTCTGCATCGCGGGTACGGTGTGCGGACGATGCCCGCCGCGTTCGATGGCCCCGACTCTGCACTCGGCTGGGCCGACGACTTCGACGAGTCGTGGCGGTCGATCGGCTCGCCCGGTCGGCCCGCGAGAGTGTCGCGACTCGACCGCGGTTGGAGCACCCTGTTGCGTTCGATGGACGAAGCGCGCGGCCGATCCGACCCGCAACGTGTGCGCAACATCGGCGCCGATGTCGCCGTCGGTGACTGGGTGGTCGCGTCCGATGACGGCGAGCGCGTCGAGCACGTGCTCGAACGCCGATCTGCGTTCACGCGGCGAGCGTCGTTCGACGGGATGCGGGCGGTGTCGCACACGCTCGCTGCGAACATCGACGTGGTGTTCCTCGTGCATGCGCTCGGGTCACCGCCGAGCCCGCGGCGTCTCGAACGAGAGCTGGTGCTCGCGTTCGACTCCGGGGCCGAGCCGGTCGTGGTGCTCACCAAGACCGATCTCGTCGACGACCCCGAGCCGGGTCGGCGGGCCCTGGCCGACGTGGCGCTCGGCGTGCCCGTGCTGCTGGCGAGCGGGATCAGCGGCGACGGGATCGACGCGATCCGTGCGTTCGCCGTCGGCAATCGCACCCTGACGTTCCTCGGCGCGAGCGGAGTCGGCAAGTCGACGCTGGTGAATGCGCTCGTCGGCAACGAACGCCAGGCGACGAGTGCGGTGCGCGAGGGTGACCAACGCGGTCGGCACACGACCGTGGCGGCCGAGCTGGTGCCGTTGCCGGGCGAAGGCTGGTTGATCGACACGCCGGGTGTGCGGGCGCTGAGCCTGTGGCTCTCCGGGAACGGCATCGAGCGGGCGTTCGCCGACGTCTTCGACCTGATGGATCACTGCCGCTTCCGCGACTGCAAGCACGACCAGGAGCCCGGCTGTGCCGTGCAGGCCGCGATCGCCGAGGGGACGCTCGACCCGGTCCGGCTCACGAGCCTCGAACGGCTCGTGGAGGAGGAGGCGGCACTCGAGGAGGAGCAGCGAGCACACGACAAGGCCGCCGACAAGCGAGCGGGTGGTCGCACGACCCCGCCCGAGGAGTCCGAGTTCGACTGAGCACGACTGGACGTACACGATGTGTCGGACACATCGTGTACGGCGTGGAGGTCGCAGCGAACGGGAAGCCGGTCGAGTCGGTGTGGGACTATCCGCGGCCGCCGCGGATCGAGCGGGTCGACTGGCGGGTGCGCGTGATCCATGCCGGGGTGACGATCGTCGACGCTCCGCACGCGTTCCGGGTGCTCGAGACGAGCCAGCCGCCGGCGTACTACGTGGCACCCGAGTTCGTCCGCCTCGATCTGCTGGCGCCGTCGGCGGCGAGGCGGACCATGTGCGAGTGGAAGGGCATCGCGGACTACGCCGACATCGTGATCCCGAACGAGGGCGACTCCCCGGTGATCGTGGCCGCCGCCGGGTGGACCTACCGCGACCCGACGCCGACGTTCGTGCCGGTGGCCGACCACTGGGCGTTCTACGCGCAGAAGGTCGACGAGTGCTGGATCGACGACGAACGGGTGACGAGCAACGAGGGCAGCTTCTACGGCGGCTGGGTCACGGCGAACGTGACCGGTCCGTTCAAGGGTGCGCCCGGCACGATGCACTGGTAGCCGGCCGGTCGACGCTCCCTGCCGGTTTCGGTCGGCGCATCGCTAGCGTTCGAGGTGCTCACGAAGCGGGGCTGGTTCCGCGTGAGTGATGGAGCGATCCATCGGGTACACGCGGCACCCACCGCACCCAGGAGCAGGAGAACACGTTGTTGCCGAGAGTTGGGCCCACGATGGCCGAACGCGCCGTGATCGTGGCGACGCCGTGATCAGTCGATGGAAGCGTTCGCTCGTCGGCATGCCGTTGGCCACCGAGGACGAGCAGCACCAGCGCCTCGGGATCCCGACTGCCCTCGCGGTGTTCGCATCCGACGCGATCTCGTCGACGGCGTACGCCAGCCAGGAGATCCTGATCGTCCTGATTCCTGCGGCCGGGCTGTCGGTGGCACTCAACCAACTGATCCCGATCTCGATCATCGTGATGGTGCTCCTCGTGCTGGTGATCACGAGCTACCGCCAGACGATCTACGCGTACCCGGGTGGTGGTGGCTCGTACGTGGTCTCGCGCGAGAACCTCGGGGAGACCCCGTCGCTGGTCGCCGGCGCGTCGTTGCTCGTCGACTACATCCTGACCGTCGCGGTGTCGGTCTCCGCGGGCGTGGCCGCGATCACGTCGGCGTTCCCCGCGCTGCGACCCGAACGGGTCGAGATCTGTCTCGGGTTCATCGCGATCATGACGATCGCCAACCTCCGCGGCCTGAAGGAGTCGGGCCGCCTGTTCGCCGGGCCGACGTACGTGTACATCCTGGCGTTGGGTTCGTTGATCGTCATCGGCCTCTTCAGGCTCGCGACGGGCACGCTCGAACCGCTGGCTCCCAACACCGAGTCAGTGGACCAACTGACCGGAGGGAATGCACTCACCGGTCTGACCATCCTGCTGTTCCTGCGAGCGTTCTCGTCGGGCGCCGTTGCACTGACCGGGATCGAAGCGATCTCCAACGGCGTGCCGGCGTTCAAGAAGCCGGAGTCGAAGCACGCCGCGACGACCCTGTTGTTGATGGGGACGATTCTCGCCACCTTCTTCTTCGGCATCTCGGTGCTGGCGAGCCGGCTGCGGCCCACCCCGAGCGAGGGGGAGACGCTGCTGTCGATCATGGGCCGCGAGGTCTTCAACGGCGAGAGCCTGCCGTACTACGTCCTGCAGTTCTCGACGTTCGCGATCCTGATCCTCGCCGCCAACACCGCCTTCGCCGACTTCCCTCGCGTCTCGTCGATCCTCTCCCAGGACGGGTACCTGCCGGCGCAGCTGAAGAACCGTGGAGATCGGCTGGTGTTCTCCAACGGGATCCTCGCGCTCGCTGCGGTGGCGGCGTTGCTGATCGTGGTGTTCTCGGGCGACACGAGCAAGCTGATCCCCCTCTACGCCGTCGGCGTGTTCTGCGGGTTCACGCTCTCGCAGATCGGCATGGTGCGTCACCACCAGAAGGAACGCGAGCCCAACTGGCGGCGCGGAGCGATCGTCAACTCGATCGGTGCGGTCGCCACGTTCATCGTGCTGATCGTCGTGCTCGTGTCGAAGTTCACGATCGGCGCCTGGATCCCCGCCGTGTTGATCCCGATCATCGTGTACGGGTTCAAACGGATCAAGCGCCACTACGACAGCGTCCGATCCGCACTGCGGGTCGAGCCGGGCGACCACATCCCCCGTCACTCGCACACGGTCGTGATCCTGGTCGGCAGCGTGAATCTCGGGGTGCTCAAGGCCGTTGCGTATGCGCGGTCGATGCGTCCCGATCGGCTGGTGGCGATCAGCGTGGTGACCTCGGCCGACGAGGAGGTGGCGCTCGTGGATGCCTGGGAGTCGTTCGGGGTCCCGGTCGAGCTGCGCACGATCTTCTCGCCGTTCCGTGATCTGACCGGTCCGGTGATGCGACTGATCGACGAACTCGACGACGAGCGCCCGGACGACGTCGTCACGGTGGTGATCCCGGAGTTCGTGGTCGAACACTGGTGGGATCAGGCGCTGCACAACCAGAGCGCCCTCATGATCAAGACGAAGCTCCGTCAGCGGCCGAACACGGCGATCCTGTCCGTGCCGATCCAGGTCGGTGACCTCGACGAGCTCGAACCGACCGAGGAACCGACCAGAAATCGACAAGGAATCGACCAGGGAGGTGCTGTGAGCGATGCGGAAACGGCTCAGGTGAGCGACAACGGCCACGTGGTGGTGGTGGGATGCGGACGCGTCGGCGCCGGACTGGCTGAACGGCTGGTCGCGCTGGGGCACTCGGTGGCGGTGATCGACACGGATCGTGCAGCGTTCCATCGCCTGGGCGGGCTCGCCGTCGATCGGATCGAGGGCATCGGCTACGACCAGGCGACCATGTGCGCCGCCGGGATCGAACGGGCGGTGGCGCTCGCTGCGGTCACCAACGGCGACAACAGCAACATCGTCATCGCCCGCACCGGTCGGGAGGCGTTCGGGGTGCGTCGCGTGTTCGCGCGCATCTACGACATGCGTCGAGCGGCGGTGTACGAGCGCCTCGGCATCCCGACCGTCGCATCGGCCCGTCTGACGATCGACATGTCGATGCGCCAACTCGTACCGCTGAACGACGCGGTCCGGTGGGTGGATCCCAGTGCGCAGGTCTGCCTGGTCGAACGTCCGGCGTCGCGACCGTTGATCGGCAGGAGCGTGACCGAACTCGAGGCCGACGGGCTGGTCCGACTGGCGGCAGTGCGCCGCCTCGGCGTGAGTGTGGTCCCGACGCCGGATCTCGTGATCCAGGAGGGCGACCTGCTGTACCTGATGGTGCCCAACGATCGAGTCGCCGAGTTCCAGGCCGACTGGGCCGATGTCGACGACGGGGCGAAGCGTGGAGGGGTGACGTCGTGAGGATCGTGATCGTCGGCGCAGGCAAGGTCGGCACGTTCATCGCCGGCGATCTCGTGGCGAACGGTCACGACGTCGTGGTCGTCGAGCGAGATGGTCACCAGGTCGATCGGCGCCGTGTCTCGTCCGGTCTCGGTTCCGTCAGTTGGGTGGTCGCCGACGCCTGCGAGATCAGCGAACTCGCCCGGGCGGAGCCGGAGCGGGCCGACGTGCTGCTCGCGGTCACCGGCGACGACGAGGACAACCTCGTCGCGTCGCTGCTCGCGAAGCAGGAGTTCGGTGTCCCTCGCGTGATCGCCCGGGTGAACCATCCGGCCAACGAGTGGATGTTCGACGAGATGTGGGGCGTCGACATCGCGGTGTCGGCGCCACACCTGCTCTCGGCCCTGGTCGAGGAGGCGGTGACGGTCGGCTCGATCGTGCGGCTGTTGCAGGTGGCCGGTGGCAAGGCGCGTCTGATCGAGGTCACGCTCACCGACGACAGTCCGTCGATCGGGAGGGAGATCGTCGATGTCGGGTTCCCGCGTGGCGCGAGCGTCGTGGCGATCGTTCGCAGCGGCAACGTGGTGGTGCCCCGGGGCGACACGTCGCTCCTCGTCGGCGACGAGGTGATCGTGCTCGTGACCACCGAGGCCGAGGACGAGGTGACCGCGCTGCTGGTCAGCGATCGGCCCTGACCGGCGTCGCGATCCCTACGGGAGCAGGGTGTAGGCCGGGTTGACGACGACGAGCTGACCGCGTTCGCGGTGGGCGACGCCCTCGAACACGACCGCGCGGCCGGCGTCGAGGCCGAGGATGCGCGATCGTCCCGTGAACACCGCGACCGCCGAACCGGTGCCGTCGCTGACGGTGACGCGCAGCATCGGTCGGCTGCCGGGCGCCGAGCGGTGCTGACTGCGGACCTCGCCGCCGAATCGCACCGGGCACCGTTCGACGACATCGCCGATCGTGCTCATCTCCACACCGTGGAATCGCCGCTGCAAGCGCCGTGTGTCGAGCTCCGCGACCGATCCGGCGAGGCGTTGGTGCAGGCCCGGGTCGGTGCTCACAGCTGCAACGTATCGCCGAGCGGCTGTTCATGCGGCCGTCACACGGCGGCCATCGGCGCGAAACCCGACAGGGCGACGATGCGCTCACTCGTCGTAGCGGGGCTGGAACCGCACGAGCGTGCCTGACAACCGTCAGGGACGGGGCGCACCGCAAGGTGCCCGAAAGCAGGAGAACCACTTCATGTCAGCCTTTCTCGCGGCTGGTCCGGATGTCGACGCACCCACGGTGGCGCTGTCGCTCAACCTTCTCTGGATCGTCATCGGCGCTGCGCTCGTCATCTTCATGCAGGCGGGCTTCGCCATGGTGGAGACCGGGTTCTGTCGTTCGAAACACGCCGCTCACGTGGTGTCGACGAACTTCATGATCTTCGGACTGGGATTCGTCGCCTTCTTCTTCGTCGGCTTCGCCTTCATGTTCGGCGGTTTCTCACTCCCGGGGGTGTTCGGGATGGACGCCCCGGTCGGTGGATCGTTGATCCAGATCGGTGACTGGGTGTTCCTCTGGAAGGGTGGCTTCGGCCTCGGTGGCCTCGGCGACTCCGCGTCGACGGCGTCGATCATGGCGTTCTTCCTCTACATGGTCGCCTTCATGGACACGACGGCCACGATCCCCACGGGCGCGATGGCCGAACGTTGGAAGTGGTCGTCGTTCGTGCTGTGGGGACTGTTCTGTGGCGGGATCTACTACCCGATCTTCGGCGCCTGGACGTGGGGCGGCGGCTGGCTCAGCCAGCTCGGCAACAACGTCGGCTTCGGCTTCGGGTACGTCGACTTCGCCGGTTCCGGCGTCGTGCACGCCGTCGGTGGCGCAGCGGCACTGGCCGGAGCGATCGTGCTCGGACCGCGCATCGGCAAGTTCGACGAGGACGGCACACCGCGGGCACTGCTCGGTCACAACATCCCGATGGCGATGTTCGGCACGTTCATCCTCCTGTTCGGCTGGTTCGGCTTCAACGCCGCTTCGACCTTCGCGGCGACCGACATCCAGTTCGCGACCGTGGCGGCCAACACCGCCATCGCTGCAGCGTTCGGCTCGGTTGCCGCGCTGTTCTGGGTGACGAAGCGCACCGGCAAGCCCGACCCGTCGATGATGGTCAACGGGATGCTCGCCGGGCTGGTGGCGATCACCGCGCCGTGCGCGTTCGTGCAACCGTGGGCGGCCGCGGTGATCGGCATCATCGCCGGTGTGATCGTGATCGAAGTCGTCTGGTTCGTCGAACGGCGGCTGAAGCTCGACGATCCGGTCGGCGCGATCGCGGTCCACGGCGTGTGCGGGCTCTTCGGGGTGCTCGCGGTCGGCATCTTCGCCGACGGCAGCTACGGCGGCGGCTGGAATGCCACCGACACCGCCGACACCGCTGGTACGGGGGTGACCGGGTTCTTGTACGACTTCGGAAGCCTCGGGTGGGGCCAGTTCGCCTCGCAGGCGATCGGTGCCCTCGTGATCTGCACGGTGATCTTCGGACTTGCGCTCGGCTTCTTCCGCCTCCAGGACCGGTTCACCGCCGGCGGCATCCGCCCGTCGGCCGACGACGAGATCGCCGGTCTCGACCTGGTCGAGATGGGCGTTCCCGCCTACTCCGGCGACTGACGACCCGTTGTCCGCTCCGGAGGAGGTGCGCCCCTCCACTGGGAGAGGTAGGGATAACCCTCCCGCGCACTAGGGACCACCGGGTTCCCGCCGTGGCCGATGTGCTGGATGATCGGTCCATGGCTGTTCGCACGTCCCCACGGATCTCCCGTCGACTCCCGGTGCTCGGGCTCGCCGCCGCTGTCATCGCGTCCGCTGCGGTCATCGGCGTGTCATCGCAGGTCCGGGGGGCGGTCGCGTCCGCGGGTCAGCTCTGTTTCGGGGTGAACGGTGCTCCTGGTGACGCTGCGATCGTCAATCTCACGCCGGTCAATGCGACCGCGACGGGCTATGGCTTGCTGATCTCCTCCGACGTCAAGGGCAATCCTCCGAATGCGTCCAACACCAACTATTCCGTCGGCAGCGTCGACCCGAACGTCGCGGTCGCCTCGATCGGCAGCGATGGTCAGGTCTGTTATCAGAACAGTCCCGATGCCGCCGTCGATCTGATCGCGGACCACCTCGGCACCATCGCCGCGAACGTCTACACGCCGGCGTCCGCCGACGGCGCCCCCAACCGCAAAGTCGACACCCGCACCGGGCTCGGGGGCACGTCGGTTCCACCGTCGGGTCAGCTCTGTTTCGGGGTGAACGGTGCTCCTGGTGACGCTGCGATCGTCAATCTCACGCCGGTCAATGCGACCGCGACGGGCTATGGCTTGCTGATCTCCTCCGACGTCAAGGGCAATCCTCCGAATGCGTCCAACACCAACTATTCCGTCGGCAGCGTCGACCCGAACGTCGCGGTCGCCTCGATCGGCAGCGATGGTCAGGTCTGTTATCAGAACAGTCCCGATGCCGCCGTCGATCTGATCGCGGACCACCTCGGCACCATCGCCGCGAACGTCTACACGCCGGCGTCCGCCGACGGCGCCCCCAACCGCAAAGTCGACACCCGCACCGGGCTCGGGGGCACGTCGGTTCCACCGTCGGGTCAGCTCTGTTTCGGGGTGAACGGTGCTCCTGGTGACGCTGCGATCGTCAATCTCACGCCGGTCAATGCGACCGCGACGGGCTATGGCTTGCTGATCTCCTCCGACGTCAAGGGCAATCCTCCGAATGCGTCCAACACCAACTATTCCGTCGGCAGCGTCGACCCGAACGTCGCGGTCGCCTCGATCGGCAGCGATGGTCAGGTCTGTTATCAGAACAGTCCCGATGCCGCCGTCGATCTGATCGCGGACCACCTCGGCACCATCGCCGCGAACGTCTACACGCCGGCGTCCGCCGACGGCGCCCCCAACCGCAAAGTCGACACCCGCACCGGCCTCGGGACACCGCCGGGGTCGGGGGATCCGACGGAGCCGCCGGCGGTCAGGGCGCAGTGCGCGATGCCGTCCACGACCCGCTACGACACGACGACCGCTGGCACGATGTTCGGGCTCGCTTCGCAGGCCTACGAGATCGAGCCGGGTTCCGGCGGCGAGGACAGCTTGCTCGATTCGATCGGTGCTCCCGACTACTTCAGGGATCGCATGGGCTGTTGGCGCCTCGTCGCAGCGCTGCGCGGCAACCATGGAGCGCTGCGCGAGGTCACCGACACCGAGGTGATCGTCGCCCGCAACGTCGACACCGGCGATCTCGCCGTGGCGTTCCGTGGCACCGAACTCGACGTGAACGACATCATCACCGACCTGTCCTTCTCACGAGCCCCCCTGAATGTCGTCGGTGAAGGAACCGTCGACGATGCCGTCCACGTCGGCTTCCTCGCGGCGTACCGGGCGGTTCGCTCGCAGCTCCTGGCCGTCATCGCCGGACACGAACGAGAAGGCGGCACGAGGATCTATTTCACCGGTCACAGCCTCGGTGGAGCGCTCGCCACGATCGCATCGATCGATCTCGTCGACGAGCTGACGGCGAAGGGCTACGAGCGCACCGAGGTCGTCACCTACACCTTCGGTGCGCCGCGATCGCTCTCGCTCCAGATGTCCAACCTCCACAACGATCTCCTGCCCGCCTCATACGCCGTGGCCAATCCATCCGACCCGGTGCCGCACGTGCCCTCGACCAACATCTTCAACGACAATCCCTACGCCCACATCCACGAGATGCGCGTGCTGCACGGCTCGCTCGCCTCGACGACGGTGCGCCGCAACGCTGGCGATGGGCGCAACTACCGGTCCTGTGCGCGGCTGCTCCTCAACTTCAAGGCCGTCGATCACCTGCGTCCCACCTACGGTCTTCGTGTCGGAGCCACCCGCTATCTGGGCCCACCAACCGTGGGGGTGACGAGGATCAAGGATCCGCTGTACGTCCCGATCCTCAACCCGTTCCCGATCGACAACCTGGTGATGAACTGGACGGACGAGCGGGAAGGCCCGTGCGACCAGGTTGCCCTGTGGGAGCAGTCGAGCAGGCCGACGAGCCTCTCCGGTGCCGAGCGAGACGTCTTCGTCAGCACCTGGGGCTCCTCGTACATCACGACGCTGAACGTCGACGATGCCAACTGGATCGGCTACGTCGACATGTTCGGCAAGGTCATCTCCGTCCGATCGTTCGACCTCGATCGGTGAGCGACGACCTACTCTCGCCGGATGAACGACGACGTCCCGCCGCCGGACGACCTCGACGACCTCGACCTGCAGTCGGTGGCGGGGTCGGAGATCCCCGAGGTGCGACGCGAGGCCCGGGAATGGCTCATCGCGAACAACGTCTCCGACCAGCGGGCGATCGCCGCGTTCGCACTGGGCGTCCTCGTCTTCGCCGTCGCCTACCGCTCCTGGTGGGCCGTGGTGCTCGCCGGATGCATTGCGCTGGTCATCCCGTTCCGGTGGATGGCGGCTCCGTACTTCCGACGAGGCGACCTGCGGCGCGGCATCCTCTGGGCGAACCTGGGCAGCTGGTACCTGCTCTTCCCGCTCGTGCTCATCGTCCCCGAGACCTTGCCGATCGCGATGCAGAACGTGGTCGGGCCGGTGATCCTCGCCGCCACCTACCTCGAGCGGCGATTCGTCCGGCGACTCGTCCCGGTCACCGTGGTGATCGCCGTCGCGATCACCTACATCGCCTTCACCAGCGACGGAGTGGGTCTCGACGAACTCATCCCGCGCCCGGTGTTCCTCGGTGTCCTCCTGGCGTACGTCGGTGCCAATCTGCTGCTGGTCATGGGTGACATCCAGGAGCTGAACCTCGTTCACCTGCGCAGTCTGCAACGGGCCGTCCGCCAGAATCGCCGGCTCCGCGCCGCGGAGCAGGCACTGCGTGACTCGCGGCGGCGGCTGCTCGTCGCTGCCGACAACGAGCGCGTCCGCCTCGAGCGCGACCTCCACGACGGTGCCCAGCAGCGGCTCGTCTCGCTCTCGCTGCAACTCCGACTCGCCGCCGAACTGACCGACGAAGGTCGTGCGCCGACGAGCGAGTTGCTCATGGCGATGCACCGAGAGGCCACCGGGGCCGTCGAGGAACTGCGCGACCTCGCGCAAGGGGTGTATCCGGCCCGATTGCACGAACTCGGCCTGGCACGTGCTCTCCACGGGGTGGCCCGGCGATCCTCGGCGCGCATCGACATCCAGGACTCGTCGACCTCGGAGATCGACGGCAGCACGAAGGTTGCGTTGTACTTCCTGTGTGTGGAGGCGATCCAGAACGCCATCAAGCACGGGACCGCCGACACGACGATCACGATCTCGTTGACCGAGGAGGACGGGGACCTCGTGCTCGTCGTGGTGGACGACGGCCCGGGGTTCGACACCGACGAGCACTCGGACTCTCGCGGGCTGTTGAACATGGGCGACCGTGTCGGGGCGATCGGCGGCGATCTGGCCATCCGCAGCGTCATCGGGACCGGAACGACGATCACGGCACGCGTGCCGATCGCGGTCGGGGTGGGCAGCCCGGCATGAGACGGGTCGTGATCGCCGACGACGCCCTGCTCCTGCGCCAAGGGGTCGGGGCAGTGCTCGCCACGCTCGACGGCGTCGAAGTGGTCGCCGAGGCCGACGACCATCCCAGCTTGATCGCCGCCGTCGACCAACACCGCCCCGACCTCGTGATCACCGACGTCCGGATGCCGCCGACGCTCACCGACGAGGGCATCCGCGCAGCGCGGGAGATCCGCTCGCGATACCCCGACACCGGCGTCATCGTCCTCAGCCAGTACCTCGACGCCGACTACGTGGTCGAACTCCTCGAGGACGGCACCGAAGGGCTCGCCTACCTGCTGAAGGAGAACGTCGCCGACCGTCGCCAGCTGGCAGCAGCGATCGAGGCCGTCTGTTCGCAGGGCTCGTCGATCGACGCCGCCGCGATCGACGTGTTCGTCACGTCGAGAGCGCGTCGGCCGTCGCCGCTCGACGAGCTCACCGAACGCGAACGTGAGGTGCTCTCGCTGGTTGCCGAGGGTCTGCGCAACAGCGCCGTCGCCGCCCGGCTCCACCTCAGCGAGAAGTCGGTGGAGAAGCACATCAACTCGATCTTCAGCAAACTGCACCTCACCGAGGAGCACGAGAGCAACCGCCGCGTCCGTTCGGTGCTGCTCTGGCTCTCCGAGCACTGACGACGTCAGGCGTGCCGCCGCCGGTCGTTCGTCAGGCGTCGTCGAGCGTCCAGGCGTCGTCGGGCCGACGGATCCATGCGGTGGCGACGTTGACCGCGGCGATCGGCAACGGTCCGTAGATGTGCGGGAACAGCACGTCGAGGTCGGGTGCGGGCGGCTCGAACACGATCGGGGAGGGCACGAGCCGGGGATCGATCGTCAGCACCACGAGTTGGTCGAGGTCGCCGTAGAACCGGTTGGCGGTGGCCTCCATCTGCTCGCGGGTGGAACAGTGGATGAACCCCTCCTGCTCGAGCGTGACCCCTCGGGTCGACATCCGGTACTCGCCGGTGCTGAACGCCGTCGCCCAGTCGTCGGGCAGCGCGAGGTGGAAGATCGGTTCGTCGTGGGCGTCGACGGCAGGTTCGTGCATCGATCACAGCGTGCCGTCGTCGAGACGTCGTCGCACCTCGACGGCACGCTCGCGGACCGCCGGCAGATCCGACAGTCGTTCGGAGGCCCGCACCTGGCGGGCGATGCGCGGGTTGCGCACCAACAGGTCGTGGTGGCGGGCGAGGAAGTCCCAGTAGAGCGTGGTGAAGGGGCAGGCGTCGTCGCCGACACGCTGCTTTCGGTCGTACCGGCAGCTCCCGCAGTAGTCGCTCATCGTGTCGATGTAGTTGCCGCCCGCGGCGTACGGCTTGGTGGCCATCATCCCGCCGTCGGCCCACTGGCTCATGCCGATCACGTTCGGGAGCATCACCCACTCGGCGCCGTCGACGAAGCTCGACCACATCCACTCGGTCATCTCCCACGGGTCGACCCCGTGCAGCATCGCCAGGTTGCCGAGCACCATCAGCCGTTGGATGTGGTGGTTGTACGCGTGGTCGTGGAGGGTCGTCATGCAGTTGCCGACGCAGTTCATCTCGGTGGTCGCCTCACCGAGGAACACCGGTGGCACGGGCCGATCCGCTCCGAGCGCGTTCTTGGTTCGGTACTCGGGCATCCACAGCCAGTAGACGCCCCACACGTACTCGCGCCATCCGATCACCTGGCGGATGAAGCCCTCCGCCGACGCGATGTCGACGCGGCCGTCGTCGTAGGCGGCCTGTACGGCGTCGCACACCTCGCCGGGCAGCAGGAGGCCGATGTTCAGGTACGGCGACAGCACCGAGTGCGCCAGATGCCACGACCGCTCGACCATCGCGTCCTCGTGCGGACCGAACATCGGGAGGACGTCGTCGACGAAGTGGTGGAGGCGAGCGAGGGCCCCTGACCGGGAGGTGGCCCACGTGCCGTCCGGCTCGGCACCCCAGCACGCGTCCGGGAGGTCGTCGAGCACCGAGCGGTCGACGTCGTCGAGACGTGAGCGAAGCGGCGAGGGCCACGGTGTCTCGGTCTTCGGCGGTCGCTGGCGGTTCTCGTCGTCGTAGTTCCACCGGCCGGTCACCGGTTCGTCGCCGTCCATCAGGTAGCCCAGCCGTCGGCGTTGCCACCGGTAGAAGTCCTCCATCTTCAACTGCTTGCGGCCGGCTGCCCACGCAGCGAAGTCGTCGTAGTGACAGAGGAACTGGTTCGAGCGTACGACGGTGACGTCGAGCGAACGGAGGAGCGCGAGCCCGTCCCAGCTCGCCGGCTCGGTCGCCGCGACGTCGTCCGGAGCGAACTCGGCGACGTGCTCGGCGAACCCGGAGCGCAGCGACGGCGGCCCGTCGGTGGTCGACCTCGAACCCGGCGGACCGGAGGTCGACCGCGAAGCGTCGCATCGCTGCGATCACGAGGTGTGCCCGCTGACGGTGCCACCGTTGTCCGGTGAGCTTGGCCGTGCTCTCCACGAGCAGCACGCGATGGCTGTCGGGGGACGCGTCGCGCAGCGCGCCGAGTTGGCGATTGAGCTGGTCGCCGAGCACCCAGACGGTGCGACGGGGCCCGGTCATGTGATGGTCGAGCGCACGGTGATCGCCCGGTCGAACCTGGTTCGCCGGAGGCGTTCGCGCAGCGGCGGGCGAGTACACACGATCTCGATGTCGCCGCCGGCCTCACGGGCGGTCGCCGCCGCGCCGAGCAGCACACCGAGGCCGACGTCGTCGAGCGTGTCGACGCCATCGAGGTCGACGATGATGAGGTCGCCCTGGTGGCGACGGATCACGCGTGCGAGGTCGCCGTGGAGGACGCCGACCGATGCGAGGTCGACGGTGCCGTCGAGCGCGACGACGGTGTTGCCGCCCACCGTGGTCACCGTGGCTCGGATCATGATGGCCAACTGTACGGGTCACGGAGGTTCGATCGCCATGGTGACCGATGCCCGGTGTGTGACGGGTCCGATCAGTGATCCGATGATCGCAACGTCGACCGGGTCGGTGTAGGTGACCGTGACGGTCACCGTGGACGCGTCGGTGGTGGTGCGGACGTCGAGTGGCAGTGTGATCACGCGGGTCGCAGCGCGAGCCGCTGCCGCGGCTGGGGTGGCCGACACCGATGCGGCTCGGGCGCCCTCACGCGCGGCGAGCTCGACCGCCAACTCGTTGCGCACGGCGACGCCGACCACGACGAGGCCGAGGGCGAGCACCACCACGAGTGGCAGCACGAGTGCGAACTCGATCGACGCCTGGCCCGTCGACGAGCGGACTCGTCGACGGGCCGGATCGTCGGGGCTGCTCACACTTTGTCGATGACCGAATCGACGACGCTGTTGAAGAGCCGGCTGATGCGGGCGGCGCCACCGCCGGCGGTGGCCCAGGCCACGACCAACAGGCCGACCAGTGCCGCCGCCAACAGGACCAGCGCGTACTCGGTGGTCGCCTGACCCCGGTCGTCGCTGAGGCGCGTGCGCTGGTCGAGGGCGTTCTGGGTGACGGCGGTCTGCAGGTGGACGAAGAGGATCAGGACGTGGTGCATGGCGTTCCCTTCCGGTCGGTGTGACGGTGCGGTGTGACGGTGCGTGACGGCGCTGAGGAGCGGATCGGTCACCAGGCGTGTGCGCCGAGCGACGAGAGGGCGGCGATCACGGCGGGGGCGATCGCGAGGAGGACGAACGACGGCAACGTGCACGTCACGAGCGGGAACGACAGCCGCACCGGAAGCTTCCGGGCCGCGGCCTGATCGAGGCGCCGACGGGTATCGCGGGCATCGCGTGCGAGCTGTTCGAGCACCGGTGCGAGCGGCAGGCCGTAGCGATCGCTCGTGCCGATCATGTCGGCGGTCGCCGCCGCACGGGTGCCGAGGACATCGGGCAGGGCGCGCAGCGCGTCGGCGAAGGGCTGCCCGCGCTCGATGCGGTGCACGACTGCCGCGAACGCCGGGCGCACGGGTTCGGGGGCTCGACCCACGAGGTGCTCGATCGCCTGTCGCGGCGTCAGGCCGGCGCCGAGCGCATGGACCAGCAGTTCGATCGCGTCGGGCCAGGTCCGGTCGATCGACCGGCGTTCCCGTCTGCGTGCGAGCAGGTGTCGTGTCGTCGTTCGCACCGACGGGCTCGGCCAGTGTCTGCGCGTGGTGTCCGGAGTGATGGCCCGGATCTCGAACGACGGGACCGGTCGGCGGTGGCGTGGACGGACGGCCGCGCCGACGAGGGTGACGATCGCGAGGGTGGCGGCGACCTCGATCACGTCGGTCTCCCGACGATGCGTCGCATCCACCACCACCCGCCGCCGTTCAGCGTGAGCCCGGCGATCAGGCAGGTCGCACCGACCGGTGTGGCCATCACGGTCCGGACGTCGTGGTCGGTCGCCAGCAGGAGCCCGAGCATCGACAGCGGTACCGCGGTCATCACATGAGCGGAGAGCCGGGCCTGGGCCGCGTGGACCCGGCGCTCCGCCTGGTCGGCGGCGCGCTGTCGCAACGTGGCGCCGACGCGGTCGATCGCCGCAGCTGCCGATCCTCCCACCTCGGACGTCGCCGCGATCACGGCCAGCGCAAGG
>CAVORH010000035.1:0-21442 GCA_963698565.1 Ilumatobacteraceae bacterium
CTCACCGACTACCACCGCCAGCGCAACCCACCGTGTCGACCGCTTGGTTCCGCGAGTCGTCGGGAGGGTCGTCTCGTCGAGCCCACGGTGGAGGGCTGGTCAAGCCCGCCTACCTGCACCCGGACGCCGTGATGCCTGGGCGCGTCGATGCCCGGGCACTGCTCAGCCCGTTCGACCCGGTGGTGTGGAACCACGATCGCACCGAGCGACTCTTCGGCTTCCGCTACCGCATCGAGATCTACGTGCCGGCCGCGAAGCGACAGTACGGCTACTACGTGTTGCCGTTCCTGCTCGGTGACGAACTGGTCGCCCGAGCCGACCTGAAGGCCGATCGTGGCACCGGACGGCTCCTCGTGCAGAGCGCATTCGGCGAGCCGGGGATCGACGAGGTTCAGGGGTTCGGCAGAACTCGCAGGACGAACTCGCCACGATGGCGGAGTGGCTCGGGCTCGAACGGGTCGAGGTGGTGCGACGGGGAGATCTCGCCGACGCGCTCGACCGCGCCGTCAGCTCGGACAGCCGCTCACGTTGAACTCGCCGCCCTCGATGCCGGCGAACGTGACCGTGTACTCCTCGGCGTCGAGCGTCATCTCCGCCTCGATGACCACCTGGCCACCCGAGGTCGCATCGAGCGTCAGATCGACGCCGGTGTCGGGTCGAACACGCCCTCGTACACGCCCGGTTCGAGACCCTCGGCCACCACGGTCACGAGCGTGCCACCGCCCTCGGGGTCGCAGTCGACGGCGACCACGATCTCACCGTCACCGCCGTTGAAGAGGATCTCGTCGTGGGACTCCGACGATGATCGCGTCGTTGTAGGCGCTGCCGGTGCCTCCCTCGGGGACATCGGGGGTGGCGTCGTCGCTGCCACACGCCGCGCGCGAGCGCACGGCCACCACGGTGGCACCGCGCCGGACGAAGCGAGCGGGGGTGGACGATGAACGGGTCGTCGATCTCATGATGCCCCCGACGGTATCGACGGTTGCACAGTCGCATCAAGGCACTTGGTCCTGATTGCGCCCGACGCGACGGTCAGGTGGGAGCCGGTGTCGCCCATCGATCGTGCGGGTGATCGCGGCGCCGGCGGGCCGGAGCGCCACGGCCTCCGACACGGGCAGCCAGGGCAGGCGCAGGGGGAACCGGGTCCAAGCGGGCATCAGTGCGATCGCCGACGCGGCGATCATCCCGTAGGCGGGCCGCGCGGCGAGTGGCAGCGGCGGTTGGATCAGGAGGTAGCGGGCCGCGTCACGCGCCTCTCGAGGTGCCTGCGAGTTCCGGTCGGAACCGGTCGAGCCGGGCGCGCAGCGAGGCTTCCGACTCCGGGGGGTCGATCACACCCAGCGCCTCGCGCGACGACGGCGGCATCGGCGACGTAGCGATCGCGTTCGTTGCCGACGAGGGGTCGTTCGCCGTAGCGGTCGTGGGCGGCGAGGAAGCTGTCGAGTTCGGCGATGTGGACCCACTCGAGCAGGTGCGGATCGTTCGCTGCGTACGGCCGGCCGTCCGAAGCCGTGCCGACGACCCGTTCGTGGACCCGGTGGACGGTGTCGACGGCCCGCTGCGCCTGGCTGGCCGGACCGAACGTGGTGGCGGCGAGGAAGTCGGCGGTGCGTCGGAGCCTCCCCCACGGGTCGGACCGGTAGTCGGAGTGCTGGGCCACGCCGGCCATCGCCAGCGGATGCAGCGATTGGAACAGCAACGCCCGCATGCCGCCGACGAACATCGACGCGTCGGCGTGGACCCGGCGGATCGGTGCATCCTCGTCGAACCATCCGGGCTCGTCGGTCTCGAACAGTTCGGCGTGGCGCGTCGGCCCGTCGGGCCGATCACCCGCGAGCGGATCTGATCGCCCAGCCAGGTTCGCAGGTCCATGGTCTCATCGTGCCACGCCCTCGTGAGTACCATCCGGACGTGACCGAGGAAACGTCGACCGACTCTGCCGCAGGTGGCGCAGCCGACGCCGACGGGCGACGCTTCGATCGGCGCGCCACCGACCGCACGCTGCCGCGATGGGCTATCCCGGCGATCCTGATCTTCTGGCTCGGCTATCTGCTGACGTTCACCGTGCTGCACGTGTTCCACCGCTTGTCGAGCCTGCTCCTGCTCCTGCTCGTGTCGGTGTTCCTGTCGCTGGCGGTCGAGCCCGGGGTCAACCGCCTGCGGCGCGGGGCTGGCGGCGCGGGCGGGCCACGATCATGATCCTGCTCGGCGTGCTCCGCGTTCCTGATCTTCGTCGGAGCGGTCGGCACGCTCGTCGGCACGCAGGTGGCCGAGCTCCTCCAGGATTCCGATCGGTACATCACCGACACGGTCGGGTTCCTCAACGACAACTTCGGGACCAACATCGACCCCGAGGACGTGATCTCCGAGTTCAACGATCCCAATGGACGTGTGCAGGAGTTCATCCGGTCGCAGAGCGATGAAGCGATCCGTCTGTCGCTCGCGGTCGTCGGGGTGATCTTCCAGGGCCTGTCGGTGCTGCTGTTCACCTACTACCTCGTGGCCGACGGCCCGCGATGCGCGAGGGATCTGCTCGCGCCTCACACCTGCTCGTCAGGCCCGGGTGTTGCAGGCGTGGGAGCTGGCGATCACGAAGACCGGTGGCTACCTGTCTCCCGGGCGCTGCTCGCCCTGCTGTCGACGTTCTTCCACTGGATCGTGTTCCAGTCGATCGGTACGCCGGCCCCGATCGCTCGCGCTGTGGGTGGGCCTGGTCAGCCAGTTCCTGCCGGTGGTCGGCACGTACCTCGCCGGGATCCTGCCGGTGCTGTTGACGCTGGTCGACTCACCGCTCAACGCCCTGATCATCATCGTGTTCATCGTCGTGTACCAGCAGATCGAGAACTACTTCTTCGCCCCGCGGATCACGGCGCGCACGATGGAACTCCACCCGGCGGTCGCGTTCGGTGCTGCGCTCGGCGGCGCTGCGCTGCTCGGGTTCGTCGGTGCATTGCTGGCGCTCCCGGCTGCCGCGATGGTCCAGGCGTTCGTGAGCGAGTGGGGGAACCGGTACGACGTGGTCGACAGCCCTGACGGCGATTCCACCGCCGAAGAACCAGCGGGCGAAGAACGGCGACCCACCCCCGAGCCCGAACCGGTATGACCCGATTCGACGATGCGTTCGCGCCGCTCGCCGTGGCGCGCAGTTCGACGAGTCGCTCCATCACGGCGCCGGCGTTGCCGTCGGGGCCAACGGGACGATCCTGGCTGCGGTGGGCGATCCTTCGCTCGTCGTGTACCCCCGGTCGTGCCTCAAGCCGATGCAGGCCGATGCGATGGTGGCCCTCGGCCTCGACCTGCCCGACGAACTCCTGGCGGTGGCATGTGCCAGCCACGACGGCGCCCCGATGCACCTCGCAGCTCCGTCGCGGCGATCCTGTCGACCTTCGGCTCAGCGAGGCCGACCTGCAGAACACGCCCGCCCAGCCGCTCTGCGATCCGTGCTCGGCCGATCCGCCGTCGTCGTTGCGCCAGAACTGCTCCGGCAAGCATGCGGCGATGCTGGCGACGTGTGTCGTGCGAGGTTGGCCGACGTCGTCGTACCTCGATCGCACTCACCCGCTCCAGGTGGCGATCACCGCGCACCTGCGCGACCTGGGCTGCGCAGTTCACCATCTCGGCGTCGACGGGTGCGGTGCCCCGACCCATGCGCTGGCCCTCGACGACCTCGCGCGGGTGTTCGGCGCCCTCGCGTCGGGCGATGCTGCAGTGGCCCGGGCGATGCGGCCCACCCGGAGATGGTCGGAGGTGCGGAGCGCGATGTCTCGCTGTGGATGGGCGCGGTGCCCGGCCTGATGGCCAAGGAGCCGCCGGGGTGATGGCGGCAGGGCTGGGCGACGGCCGAGCGGTGGCGTTCAAGATCGCCGACGGGTCCGACCTCGCCCGCCGGCTAACCCCGAGGCCTTGCGGAACCTGGGCGTCGACGTCGACGGGGCCGGCGCCGTCACCCGTGACCGGGTGGCGGTGCCGATGCTCGGAGACGGCGGGTCGGTCGGATCGATGCACTGCGGTGGACGTCGTGGAGTTCCTGACGCTCGTTCGCGACTCGTTCACCTACGGCTCGTCGCAGCCGGTGGTGCCGCACGTGCGCCGTGTGATCGCCGACAACCCGTCGAAGTTCACCTACCACGGCACGGGCACCTACATCGTCGGCGGCGACGAGCACGGCCGTGGCGACGTCGTGGTGATCGATCCGGGGCCGAAGCTGGACAGCGATCGCGACGTGCTGCGGCGGCGGCGCTGGAGGGCTCGACGGTGCGGGCGATCCTGGTGACGCACTGCCACGCGGACCACTCGCCGTCGCGGCCTGGTTGGCGGCCGAGTCGCGGGCGCCGACGGTGGCCTTCGGTCCACACGGCGACGACGAGTGGGACATCGGCGAGGATCCCGTCGTCGACGAGCCGGGAGGAGTCGGGGTGCGGCCGACGATCCCGACGGCCGAGGCGGCCGAGCCCGTCGTCGAGGAGTCGACCGACCGCGACTTCGTGCCCGACGTGGTGGCGGTCACCGGCGACGTGGTGGCATCGGCCGAACGGATGGGTGATCGACCGCACTGCACACACCGGGGCACACGTCGAACCACCTCTGTTTCGCACTCGACGACGGTGAGCGGCGCACGCTGTTCACCGGCGACCACGTGATGGGGTGGAGCACCACGGTGGTGTCGCCGCCCGACGGCGACATGGCCGCGTACCTCGATTCGTTGCGGGTCGTGGCCGGCCGGCACGACGACGTCGCGATCCCGATGCACGGCCCGCCGATCCCGAACCCGTCGGCGTTCGTCGACGAACTGATCGCCCACCGGCTCGAGCGTGAGCGCCAGGTGCTCGAGGCCGTTCGCAGCGGCCTCACGACGATCCCCGAGATGGTCGAGGTGCTGTACGCCGCCGTCCGCAAGGGACTCCACAAGCCGGCCCGCCGCAGCGTGCTCGCACATCTCGTGAAGCTCGTCGACGACGGCACGGTCGTCGTCGACGGCGGCCCTCGCCCCCGCCTCGACACCAGCTACCACCCCGCTGACCGTTACGCCAGGGGTCAGACCCCGGCGTCACACCCGCGATTCGCAGCGTGCGTGGCGGTCGGGGATCTTCGAGGGGTGAATCGACGTCTCGCCGCACTCCTGCTCGCCTCGCTCACGGTCCTCGCTGCGTGCAGTGGGTCGGAGGACGACGGCGCATCGGTCACCGAGGCGCCGCCGACGAGCGAGGCGTCGACCACCGAGCCCGAGGCCGTCACCGTGGGCGAGTGGACGTCGATCCCGGGCGGTGACGACTGTCAGTGCGCCGACGGCACCCCGTTCGAGATCTGGGAACGACCGGCGGACCCGACGAAGGTGATGCTCTACTTCGAAGGTGGCGGTGCCTGCTTCAGCGCCGAGACGTGCGGTCCCGACAACCCGACGTACACCCGCAACCTCGAACTCGGAGTGGCCCCCGACCGAGGTGGCGTGTTCGACGAGACCAACCCGGAGAATCCGATCGCCGACTACTCGATCGTGTACGTCCCCTACTGCAGCGGCGACGTCCACCTCGGCGACAGCGTCACCGAGTACTCCGACACCGTGACGATCGATCACAACGGTTTCCCCAATGCCGACAAGGGCCTCCAGACCGTGCTCGCCAACTATCCCGACGTCGAGCAGTTGCTGGTGGCGGGCTCGAGCGCCGGATCGATCCCGACGCCGCTGTTCGCCGGTCTGGCCGCCGACTCGCTCCCCGACACGGAGATCATCACCTTCGGCGACAGCTCCGCCGCCTACCCCGACGTCCCGGCGTTGAACGCGGCGATCGGTGGCCTCTGGGGCGTGCTGGAGAACGTGCCGGACTGGCCGGTCAACGAGGGCCTGACGGCGGAGGAGTGGAGCTTCCCGGGGCTGTACGTCCAGTCCGGCGCACAGCATCCCGACATCACCTTCGCCCGCTTCGACTACGCCTATGACAGCGTGCAGGCGACCTTCGCCGGGCTGGCCGGCATCGCCGCCGACGACCTGCTCGGTTTCATCGAGCAGACCGAGTCCGACATCGAGGCCGATGGTGTGCCGATCGCTTCGTACATCGCGCCCGGGACCTCACACACGATCCTGGGCAGCGACGGGTTCTACGACATGGAGGTCGACGGCGTGCGCCTCGTCGACTTCCTCGCCGCACTGGTCGCCGGTGAGGTGCCCGCCGACGTCCAGTGCGTCGACTGCCAACGACCCGCCTGATCACCTCGCGGGTCTGGCCCCTGATGCAATCGTCTGCGGCGGTCGGAGGTGCCGTCAGATTCCGTCGGCCGCGGCGGCGCCGGCAGCGTCTTCGACGGTGGGAGCGCTCGCTGCAGCCCGCATGCGCGCGAACACGTCGGGCGGTTCGCGCCATGGATCGGCGAGCGTGCCGGAGCGGGCGTCACGGATCGTCGACCACACGCGTTCGGGCGTGCACGGCAGGTCGATGTGGCGCACCCCGAGGTGCGCGACGGCGTCGATCACGGCGTTCTGCACTGCGGGGGTGGCCCCGATCGTTGCCGCCTCGCCGATGCCCTTTGCGCCGAGCGGGTTGAGCGGCGTCGGCGTCTCGGTCGAGAGCGTCTCGAACGACGGCAGCTCGGCCGCGGTCACGATGCCGTAGTCGGCGAGGTTCGAGGTCACCGGGTTGCCGTCGCTGTCGAAGCTCACCTCTTCGAACAGCGCCTGGCCCACGCCGGCTGCGATGCCACCGTGCTGTTGGCCCTCGACGAGCAGCGGTGCGAGCACCGTGCCGCAGTCGTCGACGGCCACGTGGCGCAGGAGCCGGACCTTGCCGGTGTCGGCATCGACCTCGACGACGGCGATGTGCGCACCGAACGGGAACGTGGCACCGTCCTGGTGGAAGTCGAACTCGCCGTCGAGTTGCTCGCCGACGTCGGCTGCACGGGCGGCGAGGTCGCCCCACGTGAGCGCCTGGGCGGGTACGCCCGCGACACCGATCGTCCCCGCTGCGGTGTCGACCACGATGTCGGCCGCGTCGGCCTCGAGCAGCCGCGCGGCCAGCTGTTTGGCCTTGGTGACCATCGCCTCGGTTGCGCCGCGCACGGCCGAGCCGCCGAGTTGCAGTGAACGTGACCCGCCGGTGCCCCCGCCGGTTCGTACCCGGTCGGTGTCGCCGTCGACGAGCGTGATCCGCTCCACCGGAATACCGGTCTGGTCGGCGACGAGCATCGCATACGCGGTCTGGTGCCCCTGCCCGTGCGACTGGGTGCCGGCGTAGATCGTGGCCGAGCCGTCGTCGTGGACCTCGATCGCGCCGAACTCGTCGGCACCGCCACCGGCGGTGATCTCGACGTAGGCCGCCACACCGATGCCGAGCAGTCGGTGGTCGCCGTTCGCTCGGCGCTCGGCCTGTTCGGCCCGGAGGCGGTCGTAGCCGGCCGCTTCGGCAGCCCGTTCGAGCGGGAGCAGGTACCGGCCCGAGTCGTAGGTGTTGCCGGTGAGCGTGCGGAACGGGAAGACGTCGTCGCCCAGGAAGTTGCGTCGGCGGATCTCGATCGGGTCGATCCCCAATTCGAGCGCGGCCTGGTCGACCAGCCGTTCGAGCAGCGCGGTCGCCTCCGGCCGGCCCGCGCCGCGGTAGGCGCCCATCGGTGTGGTGTTGGTGACGGCGACGGCGACGTCGAATTCGATCGTCGGGAACGCGTAGGTGCCCTGGGCCATCCGTCGGGTACCGCCCGGCAGGAACGCGCCGACCGACGGGTAGGCGCCGGCGTCACCGACCAGGCGCACCTTCAACCCGGTGAAGTCGCCGTCGGCGGTGCAGCCGAGCTCCGCGTACTGGATCTGACCGCGGCTGTGGGGGAGCGCTTTCATGTCGTCGCTGCGCGGCGGCACCCACACGACGGGTCGCCCGGTGCGTCGCGCCGCCGCGGCAACGACCGAGTACTCGGCGTGGATGCCGGCCTTGCCTCCGAATCCGCCGCCGACCTGGGGCGTGACGACGCGGATGTCGGCCGGATCCATCTCGAGCGCGGCAGCGAGTTGACCGTGCAGCCCGTGTGGCATCTGGGTCGAGGCCCAGAACGTGAGCCGTCCGTCGGCCCCGACCTCGGCAGCGCAGCAGTCGGGCTCCATCGGTACGACCGCCATGCGCTGGTTGACGTAGCGCCCGCGCACCACGACGTCGGCCACCGACAGATCGGTTCGCGGCTTGTCGACGATCATCATCGCCTCGTTCGACCCGTGTTCGACGAAGATCGGCTCGGCGCCGATGGCGAGCGCGTCCTCGGCGTCGACGTGCGCGGGGAGTTCGGTGATGTCGGCCCACACCATCCCGGCGGCATCCTCGCCCTGCTCGAATGTTTCGGCGAGCACCACGGCGACCGGTTCACCGACGAAGCGCACCTTGCCGTCGGCGAGTGGTGGGCGGCGGAAGTCCTCGTGGACCACGGCGAACCCGTGGTGCGGCGCCACGCCGAGCTCGGCGGCCGTGAGGATCTCCACCACGCCGGGCATCCCCGCAGCGTCATCGACGTGGATCGCGTCGATCGTGCCGTGTGCCACCTCGGAGCGTACGAAGACGGCGTGCAACCGATCGGGGAGATCGAGGTCGGCCAGGTACCTGCGGCTGCCGGTGAGCAGTCCCGGGTCTTCGGTTCGCAGGACGCGGGTGCCGAGGATCGAGCCGGGCCGATGGGTCGAGGGCGTCGGCGAGTGGTCGGTCATGGCGGCCGAACCTAGCTTCGAATGACAGCGCAGGTCGGGCCCCCGTCATGGCCCGACCCCGCTCTCAGCCGTTGGTGGAGCCGCCGAGCGCTTCGATCACCGGCTGGGCCAACGCCCGGCCGTATCGGTGCGCCCCGCTGGACCACACCGGGCAGGCGTCGGTGACGCCCTGGACGGCGTCGCCGCTGACCGGGCAGAAGTGGACCCCGTCGGGCGCTCGCACGACGTTGACCGGGAGTCCGTCGGAGTTGTAGCCGCCCTCGCACGGTTCCGACGACAGGCAGGGCAGCGTGATCGTGTAGCTGTCGTCGTCCAACACCGCGGCGCCGGCATCGGCGTACCACACGCCGTCGTGGCCCGCAGCGATCTCACGGTAGAGATCGTTCATCCGTCCCACCGCCGCCGAGGTGGGCCCGGACACCGGTGCTCCGGCGAAGACGACGTGGGTCCCGATGGGCGCGAACGTCGAGATCACGGTGGCGGCGTCGACGGCGTAGCGCTCGGTGATCGCCGGCTCGGTCACCGGTACGCCGTTCGCGTCCTGCATGCAGGGGGTGAAGCTGTTCCCGCTGAACTCGACGACGACGATGCCCGGCGCCAGCGACGTGGCGTCCGCGGCCATCTCGTCGAGCCAGTCGCAGATCGCCGTGCCGCCGAACGTCCGGGTGTACACCTCCACATCGGGCCGGTCGGCGAACGCCTCGGTGAAGGCATCCCGGGATTCCCAGGCGAGCGAGTCGCCGTACAGCACGACGACCGGTCGGGTCAGCGGCCCGATCGTGTCGACATCCGGCGGTTCGGCGACCGCAACCGTGTCGGGTGTCGACGGTGCGACCACCGTGGTGCTCTCGCTCGCGGTCTCGGCCGGTGCCTGTCGCAGCGCCGCCGCCTGTGCTCGGGTGTTCGTCGGTGCCGTCGTGGTCGTCGTGGTCGTCGTGGTCGTCGTGGCCGGCGGGACGACGGGCGGGATCTCGGTGGCCGGTCCGGCGGCGCCGCGGCCGGCGGATGGGCCGCCGGTTGCGTACAGCAGTCCGACCATCAGCACGGCGATCGCCGCGACGGAGATCCAGCCTGCCAGTCGGCGACGGAGGTCCTCGGGCGGATGCACATCGCCAGGGTCTGCTGATCTGCGGGGTGTGACAAACCCCGTGCGCACACATGGACTGTGCGCTCGGCGACACAACCGGGACGAGCCCCTCACCGATCCCGCTACGGTCGTGCCGATGGGGGACCTGTCGTCGTCACCATCTTCGGCACCGGACTGGAGAGAACTCAGCTCGATCGCCGGGCTCGACGAGCGCGAACTCCGCGCTTCGTGTCGCCGCCACCGCTACTCGCGAAACGAGGTGATCTTCCACGAGGGTGATCCCGCTGGCGCGCTGCATCTGATCGACAGCGGGCACGTGGCGATCCGCCTCACGACGCTGTTGGGTGACGTCGCGATCGTCGACGTCCTCCAGCGGGGCGATTGTTTCGGTGAACGCGTGCTCGTGCACGGTGACGGTGAACGGTCGGCGGCTGCAGTGGCGCTCGACAGCGTCGAGACGTTGACGCTCGATCCGGCGAGCTTCGAACGCTTGAGCGAGGGTCGCCCGGAGACCAGTCGCTTCTTGATGTTGGTGCTGAGCGAACGTCTCGGGGCGACGAACCAGCGGCTGCTGGAGGCCCGCTACACGTCGGCCGACCAACGGCTGTACCGCTGCATCCATCGGTTGGCAGGGCAGTTCGGCGCATTCGACGGCGATCCGATCCCCCTCACGCAGTCCGACATCGCGTCGATGACCGGGATCACGAGATCCACGGCGAACCGCCTGCTCCGGCAGGCGGTGGACGACGGGGTGATCGCCACGGGGCGGGGCCGGATCCATGTCGTCGATCCCGAGATGCTCCGCCGTCGGGCCGGCCTCGCCGCCCCGTTCTCGTGAACCCGTACGCGGTCAGGGCGCTCATCTGTTCACGAGATGGCCAGACTGGCGGGCGATGACGGCCAAGTTGCTCGGTGTGCCCTACGACGCGCATTCCTCGTTCCTGCGCGGGCCTGCGCTCGCGCCGGCCGCAATCCGTGCTGCGCTCGAGTGCGGTTCGGCGAACTGGTGCACCGAGGCGGGCCTCGACCTCGACCCGACGGTGACCGATGCCTGGACGGACCTCGGCGATCTCGACCTGTCCGCCGAGCCGGGCGATGTCGCCGACGTCATGGCGACGGTGCGCGCGGCAGCAGCGGCGGCAATCGTCGACGGGTCCGGTCTCTTGTCGTTCGGTGGTGACCACATCGTGACGTGGCCGCTCGTCCAGGCGATCAGCGACCGCCACGACAGCCTCACGATCGTGCACTTCGATGCACACCCGGACCTCTACGACCACCTCGACGGTGATCGCTTCTCGCACGCCTGCCCGTTCGCGCGGATCATGGAGGAGGGCCGTGTCGCTCGCCTGCTCCAGTTCGGGATCCGCACGATGAACCCCCACCAACGCGCGCAGGCCGAGCGGTTCGGGGTCGAGGTCCACGAGTTCCGCGACTGGGACGGGGTGATCCCGCCGCTGGCAGGCCCGGTGTACGTGACCGTCGACCTCGATGCGCTCGATCCGGCGTTCGCTCCCGGCATCTCGCACCACGAGCCGGGCGGCATGTCCACCCGTCAGTTGCTCGACTCGCTCCGCCAGATCGGCGACAGCGGCGCCGCCGTGGTCGGCGCCGACGTCGTGGAGCTCAACCCGACCCGCGATGTCAACGACGTGACGGCGATGGTGGCCGCCAAGGTCGCCCGCGAACTGCTCGGACTGCTGCTGACCACCACCCCGCCGTTCTCGTGAACCCGTCGCGCGATTACTCGCGCACGGGTTCACGAGAAGGCAGGGGGGTGCGGTGGGCGGCAGCGGCGAGGACGAGGCCGAGCGCGGGCACCACCATCGAGATCCACAGCGCCGCCTGGTAACTCCCGGCGATCGACTTGACCAACGCGAACACTGCCGGGCCGATCGCACTGCCGATCACCAGTGCGCTCATCTGCAGTCCGGCGATCGACCCGAGGTGTCGCCGGCCGAACAGCCGGGGGAGCGCCGCTGACGTCAGCGGCCCGAAACAGCCCTGCGACACACCCCACGCGACGATCGCCACCACTGCGAACGCCGGCGTGTCGAGGCGCCCGACCGCGAAGTACATCACCAGTTGGGCGACGCTCATCGCTGCAGCGATGAGGAGTGGCGACACGATGTCGACCAGCCACCCGCCGAGGAGCGTGACCGGCACGCTCACCAGCGCGATCGGCAGGAAGATGCGCACGATCTCGTCGTCGGTGAGACCGATCTCGGCGCCGAAGTCGACGATGTGGAACGTCAGTGCCGTCGAGGTCGCGCTCAGCGCCGCGATCGGTGCGACGATCGCCCAGAAGCGCACGTCTCGGATCGCGGCCTCTCGCGTCAGATCCTCGTCGGTGCCGACGATCACCGGTCGGTCGTCGTCCGGGTCGGCGAGCCCGCCATCGATGACGAGGCCGCAACTCTCCGGGGTGTTGCGGTACAGCAGGACGATCATCGTTGCCACCGCGACCACCAACACCACGGCCAGCAGCCGCCACGCCCAGCGGAACCCACCGAGGTCGATCAGTGCGAGCAGCAGCACCGGGCTGGCGGCGAAGGCGAAGCTCATGAACGTGCCGGCCACGGAGCTGACGAGCCCGCGTCGCCGGTCGAACCACTGAGCGACCATCGTTCTCGACGACAGGGTCAGCAGGCCCTGCCCGGTGAAGCGCAGGAACCCGAACCCGACGCTGAGCACCACGATCCCGACGACCGCGTTCATCGGACCGACGAAGCTGAAGCCGACCAGTACGCCGGCGAGCCCCATCGTTGCCGACCACGCGACCACTCGGGCACCGTGTCGGTCGATGGCTCGCCCGCCACGCGGCAGGAGGAACCCGCTCGACCCGGTGCCGATCAGGTAGGCGATCGAGAGCTGCAGCCTCGTCAGCCCGGTGCTGTCGGTCAGGTGATCGGTGAAGACGCTGACCCCTGCGGTCTGGCCGGGTACCGAGGCGATCATGCCCAGGGTGCCGGCGACCACCACCACCCACCCGTAGTAGAAGCGGAGTCGTGCGGGATCGAACGGCCATCGACCGGTTGCACGGCCTCGTCGAGCGGCGCCCGCCGAGGTGTCGACGGTCAACGGCTCGTACCGGGGCGGCGGATCACCGGTGCAAGGGTACGGACGTCCCGACAGTCCTGCCTTTTCGTGAACAACAGAGCGCCCAGGCCGTGCACGTGTTCACGAGATCGCTGGTTGCGGGTGCGGGCCGGTCGGGTGGCTACTGTCGGCCAGGATGCATCGGGGGGATGCGCAGTCGACCGACGAGGGGGATGGGTGACACTGGCAGCGGCACTGATCGAGAGCCTTGCGTCGTCGGCTCGCTCGGTGTCCCTCGCCGATGGTGACGTGCTCGTCGAGCAGGGCGATGCGGCCGACAAGGTGTACTTCATCGAGTCGGGTGCGGTTGCCGCATCGAAGTCCACGCCGCAGGGTGAGGTGCTCGTCGGGACGGTCGAGGCCGGTCAGGTGATCGGCGAGGTCACCGTCGTGGCCGGTGGGCTGCGCACCGCGACGCTGCGGGCGATCGGCCCCGTCGAGGTGCTGGAGTTCGAGCGGAGCGACTTCGAGGCGTGGCTCAACAGCCACCCCGAGATCGCCGACAGCGTGTCCGACGAGGCGCGTGAGCGCGTCGATCGCACGAACGTGGCCACGATGGTCGCCGAGCTGATGGGCAGCAGTGATCGTCAGTTGGTCCAGCAGGTGGTCGACCGCGTCGAGTGGCGACGACTCGCCGCCGGCGAGGTGCTGTTCCGCGAGGGTGACGTCGCCGATGCCGCGTACTTCATCGTCGGCGGACGGGTGATCGTGCTGGCGGAGGACGATCAGGGCGACGAGCAGCTGATCGCCGAACTCGGCCGCGGTGAAGTGGTCGGTGAACTCGGCCTGCTCGACCGGGCACCGCGGTCCGCGACGGTGCGAGCGGTTCGTGACACCACGTTGGCGTCGTTCTCGACCACGACGTTCGAGGAGCTCGTCGCGACGTCGCCGGCGATGATGCTCAACGTCACGCGCGGCATCCTCACGCGTCTCCGCAAGCCGACCCAGCGCCGCTTCGACCGTGCCGCGTCGCTCACGGTCGCCGTCACCGCTCCCGGCGATGCCGACGCGATCGTCGCCGAGATCGTCGCCGAGATCGCACGATTCGGAACCGCCAAGCACCTGTCGAGTGCCAGCGTCGATCGGGTGCTCAACCGCACGGCGATCTCGCAGGCCGCCACCGACAACGTCGGGGTGCCCCGGCTCGCGGAGTTCATGCACGAAGCCGACGTCGGCAACGACCATGTCGTGCTGCAGACCGATCGTGAGATGTCGCCGTGGACGCGGCGGGCGCTCCGCCAGGCCGATCGCGTCCTCGTGGTGTGCTCGCCGAACCCGGACGCCGCCGAGCGTGCGCTGATCAGCGAGCTGTTCGGCACGGTCGACGATGCGAGCCACGTCGCCAGAATGCTCGCCGTCCTCCATCCGTCCTCGGCCGATCGTCCCCGCGGAACCGGATCGCTGATCGCGCAGTGGAAGGTCGACGACGTCGTGCACGTCCGCAGTGGATCCGCTGCCGATCTCGCCCGGCTGGCGCGCCTCGCCAGCGGCCACGGCTACGGCCTGGTGCTCAGCGGCGGCGGCGCGAGGGGGTTCGCCCACCTCGGCGTGCTGCGTGCGTTGCGCGAGCAGGGCATCCCCGTCGACGAGGTGGCCGGCTGCTCGATGGGCACGGTCGTCGCCGCAGCGATCGCACTCGGCCTCGACGGCGACGAGCTGATGGAACGCGCCGAGCAGCAGTTCCACCGCTTGCTCGACTACACGCTGCCGATCGTGTCGCTGGTGAAGGGCGCCCGCATCACCCGCAACATCGACGAGACGTTCGGGACCTGGGACATCGAGGACCTGTGGCTGCCCTTCTACTGCGTGTCGACCAACCTGACGAAGTCGCGTCTCGAGGTGCATCGCCGGGGCAGCACGGCACTGGCGATCCGAGCGAGCGTGGCGATCCCCGGCGTGCTGCCACCGGTGCCGTACCAGGGTGATCTGCTCGTCGACGGCGGTGTGCTGAACAACCTGCCGTTCGAGGTGATGCGCGACAACAGCACCATCGAGACGATCGTCGCCGTCGACGTCGCTCCGGATCAGGGCCCTCGTGCCCGGTCGGACTACGGCATGTCGGTCTCGGGCTTCCAGGCGTTGGGTGCGTCGCTGCGCCGGACGAAGTCGGACTACCCGAGCCTGACGTCGGTGTTGCTGCGCAGCATGCTCACCGGCGCCGTGCGGAACCAGAAGGCGTCGATGCAGGACGGTTCGGTCGATCTGCTGCTCACCCTGCACCTGCCGGGAGTCGGGCTGTTGGAGTTCGATCGCTCGCAGGAGGTGGCCGACGCCGGCTACGAGGCGTCGAAGCCGACGATCGGCCACTGGGCTGCGTCGCGGCCCGAGTTGGGGGTGCACTGATGCTGTTGTTGACCTTTCGTGACCTGGCGTATCGCAAGGTGCGCTTCATCGTGGTGACGATCCTCGGGGCCGTCGTGTTCGCGTTGCTGTTCGTGATGACCGGCCTCGTCAACCAGTTCAATCTCGAACCGGCGGAAGCGGTCGAGCAGTTCGGGGCCGACGAGTGGGTGTTGCCGGAAGGCGTGTCGGCTCCGTTCACGACGGTGTCGGTGATGCCGCTGGCAGCGCTCGACGCCGTCGACGCCACGACGAAGGCACCGGTGGTCATCACCCGGTCGAGTGTCGCGCAGGGCGATCTCCCCGAGGAGGTGGTGCTGGTCGGCTTCGAGCCGGACGGGCTCGGAGCGCCGCTCGTGGTGGAGGGCCGAGTTCCCTCCGCGGAGGGCGAGGTGGCGCTCGACCGCACGCTCGACATCGGGGTCGGCGAGGAGGTCACGGTCTCCGGTGCCCCGTTCACCGTCGTCGGGCTGACCGAGGCGACGACCGTGCTCGCCGGCATCCCGTTCGCGTATCTCGAGCTGCCCGAGGCGCAGATGCTCGCGTTCACCTCGACCGACGTGATCAGCTCGGTGCTGGTCGCCGGCGACGTCGGATCGCTGCCCGCCGGTCTCGTCGCGCTGACGTCCGACGACGTGGTGGACCAGACGCTGCAGCCGCTCGAGGGAGCGATCGCCTCGATCGATCTCGTGCGGGCGCTGTTGTGGATCGTGGCGGCGATCATCGTCGGCGCCGTCGTCTACCTGTCGGCGCTCGACCGCCAACGCGACTTCGCCGTGCTCAAGGCGGTCGGCGCGTCGAACGCCTCGCTCCTCGGCAGCCTCGCCCTGCAAGCCGTGTTGATCGCCCTCGGCGCCGTCGCGATCGCGGCGATCGTCCAGGTGTTCCTCGCGCCCCAGTTCCCGCTCCCGGTGACCGTTCCGTCGAGTGCGTTCTGGCAGCTTCCGCTGCTGGCGGTGGTGATGGCGCTCGGCGCGGGAGCGATCGGGATGCGCAAGGTGTTGAGATCCGATCCGTCGCAGGCATTCGCGGGGGCAGCATGACTGTTGGACCACTCACCGTCAGCGATCTCGTCGTCGAGTTCATCCACGACGGGTACGCGATCCGCCCGCTCGACGGGTTGTCGTTCGAGGCGCAGGCGGGCGAACTCGTCGTGCTGCTCGGCCCGTCCGGGTGCGGCAAGACGACGCTGCTGTCGTGCCTCGGAGGGATCCTGACGCCGACGTCGGGAACGATTCGTCTCGGCGAAACCGATGTGACTGCGATGAAGGGCAAGGAGCTCGACGCCTATCGACGCGACGACATCGGGTTCGTGTTCCAGGCCTTCAACCTGATCCCGTCGCTGACCGCTCGGGAGAACATCGCGGTGCCGCTCACGTTGACAGGCCACAGCCGCCACGAGTCGTTCGCACGGGCCGACGAGCTGCTCGAGAAGGTCGGCCTCGCCGAGCGAGCGCACCATCTGCCGAGCAAGTTGTCGGGCGGCCAGATGCAGCGCGTCGCCGTCGCTCGCGGGCTGGGCCACAATCCGCCGCTGCTGCTCGCCGACGAGCCGACCGCCAACCTCGACCACATCCAGGCCGAGGCGATCATCCGGCTGCTGCAGAGCCTGCGCGACGACGGCCGGATGATCGTGGTGTCGACGCACGACTCGCGGCTGGTGCCGATCGCCGACCGGATCGTGCAGATGGTTCCGCCGGACCAGCACGAGGAACAGCCGACCCACGACGTCACGTTCAGCGCGGGCGAGTCGATCTTCGAGCAGGGGGACCCGGCCGACCTGGTGTACGTGATCAAGTCCGGCGACGTCGAGGTGATCCGCGTGCTCGCCGACGGTGGGGAGGAGCTGCTCACCAAGCTCGGCCCCGATCAGTACTTCGGCGAGCTCGGCCCGTTCCTCGGCTTCCCGCGATCGGCGTCGGTGCGCGCCACGAGCGACGTCGTGCTCACCGCCTACAGCCCCCGCGTGTTCCGCGAGAAGGTCCTCCACAAGACCTGAGGTTGGTGTGCGTCTCGTCTGACGCAACCTGGTGCCGTCGCTCTGCGTGGCGCGTGTTGCACGCTCGGTGCCGAATGTGTGAGTCATTGGGCACAGATCGCGGCCTTCACTGGAGCGCGCAAGGGTTTGCGTGTTAGCACTTGTCCTGTCATGTGACGCCGGTGCGGGGGAGCCGTCTCGGGGGCGTGACTGAAAGAGCAATCGGGGGCCGGCATGAGCCGACAGCAACAACGGGCAACGACGAGTAACGCTGCGCATCGAGCGCACGGCTCGAAACGACAGACACACACCGGTCGTGGACTTCTCGCGCTCCCAGTGCTGGTCGCGCTCGCCCTCTCATCGCTCGTCATCGTCGCGGCTGCTCCCCAGCCCGTCGCCGCCCAGGTTGCCATCCCGTTCACGGTCGGCAGCACCAATGATTTCGGAGATGCCAACACGGGTGACGGCCTTTGTGAGGACCAGTTCGGCGGTTGCACGCTGCGCGCTGCGATCGAACAGGCGAACGCCACGCCTGGCCCGGACACGATCGGCTTCTCGATCGGCGAGAACTCTCAGTTCACGATCGCGCCGACGACTGCCCTCCCGGCCATCACCGAGACCGTCACGATCGACGGCTACACCCACCCGGGGGCCACCGTCAACACGTCGGCCTTCGGCGACAACGCCAACCTGGTCGTCCAACTCCTCGGTGATTCGAGTCCCGGTTCGATCGGCCTCGACCTGTCCGCGTCGACGGGCTCCGTCGTCCGCGGGCTGGTGGTCAACGGGTTCGAGCGCGGTATCCAGGCCGGCGAGGGATCGGTCATCGCCGGCAACTTCGTCGGCACCGACTTCGCCGGCACCTCAGCCATCGGCAACACCTACGGCATCGGGGTCGAAGACGTCGGCAACGTCACGATCGGCGGCACCACGCCGGCGGCCCGGAACCTGATCTCGGGCAACTCGATCGGCATCCTCGCCAACGGCAACGTCGACGACAGCTCGATCCTCGGCAACTACATCGGCACCTCGCGGTCCGGAATGACATCGGTGTCCAACACCACCGGCATCTCGCTGCAGAGCAACGTGTTCGGACCGTCCCCCGACGAGTCCCAGTATCCCAACGACAACCGCATCGGCGACGGCACCGATGCGGGCCGCAACGTGATCTCCGGCAACGACTGGGAAGGTGTGCAGCTCTGGAACAACGCAACGCGCACCGTCATCCAAGGTAACTACATCGGGGTCGGCGAGTTTCTCTTCCCGCTCGGCAACAGCGAGTCCGGGCCTGACACCGGCATCGTCGACGGAGCGGGCGGTTTCAACTGGGGTGGCGTCGTGATTCGCAACCACGCGTCGGACAACCAGATCGGCGGGCGGGCCCCCGGGGAGGGGAATGTCATCGCCAACAACAACAACGGCATCGTTGCGTTCTCCGGTACCGGCAACCAGTTCGTCGGCAACAGCATGTCCTCCAACGTCAACCGAGGCATCTGGTTGTACCTGTCCGAAGTCAACGACGCCGGTGACCTCGACGAGCCGCTGAGCAACCGGGGGCAGAACTTCCCGGTACTCCGGCGGGCAGAGATCGACGACTCGGACAACCTGTTGGTCGAGACCTCGATCGACTCGCTGGTCACGGCGAGCGACTACCCGATCACCGTCGACTACTACGTCGCGGACACGGCGGCCAGCGGCGAGGGACTCGAACTCATCGGCACCTCGTCGATCTCCGAACCCGGCACGTCCCAGGCGAATCTCGGTCCTGCATTCGTAACTACCGGCTACCCGATCGTTGCGACGGCGACCGATGCCGCCGGCAACACGTCGAACTTCTCCAACATCACATTCATCGACCAGCCCGAGCGCCTGGCGCCGAGCAACGAGTTCGATCGTTTCGGTCAGGCGCTCGACGTCGACGGCAACCGCATGGTCGTCTCCTCGCCGGGCGCCGATGTCGGCGAGGAGGACGCTGGCATCGTCCAGGTCTTCGAGCGGACCGACGCCGACTCGCCGTGGCTGCTCACTGCGACGATCCCGTCGCCCGACCCCGAGGGTGGTGGCGGCTTCGGTGACGCCGTCGCCCTGAGCGGCGACTTGGTCGCCGTCGGTGAGACCGACGCGTACGGCGACAGTGCCGAACCCGGTCGCGTCTGGGTGTACGCCTTCACCGGCACGTCGTGGGTGCTGGTCGGGTCCGGCGAGACGCCCGAGGTCGCCGGCAATTCGGACGGCGACCAGTTCGGTGCATCGCTGGCATGGCTGGACGAGACGACGCTCGCCGTCGGCGCCCCTGGCACGGCGTCGAACACTGGCCGTGTGGCTCTCGTCTCTGACAGCGGAGAGGGGTGGGCCATCGCCGACGTCGGTGTGCCGCCGACCATTCCGCTCGCTGGGGGCGACCGATTCGGCTTCGACGTCGCTGCGACCGTTGGCCCGGATTCCGGACCCACCCTCTTCGTCGGCGCGCCTGGCACAGATCCGTCATTCACCGACCCGGAAACCGGCGAGCCTGTCGTCCTCACCGATGGTGGCGCACTCCACATCTTCGAGGTCTCCGAGGGCACGACAGAGTGGACGAATCGGTTCGGATTCAACACCGGCTCGGAAATCGGCACCTCCGTGGCCGCGTCCGGCGACCAGGCGGTCGTAGCGGGCTACGGCGGCGGCACGCTGTCGGCCACGGTCTTCGAGTATCTGCCCAACCCCGATTTCGATCTGGAACCGGACCGACCCTTCGTGTGGAACGGCGACACGGGCCTCGCAACGGCGGTCGGATTCGACCCGGTCGCCAACCCTGCAGACGGTCTGGTCAACGACTACGTCGCGATCGACGACACCATCATCGCAGTGGGTCGGCCCGGTGGTGGCGGCAGTGTCGCCGTGTTCCTCCGCGACGGAGCAATCTGGCCCTCAGAGCCGGAGTTCGTCATCGAGCCCGATGGCCGCCAGCCGGGCGATCGGATCGGTCGGGCGCTGTCGCTCGACGGCCAGACCCTCGCAATCGGCGCCCCTGGCGACGACGGGCTGTTCAACGAGTTCCGGGACTCCGGTGCGGTGTTCACGTACCTGGTCGAGGCCCCCGAGCCGCCGCAAGCGCCAACGTTCAGTGGCGACGGCGACGGAACCTCATGGGGCGATCCGGCCAACTGGAACACGGGCGTGGTGCCGGGTGTCGACGATGACGTGCTCATTCCCGCTGGCGCGACCGCCGAGGTGAGCGACGAGCGCCAGGTCGGCAACATCGAGATCGCAGCAACCGGCTCTCTGGAGATCCTTGCGGGGGGCATCCTCGACGTCACCGGGACGGTTGCCTCGGCCGGAGCGGTCACGGTCCTGGGTTCGCTCGGGGTCCCGGGCTCGGCCGTCTTCGAGGGCACCCTGGAACTCGACGGTGCGTCCCTCGTCGGAAACGTCACGATCGGTGCCACGGGCGTGGTCACCTTCACTGGCAATGTCAGCTCTGTCTCGGGCACGCTCGTCAACGACGGGATCGTCGTGGTGACCGACACCTCGCTGTTGCTCGCCGGCGTCGCAATCACCAACACCGGTGAATGGGGCTTCGTCGGCGACGGATTTCAGGACATCCAGATCTCTGTCCCGAACACCAGCACGTTCACCAACACCGGCACGATCGCCAAGAACGGCAGCGGAATGCTCGCCATGCCGAGCGGCTTCGACCTCGACATGGGCGACGGGAGCGTCTTCGCTGTCGACGGCGGCGTCGTTGAAGTCTTCGCCGAAGGAACGTGGACCGGTGGCGACAACGGCATCCAGATCCTCCCCGCCGACGGTGCAACGTTCAACTTCGGCAATGTCACGGTGTCGGGTCGCATCTCAGGCGCGCCCGTCTCCGACGATCCTGTCGGCACGGTCATCGTGAGCGGCAACCTCACGTGGGCGACACCGTCCAGCGGACAGCAGAATGCGCTGGCGTTCCCGTGGTGCGGGTTGAACTGCAACTCCGAGCAACTCGAATTCAGGAACTCGAACGTTCAGGAGCCCCGTTCGACATCGAGGGCTACGCCCGCGCAACCAACGACGAGATCTTCGGTGCCGATGTCACCGTGCGCGACGGTTCGTCCGTCCGCATCGTCGACGTGATCTCGGTCAATCAGAGCCTCGTCGTTGAACCGGGCGCTGAGCTCCGGGTGACCAACGGTGGCAATCTCGCCGTGTACGGGTCGCTCGTCCTCGCGGATTTCGCTGGGAACACTGGCAACCTCGTCCTCGACGGCGGCGGCAACGTCTTCGGTTCGGGCCAGAT
>CAVORH010000036.1:0-113402 GCA_963698565.1 Ilumatobacteraceae bacterium
GCGTCAGGAAGCCTCCTCTTCCGGCGCTCGATCCCGCTGCTCTTTTTGTGCCGTCGATCCCGATGCTCTCGAGCCGCCAGAAGTCGAGCGCGCACCCGCCCGCTCCCTCCCGACGCGAACGGCATGTCCCGATGGGTCGGCCGGACTCGCTGCGACGGGAGGACGCTCGTGAACGCCTTCGGCCGCCGGCGAAGACCTCGAGCACCGAGGCGTCGAGAAAGGCCCGCAGCTCGAAGCCCGCATCGATCGGGCAGCGAGAGGGCCGCCTCCTCGCTTCCGCTCGCGATCACGCCGCGGCGCAGGTCGATCGCGAGCCGGTGCCGACCGCCCCGCTTCGGATCGAAGCCGACGCCATCGGCGCCGAGAGCTCGTAGCGCGCGTGAAGCTCGACGGGGGCTCGGAGAAGGTCGCGGCCTCGGCCCCGTGGCCGCCGCCGGGACCGTTCGATCGCCCCGGTCCGCGGTGGTCCCGGCGAAGGAACTCGAGTTCGCGCACGGGCTCGATCGAGAGCATCGTCTTCGCCGCTGCCGCCTCGCGCGGGCAGGCCAGGCACAGCCCGCCCAGCCGTCGCCGCGCGCGCCGCGGATCCAGCCGACGACGAGGGATCGACCACGATCGTCGGCGAAGGTCTGGGTCGCGTGGAAGCGCGGCCGTGATCGAAGCTCCGCCACGCCCCCCCGACGTGTCGCTCGTCCCGGAGCTCTCCGACGCGATAGCGCACGCGGCCGTAGGGCGAGACGAGCAGGACCCAGCGATCGCCGAGGGAAAAGTAATTGGGGCATTCGATGCGCGACCTCGACGGATCGCCCGACGAGAGGCCGCCGCGGTACCCCAGTCGAGAAGCGTCTCGGACCAGTACAGGCGCACGCTGCCCGAAGGCTCGTCGGGCGCGAGGCCCGCCAGCACCAGGTACCAGTCGCCTCCTTCTCGGAAGACGTACGGGTCCCGCCAGTGCTGGATCCGCTCGCCGCGATGCGCCGACTCGCGCAGCACCGGATTGCCCGGGCGCCGGGTCCAGGCGACGAGCTCCGCATCGCCGAAGGCGGCGACTGGTCGGCCCAGCGGCGCGCCTTCGAGAGCAGGCTCGCGAGACCGATGCGCGTATACAAAAGGGTCGGCGTGCCATCGGCGCGACCGCGCAGCAGCCGCCGAAGCAGTGCCGCTCGGCGATCCCGCCCTCGGCGCGAGCGCGATCGGCAGCCGCTCCCAGTCGACGAGGTCCCGGCTTCGGCGTGCCCCCAGTGGATGCGCCCCCAGCGCGGCCGGCAGCCGGTTGTGCTGATAGAAGAGGTGGTGGTGCCCTGTGAAAGAGCGTGCCGTTCGGATCGTTCATCCAGCCCGATCGAGGCAGGAAGTGGAACCGCGGCCGCGAGCGGCACGCCGCCGCCCTCGCCGCCCCCCGCTTGAGCGCGCGCATCGCGCGGTCGATCGCGCCGCTGCTCGCCACCGCCCGTCGTTTTCCTTGCGTCGCTCGCGGGCGGACGGTCGAGGCTACCGGAGAGGGCCTCGATCGGCGCGGGGGGCGGCTGCACGTCCCTATTTCAGTGCCCTGCTCCCGACCTCGAGAAGCGCCACGTCGCGCTTACGTTGATCGGGCCGCGCCGGGCGGTCGGACGCTGCCGGTGCCGGAGTAGGCTTTCATGCGGGATGCTCCCGTGGATCGCGACATCGCCGCGCCGCGGCAGACCTCGCGGCGCGCCTGCCCGACCCCTCGCCCCCTTCGCGTCGTCGCCATGGACTACCGCTGGTACCGTGACACGCCGCGGGGGCGGGAGCTCTTCGCCGCGATCGACGAGCACCGCTTCGAGCGAGCTGGCGAGAACCCGGTGCCGCTGCTGCGCGACGCGAGCTCACGAGACATGGCGCGCGCCGCGCGGGACCCCGAGCTCGTCGCGCGCGCCGCGGGCACCGGCGCGAGCTCGAGGCACACCTCGCGCAGCCCGCCCGTCCCTGCGATCCGCGTCGCCGGAGCGGCCGATCGCATTCCTGTGTCCGAAGGTACGGCGTCCACGGCTCGCTCCCGATCTACGCCGGAGGGCTCGAAGGGCTGGCCGGCGATCTGCTCAAGGAGGCCTCCGACCAGGCGCTGCCGCTGCTCGCCGTCGGACTCCTCTACCGGCAGGGCTCGTTCCACCAGCGCCTCGATGCGAGCGGCTGGCAGCACGAGAGCTGGATCGAGGTGGATCCCGAGAGCCTCCCCATGGCGCTCGTGACGGACGGGAAGGGCAGCCCGCTGCTCATCGAGGTGCCGCTTCGCGGCCGCAACGTCGTGGCCCAGATCTGGCGGGTCGAGATCGGGCGCGTGCCCCTGTTCCTGCTCGACGTGGATCGGCCCGAGAACTCCTCGGTGGATCGTTGGATCGGATCGCGGTTGTACGACGGCGACGACGAGGTCCGGCTGTCACAGAACGCGCTGCTCGGAATCGGAGGCGTGCGGGCGCTGCACGCGCTCGGGCTCGACCCGGCCGTCTGGCACCTGAACGAAGGAGCCGCGGCGCTCGCCCCGCTCGAGCTCGCCCGCGGATCGCGAGCGAGGGTGTCCCCTTCGCCGACGCCCTGGTCGAGGCACGCCGCAGGACGGTGGTCACGACCCACACGCCGGTTCCGGCGGGCAACCGAATCCTTCGCGCTCGGGACCCTGCGGAAGGTCCTCTCGGGCTGGCTCGCGTCACCGGGCCGTCCGAGAGCGACGTGATCGCGCTCGGCGGCCCGCCCCTGGTTCCACGCGAGGGCGTACAGCTCGGGATGATGCAGCTCGCCCTGCGCACCAGCCGGTTCGCGAACGGCGTGAGCATCCGACACGCCATCGTGGCGCGCGCCATGTGGCGACCGATCTGGCCCGAGCGCGCAGAGGCGGAGATTCCCGTCCGCCACGTGACCAACGGCGTGCATCTGCCGACCTGGATGGCGGGGCCGATGCGTGAGCTGCTCGAGCGCCATCTGGGCAGCGGCCTGGCCAGGCATTCGGGCGATCCCGCCTTCTGGAAGGCCGTGGACGAGATTCCCGACCAGGAGCTCTGGGCGGTGAGGACCCAGCTGCGCGCGCGCCTGGTGGAACGCGTCCGCCAACGCAGCGCGCTGGATCGCCTGGCTCGCGGAGAGTCACAGGAGTACGTCGAGGCGGCCGCCCGCGCTTTCGACTCGGGCTGCTCACGGTGGGCTTCGCGCGCCGCGTCGCGACCTACAAGCGCCTCCACCTGCTGATCCACGATGCCGAGCGCAGCGTCCGCTGCTGCGGGGGCCCGTCCTCTCCAGCTCCTGATCGCAGGCAAGGCGCACCCCCGCGACGAGGAGGCGAAACGGACCGTCCAGTGGCTCTTCCGCGTGAAGCGCGCGCCCCAGGTGTCGGAGCGCGTGGTCTTCCTCGAGGACTACGACCTTTCGCTCTCGGCCGAGCTGGTGGCGGGCTGCGACCTCTGGCTCAACCTGCCGCGTCCGCCCCAGGAAGCGAGCGGAACCAGCGGCATGAAGGCCGCGCTGAACGGCGGCCTCAACCTGTCCGTCCTGGATGGTTGGTGGGAAGAGGCCTACGACGGGCGCAACGGCTGGGCGATCGAGAGCGACTCGGACCTCGACCCGGCCGAGCAGGACGCACGGGACGCCGAGGCCCTGTACGCGCTCCTCGAAGACGAGATCGCCCCGTGCTTCTACGACCGCGACGAGCGCGGAATTCCCCGCGACTGGGTGCGTCGCATCAAGGCGTCGCTGCGAACGCTCGCCCCGCGCTTCGGTTCCACGCGCATGCTCGAGGAATACGCGGCCCAGGCCTACGCGCCGGACCGACCAAGAGGCGAACCCGACTCTACACCTCGATCCACGAGGAGTTGACCGTCGAAGAGGTCGCCGCGCGCAAAGGGCGAGAGCGCGTCGGCCCCCGTGTTGCCCGAGCACTTCAGGAAGAGGATCCGCGACAGCATCGGACCGTGCAGCCGCCTCTCCATCCAGAACTCGAGCGCCCGGTCGACCAGCCCGTGAACGAGGAGCGTGTGCCGCGCCGGTCGGACTGCGCAGGATGTCCGGTCGGCCGAGTACGCTCGGGCTCTCGAGGGGCACGTTCAGGATGGGAATCATCGGGGTCTCCTGCTCGGTCGCTGCGGGGCGCTCGCGGCTGGCTTTCCGGCGCGGACGCGGCGCGCGCTGGTCGCCCCGGGGCCGCCAACGCCGCCGCAGCAGTTGGCGGTCAGGAACTGGACCAACGCGTAGACCGCGGGAAAGCTCGGGGTGTAGATCCTCGAGGTCCCCTCGCACTGGCAGTCCACGAGGCCGGCGTTCTTGAGCTCCTTCAGATGGAACGAGAGCGTCGCGGAGGGAATGCCGAGCGCCTCGCTGATGGCCCCGGCAGCCAGCCCTTCCGGACCCGCCTGCACCAGCGCGCGAAAGACCTCGAGGCGGGTCGCCTGGGCCAGGGCGGAGAGCGCCGCGACCGCGTCCTTGGAATCCATGCTTCCAAGTCTATGGAGACATAAAAAATTTGTCGAGCGCCTAGTCCGACGCCGGCGCGCGCTTCTTTCGCCCGACCCCCCGCGGCCGCAGCCGCGCAGATGCTGGCCGAGCCGATCGCGGATTCCCCCGGCCGGTGAGCTTGCACCGGCTCGAATGCGCGAGGCAGTATCCCAGAGAAGTCAACACGGAGGAATTCCGATGGCGAATCAGACACGCCAGGGCGGCTGCTTCTGCGGTGCGGTTCGGCTCGAGCTGAGCGGTGAGCCGGCGGTCCAGGCTTTCTGTCACTGTGCTCGGCGGGGTGGCTCGGCGCGCCGATCCACGCGGCGAGCCTCTGGCCGAAGGCAAACGTGCGCGTGGTGAAGGGCGCCGAGAAGCTCGGGCTGTTCAAGAAGACCGAGGCGAGTCATCGCCAGTTCTGCACGGCCTGCGGGAGCCCCGTTCTCGTCGATCATCCGGCGATCGGATGATGTTCCGGCTGGGACGATCTCGGGGCTCGCGTACCAGCCGACGCTGCACGTCCACTACGGCGAGAAGGTCCTCGCGGTCCGCGACGGCCTGCCGAAGTTCAGGGATTTTCCGAAGGAATTCGGGGGCTCGGGCGACACGCTCGCCGAATGAGCCGCGCGTCAGGCGAGCTTCCCTTGCGCGAGCAGGCGCTCGACCCGGCTGCTCGCCATGTGACGCGCGGCCCGCAGGCCGAAGATCACCGCCGGCCCCAGGGTCGACCCCGGCCCCGGGTAGGTGCGTCCCATGACCGACGCGCTGGTGTTGCCGGCCGCGTAGAGGCCCTGCACGGGGGAGCCGTCCTCGCGCAGCACCTGGGCGTCGGCGTCGGTGAGCAGGCCGCCCTTGGTGCCGAGGTCGCCCGGCACGAGCTGCACGGCGGTGAACGGGCCCTTCTCGAGCGGCCCCAGGTTGGGGTTGGGGCGCACGAGCGGGTCGCCGTAGTAACGGTCGTAGAGCGAGTTGCCCCGGCCGAAGTCCTGGTCGATGCCCGTGCGGGCGAAGCCGTTGAACCGCTCCACCGTCGCCTGCAGGCGCGCGGGGTCGACACCGATGGCCCGGGCCAGCTCGGGCAGGGTCCTGGCGGAGTGAATCAGGCCGGCCCGACGCATCGCCTTGGCGGCTCCCGGCAGGACCGCGAAGAAGCGCAGGTAGCGACGGGCGTGCCGAGCGTCGGTGATCATCCAGGTCGGGCCCTCGACCTCGCGGGCGTGCGCGAGCATGTGGTGGCCCAGGTCGACGTAGGACTCGGACTCGTTGGCGAACCGGTCGCCCCGGGCGTCGACGATGATCGAGTAGGGAAACGAGCGCTCGACGACGAGGAAGGTGGCCCTGTCCTCGTCCCCGGCGGCCGGGATGGAGCCGCCCCACCAGGCGTCGTCCATGAGGGCCACGGCGCCCCCTGCCCGCTGGCCGGCCTCGATGGCCGTGCCGAGGTCACCCGTGCTGGCCGACGAGTACCCCGGGATGCCGTGGTGCTCCTGGCGCCACTCCGTGCGGTGCGCGAAGCCGCCGCCGGCCAGCACGACACCCCGCTCGGCGCGGATCCGCAACCGGGCGCCCTCCCGGCTCACCACCGCCCCGACCACGCGGTCGCCCTCCACGACGAGCTCCTCGATGGGCGAGGACAGCCACACCGGCGTGCCCTGGCGGAGCACGACCTCGAGGAACGAGCACGCCAGCGCCGCTCCCGCGCCGACGAGTCTCTTGCCGCGAGCCACGCCGCCGAGCGTGCGGAAGACGAACCGGGCACCGCGCACGAAGCCGCCGGCGGTGGACCAGGAGCGCGCCAGGAGCCAGACGTCGTCGGTCTTGAGCGGGACGATCACGCCGTCCTGCGCCGGGCGGTCTGCCACCAGTCGCCGACGCGCTGGGCGTCGAAGGGCTCGACCTCGAGCGACCGCCCCACCTTGCCGCCGGGCTTCTCCGGGTAGTAGTCGGGGTAGTCGGTGGCGCGGGCGAAGCGCACGCCCAGCCGCTCGCAGAGCGTCACGAAGTCGCCCACGGAGTCGACGTAGGCCTCCTTGCGCTCCCGGGAGGAGGCGGGTCCGACGTCCCCGATGGTGGCCTCCATGTAGCGCAGGGCCTCGTCGCGGCTGTCCGCGGCGCCGTCGCGGGCCATCAGCGGGTTGGCTGGGCATCCACATGCCCCCGCCGGACATCGCCGTGCTGCCGCCCCAGCGATCGGTGCTCTCGACGACCAGGACCGAGAGCCCTGCATCGGCCGCGGTCATCGCGGCGGCGAGGCCGGCGGCCCCGGTGCCCGCCACGAGCACGTCGACGGTCTGGTCCCACTGCGTCACGGCCGTCGTCCCTCCACGAGGCGCTGGCCGATCGGAGGGCGTCATCGGCTGCCTGCGCTGAACCACTCCCTCGCAGACCCGTGCCAGCGACTGTCGGCCCACAGCCGCGCCAGACCGCGCGCGGCGAGCGCGCTCCAGTCCTCGACCAGGGTGTAGACCACGGGCACCACGACCAGCGTGAGCAGCGTCGACGAGAGCATGCCGCCAACGCCGGATGCCCATCGGGTTTCGCCACTCGGCGCCGTCGGCGCGGGAGATCGCCACCGGGATCATGCCGAAGACCGTCGAGAACGCCGTCATCAGCACCGGCCGCAGGCGCACGGGCCCCGCCTCCAGCATCGCGGCTTGCGCCGAGCCCGCGCGCTCCCGGATCTGGTTGGCGTAGTCCACCAGCAGGATGCCGTTCTTCATCACCAGGCCCATCAGCGCCACGAAGGCGATCTGCGCGAACAGGCTCATGTCGGCGCCCGAGAGCGCCAGCGCGACGTAGGCGCCCACGAACGAGAGCGGCGCCGTCAACATCGTGATCGCCGGCTGCACGAAGCTGTTGAACTGGCTCGCCAGCACCATGTAGACGGCCACCAGCGCCAGCACGAAGGCGAAGCGGATCGCGTCCGAGGACTCCAGCATCTGCTCGGCCAGGCCGCGGTGGTGGCCCGCGTAGCCTTCGGGAAGGCCCACCTCGGCTGCGATCGCGTCGACCCGCTCCGTCGCCGTTCCGAGCGCCACGCCCGCAGGCGTGTTGGCGAAGAGGTCCACCTTGCGGCTGCGGTTCTCGCGGTCGATCTGCACCGGCCCAGAGCCCACCGCGAGCTGCGCCACGTTGTCGAAGTCCACGAGCGACCCGTCCCGCGCGCGCAGCTGCACCAGCCCCAGCTCGGCCAGCTCGTCGCGCTGGTCCGGCTCGAGCTGGACGCGCACGTCGAAGCGCTCGCCCTCCTCCTGGAACGTGACGGCATCCACGCCCCCCACCAGCGTGCGCAGGGTGGTCGCGAGCGAGCGCAGCGAGACGCCCAGGTCCGCGGCGCGGCGCCGATCCACCGTGGCCTGCACCTCCGGCCGGCCGCTCTCGTAGCTGCTCCGAACGTCGGTGAAGATCAGATCGGCACGCAGCCGCGCGGCGATCGCATCGGACCTGCGCTCGAGCTCGGCCAGGCTCGGCCCGGAGATCGCGTAGTGGACGTGGTAGCTGGCCATGCCTCCGCCGGAGATCCAGGGGATCTCGTTGGCGCCGGTGCGCTTCGCCTCGGGTGCGACCCGGGAGAGGAGCGCGCGCACCGCGTCCATCATCTGGAACATGTCGCGCTCGCGCTCGTGCTTGCCGGTGAGCTGCACGTAGAACTCGGCCTGGTCGACGCGCGCGCGGCTGCCCGACCCGATCGTCGAGAACACCTTGCGCACCTCGGGCAGCTCGCGAATCGCGGCGCTGACGCGGTTCGTCACGCGCCGGGTCGCCTCGATCCCGGCGCCGAGCGGCATCTCGAGCTGCACCTGGAACTCGCTGCGGTCCACGCGCCCGGAGAACTCGAGCGGGATCGAGCGCGCCAGCGGGATCGCCACGATCACCGACGCCAGCGCGAGGCCCAGCACCACCAGGCGGTGGCGCAGGGCGGCCTCGAGCAGCCGCCGGTAGCCGCGCTCCAGGGCCACGTAGCCGCGGTCGAAAGCGTGGTACACCCGGCCGTGCTGCGTCGCGGACTCGCGGCGCAGCACCCGTGCGCACAGGCTGGGCGTGAGCGTGAGCGAGACCAGCAGCGAGACTCCCACGGCGAAGACCACCGTGAGCCCGTACTGGAGGAAGAAGCGGCCGACCATCCCCTGCATGAAGGCGATCGGCACGAACACCGCGAAGATCGAGAGGGTCGCAGCGACCACCGCGGGGCCGACCTCGGCCGTGCCGCGCAGCGCGGCCTGCATCGGCGACTCGCCGAGCTCGAGATGCCGATGGACGTTCTCCAGCACCACGATCGCGTCGTCGACCAGGATCCCGACCGAGACCGAGAGCGCCATCAGCGTCAGGATGTTGAGCGTGAAGCCCGCGATCTGGAACAGGAAGAAGCTCCCGATCACGGAGGCGGGGATCGCCGCCGAGACGATCAGGGTGGTGCGCACGCTCAGCAGGAACGCCGCGGTGATCAGGATCGCGAGCACGCCGCCCAGAATCATGTCGCTGCCCACGTCGCGCACCGAGGTCTCGATGAAGCGCGAGACGTCCTGGGCCACCTCGATGCGCACCCCGGGCGGCGCGTCGCGCCGCAGCGCCTCCACCTCGGCCACCACCGCCCGCGCCACCTCGACGGTGTTGCGTCCGGACTGGCGGCGCACCAGCAGCGAGATCCCGGGGACGCCGTCGAGCTCGGCGTAGGTGCGCTCGTCCTCGAGCCCGTCCTCCACGCGCGCCACGTCGCGGACGCGCACCGGCCCCGCGCCCTCGCGCCAGGCGATCACGATCTCGCCGAATTCGGCGACCGACTCCACTTCGCCGCGGGTCTTGAACGCGAACTCGGCGGTGCGCCCGCCGGTCTCGAGGCGACCGCCGGGGATCTCGGCGTGCTCGGCGCGCAGGACCTGCACCACGTCGTCGGCGGTGAGGCCGTAGGCGCGCAGCCGCCAGACGTCGAGCCAGATCCGGATCTCGCGCTCGCGGCCGCCCACGAGCGCCACCGAGCCGACGCCCATCAGGCGCTGGATCCGCTCCTTCACGACGTCCTTGGCGAAGTGCGTGAGCTCGCCCACCGGCCGCTCGCCGGCGACCATCACGGCGAGGATCGGAGACGCCTCCGGGTCGAGCTTGTCGACCACCGGCGGCTCGGCGTCGAAGGGCAGCTCCTGGCGGGCGATCGCCACCTTGTCGCGCACGGCCTGGGCGGCGACGTCCGGGTCCACCTCGAGCTCGAACCAGACGAAGACCTGCGAGACGCCCTCGGAGCTGATCGACATCAGGTTCTTGATGCCGGCGACGGTGTTGACGTATCCCTCGACGACCTCGGTGATCTCGCTCTCCACGGTCTCCGGCCCGGCGCCTTGCAGCACGGTGGTGACCGTCACGATCGGAACCTGTGCGTTCGGGAACAGGTCGACGCCGAGGCGCCCGAGCGAGATCCAGCCGAGCGTCACGATGGCGGCCATCAGCATCCAGGCGAAGACCGGACGCCGGATCGAGACCTCAGCCAGCCACATCCACCACCTCGATCCGAACGGGGCTGCCTTCGGAGAGCCGCGAGAGGTCGGGCCCGACCAGCGCCCGCTCGCCCGGCTCGAGGCCGCGGAGGACCTCGACGCGCACGGCGTCGAGGTCGCGGACCTCGACCGGCCGCCGATGCGCTACCTGCGCGTCCGCGGACGAACACGAAGCGGGATTCGGGGCCGCCGAGCAGCGCGCGCCGCTCGAGCACCAGCACCTCCCGCGGCTCGGGCAGGATCTCGGCGGTGGCCGAGAGGCCGGGCTTGATCGCCAGGTCGGGGTTGGCGATCGGCATGCGCACCTCGATCGAGCGGGAGCTCGCCTCCACGCGGTCGTTCACGATCTCCACCCGGGATTCGTAGACGCGGTCGAGCCCGTCGATGCGCACCCGCACGGGCGTCCCGATCCGCACGCGCGGGAGCTGCGTCTCGGGCACCTGCACGACCACCTCGACCACGTCGGTCTTCATCAGCTGGATCACCGCGGAGCCGGCGCTCATCACGGTGCGCAGCAGGGCGCCCTCGTCGACGTAGCGGCGCGTGACCACGCCCGCGAAGGGAGCCCGCACCAGGCAGTCCTCGACGGCCTGCCGGGCGATCGCCACGGCGGCGCGGGCCGTCTCGACACGCGCGAGCGTGATCGCGTGCTGGGTCTCCGCCTGGTCGAGATGCTCGGACGAGGCCACGTCCTTCTCGTGCAGGGTGCGCACGCGCTCGCGGTCGCGCACGGCCTTCTCGGCCTCGGCACTCACCAGGCGCAGCGCGGCGTCCGCCTCCGCGAGCCGCAGCCGGTAGTCCACCGCGCGGATCTGGAAGATCGGATCTCCCTCCGCCACCCGGTCCCCGACGCGCACGGAGATCTGCTCGACGATGCCGTCCACCCGGGGCCCGATCTCGGTGGTCTTCTCGGCCAGCACGCTGCCGGTCGCGGGGATCGGCTCCGTCACGCGCGTGAGCTCGACGATCGCGGTGCCGAGCGAGAAGGGCTCCGGCGCCGCGGGCGGCGGCGTCTCCCCCGCCGAGCCGCACCCGACCACGGCGAAGCACGCGAGCGCCATCCGCCACCTCATCGCGACCCCCCGGCGAGGACGCAGGCGAAGACGGCTCGCAGCGAGGCGGCGGCCTCGCCGAACGCGCGCTGCGGCTCGATCTCGAACCAGCGCGAGGCCGTCGCCGTGACGGCCCCGACCAGGGACGCGGCGAAGACGTCGGGCTCGACGTCCGCGAGCAGCCCTCCGCGGCGCGCGTCGCGCGCGATCCCGGCGACCCAGTCGATGAAGTCGTGGTAGAGGTCGCCGATCCGCGCCCCCATCAGCTGCCGCGTTCGCCACGGCAGGGCCTGCGTGCCGGTGGCGTAGATCAGCAGCAGGTCGCGGTTGGCGTCGAAGCAGGCGCAGAGCGCGTCGACCAGGACCAGCAGCCGCTCGCGCGGGTCCGCGATCGGAAGCACCTTCGCGCGCACGTCCTCGCGGATCGCGGTGGCGGCGGCGGTGACGATCTCCTCGAAGATCCGGTCCTTGCCCGCAAACATCGCGTAGAGCGTCGCCAGCGAGATCTCTGCGGAAGCGGCGATCTCGGTCATCTGGGCCTCGTGGAAGCCCTTGGCTGCGATCACCGAGGAGGCGGCCGCCAGCACGTCGCTGCGGCGGCGGGCGAGGTCCTCGAAGCGGCGCTGCTCGCGCGGCGAGCGGCGGCGGAGCGCTTTCGGGCGCGGCATGGAAGCTCCCTCCTGCGGGCCAGAATTCAGATTCTGATCAAAAGAATCGCACATCTGAACCGGGAGCTATGAGCCGCGGTCATACGGGCCTGGGCCGCCGACCGCCGCGCGACGTGTCGGGCGCACGGGGCGCTCTCGATCCGAGAGGGTGGACCGAACGGGTGTCCGAGGCGCCGGCGCACCGCTACTCGGCGAGGGAAGCGAGCTCGCGCCGCACGAGCTTGCCGGCGGCGTTGCGCGGGAGCACCGCGACCGAGTGCCAGGCGCGGGGCACCTTGTAGCCGGCGAGCTGCGCGCGCGCGAAGCGCTCGAGATCGCCGTGGGTCGTGCGCGCGCCGGGCGCGAGCACGACCCACGCGCCGATCCGGGCGCCATGCAGCGGGTCGGGAAGGCCGGCCACGGCGACCTCCACGACGTCGGGATGCGCGGACGAGCACCGCCTCGACCTCGGCCGGGTGGACGTTCTCGCCGCCCGTCACCAGCCGGTCGTCCGCGCGGCCGACCACGCGCAGCGCGCCGCTCGCTTCGAGCACGCCGAGGTCGCCGGTGCGCAGCCAGCCATTTGCGAGGGCGCGGGCGCTCGCCTCGGGGCGCCGCCAGTAGCCGGGGGTGACGGTCGCTCCGCGCACGCGGATCTCGCCGATGGCGCCGGGGGGAAGCGCAGCGCCCCCCTCGCCGGTCACGCACAGCTCGACACCGGGAAGCGGACGCAGGCCGCCGCCATCCGCGCGCACGGCCTCGCCGGGCGGCAGCGTCGCCACCTGGGACGCGGCCTCGCTGAGGCCGTAGGTCGGGAGCAGGGGCCAGCCCGCCTGCGACCGCGCGCTCGAGCAGCGGCGCGGGCGCGGCCGCTCCCCCGAGCAGGACCGCGCGCAGCGCAGGCCGGCGGCGGCGCGCCCGCGCGCGCCTCGAGCACGCGCGCGAGCATCGTCGGAACCAGCGAGGCGAGCGTGATCGCCTGCGCGTCGAGCGCGCGCGAGACGGCCGCCGCGTCGAAGCGCTCGTGGAGCACGACGGCGCTTCCGGCGAGCGCGCTGCGCACCAGGATCGCGAGCCCGCCGACGTGAAACAGCGGGAGGCAGGCGAGCCAGCGGTCGCTCGGCAGCGCGCCCAGGTGGAATGCCGACCCGACCGCGCTCGCGAGCAGGTTCCCGTGCGTGAGCACGACGCCCTTCGGCTCGCCGCTGGTGCCCGAGGTGTAGACGATCACGGCGGGCTCGGAGAGCGCGAGGTCGGGGGCTGCGCCGGGCGCGCCGCCGCCGCGAGCTCGTCGCTCGCGAGCGCGTGCACGCCCGCGGCGCCCGCCGCGGCGCGAGCGGTCTGCGCGAGCTCGCCCCCGTCGTGCACGAGGAGCGAGCGCGCCCGCGTCCGTCAGCTGACGAGCGAGCTCCGCCGGCGCGAGGCGCACGTTGAGCGGCACGAGGATCACGCGGGCGAGCGCCGCCGCGTGCAGCCATTCGGCGAACTCGACCCGATTGCCGATCAGGAGGGCGACGCGCTCGCCCGGAGCGATCCCGCGGCGGGCGAGCGCCGCTGCGCGCTGGCCGGCTCGCTCGGCGAGCTCGGCGTAGCTCTGCGAGCCGGCGCTCGTCTCGAGCGCGATCGCCCGCGGCGTGCGCGCGGCGCGCTCGACGAGCCACGGCTTCACGCCGACACCTCGAGCGCCGGGCCGTCCTGCAAGCGCGCCAGCGCAGCGGGATCGAGCGGCACGCCGAGGCCCGGCGCGCGCGGCGTCGCGATGGCGCCGCACACGATCGGCTCGAGCGGCGCGAGGTCGTCCGCGAGCAGGCTTCCCGTCGCGAGACCGCAGGCGAGCAGTGGCCCGGGCAGGGCCGCCGCCAGCGCGAGCGCCGCCGCGCGCGAAACCGCGCCGTCGAGCAGGCTGGTCACGTAGAGCGCGCAGCCCGCTTCACGCGCTCGCTCGCTCGCCCGCAGGGTCGCGTGCAGCCCGCCGAGAACGGCAGGCTTCAGCACCAGCACGTCCGCGGCGCGCGCCGCGAGCACGCGCTCGAGCCCGGCGTCGCTCGCGAGCGCCTCGTCGGCGGCGACGCGGATCGGCGACGCCGCCCGCACGCGGGCGAGCGCGGCGACGTCCGGCCCCGGCACCGGCTGCTCGACGAGCTCGATCGCGAAGTCCGCGAGGCGCTCGAGCGCGTCGAGCGCGCTGCGCGCGTCGGGCCAGGCTTCGTTGGCGTCGAGGCGCAGCGCGAGGCTCCGGCCCGATCGACTGGCGCACCGCGCGCAGGCGCTCGAGGTCGCAGGCGAGCGAGCCGGCGCCGAGCTTGAGCTTCAGGCACCCGAATCCCGCCGAGCGCGCGAGCCGCGCGGACTGGGCCAGCTCGTCGGGCGTGGCGCCGCTGAGCAGCGCCGCCGCCGGCACCGCCGCGCGGGCGGCAGCCCCGCCCATGCGTGCGAGCCACTCCGCGAGCGAGATACCGTCCGCCTGTGCCGCGAGATCGCACAGCGCCGACTCGAATGCTGCGCGCGCGCAGCGCGCGTCGGGCGCTGCGCGCTCGGCGGCGCGCAGCCAGAGCTCGAGGTCGCGCGGGTCGCCGCCGACGGCCAGCCGCGCGAGCTCGCCGAGGGCGACGCGCGCGCGCAGCGCCGACTCGAGCCCGAAGCCGTCGATCGGGGTCGCCTCGCCGAGCCCGCAGCGCCCGTCGTCGCTGAAGAGCATGAGCAGCGCTCCGCGGCGCGCGCGCAAGGCACCGCGCGCGTGAGCGAGCGGCGCACGCAGATGGAGCGCGATCGGAACGACGCGCGCGCCCGCGACCTTCAGCGCCATCCCTCGAGCGCGAGGCCGAGGCCGAGCGCCACGCCGAACGCCGCGGCCAGCCGTGCCACGCGCGCGAGCCGCGCGTTGAGCGCTGCACCCGACTCTCCGCCCAGCACTCCGCGCGCGCAGCGCCAGGCCTCCGGCAGGAGCAGGGCCGGAACCAGCGCGCCCGGCCGCACGGGACCCGCGAAGACGAGGGCCGGGAGCATCGCGAAGGGGAGTGCCAGCAGCAGGGCGACGTAGCGACGCGCGTGCGCTCGCGCATGCGCACGGCGAGCGTGCGCTTGCCGGAGCGCGCGTCGCTCTCGCGGTCGCGCAGGTTGTTCACCGCCAGGATCGCGGTCGCGAGCGAGCCGATCGGGAGAGCGGCGAGCAGCGCGAGCGGCGAGCTCGCGCCCGCCTGGATCCAGTGCGCGCCGATCACGCCCACGAGGCCGAAGAAGAGGAACACCGCGAGATCGCCGAGCCCGTGGTAGGCGAGCGGCCAGGGCCCGCCGGTGTACGCATAGGCAGCGCAGAGCGCGAGCGCGCCCGCGAGCGCGATCGGCCAGCCGCCGACGGCGACGAGCCAGAGCCCCGACGCCGCGGCCGCGGCCGAGCACCGCCGAGAGCCCGCGTCGCAGCGCTGTCGGCGAGAGCAGGCCGAGCTGCGCGGCCCGCGGCGGACCCAGCCGGGGCCCGCGATCGGCGCCGCGTTCGAAGTCGAAGACGTCGTTGGCGAGGTTCGCCGCGATCTGGAGCAGCAGCGCGGTGACGAGACACAGCAAGGCGAGCCCCGCGCGGGCGCGCCCCTCGGCGGCCGCGACGCCCGTCCCGGCCGCGATCGGCGCGAGCGCCGCCGGGAAGCGTGCGCGGGCGCAGCGCGAGCCACCACGCGCCGAGCGATCCGGCGCGCGGAAGCGCGAGTCCCGGGAGCGACGACTCCGTCACGTTAGGGTCGCCAGGGAAAGCGCGAGAAGTCGGGCTGGCGCTTCTCGACGATAGGCGTTGCGCCCCTCCTGCGCCTCCTCGCTCATGTAGAACAGCAGGGTCGCGTTGCCGGCGAGCTCCTGGATGCCCGCCTGACCGTCGCAGTCCGCGTTGAAGGCGGCCTTGAGGCAGCGGATCGCCAGCGGGCTGTGGCCGAGGATGCGCCGCGCCCACGCGACCCCCGCGGCTTCGAGCTCCGCGAGCGGCACCACCCGGTTCACGAGGCCCATCTCGAGCGCCTCGCGGGCATCGTACTGCTCGCACAGGTACCAGATCTCGCGCGCCTTCTTCTGGCCGACCACGCGCGCCAGGTACGACGCGCCGAAGCCCGCGTCGAAGGAGCCGACGCGCGGGCCGGTCTGGCCGAAGCGCGCGTTGTCGGCGGCGATCGTGAGGTCGCACACGAGGTGCAGCACGTGGCCGCCGCCGATCGCGTAGCCGGCCACCAGCGCGATCACCGGCTTGGGCAGCGAGCGGATCACGCGCTGCAGGTCGAGCGCGTTCAGCCGCGGCACGCCGTCGTCCCCGACGTAGCCGGCGTCGCCGCGCACGCGCTGGTCTCCGCCCGAGCAGAAGGCCTCGCTGCCCTCTCCGGTGAAGAGCGACGACGCCGACCTCGGGGTCCTCGCGCGACCCAGTGGAACGCCTCGCACAGCTCGAAGAGCGTCTTCGGGCGGAAGGCGTTGCGCACCTCGGGCCGGCAGATCGTGATCTTCGCGATGCCCTCGGCCCTTTCGAGCCGGATGTCCTGGTAGGTCTTCCAGAGCTTCCAGTCAGGGACGGACACGACAGGGATGGACACGATTCATCTCTCCTCGTCTCGGGGGTCGACAGAAGACGCGGCGAGAAACGCGCACACCTCGGCCAGAAACCCGTCGGGCCTCTCGAGGTGGGCGGCGTGACCCGCGCCGGGAATCACGAAGGCGCGCCCGCGCGGCATGCGGCGCGCGAGGTCTGCGGCGAGCGCACGAAATTTCTCGTCCTCGGCGCCCGCCAACCAGAGCGCGGGGACGTCGAGCTTCGCGATCTCGGGCTCGAAGCACGGCTGTACGCCGACTCCCATCCCGCGCAGGGAGCCGGCGAGACCGTGCGCGGGGTTCGTGAGGCGCTGGGCGCGCGCCTGCGCGAGGAAGCCCTCGCCGAGCCGCGCCTGCGACGCAAACAGCGGGTTCGCCATCCAGCGCTCGACGAACGCGGGCACGCCGCCCTGCTCGATCGCGTCGGCGAGCGCGTCGTCGGCTGCCCGCCGCGCGGCGCGCGCCGCGGGCTCGGCGATCCCGGCGGACGCGCCGATCAGCGCGAGCGCGCGCACGCGCTGCGGATACGCGACCGCGAAACCCAGCGCCGCGCGGCCGCCCATCGAGTAGCCGAGCACCGCCGCGCGCGGCGTTCCCGCAGAGTCGAGCACCCGCGCGAGGTCGTCGGCGCAGCGCTCGATCGCGTAGTCCTGCGGCTCGCGCGGCGCGTCCGACCCGCCGTGTCCGAGCAGGTCCACCGCGAGCGTGCGAAAGCCCGCTGCGCGAAGCCCGCCGGCCATGCCGTCGAGCGTGCGCAGCGAGCCCGTGAAGCCGTGGAGCAGCAGCACCGCTGGGCCGCTGCCGGCGATCTCGACGTTCAGCACGTGATCTCCGCAGCGGACGCGCGCGGCGCTCACGCTCGCCCCGCGTCGTCGACGGCCGTCGCGGCCGCGCTCCACAGCGCGCGGTGGTGGGCGGCGTTCGCTTCGCGCTCGAGCGGGATCTCGACCACGCAGAGGCCGCCCGAGGCGAGTCCCCGCGCGAGCTCGTGCTCGAGCGCGGCCAGGCTCGAAACGCGCGCGTGTCGGCCGCCGCCGAGCGCGCTGGCGTGCGAGAGGTCGATCCCGTGAGGCACCGCGAACAGCTCCTCGAAGCACACCTCTTGGCCGAAGCGCGCGACCGGCAGGTGCGAGAAGATGCCGCCGCCGTCGTCGTTGAGGACCGCAAAGAGACACCGAGATGCGGTGGCGCTTGGCGGCGACGAGCCCGCCCACGTCGTGCAGGAAGGCGAGGTCTCCGATCAGGCAGGCCAGCGGCGCGCCCGTTCCGAGGGCGGCGCCGAGCGCGCTGCTGGTGATGCCGTCGATCCCGTTGGCTCCGCGGTTCGCCAGCACCCGCAGGGGGGCCGGCGCAGGCTCCAGGAAGCCGTCGAGGTCGCGGATCGCCATGCTGTTCGACGCGAACAGCGCGCCGCTGGGCGGGAGCGCGGACGCGAGCGCGCGTGCGACCGCCGGCGAGAAGAGCGTGCGCTCCCGCGCGATGCCCTCCGCGAGGGCACGCTGCGCGCGCTCCTCGGCGACGAGGAAGTCCGCGAGCCACGCGCCCGGACTCGGCGCACCGCCGCGCTCGATCTCGTCGGCGAGTGCCGTGCACAGCAGCGCCGGATCGACGCACAGGATCTCGGCGGCGCGATGCGTGGGATCCGCGAAGCCGGCGTCCGCGTCGACCAGGCGGAGCTCCGCCTGCGCGTGGCGCTCGAGCCAGAGGTTGGTAGCGCGGCTGGTCGGCGGCGGGCCGAAGCGCAGCACGAGCTCGGGCGCGTGGGCCGCGGCGAAGCGCTCCGCGCGCAGCACCGCCTCGTGCGCGCCCAGCACCGGCGCCTTCTCGACGTGAGGCCCGCGGCGCACGCCGGAAGCCGCGTCCACCAGCAGCGGCCAGCCGGCCACGCGCGCCAGGCGCGCGAGCGCGTGCGCGAGCGCGGCGTCCGCGTCGGCGGGCCCGCACAGGAGCACCCCCCGCCGCGCGGCGCGCAGCTCCGCGGCGAGCCGCCGGACCAGCGCGGCGCCGGGCGCACTGCGCGGGCGCTCCAGATTTGTGTAGGCACGGTCCCCGCGCCCCTCGAGCGCGAGCGCGTCGTCCTGCGCTGCGAGCGCCGCGCGGTCGCCCTCGATCGGGGTGGGCTCGAGCGGCTCGCGGTAGGGGACGTTCAGATGCACCGGCCCGCGCGGACTGCCCAGCGCGACGGCGACCGCGCGCGCCGCGACCGCGCGCGCGTTTCGCAGCAGCGAAGCGGTCGGCTCGGGCGCGGGGAGCTCCGCGAACCAGCGCGCGTGCGAGCCGAACAGGCGGGCCTGGTCGATCGTCTGCATCGCCCCCCAATCGCGCAGCTCGGCGGGCCGATCGGCCGTCAGCACGACCAGCGGCACGCGGGCGAGGCTCGCCTCGACGACGGCGGGCAGGAAGTTCGCGGCGGCCGTGCCCGAGGTGCAGATCAGCGCGACCGGAGCGCGGGTCGCCTTGGCGAGGCCGAGCGCAAAAAAGCCCGCCGAGCGCTCGTCGACGTGGGTCCAGACGCGCAGGTCGGGGGTGTGCGCGGCGGCGATCGCGAGCGGCGCCGAGCGCGAGCCCGGGCAGACGCAGGCGTGTCGCACCCCGGCGCGCGCGAGCTCGCCGAAGAGCGCGCGGGCCAGCGCCTGGTTGCGGTTCGCCGCATTCCGCGGCTGCGCGGCTTCGCTCACGGCGCGACCAGCGCGCCGAGGGCGGCCTGCAGCTTGAGACGCGTCTCCGCCAGCTCGGCCCTGGGATCCGAGCCCTCGACGATCCCGGCGCCGGCGTGCAGCGTCGCGCGGCGGCCTCGCAGGAGCGCGCAGCGCAGCGGCACCGCGAGCTCTCCTTCGCCCGCGGGCGCGAGCCAGCCGACGCCGCCCGCGTACCAGCCGCGCTCGAGCCCCTCGTGCTCGGCGAGGAAGGCGCGCGCCGCGTCGCGCGGCGCGCCGCAGGTCGCCGGCGTCGGATGCAGCCGGGCCGCGACGCGCAGCAGGTGCGCGTCCCGCGGGTTCCGAGGCTCGCCCTCGAACGGCGTGTACAGGTGCTGGATCCCGTCGAGGCGCAGCAGCTCGGGCGACTCGGGCGCAGCCAGCCGCGCGCACAGGGGAGCGAGCGCTTCCTCTACGGCGCGCCGCACCGACGCGTGCTCGGCCCGCTCCTTCTGGCTCGAGCGCAGCGCGTGCGCGAGCCGCGCGTCCTCCTCGGGTGTGCGACCGCGCGGAGCGGAGCCCGCGAGCGCGCTCGCGCAGAGGCGAGGAGCCCTCGCGGCGCACGAGCCGCTCGGGCGTCGCGCCGACGAAGCAGGCGTCGCCGATGGCGATCCCGAAGATGAAGCAGCTCGGGTGCAGCGCGCGCAGCGCTCCGAGCACGTCCGCCGCGTCGCAGCCGTCGCGCAGCGCGACCTGGCAGGCGCGCGCGAGCACCACCTTCTCGACGCGGCCGCGCGCGATCGCGGCGAGCGCGCGCTCGACCCCGCGCAGGTACGCGTCCGGCGCGCGGTCGGCGAGCGCGGCGAAGCCGCGCGCGCGATCGCGCCGTGCTCCGCGCGCTCTCGTGCGCGAGCCCGGAAGCCGCGAGCAGCGCGTCGAGCTTCGCCGCGGGCGAGCAGGGCTCGACGCCGCGCTCCGCGCGCGCACACAGCGTCGCCCAGGCGCGCGCGCCCGAGCGCACCAGCGTGAGCTCGGGCAAGCTGAAGCGCAGCGCGGGCCAGCCTCGCCAGGCGCCGCGCGTGGCGGCCTCGGGTCCGAACGCGAACCCTCCCACCAGGCGCGGGCCGACCTCGAGGGGGACGCTCGCTTCGCCCGCCGCGGCGCTGGCGCGCACGCGCGCGAAGAGCGCCTCGCTCGAGCGCGCCGCCTGCTCGAAGCGGGATTCCCCAGCGGCCTCGACGCGCGCGACCTCAGCCGAGCGCGACCAGCTCGAGGCCGCGCTCGGGAACGGACCAGTAGAAGCGGGGGCCGCGCGCGGCCGCGAACAGCGCGAGCGGATCCTGTGCGCGCACCGGCTCGGACCACGCCGCGAACACGGCCTCACCGGCGCGGCCGCCGCCCTCGCGCGCGGCCAGCTCCTGCGGATCCCGGGTCACGCCGAGGCCCCCCCGCGCACGGCCGAGACGAGCTGGGCCGCGCCGAGCGCGAAGCGCCGCTTGCGCACCCGGGCGAACCCCGCCCGCTCGACCTGGGCGAGCAGCTCGCCCTCGTCGGGCAGGTAGCTCGTCGAGCGGGGCAGATAGGCATAGGCCGCCCGGTCGGAGAGCCAGCCGCCGAGCGCGGGCACCACGCGATCGAAGTAGAGCGAGTGGCCCGCGCGCAGCCAGCGCGAGGCGGGTCGGTCGACCTCGAGCAGCGCGAGACGGCCGCCGGGCGCGAGCACGCGCGCCATCTCGCGCAGCACCGGCTCGAGCTCCGCGAAGTTGCGCAGGGCGAAGCCGCAGACCAGCGCGTCGAGCGTGGCGTCGCGCAGGGGCAGCGCCGTCGCGTCGGCCTGGACGAGCGCGGTCGCCGCGGCGCCGCGCGCGCGCGCCGCGCAGCATCTCGCGCGAGAAGTCGAGGCCGACCACGCGCGCACCGCGGGCCGCCGCGGCCTCGGCCAGGTCTCCCGTGCCGCACGCGAGGTCGAGCACGCGATCGCCGGGGCCCACGCCGACCCCGTCGAGCGCGATCCGGCGCCAGACGATCGCGACGATCACGACGGTGGTGACGAGCTTGCCCTCCACCGAGTTGTTGTCGGTGATCAGATCCCACACGAGCGGTACCTGTTCGCTCTCCGGGCGTCTACTCGGAACCGTGTCGGTGTCTCCACAGGGTCGACTCAACACGGCCGCTCCTCGGCATGCCAGAGAAGCAAGTCCTCACACGGGTGTCGATGGGGGCAGACTGGGCTGATGCGCCTCCGGCTGAGCTCACTGATGGAGCGGATTCGGGCGAGTCTGTTCTTCGTCCCGGTGGTGGGCGTGCTCACCGGGGCTGTCGGCGCGGCGCTCATGATCTGGATCGACAGCCGGTTGAACCTGCAGGCGAGCGATGTGCCGTTGGGGGTCACCTCGACGGTCAACAGCGCACGGGCCGTGTTGAGCACCGTTGCCGGGGCGACGATCTCGTTCGCCGCGATCGCGTTCTCGATCTCGCTGCTGATCATCCAGCAGGCATCGAGTCAGTTCTCGCCGCGGGTGGTGCACACCTTGTTCCGGGACCCGTTCAACAAGCGAGTGATGGGCCTGGTGATGGGGACCTTCACCTACTGCCTGGTCGTGCTCCGATCGGTGCGGACGTCGGCCGAGGCCAGCGGAGACGCCGTGATTCCGAATCTGGCGGTCGCCCTGGCGGTCGCGTTCGGCATCGCCACGATCATCGCCATTGCCGCGTTCTTGAACCACAGCGCGCACTCGATGGATGTCAGCCAGATCCTGGACCGTGTCGAGAGCGAAGCGACCGGTCACGCCCGTCGCGAATGGAGCCTCGCCGAGTCCGACACCTCGCCCCCGGAAGCGAGCGCTGTACCGGATCATCCGGCGCACACCGTCCGGTTCCGCCATGCTGGATGGGTCCAGCAGATCGACACCGACGCCCTCCTCGAATGCCTCCCCGACGGAGCCACGATGTGGGTGCACACGTACCCGGGTCGATACGCGATCCCGGGCGCCCCGCTGTGCGCCCTCTCGAAGGCGCCCGAACAGGTCGAGGAGACCGAGCACGCGATCTTCGATGCCGTCTCGATCGGGAACACCCGCACGATGCAGCAGGACATCTCGTTCGGGCTCCGCGAGATGGCCGATGTCGGTCTCAAGGCGCTGTCTCCGGGGATCAACGATCCGACCACGGCGCAGGACGCGATCTTTCACAACGCGGCGGTACTCGCCGAGTTGCTCCGACGCGATCCGCCACCTCGGGAGTTGGAGGGCGAGAGCGAGTGTCGCGTGGTGCTCGTCGAGCAGCCCAGCGGCGACGATCTGGTCCGCCTCGCGTACGGTGAGCTCAGGCGTGCCGCGGCCACGCAGCCGGCGGTGTGCATCTACCTGTTGGAGGCGCTGCATCTGCTCCGTGAGGGCCTCGACGATGCAGGGCTGCGGTCTCGGACCGCCGTCCTCGTGGAACAGGCACGGCTCGTCGTCGCCGGTTGCGCGGCCGCCGACGTGTTGCCGGCCGACCTCGACGACGTACGTCGCGCGTACGACAGACGTTTCGCTGCCGACCCACTCGAGCCGGTGCGCTAGCTGTACTCGGCCGTGACGTTGGTGTCAGCCCCCGTCGTCGGGAGCAGCGCCGGGCCAGCGGAACACCACGTTGGTGCGCGACCACGGGGGCTCGTGCGCCTCGAGGTACTCGGCGAGTTCTTCATCGCGGTCCTCCGTCAGGCACAAGCGACGGCGAGCCGAGCGGACGTTCGAGGCGGGGTCGGCGGTGGCTCGGGCGAGCGGCGGGCGCGGCACGTCCCACCGTTCGGCGTCGAGGCCGATCCCGGCGAGCACCTCGGCGAGGTCGTCGGCGGTCGGCTCGGTCGGGCGTTCGAGCCCCCAGAAGTGGTGCCATGCGTCGTTCCAGGCCGACAGCGGGTGGCGGGGTGGCAACACGAGCACGACGGCAAGGCGCGCGTGCGCAGTCAGCGCGAGCAGGAACGGTTCGATCTCGGCGACGTTGTAGGCGACGTGGTGACAGACCACGACGTCGGCGGCAGGGGTGATGCCAGCGACCTCGGGCCAACGACCTTCCACGGTCATCGACCGTGCCCCGGCCACCGCGGCGGCGCGTGTGAACTCCACGAGCATCTCCGGGCTCTGGTCGACGCCGATCACCAGCTCGGCAGGCGGGACGAGCGACATCGCGGCGCGTCCGCCGCCGCATCCCACGTCGAGCACCGAACCGCCGACGGCAGGGAGCACGGTGCGTGCGATCTCGGCAGCCTCGACGTTCCGATCGAGGGTGTCGTCGACCACGAACATCGCGGTGTCGTGTTGCCACGGCGACACCGGAGCCTGGGCGAGGATCTCCTCGGGGATCGCCCACCTCCCGAGCCGGTCCGCCCATCGGGTCGCCGCCTCGGTGGTCGTGGTCCGGCGTCCGGCCGGTACATCGGGGTCGATGATGGGCGGTGGCGACACGACGTCAACGGTAGTGGGCGGCTGCAGGCCTGACCCTGCGGTCACACCCTCGGCAGCGACTCCGCCCGCGTGCGGCGGCCCCGTCGGGAGCGAGATCTCCTCGGTACGCCAGTCTTTCGACCCTTACCGACCCGGAGCAATGGCGCGAGGGTGAACTCATGACCAGGTCTGCACCGTCGATTCGTTTGCTCCTCGATCACGATCTGTCGATCGACGAGGCCGTCGCTCTTGCTGGCGTCGGCACCACCCAGCGCGCGTCGTTGTACCTTCCGACCCATGCTGCCGGGCGGGACGTCGCGCAGGATCCGATCCGCTTTCGCGGGCTGATCAAGCGCGCGACCGACGAGATCGATGATCCGACCGTGCTCGACCCCGTGCGTGCGCTCGCCGACGACCCCGAGTTCTGGGCGCACGGTTCTGCCGGTCTCGGCGTACTCGTCGATGCCGAGAGCGTCACGGTGGTCCGGCTGTCCGATGAAGTCGGTGAGCTGGCTGTGGTCAGCGATCGCTTCCACCTCAAGCCACTGCTGGTCGCGCTCGGCAACGCGACGCGTTTCGAGGTGCTGGCGCTCAGTCAGCACGGGGTGCGGCTCCTGGGCGCATCCGGGTCGGTGGCGACCGAGCTCGACGTCCCGGAGCTGCCCTCGAGTATGCCCGAAGCACTCCAATGGGACGATCGAGAGCGTCAACTCCAGAGTCACTCCGCTGGTCGCACGGTCGGTGGACAGGTGACCGCCGGATTTCACGGCCAGGGTGGGCGAAGCGACTCCAGAGACGCCGACATCCGTCGATTCCTCCAGATGGTCGACCGCGCCGTGGCCGATCATCGGCAGGGTTCCACGATCCCTCTCGTCCTCGCCGGCGTCGACGAGCTCGTTGCCGAGTACCGAGGGGTCACTCGTTGCCAACACGTCGTCGACGGACACGTCCCCGGCAACCCCGAGCAGCTCCGCGCCGACGACCTCGCCGAGCGTGCCCGTCCACTGGTCCCACCGGTGGCGTCGGACAGGGAACAACGTGCCCGGGAGGCTCACCTCGCCCGCACGGCTGCGACCGTCGACACCGTCGAGCAGGCGGTGATCGCTGCTGCGGCCGGGCAGGTCGCGTCGATCTTCGTGCCCGCCGACGAGGCCTGTTGGGGCCGGTACCGAGCGGGTCACACCGTCCTGGTCGAACACGACGTGCGAGAGCCTGGCGACCACGACCTGACGGACGTCGCGGCGACCGAGACACTCCGCCATGGCGGAGAGGTGTTCGTGGTGCCGTTCGATGACGTTCCCGGCGGCGGCACCGCTGCCGCAACGCTTCGCTACTGATCAAGGCGCACGCGCCGCGGCGGCATCGCCGCCTGATTGGGCTTCGGGGCGAGAATCGGCGACAATTTCCCGATGCGATCACCCGCCCGGTCCTTTGTCGCGCTCCTGATCGGGAGCGTCATCGTCGCTTCGTGTGCTGGGACCTCGACCGACCTCGGCGAACCGACAGCCGGCCCGGCGGTCGAGACCTCCGGCCCGGCGGTCGAGAGCACGTCCGTTGGCGACATGGTGGTGACCCCGAACCCGAACAACTCCTTGAGCGCGCTGGTGACGGTCGAATCGCCGGAGCCCGTCGCAGTCGAGCTGACAGCGATGTCGGGTGATCATGTCGTGCAGGTGCCACGAACGGCCACCTCGTCGACGTCGATCGACATCCCGCTCGTCGGCCTGCGATCCGAGCGCGAGTACGAGCTGAACGCGGAGCTGTTCGACGAGAGCGGGGCCGTCGTCGGTTCGACGAGCGGATCGTTCGCGTCGGGGGCGATTCCGGAGCGGTTCGGTGACTACGAGTTCTCGGCCGATCCCGAACGCTCGTCACCCGGCTACACGATCATCGAGATGCAGCACTGGCGGGATCCCGCCTCGGCCAGGCCACAGCGCCCGTTCGACGAGCCCCAGTACCTGATCGCCCTGGACGACGAGGGGGAGATCGTCTGGTACTACGAGAACGGGCCGATGATCGGGGCCGTCGAACAGACCACCGACGGCACGTTCACGTCGATCTTCTTCCCGACCGGCATGCGCGAGTTCGATCTGATGGGAAACGACGTCAACGTCTGGGAGGTTCCACTCGAGAACGCCGAAGGCCCGTCCAGTACCGGCATCACCGACGGCTCCGATTCGCTGCCGGTCGACTCCGACGACGTCCTGCTCGAACTCGTGCACCACGAGGCGAAGCGGATGTCGAACGGGAACTCCCTGCTGCTGTCCACCGCCCATCATCCGCTGACGCCCGAGCAGCGCGCCGCGTTCTGCCCCGACGACACCGCACCGTTCGGGGTGTTCAGCGATGTCGCCGTCGAGTTCGAGCCGAGCGGACGCGTCGTGCGCACATGGGACCTGTGGGACGTCATCGACGTCGACGAGGTGCCGGGGGAGGAGATGTGCAACGAACAGTTCGCCGTGAAGGGGAATCGTGACTGGACGCACGCGAACGCGGTCGTCTACGACGAGGCTCGCGATGCGGTGATCTTCTCCACCAGGCACACGAGCCAGGTGATCGCGATGACGCGTACGGACCAGGAAGGCCCGCAGACCGAGGTCCGGTGGATCATCGGTGAGGGCGCCACGATGCCGCTCGACGGTGACGTGCCGCGTTACCAGCACGCGGTCGAAGTGCAGGACGACGGCTCGATCCTCCTCTACGACAACGGCAACGGACGAGCGGGCACCGAGCCCGAGGATCCGACGAACCCGACGTACTCCCGCGCCGTGTTGTACGCCGTCGACGACACCTCCCCGGACCCGGCCGACTGGTCGGCCACGCAGGTCTGGGAGCATCGCGTCGACGACGTCGACGGCGAACCGCTCTACGCATCGTTCATCGGCGACGCCGACCGCGTCGCCAACGGCAACGTGCTGATCACCCACGGTGGGATCGACTTCATGAACCCGCAGAGCAATCTCCACACCAAGATCATCGAGGTCGTCCCCGAGGGGGCTGCGGGTGGCGAGGTCGTGTGGGAGTTCCGGGCCGGCAGCGCGGCGCGCCCGACCACGACGTATCGGGCCGAACGCATCGAGTCGTTCTACGTCGGACCGAACTGGGTGACCGAGAGCTGAACCCGGGGCGCAGTGCCTGCGCGATCATTGCGCCGCCGGCACCAGAGCGAGACCGAGGGGTGGACATGCCCGAGCTGAAGACGTCACCGAACGAACTCGAGAGCGTGGGGTACGAGATCTTCATCGGTCTCCTGTCGATCCTGCTGCACGGTTTTTCTTCCGCGGGTTCGGCTGGGCCGACCTGCTGGCGAGCCTTCCGGTCGAACGGCTGAAGATTCTCCGAGTCTTCCGACTCATCCGTGTCTTCCGTCTCCTCACCGTCGAAGAAGAAGCGAGCCGAGCCCGCGGCCGAGGTCGACATACGGAGCAAGATCAACGAACGCCGGGAGCTGATCGACGTGCAACAGCAACAGCAGCGCGCAGCCATGGACGAGATCGAGCGGCTCCTGCCTGCCGACGAACCCTCCTGAGTCGGGCCCGGTCGTTCGTCAGTCCACGCCGTTCAGCCGGTCGACGACGGCCATCAGGTCACCGATGTCGGCGTAGTTCACCGCCACGAGGTTGGGCTGCATGCCGCGTTCCTCCCGACACTGCTCGACGCGGGCCCCGAGCACGTCGGTGTCGTTGACCAGTTGGGCATCGGAGACCAGGCTGGTGAACCCGTTGAGCCAGTGGTTGATCTGGAGCAGTGGCGCGTCGGGGCGGCCACGATTCGGTTCGCACGAGAACGACTCGACCGTCGGGAAGTCGTAGGGCGTCTCCTGGACGAAATCGAAGCCGTTGACCAGCCAGGGATGGTCGGGGCGTCCGTCGCCGGTCTCCAGCATCACGACGAGCCGTTGTCCACGCTGGATCATCTCCGCGAGCGTCGGGAAGGGTTCCCCGTCGACCGGGGTGAAGAGGTAGTCCTCGAGGCCGGCGGCGAGGACCGAATCGGCCACATCGGCAGCGTCGACGTGGTCCTCGACGAAGATCGTCAGCACCTCGTCCGGGTTGGTCGCCAGCCACGAGCGGATGTCGACGAGTGTGTCGTCGAACGACGTGGCGCCGGTCTCGCAGAGACCGTGGCACATGAACAGTGCCTCGGGGCCGCCGGCCTCGCCCGGTGCCACGGCGTCGATCACCCTGAGTGCGGCGTTGACGGTCTCGGGGCCGAGCTCCTCGTTGGCGATGGCGAGCGCTTCTTCGTAGGAACGTGCCGCGGTGCGAACCTTCCCGTTTCCGGCGTCGTTGCCGTACCAGACGTCGACGAGGAGGGCCCGAACCCCGGAGTCGAGACTGGGAACGATGTCGAGGCCCTGTTCGCCGAGGAACCAGCCGCGCCTGCCGGCGACCGACATCGAGTTGTGGGTGGCCGCGTACGACACCTCGTCGAACGCACGGTCACACAGCTCCTCGTGGCCGTTGCACACCTCGCCGTCGCCGGCGACTGCGTTTCCGACGGCGCCGGCGATCGTCGAGTCGGGGGGCCGGGCCGCCCAGACGACCGCACCGACGAGCGCGACCACGCCGATGAGCGCAGCGATCGCCAGCGGACTCCACGACCCGTCGTCGTCGGTCGCCTGCGGAAACGCGGCCGCCCGAGAGGCGGCACCGAGCTGTGCGAGTGCCCCGACCCCAGCGACGACCAGCACGATGCCGGCCACGAATCCCAGCAGGATCACCATGCCGCCCGGCTCGACGATGAGCGCGACACCGACGGCGATGGACGCGAGCGCCTTGGCCACGATCCAGCGTGGAGTGGTCGGTGTCTCCGCTGCACGTCGGGCGACTCCGACGAGGTCCCACTCCGCAGCGCGGCCGGAGCCGACCATCACCAGCAATGCCCCGACACCGGCGACGAGACCGACGGACCACCAGATCGGCGCGATGAAGAGGTCCCAGAACCCGCTGACGATCGCGTCGGTGCGCTCGTCACCACCGATCGCTCGCACAGCAGCGCCGCTGAGGATCACCACGACCGCGAGGGCGCCGACGGCGATGATCGCCGACCACCCCACGCGCCGGATCGCGCTCCAGCGATCGGGGTGGAGCAGCACTGCACCCACGAACAGTGCGAGCGTGAGCAGTGGGAGCAGCCATGCGAGCGTGTCGGCGAGGGCCGTGAGGCCGATGATGTCGGTTGCGAATCCCTGGCCGCCGACGTTCGCGAGCGTCAATCCGACGTCGGAGAACTCGGGGGCCCGATCCGGCGCGACTGCGCCGATCACACTCGTGACGACGGCGCCCACGTCGGCGATCCGGAGAATCAGCTGGTCGGAGTTCTCCGTCGTCAACGCCTGGTGGAACTGGGAGGCGGCCAGTTGCACCGGGCCCGACAACGCATCACTCCGGACCACGCCGATGGCCACCTGGTCCACGAGGGGTCCGAGCGCGACGAGGTCGGGATTCAGGGCGACGATCTCGCGACCGAGCTCTCGCCCGAGGACGTCGCTGACGTCGTCGCGTTGACGCAGTTCGTTCACCTTGCTCGCGAACGTCGGTGCATCGAGCACCGTTCGATTGAGATGGCCGACCGGTATCGACACGGCGAGCAGCACTGCCCCCATGACGAGGAACACCCAGGACAAGATCGTGCGCATCAGGGCGACATACTCGCATCCAGGAGCCCGTGATCGAGCGTCCCCGGAGCCGCGATCACGACCAGTCGGGTGCGACGATCCTCACCAACGACCCACTGGGCGTCTCGCGTCAGGCTCACGCGGCGGCCCACGATCTGCAGGACGTGTCGGTGTTCGGGATCGTCGGAGAGGTGGACGAACCCCTTTGCTCGGAGCACCCCCTCGGGCAGCGCGCTGATGAAGGCCTCGAGGGCGGATCGGTCGAGCGAGCCCGATCGGTCGTGGCTCCACGTGTCGTAGCCGACGGGGTGCGTGGCGTCGGCGATCCACGAATCCGTCGTCGGCCCGAGGTCGCCGAGCACGAAGTCGGTGGCGACGCTTCCGTTCGTCGAGTCCAGGATCGGCGTTCCGGGCGCGGTGTCGCGCAGCCACGCTCGTACCTCGCTGAGCTGTGGCTGCTCGACGAGGTCGGTCTTCGTCAGCACCAGCAGGTCGGCGCCGCGCAGTTGGCGGACGACCGTGGCTCCGACGTACTTGTCGACCGATCGGGAGCGAACCTGCTCGGCATCGGCCAGGACGATCACCCCGCGCAGTTCGAAGCCGAAGGCACCTGCATAGCTCCCGATCCGGACGGGGTCGCTCACGCCGCTCGCCTCGACGATCACGTGGTCGATGTCGTCGGCGCGGGCGCGGAGCCCGTCGAGGACGTTGGCGAGTCCGTCGCTCGCGCTGCAGCAGACGCAGCCATTGGTCAGGTTGATCGTGTCGCCGTCCTTCGTGGCGATCAGCTCCGCATCGATGCCGATGTCACCGAAGTCGTTCACGATGACCGCCAGCCGCGCCCCGGCGTTGGCGCGCAACAGCTGGTTCAGGAGCGTCGTCTTCCCAGCGCCGAGATAACCGCCGAGCACGGTGTAGGGAACGGGTTGCTCTCTCATGGCGCCGCGGGCCGAGAGTACCGGGCGCCGTGCGTTGCATCCTCAGCCGCCTGCGTCGTACCGTGTTCCCGGATGGTCACGTCTGGAAGGTGATTGCGATGAACAGCCCGAAGCCTGCCGCCGACGACATCGAGCAGACCGCCGACTGGAACTGGAAGGCGATCGGTGCCGGCATCGCCGGAGCGCTCGCACTGATCTTCATCCTGCAGAACACCGAGAAGCGATCGGTCCAGTTCCTGTTCTTCGACTGGACCGTGGGGACCTGGGTCGCGTTGCTCGTTGCCTTCCTGCTCGGCATGCTCGTCGGCTGGCTGCTCCCACGGTACGTGCGAAGCCACCGAGCCAAGGAGTAGACCCTCGTCGGTGCTCGCCACGTTCGAGCCGGCGATCAGGCGGTCTCGTTCCAGTGCTCCTTCGTCTGGACCAGCCAGAAGACGGCGAACAAGGTGATCTCGGTGGCCTCGAGGACGAGCACCATGTGGTCCCAGCTGGAACCGAGCGGGAACATCACCACGGCGGCAGCCACCATCAGCCCGGCGATCGCGGCGTAGATCCAGAAGTAGGCGCGCGGCGCCGGGTCGTTGCGGTGCTGCCAGGCGTTGAAGCCGACAGCGATCGCCAGGAAGAGGAACATCGCCACGGCGGCCAGTCCGTGGGCCCGGGTGTCGAAGTCGTCCCACGCGACGAACACGATGGCGCCGGCGATCAGGAAGGCCATCGCCCCGAGCAGGCCCAGCCGCATCTGCATCGGGCCGATCTGGGCGATCGCTCGCACGTTGCGGGTGGCGATGGTGGCGATCACCGCGGCCACGATCAGCCCGACGATGCCGGTGATGATCAGCGCGGTGATGTTGTTGTCGATGTTCGCGACCACCCAGTCGGCGAGCTCGCCGTCGTCGTTCACCGGCAGCGGCCGGGGCGTCACCGACCAGCACGTTCCCACATCGGCGGTGGGCACGACGGCGACGATCGGAGCGAACATCCCGGCTGCGTTGAGGGCGGCGTCCTCCCACGAGGTGCTGCCCTTGATGACGATGAGGCACAGGCCGACAGCCATCAGGACGCCGACGAAGATCGCCTTGACCGGCGTGTAGTAGTAGGCGGACACCGAGGTCTGCCAGCAGTCGACCTGGGAGCGTTCGATGGCGATCGACACGGCGAGCAGCAGCACGGCGACGACCATGCTGATGCGGAGGTACCGGTAGGTGGTGATCGCCGCGGAGTCAGCCATCGCGCCCCAGCCTCGCACACCTCCCGAATCGTTGCAGCCGGCGCGTGTCGCCGGGCGTGACGGTCAGTGTTCGCGGGCGAGTTCCTCGACGGCGACGGCGATGGCGAGGATCAGCGGCACCGAGCTCGTGTCGTAGATCTCGATGCCGTAGGAGTCGCGCACGCGGAACCACTTCTTGGAGACCTGGGCCACGCGGTCGCCGTCGCACTCGATCTCGTACTCGTGATCGAGGATGTTGCCGTGGGCCTTCATGTCGTCGCCGTGTTCGACATCGATGTGGAATCGATCCCGCAAGCCGACGAGCGACTTCTTGACCTTCGCAGTGCGCCCGCCGAGGTCGATCTTGATCTCGTCGCGGACCGACAGCTTGTGCTCGCGGATGACGGCCACGCGTTCGCGTTGACGGTCCTCGAGCACCCATTCGTTGCGGAGCCGTGCCACCTTGCCGTTCACCTTGTACACGCGATCGCCGTCGCTGTTCTCGATCCAGTAGTCATCACCGATCGACAACAGGTCGGTCTGCATCCGGTAGCGCTCGTGTTCCTCGTGGTGATGTCGCAGCAGGCCCATGGCCTCATCTTCCCAGATCGGCTCAGTCGTCGGCAGACGGCGTCTTCCAGAGGATCCAGGTGGGGTCGGACCAGACCTCCTCGAATCCTGCCGCCCGGGCCGCGCCGGGTGTCAGCTCCGGCTGCCAGTAGGTGCTCCCGCGCCGCTGAGCGAAGTAGTCGGCGTTCTGGGCGATGCGTTCGAGACTCTTGGTCTGGAACGAGCGCCGATCGGTGAGGAGCGTCATCGTGCGCGCCCGGAAGTAGGCGATGATCGCGTCCGGCGGCGTCAGCTCTGCGACCGCATCGAAGATCGGAGCGCTCCGAGGATTCGTCGGCCCGGACTGGACCCGACCCGCAGCGTCGAAGTCGCGGGCGTCGGTGATCTTGCCGGGGAGTACGACCAGGTGCGCGACGACGATGGCGACGAGCGGCGCCAGTGCGACGAACCTGCCGAGCGTCTGGCGCCGCCTGAACACCGCCACGCCGAGCGCCATCAGTGCCACCGTGGCGAAGTAGAGCACCCAGGGTGTGATCTGGAACCAGTACCGGTCCACCTGGCGCAGGTGGGTGCTGATCATCAACGAGCTGACGATCATCAGCACCAGCAGCGGGAGGTCGAGCGTCGGTCGGCGCCGGACGCCGATCACCATGCCGGCGGCAGCGAGCCCGAGCACGGCGATGCCGACGACCGGTTGGACGCCGAATCCGAGTTGGTCGGCGAGGATGCCGGGGAACTCGCCCAGCCGGTTGTCGATGAACCTCGACGAGTTGCCGTTGTCCGGCAGCAGCACAGTGGGCAGCAGCAGCTGGAACACGACGGCGGCGATCGCGAACGACAGGTACGGGGTGACGAGCGTGCGCCAACCGGAGCGGGTCGTCGACCAGGCAGCAGCCAGCGAGCGCGGTCGCTCGGTCGAGGTGACGACGTCGTACAGCTGCATCACTGCGATCACGGCCAGCAGCGCGATGCCTTCTCGCCGGACGTTGAACGTCAGCGTCACGAGCGCACCGAGCACCACGAGATCCGAGCTGGTCGCGGTGAGCAAGGTGGCCCGCGACCTGATCCGGTCGTACCACCACACGAACAGCGCCACCGCGGCCAGGTGCGGGAACTCGGTGAGCAACTGGTCGGTGTGGACGAGATAGAGCGGCGCAGTACCGATCACGGCGACGATCGCAAGTGCCGGCAACCGACCGATCCGTCGGCGCACGATGCCGTGCAACAGGACCAACCACACCATCAAGATCCCGACCTCGACCAGCTTGAGCTGGTCGTAGTCGTAGCCCCAGAGGTGGACGAACGGCGAGAGCAACAGCGGCCACACCCACGGGTACATCAGCGGGCTGAACGCGGGGTCGGAGTTCAGGACAGCGAAGCGGTTGTCGGCGATCACGGCGCCGATGTCACCGTCGAAGATGCTGCGCGCCTGGCGCAGGTAGAGCGCGAAGTCGTCGCCCTGGGTGTGCCCGTTGCGGTGCAACTGGACCGCGAGGATCCCGGAGCCGATCACGACGACGCCGAGCGCGAGCGTGCGCAGCCAGCGGGACGAGGTCAACGTGACGGCGCGCACCGTGTGACGATACGCGCCCCGAACGTACCGTTGCAGGTCAGTCGTACCAGTCGAGGGTGGTGCGCATCGTGGCTTCGAACTCCTCGAACGACATCGACGCCTTCACCGACGAGATCAGCTGGGCGTCGTTGCCGACGAACTGGCGGAACGGGGCGTCGGGGTCGAGACACGCCGTCACGATGGCATCGGCGACGTCCTGCGGGTCGGGCGCGGGCCCATCGCCGGAGAGCACACCCTGGCTGTCACGGAACCGTTCGGCGCGTGCCTGGTACTCGGAGCCGTCCCAGCCCGGCACGGTGACGATGTTGTCGTGGAAGCCGGTGTCGAACCGGCCCGGTTCCACGAGCCGTACACGGATGCCGTAGATGCTGGTCTCGAAGTGGAGGGCCTCGCTGAGTGCCTCGAGCGCGTGCTTGGAGGCCGCGTAGATCCCGCCGAAGGGGGCGCCGACCACACCGGCGATGCTCGACACGTTGACGATCGTGCCACCGCCTCGCTCGCGCCAAGCGGGGAGCACGGTCCGCACGAGGCGCATCGGCCCCATCACGTTCGTGTCGAACTGGCGCGCCAGCAGGTCGTCGTCGACCATCTCGACGGCGCCGGACACCTCGAAGCCGGCGTTGTTGACCACGACGTCGAGCTCGGTCGGGTCGCCGATGGCGGCGGCGACCGACGCCGGAGAGCACACGTCGAGCGGGCGGATCTCGATCGGCAGCCCCTCGGCCTCGGCCGTCGATCGCAGCTCCTCGCCCTTCGCGAGGTTGCGCATGGTGGCGACGACGTCGTGGCCCTCGCGGGCCAGGCTGAGCGCGGCGAGTTTGCCGAATCCGCTGTTGCTGCCGGTGATCAGGATGCGGGTCATGGTGTGTCTCCGAGGTCAGTGTGCCGCGACGACGGCGTCGCGGAGTTCGCGTTTGAGGATCTTCCCCGAGGCGTTGCGCGGGAGTTGCTCGGTGACGATCGTGATCGTCGTGGGCACCTTGAAGTTCGCGAGCCGTTCGCCGACGAAGCGCTGCAGTTCGCCGACGTCGAGCGTGGCGCCCGGCTTGACCATCACGTGGCAGGCGAGTTCCTCGCCGAGGCGTTCGTGCGGGATGCCGTACACGGCCGCTTCGTACACCGCCGGGTGCTCGTAGATCGCGGCTTCGACCTCGGCGCAGTAGATGTTCTCGCCACCGCGCAGGATCATGTCCTTGGCGCGGTCGCTGACGTACACGAACCCCTCGTCGTCGACGCGACCGATGTCGCCCGAACGCAGCCAGCCGTCGACGATCGTGTCGGCGGTGGCGTCGGGACGGTTCCAGTAGCCGCGGATCAGCATCGGACCCCGGAACCAGATCTCGCCGGTCTCGCCCCGGGGCAGTTCCTCACCGAGCGGGTCGGTCACCCGGATGTCCATCACCGGCACCGTGCGGCCCGTCGAGGTCGGGTGCGCCATGAAGTCCGACCCGGAGATCCCGGGGCCGTACGCGTTCGTCTCGGTCATGCCGTAGCCGAGGCTGGGGCGTCCTCTCGCGAAGTTGTCGTCGATGCGCTTCACGAGTTCGGCCGGCATCGGGGCGCCGCCACCGCCCACCGAGCGCAGGCTGGAGGTGTCGCGCTCGGCGAACGTCGGTGCCTCCAGCAGATCCCAGCTCATCGTCGGAACGCCGACGAAGTTGGTGACCCGCTCGCGCTCGATCAGCTCCAGGGCACGGTCGGGATCCCAGCGGTAGGTCATCACCAGCTTCGAGCCGTTGACGAAGGCGCCGAGCATCACCGGGACGAGACCGGTGACGTGGAACAGCGGCACGCACAGCATCAGCGCCGGTTGGAGCTTCTCGGTGGGCTCGTCGGCGTCGCTCGGTGGGTCGGCGAGGTTGGTGACGGCGTTGCGGGCGGCGAAGGCCATCAGCGAACTCGTGACCGCCCGATGCGTCGAGACGGCGCCCTTGGGGTGGCCGGTGGTGCCGGACGTGTAGAGGATCGTCGCGTCGTCGTCGGGATCGATGTCGATGTCCGGCAACTCGGTGCCCGGTTCGAGCAGCGATTCGAGATCGACGACGTCGAGCCAGTCGTCGCTGCGGGCCTCTGCTCCGTCGCGCACCGTGATCACCCTGGCAGCGACCGAACCGGGCTCGGCCGCCCGCAACCGGTTCAAGCGATCGGCATCGGCGACGACGATCGTCGCGCCACAGTCGTCGAGGGCGAACACCATCTCGTCGGTCTGCCACCAGGCGTTCATCGGCACCGCGACCGCGCCGACCGCCGTGATCGCCGCGAACGTGGCGATCCACTCCGGGTAGTTGCGCATGGCGATCGCGACTCGGTCGCCCTTCGCCACGCCGAGGTCGTTCACGAGGACGTGGCCGATCTGGCCGATCAGGTCCATCACCCTCGGCATCGGCCAGCGCTCGTCCTCGAACACGATGAAGTCGTCGGTCCGGGCGGCGGCAGCGGCGAACAGGTACCGCATGTTCGGTGGCGTGCCGGTGAACACCTTGGTCGGCACGCCGAACACCTCGATCTCCTCGATCTCGAACCGTGTGCCGGGCGCGCAGACCGTGTCGCACGCCTCCTGGAAGCTCATCGCCATGGCGTCACACCTTGTCAGGGCGTCGCCGTGGCGCTGGCATCCGAGGCCTCGTCGAGCAGTGACCGGCCGAGCCAGAGCGGCACGACCTGGCCGAGCAGGAGCGTGATGCCGCCGACGACGAGCACGATCCGCATCAGGATCACGCCGTTGTCGAGATCGTTGTTGGCCTCGAGGGCGAGCTGGCGGGCGTCGTCGACGCTCGTGCGGTACTGGTCGACCAGTGTGCCGGTGTCGCCGAGATCGTCGCTGATCGACTGGACCGACCCGGCGAGCGCATCGAGCTGTTGCTGCAACTCGTCGGCCGATCCCGTGAACTCGGTCAGGCTGTCCGCGGTCGACTCCAGCTGTCCCGGGAGCGCTTCGAGGGTGTCGGCGAGTTGCCCGAACGTCTCGCCGAGGCCGGCCGACGGGTCGTAGTCGGGGGCGAGCGGAAGGTTCGACAGGGCGCCGAGCACCGAGTCGATGTTGCCGCCGATGCGCTCCAGTCTGCGCACGGTGCTGCCCGCATCCTCCAGCGACGGGCCGATCGTGGTGGCGAGCCCGGCGATGTCGTCGATCGCCTGGGTGCCGGCGTCGAAGGAACCCGACACCGCCGTCAGCGTGCCGGCGAGCGCGGTGATGCCGTCCGCGGTCGACACCAGGACGTCGTCGGCGAGGTCGATCGTGTCGTCGACCGCGTCGAGCGACCGGAGCGTCACGTCGAGGCTGTCGTCGGAGGCGGTCGCCAACTGGCCGACGAAGATCCAACCGACCACCATGCCGAACACGGCGATCAACATCCCCGCGACGCCGACGCCGATCATCAGCCTCCCGGCGAGCCGAGTGTCCCTCGGCGACCGGAACCGCCCCCGCCATCCCACAACGTCAACAGCGCTCGACTCCATCGGTGCCGAGTCTGACACACCACGCGCAAATGAGACGTGGGGTCAGACCCCACGTCTCATTGCGGCTCAGGAGGCGGTGGCGTCGCGACGGCCGAAGAGCACGACGCCGGCGAGGACGACCATGACGATCTCGGCGATGCCCGCCCAGACGGCGAGCGTCTCGCTCCAGTTGCCGACGTCATCGCTGGATCCGGGCAGACCGGTCGTACGCGACAGGACGTACCCGACGATGGTGGCGAGGCTCATGGCGCCACCCAACACCCATCCTCGTCGATCGCCGCGGACGATCATCACGATCGACGCGATGCTGGCGATCACGATCAGGCCGTAGCCGACGCCGAGGTAGGGCACTTCCGCGAACTTGTCGGACATGTCCATCAGGTGGATCCACCCGGTGATCGCGAGGGCGACGACGGCGCCGCCCTCCATGAGTCGCATCGCCGTGGATCGATCCCGCTCGACGGTGGTCGGACGCGGTGCTGTCTGCAGGGTGTTGGTGCTCATCTGGACTCCTCGTTGGGTGCCGATCGTGTCGGCGGTTGGGGGGACTTCGTGGTGCATCATGCGTGAGCGTCCCTGTGGAACTGCTGAAGCAACCTGAAGAGAACTTCAGGTCGGTCGGCGAGGTCTCCGTCCCGGGTGGTGCGACACTGATCGGATGCGCGTCCTCGTCGTCGAAGACGAAGTCCGCCAGGCCGACGCCCTACGGCGAGGACTGGAGGCCGAGGGGTTCGCCGTCGATGTCGCGGCGAACGGGACCGACGGGCTGTGGCTGGCAACCGAGCAGGCCTACGACGCGATCGTGCTCGACGTGATGCTGCCGGGCATCAACGGCTACCAGCTCTGCGCCGAGCTGCGTCGCCGTTCGATCGTCACGCCGATCCTGATGCTCACGGCGAAGGACGGCGAACTCGACGAGGCCGAGGCGCTCGAGACCGGTGCCGACGACTTCCTCTCCAAGCCGTTCTCCTACATCGTGCTGGTCGCTCGGCTGCGGGCGCTGATGCGACGCGGCGGTGCGCTGCAGCCGGTCGCCCTCGTCACCGGTGACGTCGAACTCGATGTCTCCCGGCGTGCGTGTCGGGTGGCCGGCGACGACGTCAGCCTGACCGCTCGCGAGTTCTCGATCCTCGAGTACCTGCTCCGTCGTCGAGGTGAGGTCGTCCCGAAACGGGAGATCGTCGAACACGTGTGGGACTTCGCCTACGACGGCGAGGACAACGTCGTCGAGGTGCACGTCTCGGCGTTGCGCCGCAAGCTCGGTGCCGAGGTCATCGAGACCATCCGCGGTGGCGGCTATCGGGTCGGGTGACGATGTCGAGGCCCTGGACCATGTCGGTGTCCCGCCGGGTTCCGTTGAGATGGAAGATCACGATCGGAGCCACCGCGATCGTCGCCGTGGCCTTCGTGATCCTGTCGCTGGCCGTGACCGGTCTGCTCCGGCGGTCGATCGCCGACGACACCGAGTCGTTGCTGATCACCCGCGTCGATGCGGTCGAGCAGTTGATCGTTCGTGATGACCTTCCGGCGGTGCTCGAGTCGACCGGTCGCGAGGTCGGCCAGATCCAGGTGATCGACGCCTCGGGTGCCATCGTCTCGCGTACCCCGGGCCTCGCGGCCACGACCCGTTTCGACGTCATGCCACCGCCACCGGCGACCTCCGATGTCAAGGCGACCGTCGGCGGTGCATCGATCGACGACGATCCGGACGAGGACTACCGCGTCGTGGCGCGCACGGTGCCCGCCGAGCCGAGCGACCTCACCATCTATGCCGTCACGTCCCTCGACCCGGCTCGCCGTGCCGAGGGGTACCTTCGCGAACGGCTGCTGCTCGTGTCGCCGGTGCTGGTGCTCGTCGTCGGTTTCGTGGTGTTCCGCGTGGTGGCCCGGGCCCTGGCGCCGGTCGATGCGATGCGCGCCGAAGTCGACCGCATCGAGGTGACCGACCTGTCGATTCGCGTGTCGACGGAGGAGCGTGACGAGGAGATCACCAAGCTCGGACGAACACTGAACCGGTTGCTGAGCCGGCTGGAGTCCGCGGCGGCGCGCCAGCAACTGTTCGCCGCTGCGGCGTCGCACGAATTGCGCAGTCCACTCTCGGCGATCAGGACCGAGCTGGAGGTCGCCCTGCAGTACCCGGACCGCACCGACTGGGAACGCACGGCGACGGACTCGCTGATCGAGGTCGACCGTCTCGAACGGCTCGCTCAGGATCTGCGGGTGCTCACCAACAGCACCTCGGTGAGGTCGGCCACGGCATCGGCCGATCTCCGTGCGATCGCCGTCTCGGAGCTGCATCGTCGCGTCTCGCGGCACGAACTCGTCGATGCCACCGGTGTCGAGCCCGCCTGGGTGGTCGGTGAACCCGACGCCATCGTGCAGGTCGTTCGGAACCTGCTGGACAATGCGGAGCGCCATGCGTCGTCGAAGATCGAGGTGACGCTGAGCGATGGTCACACGCTGCGCGTCTCGAACGACGGCCCGGCGATCGCCGAGGCCGACCGTGAACGGATCTTCGAACCGTTCACGCGCCTCGACGAAGCCCGAGCGTTGGATGTCGGTGGGTCGGGCCTCGGGCTGGCGATCGTCCGCAACATCCTGCGTTCGATGGGCGGGTCGATCAGCGTCGAGCCGCTCACCGACGGGGTGTGCTTCGTCGTCGACTTCCAGCCCCGCCCACCCAAATGAGACGAGGGGTCAGACCCCACGTCTCATTCAGTTGGAGTACTGGTGGAGGGCTCCGCCCTCGGCAGCGAGGCGCTCGAGCAACGGTGACAGGTTCCAGTGGTTGCCGCCGAGCGACTCGCTGTAGCCCTTGATCTTGTCGACGATCTCGGCGAGGCCGACCTGGTCGGCCCAGTACATCGGCCCGCCCCGGTAGACGGGCCAGCCGTAGCCGTTGACCCACACCACATCGATGTCACTGCCGCGGATGGCGATGCCCTCGTCGAGGATCTTCGCGCCCTCGTTCACCATCGGGTACAGCAGGCGCTCGAGCACCTCCTGGTCGCTCACCTCGCGCTGTTCGATGCCCTTGCCGATCGCGAAGTTCTTGATGAGCTCGACGACCTCTGGGTCGGGCGTCGACGCCCGGGTGTCGGGGTCGTAGGTGTAGTAGCCGCGCCCGTTCTTCTGGCCGCGGCGGCCGTTCTCGCACAGCACTTCACGGATGGTGGAGCTCGACGACGTCTCCTCCTTCCAGCCGATGTCGAGGCCGGCGAGGTCGCTCATCGCGAACGGCCCCATCGGGAATCCGAACTCGTAGAGCACGTTGTCGACCTGCGCCGGCGTGGCGCCTTCGAGGATCATGCGCTCGGCCTCGGCGCCGCGCATGAACAGCATCCGGTTGCCGACGAAGCCCCGGCACACACCGACCATCACCGGCACCTTGCCGATCTTCTTGCCGATCGCCATCGTGGTGGCGACCACGGTGTCGGACGACTTGTCGCCCCGCACGTTCTCGAGCAGCTTCATCACGTTGGCGGGGGAGAAGAAGTGCATGCCGATGACGCTCTCGGGGCGAGAGGTCACCGAGGCGATCTCGTTGATGTCGAGCGCAGACGTGTTGGACGCCATGATCGCTCCCGGCTTGCAGATCTCGTCGAGCTCCTCGAAGATCGACTTCTTGAGGTCCATGTCCTCGAACACGGCCTCGATCACCATGTCGCAGTCGGCGAAGTCGGCCTTGTCGGTCGACCCGGTGATCAACGCCATGCGCTGTTCGACCGCTTCGGGCGGGATCGACCCGCGCGACGCGGACCGTTCGTAGTTCTTGCGGACCACGCCGAGGCCGCGGTCGAGCGCCGCCTGATCGCGCTCGACGATCGTCACCGGGATGCCGACGTTGGCGAAGTTCATCGCGATGCCGCCACCCATCGTGCCGGCACCGAGCACGCCGCACTTCTGCACGTCGACGAGCGGGGTGTCCTTGGCGATGTCGGGGATCTTGTTCGCGGCGCGCTCGGCGAAGAACGCGTACCGCTGTGCGCCGGACTGCGGGCCGGTCATCAGCTCCATGAAGAGCTTGCCCTCCACCTTCAGGCCCTCGTCGAACGGCAGGTTGGCGGCGGCCTCGATGCACTGGATGTTGTATTCGGGGGCGAGGAATCCGCGGGCCTTCCGGGCGATCGAGGCGCGGAAGTCGGCGAACAACTGGTCGTTGCCACGGGCTTCGAGGACCTTCTCGTCGCGATCGCGAACACGGGCCAGCGGGAGGTTCTCGGCGACCGCCTTGTTCGCGAACGCGATGGCGGCGTCGCGCAGCTCGGTGGGGCCACCCGTCGTCACGTCGTCGATCAGGCCGGCCTCGAGTGCTTCGCCGGTGCCGATGTGGCGACCCGACGTCATCATCTCCAACGCCTTGGGCACGCCGACGAGGCGCGGCAGCCGCTGGGTGCCGCCGGCGCCCGGGAGCAGGCCGAGGTTGACCTCGGGCAGACCGAACTTCGCCGACTCGACGGCAACCCGGTAGTGCGCGCACAGGGCCACTTCGAGGCCGCCGCCGAGCGCGGTGCCGTGGATCGCGGCGATCACGGGTACCGACGCGTCCTCCATCGCGGCCTGCACCTCGTGGAGACCGGCGGCCTGCGGCACGTTGCCGCCGAACTCGCTGATGTCCGCGCCGGCGATGAACGTGCGGCCGTCGCAGATCACGACGATCGCCTTCGCGCCGCCTTCGACCGCCTGGTTGATGCCGTCGAACAATCCTTGTCGCACGTGCCAACTGAGCGCGTTGACGGGCGGGTTGTCGACGATCACCAGAGCGATGTCGCCGACATCGGCGGCGACGGTCTCGAGACGGACGGATTCGGAGATCGCAGTCATGCCGTCAGTCAAGCACCCCGCCCCCACCCGGCCCGATTCCGACCGTTACGCCAGGGGTCAGACCCCCGGCGTAACGCTCCCATCAGGGGGCGATCGCGTTGCCGGGGAGGTTGCCGTCGGGGTGGAGGGCGCTCTGGAAGCGGCGCATGCCGGCGAGCCAGCGGTCGCGGTCGGTCGCCTTGCGTTCGACGTAGGTCGCGACTTCGGGGTGCGGGAGGATCAGGAACTGTTCGTCGCGGATCGCCTGCAGGCACAGCTGCGCGACGTCGGCCGGGTCGAGCACGCCGTCGCCGCTCGCGACACCGCCCTCGAATCCCTGGTCGTCGGCACCGTCGGCCTGCGCAGCCATCGAGTTCTGCGGGCTGTTGCGCACGATGTTGGTGGCCACGGCCTGCGGGCACAGCACCGAGAATCGGATGCCCTGGTGGTGGTGCGAGATCGACAACCACTCGGCGAGCGAGATCGCCGCGGCCTTGGTCATCGAGTACGCCATCGAACCGATCTGGGTGAGCAACCCGGCGGCCGACGCCGTGCTCAGGATGTAGCCCTCGCCGCGGGCGATCATCGACGGCAGCACCGCTCGGGCGGCGTAGATGTGGGCCATGCAGTGCACCTCCCACATCGTCTGGATCGCCTCGTTGGTGTCCTCGAGGCCGGCCGCGGTGACGAAGCCGGCGTTCGACACGAACAGATCGATCGGACCGTGCGAGTCGAGCGTCGACTCGACCATCTCGATGATCGCGGACTCGTCACGGACGTCGATCGCCACGGCGGTGCCGCCGATCTCGGACGCGACGCGTTCGGCCTCGGTGCCGTTGAGGTCGGCGACCACCACATGACGCGCCCCGGCGGCATGGGCGGCGCGGGCGATGGCTTCGCCGATGCCCGAGCCGGCTCCGGTGACGACGACGACTCGATCCGTGAGTTCCATGCGCGGAACCGTAGACCGCCGGCCTGATCAGACGGGAAGGCGGTGCAACGGGTGGCCGGCATCGACCACGACCGTGCAGGCGTCGCCGACACCCAGTGGTGACCTGCCAGGGCCCCCGGCGAGGTCGACGTCGACATGCGAGCCGTCGGGGCGACGCACGGTGTAGCGCCAGGCCGACCCGAGGTACCGGCGGGCGACGATCTCGTCGTCACCGGCGTCGCGGGCGAGCGTCAGGTCGTGCGGTCGGGCCATCATCGCCATGCCGGGTTCGTCGGGATCGGGCAGGAACGAGGCCTCGCCGAGGAACGTGGCGACGAACCGGTCGCTCGGCCGCTCGTACACCTCGTCGGGCCGGTCGATCTGCAGCATCCGGCCGCTCGACATCACCGCCACCCGATCGCCGAGTGCCAGGGCCTCCTCCCGATCGTGGGTCACGAGTACTGCCGCTGCGTTCCGCCGGCGCAACGCCTCGATCACATCGGTGCGGACGTCGTCGCGCAGCGACGGGTCGAGGCTGGCGAACGGTTCGTCGAGCAGGACGACCGCAGGGTCGGGCGCGAGCGCTCGCGCCAGCGCGATGCGCTGCTGTTCACCACCGGACAGCTCGTGCGGGTACCGCTTGGCGACGCCTGGCAGGCGCACGAGTTCGAGCAGTTCGTCGACGCGCCGCGCACGAGCTGCCCGGTCGAGATGGGTGAGCCCGAACGCGATGTTCTGGTCGACGCGCCGGTGGGGGAACAGTGCATGGTCCTGGAACACGAGGCCGATGCGTCGCTTCTCGGGTGGGAGTGCCGTGACGTCGCTGCCGTCGAGGATCACGCGGCCGGCGGCGACCGGGTCGAGTCCGGCGATCGCCCGCAGGAGCGACGACTTCCCGCACCCGCTGGGCCCGACGATCACGACGAGTTCGCCGTCGGCGACCTCGAACGACACCCGATCGACGACGTCTCGCCCGGCGATGCGCCGCGTCACGCCGCTCACCGTCAACGCGGCACGTGGCTGGTCGAGCGTGGCATCCATCGAGGTGGGCACGGTAGCGGTCGTCGCCCCGCGCCGGGACGTGTCGGCCGCGACATCGGGCATCACGGAGGCCGAGGTGGACGGGCTCACGAGACCGTCTCCGCCCCGTGTTCCAACGTCCACAACAGCGCAGCAACGAGCACCATCCCCACGGCCACGATCGCCAGCGACGGCACGGCGGCCTGCACCCACAGGCTCTCGGAGGTGGCCTGCCACACCCAGATCGGCAGGGTCTCGGTGCCGAAGGGTCGCAGCAGCAGTGTGATCGGCAGCTCCTTCAGCGTGTCGATCGCGACGAGGACCGACGCGGCGATGATGCCCGCCCCGGCGAGTGGGAGTTCGATCCGAGTGGCCACCCGGAAACGTCCTGCGCCGAGGGTGCGGGCGCTCGCCACCACCGACGGCGACACCTTGCCGATGCTCGACTCGATGCCCTGGTAGGCAACGGCGAGGAAGCGCACGACGAGGGCGTAGATCAGTCCGACGAACGAACCGACGAGGAGCCACCCGTCGGGCAGCCAGCCGGTGCGGTCGATCGCCGCGAGGGTGACCAGGACACCGATGGCAACGACGGGCCCAGGCACGGTGTAGCCGAGGGTGGCCAAGCGGCCGAGCAGCGATCCGCCCCGGCGGCGTCGGTTCAGTCCGGCCACCAGCAGCAGGCCGAGCGCCAGACACGAGAGCGTGGCCACGGCAGCGACCCGCAGTGACGACATCAGGTGGAAGCCGAGGTCGCCCGCCACGGTGGCGGTCTGGTCGGTGCGACGGGCCTCGAGCGCCCAGGTGATCAGCCGGTAGACGGGCAGGGCGACGGCCAGCGTGAACATCGCCCACCCGATCGTGGACGCGCCGACGGCGCGAAGGCCGCGGAGCCGCTCGACCTGGAGGCCCGTCCGCGAACCCGACTGGGTGAAGCGGGCACGTCCGCGCGCCAGGCGTTCCATCGCGATCAGGACGATGGCGATGCCGATCAACAGCACGGAGAGCTCAGCGGCGGCGTTGCGGTTGCCGGTCCCGAACCAGACCCGCAGGACACCGTCGGCGATGGTCGACACGTTGAACAGGCGAACGGTGCCGACGTCGGTGAGCACCTCCATCCCGACGAGGGCCGCCCCACCGGCGAGCGAGGGTCGGGCCATCGGCAGCACGACGCGCCAGAAGGCTTGCGTGCGGCTGCACCCCAGGCTTCGGGCGACGTCGATCGCTCGTTGCGACTGCTCGCGGAACGCGGCCCGGGCGAAGAGATAGACGTACGGATACAGCGTGATCGTGAGCACCAGCGCGCACAGCCAGATCGACCGCACACTGCGGGCGCCGAGTGGCTCCTGCAGGGTGTCGAGCCAGACGAAGCCGAGCACATAGCCGGGGATCGCGAGCGGCGTGACCAGCAGCCAACCGAGCAGGCGTCGCCCCGGGAACTGGTAGGCGGTCACCAGCCAGGCGAGTGAGGTGCCCAGCACGAGCGTGCCGACGAGCACCGCCGCCAGGAGCGTCGCCGTGTCGCGGATCATGCCGGGCAGTCGGGTGGCCCACAGCTCCTCCCACACCTCGGTGCTCGGCTGGACGATCGACCAGACGATCACCAGCACCGGAACGGAGACCGCGACGGCGACGGCGGAGATCACCGCGGTCGAGGTCGACGACCTCGCTCCTCGGGCGAGCACCGACCCCTTCGCCGCGCTCGCCGCGTCGGATCCGCTCAGGTCTCCGGGTGCGAGGTCGGCGGCGTCGGTGATCGTGCTGGTCATCTGAACAGCGTCAGCTCACTCGTAGCCGGCGGCGCTGAGCACCGCGACGGCAGCGGGCTGGTTCGCGCCGAGCTGGCGCACCGCCGCCAGATCGGCCGTGAACTCGCCGAACCCGGCGATGAGCTCGTTCGGCTCGACGGTCGGGTCGGCCGGGTACTCGAAGTTGGCGTCGGCGAACTGCTGCTGCCCGTCGGTGGCGAGCCACTCGATCAACGCCAGTGCCCCCGCGGGGTTCGGGGCGTTGGCGGTGACCGCGGCGGTGCTCACGTTGACGTGGGCGCCTCGGCCGTCCTGGTCGGGCCAGACGATCTCGACGGGGAAGTCCGGGTTCTCGGTGAGCAGGCGCCCCAGGTAGTACGTGTTGGCGATCGCCACGTCGCACTCACCGTCGGCGACCGCGTTGTAGATGTCGGTGTCGCTGTTGATGTACAGCGGATCGTTGTCGACCCACGACTGCACGATCTCGGTGGCGCGCTCCTCGCCTTCGGCGATGATCAGGCCGGCGACCAGCGACTGGGTGTACGGATGCGTGCTGGGGCGGAGGCACAGCTTGCCCTTCCACTGCGGATCGCCGACTTCGGCGTACGTGGTCGGCGGGTTCTCGACCCGTTCGGTGCTCGCGACGATCACCCGGAGGCGTTGGCTGAGGGCGAACCAGTCGTTGTTCTCGCTGCGGAGTTCCTCGGGGATGGTCTCGGTGAGCACGTCACTCTCGACGCTCGCCAGGATGCCGGCGTCGGCGGAGAGTTCGATGTTGGCTGCGTCTGCGGTCATCACCACATCGGCGGGGGTGTTCGCTCCCTCGGCGATGAGCCGCTCACGCAGCTCGGGGTCGTTGCCGGTCGTGAAGCGCACCTCGATGCCGGTGTCGGCGGTGAACTGGTCGAACACGTCCTCGATGCCGTAGTGGCGCCCGGTGTACACGGTGATCGTGCCGCCCGAGTCGGCGGTGTCGCCGTCGGCGGTGGTGGGGGTGGTCGGCGTGTCCGTGGCAGTGTTGCCCGAGTCACCGTCACTGCCGCAGGCGCTCAGGACGAGGGCGCCCACCAGCAGGCCTCCCAACAGGTATCGAGACTGCTTCCGGTTCATAGTTAGGCAACCCTAACAACGGTGGCGAAGGACACGCAACCCGCCGATGGCGGGGCAGGTGCTCCGTTGTGGAACTGGCAGGGGGCTCGCAATCTCGATACCCAGGGGGGTATCATGCACGCATGCGCTTCCTCTCGTTCATGAACACCCCCACCGGCCGTGCGATTCGGGTCGCGGGCGGCGTCGTCCTCATCGCCGCCGGCATCGTGATCGGCGGAGCCCCCGGCACGGCGCTCGCCGTCTTCGCACTCCTGCCGATCGCCACCGGCGTGTTCGGTGTGTGCCCGATCAACCCGATCTTCGGCCAACCGATGAAGGCCTGCTCGATCCCGGAGTCGCGTCGCGGGTCGACCTCGTCAGCGGTCTGAACCGCCGCCGGCCTACGCTGCGGAGATGCGGAGGCCGTACGCCCACGTCGGGGTGATCGGCGCGATGCCCGAAGAGGTGCAGCGCCTCCACGAACTGCTCGTCGACGAGTCGATCACCGAACACCTGGGCCGGCGCTTCCACAGCGGCGTGCTCGGGGAACAGCGCGTGACGCTGGTCCAGTCCCGGATCGGCAAGGTGGCGGCTGCCGTGACGACACTCACGCTGCTCCGTGAGTTCGACGTCGACGCGGTCGTGTTCACCGGCATCGCCGGCGCGCTCGCCGACGAGCTCCGCGTGGGTGACCTGGTCGTGGCCGCAGAGCTGATCCAACACGATCTGCAGGGTCCACCGTCGATGTTCGCGCGAGGCGAGATCCCGTTGTCCGGTGTCGTCGAGATCCGAACCGACGCCGACCTCACCGAGCGGGCGCTACGTGCCTCTCGTGCCTTCGTCGCCGACATCGACACGGTGATGAGCGAACCACAGCGCAGCGAGCTGGGGATCGGACGCCCGAGCGTCCACGTCGGCCAGATCGCGACCGGCGACGAGTTCATCGAGCACGATCTGAAAGCGATCGTGCGGTCGCGCACTCCTGACGCCCTGTGCGTCGACATGGAGAGTGCGGCCGTTGCGCAGGTGTGCCTCGAACACGGTGGTGTTCCGTTGTGCGTGATCCGGTCGATCTCCGATCTGGCCAGCGGTACCGCGTCGCTCGACTTCCCGGTCTTCCTCGAGCAGCTCGCGCAGCACTACTCCGCCGAGATCCTCACCCGCATGTTCGCGTGACGTACACGACGTGTCGGACGCGTCGTGTACGTCAGGTCGTGGACACGGGTGCGCCGCCCTCGTCGGCAGAGGCGTAGATCGCATCGACGAGCTGGTGGGCGGGGAGCGCCTCGCTCATGGGGAGCGGCGAGGGGCGACCGTCGCGGATCGCAGCGAGGAACGCGTTGAGCGGGTTGAACATCGCGCCGCCCGGCACGAGGACCAGGTCGGCGGCATCGGCTCGACCGGACCCGACGCAGGCGGCTGCGAGCGCCTCGCCCTGCAGCGATCGGGTGTCCTCGCCGGTGAACTGCCACACGAGTTCGCCTTCGGGGGTGCCGTCGAGACGAACGTAGAGGTTCTCGCAGAACACCTCGATGTGGCGCAGGCTCGGGCGGTTGACCATGTCGTGCCAGATCGAGGTGAGCGACGCGACGCCACCGTTCGCGAACTCGAGTCGGGCCATCGCCACGTCGTCGATGCGCGGATGGCCGTGGACCTCACGCACCACACCACTCACCCGGTCGACCGGCCCCGCGAGCCACTGCAGGATGTCGACGTCGTGGATCGAGTGTTCGAGCAACGTGCCTCGGCCGCATCTCGTCGGGTCGATGCGCCACGTCGAGCCGTAGTGGCTCTGGATCGGGATGAACTGGTCGTCGCGGAACGACACGGCGAGCAGCCGCCCGGCCCGCGGATCGGCGAGCAGCGTGCGGGTGTGGATGAACTGGGGCTCGAATCGCAGGATCAACCCCACCTGGTTGACGACGCCTGCCACCTCCACGGATTCGACCATCGATCGTGCGATCGTCGCATCGACGGCGAGCGGCTTCTCGCTGAACACGGCGAGGCCGCGCTCGGCGGCGTTCGCCACGAGCCGAGCGTGTTCCGACGTCCACGTGGTGACGAACACCGCGTCGACATGGTCGAGCAACTCGTCCTCGCCGACGGCCTCGGCGCCGACACGATCCGCGAACGCCTGTGCCCGATCGGTCGCTGGATCGTGCACGGCGACGATGCGGTGGTCGACCGTCGCGTGTTTGAGGAACCAGTTGTGGGTCCGGGCGATGAACCCGGTCCCGTAGAACCCCACTCGAATCGTCATGCCCGCATGATTGCAGCAGGGTCAGGCACCCACTGCAGTCACTCAGAGATCTCGCGGGGAGCCCACCGTCGCGTGTACCGCGGTGAGGTGCTCGGACGCCAGCTCGTAGCGTCGCGAAGCGACGAGATCGAACGGTGCCGTGAGGCCGCCGGTGAAGACCATCTGCCCCGCCCGCAGGGCCCCGCCTTCGTCGGCCAGCGACCGCACGAGCCACGCCACCGCAGCGAGTGGGTCGCCGAGTGCGTTCGCCCCGGTACCGGAACGGTGTTCGTGTCCGTCGGTGAAGTCGACCCGTTCGTCGGCAGGTGCATCGAGATGGGTGCGCTGACCGATCACGACACGGCCCGCCGACGAGTTGTCGGCGGTGTTGTCGAGCCAACGGAACCCGTAGTCGGGAAAGCGCGGATCGACGACCTCGAGCCCCAGTGACCACAGGCCGGCGCTCTGTTCGACCTGCTCGACAGTGACCGCTCCCTCGAGGTCGACCGACGAGTGGAACACCAACTCCGGTTCGATCTTGGGGTGCATCAGGCGGGTCTCGTCGATGCGGGCGTCGGTGACCCGATGAGAGCTCCAGAGGGTTCCCCAATTCGGTTGCTCGATCCCGAGGGCCTCGCGCATCGCTGCCGATGTCCAACCGAGTTTGTACCCCAGCAGTCGTTCACCGTCGACGAGGCGCAGTCGATCCCGAGCGAGCGCGATCGCGCGGGCGTCCGCCCAGGTGAGGTCGGGGTAGCGGTCGGTGAGCAGCGGCGTCGGCTGCAGGGAGTGCTCGGCCCGTCGCAACTCCTCGGCGACGGCCCGGCAGCGCTCGTCGGTGAGCGAGCGGGCGCTGCTCACCCGAACACGCTTGCGACGGCGCCGGACGCGATCTCGTGGTCCTGCTCCTCGCTCGCTCCGGAGACGCCGAGTGCTCCGGCCACCTCGTCGTCGACCCGGATCGGCACGCCACCTCCGACCGTGATCAGGTCGTCGACGTTGCCTGCGACACCGTGCAGCAGGGCCGGCGAGCCGTTGAAGGCCGCGGCGAGATCACGTGTCTCCGTACCTGCAGCGGCTGCGGTCCAGGCCTTCTTCCGGGCGATCTCGATCGAGAACAACGGGCTGTGGTCCATGCGCTCCATCGCGACGGGGTTTCCTGCCGGGTCGGCGACGTGGATCACGACGGCGACGCCCATCGCCTCGGCGATCGAACGGGCAGCAGCGATGAGGTCCCGGGCGCCCTCGGCGGTGATCCGCAGCGTCGTGGTCGTCTTCATCGCGTGTGTCGCCTCGTCAGCCGGTGTCGGCCATCGCTTCGCCGTAGAGCGACGCCAGCACGTCGGTGGTGCGTTGGATGTGCGCCGCCGCGACATCGCATGCCGTGTCGGCGTCGCGGGCCAGCGTGGCCTCCATCAGCGCGAGATGCTCGGCGTGGACATCGCGGGGGATGCTCGTGTCGGTCAGCGCGAGGCGTCGATAGCGCTCGGTGTGGTGGTGCAGGATGTCGAGCATCCGGAGCACCCAACGCGACCCGCAGGCGGCGGTGGTGGCCTCGTGGAACTGATGATTGCGGATCTCCCACTCGGCTGCTGACCCCGCGTCGCCTCGTCCCAACGCGACCTGGGCCTTCGACAGGTGGTGAAACGACGCGATGATGCCCGACTCCCAGCTGTCGTCTCCGGTGGCGATCGACTCGCGCAACGCGTTGGTCTCGAGCAGGATGCGAGTGTTGCTGAGGTCCTGGAGATCCTCGATCGAGATGGGCGACACCGCGAAACCGCGCTGGCCGCGAGCGGTGACGAGCCCGTCGGGGAGGAGTAGCGACAAGGCCTCGCGGATCGTGGACGAACCGACGCCGTAGCGCTTGCGGATGTGCTCGACGGCAAGTTTCGAGCCCGGCTCGAGTTCGCCGGAGATGATGTCGGCCCTGATCGCGTCGACGGTCTCCTCCACCCGGGTGAGGGGAAGCGAGCCGCTCTGGCTCCGAGAGGTGATGTCGCTGTCGAGTGCTGTCATGTCGTCGAAGTCGCTGTCGTCTGTGGTCGCCTCGGGTGGCGCTCGCTCACCGTATCCGCGAACCGACGTCAACCACCGAGATACTCCACGAATCACGGGCAGCTGTCAAGAATATCCGAGATATTCGAGAATCTCTGAGATTTGTCTTGACTGACGGATTTCCGTGGTGTTGACTGACCACATCTGAGGAGGGGACGACACATGGCCGACTGGGGCGATGCATTCGTACGGGTCACCGGGGTGCGTCGTCAGCGGTTCGTCGAGTTCGAGTTCTCGCTCGGTGACGAGCTGGTCGTGGAACTGGTGATGCCCTATCACGAGTTCCGCACCTTCTGCGACGAACACAACGCCCGGGTGCTCCCGAGCGAGGGTGAAGCAGCCCTCGCATTCATGGCACTCGGCGATCAGGAATCGAACTGAGCGGCCGTTTCAGGCGGCCGTGACAACGAGGGGATGGACCGAGTGAACATCGAGATCAAGTCCGAGAGCTTCACCCCGAGGCGATCGACGTTCAGCCACATCGCTCGCCGCTACGGCGAGGACCGGCCGGCGTCTCGCTACGACGAGGCGACGCTCGACGTGCAGGCGACCGTCAACTTCCACTACCGGCCACTGTGGGCACCCGAGTTCGAGATCTTCGACACGAGCCGGACCGCCGTGGTGATGGACGACTGGTACTCCTTCAGCGACCCGCGGCAGTACTACTACGCCACCTACAACATCAATCGGGCGAACATGAACGCGGCCGCCGACCGGGCCTTCGACTTCGTCGACGACCGCGACCTCGTCGCTCGTGTCGAGCCGGCCTGGCTCGACACGGTGCGCCACTACCTCGTGCCGCTGCGACACTACGAGTGGGCCGCCGACCTCAACAGCCTGCGGGTCACCGACTACGGCTACGGATCCCGCGTCACCAGCGCAGCGATGTTCGCCGCATGCGACCGCCTCGGCATGGCACAGCTGCTCACCCGGATCGGGCTGGTGCTCGACGGCAACGACGAAGCCGGCCTCGAGCGGGCCCGCACGGCGTGGCTCGAAGCCGACGACTGGCAGGGCATCCGGCGCATGGTCGAGGACAGCCTCGTCGTCACCGACTGGTTCGAGACGTTCATCGCCCAGTACCTCGCTGCCGACGGCATCATCCATCCGCTCGTGTACGGCACCTTCGACGACGCCGGGCTCGACCACGGCGCCACGGCCGTGTCGATGATGAGCGAGTTCATGGTCGACTGGATGAAGGACAACGCCCGCTGGGTCGATGCCCTCGTCGAGGTCGCCGCGAAGGAGTCGGCCGCCAATGCCGAGCTGATCAGCGGGTGGTACCGCACCTGGCGCGACCGTGCCGTCGAGGCCGCCGCGCCGCTGGCGACCACCGTGCTCGGCACGTCCGACGCCGTCCAGACCATCCGCGAGGGCCTCGACGCCCGGGCGGCCAACCTCGGCCTCACGGCCTGACCCACCAGAAGAGCCAGGAAAGGCCATCGCCATGACCACCGAGAACCTGCACGCCGCCACCAATGCCGTGTCGATCACGTTCCAGAACACCGAGGACGCCCGACCGATCGTCGAGGCGATCGCAGCCGACAACCCGCACGCCACCGTGGCGCACTTCCCGGCGATGGTGAAGATCGACTGCCCGGGCCGGCTCACGATCAACGCCGCCTCGGTCAGCGAGCGCATCGGCCGCGACTGGGACCCCCAGGAGCTCCACCTCTCGATGATCTCGCTGTCGGGGAACATCGACGAAGACGACGACAAGTTCGAACTCGCCTGGAACTGACCGGGCCGGAACAGGAGACGACCATGAGCAAGAAGATCCCTCTCAAGCGCAAGTACGAACTGATGACCCGCGGCCTCGCCTGGGACACGACGTACCAGGACATGGACGACGTGTACCCCTACGACAAGTTCGAGGGCATCAAGATCCACGACTGGGACGACTGGGTCGACCCGTTCCGTCTGACGCAGGACGCGTACTGGAAGTACCAGGCCGAGAAGGAGCGCAAGCTCTATGCGGTCATCGACTCGTATGCGCAGAACAACGGTCAACTGGGTCTCAGCGACGCGCGGTACCTCGGGGCCCTCAAGCTGTTCCTGACCGGCGTGAGCCCGCTCGAGTACCAGGCACACCGCCACTTCGCCCACCTCGGTCGCAACATCCGTGGCACCGGGGCCCAGGTGGCGGCGCAGATGCAGTCGATCGACGAACTCCGTCACGCCCAGACCCAGATCCACGCGATCAGCCACTACAACAAGTTCTTCGACGGACTGCACGACTTCACGCACATGCACGACCGCGTGTGGTACCTGTCGGTGCCGAAGTCGTTCTTCGACGACGCCGTGTCGGCGGGTCCGTTCGAGTTCTTCACGGCGATCTCGTTCAGCTTCGAGTACGTCCTGACCAACCTGCTGTTCGTGCCGTTCATGTCGGGCGCCGCCTACAACGGCGACCTCGCCACGGTCACGTTCGGCTTCAGCGCTCAGTCCGACGAGTCACGTCACATGACACTCGGCCTCGAGGTGATCAAGTTCCTCCTGGAGCAGGACGAGGACAACATCCCCATCGTCCAGCACTGGATCGACAAGTGGTTCTGGCGTGGCTATCGGCTGCTCAGCCTCGTCGGGATGATGATGGACTACATGCTCCCCAAGAAGATCATGTCCTGGAAGGACGCCTGGGAGATGTACTTCGAGGAGCAGGGTGGGGCGCTGTTCGACGACCTCGCCCGGTACGGCATCCGCCCGCCCTTGCACGCCGACATCGCGATGAAGGAGAAGGATCGCATCAGCCACGAGGTGTGGGCGATCTTCTACCAGTACACCCATGCCGCCGGGTTCCACACCTGGGACATCGACGACGAGCACAGCGCCTGGCTGTCGGAGCAGTATCCGACCACGTTCGACAAGTACTACAAGCCGCGTCTCGACCTGTGGAAGCAGATGGCCGCCGACGGCAACCGGTTCTACAACATGGCGCTCCCACAGCTGTGCCAGGTGTGTCAGATCCCGATGGGATTCACCGAGCCCGACGATCCGACGACGATCTCGTTCCGATCGCAGGTCTACAACGGCGACCGCTACCACTTCTGCAGCGACGGCTGTCAGTACATCTTCGACCACGAGCCCGAGAAGTACGTCCAGGCCTGGCTGCCGGTGCACCAGATCTTCCAGGGGAACTGCGGCGGTGCCGAGATCCCCGACGTCCTGAACTGGTACCACCTGAATCTGGGAGCGGACAACATGGCGTACGAGGGCTCGCCCGAGGAAGCGCTGTGGAACGAGTGGATGGCGGGCCGCCGAGTCGGCGCCGCCCAGAGTTGAGGAGCAGATCATGGCTGTTGTTGCACTCGAACCCGGCTACGAGGGCCAGGTCCTCGACGCCGTCGAGAACTTCGGACCGAACCAACTGGTGTACCTCCACTGGGAGAAGCACCTGATGTTCTGTGCGGCGCTCGCGTTCCCGCTGCCGCCGCAGATGCCGTTCGCGGCACTCGTCGGCGAACTGATCCCGCAGTTCTACGGGCCTCACCCGGACTTCGAGAAGATCGACTGGTCGACCGTGCGTTGGACCCTCGACGGTGAGGAGTTCGTGCCTGACATGGACGCCTCGCTGGGTGATCAGGGCGTGGGCCACAAGTCGTTGCTGCGCTTCTGGACGCCCGGCCTCGACGGCCTCGGCGAGTCCGGCGCCTGACCCGATCCGATGCGCCGCACACTCACCATCGAACCGATCGAGGAGTCGGTCGAGGTCGCCGACGGCCAGACGCTGCTCGACGCTTGCCTGCGTGCCGGCGTCTGGCTCCCCCACGCGTGCGGTCACGGCTTGTGCGGTACCTGCAAGGTGCAGGTGCTCGACGGCGATGTCGACCATGGCGAGGCGTCACCGTTCGCTCTGATGGATTTCGAACGTGAGGACGGATTCACGCTCGCGTGTTCGGCGACCGCCACCTCCGACGTCGTGATCGAGGCCGACGTCGACGAGGAGCCCGACGCCGTCGTGCGTCCCGTCCGCGACTTCACCGGGACGGTGTCGCGGCTCGAGCACCTGACCGCCGACATCCTGGGCATCTGGATCACGGTCGACGAACCGATCGAGTTCCAGGCGGGGCAGTACATCAACCTCCACGTCGAGGGTGTCGAGCGGCCACGGGCGTTCTCGATCGCCAGCAGTCCCTCGTCCGAGAAGGAGATCGAACTCCACGTTCGCCTGGTCCCCGGCGGTGAAGCCACCCCCCGCTTGCACAGCGAGCTCGCGGTCGGGGACCAGGTCCGGTTCTCCGGGCCCTACGGGCGCTTCTTCGTGCGCCGGTCCGCAGCCAAGCCGATGCTGTTCCTGGCCGGCGGCTCGGGTTTGTCGAGCCCGAAGTCGATGGTGATCGACCTGCTCGAGTCGGGCTGCGACCAGGACATCACGCTGGTGCACGGTGTCCGCACGGTGAACGACGTGTACTTCGCCGACGAGTTCAGAGCGCTCGAAACTGCGTACCAGAACTTCACCTACGTACCCGTGCTGAGCGAACACGATGCGGCGCTCGGCGACTGGACCGGCGAGATCGGCTACGTCCACGAGGCAGCCGAACGCCGCTTCGACGGATCGTTCAAGGGCATGTCGGCGTACCTGTGCGGTCCACCGCCGATGATCGAGGCGTGCATCCGCTCGCTGATGAAGGGCCGGTTGTTCGAGCGCGACATCTTCACCGAGAAGTTCGTCACCGCCGCCGACGGCGAATCGAGCCTCGCCCGCAGCCCATTGTTCAAGAGGCTGTGATGGGTGCCGAGAGCCGCAGCCATCGCTGCACCGTCGTCGACAGTGCCGCCACCGTGACGTTCGACGTCCGCGACGGCGGTCGCCTCCTGCACGAGATGATCGCCCATCAGGGGACGGCCATCGCGGTCGGATGTCGCGGAGGTGGTTGTGGGGTGTGTCGGGTCCGTGTGATCGAGGGCAGCTACACCACCAAGCGGATGAGCCGGAGACACGTCTCGGAGGCCGACGAGGCGGCCGGCATCGTGCTCGCCTGCCGCACGGTTCCGACATCCGACATCACCGTGCGTTGCGAGCCGGCACCAGTTCCGACGTTGTCCTCTGCCTGACCGATCGCAACCGCGCAGATCATCGGCTCGACCGGCACGGGTCGACCAACCAATCAACACCAACCCAACAAACACCAACCAACCGACTACACGAGGGGCACACACCATGGCAATCAACGGAGTTCTCCGTCCAGGTTTCATCCAGATCCGAGTCCTCGACATGGACGAGGCGATCGTCCACTACCGCGATCGTCTCGGGCTGCACGAGGTCGGCACCGGAAGTGACGGACGCGTCTACCTCAAGGGTTGGGACGAGTTCGATCGCCACAGTGTGATCCTGCGCGAGGCCGACGAAGCCGGCATGGACGTGATGGCGTTCAAGGTGCTCGACGAGGCCACGCTCAACGAACTCACCGCGAAGCTCGAGGCGTCCAACGTCAGCGTCGACCACATCGAGGCCGGCGAGCAACCCGGCATCGGTCGCCGCGTCGGCTTCGAGATCCCGAGCGGCCACCGCATCGAGCTGTACGCGCAGATGGACCGATCGGACTTCGGACCGGAGGTGATCAATCCGAACGTCTGGCAGGCCGAACCCCGTGGCATGGGGTGCACCCGGTTCGACCACGCGCTGCTCTACGGCCCGAACATCGAGGCGGTCTCCGACCTGTTCTGTGATGTGCTCGGGTTCCGGGTCGCCGAGCAGGCCGACCTCGGTCCGGGAGGCATCGCTGTCTGGCTCACCTGTTCGAACAAGGCCCACGACATCGCGTTCGTCACCAACCCTGATCCGGGGCGGTTCCACCACGCCGCGTTCTATCTCGAGACGGTGAACGACGTCACCCACGCCGGCGACATCATGGCGTACTACGACATCCCGATCGACGTGGGCCCGACCCGCCACGGCATCACCCGTGGGCAGACGATCTACTTCTTCGACCCGTGCGGCAACCGCAACGAGGTGTTCGCCGGTGGCTACACCTACTACCCGGACAACCCCACGCGCAGCTGGACGCCCGACCAGATCGGCAAGGGCATCTTCTACTACGAGCGCGAACTCAACGACGCGTTCCTCAGCGTCTACACCTGATCGCTGCCGGCCAGCGTCAGGTCCCCCGTCCACGACAAGGAGGAGTGAGTCGATGTCATCTCGATCACCCATCGAATTCAAGAACTTCATCGCCGGCGAGTACCGCGTCGGTTCCTCGGGCGCCACGTTCGAGGATCGCTCGCCGCTCGACGGCTCGGTCATCGGCACGGTGCACGAAGCGTCGCAGGTCGACGTCGACGCGGCGGTGTCGGCCGCTCGAGCTGCACTCGTCGGCGAGTGGGGCTCGATGCCGGTCAACGAGCGGAGTGCGATGTTGCACGCCGTGGCGAACGAGATCGATCGTCGCTTCGACGACTTCCTCGCCGCCGAGATGGCCGACACCGGAAAACCGGTGTCGATCGCAAGTCACATCGACATCCCGCGTGGTGCCGCGAACTTCCGGGTGTTCGCCGACGTCATCAAGAGCGAACCCACGGAGTTCTTCCTCACCGACACCCCCGACGGGGCCGGCGCGTTCAACTACGGGTTGCGCCGACCGAAGGGGGTGATCGCGGTGGTGTGCCCGTGGAACCTGCCGCTGTTGCTCATGACGTGGAAGGTCGGCCCCGCTCTGGCGTGCGGGAACGCCGTCGTCGTCAAACCGTCCGAGGAGACGCCCGCGACGGCGACCCTGCTCGGCGAGGTGATGAACACGGTGGGTGTGCCCGCCGGGGTCTACAACGTCGTGCACGGCTTCGGGCCCGGGTCGGCCGGTGAGTTCCTCACCAGTCATCCCGACGTCGACGCGATCACGTTCACCGGTGAGACACGCACCGGGCAGGCCATCATGCAGGCGGCATCGGTGGGTCTGCGAGATGTGTCGCTCGAGATGGGCGGCAAGAACCCGGGCATCGTGTTCGCCGACGCCGATCTCGACGAGGCGGTGGCCGGCACCGTCCGCTCGGCCTTCGCCAACTCGGGCCAGGTCTGCCTCGGCACCGAACGGGTCTACGTCGAACGGCCGATCTTCGACGACTTCGTCGCCCGGCTCGCGGCTGCGGCGGGTGAGATGACGATCGGTGACCCGACCGATCCCGCCACCGAACTCGGACCGCTGATCAGCCACGAACACCGCGAGAAGGTGCTCGGCTACTACCAGCGCGCCGTCGACGAGGGGGCGACCGTCGTGCTCGGTGGTGGTGTTCCCGACGTCGGCGACGAGTTCGCGAAGGGCGCATGGGTCGAACCGACGATCTGGACGGGGCTCCCCGATGACGCGAGCGTGATCACCGACGAGATCTTCGGGCCGTGCTGCCACGTGCGGCCGTTCGACTCGGAGGACGAGGTGGTCGCCCTCGCCAACGACACACCGTACGGACTCGCCGCGACCGTGTGGACCAGCGACCTCCGGCGGGCACATCGTGTCGCGGCGCGGCTCGACGTCGGTCTGTGTTGGGTCAACTCGTGGTTCCTGCGCGACCTGCGCACCTCGTTCGGTGGCATGAAGGCCTCGGGCATCGGCCGCGAGGGCGGTGTCCACAGCCTCGAGTTCTACACCGAGGCGAGCAACGTCTGCGTGAAGATGTGACGGGGCGCGACGTGACCACCATCTCCGCCGATCTCATCACCGCGGCAGCCGACCGCCTGCTCGACGCTCATGACCGCCGAGTCGCCTGCGAACCGGTGGTCGACCTGCTGCCGGGAGCAACGATCGACGACGCCTACGCGGTGCAGGAGGCGAACACCGAACGCTGGCTCGCGGGTGGGCGACGCCTCGTGGGTCGCAAGATCGGGCTCACGTCGACCGCCGTCCAGAGCCAGCTCGGTGTCGACCGCCCCGACTACGGCATGCTGTTCGCCGACATGGCCGCCGACGAGGGCGGCGACATCGACATCGGTCGGTTGCTGCAACCTCGTGCAGAAGCGGAGATCGCGTTCGTGATCGGTCGTGATCTGCCCGACCCGGACACCACCGTGGCCGAGGTGCTGCGGGCGATCGAGTTCGCCGTCGCTGCCATCGAGATCGTCGACTCCCGCATCGCCGACTGGCGGATCGGCATCATCGACACCGTTGCCGACAATGCGTCGTCGGGGATGTTCGTGCTCGGATCGACGCCGGTGGCGCTCGGGTCGTTCGATCCGGTGATGTGCGGGATGGTGATGGAGCGCCGCGGCGAACCGGTGTCGGTCGGCGCGGGTCGGGCATGTCTCGGCAGCCCGATCAGCGCGACGGCCTGGCTGGCGCGCACGATGGCCGCGGGCGGCCGACCGCTTCGCGCTGGCGACACCGTGCTGAGCGGTGCGCTCGGACCGATGGTTCCGGTGCAGTCCGGTGATGTGTTCGAAGCACGGATCTCGGGGCTGGGCTCGGTGACCGCAGCATTCTCGGAGGTGGCCTCATGACCAGCGGATCAGCCCAGGTGTCACTCGGCGAACTCGCCGAACGGGCCGACGAGGCGGCCCGCACGGCCACCGCGATCGCTCAGTTCACCAACACCGTCGATCTCGGTGTCGCCGACGCGTACGCCATCCAGGCGCAGTCGATCGGCCGCCGCCGGCAGCGCGGTGAGCGGCTGGTCGGCATCAAGATGGGCCTCACCTCGCGTGCGAAGATGGCACAGGTCGGCGTCGACGAGGTGATCTGGGGCCGCTTGACCGACGCGATGCGCGTCGCCGACGGCGGCACCGTGTCGCTCGCCGACTACGTGCATCCTCGTGTCGAGCCGGAGATCGCCTTTCTGATGGGTGCCCCGCTGGCAGGCGCGGTCAGCGGAGCCGAGGCCCTCGCTGCGGTTGCCGCGGTCGCTCCCGCTGCCGAGATCATCGACTCGCGATTCGAGAACTTCAGGTTCTCCTTGCCCGACGTGATCGCCGACAACTCGTCGTCATCGGGATTCGTCGTCGGCGACTGGCACGACCCGTCCACCCCGATCGACAACCTCGGCATGGTCCTCGAGTGCAACGGTCGACCCGCGGAGATCGGCTCGAGCGCGGCCATCCTCGGCAATCCGATCCGCTCGCTCGTCGAAGCGAGCCGCATGGTCGCCGATGCCGGCCTCACGCTGCAGCCCGGCTGGATCGTGCTCGCGGGCGGCGCGACTGCCGCACTTCCCCTGACGATCGGCGACTCGATCCGTGTCGTCGTCGAAGCACTCGGCGTCGTGGCATTCCACGTCGCCGCCTGACAGAAAGGCCCCCGCATGACCACCCCCACGAAGGCCACGGCTGCCATCGTCGGTCCCGGCAACATCGGTACCGACCTGATGTACAAGCTGTTGCGCTCGCCGCACATCGAACCGCGTTGGATGATCGGCGTCGATCCCGACTCCGAAGGGCTCAAACGGGCCGCGTCCGAAGGGCTCGAGGCGTCCGCCGAGGGCGTCGACTGGCTGCTCGCCCGACCCGAGTTGCCCGACATCGTGTTCGAGGCGACGTCGGCCTACGTCCACGTGCGCAATGCCCCGAAGTACCGCAACGCCGGCATCCGTGCGGTCGACCTGACCCCCGCCGCTCGCGGCCCGTTCGTCGTTCCTCCTGCCAACCTGCTGGAGCACATCGACGAGATGAACGTCAACATGGTCACCTGCGGCGGACAGGCGACGATCCCGATGGTGCACGCCGTGTCGCGGATCGTTCCCGTCGACTACGCCGAGATCGTCGCCACGGTCTCGTCGGCCTCGGCGGGACCCGGCACGCGCCAGAACATCGACGAGTTCACCCGCACGACCTCGAGGGCGGTCGAAGTGGTGGGCGGTGCCGCGAAGGGCAAGGCGATCATCATCCTCAACCCCGCCGAGCCACCGCTGATGATGCGCGACACGATCTACTGCTCGATCCCGCTCGATGCCGACACCGATGCCATCGACGCGTCGATCCGTTCGGTCGCCGCCGAGGTCGCCACCTACGTGCCCGGCTATCACCTCGTGGCCGACCCGCAGTTCGACGTGCCGTTCGGCGCCACCGGTCGTGGCCGCGTGGCGATCTTCATCGAGGTCGAAGGCGCGGGCGACTTCCTGCCCCCGTACGCCGGGAACCTCGACATCATGACCGCCGCCGCCACGAAGGTCGGCAACGAGATCGCTCAGCGAATCGCAAGCAAGGAGACCGTGTGATGCCCTACTCCGACACCCTCGACGTCCGCGTCACCGACACCTGTCTGCGCGACGGCTCCCACGCCAAGCACCACCAGTTCACCGAGGACGAGGTGCGCTCGATCGTCCGCGGACTCGACGACGCCGGCATGCCGGTGATCGAGGTCACCCACGGTGACGGCCTCGGCGGATCGTCGTACAACTACGGCTTCTCGCTCGTCGACGAGCAGGTGCTGATGAAGGCCGCCGTCGACGAGGCCCGCAACGCGAAGATCGCCGCACTGATGCTGCCCGGGCTCGGTGTGAAGGACGACATCTCTGCCGCCCACGACGTCGGTGTGTCGGTGATCCGCATCGCCACGCACTGCACCGAGGCCGACATCTCCGAGCAGCACTTCAAGATGGCGCGCGAACTCGGGCTGGAGACCGTCGGCTTCCTGATGATGGCTCACACCGTCGGGCCCGAGGTGTTGGCAGCCCAGGCGCGCATCATGGCCGACGCCGGCTGCCAGTGCGTCTACGTCGTCGATTCCGCCGGCGCGATGATCCTCGACGACGTGACCGATCGGGTGTCGGCGGTGGTCGCCGAGTTGGGCGACGACGCGCAGGTCGGCTTCCACGGTCACGAGAACCTGTCGCTGTCGTTGGCGAACACGATCCTGGCGATCCGCGCCGGTGCCGTTCAGGTCGACGGTTCGACGCGTCGCTTCGGCGCTGGTTCGGGCAACACCAGTTGCGAGGCGCTCGCTGCGGTCACCGAACGGTTGGGCATCCGGACCGGTCTCGACGTGCTGAAGATGATCGACGTCGCCGAGGACGTCGTCAGGCCGGTGATGGAGAGCGAGTGCGTGCTCGACCGGCTCGCGATCACGATGGGCTACGCCGGTGTGTACTCCAGCTTCCTCAAGCATGCGTTCCGTGCCGCGGAGCGCTACGACGTGTCCGGTGCCGAGATCCTGATGGAGTGTGGTCGACGGCATCTCGTCGGCGGCCAGGAGGACCAGATCATCCAGATCGCCTCGACGCTCGCGGAGGCACGCTGATGCCGCTGGTGCACATCCAGATGGCCGAAGGCCGCTCGACGGAGCAGAAGCGTGCCGTGATGGCCGCCATCACCGATGCGATGGTCGAGCACATCGGCGCCTCGCGTGACTCGGTCCGCGTGTGGATCACCGAGTTCCCCGACACCGACTTCATGGCCGGTGGTGAAGTTCTCGCCGACAAACGAGCCCGCCTGGCCGGCGAGACCTGACCGCTGCACCGGCGATCCGGTCCCTCCACTCGCCGTGTACACCGCGGGTCTGACCCCTGAGGTGATCGTCACTCGTAGATCAGGCAGCCGTCGTCGAGGTCGGCGACCGGGAGGGTGTCCTTCTCGGCCATGTAGTCCTGCGTGTGCTGCCACTCGGGCTTGTCGCCGCGTTTGGGCATCAGGTGCTGGCTGCGCATCAGGTACCCGGGGTTGAAGTTCTCCGGGTCGATCCACGAGCCGAGCTCCATGTCGGCGTCCTCGGGGCGCAGCTGCGGCACCACTTTGCTCACGCCGAGTTCGTCCATGTGGTGCAGCAGGCGGCAGACCCAGTCGCCGATCAGGTCGGCACGAAGCGTCCAGCTGGCCCGGAAGTAGCCGAACACCCACACCATGTTGGGTACGCCGGTGAACATCATTCCGCGGTACGTGATCGTGTCGGCGTAGTTGACCGGTTCGCCGTCGACGGTGAACTGGATGTCGCCGAGCACGCTGAGGTCGAATCCCGTCGCGGTGATGATCACGTCGGCGCTCAGTTGTTCGCCGGACTTGGTGAGGATGCCCTTGTCGTTGAACGTCTCGATCTCGTCGGTCACCACCGATGCCTTGCCGCTGCTGATCCCCTTGAAGAGGTCGCCGTCGGGCACCATCGCGATGCGCTGTCGCCACGGCAGGTATCTCGGAGTGAAGTGGGTCTCGACGTCGTATCCCTCGGGGAGCTCGGCGCGGACGAGGCCGATCAGTTCGTCACGCACCATCTCCGGGTACTCGAACGACATCCGGGCGATCTCGTCGCCGTCCTTGAGCGCCTTTCTCCGGACGATCTCGTGCGTCCACTCGTCGGGGATGTCGAGGTCGCGGAGCATGTCGGCGACCTCGTTGACGTTCGGCCGGGAGAAGAAGTACGTCGGCGAGCGCTGGAGCATCGTGACGTGCTCGCATTCGTCCGCGATCGCCGGGACGAGGGTCGCGGCCGTGGCGCCGGAACCGATCACGAGCACCTGCTTGCCGGACAGGTCGATGTCGCTCGGCCAGGTCTGCGGATGGACGATCTCGCCGTCGAAGTCGTCCATGCCGGGCCAGTCCGGGGTGTAGCCCTTCTCGTGGCGGTAGTAGCCCTGGCACATCCAGAGAAAGTTCGTCGTGAACGTGATCGGCGTCGCGTCCCCCGTGTCGGGGTCGGTGCGGGTCCCGTGCAGCGTCCACGTGTTGTCGTCGCTCGACCACTCGGCCGAGGCGATCGCGTGGTGATAGCGGATGTGGCGTCCGAGGTCGTTCTCGTCGATCACCTCGCCCATGTACGAGAGGATCTCGGCCGCGGTGGCGATCGGCGGGCCGACCCACGGCTTGAAGCGGTACCCGAACGTGTAGAGGTCGCTGTCGGAACGGATACCGGGATAGGTGTGCGTCAGCCACGTGCCGCCGAAGCTGGCGAACTTCTCGAGCACGACGAACGACTTCTCCGGGTACTGGTCCTGGAGGTGGTAGGCGGCGCCGACGCCGGAGATGCCGGCACCGACGATCAGCACGTCGAAGTGCTCGGTGGTCGTGCCCACCGACTCGGTGGTGGTGTTCTCGGTCTGGGTCATCGCCCACCATGCTTGCCGACCGGCTCGGCGTTCTCGTTACCGCAGGCGCCGCGCCGCCGACCGGTGTCGAACGTCGACCGTGACATCGGCGATGCTGTACCGGTGAGAATCGACTGTGCTGCCTACGTCGACGGGTGCCGGCGCGACTTCGACCCCGACACGATGACGATCGACGATCCCGTCGTCGGCGACGGTTTCGTGTGGCTCGGATTGCGCATGCCCGACGAGGCGGAGTTGCAGCGCGGTCTGGACGCGCTCGACGTCACGGGTGTCTCGGCACTCGAGGTTCTCACGCCCCACCGTCGCCCGGTGCTCACGGTGGAGGGCTCCACGGTGCAGATCGTCCTGCGCACCGCGGCCTACGAGGACCGCAACGAGACGATCGCGCTCGGTGAGATGACGCTGCTGGTCACCCCACGGGCGGTGATCTCGATCCGTCACGGCCAGGCGAGTCAGCTGGCGTCGGTGCGTGCGTCGCTCGAAGCCGACCCCGACCGGCTCCGCCTCGGGCCGCCGGCGGTGGTGGCCGCGGTGATCGGCCTGGTGATCGACGACTACGGCCCCGCGCTCGACGGCTTCGAGAACGACGTCATCGAGGTCGAGCGCGACGTGTTCTCCGAGACCCACCGCCAACCGGTGCAACGGCTCTACAAGCTCAAGCGTGAGGTGCGTCGGATGCTGGTGGCGATCGACTCCCTCGACGATCCGCTCGCGAGGCTCATCCGCGTGCGGGGCCGGCAGATCGATCCGAGCGTGCTCGCCGACCTCAACGAGGCGGAAGACCAGTTGGATCGAGCGGTGACCCGGGCGCACTCGCTGTCGGGGCTGCTCGACGCTGCCCTGACCGCCAGCCTCACGCAGATCACGGTGCGCCAGAACGACGACATGCGCAAGATCTCCGCCTGGGTTGCGATGGCCGCGGTGCCGACGATGGTCGCCGGCATCTACGGCATGAACTTCGACAACATGCCCGAACTGCAGTGGGCGATCGGCTATCCCCTGGTGCTCGGCCTCACGGCGATCGCCGTCGCGTTGCTCTACCGCCAGTTCAAGAAGTCCGGCTGGCTCTGACGACCGGGGTGTTACGCCAGGGGTCTGACCCCTGGCGTCACACTCACACGATCGTCGAGTTGCCGCGGGCGATCAGCTTGCCGAGCGCCCACTGCGAGCCTCGCGGGGAGAGACGGGCTGCGGCGTCGAAGAGGTGGGCGTCGGGTCCGATCAGGGCCCGGCGCTTGTTCTTCTCGACCGCCCCGATGATCAACTTCGCCGCCTTCTCCGGCGTGGTGCGCGTGAGCTTCTCGAAATCGACGGCCGCCTGTTCGGCATCGACGGCATCCTCGTGTTCGGCGAACTCGAACCGGGCATTGCGGGCGATGTTGGTGCGGATGCCACCGGGATGGATCGTGGTCGCCGACACGCCGCAGCGCTCGATGTCGAGCTCGGTCCGCAACGCGTCGGTGAAGCCCCGAACGGCGAACTTGGCCGCGTTGTACGCCGACTGACTCGGGATGCCGAGCAGCCCGAAGACGCTGGAGATGTTGACCACGTGTCCATCGCCCGACGCCCTGAGGTGGGGGAGGAACGCGAGCGTGCCGTTGACGACACCCCAGAAGTTGATGTCCATCAGCCAGCGAAAGCTGTCGTAGCTCATGGCGGTCACGTTCGCCGACAGCGCGACGCCGGCGTTGTTGAAGACCAGATTGACCTGGCCGAACTCGGCGGCCACTTCGGCGGCCCACGACTCGACGGCGTCGCGGTCGGCGACGTCGACACGTGCTGCGCTCACCTTGACCGGAACCGTCCGGGCGGCCCGTTCGACGAGGACGACGGTTTCGGCGAGCCCGTCGTCGTCGATGTCGGACAGCGCAACGTGGCAGCCCTTGGCGGCCAACTCGATGGCGAGCGCCCGCCCGATCCCGGACCCGCTCCCGGTGATCGCGGCCACCTTGCCGCCGAAGTGCTTCATGCGGTCACCCTAAACCGAGCTCCCCGGATGGTCCCGTTCGGGGACGATTAGTCTGCTGGACATGTCGGACATCACGGTGCGCAAGGTCAAGTTCGAATTCCCCGACGAACTCGACGACGTGCTGCCGGGCGTCGACCTCGTCCGCGAGACGTACCTCGTTGCGTTCTCGTTGACGATGCCGTACCTCGAGCCGTACCTGATCCGCACGTACCGATCGATCGCCGACGACATCACCGATCCGGCGCTCGCCGCAGACGTCAAGGAGTTCATCGGGCAGGAAGCGCAGCACTTCCAGAACCACCGGAGGATCAACGAGATCATCAAGGGCCAGCTCGGGCCCGAGGTGGCCGCGCAGTTGCAGGCGGTCGAGGATCGCCTCGATGCGGACTATCGCCGGTTCAACGCCGAGAAGTCACGTCGCTTCAACCTCATCTATGCCGAGGGATTCGAAGCGATGACCTGTGCGATGGCGATGACGATGTTCGAGGAGGTGTCGTCGGGCAGCCGTGCCGGTGACGGCCGCTTCGGTCCGTGGCAGCAACTGTGGGCGTGGCACGCCGCCGAGGAGATCGAACACCGAACGGTTGCGTTCGACGTGTACCACCATCTGGAGGGCAACTATCCGTACCGGGTGGCGGGCTCGTTGCGAGCGCAGGCCCACTTCCAGCGCGCGGTCGACGAGATGCAGCGCATCCTGCTCGCATCGCAGGGGGAACCGGCCAAGCACCATCTCCCGCCGTGGCTGTCACGCGGCCGGTCGCGCTACCTGGCCACGTTCAAGCCGCGCTACGACCCGGCCGACCTCGAGGTCGATGCGCTGGTGCCCCTGGTCCTCGCCCCCTACACCGCCACCTGACCGACCGGTTGCCCCACCCTCCACTCGAGGCGGCGTTCAGGTGGCGGGTTGCCAGCCGGGGCCGCGGAACACGTAGCCGAGCCGATCGCGCCAGGTCGTCGCTCGGCGAACGTCGCGGGCGATGTCGGCGAACTCGTGGTAGCCGATTCGAATCGGGTTGTAGGTGTGGATGTTCTTGGTGAGGCCGTACTTGATCCGCCGCACCTCCGGCTCGAAGGTGCCGAACAGCTTGTCCCACACGATCAGGATCCCGCCGTAGTTCTTGTCGAGGTACTGCGGGTTCGCGCCGTGGTGCACGCGGTGATGCGAGGGCGTGTTGAAGACCGCCTCGATCGGCGAGGGCAGCCTGTCGATCGCCTCGGTGTGGATCCAGTACTGGTACAGCAGGTTGATCTGGCCCGCTTTGATCACGTGGTGCGCCGGGATGCCGAGCAGCGGCATCGGCAGGAACACCCACGACGTGAGGAACCCGGACCAGGGCTGCCGCAGCGCGGTCGACAGGTTGTACCGCTCCGACGAGTGATGGCTCACGTGGTTCGCCCAGAACAACCGCACCTCGTGCATCCACCGGTGATCCCAGTAGTAGAGGAAGTCCCAGGCGACCAGCGCCACCGGCAGCGACCACCGGGTGGCGCCGAGGTCGGCGATGCGGCGCTTGAACACGAATCGGTTCATCGCGGCGATGCCACCGGCGATCGCCAGGTTCACCGCGACGTTCCCGACGAGCATCGTCAGGCTCGCCGCGGTGTCGCGTCGCTCGTAGCCGACCGGCACGAGCGGATCCGCAGGCAGCGTGGGGTCGGCCAACTCCTCCGGCGTCGCGTCGTCGAGGTCGCCGAACTCTCGCAACTCGCGGCGCGCCAGGACGCGCGACTCCCACAGCATCGTGCCGACGAAGGCCGGAAGTGACAGCAGGTCGACCGTGTCGATCGGCCGGGAGTTGAGCGACTTCACCCGACCAGTGTGGCACCGATCGTTTGCGTCACACTTTCGGTGGGGCAGGTCACCGAGAATGCAGCGCAAACGGGGATCGAGCGCCGGCGGGTAGGTTCGCATCGTGAGCGAGACCCGTACGTTTCCCCAATCGCGATTCGCCCCGCCGCCGGGCGCCACCGAGATCCTGCTGGTGCGTCACGGCGAGTCGGCCCCCCACGTCGAGGGCGAGTCGTTCCCGCTCGTCGGCGGCCACGGCGATCCGCCACTCGCGCCCGCAGGCGTCGAGCAGGCGAAACTCGCCGCTCAACGGCTGATCGACACCGGTGAACGCATCGCCGCCGTCTACGTCACGACACTGCAGCGCACGGTGCAGACCGCGGCCCCGCTCGTCGAGGAGCTCGGGCTGACGCCGATCGTCGTCGCCGACCTGCGTGAGGTGTTCCTCGGCGACTGGGAGGGCGGTGAGTTCCGCAAGCGCATCGCCGACGGCGACCCGATCGCGCAGTTGATGTACGTCGAGCAGCGCTGGGACGTCATCCCCGGCGGCGAACCGGCCCATCAGTTCCGCAACCGGGTGCAACGTGGCATCGAGCGCATCGCAGCTGAACACCCGGACGAACTGGTCGTCGCCGTCGTGCACGGAGGAGTGATCGGCGAGGTGATCAACATCGCCACCGGTTCGAGCGGCTTCGCATTCACCGGTGCCGACAACGCATCGATCTCTCACATCGTGGTCGAGAGCGACCGCTGGGTGGTTCGTTGCTGGAACGACACGTCCCACCTGTCGCCGACCTTCAGCACGGCGGCCACACCGCTGATCTGATCGAGCGGCGGGCGCCGACCGGCCGGCTCAGCCCGCGTCGTCCCGGGTGGGCCGCCAGCAGGCGGCCAACAGCGCCGCACCGCCGCCGATGCCCCCGATCGTGGCGATCAGCAGTCCGGTCGTGCCCGTGAGGTCGTCGACGAGGTCGAACGCATCATCGAGCGACCAAGCCCCTGGGCCGAGCGCACCGATCGTCACGCCGACGATGCCGAGCATCATCACGTACTCCCAACCCTCGCCCGGACGGAAGATGAAGAACCCGTTGCCGCGATGGTTGATCGCCCAGGCCACGAACATCACGCCGACGACGCCGGCGGCGCCGAAGGGCGTGAGCAGTCCGAGGATGAGCGCGGCACCCGCGCCGATCTCGGTGATGCTGGCGAGCCAGGCATGGAACTTCGCCGGATGCATGCCCATCGATCCGAACCAGGAGGCCGTTCCGTCGATGTTCGGTCGGATGTGGTTGATGCCGTGGGCGAGCATCACCGCACCGGCACCGCACCGCAGCACGAGGAGCGCGAAGTCGATGGCGTCGGCGTCGTTCACGCCTCACAGCTTGACAGGCGCGGCGAACGTCAGGAGGGAACGTCGGCGTCGGTCTTCGCGGCGAGTACAGCCGAGTCGACCGCAAGGACGGCGGCTGCACGCAGGGCTGCCAGTTCCTGGCGTCGACCCGGGGCCAGATCGTCGAGGGTGGCGACATCGTCGTGCTCGCACGCACGGATGATGTCCAGCGTGACGCCGAGCGGGCCGTGACCGTGGAGCAGGGCGCTGACGATCTCGTCCGACACCGGCAGCTCGCCGAGCAGCTCCCCGATGGCGGCGCCGTAGAGCGAGTCCGTCGTCGACAGCAGCGCCACCGTCACGCCGCTACCCAGGTGTTCGGTGCCGGCGAGCAGCTCGGCGGCCATGTGCGCCCGTACCGCCCCGCGGCGGATGTGGCTGTCGTCGTCGATCGTGTCGGCGGAGGTGGCGGTCAGCTCGGCGAGACAGCGGAGCTTCTCGGGGCCGAGCAGGTCCATCGCCTGATCCAGCGAACCGACGCTGCAGTCGAGTCCGAACGCGTTGGCGTTGACGGCAGCGAGCAAGCGGAATGCGAGCGACGGGTCCCCCGCCATGATCGTCTCGAGTCGGTTGACGTCGAGCGCATCGTCGCCCAGCGTCCGATGGAGCGCCGCCGCAGACTGCGCGCAGGTCGGCCGCGCTGGACGTCGGAGCAGTTCGGGTTCGGCCACGAAGTATCCCTGGAAGAGATCGAACCCGTGCTCGACGCAGCGCTTGAAGTCGCTGACCGTCTCGACCTTCTCGGCCACCACGAGGATGCCCGGCGAGCATTCGCGCGCCACGGCGATCAGGCGACCGATCTCGGCGTCGTGGGCGGTGGTCAGCTCGATCTTGACGATGCTCGCCAGGGGGAGGAGGCGTGATCGTTCGAGGTCACCCAACCGACTCACGTTGTCGAGGGCGAAGTGGTACCCGTCGTAGCGGGCCTGTTGCAGTGCGGTGATGGTTGCATCGTCGAACGGTTCCACCTCGCAGACTTCGATGATCATGCCCTCGGGTGGCATGGCTCGATGGAGGCCGTGGACGACGAGACTTGCGCTGGCGTTGATCATGCCGAAGCGATCGCCGACGACGCGCTCCATTCCCCATTGGAGGAGCACGCGCTCCATCACACCGCGAGTCGCGATGTCGGGGTCGTCGAACGCAGTCGATCGGTCGGGTCCGCCTCGGAACAGCAGCTCGTAGCCGAAGACCTGCCGGTCGATGTCGACCAGGGGCTGGCGTCCGAGGTACACCTCAGCGGTCATGCGGTCACCCTCTTCACGCTGCGTGCCACTGTTGTGGGTGACCCGATTCGACTCACTCGACGTTCCTGCCTGCTGGCGCCGCCCCTGATGCGTGCGACGTCTGACGGATCTATCGGTCTGTCGGGAGTCCAACTGAAACGATTGAACGATCAATTGTCACGCTGGGTGGTCGCGAGATGCGTCATCCACCAGATGCCGACGGCGCGTAGCCTGCGGACATGTCCTGTCGCATCCTGGTGCTCAACGGCCCGAACCTCAATCTGCTCGGCACCCGCGAGACCGACGTGTACGGCACGGCCACGCTCGACTCGATCGTCGCCGACATCCGGACGGCTGCCGCCCACCACGGCGTCGAGGTCTACGACGTCCAGTCGAACAGCGAGGGCGACCTGATCGACGCACTGCAGGAGGCTCGCACCCGCGCCGACGGCGTGATCTTCAACCCCGGCGCCTACACGCACTACAGCATCGCATTGCGCGATGCGATCGCCTCGATCTCCGTGCCGGTCGTCGAGACGCACCTGTCGAACGTCCACGCACGCGAGGAGTTCCGCCACACCTCCGTGGTCAGCGCGGTGTGTCTCGGAGTGGTCGCCGGATTCGGCGCCGACAGCTACCTCGTCGCCTTCGAGGCGCTGCGGCGCCATCTTGCACACCAGACCTCGCCGACCGCACGAGCCGACTGAGGGCAGCTCGCGCAACTGTGCCGCACGGCACCCCCACGGGCACTGGAGAACCGCCTGCCCGGGCCGATACTGCTCGCGTGAGTTCCGCTGTCACCGACCCGCCGCGCGCCGACGTCTCTGCGTCGACGTCGCCGCTGCGCGACCTGGCGTGGTCGCGGGCCGGTGCGATCGCCGTGGTCCTGGCTGGTGCGCCGTCGACGAGGGCGATGCGGTTCTCGGTGCGTATCGCCCTCCTGGTGGCCGGTTCCGTCACGATCGCCGTCGCCGTGGCGACCACGTTGTGGAACGGTCTCGGCCCCGGCCCGCTCGACGTGTTCATCGGCGCCGTACGTGCCCGCTCCGGGCTCCCACTCGGGCCGACCGTGTGGCTCGTCGTCGGGTCGATGATCCTCGTGTCGAGTCTGCTCGGCCGTCGTCCCGGACCGGGAACCCTCGTCTCGCCGCTGATCATCGGGGCGGTGATGCAGGCCGCCGCCACGATGCTCCAATCGGTGGACGCGCCCGACGCCCTGGTGGTGCGGATCGTCGTCCACATGCTGGCGATCGGTGCGATCGGGCTCGGCGCCGGCGCGTTGATCGTCTCCCGTCTCGGGGCCGGGTCGGGGGAGTTGCTCGCTTCGGCTGCGTCCGATCGCAGCGGTCGAGCCGAGCCTCGTGTCCGGATGGCCATCGAACTGTCGTGGCTCGTCGTCGGCGTCGCGCTCGGCGGCCCCGTCGGGCTCGGCACGATCCTGCTGGCGCTGACGATCGGCCCGTCGGTCGCCGTCGGCCATCGGATCGTGCACGGCGCGGTGACCCGCACCAGTGAGCGATCGCTGACCTACGCCGCCGCTCTCGCGGCCACCGTCTGAGTCAGCTCGCCGACCAGGCGCGGAGTTGCCCGCGGAACGGATCTCGGCTGCCTCGGCGGGTGCCTGGGACGGGTCGTCGTAGGGAGTGTCGCCGACGATGGTGACCCGCTCGACGCGTCGACGGCTGGGCCAGTAGTCCGAGACCGCGTCGTGCTGGCACGACCGGTTGTCCCAGAAGGCGATCGAGTTCACCTGCCACGTGAAACGGACCTGGTACTCGGGGAACTGGGCCTGGGCGTAGAGGATCTGCAACAGCTCGGCGCTCTCGTCGGGGTCCATGCCGACGATCTCCTGGGTGAACGCCTTGTTGATCGCGAACGGGTGGACTCCGAGTTCGCCGAAGCGGCGGGCGAACCCCAGGTGCTGGTCGGTGGTGACGTCCTGGTCGTGGAAGAACAGCACCTTGTGGTCGAGCAGTGCCTGACGGTTCAGACCGATCGTGCCGTGATCCAGGACCTCCCGGAGATCGATCCCGTCGATCTCCGCACCGATCGTCGGTGACTTCGCGGTGATCGTGATGTCGGACGTCGATCCCGACGTGCCGTCGATGACGGTCATGGCGGCTCCCCCGGTGTGTTCCCCGCGTCGAGTGTTGCAGTTGTGTCCGAACGGCGGTGCACCGGGCCGAAGGCGTGGCACACTGTTGCGATGGCAAGTAACGATCTGCACTTCGGCACCGAGCGCGACGGTGACCACCCCGACCGCGACGACGAGTGGGCGCAGATGCGGGCCAAGTACATGCTTCCCGCCGGTGAGCGGCCGGCGTCGTCGGCGCGCGGCGTGCACCACCAGGCGCTGATCTCGTCCGACGTCGAGCGAACGATCGACTTCTATCAAGGGCTCCTGGAGTTCCCGCTGACGGAGCTCTTCCAGAACCGTGACTACGTGGGCTCGACCCACTTCTTCTTCGACATCGGCAACGGCAACGCGCTGGCGTTCTTCGACTTTCCCGGCCTCGGCCTCGGCGAGTACGCCGAAGTCCTCGGTGGCCATCACCACCTCGCGATCTCGATGGAGCGCGCCAACTGGGAGCGCATCAAGTCCAAGCTCGAGGCGGCGGGGGTTCCGATGCATCTCGAGGGCGACACGTCGATGTACTTCATGGGCCCCGACGGCGAACGCATCGAACTGATCGCCGAACCGCTCGGCGAGATGTACGGCATGACGGTCCTCTGAGGAGCGGGCCGTCCGCGGGCCCGTCGACGGTCTGACAGACTGCCGCTCTTCCGAGATCGACAGGAGTAGAGATGGCCGAGCACGTCACGTCCACGAACGCCACCGACGAGCGACGTCGTGCCGATGCGGCGACCGTCACGAAGGAGCTGATCTTCCACCGGGTCCTGCTGCCCGCTGCCAAGCGCAATGCGGATCGGCCGTGCACGACCGACGCGGCCACCGGAGTCACCCACACCTACGCCGAGCACTTCGACGAGGTTGCCCGTGCGATCGGCGGGCTCCGAGGCCTCGGCATCGGGCGCGGTGACCGCTTCGCCCTGATGATGGCGAACTCGCCGGAGTACCTCGCGCTGTTCCACGCGGCGCTGCTCGGCGGCGGCGTGGTGAACCCGCTCAACCTGCGCTTCGCCCCGAGGGAACTCGCCTACGTGTTGAAGGACTCAGGCAGCACGGTGTGTTTCGTCGACCAACACTTCGCCGGAGTGATCGACTCCGTGAAGGAGGAGGCCGGGGTCGAGCACGTGATCCTGGTCGGCGACGGCGACGGCCCGCACACGATGACCTACGCCGACTTCCTGGCGTCGGCCGGTCCGGTGATCCCCGACGAGGGTGAGGAGTCCGACCCCGTCGTGCTGATGTACACCGGCGGGACCACCGGGCTGCCCAAGGGCGTGCTGTCGAACCAGCGCGGCCAGATGATGAACCTGTACCACTGCCTGATCGGGCTGCCGTACCGGCGCGGAGAGACCTTCCTGCTCCAGACCCCGATGTTCCATGCGGCCTCGACGCTGTCGATGACCTCGCTGCCGGCGGTCGGCGGCCACATCGTGACGGTGCCGATGTTCGAGCCGACCGCGGTGATGCGGGCCGTTCGCGAGTACCAACCGCATTTCACGGTGATGGTGCCGACGATGATCGGGATGACGCTGTCGCATCCGGACTTCACCCCCGATGCGCTCGCGCCCCTGCAGCACATCGGCTACGGGGCATCGCCCATGCCGCAGGTGCTGCTCGAGCAACTCGCCTCGTTGTATCCGACGCTCGACCTCTGGCAGGTCTACGGCATGACCGAGGCGTCGCCGATCCTGACGATCCTGCGACCCGAGGATCATCGTGCCGGTGGTCAGCTGTTGCGGTCGGCGGGTTCGGCGGCGACCGGTGTCGTGTTGTCGATCCGCGACGTGGACGACACCGAGCTCCCGGTCGGCGTTGCCGGCGAGGTGTGCGCTCGTGGTGGCAACTACATGGTCGAGTACTGGAACAAGCCAGAGGCGACCGCCGACGCGTTCGCCGGCGGTTGGTACCACTCGGGAGACGCCGGCTATCTCGATGCCGAGGGATACCTGTACCTGGTCGACCGGGTGAAGGACATGATCGTGACCGGCGGCGAGAACGTCTATTCGGCCGAGGTCGAGAACGCGATCGCCGGCCATCCGGCGGTGCTGCAGGTGGCGGTGATCGGAGTGCCGAGCGACGATTGGGGCGAGGCGGTGCATGCGATCGTCGTGTTGCGCGAGGGTGCCCAGGTGACCGAGGTCGAGATCATCGAGCACGCCCGGGAGTCGATCGCCGGCTACAAGGTGCCCAAGGCCGTGACCTTCCGCGCCGAGCCCCTACCGCTGTCGGGCGCGATGAAGGTGCTCAAGCGTGAGCTGCGTGCCCCCTACTGGGAAGGCCACGACCGCAACGTCGGCTGATCCCACCCCGACATCTGCCTGGACGTGCGCGCTCGGCGCCACGATCCCGGCAGATGTCGGGTGGGGTGGGAGTCCTCAGGGGGCGATCAGCTGCACGTCGAGGTCGAGGGCGACCTTGTCGGCGATCATCACCTTGTCGCCGCCGAGCGGGACGTTGAACTCGATCCCGAACTCCTTGCGGGACAGGGTGCCCGTGGCGCTGAAGCCGGCGCGGGTCGACTGGTCCATCGGGAACACCGAGGTGCCGAAGAACTCGACGTCGAGTTCCACTTGCTTGGTGATGCCGTTGATCGTGAGATCGCCGGTCATCGTGTACTCCTCGCCCTCGCCCGTGATGCTCGTCGAGACGAACGTCATCGTCGGGTTCGTCTCGGCGTTGAAGAAGTCCGACGAGGCGAGGTGCGCATCGCGGTCGGTGTTGCCGGTGGTGACGGTGCCCATCTGGATCTCGGCGGAGACCGAGCTGCTCGCGAGGTCGTCGCCGACGACCAGTTGCGCCGACACGCCGTCGAAACGACCGCGGACCTTCGACAGGCCGAGGTGACGGACGACGAAGCCGACGGTCGTGTGTGCGGGGTCGGCGACCCAGGTGCCTGCGGCGAGCGGGAGGGTGGTGGTGGAGAGAGTGTTTGTCATGGCAACCAACGTAGCGCGCAATAGTTGTGATCACAACAAAGAAGCCCAACCCCGGACGCGACACCGGTCCCGCCGGAGGGGGTTCGGCGGGACCGGTGTCGTCGGAGGCCGCTCGTGACGTGATCTCGGTGCCGGAGGGGGGTCGGACCGGAGCGTCGACGAGCGACTCGAATGATGGGTGTGGGAGTGGATCGGTCGTCGTCAACCCGCCAATCTGACACGAGGTGCCGTGAAGCGATGGAGCGGTGGATAGCCGATCGCCGCCGTCCGGGCGATGACGACCTCCATGAGTTCGTTGGCGAACCCGCGCCGCCGGAAGGGGGCCAGAACGGCGACCGCAGTGGCACCGTCGTTGTCGACCGCGGCGACGGCGACGAGCCGACCTCCCGTCATCACACCGAGCCGCAACATGCGCGGCGCGGCAAGCTGCTCGATCAGTGCCGGGAACGGGGTGCGGCCGGACCCGCGGCCGGAACAGGCTCGCTCGGCTCGCAGCTGCCCCAGGAACTCGTCGAGCTGTCCGTGGAGACTCGGGTGGTCGACGGCGGTGATGAGGAGCGGCGCCGGGTCCATGCAGCACAGTGTGAACGCGGCGCGTGTCGGCGATGTTTCAGGAACATCAGCCGTTCGTGACGAGCTGTTCAGGCCGAGCGCATGGCCTCGACCAGGGGCGCGAACTGCTCGAGGGCCGCCAGCACGTCGTCACGGGGACCCTGGGGGAGGCCGAACACCGCTCGGGACACGCCCTTGGCGGCCAACTCGGTCAGCTTCGCCTCGTCGGGTGGCGCACCGAACACGCCGAGCTCGATCGTGGCGGGATCACGGCCGATGCGCTCGCAGGCTGCCCGGACTTCGCTGAACTTGTCGATCGCATGGCGCCCGCCGATCGGCATCCAGCCGTCACAGAACTCCGCGATGTCCGCCGCCGTGCGGGGACCGGCGTCGCCGCCGAGGATCACCGGCGGATGGGGCGTCTGGACGGGCTTCGGCCACGACCAGCTCGGTTCGATCGTGACGTGCGTGCCCTCGTAGGAGGCCTCGTCCTGAGTCCACAGTGCCTTCATCGCCAGGATGTTGTCTCGCAGGATCGCCCGTCGTTCGGTGTAGGCCGTGCCGTGTTGCGCCATCTCCTCCTTGTTCCAGCCGTACCCGATGCCGAACAGGAACCGACCGCCCGACAAGGCGTCGACGCTCGCCACCTCCTTGGCGGTGTGGATCGGATCGCGCTGGGCGACCAGGCAGATGCCCGTGGCCAACTTGAGCGTGGACGTCACCGCCGCGCAGGCGCCGAGCGCGACGAACGGATCGAACGTGCGCCAGTAGAACTCGGGAAGCGGCGGCGCACCCTCGCGGCCACCCCAGGGGGTGGCGCGCCGCGTCGGGATGTGCGAGTGCTCCGGGAACCACAGCGACTCGAATCCGTGGGCTTCTACTTCCCGTGCGAGTTCGATCGCTCCGATCGTCTGGTCGGTGGGGAAGATCTCGACGCCGATGTGCATGCCGTCGACCGTACCCCGTCGGAAGTTCCCGACTTTGAGCGAAAGGGACCATGGTCCCTAGAGTCCGGCCGGCCGCAGTGCGATGCTGCTCGCCACTCACGACGATTGGAGATCATGACGTGACCGTCATCGAAAAGCCCGCGCGTCCGCGCATGCCCGAACCCGAACAGTCCGATGGCGGCCGCACGCTCGGGAGTCTGATCTTCTTCGGCATGACTGCGTTGTTGATCGCCCTCGTGGCGTCGTTGCTGGTGATCGGCATCGTGGGGCTGCTCGATGACGACAACGGCACCGCCGCCGGTGCCGCAGCAGCGGCAACCACGATCGACGTGTCGTTGTCGGAGTTCTCGATCGACGGCGAGCTCGTCGCCGGTGTGGGTGACGTCAGCCTGTCGGTCGCGAACACCGGGTCGCAGCAACACAACCTCGTCGTCGAGGGGGTCGGAGCCGAAACGCCCATTCTCAATGGTGGCGATGCGGCCGAACTGCCGCTCGGATCGCTCGACGCAGGGAGCTACACACTGTTCTGCAGCGTGCCCGGCCACCGGGAGTCCGGCATGGAGACGGCGCTGATCGTCAGCACCGACGCCCCGACCGGCGAAGCCGCGGCCGGCGGCGCCCACAATCTCCACCAGAACGCTGACGGGAGCTACGACGCCGACGCCATGGACGCGGTCATGGTCGAGTCGATGCTCAAGTTCCCGGCCGAGACCGAGGGCAAGGGCAACCAGATCCTCGAGCCGGAGATCCTCGCCGACGGCACCAAGAAGTTCGTCCTCGAAGCCTCGCTGATCGACTGGGAGGTCTCGCCGGGCGAGTTCGTCGAGGCCTGGGCGTACAACGGCATGGTGCCGGGTCCGCAGATCATCGTCGACGTCGGCGACAAGGTGCAGGTGCAGCTCACCAACAACACCCCGCTCGGTACCGACATCCACTGGCACGGCGTCCACACGCCCAACGATCAGGACGGCGTGTCGCCGTTCACGCAGGATCCGATCAGGGTCGGCGAGACCTACACCTACGAGTTCGTCGCCGACGAGCCGGCGATCGGCATGTACCACGCCCACCTGCACTCGCAGATCTCGGTGCTCAATGGCATGTTCGCCGCCTTCCGCATCGGCGAGCGTCCGTACCCACGGGGTCAGACGATCAGCGGCGTGACGATCCCCGAGGACTTCGAGCCCGACGTGGAGCTCCCGATGGTGCTCAACGACGCAGGCACGATCGGCCTCACCCTCAACGGCAAGAGCTTCCCGGCGACCGAGCCGCTGGTGCTCAACACCGGCGATTGGGTCGCAGCGGACTACTACAACGAGGGCCTCACCGCCCACCCGATGCACCAGCACCAGTTCCCGCAGTTGGTGTATGCCAAGGACGGCATCCCGCTGGACAACCCGTACTGGGCCGACACCGTCAACGTCGCTCCGGGTGAGCGTTACTCGGTGATCTTCCAGGCCGGCGACCCCGGTGTGTGGGTCTGGCACTGCCACATCCTCACCCACGTCGAGCGCGAGTCGGGGATGTTCGGCATGGTCACCGCGCTCGTCGTCTCCGACGAAGAGACCAGCTGATCCGACCGCTGCTCACGACCCGTCGGGCAGGTCGTGAGCAGCGCCGCGGTCGGTTCGCTGCTCGGCAAACCGTCATCCGAGGTGGGGACGTCGGGTTCGATCCGGCGTTCCCGTGCTCACGCACCGTGGTGTATTTCTCAAGTTCTCCTCAGATCCGTCGATAAGTGTCGTGTCAGAAGGCGTCGACGCTCGTGAGCGGCGACGCTTCCGCCAGACCACACAGGCAGGTTCGTCGCCATGACCGATCAGACTCCGCAGCCCCCGATCGACCCGTCGCCACTCGGCGCCAGCTCGGAGCTCCCTCCACCGCCTCTGCCATCGATCCGTCCGCTCTCGGAGTGGGCGAGCGATCTTCTCGGGCCGGATGCGTCGAGCGAGGCTGTCGCGGGCACACACGCTGCCCCGCCGGACCCGGCTGCCAACATTCCGGCGCCTCCGATGCCTCCGGCGCCTCCGACGCGCCCGGTCGCGGCGGCATCTGTCGCTGCTGGAGTTCCGATGGCGGGCGACGTCTCGGAGGCTCCTGACGCTGCGACAGTCACAGGAGCTTCCGAATCCGTTCCCGTCGAGCAGCCGCCGGCCACCGTGCCGGCCGAGGCGGCGGGCGTCTCGTCGGCACCGCGTCGATCCCTCCTCGTGGCGCTCGCTGCGGTCGTCGCCGTGGCCGGCCTCGTCGGCGTGCTGCTCGTTGCGACCAACGACGGAACTCCCTCGGATGCAGCCGATCCGCAGGGAGACACCGGGATCCCGGTCGTCGCGCCCTCGACGACGACGGTGACCAGCGCCACCGTGGCGCCACCCGCAACGACCGCGGCACCCGCAACGACCGCGGCACCCACAACGACCGCGGCACCCACAACGACCGCGGCACCCACAACGACCGCGGCACCCGCAACAACGGATGCGCCGACCACGACCAGCGCCGGTCCCGGTTACCTGACGTTGCCCGATGGTTCACCGGCGCCGATCGTCGCGATCTTCGATGGTCCGACCGTCCGGGTCACCGGCTGGGTGCCGAGCGCGGAGAAGGCGGCACAACTCGAGGCGCTGGCTCTGGCCAACAGCACCGATCCGAATGCCACCATCGAATCGGAGCTGCAGATCGATCCCGCGGTCCCGCTGAACATCGGGACCCGGGTCATCGAGATGAACTCCCCGAGGTTCCCCGCAGGGAGTGCGGAGATCCTGCCTGAGCACGCACTGCAACTCGACCGGGTCGCGGCGATCCTGAACGCGCTGCCCCACATCACGGTCACGGTCGTCGGCCACGCAGACCAGGTCGGTGACGCAACGGCCAACTACGTGCTCTCGGAGGCCCGGGCGGTCGCAGTGGTGCGGTACCTGGTCGGCCAGGGCCTCGATCCCGCTCGCTTCTCGGCTCGAGCCGTCGGCGAGCAGGACCTGCTCTCCGCCGACGAGTCGGCAGCAGCCCTCGCCCTCAACCGTCGCACCGAGTTCGTCTTCTACGGCCTCCTCGCCGACTGAACGGACGCTGGTCGACCGACCCGACGTTCTCGACGGCTCAGCGCAGACCGAGACGGGCGAAGTGCTCGTCGGGGGCCTCGACCTCGGCCAGGGCGGTGCGGAGGAGGTCGGCCATCTCGTCCTCCACGGTCGACTCACCCCGCCGGTTCTCCTGCTCGTCGGGGTCGACGGTCAGGTCGTACAGATGGTGACGGCCCAGGTTGCGGGCGCCGCCCGCCCAGAAGGGCAGCGTGTCGCCCTCGACGAACGGCTGGCGGATGACGGGCACCTCCGAGCCGGGCATGTAGTCGAGCGTCGCTCGGTGGTCCGGCTTCGGGAACGGCATGAAGTCCTCGAGGCCGCGGTGGATCGGCATCGTCGACCACCGGTTCGACCACATCGACAGCGGCATGTTCGCATCGATCGGCGCCCGCGCGTACTTGCGGCGACCGTCGGTGACCTGTACCCAGTTGCCGTACACCCCACCGATCGCCCAGTCGCGAATCGACGTCGTTTCACCGGTGAGCAACGGCACGAGCGAGCGACCGTGGGTGCGGTGGCTCGCCGCCACACCGAATGCGTCGGCGATCGTGGCATTGAGGTCGACGTTGGTGGTCAGGGCATCGCACGTGGCTGCCGGGGTCCGTCCCGTGGCAGGTGCCGGCCAGTGGATCATCAACGGGGTGTGGCCGAGCGGTTCGAACTGGGGGATCGCCGGCTTGCCCCAGATGTCGTTCACGGTGTCGTCGCCCGGCGCGCCGGTCGCCCGTCGATCGCCGAGGTAGTGGCCGTGATCGGTGCAGACGATCACGGCCGTGGAGTCCCAGAGGTCCTGTGCGTCGAGTTCGTCCAGGATCGTCCCGAAGTGGTGGTCGATCATCGACAGCTTCGCGCCGTAGTTGTTGCGGATCTGGCGGGCCTGGGCATCGGTGATCGCCCCCTTGGTGGTGCCGCCGACGATGTACGGCGGCCAGATCAGGCGGGCCTGGTCGGGGTCGAGGGGGTCCCCGTCGTACATCGATGCCCACGGCTCCGGTGTGTCGAACGGCTCGTGCGGATCGAACTCGTCGACGAACAGCATCCACCGGTCGTGGGCGCGCGATGCGTGACGCAGCCAGGACGCCGCAGCGGCCATCGTGCGTGGGCCGGGGAAGTCCTCCTCTGTCCGGAACCAGGTGCGGCTGTCGTCGTAGTGGCGGTGGCCGAACGAGGTGTCGGCGATGCCGAGCTGATCGCGCAGGAACCAGCCGCCGTCGGCCGCATTCGTGATCAGCGGCCGTCCGTCGGTGGTGAGCGTCGGCGCGCCGATCGCGCTCGGGTCGCAGTAGGTCTTCCACGGGTCGCCCTCGTGGCCGCGCAGGTAGTCCCAGCCGCTGAAGTCGGTGTGGTAGTTCTCGCCCCCGGTCTCGAACAGGTGCGGATGGTCGGACACGAGCATCGTGGCGACGTCGGCGCGCCGCAGCGTGGCGGTGATCGACTCCTCCCACAGCTCGATCGAGCCCCACGGCTTCCAGAGGAAGTCGAGCGCGCCGACGAGGATGTCGTGGCGGGCCGGCATGCACGGCAGCGATCCGGTGACGTGGTTCGTGAACTGGGTCGAGCGCGCCGCGAACCGATCGAGGTTCGGCGTCGAGAACTCGGTGCCTCCGTAGGAACCGAGCAGGTGCCGGTTGAGCGAGTCGAGCAGCACCACGACGACGTTGTTCGGGCGCGACGGAGCCGGCGGGTCGGTCATTCGGCGATCCTAGAAGGGGTTGCCGAGCCGAGCTCGCAACGAACGTGTCAGCGCGCTCGGTGATCGGTGCCCTCGCCGGCGGTGATGAACAGCGCAGTGGCGGTGGCGTCGAGATCGGCGGTGTGCCAGGTGCCGGGCGGATTGATGGCGTACTCACCAGCGACGAGCTTCACGGTGGTGGTCGATCCGTCGGCGTGCTCCTGGTGGAGCGTGATCTCGCCGTCGGTGCAGAGCACGACCTCGGCGCCGACCGGATGCATCTCCCACACGTCCCACGACTCGCTGAACGTGTGCATCGTCACCAGCCGACCTTCGGGACCGTCGTCGGCATGTCGAGCCGAGTAGGCGCCGTACCACTCCATGCCGCCCGTGAACTCGGGCTCGATCTCGGCGGTGGCGCCGAGGCCGAGGTGGATCGGGTGCACGGTGATGTTCGAAGCGGTCATCACCGAAGTCTCGCGGATGCGCGTCGTCACCCGACGACGGGTTCGGGCCTCCGCCGGTCGATCGCTCGCCAGGTCCGCTCGATCCGGATCGAGGCGGTGCCCTGGCCGAGGGCGATCATCGATTCGTTCTCGATCAGCACGCCTCCGCACTCGGGCAGTCCCCACAGCAGTGTGTCGGGGAGCGACCATCGACGTTCGGATCCGGGCGACCAGTGCGGGATCGCAACGCCCGGGACGAGGTCGAGTCCGGGGGCGAACCCACCGTGCCGGTCGGGTGTCGCCGTCTGCTCGCACAGCACCATGGCACCCGCCGACGCACCGGAGATCGCGGTGCCCGTCGACCAGAGCGCGAGCAGTCGTTCGCCGATCGTCGAGCCGTCGGCGGAACGGGTGATGAGGACGTCGAGCAGCCCGCCGGGCGATCCGCCCGGGAGCAACACCAGCCCGACGCCGTCGTCGAGCGCGGCGAGCGCAGCGGCGTGGTCGTCGCGCGGATCGGGCACGACCTCGACGGTGATGCCCAGACGGGCATAGTGAGCGATGGTGCGCGCCGACGCGCCGGCGTAATCGCTCCCTGGGCGTGCGGCTCCGGCGAGCACGACGGCGGTACCAGTGCTCCGTTCGAGCACTGCGCGATCCATCTCGTCGCAGGGTGGGGTCAGCTCTCGGCCGCCCTGCAGACAGATGGCTCCGCGGCCGCTCGTCATCGTGCCGGCGTCCAACGAGCGGCGGTGAGCACGATGTTGCCTGCGGTGAGCCACGACGAGCAGACGCCGACAGGATCGGTGTGCGTCACGAGATCGATCGTTGCTCCCGTCGGCGGATCGACGGGTGCGCGGTGCTCCATCTCGGCGATGCCGCGACGCGACCCGTCCGCGGGCAGGACCTCCTCGACGATCGCCCACTGTGCGGCGTTGTTGACGTGGCCGAGTGGGTCGATGTCGACACGGCGGAGTTCCCACGGCCGTCGATCGGCGTCGTCGGGTGGGCCGGGGAGCTGGAGCCGTGACGACACCCGCCGCTCGCCAGCGGCCTCGCCGTAGGCCGACACGAAGTCGTCGCCGAGACCGGTCGGTCGACCCGATGACGGGTCGACGCGGATCCACAGGCTGACCGCTTCGATCGACGCACCACGATCGCCGGAGATCGACGTCCGCCGCTCGGCCCAACTGCGGCCGGTGCCCGCGCAGAACGTCGACAGCTCGAGGTGCTCGTCGAGCCCGGCGGCCCGCCGCACCTCGATCATCGTGCGGCGCACCACCCAGCCGAACGCGTCGTCGAGCTGTGCGTCGGTGGCGTCGTCGGTGGCGATGTCCTGCAGGTAGCGGGCGATCGCGTCGAGCCGGAGCCGTGCCCGGACGTCGACGTCACCGAGCCGGACCGGACGTGCGCGGCTCACGACACGCCCCGCCGCGGGGCGCTCGACGAACTCGCTGGCGGGGAGGAGGACCATGTCGCCACCGAAGGTATCGGCCGCACCCGTCGGCGCGGCGACCCGCCGCGTAGGGTCGGCTCATGGCGTACGAGACGGTGAACGGGTACTGCTGGCCGCAATCGGTGGCACCGGGGGAGCGCGTGGCGCTGCATCTCTCCTCGGCAGGTGGGCGGCCGGTGTCGGTCGAGGTCGCACGCGTGGGAATGGCCCGCGACGTGGTGTTCGAAGAGGCGGCGGTTCCGGCCGAGGACCATCCGACACCGACCGATGCGCCCGAGCACGGATGCAATTGGCCGGCGGCCTGCGACATCGGCGTCGACGCCGACTGGCGCTCCGGCTACTACGAAGTGCTGTTGACGATCGACGTCGAGGGCAAGGCGCGCACGAGCCGGGCGTTCTTCGTCGTGCGGCCCGATCTGGCCGCGACCGATGCAAAGATCCTGTGGGCGATCGACACCAACACCTGGCACGCCTACAACGACTTCGGTGGTCGCAACCTCTACACCGGAGCGACCCAGGCATCGCTGCTGCGGCCGATGGCGCCCGGTTACCTGTACAAGCCGCCGGGCGCCGGCCAGCGGGTCACCTCGATCCATCCGCCCGACCCGCAGTCGGCGAGCCATGTCGGCTACCTACGGATGAACCACCTGTCGCCCTACGGCGGCTCGGCCGGGTGGCCCAACTGGAGCCTGCCGTTCATCGAGTGGGCCGAGCGCGAGGGATACGCGATCGACATCGTCACCAACGCCGACCTGGAGGAGCAGCCCGAACTGCTCGGGCCGTCGTCGCCGTACTCGCTGTACCTGTCGATCGGCCACGACGAGTACTGGTCGGCACCGATGCGCGACACCGTCGAGGCGTTCACCGCACGCGGCGGCCACGCAGCCTTCTTCTCGGGCAACACGTCGTTCTGGCAGGTACGGCTCGAGGACCCGACCGGGCCCGAGGGTTCCGGGCCGGCGTCGACGATGGTCGGCTACAAGGGGTTCTTCAAGCAGGACCCGGTGTACGGCACCGACCGGCAGGCCGAGCTGACCACGATCTGGTCCGACCATCTGCTCGAGCGTCCCGAGAACCACATGACCGGCGTCAGCTTCAGCCGCGGCGGCTACCACCGCATCGGCAAGCGGGCGACGAAGGGCGCCGGCGGCTACACGCTGCACCGGCCCGAACACTGGATCTTCGACGGCACCGGCCTCGACTACGGCGACCTGCTCGGGGCGGCCGCGACGATCGTCGGCTACGAGTGTGACGGCTGCGACTTCACCTACCGCGACGGGCTGCCCTACCCGACCGGCGTCGACGGCACGCCGAGCAACTTCGAGATCCTCGGCACCGCCCCGGCGGCGCACTTCAGCCGGACGACGGCCTCACGACCACCGGCACCGCACGAGCCGGCCGAGGACGAGTTCATCGCCTCGCGGCTCTTCGACACGCGCGACCCCGCGGCGGTCGAACGGATCACCCACGGCCACGCCGTGCTCGGCACGTTCGTGACGCCGGGTGGCGGCACCGTGATCACCTCAGGATGCACCGACTGGATCTGGGGCCTCGCGGAGCGCGACCGCGACGTCGAGCAGATCACCCGCAACATCTTCGACCGCCTCGGATCCGCGGGCGACGTGTGACGCCAGGGGTCAGACCCCCGGCGTAACACTCACGCCTCGTCGCGGATGACCTTGATGCCGCTCGGGTCGACGAGCGAGTCGAACTTCAGGCGGTTGTGGCTGTGGCCGACGTGGTGGAGCCCGAACGCCGACTGGAGCGCGGTGTACTGGCCCATCGCATCGAGCGCGTTGTTGACCGACTGCTTGGCGAGCGTCAGGCCGAACATCGGGCGCCTCGCGATGTGCGCCGCCATCTCCAACGTGGCCGACTCCAACTCGTCACGCGGTACGACCTTGTTGACCATCCCGTGCATCAACGCCTCCTGAGCGGTGATCGCCCGTCCGGTGAACAGCATCTCCTTCGCCAGCCGCGCGCCGGCCTCGTACGGGTGCGTGAAGTACTCGTGGCCGTTGACGCCGAACGCCACGACGGGGTCGGAGAACGTCGCCTCCTCCGAGCAGATCACGAGGTCCATCGGCCACACCAGCATCAACCCGCCGGCGATCACCTTGCCCTGCACCGACGCGATCGTCGGCTTGGCGATGTTGCGCCAGCGCCAGCACATGCCGACGTACATCTCGGCCTCGCGAGCCATGTAGCCCTCGGCGCCGTCGGCGTCGAAGTGGCACTGGGTGCCGATCGTGTGGAGGTCGTCCATGTCGGGATCGAGGTCGGCGAGGTCGTGCCCCGACGAGAAGTGCTTGCCGTCGGCGGCCAACACGATGCAGCGGATCTCGTCGTCGCGGGCGGCGACGTCGAATGCCTCGTTGACCTCCGAGATCATCAGGTAGTTCTGGGCGTTCGCCATCTCGGCACGCGCCAGGGTGATGCGCGCCACCCGTTCGGCGGGGATGTCGTAGCGGACGTGCTTCCAGTCGGTCATGGCGGTCTCCTCGTGCTCAGGCGTTCGGGGCGAGGGCCTCGAGCAGGTTCCAGTCGAGGTCGAGCGGGCCCACGGTGGAGACCGGCTGGATGCACACGTGGTCGGCGCCGGCGTCGTAGTGGGCCTGGATGCCGGCGCGAACCCGGTCCTCGTCGCCCCACACGATCACGTGGTCGACGAAACGATGCGCGCGCTGCTCGATCTCGTCCTCGGTGAAGCCGATCCGCTTCCAGTTGTTGCGGTAGTTCGGCAGCCCGGCGTACCGGTCGATCTGGACGTTGGCGGCCGTGCGGGCGGCCTCGGCGTCGGTCGACAGGATCACCTTCTGCTCGACACACAGCAGCTTGTCGGGTCCGATCGCCGCGCGGGCCTCCGCGGTGTGCTCCGGGGTGACGAAGTACGGGTGGGCGCCGTCAGCGGCGGTGGCCGACAGTTCGAGCATCTTCGGCCCGAGCGCGGCGAGGAGCCGGATCGGCGGCTCGGTCGGCGGCACGGCCATGTACGGCGACGCGTCCATCGCGTCGAGGTAGGCGCGCATCTGGGTGAGCGGCTTGGAGTAGTCGAGCTTGCGCAGGCCCGCCACCATCGGCTCGTGGCTCACGCCGAGGCCGAGCACGAACCGTCCGCCGGTCTGTTCGGCGAGCGTGTTCGCGGCCTGCATCATCGGGCCGGGATGTCGCGAGAAGATGCTGGCGATGCCCGTGGCGAACTGCAGCGTCTCGGTCTGCGAGCCGAGCCAGGCCAGGTGGGCGAAGGGGTCGCGGCCCACCGTGTCGGGAACCCACAGCGTCGAGTACCCGAGCGACTCGATCCGTCCGGCGGCTTCTGCCGCCTGCCCGGAGGTCATCGCGTCGGTGAAGTACCAGACCCCGAGGTTGGACGGGCCGGTCAGTCGTTCTCGTGCGCTCATGCCGCCGAACCTACGCGAGCGATGAGTTTCGGCGCGACCCGTGCGCGCCCAGACTCATCGCTCGTGGGTGCGGACGCGGTCGTCGGAGGTCAGTCGGGCAGCATCGGGAGCTGGATGCCGGGATCGCCGCGCATCGTGGTGGCCCGCTGGAGCGCGCTGCGACCGAAGCGGTCACGAATCGAGTCGAGCACCGTGTCGAGCTGCTCGGACTCGCACCGCTCGAACGGCAGGACCAGCTGGACCGCGTCGACATCGCTGAGGTTGCCGACCGACACGCCGAGCAGCGAGATCCCGCGCGTCTCGACCATCGGCCAGGCCCCGTCGAGGATCGCCGCTGCCGTGGCGTGCACGGTGGAGGTACCCGCCGTCGGGTCGGGCAGCGAGTGCGAACGCGTCGCCCGGGTGAAGTCGTCGAAGCGGAACCGGAGCGTGACGGTCCGGCCGACCCGATCGGCCCTGCGCATGCGCCCGGTGATCCGGTCGACCAACCGCCACAGCACGACGTCGATCTCGTCTCGTGAGCGTCGTCGTCGCCCGAGTGCCTGCTGCGACCCGATCGATCCTCGGCGTTTCCCGGTGGTGACCCGTCGAGCGTCGCGATTGTGGGAGAGCGCGTGCAGCTGGTGTCCCATCGCACGTCCGACGATCGCCGTGAGCGCACCGGGCGACATCGCCGCCACGTCGGCGACGGTGTGGACCCCCCGCTCGTGCAGCTTCGCCGCCGTGATCGCCCCGACGCCCCACAGTCGTTGCACCGGGAGCGGGTGCAGGAAGTCGAGTTCGCCCTCGGGTTCGACCACCAGGAGTCCGTCGGGCTTGCCGACCGCGCTCGCCACCTTCGCGAGGAACTTCGTGCGGGCCACGCCGACGGTGATCGGCAGTCCGACCTCGGCGGCCACCCGGGCGCGCAATCGTGTCGCGATCTCGACCGGCGTCCCGGCGAGCCTCCACAGTCCGCCGACGTCGATGAATGCCTCGTCGATCGACATCGGCTCGACGATGGGGGAGGTGTCGCGGAAGATGTCGAACACGCGCTTGCTGGCCTCGGTGTAGGCGTCGAAGCGCGGCGCGACCTCGATCAGGTTCGGGCACGCCCGTCGTGCCGCTCCGCCCGACATCGCCGTCCTGACCCCGAACGCCTTGGCCTCGTAGCTGGCGGCGAGCACGACGCCGCCGCCGACCACGACCGGTTTGCCGCGCAGCGACGGATCGTCGCGCTGCTCGACGGAGGCGTAGAACGAGTCGAGGTCGGCATGCAGGATCGTGGCGAGAGATCGTGGCGAGTCCGACATCGAACACATGTTCGCGCGGTCGAGGTGCGGATGCAACGGCGGACCGGCGTCTCCCGACACGTTTGCGTGCAGATTTGGGTGGACCGTCCCACCGGGAGTGCAACGCAAACGATCGGGCCAGCTCGCCGACAGGTTTGCGTGCAGATTTGGGTGGACCGTCCCACCGGGAGTGCAACGCAAACGATCGGGGTCAGGGGCGCGGTGGGCGGTGCTGGAACCAGTCGCCGGAGGGGATCGGGGTCAGCGTCAGGCCGGAGCCGGAGGTGTAGGCCCACGCATCGATGCCGCGCCCGGTCCGCACGGTCACTCGTGCGTACTCCCCGTCGACGACACCTTCGATGTCGTCGAGGATCGCGAGCGCCCGCTCGACCGACGCATCGAGCAGCGAGAAGGTGTGCCCGACGACGCTGCCGCCCCCACCGAAGACGGCAGCCGGGTAGTCCAGCCCGGTGTCGAACAGTCGGCCGGGCACCGAGTCGAGCATCCCGTCGTCGACGACGAACTGGGCGAGGTGGTGCCACCGCACGTCGCCGGGCCGCAGCGTGCCGTACACGAAGATGTGACGGATCACGACGGCAACCGTCGCGATGAGCGACGCAGCCTGCTGGGGGTCGCGTCGCTCATCGCGGTCGGGATCAGCCCTTGGCCTCGATGAAGGCGTCGGAGAAGTTGATCTCGAAGTCGCCGGTGTCGACGATCAGCTCGAGGCCGTCCTCGCCGCCGGGGATCACCTCGGGATCGGTGGTGAACGCCAGCAGGTCCTCGTCGAGGAACGGCTTGGCCGCCTCGTTCGGGGTCGTGTAGTAGTTCCAGTTCGCCAAGGCCGCGCCCTGCTCGCCGTCCATGATCCAGTTGATGAACGTGTGCGCGGTGCACGGGTGCGGGGCGTCGAACGGGATCGCCATGTTGTCGATCCAGCGGGTGCCGCCCTCCTCGGGGACGAAGTACACGTAGCGATCGGTGCCCTCGTCGGTCTCGAGGATCTGGGTGAACATGTCACCGGAGAATCCGTGGGCGATCGCCGTCTCGCCGGCGGTCAGCAGTTCGTCGGCGGAGTCGGTGTTGAACGCGGCGAGGTTGCCGCTCGCCGACGACACGAGGTCGCGGGCCTGGTCCAACTCCTCCTGGCTCGTCGTGTTGAGCGAGTAGCCGAGGTACTTGAGCGCCGCGCCGAGGGTTTCGCGCGGGTCGTTGAGCAGCGAGATCTGTCCGCTGTACTGGTCGGCGAACTCGGGATCGAACACGATGCTCCAGCTGCGCGGGAAGTCGGTACCGACCACCGCGGTGTCGACGGCGAGGCCGGTGGTGCCGGCCTGGTAGGGCACCGAGTACGTGTTCTCCGGGTCGTACGGGAGCCCCTGGAACTCGGTCGAGAGGTTCGCCAGGTTCGGGATCGCGTCGTGGTTGAGCGGCTGGATGAACTCGCCGGCCGTCATGATCGACACCATGTAGTCCGATGGCACGATCACGTCGTAGCCGGAGTTGCCCGCCTGGATCTGGGGCAGCATCGCCTCGTTCGAGTCGTACACGTCCATCGTGGCGTTGATGCCGTACTCGTCGGCGAACGCCTGGAGCTGTTCGGGATCGATGTACTCGGCCCAGTTGAACAGCGCGAGGTCGCCGTCGACCTCGTCGACTGCGCACTCGACGGTCGCCATGTCGCCACCGGAATCGCCGCCGCTCGTGCCGGACGCGTCGGTCCCCGAGGTGTCGCCACCGGAGCTGCTGCTGCTGTCGTCGTCGCTGCCGCACGCGCCCGCGACGAGTGCGAGGCTGAGCGGGATGGCCGCGAGCTGGATCGCTCGTCGTGTGGTTCTCATTCTGGTTTCTCCCCTTGCTGATTGATGGTGTTCACGCTGGTTACTGATTGATGGTGTTCACGCTGGGTTGCTCGCCTGCCGGCACCGCTGGCGCCGCCGGCGCACTGTCGCCGCGCCGCTGGAGCAACACCGACAACAGTACGAGCAGAATCGAGGCGGCAAGCATCACCACCGAGACGGCGTTGATCAGCGGTGTGACGCCTCGGCGGATCAGGCCGAACACGTAGACCGGCAGGGTGGTCGACCCGGGTCCGGCGGCGAACTGCGTCACGACGACGTCGTCGAGCGAGAGCGTCAGGGCGAGCAAGGCTCCGCCGGCGACGCCCGGGGCGATCAGCGGAAGCGTGATGTGACGGAACGTCTTCCACCGTGTCGCGTACAGGTCGAGCGCAGCCTCTTCCAGCCGTTCGTCCATGCCGTTCAAGCGGGCTCGCACCACGACCGAGACGAAGCTGATGCAGAACGCGATGTGGCTCAGGGTGATCGTGGTCAAGCCCTTGCCGGCCTGGGTTCCGAACAGCCCGTTCACGAGGTCGAGACCCTGCGAGAAGAACAGCAGCATCATGACGGCCATCGTGACGTCGGGGATGATGATCGGCAGGTAGAGCAGCGCATCGAAGACGCGCTGGCCGCGGAACTTGAACCGTTCGAGGGCGAGCGCGGCCATCGTGCCGAGCACCACGGACACGACCGTCGTGATGAACGCGACTCGCAGCGACACCCAGATCGCGTCCTGGATCGGCTCGTTGTCGGCGAAGTCGCGATACCAGCCGAGGGTGAAGCCACCCCATGTGCCGACGTTGCGGTTGTCGCTGAACGAGAAGACGAACAGCAGGATGATCGGCGCGTAGAAGAACAGGTAGACCAGGACGGCGTTGGCGGACAGCAGCCACTTGGTCTTGCCGCGTGGGCGGGCGGTGCTCTCGCTCACAGCGTCCGCCCACCCTTGCGGAAGTACAGGATCGTCGCGAACAGCATGATCACGGTGAGGGTGAACGACAGCGACGCGCCGACCGGCCAGTTCCTCGCGGTGAGGAACTGCGTCACGATGTACGAGCCGAGCAGGGTCGACTTGGCGCCGCCGAGGATCTCCGGGGTCACGTAGGCGCCGAGGCTCGGGATGAACACGAGGATCGATCCGGCGATCACGCCGGGCATCGACAACGGCAGCAGCACGCGTCGGAAGGTCTGCCAGCCCGATGCGTAGAGATCACGGCTTGCTTCCACGAGGCCGAGGTCGATGCGTTCGATCGCCGCGTAGAGCGGCAGGATCATGAAGGGCAGGAAGCCGTAGACGAGGCCGAGCACGACCGCGGTCGGCGTGAACAGGATTCGGGTGTCACCGAGGCCGACGGCGGAGGTTGCCGTCGACAGTGGTCCGTCGGTGCCGAGGATCACGCGCCACGCGAAGTTCCGCACCAGGAAGTTCGACCAGAACGGGATCATCACGAACACCAACATGATGTTGCGGACCGTCGGCGTGCGGGTGGCGAGGAAGTAGGCGAACGGGTAGGCGACGATCAAGCAGATGACGGTGGTGATGATCGCCAGCCACAACGACCGGAACAGGATGTCGCGCAGGAGCGGCTCGGTGAGCTTGCGGTAGGCGTCGAGGTTCCAGCCCGACAACTCGGTGTCGCCGAACCGGTTCCTCGTGCCGAAGGAGTAGATCGCAACGATCACCAGGGGGATCGCGAAGAACAGCACCAGGTAGGCGTACGCGGGCAGCGCGATGAGGAACCCGCGGCGTGATTCGGCCTTCGCGGCGGCCCGTTCGAACTCTGGCGTCGCTGCCGCGACCTCGCCGATCGGCTCGTCGTCGACCGCCTCGGGCGGTGGGGCGGGCGCCTCGGCGATCGTCACGGGATCACTCCGACACCACGGCGACGGCTCGATCGTCCCACGACACCACCACGTCCTCGCCGACATCGAGTCGGTGGCTGTCGGGCCGGTTCTCCTCCCGGACATCGAGTTCCATCCAATCGAGACCGACTCGGTAGACGATTGCGTTGCCGAGGTAGGTGATCGATCGGATCACCCCGTCGACCGACGATCGGCCGTCGGTCGCGTCGTCGCGAGGTGCGATCGTGGCGCGTTCGGGTCGCAGGATCACCGCAACCTGCGTACCTGCGGCGAGCCCGCTCTCGAGCGGGATCCGGGCGCCGTTGAGCAGACACACGGTGGTGGCATCCTGCACCGTGCCCTCGAGGAGGTTGGTCTGCCCGATGAAGTCGGCGACGAAGCGGTTGGCCGGCCGTTCGTAGATCGCCTCGGGAGGATCGACCTGGAGCAGCTGACCGCGGTCCATCACGGCGATGCGGTCGCTCATCGTGAGTGCTTCCTCCTGGTCGTGGGTCACGAACACGAACGTGATGCCGAGCTCGCGCTGCAGGCTCTTGAGCTCGCTCTGCATCTCTTGGCGGAGCTTCAGGTCGAGCGCGCCGAGCGGTTCGTCGAGGAGGAGCACCTTGGGCCGGTTGACGAGTGCTCGTGCGAGGGCGATTCGTTGCTGCTGGCCGCCCGAGAGCTGCGTCGGCCGGCGCTTGCCCATGTGGGTCAGGCGCACCATGGCGAGCGCCTCGTCGACCCGGGAGGCGATCTCCTGCTTCTTCACCTTCTTCATCTTGAGGCCGAAGCCGACGTTGTCGTTGATGTCGAGGTGCGGGAACAGCGCGTAGTTCTGGAAGACGGTGTTGACCGGCCGCTTGTTCGGCGGCAGCGTGCCGACCTCCTGCCCGAAGATCGTGAGGCTTCCTTCGGTCGGGAACTCGAGGCCGGCGATCATCCGCAGCGTCGTGGTCTTGCCGCAGCCCGAGGGGCCGAGCAGTGCGAAGAACTCACCGTTGGCGATGTCGAGCGAGATGTTGTCGACGGCCACGACATCGCCGAAACGCTTGGTGATGCCCCGGATGCCGACCGCGGACTCACTCGATTGGTCGCCGCTCACTGGAGGTTTCGTCTCAGCCGTGTCGGTCACCGTCGTTCCCATCAGTCCTCGTATGGTCCAGCGCGAGGTGGTGAACGTAGTCGCGCCAGCACTCGGCCTCGTCGCAGATGCGATAGGGCAGTCAACACCTTCGATGTCGGCGCGTGCAAGTGGCTGTGTTGCAGCAGTGTGAAATCCGGCTCGGCTCGATCACGAGCGATCTTGATCACGGTGCTCTCACCAGCAATGATGACGCTCGTCACCGTCCGGATCCGGACCTTCAGAGGGAGAACGAACATGGGTGCGAGCACACTCGGCAACGCCAACTTCATCGGCGGGCACTGGCGTCCAGCGGCGAGTGGAGCGACCGACGAGGTGCTCAATCCGGCGACGGGTGAGGTGCTCGGTGAGGTCCCGGCCAGCGATGCGGCCGATGTCGACGCCGCCGTCGCCGCGGCGAGTGCGGCCTTCCCGGCCTGGGCGGCGTTGACGCCCCGCGAGCGCAGCGAGGTGCTCCACCGCGTCGCCGACGTGATCGACGAGAACATCGACGAGCTCTCACGCATCGAGTGCGAGAACGTCGGCAAGCCGGTCGGCATCGTCGAGTTCGAGATGGACCTCACGAAGGACAACTGGCGGTTCTTCGCCTCCGCCTGCCGGTTCCTGGAGGGCAAGGCCGCCGGCGAGTACATGGAGGGTTACACCTCGATGGTGCGCCGGGATCCGCTCGGCGTCATCGGCTCGATCACGCCGTGGAACTACCCGCTGAACATGGCGACCTGGAAGCTGGGGCCTGCGCTCGCGGCGGGGAACACCGTCGTGCTCAAGCCGTCGGAGCTGACGCCGTACTCGGTGCTGCGCCTGGCCGAGCTCACCGCCGACATCCTGCCGGCGGGCGTCTTCAACGTCGTGTGTGGCCAGGGCGCGGTCGCTGGTGCGGCCTTGAGCGAGCATCCGGGGATCGCGATGATCTCGATCACGGGCAGCGTCGGCGCCGGCAAGGCGGTCGCCCGGGCCTCGGCCGACACGCTCAAGCGGGTGCACCTCGAACTCGGCGGCAAGGCACCGGTCATCATCTTCGACGACGCCGACATCGAGGCGGCCGTCGAGATGTTGAAGGGCATGGCCTTCTACAACTCCGGGCAGGACTGCACGGCGCCGTGCCGGGTGATCGCCGGTTCCAAGGTGCACGACGACTTCGTCAACCAGTTGACCGACGCAGTGGCGAGCATCAACGTCGGCGATCCGATGTCGGAGGAGACCGAGATGGGGCCGGTGATCTCCGACACCCATCGGGGTCGGGTGGCCGGCTACGTCGACCGTGCGCGGGAGGCGGGTGCCGAGGTCACCGTCGGCGGCTCGGTCCGCTCGGGAGCCGGGTTCTTCTACGAGCCCACCGTCGTGGTCGGCCCCGGCCAGGCGTCGGAGATCATCCAGCGCGAGGTGTTCGGACCGGTCGTCACCGTCCAGTCGGTCGCCGACGAGGAGACGGCACTCGCGATGGCGAACGACGTCGACTACGGGTTGGCGGCCAGTGTGTGGACGAGCGATGTCGGCCGCGCGATGCGGATGAGCAAGGCGTTGCAGTTCGGAGCGGTGTGGGTCAACGACCACATCCCGATCGTGTCGGAGATGCCGCACGGTGGCTTCAAGCAGTCCGGCTACGGCAAGGACATGTCGATGTACGCCGTCGAGGCCTACACCGAGGTCAAGCACGTCATGATCAAGCACTGACGACCACGCCGGGTGTTACGCCAGGGGTCAGACCCCCGGCGTAACACTTCACCCGAGGCCGAGGTGTTCGGCCATCGTGGTGGCGGCGTCGATGAAGAGTTGATCGTCGTCGTGGACGAAGTTGCGGGTCTGGCCGAAGAGTTCGAATGTCAGCAGGCCGAACAGCTGCGTCCAGGCGAGCAGGAGGGCGAGAAGCGTGTCGTCGCCGACGTCGGCGAGGGCGAGTTCGTGGCGCAGCGCGTCGAACGACTCGGCGGACGTGGGGCTGACCGAGGTGCCCGGCGCCGGTGGGCCGAGGAGCCCGTCGGTGGCTGCGTCGCGGACGATCTCCACCAGCGCCCGCGAGACGCGAGTGCCCGACACGACCGTGTCGTCGGGCGCGGCGTAGCCCGGGATCGGCGTTCCGTACAGCAGCGCGTAGTCGTGCGGGTGGGCGAACGCCCAGTCGCGAATCGCGGCGGCGGTCGTCACCCAGCGCTCGGCGGGAGGTGATCCCGCGCTCGCGGCGACGGCTGCTTCGGCGTGTTCGCCGAGCGAGTCGTAGGCCTCGATGATCAGCGCCGTCAGCAACTCGTCGCGACTGGCGAAGTACCGGTACATCGCGGAGGAGACCATGCCGAGGTCACGGGCGATGGCGCGCAGCGAGAGGTCGGCTGCACCGTGTTCGGCGAGGTGGGCGCTCGCCGTCGCGAGGATCGACGCCCGGACCTCGGCGCGGGCACGCGCCCGCGCCCCGGCCGGCCGCAACGGGGCGGGTGTGGTTGTCATCTGCGCAGTCTTGCAGATCCATGCTCCGAAATGTGAGCAGTGCTCTTGACTTCGAACCGATGAGGAGTACAGTGATCCGAAAAGAGAGCACTGCTCACTCAGTCAGCAAGGAGAACCCGATGTCCACCTCATCGACCACAGCCCCCCGCTACATCGAACCCGACGGCTTCACCACGAGGGTCTTCAACCCGCTCGTCGCCCGACTCACGCGTTGGGGGATCAGCGTGTGGGGATCACGAGTCCTGGAGGTGCCCGGCCGCGTGTCCGGCGAGATCCGGTCGACGCCGGTCAACGTGCTGACGATCGGTGATCGTCGCTACCTGGTGGCACCGCGCGGCGTCACGCAGTGGGTCCGCAACGTTCGAGCCGCTCGGTCGTGCGATCTGCGCGTCGGGCGACGCCGCGAACACGTCGACCTCGTCGAGTTGGCCGACGTCGACAAGCCCGAGATCCTCCGTGCCTACCTGCGTCGGTGGAAGTGGGAGGTCGGTCAGTTCTTCGATGGCGTCGGCCCCGACGCGACCGACGCGGAGCTGCTCGCCGCCGCGCCGAATCACCCGGTGTTCGAGATCACCGGGTGACTCAGGGGTGGGTGTGCGGCTCCCACTCGGCCCACGCCTCGAGGTTCGACTGCGACATCAGCCGGTGCTCCCTGGCCAACGCACGGCTCTCGCCGTCGCTCACCCGGCGTCCGATCGCGATCGCGCCGAACATGTTCCCCCGGAAGTAGGCGCCGAAGTCGCGGGGCCGGAAGGAGCCACGCAGGTCGTCGCGGACGGCGACCTCGGTGCTCCACGGGGGCGGATCGACCGGCGGGAGATCGAGCGAGTCGAGCGTCGCCCAGATGTCGTCGTCGTTGGTGCGGTCGGCGGAGTCCCGGCCCCGGTACCGGTAGACCTCCGATCCGTTCGGGGCAACGATCACCATGCCGTCCCCGCGGTAGGTCATCAGGCGACGCTGACGATCGTGTCGATCGGGATCAGACCTCTGCGGTGACCTTGCGTCGCATCAGCCGCGGCGGCAGCGGGATCCGGTCGGAGAACTTCGCCGCCAGCGGACCGATGATCGCCGTGATCAGGACGTAGCAGGCTGCCAGGGCGCCCAGTTCCGGACCGTCGAGCAGGCTGGAGCCGAGGGCGGCGATCACGATCGAGAACTCACCGCGCGCGACCAGCACGGTGCCGGCGCGCATGCGTCCCCTCGGCCCGACGCCGGTGCGGCCGGCCGCATACCACCCGGTCGCAACCTTGGTGAGCACGGTGACGAGCGCGAGCAGCAGCGCCGGAACGGCGACGCCGACGAGATCGGCGGGGTCGATCTGGAACGAGAAGAACAGGAAGAACGTCGCTGCGAACAGGTCGCGCAGCGGTGAGATCAGCGTGTTCGCGCGCAGCTCGGCCTGCCCCGACAGCGCCAGCCCGACGAGGAAGGCGCCGATCGCCCCGGACACCTCGAGCTCCTGGGCGAAGCCGGCGACGAGCAGCGTGATGCCGAACACCGTGAGGAGGAACGCCTCGTCGGAGCCGCCGACGACGAGATCGCTGAGGCGGCGGCCGTAGCGCAGCGCCGCGAGCAGGATCACGGTCACGGCGATCAGGGCGATCACGACACTCGTCGCCATCGCGGTGGCGCTGCCGCCGACGATCAACGCCGCCACCACCGGAAGGTAGACGGCCATGGCGAGGTCCTCGATCACGAGCAGGTTGAGCACGGCGGGCGTCTCGCGGAAGCCGAGACGACCGAGGTCGGACAGCACCTTCGACACCACACCCGACGACGTGATCCAGGTGATGCCGCCGAGCAGCACCGCGGCCAACGGATCCCAGCCGAGCAGGAATCCCGCCGCGACACCTGGAGCGGCGTTCAGCAACATGTCGACGACACCGGGAGCGACCCCGGACCGCAGGCCGTTGCGCAGCTCGCTCTCCGAGTACTCGAGACCGAGCGCGAACAGCAGCAGCAGCACGCCGATCTCGGCGGCGATCTCGAAGAACTCGAGTGTCACGTCCAACTGGACGACGCCACCCTCTCCCATCGCCAGGCCGGCGAGCAGGTAGAGCGGCACCGCGGTGAGACCGAACCGGCCGGCGAGCCGCGAGAGCAGTGCGAGGCCGAGGATGAGCGCGCCGATCTCGATGAACGCCAGTGCGGCGTCGCTGGAGCCAGCGGCGAGCAGCACGATGTTCAGCGCCGGATCAGCTCACGCATCATCGCGAGGCCGTCGGTCGTTCCCACGGCAACCACCACGTCGCCGGCGAGGAGGCCGAACTCGGGTCCGGGCGCCGGGATCGACTGGCCGTCGCGGATGACGGCGACGATCGAGGACCCGGTCTTGGTGCGGTACATCCCGTCACCGATCGTCGCCCCGGAGGCCGGCGAGGTCGGCGTGAGCTCGATCCACTCGATCGCCAGCCCTTCGATCTCCTGCTGGACAGCCGCGACGGCCTCGGTGACGCGGCTCGCGCCGAGCAGTTCCGACACGGTTCTGGTGTCCGCCGCGGAGAGGTTGAGCAGCGACGAGCACGCATCGGGGTCGTCGGAGTCGTAGACGAGGATCTCACGACGGCCGTCGTGGAAGACGAGCACACCGATGTCGGTTCCGTCGTCGGTCGTGAACTCGTGGCGCACACCGACGCCGGGAAGCTTGGTCTCTCGCACGTCGGCCATGGGACCAGTCTGGCATCGGCGGGCGGCGGAGGCACCCTGAGCCATCGGTGCCCGACGTGGTGGGCAGAGCACCAGGTTGGTCCCCGAGCTTCGCCACTACTCTGCGGGCATGAGCACCAACGACCCCACGATCGACACACCGGTCGACGTCAAGCCGCGTTCGCGCGACGTCACCGACGGCATGCAGAAGGCGCCGTCGAGGGCGATGCTGCGCGCCGTCGGGATGGGCGACGACGACTGGGACAAGCCCCAGGTGGCGATCGCCTCGTCGTGGAACGAGGTCACCCCGTGCAACATGACGCTGCGCAAGCTCGCCGAGCACGCCAAGGTCGGCGTCCGGGAGGCCGGCGGCTTCCCGCTCGAGTTCGGCACGATCACCGTCAGCGACGGCATCTCGATGGGTCACGAGGGGATGCGGGCCTCGCTCGTGTCGCGCGAAGTGATCACCGACTCGGTGGAGACGGTGATGCACGCCGAGCGCTTCGACGGCTTCGTCGGCCTCGCCGGTTGCGACAAGTCGATCCCGGCGATGTTGATGGCGGCCGCCCGCCTCGACCTCGCGAGCGTGTTCGTCTACAACGGTTCGACCATGCCGGGCGAGCACAACGGCGTGGCGACCGACATCACCAGCGTGTTCGAGGCGGTCGGGGCATGTGCCGCGGGCACGATGACCGAGGCCGAACTCCACGAGATCGAGGCGACCGCGTGTCCCGGCGAGGGCGCGTGCGGCGGCATGTTCACCGCGAACACGATGAGTTCGATCGCCGAGGCGATCGGGATGAGCCTGCCGGGCACCGCGTCGCCACCGGCGATCGACGGTCGCCGCGAGAGCGACGCCGAGCGTGCAGGTGCCGCAGTCGTCAACCTCTTGCGCCTCGGGATCACGCCGCGCCAGATCATGACGAAGCAGGCCTTCGAGAACGCGATCGCCGTCACGTCGGCACTCGGCGGCTCGACGAACGCAGTGCTGCACCTCCTGGCGCTCGCCAACGAGGCGCACGTCGAGCTGGACCTCGACGACTTCAACCGCATCGCCGACAAGGTGCCGCACGTCGCCGACATGAAGCCGGGTGGCAAGTTCCACATGAGCGATCTCGATCGCGTCGGCGGCGTGCCCGTGGTGTTGAAGCTGCTCCTCGATGCCGGCCTGTTGCACGGCGACGTGATGACCGTGACCGGCAGGACGATGGCGGAGAACCTCGCCGAGATCGACCCGCCCGCCGCCGACGGCGTGGTCGTGCACCCGCTCGATGCGCCGATCCACGAAGCGGGCGGGATCAACATCCTCACCGGCACGCTCGCACCGAAGGGTGCGGTCGTGAAGGTGGCGGGCCTGTCCGACGCCCAGATGCACTTCGAGGGCCCCGCCCGGGTGTTCGACGACGAGTCGTTCGCGATGGAGGCGATCCTGGCCGGCTCGATCCAGCCCGGCACCGTGATCGTGATCCGCTACGAGGGCCCGAAGGGTGGGCCGGGGATGCGCGAGATGCTGGCGATCACCGGTGCCCTCAAGGGCGCAGGGCGAGGGTCGGACTGTGCGCTGATCACCGACGGCCGCTTCTCCGGCGGCACGTGGGGGTTCTGCATCGGCCACGTCGCGCCGGAGGCCACCGACGGTGGCCCGATCGCCTACGTCCGCGACGGCGACCTGATCCGCATCGACGTCCCGACCAAGTCGCTCGACCTGCTGGTCGACACCGCGGAGCTGGCGAACCGGATGGACGGCTGGCAGCCGAACCCGCCCCGGTACACGACGGGCGTGCTCGGCAAGTACGCCAAGCTCGTCCAAGGCGCCGAGACCGGCGCCATCACCAACACGCTCTGAGTGCACCGGGGGCGTGGGGTCGGCCCAGCCCCCTGGTGCACCCGTGCTCAGGCCGCACCCTCGAGATGTGCGTCGCTGCGCCCCATCGTCGCCTCGAACGCAGCGTCCAGAGGTGTTGCGTGGTCGCCGAAGTGGGCTGCGTAGTCGCTGTGGTCGACGACGAAGTCGTGTTCGAACTCGTACATCATCTCGACGGTCTCGCGCATCGGCGGGACGAACAACCCGAGGGCCCTGAGTTGCCAGCGAGCGATCCGCCGAACCACCGGCTCGGTTCGAGCGGCGCGGCCTGCGATCGCAACGAGGTCGCGTTGGGTGACCGCCGGTGCGTTCGGGACATGCCAGGCGCGGCCCCACGAGTCGGGTTCGCCCGCGAGCCGGATCATCGCGGTGGCGAGATCGGGGACGTAGGTGACCGAGTGCAGCGCCTCGGGGTCGCCGAGGATGTCGACCTTCTTCCCGGCGGCGACCTGGGAGACGAAGCGATCACCGAAGGCCGACCCGTCGACGTGTGGTCCGAAGAAGTCCGATGCTCGGGCCACGACCATGCGGATGCGGCCTGCCTGATGGGCTTCGACGAGGTCCAAGTACATCCGGGCGCGCACGGCGCCCTTCTTGGTCGTGGCGCGCATCGGCAATCCCTCGCTCAGTGCGCCGTCGGCGTGCCCGTAGCCGTACAGGTTCTCGACCACGACGAGCAGCGAGCCCGAGCGGGCGACCGCATCGACGACACCGGATTGGAGCGCGGGGAACTCCTCCTGCCAGCGGTGGTACTCGGGCTGGGCGCACTGGTACACGACGTCGGCGCCCTCGACCGTTGCCGCGAGGTCGCGGGGATCGGTCACGTCCGCCCGGCGAGCGGTTGCTCCCGTCACGTCGGTGCCGGATCGAGTGGCGACCGTCGGCGTCAACCCGCGGTCGACGAGCTGGGCGATGATCGCCCGGCCGACGGGTCCGGCACCGAGCACCACGTGGTTCTTGCCGGACGTCGGGTTGGTTGGCGTGGTGTCGGTCATGATGGGCTCCTCTGCGTGAACGCTGATCGTTCTCCGAACAGTGTTCAATCTACGCACGGTGGGCTACGGGGTCAAGCGGCAATCGTCACGTTGTTCGATCGTCGAACACCATTCGAAGGAGCGCTACAGTCGCCGTCATGTCCGTCTTGAGCCGCCGGGAGCAGCAGCAGCAGGCGTTGCGTCGCGACGTGCTCGACGCTGCCCTCGCGCAGCTCGACGACGGTGGCCCGTCAGCGGTCAACTGGCGGGCGCTCGCCCGCTCGGTCGGTGTCAGCCCGTCGACGCTCTACACCTACTTCGAGAGTCTCGACGCGCTGTACACCGAGCTGATCGTCGAGATCTACGCGCAGATGGCGGCGGAGGTGGCGCGAGGTGTCGACCCCGGGTCGTCGCCGGCGGTGAGGGCCCGCGCGGCGATGGAGGGGTATCGGCGCTTCGCCACACGACATTCGGCGCGATTCACGCTGGTCTTCAGCGACGTGTTGCCCGGATACGCCGCTCCAGCCGGCGGCCCGACCATCGGCGCCCAGACCGCCGTGCTGCTGCCGATGGCCGAGGCGCTCGCCGAGCTCAGCGGCGAGGACGGTGCCGACATCGAGACCTGGTCGCCCGCGATGCGGGCTCGAGCGATCGGTGCATGGTCGCAGCTGCACGGATTCGTCAGCCTGGAAGCGAACCATCATCTCGACTGGCTCGCCGACGTCGACGCCCTCTTCGAGGCCACCTGCGACAGCGCCCTGCGCACCGTGACGTCAGGCCGGTGAGTACAACAGGGGTCTGACCCCTGAGGTCGTCAGTCGACGAGGGCCTGCTGGACCAGTTGGTTGAGCTGGGAGCGGATCGGATAGGTGCTCGACGGGAGGAGCTGGGTGAGGAACAGCGCCACGATCTCGTTCACCGGATCGACCCAGAAGATCGTGCTGGCGGCGCCACCCCACGAGTACTCGCCCTCGGCCCGCAGCACCTTGTTCGCCGCCGCGTCGAGCACCACGGAGAATCCGAGTCCGAAGCCGACGCCGTCGAAGCTCGTCTCGGCGAACAGCGGCCGGCCGTACGCCTCGAGGTCGGCGTTGCCGGGCAGATGGTTGCGGGTCATGTAGTCGACCGTGCGACTGCCGAGCAGCCGGACGCCGTCGAGTTCACCCCGGTTGAGCAACATGTGGGCGAAGCGCAGGTAGTCGGACGCCGTGCCGACCAGCCCGCCACCGCCACCGAGCATCGCCGGTGGCTTGTTGGAGGCACGCCCGAGCCCCTCGGGTGCCGGCATCGCCTCCCCGGTCGACGGGTTGCGAACGTAGAGCGTGGCGAAGCGCTCCATCGACGCGTCGGGCACGTAGAAGTCGGTGTCGGTCATGCCGAGCGGCTCGAAGATCCGGGTGCGGAAGAACTCGTCGAGCGCCATGCCGGAGACCACCTCGACCAGTCGGCCGAGCACGTCGGTCGACACCCCGTAGTTCCACTCGCTGCCGGGTTGGAACGCGAGCGGCATCTTCGCCCACATCTCGCAACACTCCGCGAGGGTGGCGCCTGGAGGATTGCCCCACTCGAACCCGCCGCGCCGGTAGATCGCATCGGTGACGTGGGTGTTGTGGAATCCGTACGTGAGGCCCGACGTGTGGGTGAGCAGGTGCCACACCCGGATCGGTTCGATCTGCGGCTCGGTCACCGGCGCCAGGAACGATCCGGAGCGGTACACCCGCGTTTCCGCGAACTCCGGCAGCCACTTGGAGATCGGCGACTTGAGCTCGAGCAATCCGTCTTCGTAGAGCATCATCGCGGCGACCGACGTGATCGGCTTGGTCATCGAGAACATCCGCACGATCGTGTCGTCGGTGAACGGCGCGCCGCTCGCGATGTCGCGGTCGCCGGCGGTCGAGGAGTGCACGAGCTGACCCCTGCGGCTCACGGCGACATGCCAGCCGGCCAGCTTCTTCTGGTCGACATACCCTTGGAAGTGGCGGTCGATTCGGGCGAGCCGGTCCGGTGCGAAGCCCGCGTCAGCCGGGTCGATTTCGATCTTCAGTGCGGTCATCGGGCGAGCTTGCCGCATCGCTCGCCTCGCCGACGAGCCGACTGTCCCCGAGCGATCGTTGGTCGCCATCTACGGTGGCCCCATGAGCGACATGCCACCGCCACCATCCGACCCGGGCAGCGTTCCGCCGCCGCCGGCGGCATCACCACCGCCTCCGCCGATCGCGGGCTCGGCAGCGGGAACCCTCGGTCCCGTCGGAAAGCCTCGTTCGGCGTTCCTCGTGATCCTGTTGACGATCGTCACGTTCGGGATCTGGACGATCGTCTGGTCGTACCAGAACGGCGAGGAACTCAAACAGCACGCCCGCACCGGGTTGGGTGGCGTCGCGTACCTGTTCATCACGCTGCTCATCTCACCGGTGACGATGTTCCTGATGGCGTCGGAGGTCGAGCAGCTCTACCGTCGTGAGGGCAGGGAACCGCCGATCACCACGATCTGGGGCCTGTGGTTCCTGCTCCCGATCATCGGCAACTTCATCTGGTACTTGCGCATCCAGCGTTCGATCAACGAGTACTGGACCGCTCACGGATCGACCGTGTCGCCCGGCCTCTGACGATCACTTCGCGAGGGCGGCGAGCAGGTTCGTCGGGGTGTCCTTGGGGCTGATCTTCGGCCAGGCCTCGATCACCTTGCCCGCTTCGTCGACGAGGAAGGCCGAACGTTGGACACCCATCGACTTCTTTCCGTACATGTTCTTCTCGACCCACACGCCGTACTTCTCGGCGACGGTGTGATCGGCGTCGGACAGCAGCGGGAACCCGAGTTGGTGCTTCTCGTCGAACTTCGCGAGCTTGGCCGGAGCGTCGGTGCTGATGCCGACGATGACCGTGTCGCCGATGTCGTGGGCGATGTCGCGCAAGCCGCACGCCTGGGTGGTACAGCCAGGCGTGTCGGCTCGGGGATAGAAGTACACGAGCACCTTGCGGCCCTTCAGCGACGACAGCCGCACCTTGGTGCCGTGTTGATTCGGGAGGTTGAAAGCGGGGGCTCGGTCACCGGTGGCGGGCATGGCGCCGATGGTAGCCAGGGCCGAACCGTCAGGAAATGGCGTCGAACCGGTCGGCGGTCGGTGCGCCTCGGCGTCGCTCGATCAGCATGAACACGGCGCGCCAGCCGACGATGAAGAATCCGAGGAACACCGTTGCCACGATGATGAACGAGGTCGCGGTGCCGTCGTCGAACACGAAGTGACGCAGGAGCATCCCGCCCGCCACGACGATCGCCCAGACACCGAGTCCCGTTCGCAGGTCGGTCGGCCGATGCCACGCACGGAGGACGAGCCAGGCGATGGCCAGCGCGATGAGAAACGGTGCCGCGGTGCCGACGAGGCCACCGATCCCGGGGTCTTCGTCGTGATTGCGGCGCCCGATGGCGACGAACAGTACGACGAAGAACGTGTCGAGGCCCACCGCGAGCGGCGCACGCCGATCCATCAGTACCTCACCCCTCGGCCGCGAAGCCACCGATGGTGCCGCGGTAGAACACCAGCGGCTGGGGTGGCAGGCCGTCGTGGTCGGCGTCGGCGTCGAGCGAGGTGACCCGCCCGAGCACGAAGTAGTGGTCGCCCATCTCGTAGACGTGCTCGACCTCGCAGTCGATCCACGCCACCGCTCGTTCGAGCACGGGAGCGCCTGACGGCGCAGCGTGCCACTCGACTCCCTCGAAGCGGGTGGCCTCGGTCCCGCTCTTGGCGAACTTCCAGCACAGGTCGCTCTGCTTGTCGCTCAGGACATTGACGCAGAAGCTGCCCGCGTCGGCCATCAGAGCCCACGTCTCGGAGTCGACCTGAGGAAGGAATCCCACCAGCGGCGGGTCGAGCGAGACGGACGTGAACGATCCGATCGTGAAGCCGTGGGGACGGTCGCCCTCGGCCATGCCGGTGATCACCGTGACGCCGGTGGGGAAGTGGCCGAGCACGGTGCGGAAGTGCTTCGAGTCGAAGGCAACGGCGTTGGCGTCTGGAAGTGGCGTCTGATCGCTCATCGTCGCCCACACTACGCTCCAACCCGATGGCCGACCCCACGCCGCCCGATGTGACGGAGCTCGCCGAGGCCAAGCAGGAGCTCCGCCGGCGGATGCGGGAAGTGCGCCGTTCGGTCGATGATCGCGCCGGCCGGTCCCAACGGATCTGGGCCGCGGTGACCGCCTCGACCGGCGTCGCAACGGCGCGGCGGGTCCTCGCGTTCCGTTCGCTCGCCGGTGAACCGGATGTGAGCGCGTTCGAGGCCTGGTGCGTGGCACACGGGGTCGACGTCGCCGTCCCGGAGGACGACGTCGATCCGGTGTGGCCCGACGTGGTACTCGTGCCCGGCCTTGCGTTCACGCCGGGTGGACAACGGCTCGGCCAGGGCGGCGGCTGGTACGACCGCTTCCTGATCGATGTCCGCGGCGACTGCGAGACCGTCGGCGTGTGCTTCCGTGAGCAGCTCGTCGACGAGCTCCCGACCGAGCCACACGACGTGGCGGTCGATCGCGTCGTGACCGACACGGGATTGGTGGTCTGACAATGGGTGCGTTCGACCTCGACGATCTCGCTCGTGCCACCGCCATCGTCCGGCGTCACGTGCCGCCGACGCCGCAGTACGAGTGGCCACTCCTGAACGAGGTGGCCGGAAGCGCCGTGGTGGTCAAGCACGAGAACCACACCCCGGTGGGCGCCTTCAAGGTGCGCGGTGGCCTGGTCTATCTGGACCGGTTGGTGCGCGAACGTCCCCAGGTCGCCGGCGTTGTCAGCGCCACACGGGGCAACCACGGCCAGAGCCTGGCGTTCGCCGGCCGCGTGCACGGGCGTTCGGTCACGATCTTCGTGCCGCACGGCAACAGCGTCGAGAAGAACGCAGCGATGCGGGCGCTCGGCGCGCAGGTGATCGAGTTCGGCACCGATTTCCAGGAGGCTCGGGAACGTTCGATCGAGGTGGCGACCGAGCGCGGGCTCGAGGCGGTGCCACCGTTCCATCCCGACCTCGTGCTCGGGGTGGCCACCTATGCGCGCGAGCTGTTCGACGCCGCAGGAGCACTCGACACGGTGTACGTCCCGGTCGGGATGGGGTCGGGGATCAACGCCCTGATCGCGGTGCGCGACCTGCTCGGTCTCCACACGGAGATCGTCGGCGTCGTGAGCGAACGCGCACCGTCGACGCTGCTCTCGTTCGAGCGCGGCGAGGTGGTGGCGACCGAGTCGGCGGCGACCTTCGTCGACGGCGTCGCGACACGCTCACCGGATCCGGTGTCGATTGCCGGGATCGTCGAGGGCGCTGCGCGCATCATCGCCGTGTCCGACGACGCCACGGCCGAGGCGATGCGGATCGTCTTCCGCACCACACACAACGTGGCGGAGTCGGCCGGGGCGATCGGGCTCGCCGGGTTGTTGTCGGAGCCCGTCGACCGCCGCGGCGAACGCAGCGCGTTCGTGCTCTGCGGCGGCAACGTCGACACCGCACAGTTCCATGCGGTGCTGGGCGGGTCCACCCCGGTGGCCTGAGCCGTCTGCCAGACTCCGCCCCATGCGACACCCCCATTCCTTCGCTGGAGTGATCGCCCTGCTCGCGCTCGTGGCCGTCGCGGTCGGGTGCGGCGACGACGAGGCCGCCTCGGTGCCATCCGATGCGTCGGCCGTACCCGCGGCTCCAACCACGGAGAACGCGGTTCCAACCACGGGGAACGCAGTGCCTGCGACGGTGGCGTCCACGACGCCGGCGCCCACGACGGCTCCAGCGGCGACCGATCCCCCGGTGGCCGCCGCTCCGGCGTCGACCGCGGCGCCGGCCGAGCCCGCCGACGACGGATCGTGCCTCGTCGGCGACTGGGTGGTGACCGAAGCGCAGATGGACGCCTTCTACGACGGTCTGATGACGACGGTCGAGGCGCCGCTCACGATCGACACCGTCGGGAGTGCCCCACTCAGCTTTCGCTCCGACGGCACCTACGAGTGGGCGCCGGCGTTCGACCTGACCGTCGAGGCTGCCGGACAGGTGGGTGTCGGTGTCGTGTCCGGATCGATCACCGGGAAGTGGTCGGCGGCCGACGGCGTCGTGACGTCGACGTCGGATCTCAACGACGTCATGGTCTCGGTCACCGTGGCTGGGGTGACGTTCAGTGGCAGTGACCTGGCGAACGGCGTGCTCAACCGCTCGCCGGTCAGCGGCGTCACCTACTCGTGTGCGGGACCGGTGCTCGACTTCCAGACCGCCGACCCGGGCGTCACGGTTCCGATCACACTCACGCCGCGCTGAGCGCAGCTGCCGACGCGTTCGTTCCCGGTTGACGCCTCACCCGCGTCGCAGCGACTCGGCGAGATCGTCGAGGGCGGGATCGTGGACCGAGCCGGCGCGGGTGGCGAGCACGAGCGGGCGAGTGGTGAGCTTGCGCACCCGCCGCAGCGGTCGGTCGCCGTGCTCGGCCTGCGAGGTCGGCAGCACCGTCCAGCCGACACCCAGCTGGACCATCTCCCGCAGGACGTCGGGCTGATGGCTCTCGGCGACCACGTCGAGCGGGGCACCGAGCAGTCGCAGCTGTTCGACGACGAGCGAACGAGTGTGTGAGCCGGCCGGGAACAGCACCCACGGCCCCCAGGTGGTCGGTGGCCCCGGTCGGCGATCGGGCGGCCCGTAGACGGCGAGGTCCTCGGTGAGGAGTGCGACGGCGTCGATCCCGCTCACGGGCGTCGGCGGGTCGACGCAGACGACGAGGTCGAGTTCTCCGGCAACGAGGAGTTCGAGGAGTTCGGCCGACGGGGCGACGCGCAGGCGCAGGTCGACGTCGGGGTGCTCCGACCGGTAGCGACGCAACTGATCCGGGTGGTGGATGACGGCGGCGGCGTCGATCATGCCCAGACGGATCGCGCCGCTGTGTCCTGTGCGCAGGCGGTCCGCCCAGTCGGCCAGGTCGTGGGTGAGCCCGAGCACCTGGCGTGCGTGCGCGACGACGGGCGACGCGCCAGGTCGCACGGTCCGCCGTCGGCCGTCGCGGTCGAACAGTGCCACACCGACGCGACGTTCGAGTTCGGCCAGGCCCTGCGACAACGCCGATGCGCTGACGCCGACGCGGGCGGCGGCCACGGCCCACGTCGGCTCCTCGGCCACCGCCACGAGATACTCGAGCTGGCGGATCGAGAGGTCCGGAAGTGGTCGCACCGGCGCAGGATACTTCAGATTTGCTTCACAGACCGTGCTTGAACTGAATCATCGCTTATCGTCGATGGGATGACTGCACGACAGATCGCTCCCGCCACCGGCAAGCTCGGTGTCCTCACTCCCGGCATGGGCGCTGTTGCGTCCACCTTCATCGCCGGCGTCATCTCAGCTCGCAAGGGACTGCACCCGCCGATCGGCTCGATCAGCCAGATGGCGCACATCCGCCTCGGCACGAAGGAGGAGAACCGCAACCCGATGATCCGCGAGTTCGTGCCCCTGGCCGGCCTCGACGACATCGTGTTCGGCGGCTGGGATCCGATCTCGCCGAACGCGCTCGAAGCGGCTCGTACCGCCGGCGTGCTCAACAGCGAGGACCTCGCCACGATCTCGAGCGAGCTCGAAGCGATCGTCCCGATGGAGGCCGTGTTCGATCAGCGCTGGGTGTCGCGTCTGGAGGGTGTCCGCGTCAAGGACATCGCCAACAAGTGGGACCAGGCGATGGCCGTCATGGACGACATCGCCAACTTCAAGGCGACCAACGGCTGTGACCGCCTCGTGATGGTGTGGTGCGGCTCGACCGAGGCCTACCAGGAAGCCTCTGACGTACACGCCACCGTCGAGTCGTTCGAGCAGGGTCTGCGCGACAACGACCCGAACATCTCGCCGAGCCAGATCTACGTGTACGCCGCGCTGCAGTCCGACGTGCCGTACGCGAACGGTGCGCCGAACCTGTCGGTCGACCTGCCCTGCATGATCGAGCTGTCGAAGACCCGCAACGTCCCGATCGCCGGCAAGGACTTCAAGACCGGCCAGACCTGGATGAAGACGCTGCTCGCCCCCGGCATCAAGGCGCGCATGCTCGGCCTGCGTGGTTGGTACTCGACCAACATCCTCGGCAACCGTGACGGCGAGGTGCTCGACGATCCGGAGAACTTCAAGAGCAAGGAGGTCTCCAAGCTCGGTGTGCTCGACGGCATCCTGCAGCCGGAGGTGTATCCCGACCTCTACGGCAACATCGATCACGTCGTGCGGATCAACTACTACCCGCCCCGCGGCGACAACAAGGAGGGCTGGGACAACATCGACATCTTCGGTTGGCTCGGCTACCCGATGCAGATCAAGGTCGACTTCCTGTGCCGCGACTCGATCCTGGCGGCACCGATCGTGCTCGACCTCGCGCTCTTCATGGACCTCGCGCACCGCGCCGGTGAGTCGGGTGTGCAGGAGTGGCTCAGCTTCTACCTCAAGGCGCCGCAGGCGGCCGGCGAGAGTGCTGCCGAGAGCGATCTGTTCATCCAGCAGACCAAGCTGAAGAACACCCTGCGCGAGTGGATGGGCGAGCAGCCCGTCACCCACTCCGAAGCCGGCTGACGTTCGTCCCGTTTGCGTCGCGTTCTCGGTGGACCGTCCCACCGGAATCGTGACGCAAACGGAACGGTCGGGGTGCATCCCATACAGTCGTCGACATGACGGCTGTGGTGATGGACGGCAATGCCCTGCGCGACGAGATCGTCGCCGACCTCCGGCGACGCATCGAGGCGGCGGGGTCGCCGTCGATCTGCCTCGCCACGGTGCTGGTGGGCGACGACGGCCCGAGTCAGCGCTACGTGAAGATGAAGCACGCCAAGGCGGCGGAAGCCGGACTGGTCTCGCAGCACGTCGACCTGCCGGCGACCGCGTCGCAGGACGACGTCGAACGAGCGGTCAGGGAGCTCGCCGCCGATGCCGACGTCCACGGCATCCTCGTGCAGCTCCCGCTGCCCGACGGTCTCGACCCCGAACCCGTCCTCGATCTCATCCCGCCCGAGAAGGACGTCGACGGGCTCACCGAGCGATCGATGGGCCGGCTGTTGCGGGGTCGCCCCGGACTGGTCGGCTGCACGCCGCTCGGCGTGATGCGCCTGCTCGAGCGCTATGGCATCGCAACGAGCGGGAAGCGGGCGGTGGTCATCGGCCGCTCGACCCTCGTCGGTCTTCCGCTGTCGCTGCTGCTCGCCCGCAAGGGCGTCGACGCCACGGTCACGATGGCGCATTCACGCACCGCTGACATGGCCGATGTCGTGCGTCAGGCCGACATCGTCGTCGGCGCCGCGGGTCAGGCCCGGATGATCACCGCCGACATGGTCAAGCCGGGAGCGACCGTGATCGACGTCGGCGTGTCGCGCACCGAGGCCGGCATCGTCGGCGACGTCGACTACGCGCCGGTGGCCGAGGTGGCCGGCCACATCACACCGATGCCGGGCGGTACCGGACCGATGACGATCGCCTGTCTGCTGGAGAACACGCTCACCGCGGCCCGGCTCCAAGGCGTGTTCGCCGACTGAAGAACAGACCAACGGCGTCAGGCGACGTCGATGTCCGGCAGCCGCCGGCCCAGACGCGTCTGCAGGTCGACGACGTAGGCGGTCCACGACGTGACGATGCGCAGTTGCATCATGCGGGCGACCTCCTCGTGATCAGCGCCGCCTCGAATGAATCGGGCGAACGCGATCATGTCGTCGACGAGCAACTCCGCATGGCGGCGTTGGACGGTGGCCAGCGACGAGGTCAACGGTTCGGCATATCCGTATTCCGAGCGCCACTCCGACTCGAGGACGAAGACGACCAGGTCTCGGCCTGCGATGAGCAGTTCGCGGATGCCGTCGCCCAGCGTTCCGTCGGCGAATCGCCACCGATCGATGACCTCGAACGCCTGCTGGTCCGCCGCCATGACCTCGATCATCCTCCGACTCAACTGTGCGATGCCGGCGAGGTCGTCGAAGTTGACGTCGGGCGCGAGCAGGATCGCGTTCAACGTGGCGGTGAGGTCCGACACGACGATTCGGCTGGCGATCCCGCTGAGTTCGTCCATGTCGACGATGTGGCGGTAGATCGCCGGCTGCGTCACGCCGATCCGAGCAGCCACGTTCACGGACGTGAGCGCTGCGGGCCCGTCCTCGCGAAGGATCGCCACCGCCTGCTCGATGATGTCGTCACGGCGGCCCATCGCCGCAGAGTAGTCCCGGCCTCTTCAGGTTCTGCTCAAGATGCGGTCCGGACACCCCGATGTTCTAGCTGTATCACCATCCGACCATCTCGTCCCGGCCCGTCGCCCGACGCGCCGGAACGTCTCGTGGAGCAGCGCATGAACTTCGCAGTACCTGGACGAATCGGCCGCCTCGCCGTGGCCTTCGTCGTGTTCGCCCTGACAGCGCTCGTCGCTGCGGCCCCGTCGCCGGTGCAGGCCGCGGACCTCGCGATCTCCAAGTCGAGCAGCGTCGACGTCGTTCGGGTCGGTGAGGCGTTCGAGTACCGCATCCTGGTCAGCTGCTCGAGCGCGACCAGCGACTGCATCGACGCCAAGGTCACCGATGTCCTTCCCCCCGAGCTCTCCGGTGCGGCTGCGGACGTCCGCATCGCGCCGATCGTGGGGGCGACCACGGCGTACGACGAGGGGGCCCGGATGGCATCGTGGGCGTTCACCAATCCTCTGGCAGGAGGAGCGGTCGGTCTCGCCGCGGGATCGACGCTCGAACTGAGTGTGACCGTCGAGTTCCCGACCGGGTCGACACCGAACAACGCCGTGGCGAGCAACACGGCCACGTTCGAAGCGACCGTCGGCGGCGCCTTCGTCTCGGTCGACTCGAATCCGGCCCTCGTGACTGCGACGGCCTCCTTCGCGTTCGAAGCGCGCAAGAGCGTGCGCGGTGGCGTCGCCCCGATCGGTCTTCCCGTCACCTACGACGTCGAGCTCTGCTCGGAGCCGACCGGCGGGATCGACCTGTCGGCCGGCGCGACGTTGCGTGACACGCTGCCGGCCGGCGCGGAGTTCGTCAGCGCCACCAACGGCGGCAGCGAGACCGCGCCCGGCTCGGGCATCGTCGAGTGGATCCTGCCGGCAGTGGCAGCCGACGGAGCGTGCCATGTCGTCGCGAGCGTGACGGTGCAGTTCCCGGCAGGCACGTTCAGCGACGGGGACAGCGTCACCAACGACGCGTCGGTCACCGACCCGATCCCGGTCGGCGGCACGGTTCCCGAACCCCCGATCGACACGACGCTGACCCATCAGCTCCAGGCCCCGACCGCCATCGGCGGCGCCGGCAAGTCCGGCGCGTCCTGGGTCACCCCCGGCCAGCAGTTCAGCTACACACTCGCGATCGAGAGCTCGGGGTTCCTGCCGATCACGAATGCCGTGCTCACCGACCTCATTCCGGCACAGGTCGACGTCACCTCGGTCACCGTCCCGGCGGGGGTCGACCGCGCGTTCTACTACACCGACGCCGACGTCGCCCTCGCCTTCCCCCTCGACCCGACGTTGCGTCCGTTCCCGGTCTTCGCACCGGGAGTCGCGATTCCCAAGGCGGCGTTCGTCGGCGCCGGAGACCACATCGCATTCGTGCAGTTCGAGGCCGACGCCGTCGGTGGGTTCGAGTCGCGCCGCATCGCGTTGGGTGCGACCGTCATCGATCCCATCGATCGCGAGGGAAATCCGGTCGTCGAGGGTGCCGGGCAGGGCGACGGCACGCTGGTCACCAACTGCACCACGCTCGACTACCTCGACCACACCGGTACGCGCCGCCAGTTCGGGCCCGACCTGCACGTCGGCGACCGCGAAGCAGGAGTTCGCGGTTCCGCGAATCACCAAGTCCGGTGACCCGGGCCCCTTCGTTCCCGGCGCGACGGTGTCGTGGGACGTCTCGATCACCAACACGACCGAGGCGTCGACCTCGCTCGACGACTTCGTCATCCGTGACCTGATCCCCGACGAGTACGACGACGGGACGCCGGTTGCGCTCGCCTACGTGGCCGGCACGGCCACCGTGGTCAGCAAGCCGAGTGGTGCGCCCGACCCCGCCATCGGCGTCTCCGTCGACGGTCCGTCCGGTCGCACCCTGCTCGAGTGGCGTTGGACCGCGGCGGACTCGACGAGCTACTCGCTCGCTCCCGGCGAGTCGATCACCGTGAGGTATGCCGCAACGCTGCCGGATCCGACCCCACCGGGCCCGATCACCAATCACGCCAGCATTTCGGGCTGGACGAATGCTCCGGGCAACATCGACCCCGACAAGCAGCTCGTGTGGGAGTGCCCGGCACCGTCACCGGCCGATGCCGATCTCGTCTGTCGGACGCTCGCCGGTTCGCCGGCGTGTTACGACAGCAGCCCCGTCGAGGTGCTCGCCATCACCGGGCTCGACTCGGTGAAGTGGGTGCGCGGTGAGGCCGACGTCGACATCGTCAACGCCACGCGGGCGGCAATCCCGACGACCCCGACCCGGAGACGGCCGGCTACAGCCGCTACCCGAAGCGCGGCTTCACGTACCAGGGCGGCTTCGTCGACTACCGCCTCGTGCTCACCAACCCCGGCAACGTCGGCGCCGACGACATCACCGTGCTCGACGTGCTCCCGGCGGTCGGTGACAGAGGGATCCTCACCGGCGCCCGTGGCAGCCAGTGGCGGCCGATCCTCGTCGCCCCCGTCGAGCTGCCGGCCGCGCTCACCGGCCTGGTCGACGTCTACTACTCGACGAGCGCCACCCCCTGCTACGACAGCCGGTTCAAGATTCCCACGGGCTGCATCGACTGGAGCCTGACGCCACCGAGACCCGATCAGCGACACCCGTGCCTTGATGTACGACTTCGACGACGACTACGCGATCGGTGTCGGTGAGTCCCTCCAGCTCGAGGTCAACCTCATCGCGCCCGCCGGCCAACCAATCGACGGGTCGGTCGCGTGGAACTCGTTCGCCTACTCGATC
>CAVORH010000037.1:0-173253 GCA_963698565.1 Ilumatobacteraceae bacterium
GAGCCGATGGCGCCGGCCAGCGCACCGATCGCGAACATGATCAGCATCACCGTCTGGTCGTATCCGTCGACGACCACGAGGGCGGAGAACCCGCTGTTGTCCGGGAAGTTCTGCACACCGGTGGTCCACTGGCTGTTCCACGCCCACAACCCGAGGCTGGCCAACCCCGCGCCGATGATGCCGTGGAGCAGACCTTCGAGCATGAACGGGACGCGGATGAACCAGTCGGTCGCACCGACGAGTTTCATCACCTCGATCTCGCGACGCCGCGCGAAGATCGCCGTTCTGATCGTGTTCCAGATCAACAGGATCGCGGCGAGGAGCAGGAAGATCGACAACAACAGCAGCCGGAACCCGAAGAAGCTCTGCAGTTGGGTGATCAGACTGATCTGGTCCTCCGCGAAGCTCACGTCGTACACGCCGGGCAGTTCGGCGAACGCGTCCGACACCTGGCGGAGCAGTTCGACATCGGTGTCCTCGGTGGGCACCGCCTTGAACTGCGTCAGGATCGTCTCCTCGGTGAGGAGCTCGCGGACGCCGGGCTCGCCGGCGAAGATGCGGTCGGCTTCCTCGAGCGAACAGATCTCGTCGCAATACGTGAAGCTCTCGATGAACTGATCCTGTTCGGTCAGCGAGCGTTCCACGAGGCTCAACTGGTCGCCGGTCGCCTGCGGGTTCATGAAGACGATCATCTCGACGCCGCCCTCCCAGCGCGCGAGCAGGTTGTCGAACGCGTGCTGGCTGAGCAACGTGAGCCCGACACCGAGCAGCGAGATCGCAGCCGTGATGATCGATGCGACGGTCAACGTCGCGTTGCGACGGAAACTGTCGAGGGTTTCGCGCAGGATGTAGCGGAGGCGTGACAGCACGGTTCAGTTCAACTCACTCGTAGACGCCGCGGGCCTGGTCGCGCACGATGACGCCACGATCGAGCTGGATGACGCGCTTGCGCATCGTGTTGACGATGCGCTGGTCGTGGGTGGCCATCACCACGGTGGTGCCGGTCTTGTTGATCCGGTCGAGCAGGCGCATGATGCCCTCGCCGGTGGCCGGGTCGAGGTTGCCGGTCGGCTCGTCGGCGAGCAGGATCAGCGGACGATTCACGAACGCCCGGGCGATCGACACACGCTGCTGTTCACCACCGGACAGCTGATGAGGGAGGCGGTCCTCCTTGCCGGCGAGACCGACGAGGTCGAGCACGGCGGGCACCTGCTGCTTGATCACGTGCGTCGGCCGGCCGATGACCTCCTGAGCGAACGCAACGTTCTCGAAGACGCTCTTCTCGAGCAGCAGCTTGTAGTCCTGGAAGATGTTGCCGATGTTGCGCCGCAGGTGCGGCACCCGGGTGGGCGGCATGTCGACGATGTTGCGCCCGGCGACCCACACCGCACCACGCTCGGGGCGGTCCTGACGGTTGAGCATGCGCAGCAGCGTGCTCTTTCCCGAACCGGACGGGCCGACGAGGAAGACGAACTCGCCCTTGGCGACATCGAAGCTGGCGTCGCGCACGGCGACGACCTCGGTCGAATAGCTCTTGGTGACGTTCTCGAGTCGGATCATGATGCACGCTCCCCGAAGGGCTCGCCAAGGGTACCGCTGGACTCCCCGCCTGGTGCGTCACCCTGTGACGCCGGGGGTCTGACCCCTGGCGTCACGGTCAGTCGTCGGCGTCGCCCTGGGCGCGGCGCATCCGCAGATAGCCCTCGACGAACTGGTCGATGTCTCCGGCGAGCACGCCGTCGACGTCGCTCGTCTCGATCTCGGTCCGCAGGTCCTTCACCATCTGGTACGGCTGCAGGACGTAGCTGCGGATCTGGCTGCCCCAGCCGACCTGGGCCTGCTTGCCGGCGATCGCATCCAGTTCGGCGGCACGGTCCTCCTCGGCCTTGGCCGCGATCATCGCCGTGAGCCGGCCCATGGCACGCTCGCGGTTCTGCAGCTGGCTGCGCTCCTCCTGCGAACTCGCCACCAGTCCGGTGGGTTCGTGGATCAGGCGGACGGCGGACGATGTCTTGTTGATGTGCTGTCCACCGGCACCGGACGCACGGAAGACCTCCATGCGGATGTCGGACTCGTCGATGTCGACGTCGACGTCGTCGAGCAACGGCCACACCTGGACCGCGGCGAACGACGTCTGGCGGCGGCCCTGGTTGTCGAACGGGCTGATCCGCACGAGCCGGTGCGTCCCGCGCTCGGCACTCATCAACCCGTATGCGTAGCGGCCGCTGATCGTGACCTCGGCCGACATGATCCCGGCCTCGGCACCCTCGGACACGTAGTTGAGGCTGATCGCGAACCCGCGGCGCTCACACCAGCGTTCGTACATGCGCAGCAACATCTCGGAGAAGTCCTGGGCGTCGACGCCACCGTCCTTCGCGTTGATCTGCACGATGCAGTCGCTGTCGTCGTGTTCACCGGTGAACAGGCTGCGCAGCTCGAGCTGGTCGAGCGTCGCGTTGATCGCGGCGATCGAGGCCTCGATCTCGGTTTCCTGCGACTCGTCGTCCTCGTCGCGGGCCAGTTCGTGCAGCACCTCGACGTCACCGAACTGTTCGGTGAGGCCATCGAACACCGCGAGGTCGTCGCGGATGTTGGCGTACTCGGTGTTGAGCTTCTTCGCCCGCTCCTGATCGTCCCAGAGCGCCGGGTCGGAGATCTCGGCTTCGAGAACGGCGAAACGCTCGCGGTTGTCGGCAACCGACAGGTAGGTCTCCGCCTCCCCGAGACGGCGTTGGACATCGCGGAGGTCGGAGGTGAAGTCACGCATGACGATCGAGCCGCCGACGCGTCACGCAGCGCCGTGGCACTGCTTGAACTTCTTGCCCGATCCGCACGGGCAGGGAGCGTTTCGCGGCGTCTTGTCGAAGGCGTCCTTCACGACGGTCTGCTGCTTGGTCGGCGCCGGCGGGGCTGCGCTCTCCGGGAGCTCTCCTTCGGCCACGGCGGCGCGTGCCGCCTGGTCGAACCCGCTGACCTCCACGTCGTCCGATGACGAGGTCTGCAGGTTCTTGACCGTGTCGGCCGCGGGATCACCTTCGGGCGCCTGGTTCTGCACCACCTGGACGTGCATCACGTACTTCACGAAGTCCTGTGCGATGCCGGTCATCATCCCGCCGAACAGCTCGAAGCCCTCACGCTGCCACTCGGTGAGCGGATCCTTCTGACCCATTGCCCGCAGGTTGATACCGCCCTGCAGATAGTCCATCTCCTCGAGGTGCTCGCGCCAGCGCTGGTCGATGATGCGCAGCATCACCTGTCGCTCGACCTGGCGGAGGACGTCCTCGCCGAGTTCCTGCTCGCGCCGCTCGTAGTGCGCGGTGGCGTCGGCCATCACGAGGTCGTAGATCTCGTCGGTGCTCCCGCAGGTTCGCAGCTGCTCCTCGGAGATCGCGTTCGGGAAGTACAGGGTGAGTTCCTTGGCCAGGCCATCGAGGTCCCACTCGTCGTCGGCGACCGAGGCGCAGTGGGTGCCGATCAGCGCATCGACGGCATCGGCCAGGTACTCCATGGCGGCGGACCGGAGGTCTTCGCCGTCGAGGATCTGGTCGCGGCGCTTGTAGATCACCTTGCGCTGCTCGTTCATCACCTCGTCGTACTTGAGGACGTTCTTGCGGATCTCGGCGTTCTTGGTCTCCACCGTGGTCTGTGCCCGCTCGATGGCCTTGGTGACCATCTTCGCCTCGATCGCCTCGTCGTCGGGCAGTGCCCGGCCCATCACGTAGTTGAGTGCGCCGGTTGCGAACAGGCGCATCAACTCGTCGTCGAGGCTGAGGAAGAACCGGCTGGCGCCCGGGTCGCCCTGACGGCCGGCGCGGCCGCGCAGCTGGTTGTCGATCCGTCGGCTGTCGTGACGTTCCGATCCGATGACGTAGAGACCGCCGAGGTCGCGGACGACCTGGCCTTCGGCCTTGCACTGCGCCGAGTACTCGGCCAGCAGTTCCTGGTATCGGGCGAGCGCCTTGGCGCGTGCCTCGCGGAAGTCGTCGGGCATCTGGTCGATCGGCAGCGGCAGTTCGTACTCGTCGACGAGCAGGTCGGCGCCGTAGCCCTCCTTCAGCACATCGTGACGGGCGAGCCCCTCCGGATTGCCCCCGAGCAGGATGTCGACGCCACGGCCGGCCATGTTGGTGGCCACCGTGACCGCCCCGAGACGGCCCGCCTGCGTGACGATCTCGGCTTCACGGGTGTGCTGCTTGGCGTTGAGGACCTCGTGGGGGATGCCGCGTTGGGTGAGCAGCCGCCCGAGGATCTCACTGCGGGCGACGCTGGCCGTACCGACCAGGATCGGTTGGCCCTTCTCGTGGCGGGGCTCGATGTCGTCGATGATGGCGTTGAACTTCGCCTCTTCGGTCTTGTAGATGAGATCGGCGCCGTCGATGCGCGCCAGTGGACGGTTGGTCGGGATCGGGACCACACCGAGGCCATAGGTGTTCATCAGCTCGGCGGCTTCGGTCTGCGCGGTGCCGGTCATGCCGGCGAGCTTGTCGTACATGCGGAAGTAGTTCTGGAGCGTGATCGTGGCGAGCGTCTGGTTCTCCTCTTTGATCTTCACCCCTTCCTTCGCCTCGACGGCCTGGTGGATGCCCTCGGACCAGCGGCGGCCTTCGAGGATGCGACCGGTGAACTCGTCGACGATCTTCACCTCGCCGCCCTGCACGATGTAGTCCTTGTCGCGCTTGTAGAGCTCCTTGGCCTTCAACGCCACGGTGAACTGGTGGACGAGGTTCGCCTGCACGTTGTCGTACAGGTTCTCGACATCGAGCGCACGTTCGACCTTCTCGATGCCCTCCTCGAGGGGGACGACGACACGCTTGTCCTCTTCGACCTCGTAGTCGACGTCGCGCTGCAGCGACCGCACGATCGAGGCGAACCGGTAGTAGAGCTTGGCGGCATCACCGACGCGACCGGAGATGATCAGCGGTGTGCGGGCCTCGTCGATCAGGATCGAGTCGACCTCGTCGACGATGCAGTAGTTGTGGCCCCGCTGCTGGACCTTGTCGTCCTTGCGCTGCGCCATGTTGTCGCGCAGGTAGTCGAAGCCCATCTCGTTGTTGGTGGCGTACGTGATGTCGGCGCCGTAGCTCCGGCGCTTCTCGGCGGGACTGTTGCGGAATCCCGGGATGATCAGTCCGACCTCGAGGCCGAGCCAGCGGTGGATCTGTCCCATCCACTCGGCGTCACGTCGGGCCAGGTAGTCGTTGACCGTCACGAGGTGGACACCCTTGCCGGTCAGCCCGTTGAGGTAGGCCGGCAGCGTCGACACGAGCGTCTTGCCCTCGCCGGTCTTCATCTCGGCCACCCAGCCGAAGTGCAGGGCTGCTCCGCCCATCAGCTGGACGTCGTAGTGGCGCTGCCCGATCGTTCGTCTGGCCGCCTCACGGCAGACCGCGAACGCTTCGAGCAACAGGTCGTCGAGGTCGGCGCCGTTGTCGAGGCGCTCGCGGAACTCGACGGTCTTGGCCTTCAGTGCGTCGTCGGACAGTGCGGAGATCTCCGGCTCGAAAGCGTTGATCTCGGGCACCATGCCTTCGAGGGCCTTGAGCTTCTTGCCTTCACCGGCCCGGAGGATGCGATCGAGGATTCCCATGCAGTGACCGATGCTACCGGCGGGCGAAGTCGCGACGGGTCAGGCCGCCACGTCGACACCGACCGCACCCGAGCGGCGCTCCGTCGAGCGTCGGGACGGAACGGCACCGGCCGGCGTGGCGGCGACGGCGTACAGCAGCACGTCGGCAGCCCCACCGCGCAACAGCTCGGCACGGGCCGAGCGGAGTGTGGCCCCGGTGGTGACGACGTCGTCGACGACCAGGACCCGACGGCCCGCCGCGCCGGGGTGGGCGCGGAAGGCCGGCCCGTGCAGACGCTCACGGCGCGTCCGGCCGGTCTGCGGCCCGCCGTCACCGGCCCGCTCGAGCAACCGTCGCGATCGCAGCCCCAACTGGCGGGCGACGTAGCCCGCGACCAGCTCACCCTGATCGAAACCACGTGTGCGTCGCCGCGCCGAACTCGTCGGCGCCCAGGTGACCTCGTCGACGAGGCCGAGGTGCCCGTTGGCGACCACGGCATTGACGACGAGCCCCGCCAGGTGGCGGGCGACCTGGCGGCGGTTGCGGTACTTCAGACCGAGCACGACGTCACGGGCGCGACCGGTGAACGGCACCGCCGAGTACACCTGGTGCGCGCCGGGGCGCGGCCGGGGCCCGAGCAGGGCGAATCGGCAGGTGGGACAGATCGCGGCGCCCGGGGCGTCGCAGCCGGCACAACGTGTCTGGAGCATCATGGGTTCCAGTGTGACGAAGGGCTGTCACAGAGATGATCGGTGCCCGTCGCAGCCGTGCGGATGCCGACCACGGAATCCCGTCCGGACAGCGCTGCCCGATCGTTAACGTGCCGGGGTGCCGCGCTTCGTACCCACCGATCGCCCCGTCGAGCGCATCGTGCGCTGCGTGCTCGGCCTCGCCGTCTTCGGTGTCGGCGTGGCGCTGCTGCTCGATGCGGATCTCGGCGCAGCACCATGGGACGTGTTCCACACCGGCGTCAGTGAGTTGACCGGCATCCCGGTCGGCACGGTGATCATCGCCACCGGCCTCGCGCTGCTCTTCCTGTGGATCCCGTTGCGCGAAACCCCTGGTCTCGGCACGCTCCTGAATGCGATCGAGATCGGCTTGGTGGTCGATCTGGTCCTGCCGCTCGTCCCGCAGCCCGAGCCACTGGCGATCCGGTTCGCGATGATGCTCGGCGGCGTCGTGCTGATCGCGATCGGATCGGGGATCTACATCGGCGCCGGGCTGGGGCCGGGACCGCGAGACGGCATCATGACCGGCCTGGCGCGGCGCGGCGTCTCGATCAGATCCGCGCGAACGGGCATCGAGGTGACCGTGCTGGTGATCGGGGCCCTCCTCGGCGGTGCCGTCGGCATCGGTACCGCCGTGTTCGCGGTGGCGATCGGCCCCCTCGTGCAGATCTTGCTCCCCCGACTCACGCTCGCCGCCCCCGCACCGCAGGTCGCGGCGGAACCGGCCGCACCCTGATCAGCGATCGGAGCGAACGAGCCTCAGATCGACGACGAGCGGTGCGAGCTGCGCCGCTGGAAGAAGTCGCCGACCTGGTTCAACGCCAGCACGGTGAACGTGAGGATCAGGGCCGGGTACAGGACCTGTCCGAAGTTGGCCTTGATGTCGCGACGCGCCTGGTTGATCATGTTGCCCCAGGTCGCCGTCGGCAACTGGACGCTGAGGCCGAGGAACGACAGCGTGCCCTCGACCACGATCACGGCCGCCGCGGCCACCATCGCGTACGCGAGCAGCGTCGGCAGCACGTTGGGAATGATCTCGCGCCAGAGGATCTTCCACTTCTTGGTGCCGATCGCCTGGGCGGCCGTCACGAATTCACGGTTGGAGATCGCGAGGCTGTTCGCCCGCGAGACGCGGGTGTAGGCCGGGATCGACAGCACGCCGATCACGAAGCTGATGACGAACAGGTCGCGCACCTGGAAGATCGAGATGAGTGCCAGCAGCAGGACGAGCGCCGGGAAGGCGAGCAACACGTCGATACCGGCCATCAGCGCCGTCTCGGTCTTGCCCCGGACGAACCCGACGAGCGAACCGAGCAGTCCGCCGATGACCACGCCGCAGGTGACCGACACGATGGCGACCGTGACGCTGACGTACGAGCCGTGCACCGCACGGGCGAACGAGTCGCGGGCGAGGGCGTCGGTGCCGAGCGGGTGCGACCACGACGGGCTCTCGAGTGGGGCGCCGGTGCCGAATTCGCCGGTCGCCGGGTTGAAGCCGTTGAGCTGGAGGTTCGGGTCCGCCAACGGCAACGCGCCGTTGAAGACACGGATGTCGAGCTGGGCATAGATCGCACTGAGGAAGATGAACGTCAGCCACAACGCGCCGAGCTTGACGAGGAAGGGCATCTCCTTGAAGATCCCCCAGATCGACGTGCGCTTCGGCTTGACACCCATGCGGCACGACGAACTCGTCATCGTGTCCGGTGTCGTCGTCTACCGGTCAGCTGCGACGATCTGCGCATTCTGGACGTCCTTGGCCTTGTCGAGACCGGACTGCTCGATGCCGGATTCGGTGGTCGCCATGTTCAGCTCCTTCGGATACGGGGGTCGAGGACGACGTACAACAGGTCGACCACGGTGTTGATGATCACGAACATCGCCGCGATGAAGACCGTGATGCCCTGGATGACGAGGATGTCACGCCCGTTGATCGCGTTGATCAACGAGAAACCGAGCCCGGGCACGGCGAAGAGCGTTTCGATGACGACGGTGCCTCCGAGGAGCGCACCGAAGCTGATGCCGATGATCGTCATCAGGCTGAGCGAACTCGGCCGCAGGGCATGACGGAAGAGGATGTACTTGTCGCTGAGCCCCTTGGCCCTCGCCGACAGGATGTAGTTCTCCTGCAGCGTGGCGATCATGTCGGAGCGGATCAGCCGGGAGAACACGGCCATCTGCGCGAGCGCAAGTGCGAGCGCAGGAAGGATCGACGTCTTCAGGTTGTCACCGATGCCCTCGCTGATGCGGTTCCAGTTGGAGGCGGGGAGCCAGTTGAGCTGCACGGCGAACAACCAGATCAGGAAGATGCCGAAGATGAAGTTGGGAATCGAGAGGGCGACCTGGACGAACGCCGAGCTGGTGCTGTCCTGCCACCCCCCTTGTTTGTAGGCGCCCAACACGCCGATCGGAATCGCGACCACCACCGAGATGACGATCGACATGATCGCGAGTTGCGCGGTGACCGGGAGACGATCCGAGATCGTGTCGGACACCGGCTGATCGGTGATGTACGAGGTGCCGAGGTCGCCGGTGGCCGCATCGCCGAGCCACGTGAAATAGCGGACGATGAACGGGTCGTCGAGGTTGAGGTCCTCGCGGATCTGTTCCTCGATTCCCGGCGAGCGAGGGCCGGTGCCGAGGATCGTGTCGACCGGATCCCCGGGGAGCAGCGAGACCATCAGGAAGGTCAAGAACGTGACCGCGAGCAGTGTCGCGATCAATCGCAGGAGTACGAATGCGATGGTCTTGGCCATGATGGTCGGTGCTGCTCCCCGGAGTCGGTCGTCAGTGGGTGTTCAGTGGGTGTTCAGAAGGTGTTCAGGGATCACTCGTCCGAGATGTACACCTGGAACCAACGGATGTTGTTGTCCGGCAGGATCCCGGTGCCGAGCTGGCCGTCGGGCATGGTCCACGTCAGGATGCCGCGGACGTCGGGAGCCGTGGCGACCAGCGTCGCCGTGGAACCCGAGTACCAGGTGATCGCCTGCTCGTTGATGCGGACCATGATCTGCGAGTAGAGATCCTTGCGGGTCTCGAAGTCGTCGGTGGCGTTGGCCTCATCGGCCCAGGCGACCATCTCCGGGTCGTCGAAGTTCGGGAAGTTGGCCACCGAGACCGCCGAATCGGCGACGAACGGGTTGATCTGGGCGGCCGGGTCGGTGTCGCCACCCCAACGCCAGCAGTGGGCGAAGTGTGCATCGCTCACGGCGTTGTTGATGTGGGTCGCCTGATCGAACTGCGTCAGGCTGACGTTGACCAACTCCGAGCCGCTCCACACCTGCTCGAGCACCTGCATGGCGGCGATCAGCGTCGGGTCCGGCGGGCAGGAGAGCTCGACGTCGATCTTCTCGCCGGGTGCCTTGCCGTCGGAACGGGCCGGATCGTCGACGTACTCCTGCAGAAGGGCCTTGCCGCCCTCGAAGTCGAACGTCGGGTACGTGTCGGCTGCGGCCTGCGTCCACCACGGGCTGTCGACCGAGAACCACTGCGTCGACGGCAACGAGATGCCGGTGCCACCGAGGGCCTCGATCACGCGCTCCTGGTCGTTGAGCTTGTTGAGGCCCAGTCGCACGCGCTGGTCGTCGAAGGGCGCCACGGCGGTGTTGAACATGCCACCACCGGTGTTGTTGCCCTGCGCTTCGATCAGGCTGATGCTGTCGCCGACGGCGCGGGCGTCACGGATGGTGCCCTGACGCAGCGTCTGCATCGCGTTGACCGTGCCCGAGGTGAGTGCGTCGAGACGCGTGCCCTCGTCGGGGATCGGCCGGAACGAGATCGAGTCGAGGTACGGCAGCTGATCGCCGTTCTCGAGCGTGCGCCAGTAGTCGGGGTTGCGCTCGACGACGGTCTCGTTGTCGATGTCGCGCGACTTCATCACGAACGGGCCGGTGCCGATCGGGTTGGTGCTGTAGCCCGTCGGGTCCGCCGCAGCGGCGGCGGGATCGAACGGCATGCCCAGCGGGGCGCCGGCGAGGTACGACGGGAACGCCACGAACGGCGCCGCCAGCGTGTACTCGACCGTGAGGTCGTCGACGGCGGCGACGCCGGTGAGCCCGGAAGCCGCGATCGCGGACGAGGCAGCTGCGCCCGCCTGCTGGATCGGGAACATGTCGGCGATGGTCTGGGCCGTCAGCGGCGTGCCGTTGTGGAACGTCACGTCGGGGCGCAGGGTCATCGTCCAGACGGTGAAGTCCTCGTTCGATTCGAGGCTCTCGGCGAGGTACGGACCGTAGCCACCCGCTGCGTACTGGTCGGTGAGCGGGTCGTAGATCGACCGCATGATGTTGTAGCACGGCGAGGAGCAGGAGTCCTCCCACGGACGAAGGCCGGTGGCCTCGCTCTCGAGCGCCATCGTGACCGTTCCGCCGTACACCGCGGTGCCGGTCTCCGCGACCACCGAGGTGTCGACCTCCTCCGGCGCCGTCTGGGCCTCGGTGGTTTCGGTCTCGCCGCCGCCGTCGGTCGACTCGGTTGCCTCGGTTCCATCGGGTGCCGTGGTGGCGTCCGAGGAGCTGTCGTCGCTCCCGCAGGACGCGGCCACCAGGGCCAAGGCCAATGGAATCGCGAGTGCAGTCAGTACTCGTCGCTGTCGCATGTATCCCCCATCTCGTGGATGTTGCTGTTGGTGTTGCTGGTTGGTGTGGATTCGAGTCGATCACGATGCCGACGCCGTGGTGTGGCGTGGTCTCGTCTCCACCCCATCAACGCCCCCTCTCGCCCGGACGACTCTTCCGGACGTGAACATCGATTGTCTAGCACCACATGACGTACGTCACACAGTCGGAGTGTTCCCCTCCTGCGTACCGTCCTGGCCGCGGGTCACGGCGACCGGTGTGGCCGCCGAGCGGGCGTCGTCCCACGGTTCGATCAGCGGGTGGTGACAGGCCACGAAATGGTCCTCGCCGACTCGACGCATCAACGGTTCCTCGGCTGCGCAGATCTCGTCGGCGAGCGGGCACCGGGTGCGGAAACGGCACCCGGACGGTGGCGCCAGCGGAGACGGCAGCTCGCCCTCGATCACCCGGATGTCGTCGACATCGACGCTCGGGTCCGGCACCGGGCTCGAGCCGAGCAGCAGCTCGGTGTACGGGTGCGCTGGCGTGGCGTAGAGCTCGTCGGCCTCGGAGATCTCACACATCTTGCCGAGGTACATCACCGCGACGCGGTCGCTGATGTTCTTGACCACCGCGAGGTCGTGGGCGATGAACACCAACGTGAGACCGTGTTGGCCCTTGAGGTCGTCGAGCAGGTTGAGGATCTGCGCCTGGATCGACACGTCGAGGGCCGACACCGGCTCGTCGCAGATGATCAGTTGCGGATCCATCACCAGCGCGCGGGCGATCGAGATGCGCTGGCACTGACCGCCGGAGAACTCGTGCGGACGCTTGTAGCGGGCCGGCCCGGGATCGACGCCGACCTGGTCGAGGATCCGAGCGACGATGTTCCACTGCTCGTCCTTGTTCTTCGGACCCCACACGTTCAAGGGCTCCGCGACCACCTCGCCGATCATCCGGCGCGGGTTGAGCGACGAGATCGGATCCTGGAAGATCATCTGCAGCTTGGTGCGGCGCTGCCGCATCGTCTTGTCGTCGAGCGACGCGAGGTCCTCGCCGTCGAGGACGACCGAGCCACCGGTCGGCTTCGGGAGCTGGAGGATCGCGCGGCCGGTGGTGGACTTCCCACATCCGGACTCGCCGACGAGACCGAGCGTTTCGCCGGGCGCCAGGTCGAAGCTGATGCCGCTCACCGCCTTGACGGTGCGGCCCTTGCTCGCCGGGAACTCGACCACGAGGTCGGTCACCTGCAACAGCACCTCGTCGGCGGGGCGGAGGTGGGCGGTGCCCGATCCGGCCATCAGCCCATCACCTCTTCGCTCGCGCGCAGCTTGCCCGCCGCGGCGAGCGCGGGCGGGTACTCGGCGGCGATGTTGCGCTCGAACGCCTCCTCACCCTCGGGGGTCCCGACGGGGAAGTGGCACGCGAACACGTGGTCGGCGGAATCGATCGATCGCAATTTCGGCTCCTCGGTGCGGCAGATGTCCTGCGCGTACGCGCAACGCGGCGCGAACTTGCAGCCGGGTGGCGGGTCGATCAGGTTCGGGGGTCGTCCCGGGATCGCGTTGAGCCGGGTGTGTTTCGCCTGGGTGACCTTGGGAATCGACCAGAGCAGCCCCTGGGTGTACGGATGGCGCATCTCGGAGAAGAGTTTCGCCGTCGGCGCCTTCTCGGCGACCTTGCCGGCGTACATCACCATGATCTCGTCGGTTCGCCCGGCGACGACGCCGAGGTCATGGGTCACCAGGATCATCGCCATCGCCCGGTCGCGCTGCTGCTCGGCGAGCAGGTTGAGGATCTGGTGCTGCACGGTGACGTCGAGCGCCGTGGTGGGCTCGTCGGCGAAGAGCATCCGCGGGCCGCAGGCGAGTGCGATGGCGATGCACACACGTTGGCGCATGCCGCCGGACATCTGGTGCGGGTAGTTGTCGAGACGTGTCTCGGCTTCGGGGATGTGGACCGACTTGAGCAACGCGATCGCGACCTCGTCGGCCTCCTTGCGGCCCATGTCGAGGTGGTAGCGCACGTGCTCGGTGAGCTGCCGGCCGATCGTGACCACGGGGTTGAGCGATGTCATCGGGTCCTGGAAGACCATCGCCATCTCGGCGCCCCAGAGGATCTTCTTCTCCTTCGCCGACTTGCCGATCATCTCGTCGCCCGCGTACAGGACCGAGCCGGTCGTGCTCGCATTGGCGGAGGTGTTGAGGCCCATGATCGAACGCGACAGCACGGTCTTGCCGGAGCCGGACTCGCCGACCACGCCCAGGGTCTTGCCGCGATCGAGCGAGAACGACACGCCGTCGACCGCCCGCACCGCTCCCGCCGCGACCGCGAACTGCGTCCGCAGATCGTCGACGACGAGCAGCGGCTCGCCGACGGACTCGCGACGTGCAGGCGTTCGCCCGACCCGGATCTCGTTCTCCATGCTTCCCCTTTTCCTCGGCCGCGCCCAGAGATGGGCTCGGTAGTGGCCGGCGTCACACTAGGCGTGCCGAAGGGGGAAGATCGAACCGATCGATCAGTAGCGGTAGTTCTCCGGCTTGAACGGACCGGCCGGGTCGAGATCGAGGTAGGCAGCCTGTTCGTCGCTGAGCTTGGTGAGCTTGACACCGAGCGCATCGAGGTGCAGGCGTGCGACCTTCTCGTCGAGATGCTTCGGCAACACGTACACGCCGAGCGGGTAGTTCTCGGTGTTGTTCCACAACTCCATCTGGGCGATCACCTGGTTGGCGAACGAGCACGACATCACGAAGCTCGGGTGGCCGGTGGCGCACCCGAGGTTCACGAGGCGACCCTCGGCAAGAATGATGATCTGGTGGCCGTCGTCGAAGCGCCACACGTCGGTGCCGGGCTTCAATTCATCGCGAACCGCGCCCGAGCGGGCGAGACCGGCCATGTCGATCTCGTTGTCGAAGTGGCCGATGTTGCACACGATTGCGTTGTGCTTCATCTGCTGCATGTGGTCGATCGTGATGATGTCCGCGTTGCCGGTCGCCGACACGAAGATGTCGGCGGTGTCGACGACGTCCTCGATGGGGAGCACCTGGATGCCCTCCATCACGGCCTGCAGCGCGTTGATCGGATCGATCTCGGTGACGATCACGCGGGCGCCCTGGCCCTGCAGCGACTGGACGCAGCCCTTGCCGACGTCGCCGTAGCCGAGCACCACAGCGGTCTTGCCACCGATCATCACGTCGGTCGCTCGTGAGATCGAGTCGACCAGCGAGTGACGGCAGCCGTACAGGTTGTCGAACTTCGACTTGGTGACCGAGTCGTTGACGTTGATGGCGGGGAACAGCAGCTCGCCGTCGCTCATCATCTTGTAGAGGCGCTTGACGCCCGTGGTGGTCTCCTCGGTGACGCCCTTGATGTGCGCCGCCATCCGGGTCCACTTGCCGGGGTCGGACTTCAGCGTGCGCTGCAACAGACCGAGCACGATCGCGAGTTCGGGGTTCGAGGCCTCGGTCGGGTCCGGCACGGCGCCGGCCTTCTCGTACTCGACACCCTTGTGCAGCAGCATCGTGGCGTCGCCGCCGTCGTCGAGGATCATGTTGGGGCCGTCGTACTTCGTGCCGTCGGCAGCGTCGGGCCACGTCATCATCTGATCGGTGCACCACCAGTACTCCTCCAACGTCTCGCCCTTCCAGGCGAACACGGGGACGCCCTGCGGATCGTCGGGCGTTCCGTTGGGGCCGACGACGACCGCTGCGGCGGCGTGGTCCTGGGTGGAGAAGATGTTGCAGCTCGCCCAGCGGACCTCGGCGCCCAGCGTGGTGAGGGTCTCGATCAGCACGGCGGTCTGGATCGTCATGTGCAACGAACCGGAGATGCGGGCGCCTGCGAGCGGCTTGGACTCGCCGTACTCCTTGCGCAGCGCCATCAGACCGGGCATCTCGTGCTCGGCGAGGATCATCTCCTTGCGGCCGAACGGGGCCATCGAGAGGTCGGCGACGCGGAAGTCCTTGCGGGACGCGACGGTGGACGTGGCGGGAGAGGTGATCGTGTCGGACATGGGGAAAGCCTCCGTGGTTCGGGTAGGTGCGAACCGGGCAGGGGCCTTCAGGCACCGATCGAATCAGCCCGGCGATTCGGTCCCCACACTGTAGCGACGTCGAGCCCGCACGCGGCCGACCTCGATGCCGGGCCTGAGCCGAGTCGATGGGGACGGCTCAGTTGGCGAGGACGACGGCGTAGACGTCGAGCAGGTAGTGCAGGGTGCCGTCGTAGTTGAACGCCGCGATCGTGTACGGATCGTCACCGACGTTGCCGTAGCGCAGCAGCGACATGTTCGGAACCGATCGACCGGGCGTGACGTTGATGTTCGAGCTGTTCGGCGGCGTCCCGCTCCCTGGGTACATCGTGAGGTAGGTCGTGACCGCTGCGCCCGCTCGGAGCGGCGCCAGTTCGGTGCCGGTGAGGTTGCCGATCAACGCCGACTGGTTGCCGAGCGGCGTGCCGTCGAGGCTCACGGACTCGGCGAACGCCCGGAAGCTCCAGTCCTCCTTGGTGGCGAAGCCGAGCGGGGCACTGCCGAACGCCGCCTGACGAGTGTCGAACACGCGGAACGGCGCGTCGAGCGGAATCACCCGTCCGCCGCGTGAGGTGTCGGAGACCCCGCTCTCGAGGTAGCCGAGGACGTCGACGATCAGGTGGGTCGCCCCACGGCTGTTGTAGAGCCGGATGCTGCCGTCGGCTCCGACCGGGACGATCGCCATGTTCGCCTTGATCTGCCCGGCGTTGACGTTGGTGACCGATGTCGCCGGTTCGACGCCGTTCGGCGTGGCCTCGGGCGTGGCCGACACGAACGTCGTCGTGGCCCCCGGAGCATCGTTCACCGCGGTGATGTTGACCATCACACCGGTGACGTTCTGCGAGTTCGGCACGAGTCCGTTGGCGCCCCGGATCGGGAGGGTGAGCTGCGCCGACTGCCCGAGTGGCTTCGCGCTCTGCCAGCTGGCCGGGACCGGGACCGAGCGGGTGTCGAGGACACGCGACGGGCCGACCGGGACGAATCGCCCGCCGGTGTCCGCGGCGTCGGTGTACCCCGACGTGGAGATCCAGCCGAAGACGTCGATGAGGACGTTCGCGGTGCCGGCACCCGCCGGAGTGACGAGCGTGATCGAGGCCTTGCCGCCGGACCCCACGCCGACGATGGCGAGGTTCGGCACGTTCTCACCGGCGTTGAAGTTGACGAGCGAGGAGACACCGGCATCCGATCCGGTCGGCGAGATCGACAGGAAACCCGCCGCCGTGGGATCGGCGACCGTGACGTTGGCCACCACGGCCAGCACGCTGCCGGCTGCGGCCGGCACGCCCCCGCGACCGAGGAGGTCGACGTCGAACGTCGAACCCTGTGAGCTCGTCGGACGGGCACCACCGGCGAAGCGAGAGTCGAAGATCCGTGAGGGCGTCACCGGGTGGTACTCGCCGCCCGCACCCAGGGTCGGGGCCTGCGCCTCGACGGCAGGCCCGCTCGACATCTCGTTCGGGGCCACGGCCACGAGGGCAGCAGCGGCGAGTGCGACCGCAACGAGCGGACGCCAGACGGAGTTCCGCCTCGATTTCGTGGTGATCATGCCTTCAACCATCCCATTCCGAGCGCCCGGTGCCAAGAGCCCGCAACGACGCCCGACCGCGCCGTCCCCTCTGTACGTCGGCCGATGCTAACCCGCACTTGAATCGGCATCGAAGGTCATCCCGATCCCGGAGGACTCGACGAGCGCCATCAACCGGTCGTGTTCGGCATCGTCGACGGTGGTCGACTCCGGGATCAGCATCACGGGAATGCCGTCGCGGACGTCGTAGCGACGGTGCAACCGCGGGTTGTACAACAGCGACTCTCCCTCGAGGTAGTAGAGCGGACCCTTGTCCTCCGGACAGGCGAGGATCTCCAGGAGCGCGGGATCGAGTGCCATGGTGGTGTCTCCGTTCAGTTCGAGTTCGTGATCTGGGCGAGGAGTTCGGCCACTCCGTCGTCGCAGCCGCTGCGGTCCTGCGCTTCCAGGTTGAGCCGCAACAGCGGCTCGGTGTTGGAGGGGCGGAGGTTGAACCACCACGAGCCACAGTCGACCGTGAGGCCATCGAGGCGGTCCTGGTCGCACGACGCGTACGACTCGCTGATGCGTTCGATGACCGCGAGCGCGTCGTCGACCTCGGTGTTGATCTCGCCGCTCGACACGTACCGCTCGTACGGGGCCCGAACTGCGGACAGCGGCTGCCCGGAGCGACCGACCTCCGCCATCACCATCATCGAAGCGATCAGGCCGCTGTCGGCGTTGAAGTTCCGGGCGAAGTAGTAGTGCGCCGAGTGCTCACCGCCGAACTCGGCACTGGTGTCGGCCATCACCTGCTTGATGAACGAGTGCCCGACCTTCGTCCGCACGGGTGTGCCACCGAGTTCGCGCACCACCTCGGGAACCGCCTTCGAGCAGATCAGGTTGTGGAGGATCGTGGCGCCGGGGTGCTGGCGAAGCGTGGCCGCGGCGAGGATCGCCGTGGTGGTCGAGCCGCTGAGCCCGCTGCCGGTCTCGTCGACGACGAACACGCGGTCGGCATCGCCGTCGAACGCGAGCCCGAGATCGAATCCACCCGACACGACGCGGGCGCGGAGATCGCGCTGGTTGGCGGGCTGCAACGGGTCGGCGGGATGGTTCGGGAACGTCCCGTCGAGTTCGCCGTACATCACCTCGAGTTCCACCTGGGGCAGCCGTTCGAAGACGGCCGGCACCACGAGCCCGCCCATGCCGTTGGCGGTGTCGGCCACCACCTTCATCGGGCCGATGTCGCCGAGGTCGACGAAGCTGACGACGTGGTCGGCGAAGGCACCGAGCAGATCGCGCTCGGTGCGCCGGCCCGCCGACGCCGCCTGGACCGGGCGATGGCCGGCGAGCACACGGTCGGCGACCTCCTTGACGTCGTCGAGGCCGCTGTCGACACCGATCGGTCGAGCGCCGGCGAGGCAGAGCTTGACGCCGTTGTATCCGGCGGGGTTGTGAGACGCCGTGAACATCGCGCCGGGCATGTCCAACACACCGGACGCGTAGTACATGAGGTCGGTGGAGGCCAGACCGATGTCGACGACATCGATGCCCTGTTCCATCACGCCGCGCGAGAACGCGTCGACCAGTTCGGGACCCGACGGACGCATGTCGCGGGCGATCACCACCTGGTCGGCGGAGACGAACGTGGCGAATCCGACACCGAGGGCGTACGCGACGTCAGCATCGAGCTGGTCGGGCACCGTGCCACGGATGTCGTACGCCTTGACGATCTGGTCGAGGACAGACATGAGCCGTCCAGGCTACCGGTCCGGCGGCCGGGCGACCGGCGGTTCGAGATCGACGGGCTCGATCGGGCCCGGTCCGTCACGTTCGGGCACCATCACCGGTTCGGCGGGCTCCCACTCGGGTTTCGTCTCCGACTCGGATTCCCGATCGGTCGCCGGCGCGATCGTGGCACCCGTCCCGTCGTGCACCGGCCGGGCCCACGACGGCCGGTCGCTGTCGTAGCGGACGTCACCGCGACGGCGCCAGTAGAAGCACAGTGCGATCCCGAAGAACGTCAGACCGTAGAAGAACCAGTCGAGCGGCGTCTTCGAGTAGCTGAGCGTGACCTGGTTGCTCGTCGGGACCACCACCATGAAGTTCGGTGCGACTCGATACGGGCCGTCGGCGCCATCGACCTTCCAGGTCGGGAAGTAGCTGACCCGCACCAGGACCGGCACGCCGACCTCGTCGACCTCGAAGCTGATCTTCTGATCCTCGATCACCACGTCGGACACCACGACGGGATCGAGCGCCACCGGTTCGATCGCCTCCGCGGGCACGACGTAGTCGACACTGCGGCTGCGGTCACCGGGCTCACCCACCCGGGCATCGAGATCGACCTCCACGGGAACCCGCTGCCAGTCGGCGGGACCATCGTCGGCCGGGATGGCCGCCCAGTCATCCTGGCGCTGGAACCAGCTCGTGCCGACTTCGAGGTTGCGTTCACGCTGGTCGCCGCCCCGTTCCTCGACGACGACGGGCTGCACGGTCAGTGCCTCGACGATGCTCGCTCCCCTCAGTTCGTAGATCTCCCACGGACCGACCACATCGACCAGTTCGAGGTCCGGCTGCTGACGGGCCTCGACCTTCGCCTCCTCGGTGCGGACCATCAGGTAGCGCACGCCGAGATCGTGCATGTGCTGGACGCCGACGGTCGCGTCGTTGTTGACGTAGCGGAGCTGTCGTACCGGGTTCGACGAGCTCTCCGACATCGCCGCTGCCGTGAGGAAGTGGTACGGCGTGGTCCCCGAGGCCTCGAAGAAGAGTCCTTCCATCGAGGCGATGCACCCATCGGTCCAGTGCGGCAACAACATCAGTGCCATCGTGGTGCCGTACTCACCGTTGGCGCTGTTGTTCTCCCAGAGGGCACGGCCACACCCCCGCTCGTCGCCGATCTCACCCATGGTCGTGACGAGTTCGTTGTACTCCGGATACTTCGGCCGGCCCTCGTAACCGAGCATGTTGTAACGAGTCCATCCGTCGGCGACCGCTCTGCCCGACTCGGGGCCCTTTCGGAACGGCCCCCATGCGTACACCGACGAATCACCATCGGACGCGCGCCCGTCGAACGGCAACGTCTCGTACATCCAACCGAACACGACCAGGCACGACAGCGTGATCATCCCGGCCGCCACCGCCCCCTCGTAGGTGGTCAACTCGGTGGACGCCCGGCGGTCCTTGGCAGCGTTGACGATCCAGGTGATCAGCTCGAGCGCACCGATCACCATCAACAGATACCGGGTGAGATAGACGAACGGCAGCAGCCGAGGGTTCCACAGCAGCCCGATGCCCGGCAGGCTGTCGCGGGTGAGGTAGACGAGCGCCACGAACGTCAGGCTCGTCAGACCGATCGCCGTGCCGGTGAGGTTGCGCCGGAGCACCATCGCCACGAATCCGATGACGGCGAGTGCGGTGATGATGAAGTCGAGCGGCGCCGCCAGCGGGAAGAACATGTCCCAGAACGAGTCGTTGGCGCCCTCCGGCCGGAACCCGTACTTCATGTCGGTCATGAACTCGTGGCCGAACAGGAACGGACCGACCCACCAGGCCGACAACAGCAGCACGGTGACACCCGTCGTGAGTGCATAGACCGCACGACGACGATCGAGCCACACCAGACAGAGGACCGTCGCACTGACGGCGACGAAGATCAGCACGATCCCGTGCGACACGGCAGCGAGCGACAACACCACCGCGGCCCAGACGCGGAACCGGCCGGTTCGCAGCCCGTTGGCGAGCAGGCCGAGACCGAGCACTGCGAGCGTCAACGCGATCGAGAACGAGTACTCCCCCGCCATCGTCGACTTCACGTTGCCGCCGTAGATCGAGAAGCTCTCGTCGAGCAGGAAGCACAGCGACGCCACCGCGAACAGCTCCGGGATCGGGTGACGGAAGTTCGCGAGGCGACCGAACGCCCAGCAGGCGAGCGGGAACAGCACGAGCCCCGACACCGCGACGAGCTTGAACGCCACGCCGTAGGGCAGGACGACGTCGAGCGCGACGATCGCCAGCGCAGGGATCACCATGTAGAAGCGGTACAGCGGGAGCCCGCCGTACCAGTCCATCGTCCACCCGGACAGCTGGAAGTTCGGTAGGAAGTGGTCACGGAGAAAGGCCGGCGCCCACACGTGGGCGCCCATGTCGCCACCGGTCGGGGTGGTGCGGTCGAACACGAGATCGCTGCTCGGCGACAACGGATTCAGGTGGACCACCAGCATCATCACGACCGTCGTGGTCACCAGGATCGTCGAGGTCACCAGGACCTGGACGATGCGCTGATTGGACCACGGCCGTCGCCACCAGGCCACCGGGCGGCGGAACACCCGTCGCACCACGCGCGACCCGACTCCTCCGGCTGCCGTCGCCGCCTCGACTCCGGCGTCGTCGTGTTCGCTCGACGAATCGGCCTCCGGCTCGCCGTCACGATCGACGCCGGGCGCAGCGGTGATCACGGTCCGGTCGAACTCGCGGTCGAACCAGACGCCGAAGTCCTCGTCGCCGGCACCGTCGCCGGGCACGGCAGGGTCGCGGACGTCGTCACTCACCGTCCGTCCTCCGTGGCAGCGCCGCGTGCATGGTCGCCCATCATGGCAAAGCCGACCCGTCCGCACCCGTCACAGTGCCAGCAACAGACCGGTCGCGTTGAAGCCGGCATGGATCATGATCGCCGGTCCGAGTCGACCGCTGCGCAGCGCGGCGAACCCGAACACGAGGCCGATCACGAACAGTCCCGGGATCTCGATCGGGCGGAAGTGCGCCACCGCGAAGACGAGCGCGACCAGCACCAGGACCGCACCCTCGTTGAACCGGGAGGCGAGCGAGCGCTGGAGGAGCCCTCGGTAGAAGAGTTCCTCGACCACCGGTGCGCCGATCACCACCACGAGGAACAGCACCAACGTCGACGACCCGCCGGCCCGGTCGACGAGCTCGCGCGCGTTCTCGTTGAGCCGGTCGTCGTTGAACGTTGCCGGCCAGAGTGCCTCGAGTGGGAGGTAGACCAGTCGGATCAGTACCAGGTTGCCGAGCACGCCGACACCGAGCCCCAACACGTCGACCCATCGGAACCGCACGCCGTAGTCGGCGACCATGCTCGCCGACCCCGCCCGTTGCGAGGTCATCCACATCGCGACGAGGTACGTGGTCCACGCCCCCAACAGCGCGATCACGGTGATCGACAACGCCGGGTCGACACTCGAGTCGGAGCCGTGGAGGACCGCGACGATGATCGAGGCGACGATCTGGGCGACCAGCCACGCCCCGACGAACACGGTCGCCGCCGTCTGCGCGTCGATCGGCCGCGGGGCCGCAGACGGCAGGAAACCGCCGGGCAGTGAGGCGCCGCTGCGCGCCGAATCGACCACGATGCGACCCTAGCGGCGCCCGAGTTCAGACCGCGGTCGGCCCGCGATCAGACGGCGATCAGCGAGTGGTGACCGAATCGACGGTCGTCGAGCCCCCAGCCGGCCGGCACCGACAGCCGGCCCGCGTGCCGTTCACACAGGTCGTAGGCGTGCGGGTCGCGTTCGGCCGAGAGATCGTCGAGCCAGACCTGCGATCGACCGTAGTCGTAGGTCAAGGTGACCGCGGCGGACTCGGAACATCCCGTTCGTGAACACAATCTGCCGTGCGCTCCCGATCTGCCCGCGATGAACATGGTCCAGAACGCTAGATCGGACGCTGCGGTCGCTGGTGGATACCCGAACCGCGCACGACCTGGCATCAGCCGGGAACACGCGTAGCATTGGGCGAATGAACAATCTGCCTCCTCCCCCTCCGCCCCCGCCCCCGGGGCGCGGGCGCGGGCAGCAACGCCCCGACGACCACAAACCGAAGGGCTCCGACCTGAAGCCCGACGGCACCCCGACCGGCAAGGGTCCGGGCAGTTGGCCCCGTTGGACGATCTGGGTGCTGATCGGCGTCCTGGCGGCCGCGTTCCTCGTACCGAGCCTCTGGCCGAGCAACGACGGTGAGACCCTCGAGTACTCCGAGTGGCGTACCCAGGTGATCGAGGGCGACATCGCCACCGCCGAGATCAACACCGGCTCCGGCAAGATCAGCGGCGAGTTCGCCAACGGTGACCAGTACACGACATCGGGCGGCGGCGAACGCGGCGTGTCCGAGGCCGACGAACAGCTCCTGATCGAACAGAACGTCCAGTACAAGTTCATCCCGCCGAGCAACAACTGGCTGCTCGGCGTGCTGTCGATCTTCCTGCCGGTGATGCTGATCATCGGCTTCTTCGTCTGGATGCAGCGCCGCGCGCAGGGCCAGATGGGCGGCGTGATGTCGATCGGCAAGAGCAAGGCGAAGAGCTACGACCTCGACAAGCCCTCCACCACGTTCGACGACATCGCCGGCTACGCCGGGGTGAAGCAGGAGATCACCGAGGTGGTCGACTTCCTGCGGATGCCCGAGCGCTTCCGCGAGATCGGCGCGCGCGTGCCGAAGGGCATTCTCCTCGTCGGCCCTCCCGGCACCGGCAAGACCCTGTTCGCCCGCGCAGTTGCCGGCGAAGCCGGCGTCGGCTTCCTCAGCGTCACCGGTTCGGACTTCATGGAGATGTTCGTCGGCGTCGGCGCCAGCCGTGTCCGCGACCTGTTCCAGCAGGCCCGCCGCATGGGCAAGGCGATCATCTTCGTCGACGAGATCGACTCGATCGGACGAAAGCGCGGGGCCGGCCTCGGCGGCGGTCACGACGAGCGTGAGCAGACGCTCAACCAGATGCTGGCCGAGATGGACGGCTTCGAGCCGTCCGAGGGCATCGTCATCATGGCGGCCACCAACCGCCCCGACATCCTCGACCCGGCACTGCTGCGCCCCGGACGATTCGACCGCCAGATCGTCGTGCCCCTTCCCGAGTCGAGCGAGCGCAAGGCGATCCTCGAGGTGCACAGCCGCGACAAGCGCATGAGCTCCGACGTCGACATGGAGACGATGGCTGCGGCCACGCCCGGCATGTCGGGTGCGGATCTCGCCAACCTGGTCAACGAAGCGGCCCTGGTCGCCGTGCGCCGCGGTTCCAAGGAGATCGAGCGGATCGACTTCGAGAACGCCCGCGATCGCGTGGTGCTCGGAGCGCAGCGCGAATCGATGATCCTGTCGGCCGAGGAGAAGAAGGCCACCGCCTACCACGAGGGCGGGCACGCTCTGCTGGCCACCGTGCTCCCCCACGGCGACCCGCTGCACAAGGTGACGATCCTGCCTCGGGGCATGGCGCTCGGTGTCACCTGGTCGCTCCCGCAGGAGCGTCACACCTACTCCAAGGAGTACTTCGAGGACACGATCTGCAAGGCGATGGGTGGACGCGTGGCCGAGATGATCGTCTTCGGTCACCTCAACTCCGGCGCTGCCAACGACCTCGAGCAGGCCACGGGCATCGCCCGTCGGATGGTGCGCGAGTGGGGCATGTCCGAACGTGTCGGCCCGATGGCGTGGAGCAGCCAGCAGGCGGTGTTCCTCGGTGAGGACCTGATGTCGTCACAGCGTGAGTACTCCGACGACACCGCGAAGCTGCTCGACGAGGAGATCTCGCGGATCCTCACCTCCCAGGAGAGCCGGGCCCGTGAGATCCTGTCGCGGCACCGTCGAGGCCTGCAGCTGATCGCCGAGGCCCTCCTCGAGCGCGAGACGATCGACGGACCCGACGTCGCCAAGCTCATCCAGCAGGGAATGGCCGAGTCGGGTCAGCCCGCCGAGGACATCATCGCTCGCTGAGTCCGACCGGCCACGGTCGCGAGGTGGGCATCTCCGGCGTCTGGCCCCGAACTCGTGAACTACCTGCGGACACAGACCGCAGGTAGTTCACGAGCATGGCGAGAACCTGGTGTTCGGTCGACCATCCGACGACCGGCCGTCAACCGGTCGACGCCTCCGAATCGTCGCTGCGCTGACACGATCCACCACCGGGCGTCGAGCCGGGTTCGCGGGCCTCGGCAACGGCTGCCCACAGATCGGTCGCGGTCATCGGGCCGAGGAACGTGGCCACGGCCACCCCGTCGGCATCGGCCACCACGGTGGTCGGCACCGCGTCGATCGAGTACCGCTCGTGCACGTTCCGGCGGGATGAGTACTCGACCTCGACCACGGCGACGTCGTCACTGTCGAGGACCTTCGCCTTGTCGAGCACGCTGTGACACACCGAACAGGTCGCCGAGGTGAACACGGCGACCAGCCAGGGTGCGTCCGGGCGATCGAAGTCACGACGATCCAGTTGCGTGGGTGTGGTGTATCGCCGCTGCGTCGGGGCGTCGGGCGTCCGGCGCCGACGGGCGACGACCGCCACCACGGCCACGACCGCCACGATCACCAGCGCGACGAGCAGACGTTCCACGGCGGTGCAGGCTACCGAGGCTCAGCGCGGGGCGAAGGGCAGGGCCCACGACCCGGACCGCCCATCGCGCCCCGACCCGCGCGACAGCGAACGTTCGACGAAGACACGAGTCGACGAGCCGACGATCAGTTCGCGGTTCAGCACATCGGGGTCGACGAGGTCGATCGTGAGCACACCACCCGGGGCGATCGGGATGTCGGTCAGACTCGGTACCGCAGTGGGTCCGGCCGGCCCGACCGCCTGCACGGTGATCGTCCCCTCGGCGTTGTCGACGTTGTACACGACCAGCGCTGCCGGCGTCGGTTCGTCGGGCCCGATGCCGATGTGCCACTGGGAGGCCACGTAGCCGTCTTCGCGAGGCGGGGCGCCCATCACGACCGATGTCGACACCGAGTCACCTGCGGGCCGCGTGAGGATCCGCTCGACGACCACCGACGGTTGGGCGAGCGTGGAGAACACCGACGCATGACGTCCCTCGGGCAAGGGAGTGGTCTCGGCAGCCTCGGCCGGATCGAAGATGACGACCTGATTGGCCGGCACGTCGATCGGTGGCGAATCGCCGTACGTCGAATCGAGCGGAAGGCCGAGGAACACCGCATCGACCTGCACATCGGTGTCGGTCGGGTTGTAGATCGCGAACGTCTCGGTGACGCCGTCGGCGACCTCTCCATCGGCGAACCAGAACTGATCACGCAGTGCCGGAGCCGCGAGCGCCACCCCGTAGCCGAGGCGTCCTCCGCCCAGGTAGTGCTGCGCCCGAGCGGCGACGAGACGGCCACGCTGGGCCTCCACTGCGACTGCGATCACCGGTTCGTCACGAGCGCCGAGCTCGGCGATCGGGATCAATCGGACCGATCGGGGCGGAACGGTGAATCCCTGGAACGCGGCCGGGGTCGATTCGCCGGCGAGCGTGGCGAAGCGCAGGTTGACGCTGGCGGTGTCGTCGTACGGATTGGTGAGGATCAATGTCTCCACGCTGCCGTCGACGGTGAACCCATCGGCGAAGTACCACTCGTCGGAGGTGTCGTTGGCACACGCCGCCACCGAATCACCCGCCGGGTGGAGTGCTCGCTGTTCGACGAATCCGGACCCACCCTCGATCTCGACGACCACGCTCGCGAACGGCGCAGTCGCATACGCACCGACGTCGATGGTGGTGCTCGACCACGGTTCGACCACGAGCGGCTGCTCGGTCGCCACGCCATCGGGAGTGAGCACGCTGAAACGGCCGATGAGCTGTTCGTCCTCACGATTGGCGACGACCACCTCGCCGCCCACGCCGTCCTCGCCACTGACCGGCACCCCGGGACAGAACCAGCTCCCCGTGAGTGCGTTGCTGTCGCTGACCGACGGCATCCAGGCCCCGGCCGGAGTCGTGAAGAACGCGTCCGGCTGCACGACGTCGTCACGGCCGACCGCGACGATGCCGGCCAAGCTCGCCGTCACCACCACGATCGCGGGAAGCGCCCGGCGGATCACGAGCCGACCTCGTTCGTGTCGACGAGCCGGTCACCGTCACCGTCAGCGTCAGCGTCACCGTCGACGTCGACGTGGCCGGCGACGAGTGGGTCGACGGGCCGCTCTGCGGTGAGGTCGATCAGCGTCTCGCCGCTCGTTCCCGGCCCGACGCGCCTCGACACCGGGAGCTGGATCTTCGACACGACGACCAGCGCCAGGATCCAGAACAGCGACTGCAGCGCCACCAGGAGCAGGCGGGACGCGGGCGAGTCGTAGCGGATCTGAGCGGTGCCGGCGACCGACACGTCGAACGCCGTGGTCTCGCCGAACGCGCGCCGAGCGGGAATCGACTCCCCGTCGACCGCCAACGACCAGTTCTCGTCGAACGGCACCGCGAGATGGACGACGCCCGGCGTCACCTCGTCGACGAACGTGTCGAACTGGTCGAGGCCGGGGAACAGCGCGACCGGATCGCCGAGATCCGACCGGACCAACACGTCGGAACCCGCGGCGGACGTCGCTTCGGCAGCCGCACCCTCGAGCAGCGCTGCCGTCGGCAGCCACGCCCGGTTCTCGAAGACCTCGATGGTGGGCAGGCGCGGCTCGCGCGCGACCAGATCGAGCTGATCCTCCAACGACGGCACGAGTCCGACCGGGAGCGGAAGCGGGTCGTTCACCGTCGACACCACGCCGTCGAACTCCGGCACGACGATGTAGCGGATGCCGAGCGGTGAGAGCAGCCTGCCGGCGCGCAGCGTCGAGGATGCCGCCATCTCGTCCAAGGCCGTCGTGACGAGGTCGGCGGCGTTGTTCGGCGGCGGCGCCCAACGATCACGAGCGTCGAGTGGATCGTCGCCGATGATCGCCCACGACACGCCGTCGCGGTACTCGGTGGACGGCACCGGGAGGATGCGGGCATCGCCGATCAGCAGCACGTTGTAGCCACCCGAGGCGTCGGGGGTGGGCAACGACGCATCGACGAGGCGGGCGAGCGGTGTCGTCGGTGTCTGGAACGACCCGTTGGGGAGCGCCGCGACACCGGGGAAGATGCCGATCACGACGGCAACGCTGGCGAGGATGCCCAGCGGCTGCTTCCACCCGAACGACGCATCGCGGACGTCGAGATCGAACGCCGCCAGGGCCGCTGCGGCGGCGATGGCAGTGCCGAGTGCAACGGGCACGAGCAGCACGCCGGCCTGCGGAGCGGCGATCGGGAGTTCACCGCGATCGCCGAGCACGGCCAGGGCTCCGAAGACGACGACGAGCAGACCGGCGCGAACAGCCCAGGTCAGGCGCCACGCACGCGCCATCAGCAGCGCCGCGACAACCGGTAGGTACAGCGCCAGCGACAGCGCTGCGAAGTCGGTCCGCCCGATCTCGAACGATGCCAGCGTCAGCAGCCCGAGGCCCGGGTCGCCGATGGGCGATGCACCGACCAGGTCCTCCCACGACCACGTGACGATCCACGGCAGGTTCAAGATGGCGGCGACAGCCGTTGCGGCCACGCTGGTGACGAAGAACCACATCGCCGTCATCGTCGATGCCCGGGCGAGCAGGGTTCCGAGTGCGAGCACCGCCCCCAGCGCGACCGCCAGGGGCAGGCTGATCGGAGCGAACGCTGCGGCGATCGCGAGCAGGATGCCGAGCGCCACGATCCGGCGCGCCCGTTCGAGCGTGGTGAGATCGACCAGCCCGTCGGCCACGTCGAGGTCGGCGACGTGCGGGTCGGCGGTCGCGATACCGGCGGCCCGCGCCGACAGGTGTACGAACCAGGGAACGAACGCGTACACGACGAGGACGGTCAGACGACCCGACGACATCGCCCCACTGACGAGCGGGGTGGCGGCGTACACGAGCAGCGCAGCCACCTGCGCACGCGTCGACGGGAACACGGTCGCCAACTTCCACGCACCGGCGGCACCGACGATGACCAGTCCCAGGACGAACAGGGTCTGCAACATGCCCATGTGGAACAGGGTGAGGACCGAGAGGGCCGACAGCGTGGCCCACCCGGTCGGATTCGCCGAGGTGGCGCCCGCTCCGTCGGGATTCCATCCGGACATGTAGGTGTCGAGCAACAGTCGCGGGCTCGAGGGGAACGGGAGGAATTCGCCGACCGGAGGGATTCCGCTCTCGAAGAACGACCGGGCGCCGATCACGACACCGACGATGACGGCGATCCAGGCGAGAACCGGCGCCGTCGTGCTCTGACGCCAGCGACGGACCTGGGCGTCGGATCCGACATAGGTCGCGGTCTCCCGGCTGCGCAGATACGAGTTGAGGCGGGCGCTCCCCCGTTCCTGGAGGCTGTAGACCTCGCGCTCGGGGACCAGTCGACACGGCTTGACCTCGCGACGACGCGCCAGCAGGGACGGAGTGCGAGGAACGAGGCCGATCAGTGCACCGAGCGACGCCCACGCCTGCCCGAACCGACCCGTGAACAGGCCGACGACCAACTCGGTGAGCGTCAGCGCCACCATCTCGAACGACCGCACCGGCAGTCGAGCGGCACCGGTGAGCGTGGCGACCGACCGCATGCGGTGGCGTGCCTGCAGCCGGCCATGACGCAGGTCGGGACGACGATCGACGAGACGACCCCGGTGGCGCACGCGGGCCGACGGCGCAACGACCACGCGGGCGCCGCTGTGGTGGACGCGCCAGCAGAACTCCACGTCCTCGCCATGGAAGTCGATCGCCGGATCGAATCCTCCGAGCGTACGGAACAGGTCGGCGCGAACCAGGAAAAACGCCGATGGCAGGACGAAGACGTCTCGCACACCATCGTGTTGCTCTTGATCGGCCTCACCGGGCTCGACCACCGGGTCGATCTCGCCGAAGCGATCCATCCCGAGACCGACGGCCTGGAGCACGGCCGGATCGTCCCAGTCGACGTACTTCGGGCCGACCGCTCCGGCATTGGACCGGTAGAGCTCCTCGACCATCAGCCGAAGTGCATCGGGGTCCGGAGCGATGTCGTCGTGACAGATGAGGAACATCCCATTGTCGCCTTCGACCAGCCGCAGCACCTCGTTCACCGTCGCTGCGAAACCGACGTTGGTGCCGATCGTCCGGACGAACGCCTGCGGCAACTGTTGGTGGATCCGTTGATCGAGCGCCGGATCGGCGTTCTCGCCGGCAACGAGGAACAGCGTGCGGAGGTTGGGGTAGTCCTGAGCCGCCAGCGCGGCGAGGCTCACGTCGAACCATGGCCCAGGATCGTGGACGACGACGACCGCAACGACGGGCGGGGCTTGTTGGGACTCCGATTCCACGATGGAGCGAGGCTAGCGACACCGATCGGTAACATTCCGTCATGGCGCTCTGGACCCGATTCGACCCCACCAGCGTCGATCTGACCGACTTCGACGTCGCCGACATCGTCCGGAGCACCGTCGATGCGACCGGTGCGGTGCGCGATCGCACCGTCGAACTCGCCAAGGATGCGACCTATGTCACCGTTGGACTGGGCTTGTTGAGTTTCCAGCGGGCGCAAGTGCGCCGACGCGAGATCGAGCGAGCTCTACGCCGCTGACGACGCAGGCGCGCCCCTCGGTGATGCCAGCGAGGTCGATTCCGCCAGCGGTAACATCGGCTCCTCGTGTCGTCGACCCCAACCAGCGCGCAGGCGCGCCTCCCCGTGCCCGAGGGCACGATCCCCGTCGGCATCTCGTTGCTGATCGCAGGCTTCGCGACCTACGCGTTCTTCAAGGTCGGTACCGTCGCCGTCGGCGGTGCAGACGCGTTCGCACCGATCGCCTCGATGTGGTTCGCCGTGTTCGCGCTGGCGCCAGGCTTCTTCCTGCCCCTCGAACAGGAACTCGGCCGAGCGCTCTCTCACCGGCGAGCGATCGGTGACGGCGGCCGCCCGGTCGTCCGCAAGGTCGTCGGTCTCGGCGCCATCCTGGTCGCCGTCGTCACGCTGTGCATCCTTGCGCTCAGCCCACTGATCGCCACCTCGTACTTCGACGGCGACTGGTTCATGGTCGTGGCGTTGATCGCCGCCTTCGCCGCCTACGCACCAGCGCACATGGCACGCGGCGTGTGTTCCGGCAGCGGTCGATTCCGCGAGTACGCCGTGATCATGGGCTCCGACGGGATCGTGCGGATCGTGCTGTGCGTCGCACTCGCCGTCCTCGGGGTGAGCGCAGTCGGGGCCTACGGAATGGCGATCGCCATCTCGCCGCTGTTCGCCGTTGGCTACGTGTACCAGCGAAAGGGCCTTCGCACCGATCCGGGTCCGCCGGCCGAGCTCCGCGAGGTCACGCCGAACCTCGGCTGGCTGTTGATCGGTTCGGTCTGCGCGGCGACCCTGTTGAACGCAGGCCCGATCGCGGCGAGCCTCCTCGCTCCCGCCGGCTCCGACGAACTGATCACGGCGTTCTCGTACGGTGTGCTGCTGTCGCGCATCCCGCTGTTCCTGTTCCAGGCCGTCCAGGCCGCGCTGCTACCACGCCTGAGCCAGCAGGCGGCACGAGGGGAGTTCTCCGAGTTCCGCTCCGGGCTGCGGCGCCTGATGGTCGTCGTGCTGGCCGTCGGACTGGCGGGCACGATCGGTGCGTTCGTCCTCGGCCCCTGGGCGCTGCAGCTCGTGTACGACGTCGACCTCAGCGGACGCACGCTCGCGATGCTGTCGCTGAGCAGCGCTGTCTACATGCTGGCGCTGGCGACGGCTCAGGCGGTCATCGCACTGCAGGGCCATGCGCTCGTCGCGCTCGGCTGGGTGGCCGGGGTGATCACGTTCGTGCTCGGCACCTGGCTGTCGGGCGACGAGGTGTTCCGACGGATCGAGATCGGCCTCGTCGTGTCGTCGATCGCTGCGCTGATCGCGTTCGCCCTGGCACTGCGCCACCGACTCCGCGTGGGCGCCGTTCCGAGCCAGTCGTCGATGATGGAAGCGATCACCGACATGCCCTTCGAGACCTGAGCCGAGCGCCACCGGTACCGCAGTGCCGGTGCGGTGTGCTCCCGATCAGCCGGGGATGGGGATGCCGGCTTTGGCGGCTTCGCGCTCGAGGTCGTGGGCAACCATCATCTTGACCAACGCGGGGAAGTCGACCTCGGGTTCCCAGCCGAGTCTGGTGCGTGCCTTGGTGGCATCACCGATCAACAGATCGACCTCGGCGGGACGCAGGAACTTCGGGTCCTGACGCACGTAGTCGGCCCAGTTGTCGATCCCCACCTCGCCGAACGCGCGCCGCACCAGGTCCTCGATCGAATGGGTCTGACCCGTTGCCAACACGTAGTCGTCGGGCTCGTCCTGCTGCAGCATCAACCACATGCCCTTGACGTAGTCGCCCGCATACCCCCAGTCACGCTTCGAGTCGAGGTTTCCCAACACGACTTCGTCCTGCAGCCCCAACTTGATCCGCGCTGCGGCGTTGGTCACCTTGCGTGTCACGAACTCCAGACCCCGCCGCGGGCCCTCGTGGTTGAACAGGATCCCCGAGCTGGCGTGCATCCCGTACGACTCGCGGTAGTTCACCACGATGTCGTGACCGAAGACCTTCGCACACCCGTACGGCGAGCGGGGATGGAACGGCGTCAACTCGGTCTGCGGTGTCTCACGCACCTGCCCGAACATCTCGCTGGACGACGCCTGATAGAAGCGGATCGGATTGTTCTGCGCGCCGCCCACCATCCGCACCGCCTCCAACATCCTGAGCACGCCCAACCCGGTGATGTTCGCCGTCAGCTCCGCCTGACTGAAGCTCAACGCCACGAAGCTGATCGCCCCGAGGTTGTACACCTCGTCCGGTTGACACGCCTCCATCGCCCCCACGATCGACGGCAGATCCGCCAGATCACCACTGACGAGTTCGACGAACGGCAACTCCTGCTGCAGTGCCTCCACCCGCGGATTGTTCTGGCCCTTCACCATCCCGAACACGTGATAACCCTGCGAGTGCAGGAACTCCGCCAAGTGCTGACCATCCTGGCCAGTGATACCGGTGACAAACGCAGTGGGCATAAGGCTCGCAAGTCTAGGACCCGGACCGCCGCTCCCCGCCCACCTGGTCGCACCGCCGCTCCTTGCGGCCGATACGATCCGCGCAATCATGCAGACCGTGCGCCGCCGGACGACCCGGTGTCACTGACCGTCGCCATCGACGCAGGGCCGACGCACGGTGCGCGCACGGGGATCGGCAACGCCGTCGATTGGACCATCGCGGCGCTCGGCGAGCGCGACGGCCTGACGCTACGACCGTATGTGACGAGCATGCGGGCCAAGGTGCGCCCGCCACAGCGGCGCCTGCCGATTCCCGCTGCCGCGGCGCTGCGGGTCTGGGCGCACCGTTCCCCGCCGGTCGATCGGTGGCTGGGCCGGCCCGAGCTCGTCCACGGAACCAACTACGTCGTCCCGCCGACGCGTTGTCCGCGCCTCGTGTCGGTGTACGACTGCTGGTTCCTCGACCATCCCACCGACGCGGTCGCCGACGTCCGACGCGCCGGCGCCGTCCTGCGACGAGCGGTCGCCGACGGCGCCCACGTGGTCACCAGCTCGGATGCGACCACTCGCCGAGCCCGGGAGGTGCTCGCCACCGACCGCATCCACACCGTGCTGCTCGGCCCCCCGCCGCCGGTCGTCGCTCCGACCGATCCGCCCGCAGGACTGCCCGACCTGAGCAGCGCCCCGTTCGTCCTGGCGATCGGCACGCTCGAACGACGGAAGAACCTTCCCACGCTCGTTGCGGCATTCGCGCGGCTCGCTCGTGAGCACGGAAGCGTTCGCCTCGTGATGGCGGGTGCCGTCGGCAACGACGCCGGCGCCGTCGACCGCGCGATCGGACGGCTCGATGATGCGATCGCCGCCCGGGTCATCCGCACCGGCACCGTCGACGGCGCCACGAAGCAATGGTTGGTCGCCAACGCGCGGGCCCTCGCGTACCCGTCGCTCGACGAGGGGTTCGGATTCCCGATTCTCGAGGCGCAACAGCTCGGCACGCCGGTCGTGGCGAGCACGGCCGGGTCGATCCCGCAGATCGCCGGCGCTGCCGCCCTGCTCAGCCCACCTCTCGACGCCGAAGCGCTCGCCGCCAACCTGTACTGGGTCGTCACCAACGACGAGATGCACGCCAAGTTGGTCCGCCGAGGACACAACAACGTCGCCCGGTTCTCGTGGGCGAACACGGCATCGCAGCTCCACGATCTCTACGTCGGCCTGGCGGAGGCGTCCGAGTGACCGCCGGCGAACGCCGGAGCGTCGCCGTGCTGTCCGGCGGCGTCGGTGCGGCACGGCTGCTCGCCGGGATCGTCGACGCGGGGCGCCACGGCACGATCGATGCCTCGGTCACCGCCGTGGTCAACACCGCCGACGACTGCGTGCTCCACGGCCTGGCCATCTCGCCCGATCTCGACACCGTCACCTACACGCTCGCCGGAGCGATCGATCCGGGTCGAGGGTGGGGGCTCGTCGACGAGACCTGGCAGGCGATGGCTGCGCTGGAGCGGTACGAAGCGATCCGGCCCGAGGGGTCGGCGGCAGCGCCGCGCTGGTTCAACCTCGGCGATCGTGATCTCGCCACCCACTTCTATCGCACGGCCCGTCTCGCCGAGGGGGCGACGCTGACCGAGGTGACCGACGAGATCCGTCGGGCCTGGCAGGTTCCGATCGACATCGTGCCGATGTCCGACGATCGCATCGCGACGATCGTGACCGTCGCGGCGGACGATGGCACGCTCTCCGATGTCGCGTTCCAGGACTACTTCGTCCGCCTCCGCCACGGCGTGCCGGTCCGCTCCGTGCGCTTCGACGGCACAGCGATGCTGTCGGCCGCCGCACACCGCGCGATCGACACGGCCGACGTCGTGATCATCGCCCCGTCGAACCCGATCGTGTCGATCGGTCCGATCCGCTCGCTTCCCGGCGTCGACGAGCTCCTCGCCCGGCGTCGCGATCGGGTCGTCGCCGTCTCGCCGATCGTCGGCGGTGCCGCACTCAAGGGGCCCGCCGACCGCATGCTCACCGAACTCGGCCATGAGCCATCGGTGGTCGGCGTCGCGAAGCTCTACGCCCCGATCGCCGCCGCGCTCGTGATCGATCCGGTCGACGCACACCTGGCGACCGATGTCGAGGCGACCGGACTCCGATGCATCGTCACGCCGTCGGTGATGTCCACCCCGGGTGTGGCTCGAGATCTGGCCACGGCGACGCTCGACGCCATCGCCTGAACGACCTCACGCATCGACCACGAGCCGCCGAAGCCCCTCGTCGAGTTCGGTCCACGGCGACCAGGCGAGGTGGATCCGGGCCCGAACGGGAGAGATCGCGAAACGCGCCAGCTCATCGAGCCGCTGCGGTCGATGAACCGGTTCGAGCGACTCGGCGCCGTCGACGAGGAACGCGAGCCGCTGCCACAACTCCCCGATCGGCGTCTGCACCCCGGTTCCGACGTTCACGACGAGTCCGCCACCGTGATCGAGCGCCTTCGCGAGCGCGTCGACGGCGTCGTCGACGTACAGCAGGTCGCGGGTCTGCCGGCCGTCACCGTCGATCGACGGCGCGGTTCGGGTCCGGGCTGCCGCGAGGAACGCTGCCACGACCCCGCCGTCGACACGCTGGCGCGGGCCGTACACGGTCGACACCGCGAGCACCGTGAACTCGATCGCATCGAGATCGCGGTGCGTCACGAGCAGGTCGATGATCGCTCGGCTGACGACGCCGCGAACCCCCCGCGGCACCAGCTGCGACGTGTCGCCCTCCTTGAGCGGCAGCGCCCTCGAGGACGGGTGACCATGGAGAACAGTGGCCGGAAGCGCCACGACCACCTTGGCGACGCCATGTCGACGGGCGGACTCCAACGTGGTCAAGGCGAGCCCGAACGCTCGGGCGTGATCGTGCCCCGGAGCGACGGACGGCGGGATCGGCGCGAGCAGGTACACCACGTCGGGGCGTCGCATCCCGATCAACGTGTCGGTGTCGCTCGAGTTGGCATCGAGGTGGTGGATCTTGAGTGCTCCGCCGCTGGCACGGGCGTCGGCCAGATTGGCGAGCGAGCCGACCGAGAGGTCGTCGATCACATCGACGACGTGGTTCTCGGACAGCAGCCGGTCGACGAGGTGGGAGCCGATGAAACCGGCCCCACCGATGACGACGACGTTCACGGTGTCGGCGGGATCGCGGTGTCGCTGACATGCTCGCCGTCAGCAACCGCGCCACCGGCTCCGATCATGCAGTCCGACACGTGCGAGCCCACGCCGATGCTGCCCATCACGAGTGAGCGTTCGACGACTGCCCCGTTGCCGACCCGGGCGTGCGGGAGCAGGACCGAGTCGGTGACGACAGCGCCGCGATGGACGATCGCATGGTCGCCGATGATGCTGTTGACGATGGTGGCATCGACCGCCACCTCGGCGGATCGGGAGATCGGCTCGGCGTGCTCGGCCACCCGAGCTCCGTCGAGGAGATCGAGGTTCGCGGCCCGATACAGCTCGGGACGTCCGGCGTCGATCCAATAGTCGTCGGTTGCGATCCCGAAGAGGCTTCCGGCGGCGACGAGGCGGGGAAACGTGTCGCGCTCGACCGACACACGCTCACCTGGCGCGATCAGGTCGAGGACGTCGGGTTCGAACACGTACGTGCCGGCATTGATCAGGTTGCTGGGCTCGGTGCCGGGGGCCGGCTTCTCGACGAACGCCCGCACCCGCCCGTCCTCGGCGAGGTCGACGACGCCGAACGCCGACGGATCCTCGACCGCGATCAGGTGGAGGGTCGCCGCCGCGCCGAAGCGGCGGTGAGCGGCCACGAGCAACGCGACGTCGAGGTCGGTCATCACGTCACCGTTGGCGACGACGAAGGTGTCGTCGATGCCGGCGGCGTCGGCGGCGAACCGGATCGCGCCGGCGGTGTCGAGCGGCTCGGGCTCGACGGCATAGGTCAACGTGACGTCACCGCAACGACCGTCCGGGAAGGCCTCCATGAACGGTTCGGGTTGGAAGCCGAGTGCGAGCACCACCTCGGTGACGCCCCCTCGTGCCAGTCGCCCCACCAGTCGAGCGATCATCGGCTCGTGCCCCACCGGGAGCATCGGCTTCGGCGTGCTCAGCGTGAGCGGACGCAGCCGTGTACCGAAGCCGCCGACGAGGACGACCGCGCGCATCAGCCCTCCGTGGTCGACGGCACGTCGGCCGGCACCGAACCGCCGGGCAACGTGGACTCGGTCAGATCAGCCGGGGTGAGCTGGCCGCTGTCGATCGCTCCGAGTTCGGGAAGTTCGGGCGCCCACGGCGGCATGCTGACGTCGGTGTCGTCGGGCACGAAGGCAATGGCGACGACCATCTGGTCCTTGTCGAGGCGGATGTTGTTGAAGTCCGCGATGTAGGTGGTGCCGTCGTCGGTGTCGGAGAAGTTGTCCCACACGACCACCTTGAGTTCGGCGTCCTCCTCGGAGCCGTCGATGGTGCACGTGGTCTCGCCGTCCTCGAACACGCCGGTCTCCTGCTGGTACGGCAGGCCGGCGCGCTGGTTCTCGGGGAAGGTGAGCTTGTCGTTGGTCAGCTCGACGCCGTAGGTGTCGAGGAACACGCCGAGCTTGGCATTGCTCCCGACGGCGGCGTTGGAGAACGCATGCCAGTGGATCAGCCCGTCGTCGTGGCTGTGGATGCCGGACCGGGCGAAATCGGTGTTCAGGAAGCCGGCATCGTCGCGCTCCTCTGCGTCACCGCTCAGCTGGAACCAGGTGTCGCAGAGATAGAAGCCGTAGGCGTGGTGCCAGTGGTCGGATTGGGTCGGAGCGGACGCGTCGACGGTCGGGCGGCTCTGACGGGCGTAGACGACCAGCGCGAGGCCGAGGACGACCACGATCGCCACGACCATCGGGAACAAGGTGCCCCCTTGGAAGCGGACTTTCTTGCCCTGACCGGACTTGGCCAGCTTGGCGGCCTTCTTGGTGGATGACGAGGAGGGTGCCACGGGGACCAGAGGTTATCGGCGGGGGGCGACCTTCGGGGGTCGGGCTGTGCACGATCGGCGCCCGGGAACGCTCGACCCCGGCGCGGTCAGAGATCCGCGAGCAGGTCGTCGTAGGCAGCGCCGACCGCGCGCGGCGACGCCTCGCGCTCCACCCAGGCGCGACCACGCTCGCCCATCCGGTCCCTGAGGTCCGGATCGTCGAGCAGCCGCCGAAGACCTCCGACGAACGCGGACACGTCGTCGGGAGCGACGGCCAGGCCGCCGCCCGACTCCGCGAGGATCTTCGGGACGGCCGTGTCGGGGTCGATCGCGGCCACGACCGGACGACCGGCCGCCATGATCGAGTACGTCTTCGACGGCACGCTGACACGACCGAGACCCGCACGCAATGGGACCACGTGGATGTCGCCCGTCGCGAGCAGTTCCGCCAGGCGCGAGGGCTCGATGTACCCGGCGAACCGCACGTTGGCGCGCCCGACGGCCGATGCCTCGAGCGTGTCCCTCGCCGCGCCGTCGCCATTGATCAGGAACGTCACGTCCGGGAGCACGTCGGCCGCCGCGACCATGAGATCGAGCGACTGGGAGAACCCGACGTTGCCTGCATAGAGCACGACGGGCCCCTCACCGAGGCCGAGTTCGCGCCGGTAGTCGGTCAGCCGATCCATCGGCACGATCGCGTCGGTGTCGACGAAGTTCGGGATCACGTGGACGCGGTCCCGCCTGCCCGGAGACATCTTGGCCGCGACGTTGTCGCGGAGGTCGTCGGACAGCACGGTCACGGCGTCCGCAGCGCGATAGCTGATCCGTTCGAGCCAGGACGCGGCGGCGATGATCCAGCGGTTGCTGATCGCACCGGTCTCGATCGCAGCATCGGGGAACACGTCCTGGATGTTGAACACCATCGGAGCCCGACGCAGCCGACTGACGATCCACCCGGTCAATCCGAGCGTGAGCGGTGGCGACATGGCGATCACGGCGCCGACGGGCCGGCGCCAGCCGCCGACCCGGAGACCCTGGACGCCCGCCAGCAACGAGTAGGCGATGAACCCCACCGCCCGACGGACGAGCTTGGTCTTGTCGTCGCCGGGGAACGGATGCACCCGGGTGACCGAACCCCACGGGGTCACCTCCCGGCGGACCAGCGCTCCCTCCCATCCGTCCTCGATCCGGTGGCTGCGGTACCACGGCAGCGACGTCACGACGTGGACCGTGTGACCCCGCTCGACGAGTTCGGCGACGATGCGCGTCATCACGGTGCCGGTGGGAGCGGTGTCCGGCTCGAAGTGGGGGCACAGCACGACCAACGGGCGTCGCCCGTCCGGGCTGCGGTGTCGGGTCATCGTTCGAACTCGAGCGCCGCTCGATAGGCGTGGGCGAGGCCCGCACCCGATCGTTGAGCCGTGAACATCTCGGCGCGACGCCGACCTGCCACACGCATTTCGACCGAGCGAGCGGCGACCACCTCCAACGCGTCGGCCCACGCATCGTGGTCGAGCGGCAGCACGAGCCCGGCATCATCGACCACTTCGGCGAGCGCCGGTTGGTCGGAACAGATCACGGGCGTTCCCAGCGCCATTGCCTCGACCACCGGGGCGCCGAACCCCTCGTACTCGCTCGGGAACACGAGTGCGTCGGCCAAGGCGATCAGACCGTCGCGATGGGCATCGGGAACCCGACCCGGTCGGACCACCCGTCGGGCCAGGTCGAGACGATCGATCGCCGCCGCCACGTCGGCGTCGGCGGAGCCCGCCCCACCGAGGAGCACGAGGCGCAGCTCGGGATCGTCCCAGTGACGTGCCATCACCTCGAGCAGGAATCGGTGGCCCTTGTGCGGATGGGTGATGGCCGGGAACACGAGGACCGGTCCGCTTCCCAGGCCGTAGTCGCGTCGGAGTTCGAACTCCGACGGTGCGTCGACACCGAGGGCCGGTTCGACCCCGTGCGGCACCACCAGCACCCGGGCGGGGTCGGTGCCGTACGCGTCGATGACCGTGCGGCGCACGTACTCGGTCGGGACGGCGACGACGGCGGCCCGACCGATGCTTCGGGGAATCGACCACGACAGGTAGCGGAGCTTCGTGGCGCTCAGGTAGCCCGGATGCGTGAGGTGCTGCAGGTCGTGGATGGTCAGGACGATCGGCCGGTGACCGCCGATCGGGGCGGTGCCGCCGCCATGGTGGACGATGTCGGCACCCCCGGTCCGTCGGCGGAGCCAGGTGTGCTCCGCCACGATCCGCCTCGGTCGTCGATCGCCGGAGATGCCGGCAGCCACCATCGGGTACAGGTCGTGCAGCTCCGGGTGGGCATCGACGAAGGCAGGCAGACAGTAGAGCGTCGGCACGAACTGGGCCGGTTGCATGGCGAGACCGAGCAGTTGTCGGACGAGGTACTGCTCCGAGCCGCCGACGTCGCCCGGAACGCACCAGAGCAGGTTGACCGCCACGTCGACGACCGACATCCGTGGGTCGCCAGCGGTCGCCGACTTCGTCGACGCGGCATCGGTGGAAGGGGTCGGTTCGGTCATGGGACGAGTTCACGGTAGACGGCGAGTGTCCGGTCGGCGGCGACCTTCCACGTGAGTTCGGCCGCCCGGCGGCGGCCCGACGGCGCGAGTTCAGTGCGCCGGTCGAGTGCCTCGACGATGCCGGCCGCGATGCTCTCGACGTCGAACGGATCGACGAGCACGGCAGCGCCGCCGCCGACCTCCTCGGTCGAGGTTCCCGCGCTCGTCACCACCGCGGTGCCCTGTGCCATCGCCTCCGCGACGGGCAACCCGAAACCCTCTCGTTCGCTCGGGTACGCGAAGACGGTGGCCGCGGCGTACAGCGCAGCGAGATCGGCGGCGGGCACGAAGCCGAGGAAGAGCGCGTCGCCGATGTCCGACAGGCCGGTGTCGCCCCAGCCGGTTGCTCCGGCGATGACGAGCGGCAGATCGACGCCGGGACGTTGCATGGCGGCCACGAGGCGTCGCAGGTTCTTGCGAGGTTCGATCGTGCCGACGAAGAGGACGAACTCACTCGGCAGCCGGTACCGCACCCGGATCCGTTCGACATCGGCGTCGGTGACGTCGACGAGATCGACGCCGAGCGGCACGTGTCGCAGCGTGGCGGGGTCGAGGCCGGCGGCATCGCACTCGCGCATCGTGGCGAGGCTGGAACAGAGCACGCGATCGGCTCGGCGAGCGATCGCATCGAGCGCTCGCCGCATGACACGGGCTCCCTGGCGGGTGAACTGCGAGGGTTCGTGGATGAACGCGAGGTCGTGGACCGTCACCACGAGCGGCGCGGCGGTCGCGCACGGAATGAGCCCGGTGGCGTGGGCGACATCGATGTCGCCGATGACCGATTCGACCTTGGGCCAGTTCAGGCGGATCCAGCTCTCGTACAGCAGCGGTCGAGCGAGCGGCAGCATCGCCACGGTGCCGACGGGACGGAACTCGGGGATCGGAACGGTCGGGTGACGGCCGGCGACCTGGTGGATCTCGACGTCGTCGGGGCGCCGGGCGAGTTCACGAGCGACCCGCAGTGCGGCGACCGCCGTGCCCCCGGGCGACGGATGCCAACACTGCTCGACGGTGTAGGCGACCTGCAGCGGCTGTCGAACCTCGGCGCCCGCAGCGGGTTCGGCGGTGGGCGGGTCGGGCACCGTCCCATGATGCCGCGTCGACGTCGTCGCCGGGCGCGATGACCGACGACGCATTCCCATCAGGCATCGGGCCCGTAGCCTGATCCACGATGTCGTCGCCAATCACCAGCCACGATCCCACCGACTCCTGGGGTGGCCGCCGCGTCACCGTCACCGGCGGAGCAGGCTTTCTCGGCCGCCGCGTCGTCGCTCGACTGCGCGACGCCGGCGCAACGGTGTCGGCCCCGCGCAGCAGCGAGTACGACCTGACGGTTCCCGGATCGGCCGAGGCGATGCTCGACGCGTTGCAGCCGTCACTGGTGATCCATCTCGCGGCCGACGTCGGCGGGATCGGCTACAACCTCGACCACCCGGCGCGGCTCTATCTCGCCAACCTGTTGATGGGAACTCACGTGATCGAAGCCGCTCGGGCGGCCGACATCGACAAGACGGTGCTCGTGGGAACGGTGTGTTCGTACCCCAAGTTCACGCCGGTTCCGTTCGCCGAGGACGACCTCTGGAACGGCTACCCGGAGGAGACGAACGCCCCGTACGGCATTGCCAAGAAGGCCCACCTGATCCATGCACAGGTCAACGAGCAGCAGTACGGCCAGCGCTTCGCGTATCTGATCCCCACGAACCTCTACGGACCAGGCGACAAGTTCCACCCGTCGGTGTCGCACGTCATCCCCGCGCTGATCAAGAAGTGCGTCGAGGCGAAGGAGTCCGGTGCCGATCATGTCGAGGTGTGGGGTACCGGCGCTGCGAGCCGCGAGTACCTCTACGTCGACGACGCTGCCGATGCGATCGTGCGTGCGGCCGAGGTCGAGGTCGGGGCGGATCCGATCAACCTCGGCGCCGATCGCGAGGTGACGATCCGCGAGACGGTCGAGACGATCGCCGGGCTCGTCGGCTTCGAGGGCGAGTTGCGATGGGACGCATCGAAGCCCGACGGTCAACCGCGCCGTGCGGTCGACGGCAGCCGGGCGCGCGAACTGCTCGGCTGGATCCCGTCGATGGACTTCGAGACCGGCCTGCGCGCAACGATCGACTGGTATCTCGCCAACCGCACCGACGCCGAGCGCGACCCCCACTGACCCCCGTGCGATGAGTCCGGGCGCGACCTGTGCGCGCCGGAACTCATCGCGCCGAGACGATGCCCGCCGCGATGGCGGGTTCGCGGTAGGCGGCGGCGAGCGTGTCGACCGTCTCGTGGGCGTTCAGGCCACTCGGATTCGGCACCACGAAGAGCCGTGAGCCCTCGAACCCGCCCGGCTGCTCCCCCATCGCCGCCTTGGGCACCCCGAACGCGGTCCGGTAGGCGGTGATACCGGCGATCGCCACGACGGCGGGCCGGTGTTCGATGACGAACGACCGAAGTGCGGCACCGCCCTCGCGCAGTTCGGCGGCGGTGAGCTCGGACGCCTTCACCGTCGCCCGGTTGACCACGTTGGTGATGCCGATCCCCCGTTCGATCAGGTGGCGACGGTCGTCATCGGTCATACCGGCGCCACGGTCGATCGGGCGGTCGAGGATCCCGGCGGCGAACAGCGCCGGGTAGAAGCGGTTGCCCGGGTGGGCGAAGTGGGTCTGCGTCGCTGCGGTCCACAGGCCCGGATTGATCCCGACGAACAACAATCGCAGCCCCGGCCCCACCAGATCCGGCACCGTTGCGTCGACGTACGACTCCAGTTCCGCTCGCGTGAACCCCACAACCCGAAATATGCCGGGAATCGGTCGCTCAGCGTCCCGATTCCGGCATTTTTCGGTGGGCTGGGTTCACGTGAGCTCGGCAACCAGTTCGGCGAGGGGGGCACGGAAGTCGCGCAGCATCGGGAGGCCGGCCGCGCGCCACACTGCGTTGTCGAGCACGCTGTTGGCCGGGCGGGGCGCCGGACGGGGCGGATCGAGGTCGGCGGTGGCGATCGGCCGGACCCGCTCGGGATCGTGGCCCGCTGCGGCCAGGATCTCGCGCACGAACTCGAACCAGCTCACGGCTCCCTGGTTCGTCACGTGGTGGATGCCGCTGCGACGGTCGGCGGCGAGGAGACGCAGTGCCGGCGCAAGATCGGCCGTGAACGTGGGATGACCACGCTGGTCGTCGACGAACGCCAAGGCCTGATCGGGGTTCGACGCGAGGCGCAGGACCAGCTTGACCATGTTGTTGCCGTGTGCACCGCAGACCCACGAGGTACGGGCCACTGCCGCTCGCGGGCCCGCGGCCTGCTCCCCTGCGAGCTTGGAGCGGCCGTACACCGACTGCGGGTTCGTCGGGTCGTCCTCTCGATAGGGACGGTCGAGCGTGCCGTCGAACACGTAGTCGGTGCTGACGTGGACGAGGTGGGCCCCGACGAGTTCGCAGGCCGCCGACAGATGGCCGACGGCATCGGCATTGACGGCGAACGCCTGCGCATGGTTGGTCTCGCACGCGTCCACCGCGGTGTACGCGGCGGCGTTGATCACCGCATCGGGACGAACCGCATCGAGGAGTTGGCCGACCGCCACCGCGTCGGTGACGTCGAGCGCAGATCGATCGACGGCGACGACCTCGTCGCCGAGCGAACGGGCGTGGTGGACGACATCGACACCGAGCTGTCCGGCGGCGCCGGTGACGAGCAGTTTCATCGCGGCGCTCCCAGGGCCCGTCCTCGGCCCTCGACGATCTGGGTGTTCTCGCTGATCTCGGCCATCGGGTCTCCTACTCGATGTCGATCTGGCAGTGGTCACCGACCATCAGGCGGATCGCACGAGGTTTGCGCTTGGTCCGCGACACGACGGCATCGCTGCCGATCAGGCTGTCCTCGAGCCGTGGGATGTCGATCACCCGGCTGCGTTCCATCACCACGGAATGCTCGATCTCGGATTGGCGGACCTCGCAGCCGGCTCCGATCGCGCTGAACGGTCCGATGAAGCTGTCGACGATCGTGGCACCCGGACCGATCGCCACCGGCCCACGGATGGTCGAGTTCACGATCTCGGCACCGGCCTCGACCACGACACGCCCATCGATGAACGAGGCGTCATCGACCGAGCCGTCGATCCTCGTGGTGATCGTCTCGAGAATGAGACGGTTCGCCTCGAGCAACGGGGTGAGCTTGCCCGTGTCGATCCACCATCCCGTGAGGATCTCCGTTCGGACACGACGGCCGTGGTCGATGAGCCACTGGATGGCATCGGTGATCTCCAACTCGCCACGCTCGGACGGTTCGATCGATGCAACCGCCTCGTGGATCTCCCGGTCGAACAGGTAGACGCCGACGAGAGCCAGGTTCGACGGGGGTTCGACGGGCTTCTCGACGAGGTGGACGACATCGCCGTCGGCGTCGAGCGACGCGATCCCGAAACGATGGGGGTCGGCGACCTCCTTGAGCAGGATCTGCGCCGACGGCGGTTGATCGCTCTCGCGAGCTGCGGCGAACGCCGCCACGAACGCTTCGAGGTCCTGTTCGAGCAGGTTGTCGCCGAGGTACATCACGAAGTCGTCGTCGCCGAGGAACTCCCGGGCGATCAGGACACAGTGCGCGAGACCGAGCGGCTCGTCCTGGGGGATGAACGTGATCTCGGCACCGAACTGCGAACCGTCGCCGAGATCGGCCATCACCTCGTCGCGAGTGTCGCCGACGATGACGCCGAGTTCGATGATTCCGGCCGCCACCATCGAGCGGATCCCGTAGTGCAGGATCGGCGTGTTCGCCACGGGGACCAGCTGCTTCGCCCGGGTGTGGGTGATCGGCCGCAGCCGAGTACCGGCACCGCCGGCGAGAATGAGCGCCTTCATGACGCGCCGCAGTGTAGAGCGACGCGGAGGTGCCGTAGCTCTACGGGCCGACCGGTGGGGGCGGCCCGACCCCGCGGAAGTAGTCGAGGATCGGCTCGGCGCCGTCGCCGAGCACCAGGACCGCGTTGCCGTCCTTCGTCACGCCGACGACCGGGAGCTGGTACTTGTTGAGGCCGGTCGAGAAGGCCTTGCGAAGCGTGCCGGCCGCACCGACCGGATCGAGGCCCGGGTCCATCCGCACGGCCCCACTGGCGGCGGAGATCAACTCGGAGGCCATGAAGGGGTCGGACTGCAACTTGTCGATCGTCGCATTCGCCGTGAGCTGCAGGAAGTCCTGCTGGCGTTGGATCCGGCCGAGGTCGGAGGTCGGGTCCGTCTTCCAGGCGCCGTCGCGGAACTCCTCGTAGTAGCGACTGCGGGCGTACTGCAGCGCCTGCACGCCGTCGAGTTGATTGCATCCGGGCTGCTGGTCGAGGCCGGTGTTCTTGTCGCGCGTGGCGTACTCGAAACAGATCGTCGTGCCCCCGACCGCGTCGACGAGGTCCTTGAAGCCGTTGAAGTCGATGTCGACGACGTGGTGGATCGGGATGCCGAGCTCCTGCGTGATCGTGGCGGCGAGTACGTCGGTGCCGTCGCCGTATGCCGAGTTGATCCGGCTCGCGCTGTCACGCCCGGCGATGTTCACCCAGAGATCGCGGGGCAGGCTGACGATCGACGCCCCGTTTCCGTCCTCCTCCTGGCGAAGGATCATGATCGTGTCCGATCGTCGACCCTGGACCTCGCTGGTGTCGCCGATCCCGCCGAAGTCGGGGTCGTTCGGGTCCGCGTTCTCACGGGTGTCGGAGCCGATCAACAGATAGTTCTGCGCGGGCCCGTCCTGCGGGGTGAGCGCCAGCTCCAGACCCTCGATCCGTTCGACGTCGGAGGTGCGATCGTTGGCAGCCGAGATGACACCGAACGCACCCGATCCGGCGACGACCAACGCGAGCAGCAGCGCGAGGGGCGCGGAACTCAGGTGACGCCGGGACGATGAGGACACGGAGGGAACGCTACTGGCGCCACGGAGAGCGCCGGTGGCAGCCCCTCCGCCGGCACGGACTCACACCGGATTCACACCCGGTCGTCGCGGTCGTCACGGTCGTCGGGTCGCAGGTGGACGACATCGCCGACGTCGTAGGCCGTGAGCGTCCCGTCGGATGCCTCGACCACGAGGCGGCCCTCGACGTCGAGGTCGATGGCCGTGCCGAAGGCGACACCACCACCCGGTAGCTCGACGCGTACACCGCGACCGAGCGTCGACAGTGCGGATCGGTACGCCGCAGCGACGTCGTTCGGCAGCTCGTCGAACGCCGACAACACGAGGCGCAGGACCTCTGCGGGGGAAGCGTCCACCTCGAGCGACGCGGCGCCGTCGGGTGCCCATCCCACGTTGAGACCGAGGCCGACGACGACGGCGTCGACCACCGACGATCGCTGTGCGAGGATCCCGGCCAGTTTGCGCTCCCCGACGAGCACGTCGTTGGGCCACTTCAGCGAGACCTCGAGGTCGGGCACGAGCGTCCGGACCGCCGTCAGCGCGGCGAGACCGATCCGCTGGGTGATCTGCGACGGCGGTGACGGCACGGGTGCCACGGCGATCGACACGAGCAGGTTCGCACCCCGAGGGGCTTCCCACCGGCGGTCCAGACGGCCGCGCCCTGCGGTCTGATGGTCGGTGAACAGCACGGTTCGATCGCCTGCAGCACCCGCCTCGACCAGCGCCAGGAGGTCGGCGTTCGTGCTGCCGGTCTCCGGGACGTGGCGCACATCCCACCGGGCGGGCCACCCGCCGCCGGGTGGATCGTCGCCCCAGATGTCCCCGCGCGAGTCCACGGCCCCTACATTGGCACTCGTGCTCCAGAAGATCCTGATCGCCAACCGCGGCGAAATCGCTGTCCGTGTCATCCGCGCTGCCCGGGAGATGGGCATTCCGACGGTGGCCGTCTACTCCGAGTTGGACCGTGATTCGCTCCACGTCCGCCTCGCCGACGAGGCCTACGCGCTCGGCGGTCAGACCGCAGCCGAGAGCTACATCAACACCGACGTGATGCTCGACGTGATCCGCCGCAGCGGCGCCGACTCCGTCCATCCCGGGTACGGCTTCTTCTCCGAGAACGCCGACTTCGCGCGGGCGATCACCGAGATGGGCGTCGAGTTCATCGGCCCGCCTGCGAGCGCGATGGACGAGATGTCCGACAAGGTGTCGAGCCGTCTCGCCGCGATCCGCGGCGGGGCTCCGATCGTGCCGGGCACCACCGAGTTCGCCAAGGGTCCCGAGGAGATCAAGGCCTTCGGCAACGAGTTCGGCTGGCCGGTGTGCATCAAGGCGGCATTCGGTGGCGGCGGCCGCGGCATGAAGGTCGTGCAGTCGGAGGCCGAGGTCGACGATGCGATGGCGAGTGCGCAGCGCGAAGCCAAGAGTTTCTTCGGGCGTGACGAGGTCTACGTCGAGCGGTACCTGACCTGGCCCCGCCACGTCGAGATCCAGCTGGTCGGCGACAAACACGGCAACTGTGTGTGGATCTCGTCGCGTGACTGTTCAGCGCAGCGCCGTCACCAGAAGCTCGTGGAGGAGGCCCCGGCACCCGGGCTGCCCGAGGGAGTCGAGGAGGCGATGGGCGAGGCCGCCGTCAAGGCGGCCAAGGCCGTCGGCTACTACGGAGCCGGCACGGTCGAGTTCATCTTCCAGGACGGCGAGTTCTTCTTCCTCGAGATGAACACTCGCTTGCAGGTCGAGCACCCGGTCAGCGAGATGATCACCGACATCGACCTCGTCGAGTGGCAGATCCGAGTTGCGGCCGGCGAGGAACTCCCGATGACGCAGGCCGAGGTCGACGCATCCCGACGCGGCCACTCGATCGAGATCCGCATCAACGCCGAGGACGTCGCCGAGGGCAAGTTCCTGCCGTCGCCGGGTCCGATCACGCGCCTCGTCGCCCCCGACGGGTTCGGCGTGCGTTTCGACTCGGGCTACCACTCCGGCGACGAGATCAGCCAGTACTACGACAACCTGGTCGGCAAGCTGGTGGTGTGGGGGCGTGACCGCGACGTCGCCATCGCGCGAACGATCCGGGCGCTCGACGAGTTGGTGGTCGAGGGCGTCGCCACGACGATCCCCGCCGACCTGGCGATCCTGCGCCATCCGGACTTCGTCGCCGTCGAACACTCGACCAAGTGGGTCGAGGAGACCCTCGATCTCACCGGCATCGGCGGCAAGTCCGAATCGGCCCAGCCCGAGACCGACGGCGACGCCGAGCCGCTCGTCAAGCGCTCGACGACCGTCGAGGTCAACGGCAAGCGTTTCGACGTCAACATGTGGGTTCCCGAGACGCCCGCGGTCGTGTCGGCCGGTGCCGCCCCGGCCAAGAAGAAGAAGCACAGCTCCGGAAGCGGCGGCGGGGGCGGTGTCGCCTCGGGGTCGGTCGAGGCGCCGATGCAGGGCACGATCGTGAAGGTGCTCGTCGAGGTCGGTCAGGCCGTCGAGGTCGGCGCCGGCATCGTGGTGCTCGAAGCGATGAAGATGGAGAACCAGATCAACGCCGAGAAGGCCGGCACGGTCAAGGAGATCAAGGTCGCCGCCGGAGACACGGTCGGCGGCGGCGACGTCCTCGCTGTCATCGAGTGAATGAGACGTGGGGTCAGACCCCGCGTCTCATTCGGCCGCTTCGGAGAGCGCTTCGCTGAGGGCGGGGTGGACGAGAATGCTCTCGGCCAGGTCGGTCACCGTCAGCCCGGCGGTCACGGCGACGGCGATCACCGAGATCAGCTCGGCAGCCTGACGTCCGACGATCGAGCCGCCGAGCACTTCACCGGTCGCGGGATCGGAGATGATCTTCACGAACCCCGTGGTGTCGTTGTTGATCATGGCCTTCGCCGTCGAGGAGAACGGCACCTTGGTCACCCGGATCTTGCGACCCGAGCTGAACGCCTCCGCCTCGGCGAGGCCGACATCGGCGATCTCCGGTTCGGTGAAGATCGCCGAAGCGGCCTTGTCGTAGTCGAGGTGGCGATGACTGCGCGTGTGGCCGCCCATCACGTGTTCGGCGACCTTGCGGCCCTGCATCGACGCCACTGACGACAGCGGCAGCTTGCCGCTGATGTCGCCGGCTGCGTAGATGTGGGGCACGTTGGTGACGCAGTGCTGGTTGATGCCGACGTAGCCCCACTCGTCGACGGCGACGCCGGCAGCGTCGAGTCCGATGTCTTCGGTGTTCGGTATCGAGCCGATGGCGAGCACGGCGTGGCTCGACCTCACCGAGCGGCCGTCGTCGGTGCGCACGATCACCTCGTCGTCGGACCGTTCGATCGACTCCGCCCGTGCGCCCATCACGAGCTTGACGCCGCGGCGCATGAACTCCTCCTCGAGCACCGCTGCGACCTCGGGGTCCTTGCCGGGCAGCACCTGTTGGCGGCTGACCACCAGGGTCACCTTGGAGCCGAACGAGGAGAACATGTGCACGAACTCGACGCCGGTGACGCCCGAGCCGATCACGGTGACGCTCTCCGGGAAGATCTTCGGCGGGTAGCAGTCCCGTGTGGTCAGGATCCGGTCGCCGTCGGGTTCGCACCAGTCCGGAATCCGCGGCCTCGAACCGGTCGAGACGAGCGCCGCGTCGAACTCGACCGTCTCGACACCGTCGGGCCCTTCGACGACGAGCGTGTTCGGCCCGGTGAAACGGCCGGTGCCGCGGATCATCCGGACGCCCTGGCTGGTGAGCAACTGCGTGGTGTTGTCACGCATCGTGTGCTCGATCGACTCGATGCGCTCGGTCAGTCCGACGACGTCGACCGCGGTGTCGACCGTGGCCAGCCCCATCCCCCCGATCGCCCGCGTCCGACTGATCGCCCGGCCGGTGGCGATCATCGACTTCGACGGGATGCAGTCCCACAGATGGGCGGCACCGCCCACGATGTCTCGCTCGATCATCGTCACCTGCGCACCGAGACGAGCTGCCGTGGTCGCCGCGACATTGCCCGCCGGACCGCCTCCGATGATCACGAATCTGGTGCTCACGGGCACCAGGCTATGCCGCAGCGACGTCAGTGGTCACCGACGTACAGGCCGTCGTCGGCGAACAACGTCGCCCGTTCGGTCGGTTCGGTCGTCAACGGTGCGCTGGTGACGACGTTGGGACAGAACCTCGACGGATACGAGAGCTGGTCGCGCGGTTCGCCGACCCATTCGAAGTGCATTCCGTCGGGGGTGAGGTAGTTGCCACCCCAGGCGAACCCGTGCTTGCGGAAGATCTGGACGGTCTGGCAGCCGCCAGGCCTGGTCGCGAAGTCGGGCGGTGCACAGCCCTGGCAGGAACCGACGGTGTTGGTGTCGACCGCCATGCCCCACGAGTGCCGGGAGAGGAACCCGAGAGAACTGTCGGGCGTCAGCCGGTTGAACCTGGCCAGAAAACATCCGCCCGCCCTGTTCGCGTCGAAGAAGTTGATCGTGCCCGTGAGGCCCCGGGCGGCGACCTCGTCCATCGCCGCCTTCAGCGCGACCCGCACCGTCGAGTGACACCCGGTCTGCAGGCTGAGCCCGCCGATGCTGCCGGTCGTGATGTATCGGCTCCGCCAGGCGTCATCGAGGCTGACGGAGCCGTTGGAGTTGACGCGGTAGGCGAATTCCCCGAGCGCCGCCTTGGTCTGCGCCATGCCGAGCGTGTTGTCGGGGTCGGCTGGGTCCCAGCTCCTGCGGATCCGGATCGACGTCGAGACCAGGCCGTTGGCGGACATCGCGGCATCGATCGAGGCCTGCGACGTGAACCCCCACAGGACGGCGCGGCTCAGGTTGGTGATGCCGAGTCGATCGGCAGCGGCCGGAACGATCAGGAGCTCGGTGCCGCCGAGCACGTCGTCGTCGACGACGGCGGCGACGGTGATCGGCACGATCGCGCCGGATCCGGAGACGAGATCCATCGTGTCGCCGGCCTGTGCCCCGCGGAGCCCGGCGGTCAGCGAGCCCATCACTGCGGTGTTCGGGCCGAGGAGGCCGGAGACGTCGCGGCCCATCGTCCGAGCGATCACGTCCGACGGGAGCACGGTGGTGCCCATCGGGTAGGCGAAGCCCTGCTGTGGGATCTGCACCGGCACAGCGCCACGCCTGAGTGCGACCATACCGACGCTCGCCGCGCGCCCGAACGCAACGCTGGCGCCCGACGCCCGGGCGGCCGACACCGCACGGTCGGCCACGTCCTGGCGAAGCGGACCGGAGTTGTAGATCGTGACGACCTCGGCGGCGAGGGGTGACGTCGGCTGCGCCTGACGGGTTCCGACTGCGGGTCGATCGATCCCGTTGTCGAGCGCGATGGCGGCGGTCGCGGCGCCGATCGCAACGACGAGGAGGGCGGCCAGGCCGGTGACGATTCGAACACGCACGAACGGCAACTGTACGGGCTGTCGGTACCGCGGCAACAGCAACCCCGCTGCCGCCGGCACCGTGAGGATCGCCGTCAATCGAACGCGCGCATCGTGAGCTGGTTCGATACCGTCGGGGCACCGTGAGCCACGACAACCCGACCGCAGAGGATCCGATCGACCATCCGGATGCTGCCACCGCCGACGGCGAGCCGTCCGGAAGCGGGCTGGCGGCCGAGAAGGCGCGTCGACTCGCACAGATCGACACGATCCGATCCGAGGGCGGCACCCCCTACCCGTACCGCTTCGACCGGACACACACGATCGGCGAGATCCGTCAGGGGTGGGGCCATCTCGACGCCGGCATCGAGACCGACGATGCCGTCGACGTGGCAGGCCGCATCATGCTCAAGCGTGACTCGGGCAAACTCGTGTTCGCGACCATCCGCGATCGATCCGGCGACGTGCAGCTGTTCATCTCCAAGGCGGTGGTCGGCGACGAGGGATTCGCCCGGATCAAGCAGCTCGACCTCGGCGACTGGGTCGGGGTGCACGGCACCGTGATGACGACCCGCAAGGGCGAGCTGTCGGTCAAGCCCGAGCGGGTCGAGTTGCTGGCCAAGGCGGTTCGACCGATGCCGGACAAGTTCCACGGCCTCCACGACACCGACACCCGTTTCCGGCAGCGCTACGCGGATCTCATCGTCAACGACGAGGCCCGTCGAGCCTTCGAGATCCGCCACGCGATCATCGCCAGCTTCCGGCGCACGTTGCACGAGCGCGGCTTCATCGAGGTCGAGACACCGGTCCTCCACGTCGAAGCGGGCGGCGCACATGCTCGTCCGTTCACGACCCACCACCACACACTCGACATGCAGATGTACCTGCGCATCGCGTTGGAGCTGCACCTCAAGCGCCTGATCGTCGGCGGGATGGAGCGCGTCTTCGAGATCGGGCGCATCTTCCGCAACGAGGGCATCTCGACGCGCCACAACCCCGAGTTCACGATGATGGAGCTCTACCAGGCGTTCGGTGACTGGAACGATGTCATGGACATCAGCGAGGTGCTGGTCACCCAGGCGGCGCGTGACGCGATCGGCACCACGACGATCACGATCCGCGATCAGGAGATCGACCTCGCCGAACCGTGGCCGCGGATCCGCATGGTCGATGCGGTGTCCGAACGCGCCGGGCGAGAGGTGCACCCCAGCCAGCCGATCGACGAGCTGCGCCGGCTGGCCGACGACCACGGCGTTCGCTGGGAGCAGCGCTGGGGCGGCGGCAAACTCGTCGAGGAGCTGTTCGAGGCGCTGTGTGAAGCCGACATCGTGCGCCCGACCTTCGTGACCGGGCATCCGACCGAGATCTCCCCCCTCGCACGCGTCGATCGCAGCGACCCGTGGCTGACCGAGCGCTTCGAGATCTTCGTCGACTCCCGCGAGCTCGGCAACGGCTACTCGGAGCTCAACGACCCGGTCGAACAGCGGCTCCGCTTCGAAGAGGAACAGGCCGCCAAGGACGCCGGCGATCACGAAGCAGGCTCCGTCGACGAGGACTACATCCGTGCGCTCGAGTACGGCATGCCGCCCACCGGCGGACTCGGCATCGGCATGGACCGTGTTGCCATGCTGTTGGCCGGGGTCGACTCGATCAAGGAAGTGATCCTGTTCCCGACCCTCCGCCACGAAGTGATGTGACGTCTGGTGTCGGACACCAGACGTCACCTCCACGAACCAAAGGAAGCGCAATGACACGAACGGCATGGGGCGCGGGCCTCGCAACGATCGCCGACGACGGCACAGTGCTCGACACGTGGTTCCGATGGCTCGGTTGGGGCGAGTTCGGCGACGACGACTGCCCGACCGACGAGATCGGGTCGAAGCTCGGGCTGCGAGAGACCACCGACGAGATCCGACGAGTCACGATCCGGCCCGTCCGCCTCACGATCGACGTCGACGACGCGCCGGCGTCCGCATCGGATGCCTACCTCCGACTGCATCTCCTGTCGCGCCGCCTCGCCGCCCCGCGCACGATCAACGTCGACGGCACGTTCGGCGTGCTGAACAACGTGGCGTGGACCAGCATCGGTCCGGTCGCCGTGTCGCAGATCGACGACGTGCGCATGCGATTGCGTACGGAAGGCCGCGTGATCTCGGTGCACGGCCTCGACAAGTTCCCGCGTATGACCGACTACGTGATCCCGTCCGGCGTCCGCATCGCGGACGCCGACCGCGTACGCCTCGGCGCACACCTCGCCGAGGGCACCACCGTGATGCACGAGGGGTTCTGCAACTTCAATGCGGGCACGCTCGGGGTGTCGATGGTCGAGGGACGGATCTCCGCCGGCGTCGTGGTCGGCAACGGCAGCGACATCGGCGGCGGTGCCTCGATCCAGGGCACGCTGTCCGGCGGCGGCACCGAGCAGATCACGATCGGTGAGCGGTGCCTCCTCGGGGCGAACGCCGGCATCGGCATCAGCCTCGGTGACGACTGCGTCGTCGAAGCGGGCCTCTACGTCACGGCGAGCACCCCGGTCCTCACCCCCGACGGCGTGGTGAAGGCCAGGACGCTGTCGGGGCAGAGCAACATGATGTTCATCCGCGACGGCCAGTCCGGAAAGGTCGTCGCCCGCGCCCGCACCGGACGCTGGGGCACACTCAACGACGACCTCCACACCTCCCAATAGCGTGACGCCGGGGGTCTGACCCCTGGCGTAACGTTCGCTCGATGGGGAAGGCCGAGGAGTTCGGGGCGCCGGTCGAGGTCGATGCCGGCGTGCGGATCGTCACCATCACGAACCCCGACAAGGTGATGTTCCCGTCGGTCGGCTCCGCCAAGGAACCCCGCACGAAGCTCGATCTCGCCCGCTACTACCTCGCGGTGGGCGACGCGCTGATGCCGACCGTCCGCGATCGTCCGGTGCTGTTGGAGCGGTACCCGAACGGCGTGCGCGCGAAGTCGTTCTTCCAGAAGCGGATCCCCGACACCGCTCCCGACTGGCTCGAGACCACCACGGTCGAGACGATCAACGGCACGCCGTCGCGTGCGCTCGTGATCGCCGATCTCGCCCACGTGCTGTGGGCGGTCAACATGGGTGTGCTCGGTCTGCACGTGTGGCCGTTCCGGGCCTCGAATCCCGAGGATGCGGACGAGATGCGCATCGATCTCGATCCCTCACCCGGGGTCACGTTCGACATGGTCCGGGAGTCCGCGGCACACGTGCGCGATCTGCTGGCCGAATCGGGATGGTCGGATTCCCGAAGACCACCGGCAGCAAGGGCATCCACGTCTACGTGCGCGTCGAGCCCGGATGGGACTCGTTCGCCGTGCGCGGCGCCGTGGTCGCACTCGGCCGGGAGCTGGCGAAGCGCCATCCGGACCTGATCACCGACAAGTGGTGGAAGGAGGAACGCGGCACGAGAGTCTTCGTCGACTTCAACCAGAACGCCCCCCACAAGAACATGTTCGGCGCCTGGGGTGTCCGACCCCGCGTCGGCGCACAGGTGTCCACGCCGTTCGGATGGGACGAGCTCCGCACGATCGACCCCGAGGCGATGACGATCGACACCGTGCCGGATCGCCTCGCCGAGCGCGGCGATCCTTGGGAGCTGATGGACGAGGCGCCGTGCTCGATCACGCCACTCGTCGAGCGGTTCGCCGCCGACCTCGCCGACGGCGTCCCCGACGCCCCCTGGCCGCCGGTGTATCCGAAGATGCCCAACGAAGCCCCTCGGGTGCAGCCCAGCCGGGCCCGACGACACGAGTGAGCGGCTCGTCAGGCGGCGCTGCGAGCCGACACGTCGGTCGGATGGCGATCGGCGGCAGCGTCCCTGCGGCTGCGAAGCGCTCGCACGGCGAGCACGATCGTCCCGACGGTCGCGACCACTGCGACGGCCACGAGGACACGTCGGCCGGTCGATGAACGGCCGACCGCGCTGACCTGGTCGGCCCCGACCACGTCGGCGAATCGATCGATGTCGATCGACGCCAGGGCATCGGACACACCGTCGGCCGCGCCGCCGAGGGCCCCCTCGAGGGTGGAGATCGCAGCAGCGCCGGCGCTGCGTGCAGTGGAACGAACGTCATCGAGAACGGGTGTGTTCATGAGTGCCTCCTGGTGGGCGATTCGTGACGGTCACGTCCGTGACCCGGTGGAGACCTACCCGTCCCGGCATCCGTCAAACCCCACTCGTCAGGGAAACACCGCCACCCCACGTCGGTCCGGGGCGCCGGTGAGTTGAGCGGAGCGACCGACGGCGACCAGTCCGATCAGCACCAGGGCGATCCCCACCCAACCACCCGCCGAGATGGATTCATCCAGCACCACGACAGCCAACAGACTGGCCGTCAACGGCTCTGCCAGCACGAGGGTGACCGTCGTGGCGGACGTCAGCCGGTGGAGGCCGTACCCGAACAGCACGTACGCGACGCCCGTCGCGAGGACGCCCAGGTGGGCCGCCATCGCCAGGCCGTCCGGCGAGGCCAGCCAGCCGTACGGTTCGCGAGCAGCGAGGACGACCACGACGATCGCGCCGACGGTGAACGGGGCGGCCAGCGCCGCTGTCGGGGCGAGCCCCGTCTCCATCGTGACCTTCGACGTGACCGAGTACAGCGCGTATCCGGCACCGGCCGCGAGTGCGAACGCGACACCGAGCGCATCGACCTGCGACTCGCCCCCGGACTGCGCGACCACGAGCACCACGCCGCCGCCGACGGTGACCAGCGTGCCGATCAACCACCCGAGTGAGGGGCGTGTCGCTCGCCAGGCCCATTCGAGGGCTCCGGCGAAGAACGGCCCACTGCCGATCCCGACGACCGTTCCGACGGCCACGCCGGTCCGATCGACGGCGGCGAAGAACGCCGGCGTGTAGACCGCCACGCCGACTCCACCGATCACGATCGGCCGCCACATCGTCCGGAAGGTCCGCAGGAGGCCCGCGAACGACGGCCGCGAGGGCGTCAGGCCGACCGCCGCCCACAGCACGATCGTGCCGACGGCGATCCGTGCAGCGCCGATGCCGAGTGGGGTGGTCCCGTTCGGACCGAGTTCCTGAGCCGTGCCGGCGGTCCCGAAGAGCGCGGCCGCAGCAACGACGGCCCCGATGGGTCGAGCGGTTCCCGGCACCCCGGTTGTCTACCCGATGACCGGTGCGCACAGGTCGTCCGACCCGCCGGGAGATCGGAATATCATTGTGTGCGCAACTGTTTCATCGATCATGTCCACCACACACAGTTCCCCGGTCGTCGACGTCCGTCGGGCATCGGATCGTCCGGCGACCAGGATCGGCTGGCTCGACTCGAAACACTCGTTCAGCTTCGGCCGCCACTACGACCCGTCGAACACCGGTCACGGCCTGCTGCTCGTCAACAACGACGACATCGTCCGCGGTGGCTCGGGCTTCGACACCCACCCCCACCGCGACATGGAGATCGTCACCTGGGTGCTGTCGGGCGAACTCGAACACAAGGACTCCGAACGCAACCGCGGGGTCCTGTACCCGGGCCTCGCGCAGCGAATGTCGGCCGGCACCGGCATCTGGCACTCGGAGATGAACAACTCGGGCACCGACGACGTCCACTTCGTGCAGATGTGGGTGCCGCCGGACACCGAATCGATCGACCCGGGCTACGAACAGCTCGACATCAACGCCGAACTCGATCGCGGCGGACTCGTCCCGATCGCCTCGGGCAAGGGCCACGACGCCGCGATCACGATCCGCCAGCGTGGCGCCGTGCTCTGGGGCGGCCGGCTCGGCGCCGGCGAGTCGGTGCTCGTCCCCGACGACCGGCACGTCCACGTCTTCGTCCCTCGTGGCTCGGCCGTCCTCGACGGAGCCGGCGCGTTGTCCACCGGCGACGCCGTCCGGCTCACCGGGGCGGGCTCGCCCACGCTCACGGCCGGCGGCGACGGCGCCGAGGTGCTGATCTGGGCAACGGCGTGACATCCTGAACGCCATGGACCAGGACCGCACCGACTTCGACGGCTTCTCGAAGCTGGTGCGGTCACGCCGCACGTCGATGATCGTCGACCAGCACCGTGACGTGCCGGTCGACCTGGTCGCCGAGTTGTGCGGACTCGCCACCTGGGCGCCCAACCACAAGAAGACGTGGCCGTGGCGTTTCGCCCTGTTCACCGGCGACGGCAGAGCGACGCTCGGCGAGACCATGGCGGACGAGATGGAGCGGGTCGACTTCGGCGACGACGCCAAACGCACGAAGACCCGCGCGAAGTATCTCCGCACGCCTGCGGTCCTGGTCGTCGGGTGCGCGCCCCACGACGACGAGATGCTGCACAACGAGAACCGCGACGCCGTGGCCGCCGGCATCCAGAACCTGCTCCTCGGTGCAACGACGCTCGGTCTGGCCAGTTTCTGGTCGACGCCGGCACTCGAGCAGCCGCAGCGGGTGCTCGACCTGTGCGGCTTCGGGGCCGATGATCGCCTGGTCGGAATCATCTACCTCGGTTGGTCTGCGCAGGACTGCCCGGTGCCGGAACGGCCACAGGTCCCGATCACCCACGTCACCGGCTGACCATCCTCCCCGCACGCCGCCCCGGACGTTTTCACCACGAGGACGACGAGCGGCGACAATGGCACGGTGACCGCAACCGACGACCAGCGCCAGACGATCGTGACGCTCGATGTCGAGGGTGTCCTGGTGCCCGAGATCTGGATCGCCGTCGCCGAGCGCACCGGTGTCGACGGACTGCGCCGGACCACGCGCGACGAACCCGACTACGACGTGCTGATGCGCTACCGGCTCGATCTGCTCGCCGAGCACGGGCTCACGATGTCGCTGATCGAGGACGTGATCGGCGGTCTCGAACCGCTCGACGGCGCCCGAGCATTCCTCGACGAGCTCCGCGACGAGACCCAGGTGATCCTGCTCTCCGACACGTTCGAGCAGTTCGCCCGCCCGCTGATGCGTCAGCTCGGACTCCCGACCGTGTTCTGCCATCGCCTCGTGGTGGCGGATGACCGGATCGTCGACTACCGACTCCGCCAGCCCAACCAGAAGCAACACTCGGTCGAGGCACTCCAGGAGTTGAACTACCGGGTGATCGCAGCGGGCGACAGCTACAACGACACCACGATGCTCAGCGCGGCCGACCACGGCTACCTCTTCCACGCTCCCGACAACGTGATCGCCGAGTTCCCGCAGTTCCCGGCGCTCGACACCTACGCCGACCTCCTCGCCGCGATCCGAACACATCTCTGATCACTTCCAGGGGACGAATGCTCTTGTCGAATCGGTCGGTGAGGCCGACGTTGGAGGGGTGCCCGACACCGCACCCCTGAGCGGGCTCACCTCGAGCGAGGCTGCCCGACGGCTGCAGGACGTCGGGCCGAACGCACTCCCCGCGCCGGCGAGAACACCCGTCTGGCGCCAGCTGCTCGCAGAACTCACCCACTTCTTCGCCGCCATGCTCTGGGTGGCCGGTGTGCTCGCGATCGTCGGAGGCCTGCCGGAGCTGGGGATCGCGATCTTCATCGTGATCGTGGTGAACGCGCTGTTCGCCTTCGCCCAGGAGTACCGAGCCGAGCAGGCAGCGGCCAGGCTGAAGAGCCTGCTTCCACTCCAGGTGATGGTCGTGCGTGACGGATCGCCACTCCTGATCGACGCCGACGGCCTCGTGCCCGACGACCTCGTCGTCCTCGCCGACGGCGATCGCGTGGCCGCCGACATGACGTGCGTCGAGAGCCACGGATTGCTCGTCGACACGTCGACGATGACCGGCGAGAGCGTTCCCGACTCGATCGGCGACGGCGACCGTCTCCGCGCCGGCACGTTCGTGGTGGAGGGCGAGGGGCGCGCGCTCGTGACTGCGACCGGCGCCTCGACCGAGTTCGCCCGGATCGCCGTGCTCACACAGGACACCATCCGCCCCGACACGCCCCTGACACGCGAGCTGCATCGTCTCGTGCGCACCATCGCGCTGATCGCTGTCGCGACCGGCGGCGGGTTCTTCCTGCTGACCCTGCTCCTCGACACGTCGCCGTCCGACGCGTTCGTGTTCGCCATCGGCATCACCGTCGCCCTCGTCCCCGAGGGGCTGCTGCCCACCGTGACGCTCTCGCTGGCGATCGGCGCCCAGAGGATGGCCGACCAGCACGCACTGGTTCGCCGCCTGGAGTCGGTGGAGACACTGGGATCGACGACGTTCATCTGTACCGACAAGACGGGCACGCTCACCCAGAACCGGATGCGGATCATGGAGATCTGGACACCGTCGGGCACGCTGCAACGCGACGGGAGCGGCTACGAGCCCGACGGCGAGATCAGGCCGACGGACGCCGAGCTCCAGCGGTCTGCGACCGACATCGCAGCGACGGCGAGCGCCTGTTCCAGAGGGCGGGCCGTTCGGAACGAGGACGGGCGATGGATTCCCTCCGGCGACCCCATGGAGGCCGCGATCGACTCGCTCGCTCAACAGCTCGACGCCGTCGATCGCGTGCCGCTCGACGCGGTGGTCTCCCGGTTCGCGTTCGACCCCCGGAGGCGGAGATCCTCCGTGGCGACCACCGACAGGGTCTTCGTCAAGGGCGCTCCCGACGCCGTGCTCGAGCGTTGTCACGACGCCGATCACGTGATCGCATCGGCAGGTCGTGCTCTGCAGACCCTGTCCGATCGTGGCCTCCGCGTCCTGGCGGTGGCGGCCAGGACGGTCGACGGTCCACCGCCTGCGACGGCCGACGAGGCCGAAGCCGGCCTCGACCTGCTCGGGCTCCTCGCCTTCGAGGACCCACCCCGACTCGAAGCCCGCGAGGCGCTCGCAGCCTGCCGACGAGCCGGTGTCAGCGTGGCGATGATCACCGGCGACTCGCCGCTGACCGCAACGGCCATCGCCGACGAGACCGGCCTCCGTCCACCCGACGGACTCGTCCTGATCGGCGCCGAACTGCCCGATGACGAGCAGCTGCTCGGAGCGCTCGTCGACCGGGACGGTGTGGTGATCGCCAGGGTCACCCCCGAGGACAAACTCCGGATCGCGCGGGCGCTGCGCTCACGGGGGCACGTGATCGCGATGACGGGTGACGGCGTCAACGACGGACCGGCGTTGCGCGAGGCCGACATCGGCATCGCCATGGGAGCGAGCGGCAGCGACGTCGCCCGGGAAGCCGCCGATCTCGTGCTGCTCGACGACAACTTCGCCACCATCGTGGCGGCCGTCGAGCAGGGTCGGGCAACGTTCGCCAACGCCCGCCGCTTCCTCACCTATCACCTCACCGACAACGTCGCGGAGCTGACGCCGTTCGTGATCTGGGCGCTCTCGGGTGGTCGGTTCCCGCTCGCACTCGGCGTGCTCCAGGTCCTCGCGCTCGACATCGGCACCGACACCCTGTCCGCGGCGGCACTCGGAAGTCAGCCAGCCGGCCCGCACGTGATGACACAGGCGCCGAGCTCGGGTCGGCTCCTCGACCGGACCGTCGCCACTCGGGCGTTCGGCGTTCTCGGGCCGACCGAGGCGCTGTTCGAGATGACGGCGTTCGTCGTGGCGATGATCATCGGCGGCTGGAGTCTCGGGGCCACCTTCCCCGACGGCCCCGCCCTGTACGCGGCGTCGGGCGCTGCATTCCTCAGCGTGGTCGTCGGTCAAGCCGCGAACGCGTTCGCATGTCGCAGCACCCGCCGTCCGGCCTGGGAGCTCGGTTGGTTCTCGAACCGATTTCTCGTCGTGGCGATCGCGATCGGCGTCGGGTTCGCCATCGCATTGTTCGTCATCCCGGCGGCAGCGAATCTTCTCGACCAGCAGTGGCCGCCCGCCGGCGCCTGGATCGTCGTGCTCGCGTCGGCGCCCGGGGTGGTGTTCGCCGACGCACTGTGGAAGCGCGTGATCCGGTCTCGCACTCGCCACTCGACGACACCGACCGCCGGTGGAGCAGCGACACCGAGCGGCTGATCCGAGCGGCTGATCCGTGCGGCGGGTCGGTCTACGACATCGATTCCGCCTGTTCGACTCCGCGCAGCAGCAACGGAACCATCATCGCGATCGCCACGAGGAAAGTGCCGCTCACGAAGAACGACGCCCGCACCCCGTAGCGGTTGGCGAGGATGCCGCCGAGCAGCGCGCCGACGGGCATGCCCAGGTACACGAGGAACCGGTAGCTGGCGCCGACACGTCCGAGCAACTCGTTCGGGATCAGACGTTGGCGCAGCGCCAGCGTGAGGACGTTCCACACCATCACACAGGCGAGCGACAGGCCGGTGAGGAGACCCGCAGCGATCGGCGACGTCGTGGCAGCGACGAGCCAGGTCGCGAGACCGGATCCCAGCACCGCCAGGGTGAGCGTGCCCCGCAGCGGGAGATGACGAAATCTCGGTGCCACGAGGGACCCGACGATGCCGCCGATCGCACCGGGGACGAGCAGCAGTCCGTAGCCCAACTCCGACAGGCCGAGTTCATCGCGCGCGTAGAGCACGAACACCGCGTTGGCGATGAACGACGCCGTGCCCAGCCCGGTGGAGATCAGGGCCAGGGTCCGCAGCAGACGATGGTCCCACAGCCATCGGAAGCCTTCGCTGACCTGCGATCGCATCGACGACCCCGGAGCGCGCGCTGCCCCTGACGCGTAGCTCCCCGACATCAGCCCCATGACCAGCGCTGCAGCGGCGAAGCTGAGTGCGTCGAGCCCGAACGGCGCAGCAACCGCCAGCCCGAAGAGCAGACCTCCGAGCGGCGGGCCCACCACGTCGTTCATTGCGAGTTCGGTCGACCCGAGACGCCCGACTGCCCGTTCGAGGTCCTTGCCGTCCACCGTCGCCGGGATCATCGCCATGCTGGACGAGTCGACCACCGCCTCGGCGGACGCCAGCAACGCGGCAACCGCGAACAGCACCCAGATCGAGACCTGGTCGACGAGGATCACGGCGACCAGCACGGACATCACGATCGCCCGGGCGATGTCGAGGCGTATCCGCAGGACGCGACGGTCGTAGCGGTCGGCCCACGCACCCCCCGGGAGGATGAACAACAACCATGGCAGCCGCTCGGCGACGGTGACGCCGGCGATGAGCCGCGGATCGTCGGTCACCGAGGTGGCCAACAGCGGCAAGGCCACCAACCGCAGCCCGTCGCCCAGGTTCGAGAGCGCGGTCGCCCCCCAGAGCAATCGGAAGTTGCGCGGGAGAGGCGGGCCGAAACGCGAGCGCGGAGCGGGCGCCGCGGAATGCCAACCGGTTGCTCGCACTTCGGGCGGCCGCTCGAGCTCGCCGGTGTCCACCCCCAGTGCTTCGAGGGCGGCATCGATCTCGTCGAGCGGTGTCGGGGGCGGCGACGGGCCCTCACCCGATTCGGAACTCGGTTCGGTCACGGGGTGTAGACGCCGAAGACCTCGCGGAGGGCGTCGCTGATCTCGCCGAGGGTGGCATCGGCGCGCAACGCGTCCTTCATGCTGTACAGCAGGTTGTCCCCACCCTGCGCGGTGGCCTTCACCGCGGCCAACGCCGACTCGACTGCGGCGGTGTCACGGTTCGCCTTGTACGCCTTCAACCTGGCGATCTGGTTGCCCTCGAGATCCGGGTCGATCGGGAACACCTTCGGTTCGGGTTCGTCGTCCATCGTGAACTTGTTGACGCCGACGATCACGCGCTGGTCGTCGTCGATCGACTTCGTGTACTCGTAGGCGGCCTGTTCGATCTCGTCCATCTGGAAGCCCGACTCGATCGCAGTGACCGCACCGCCCATCTCGTCGATGCGTTCGATGTACTCCCAGGCGAGGCGTTCGACCTCGTCGGTGAGCGACTCGACGAAGTACGACCCGGCCAACGGGTCGGGCGTGTCGACGACTCCGGACTCGTACCCGATCACCTGCTGGGTGCGCAGCGCCATCCGCGCCGCTTCCTCGGTCGGCAGGCTGAGCGCCTCGTCGTAGCCGTTGGTGTGCAGGCTCTGCGTGCCACCCATCACGGCGGCGAGCGCCTGCAGGGTCACGCGCATGATGTTGTTCATCGGCTGTTGGGCGGTCAGCGTCGATCCGCCGGTCTGGGTGTGGAAGCGCAGCATCGCCGACTTCGGGTCCTTCGCTCCGAACCGCTCGGTCATGATCGTGTTCCACATGCGACGGCTGGCTCGGAACTTGGCGACCTCCTCGAAGAAGTTGTTGTGCCCGTTCCAGAAGAAGCTGAGCCGCGGTGCGAAGTCGTCGACGTCGAGGCCGGCGTCGATCGCCGCCTGGACGTAGGCGATCGCGTTGGCGAGCGTGAACGCGATCTCCTGCACGGCGGTCGAGCCGGCCTCGCGGATGTGGTAGCCCGAGATCGAGATCGTGTTCCAGTTCGGAACGTGCTCGGAGCAGTAGGCGAAGATGTCGGTGATGATCCGCATCGACGGCCGGGGCGGATACACGTAGGTGCCCCGGGCGATGTACTCCTTGAGCAGGTCGTTCTGGATCGTGCCGCCGATCTTGTCGCTCGCCACGCCGTTCTCCTCGGCGACGAGTTCGTACATCAGGAGCAGGATTGCCGCCGTCGAGTTGATCGTCATCGACGTGGTGACCTTGTCGAGCGGCAGGTCGGCGAGCAGGAGCCGCATGTCCTCCATCGAGTCGATGGCCACCCCGACCTTGCCGACCTCACCCTCCGCGCGGCCGTGGTCGGAGTCGTAGCCCATCTGGGTGGGGAGGTCGAAGGCGCACGACAGCCCGGTCTGGCCGGCGTTCAGCAGGAACTTGAAGCGTTCGTTGGTGGCCTCGGCGTTGCCGAACCCCGAGTACTGGCGCATCGTCCAGAGCCGCCCGGTGTACATCGAGCCGTAGACGCCGCGGGTGTACGGCGGCTTCCCGGGCGCTCCGAGCATCTCGGCCGGATCCCATCCGTCGAGGTCGGAGGCGTCGTAGAGCCGCTTGATCGGGATGCCCGAGTCGGTCTGCGGCAAGTCGGTTGCGTCAGCCATGGCGCAGATCGTATTGCAGGTCCGATGTCATCACCTGATCCCGTCGACACGAGTCCCCCGCTGCCACGATGGGTCGATGAAGCTGTATCTCGCCGGCCCGATGTTCACACCTGCCGAACGTGATCATCTCGACGCGCTCGCCGATCGGCTGGACGCCGAGGGCCACGACTGCTTCGTCCCGCACCGCCAGCAGTTCACCCCGCTCGACGCGGCAACCGTGTTCGAGGTCGACGGCCGGGGCCTGCGGGAGGCGGAGGTGGTGGTGGCCTGGCTCGACGGGCCGATGGTCGACGACGGCACGGCCTGCGAGATCGGCATCTTCACCGAGCTGGTCCGCCGCGATCCCGAACGGCATCGCGGCATCATCGGTCTCGCGACCGACTGGCGGATCTGGCGCAGTCGTGACGCCGGAGCCGCAGGTGCCGGCATCAACTTCTTCGTCGGTGGCGCGATCGAGGCGTACGGCACGCTGGCGTGGAGCATCGAGGAGGTCGAGTCGACCCTGCGCGAGTGGAGTACCCGGGACACCACGGGACCCGGGAACACGACGGGCTGACCCGTGCGGCCGCTGGCGGGGCTCGGTCCGACCGCCGGAATCCGATCACCGTGCAGCGACGACGGCGATCTCCATGCGCCACTCGGGTCGCGCGAGCGCAGGCACGGTGACGAGGGTCGACGCCGCGCGGTGTTCGCCGAGCGCCGTGTCTCGTGCCGCCATCACCGGCCCGAGGTCCTCACCGACCACGACGTAGGTGGTGACCGACACGATGTCGTCGGTGGTCATCTCGGCCTCGCGGAGCATCGCACCGATGTTCGCCCACACGAGCGCCGCCTGGTCGGCGACGCCGTCGGGCGTCGAGCCGTCGGGGGCAACCGGCACCACACCCGAGCTGTGCAACCATCGAGCCGGGTTCTCCGTCAGCACGGCGTGGGCGTAGTTGGCCGCAGGAGCGGCGATGTCGGCGGGACGGATCTCTGCCATCGCCCGATCGTACGGCCGGAGACACCGCACGATGCCACGGCTACGGTGTGCGCATGGCCATCACCGAAGACGAACTCGCCGTCACCACCACCTCGCCGGGCACGATCGACGGCATCGAACTCACGCCCAAGACCGTCGGGCTCGACGGGATCCCGTCGTTCGACAACGTCGAGGACGAACGCCACTACCGCAAGACCCACCTCGCCGGGGCGCTGCGCATCTTCGGCAAGTTCGGCTTCGGCGAGGGCGTCGCCGGCCACATCACCGTGCGCGACCCCGAGTATCCCGACATGTTCTGGGTCAACCCGTTCGGGATGAGCTTCCGCCACATCCGCCAGAGCGACCTGATCCTCGTCGACCACGACGGCAACGTCGTGTACGGCACCAAGCCGGTCAACCGTGCCGCGTTCGTGATCCACGCCGCCGTGCACGCCGCCCGCCCCGACGTGGTCGCCGCCGCCCACGCACACTCCCCGTACGGCAAGTCGTTCAGCTCGCTCGGCATCCCGCTCGCGCCGCTCACCCAGGACGCCTGCATCTTCTACAAGGACCATCACGTGATCTCCGAGCAGGGCGGCGCGGTCGTGTTCGACATCGAAGCCGGCCGTGAACTGGCTTCGAAGTTCCCCGACGGCAAGGCGGCGATCCACCAGAACCACGGTCTGTTCACCGTCGGTGAAACCGTCGACGAAGCGGCGTTCTGGTTCATCTCGATGGAACGGTCGTGCCAGGCCCAGCTGATGGCGATGGCGGCCGGCGACCCGATCGAGATCAACGACGAGTACGCCACCTACACACGCGAGAACACCGCGTTCCACGCCGCCGGATGGTTCAGCTTCCAGCCGCTGTGGGACGAGATCGCCCGCACCGATCCCGAACTGTTCGAGTAACCCCTGTCCGGCTCCCCCGCCCCCACGCCGACGGGGCCGGTCACCCGTTGGCTGAACACGGCCCAGCCGGAGGCGCTGTTCGTCCTCTCGGCGGTGTCGCAGTACATCGGTGCGGTCATCGCCGTCGCGCTCTTCGACGAGGTCGCACCCCAGACCGTCGCCTGGTTCCGGGTGATCGGTGCCGCCGTTGCCGTCGTGCTCGCGTCACGAGCGTGGCGCCAGCGTTGGACCCGCGCCGAACTCGGTGCCGCCGCCCTGTTCGGCGTCGCGACTGCGCTGATGAACACGTTCTTCTACCTCGGCATCGATCGCGTCGACCTCGGCATCGCGGTGACGATCGAGTTCATCGGGCCGATCACGGTGGCAGCGATCGCCACACGCAGCCGCCGCAATGCCCTCGCCCTCGTCTTCGCGATCGCCGGCGTCGCGATCCTCGGTGGAACCGAGATCGACGGCAACGCGATCGGGCTGTTCTTCATCTTCCTGGCATCGGTGATGTGGGCGGCCTACATCGTCATCGGCTCACGGGTGGCACGTTTCGATCGTGGCGTGTCCGGCCTGGGCGTCGGGCTGGCGATCGGCGCGATCGCCATCACACCGATCGGCGCTCCGGGAAGCCTCGACGTGTGGCTGTCGCCGCGGCTGCTGGCCCTGTGCCTGCTGGTCGGCGTGTTCTCGAACGCGATCGGGTACGGCATCGACCAGTTCACGATGCGCCGCATCCCGGTCCGGCGGTTCTCCCTGCTGCTCGCGCTCCTCCCGGTGACGGCCGTCCTCATCGGCTGGATCGCCCTCGATCAGCAGCCGAACGGCGTCGAGTTCGCCGGCATCGCACTCGTCGTCGTCGGGGTCCTCGTCCAGGAGCGAGAGGAACTCGGTCCCCTCGAACGAGAAGTGCTCGTCGAGCCCAGCTGACGTCTCCGCGACGGAGCCGGACGTTGCGGGCCGAGACCACTACGATCCTGCCGCTGTTCACTCACGAACACGTTCATCCACGCGGGGGCACCGTTGAGATCACTCTTCCATCGGCGAGGCGCCGGCACTGCGCCGACCTATCTCGTCGAGATCTTCCTGATCAGTGCTGCCGCACTCCTGCTCGAGATCGCCTACACGCGCATCATCTCGTTCAAGCTCTACTACTACTACACGTATCTCGTGATCGGGCTGGCGCTGCTCGGGCTCGGATCCGGCGCCGTGATCGTGGCCGTCTCGAAACGTCTCGATGGCCTGGGGACACGTTCCCTGCTCGCCCGGTGCGCCATCGGCTCCACCTTCGGCGTCGTGGTCGGCTACGTCGCGGTCGCCACCACACCGCTCGACACGATCGAGATGTGGACCGGCGGGCGAGGACCCCAGCTCGCGGCGATCGGCCAGTTGTTGCTCATCGCGCTCGGCCTGTACGTCAGCTTCCTGCCGATCGGCATGTGCGTGTCGGCGCTGTTCGCACGGCGTCCCGACGACATCAACCGGCTGTACTTCTCCGATCTGGTCGGTGCCGCGCTCGCCTGTCTCGTCGTCGTCCCCCTGATCGCCACGATCGGCCCGGTCTCGATCATCGCGCTCGCCGGCATCATGCTGCTCGGTGTCGGCGTGCACCTCGCCGACGTCCAGTGGCGCACGGCCGCAGGCCGAGCCGCGGCCGCCGGAGCTGCGGTCTTCGCCGTCCTCCTCGCCGTCGTCGTGTTCCAGCCCGGGGCCGCGCCGGACATCCGCACCGAGGAGAGCAAGGGGATCCGGCCCGGCTCCAACGTCGCCGCCTCGGAGTGGAGCGCACTGTTCCGGGTGGATGCGATCGAACTCCCGGAGATCACGGTGCTCTACCACGACGGCACCTGGGGGTCGGCGATCTGGCCGTGGGACGGCGATCCGGCGTCACTCGACCGTTTCGACGACGACGTCCGGTCGGTGCCGTTCGCTGCACTCGGAACACCGCCCGAGCGAATGCTGATCATCGGGGCCGCCGGCGGCCACGAGATCGAGGCGGCGATCCACTTCGGCGCGAAACAGATCGATGCCGTCGAACTGAACCCGGCGACCGCTGGTCTGCTGCGCGGCAAGTACGCCGAGTACACCTCGAACCTCACCGATCGACCCGAGGTGAACTACGTGGTCGGCGACGGCCGCAGCTACCTCGCCAAGTCCGACAACGACTACGACCTGATCTGGTTCGTCGCGCCGGACAGCTATGCCGCGTCGAACGCCGCGTCGAGCGGTGCGTTCGTGCTGTCGGAGAGCTACCTGTACACGCGCGAGATGATCGAGGAATCGCTCGGGCACCTGGCCGACGAGGGCATGGTCGTGATGCAGTTCGGCGAGGTCGACTACGAGGCGCGCCCGAACCGCACGGCCCGCCTGGCCGCGACCGCCCGTTCGGCCTACGACAACAGCGACTTCGGCGAGGTGGCGGACAACGTCGTCGTCGTCACCACCGCCGAGCCACCGGTGTTCGACTTCCCTGCCTACAACTTCTCCACCACGATCATGAAGGCGTCGCCGTTCAACGACGACGAACTCGACCGCATCACCGAACAGATCGGCGTCGTGCCCGGCGGCGCGGTGCGCTACCTGCCCGGTCGCCCAGCCGACGACGGCAGCCCGGTCAACAACATCATCACGCTGCCCGACGACGAGGTCGACGGCTACATCGCCGACTACCCCTACGACGTGCGAGCGATCAGCGACGACCGACCGTTCTTCTGGCACTTCACGCCCTTCTGGGACGTGATCGGTGACGTGGGCGACTCGGTGAGCACGTTCGACATCGAGGTGGGGATCGGTGAACGGGTGCTCGTCGTGCTGCTCGGCATGTCGATCCTCCTGGCCGCCGTGTTCCTGCTGCTGCCGTTCGTGCTGGTACGTGACACGTGGAAGCAACTGCCGTACAAGGCGAACTCCGCGCCGATCTTCGCGATCCTCGGGCTCGCGTTCATCGCCTTCGAGATCACGCTGATCCAGCGGTTCTCCCTCGTGCTCGGCTACCCGACGTACTCCCTCACCGTGACCCTGATGGCGATTCTCCTGTCGACCGGTGTCGGCGCGCTCGTCAGTGAACGCTGGCACCACACGCCGCGGCGCATGCTCGGCGCCCTGGCGATCGCGATCGTCGGTCTCGGGCTCTTCTACGGGCTCGTCGCACCCGCGTTGGAGGACGCGCTGCTCAGCTGGCCGCTGCTCGTCAAGGCCGCAGTGGTCGCGCTGCTGTGCGCACCACTCGGGTTCTGCCTCGGCATGTTCATGCCGCTGACGATCTCGCTCGTGGCACGCGACCGCACGCACTCGCGCGAGTACGTCGCCTGGGGCTGGGCGATCAACGGGTTCTTCTCCGTGATCGGCTCGACCCTCACCACGATGGTGTCGATGACCATCGGCTTCCGTGCGGTGCTCTTCGGGTCCGTGCTCCTCTACCTGATCGTGATCGCGCTGCTCAACCGTCTCTCGTCGCGAGTCGTGGCCACGGGCGACTGAACGCAAGACTCCCGGCATGGACACGCCGGGATTCCCGTTCAGCGACACCCAGGACTTCGACGACACCGAACGCGGCTTCGTCGCCAGGTCGACCACCCGGCAGATCACTGCCGACGACGGACGCGTCGTCTGGGACCTCGACGCCTACCGCTTCCTCGACGAACCGGTCACCGAGACCGCCCATCCCAGCTTGTGGCGGCAAGGTCGGTTGCTGATCCGCGACGGGCTGTTCGAGGTCGTCCCCGGCATCTACCAACTGCGCGGCTTCGACCTGTCGGTCATGAGCGTGATCGAGGGCGAGACCGGCGTGATCGTGATCGATCCGCTGATCAGCAAGGAGACCGCCGCGGCCGCATGGGCGCTCTATCAGGAGCACCGCGGCCAGCGCGACGTGGTGGCGATGATCTACACCCACTCCCACATCGACCACTTCGGCGGCGTGAAGGGCGTGATCGACGAGGCCGACGTCGATGCCGGCCGCATCCCGGTGATCGCGCCGGAGGGCTTCATGGAGGAAGCGGTCGCCGAGAACGTGTTCGTCGGCACGGCGATGGGACGACGGGCGGACTTCATGTACGGCGCCGCACTCCCCAAGGGACCCGACGGCCAGATCGGCTGCGGGCTCGGCCAGACCACCTCGACGGGTGAGCCGACGCTGATCCCGCCGACGATCGACATCACCACGACGGGCCAGGAGCTCACGATCGACGGTGTGCGCATCGTGTTCCAGGTGACGCCGGGCACCGAGGCGCCCGCCGAGATGAACTTCTACTTCCCCGACCACAAGGCGCTCTGCACCGCGGAGAACACGTCGCACACGTTGCACAACATCGTCACGCTGCGCGGCGCCCAGGTGCGCGACGCGCGCCGCTGGGCGGCCTACCTCACCGAGACGATCGACCTGTGGGGCGACGACCTCGAGGTGGTGTTCGCATCGCACCACTGGCCCACCTGGGGGCGTGAGCGTGCAGTCGAGTTCCTGGCGATGCAGCGCGACATGTACGCCTACCTGCACGACCAGACGCTGCGCCTGATGAACCTCGGCCACGTCGGATCGGAGATCGCCGAGATGCTCGAGATGCCACCGGCGCTGGCCGAGCAGTGGCACACGCACGGCTACTACGGCTCGGTGAGCCACAACGTGAAGGCGGTCTACCAGCGCTACCTCGGTTGGTACGACGGCAACCCGGCGCACCTGTGGCCGCACCCGCCGGTCGCCGCGGCCGAGCGGTACGTCAAGGCGATGGGCGGCGCCGACGCCGCGGTGGCGCACGCCCGGGCGGCGTTCGACGAGGGCGACCTGCGGTGGGCGGTCGAGGTGCTCAACCACGTGCTGTTCGCCGACGAGCACCACGAGGCCGCACGTGCGCTGCAGGCCGACGCGTTCGAGCGGATCGCGTTCGGCGCCGAGAACGGCACGTGGCGCAACGTGTTCCTCGTCGGAGCGAAGGAACTGCGCGACGGCGAAGTGGCCACCGCGGCGAACCGTGGCGCGCCGGATCTGCTCGGGGCACTGTCGGTCGAGCAGATCCTGTCGAGCGTGGCGATCCGGATCGACGGCCCGAAGGCGTGGGACCTCCACGTGGTGCTGTCGTTCGTGATCACCGACCTCGGCGAGACCTACGTGTTCGAACTCCGCAACGGCGTGGCGAACCACCGACGCACCGCGGCGCCGGCCGAGACCGGCACGACGCTGTCACTGGCCCGCCGTTCGTTGATCGAGTTGTTCACCGGCCGGCTCGACTTCGCCGAAGCGCTCGGCGACGGGCGGATCGTGCTCGACGGTGATCCGACCGCGCTCGGCACGCTCGTGTCGGTGATCGGGAAGACCGAACGGAACTTCCCGATCGTCACACCCTGAACGAGCCGCCAAATGAGACGAGGGGTCAGACCCCACGTCTCATTTCAGGCCGGGGGCGCAGAGACCGTCGAGTTCCTTGATCTCGATGCGGTCACGGTTCGCGTAGGTGACCTCGTTCGCCGGGTCGGCCTTGAGGTTGAAGACCCGGAACTCCATGTCGGTGGTGTCGACGGTGAGGATGCGCCCGATCAATGGCTCGCCGAGGCCGAGGATCACCTTGATCGTCTCGAGCGCCTGGATCGAGCCGATGATGCCGGGCAGCACGCCCAGCACGCCGGCCTCGGCACAGCTCGGGGCGAGTTCGGCGGGCGGGGGCTGCGGCACCATGTCGCGGTAGGTCGGGCCCTCCAGGGGGTGGAACACGCTGACCATGCCCTCGAAGCGGAAGATCGAGCCGTGCACGACCGGGATGCCGAGCTTCACACTCGCATCGTTGAGCAGGTAGCGGCTGGGGAAGTTGTCGGCGCCGTCGACGATCACGTCGTAGCCGGAGATGATCTCGATGATGTTCGAGGCGTCGAGGCGGGTGTCGTAGGTGACCACGTCGACATCGGGGTTGAGCATCGTCAGGGTCTTCTTCGCAGAGTCGACCTTGCGATCACCGATGCGGTCGATGTTGTGCAGGATCTGGCGCTGCAGGTTCGACGAGTCGACCTCGTCCATGTCGACGATGCCGATCGTGCCGACACCCGCAGCGGCGAGGTACAGCGCGGCGGGCGACCCGAGGCCGCCGGCGCCGAGCATCAGCACCTTCGCGCCGAGCAACTTGGTCTGGCCCTCGACACCCACCTCGGGCAGCAGCAGGTGACGCTTGTAGCGATTGGTCTGCTCCGGTGTCAGCGAGGCCGGTGTCGTCCACGGACGACCCTCGTCCTTCCATCGACCGAAGCCACCCTCCATCGACTCGACGTCGGTGAAGCCGAGCTGGGCGAGCGTCACTGCGGCGAACGCCGAGCGGACACCGCCGGCGCAGTAGATCACGACCGGCGCGGTCTTGTCGGCGATGCGGTTCTCGATCTGCGCCTCGAGGTGTCCACGCGGGATGTGGATCGCACCGGGGATCGCGCCCTCGTCGTACTCGTCGGGTTCGCGGACGTCGAGTGCGATCGCGCCCGCCGCGATGTGCGCGGCGGCGCCCTCGGGGTCGACTTCTCGGATCTCGGACTTGGCGGCTGCGAGCAGGTCACGGAACGTTGCCATCCCGAAAGCCTACCGAGTCGGTCAGGATTCGAAACCGCTCCTACCGATGCATCGACGGCGCCGGCGGCGAGGCCGCCTTGCGGTCGAGGTACCGCGTGAGCGGGGCCGGCAGCGCAGCCGGACGATCGCCCCAGTCGTAGACCACCGACGATCGGGCGGCCACGTCCTGCAACGCTCGGCGACGACGATCGACGAGCGCCATCAGCGCGCCGAGCCCGAAGAGCAGGAAACTGAACGGAAGCACGATGGTACGGATCGCCGCAGCACCGGGACTGAGCGGTTCGCCGTCGTTGCGGATCACCTTGATGCCGACGAGCGCCTGCGAGATCGTGCGCCCGGTGAGCGCCTGGGAGAGCCAGAAGTAGGTGAATCCGTAGAGGAGCAGCAGTGTGCCGGGAATCCACCCTCCACCGGGGTCGATGGTCGTACCGAACAGCACGTCGACGAGATACACGACACCGGCAAGCAGGAGCGTGAACGTCGAGGAGATCAGGAACACGTCGAGGCCGAGCGCACCGACGCGCGAGACCGGCCCGGCGTAGCGCCCACTCATGGTGGCGCCGTCGGCGTCGAGCGCCTCGTGACCCGCGGCCAGCGGGGGCCCGGTCGGCAGCGACGCGTAGTCGCGTCGGAGCAGTCGGTTCACCGTGCGCATGGAGATCTCGTCGATGCCGACCACCTGACGCCGCAGGAGGTCGATGAATCGCCCCATCACCCCCTTGGTGCTCTGTGCGACGATGGCGTCGATGTCGAGCGACGCAGCGATCGCGTCGACGTCGACCCGCTCGACGACGCGATCGACGTCGATCCGATCGGCTGCGGCGTTCAGATCGACTCGAGCGACCGCCGCGTCGAGGTCGACCCGGGCGACCGCCGCGTCCAGGTCGACCCGAGCGACGACGCGCTCCACGTCGACCTGATCGACGATCGCATCGAGGTCGAGTCGAGACACGATCCGCTCGACGTCGACCCGGTCGACGATCGCATCGACGTCGATCCGACCGACGAGTCGATCGAGGTCGATGCGACCCATCAGCGCGTCGACATCCACCCGGTCGAGCAGCGCGTCGACGTCGAGTCGCGACACCAGCGCGTTCACATCGATGCGATCGAGCACGGCATCGACGTCGATCCGGTCGATCAACCCGTTCACGTCGATGCGATCGACCAGGTCGTCGGGATCGACGGCGTCTGCAACCACGGGGACGACCACGGACGCGATCGCGTCGAAGGGGCGCTGGAACACCCCCCGGGGGCGGTCGCTCTCACCCATGAGCCAATCGTACCCACGCCGGGCCACCCGGTCGTCGCCCGCGGGCGCTCAGGTCGACACGGTGATGTCGCCGACGATCGGGTTGCCCTGGTCGTCGGTGGCCGAGACGGCGAAGGTGAACTCGGTTCCGGAGAACAGCGCCAGCACACCCGTTGTGCCGCCCTGGTCGAGGCCACCGTCCGCACCGACCCGAAGGACGACCGGGTCGAGTTCGTCGCTCGTCAGCCGAACCTGCGACCCGGGTTCGAGCCCACTTCCGCTGAACTCGATCGACCCGCTCGAGCCGTCGGCGCACACGTCACCCGACCCGTTCGACAGACACACTGCGTCCGCGCCGGCGCTGCATGCCGCACCGACGAGCACCATGACCCCGACGGCCAACCCGGTTCGCCGTCCTCCGATCAACGCCCGCCGTCGCCCTCGTGGGCAACGAGGGAGGGAAGCATCTCGCCGATCTGGCCGACGAGCAGCCAGTCGGCGTAGCGATCCATCGCCGTCTCGGCCCCGTTGACGATGATCACCTGCGCGCCGGCGGCCTTCGCCCGCGGCACGCAGTTGGCGGCCGGGAACACGCTGAGGGTCGAGCCGACCGCCAGCAGCACGTCGCACTCCTCGCTGACCTGCAGGGCGCGGTCGATCACCTCGGGGACGAGCGCCTGGCCGAAGCTGATCGTGTCGCTCTTGAGGACCCCACCGCAGACGAGACACGGCGGGTCGTCCTCGCCGGCGCGGACCCGGTCGAGCGCCTCGGCCATCGGTCGCCGATCGTCGCACTCCCAGCACCTGGTCCACCAGACGGTGCCGTGGACCTCGATCACCTTGTCGGGATCGTTGCCCGCCTTCTGGTGGAGTCCGTCGATGTTCTGGGTGACCACACCGTGGAGTCGGCCCTGCCGCTCGAGTTCGACGATCGCCGCATGCCCACGGTTCGGTTCGGCCGTCCACGCAGGGGTGACCAGACGGTTCTGCCATGCCGCTCGGCGCACCTCGGGGTCGTTGAGGTAGTACTCGATGTTCGACGCCTTCTCGGCGGCCGGGTTCTTCGTCCAGAGCCCGTTCGGGCCGCGGAAGTCGGGGATCCCCGAGTCGGTCGAGATTCCGGCACCCGTCAACACCACGATCCGTCGCGCCGCGTCGAGCGCGTCACGAGCAGCGGCGATGAGGTCCTCGGACATCCCGACACTGTGCCGGGCCCGCGGTTCCGAGGGCAAGTGGTGGCGATATCATCCGCTTACCAACCATCCAGAAAGGGTGTTTCACAATGGGTTTGTTCGATGCGGTCAAGGGTGTGTTCAGCGGTGACGGCCTGAGCGGTGTCCTCGAGTCGACCGGTTTGAGCGGGCACGTCGAGGGTCTGCTGGGCGAGGGAAGCGCACTCGCCGAGAACGTCGGCATCGACCTCGGCCAGGTCACCGAATCGCTCGGCATCGACGGCCTCACCGATGCGCTCCCCGGCGGTCTCGGCGACGTGGCGGACAACGCACTCGGCGGCCTGACCGACGTCGCCCCCTGACCACCGCCGAACCACGTCAGCGATGAGCGAAATCACCGCATACGGGGCTCTCGCTCATCGCAGACCGTTCGGACACGTCACCGATGAGCGGAACCTCCGCATCCGGGGGTTTCGCTCATCGCCTGGGTGGGCGCGGAAGGGTCAGGTGAGGGCGGCGAGGGCGGCGTCGAACACCTCGGTGTGGCGGTCGACGTCGGCGGCGGTGTGTGCCGGTGAGAGCAGCGCCATGTTGTGGAACGGGGTCATCAGGATCCCGCGGTTGAGCGCCCACAGGTGCATGAAGGCGTCGAGGTCCTCGTCGACGGCAGCTGCGGCGTCGGCGCCGTTGCACGGCAGCGGACAGAACCAGTACTCGGCACGACAGCCGAGCTGCTGCACCGACCAGCGCGAGTCCACCGTGCTCGATTGCTGCGGCGACACCGTCGGTCCAGCGGGTCGCGAGCGGAATCATCCGCTCGTAGTCGGCGTCGAGCAGGGTGGTCGACAGCGTGGCCCGGATCGCCGCGGTCGCCATAGCGCTCCCGGCGAGCGTGCCGCCCACTCCCCCGACGTCGGCGTCATGGCCGTGCAGCGCCGGGTCGAGTGCCAGCGCGATCTCGTCCGTCACCCCGTAGGTCGCGACGGGGAACCCACCGCCGATCGGCTTGCCGATCACCACGATGTCGGGTTCGAGCCCCCACGCCCGGGTGCATCCGCCGGGGCCTGCGGAGATCGTGTGGGTCTCGTCGATGATCAGCAGCACGCCGTGTCGACGCGTGATCTCCCGCACGGCATCGTGGTAGCCGGGCTGTGGCAGCACGATGCCGATGTTGGTGAGCGCAGGTTCCATCAGGAGCGCAGCGACATCACCGTGGGCGAGCGCCGCGTCGAGTGCATCGAGGTCGTTGAACGGCACGACCCGCGTCGTCACGGCAGGATCGACCTGCGGGCCGATCGCTCCCGGCCGGCTGATCACCCGGCCGTCCGGGCCGAGGACCGCCAGCGTCTCGTCGACCGTGCCGTGGTAGCACCAGTCGATCACGGCGATCTTCGGACGCCCGGTGAGGTGTCGGGCGAAGCGCAGGACGAACCGGTTCGCGTCGGTGGCGGAGGTGGTGAGTTGCCACTTCGCCATGCCGAACCGCCGGTGGAGCTCGTCGGCGACCCACGCTGCGTCCTCGCTCGGCAGCATCGTCGTCGACGTCGAGGCTGCGGCGCTGCGCCCGACCGATCGGTGCCCCGTCATCGCACCCGTGTCGCCGAGGCAGAAGTCGACGTACTCGATCCCGTCGACGTCGACGAACCGGGCGCCCTCGGCCGACGCGACGTGGACCGGGAATGCCCCCGGCCAACGCGTCATCCACGGCATCGGCACGCCGGCGAGCAGGTGTCGTCGACCCGCCTCGGCGAGCTCGGCCGACCGGGGATGCAGGTCGACGAACCGCCGCTCCTCCTCGGCCATCAGCGTGGCGAGCACGGTCCGATCGATCGACGGCCGATCCGGCACCATTCGAGGAGTCACGGCGCGACGGTAGCCTCGATCCAATGTCCGCTCAGGTGCTCAGCGAAGCCGCGCGTCGTCGCACGTTCGCGATCATCAGCCACCCCGACGCGGGCAAGACGACGCTCACCGAGAAGTTCCTGCTCTATGCCGGCGCGATCACCTCGGGCGGCGCCGTCAAGGCCCACGAGGGTCGACGGGCGGCGACATCCGACTGGATGGACATGGAGCAGAAGCGGGGGATCTCGATCACCTCGACGGCGCTCAACTTCCCGTATCGCGACCACGAGCTCAACCTGCTCGACACGCCGGGCCACCGGGACTTCTCCGAGGACACCTACCGGGTGCTCTCCGCGGTCGACGCCGTGGTGATGGTGCTCGATTCGGCCAAGGGCATCGAGCCCCAGACCCTCAAGCTGTTCGAGGTGTGCCGATCGCGCAACCTGCCGGTGATCACGTTCCTCAACAAACTCGACCGGCCCGGCATGGAACCGCTGGAACTGCTCGACCAGATCGAGGAGCAGATCGGGCTGCGCCCGACACCCGCGACCTGGCCCGTGGGCTCGTTCGGCGACCTGCGTGGTGTGATCGACCGCCGCACCGACATCTTCACGCGGTTCACCCGCACCGCCCGCGGCAGCCAGATCGCCCCGGAGGAGGACGTCCCCGCCGACCGCGCCGCCGCCGAGGAGGGTCCGGCCTGGACGAAGAGCACCGAGGAGACCGATCTGCTGAGCGCGATGGAGGCCGACGTCGACATGCCCTCGTTCCTCGCCGGCGAGTCCACCCCGGTGTTCGCCGGCTCCGCGCTCACCAACTTCGGTGTGCGGCACCTCCTCGACGCGATCGTCGACCTCGCCCCGGCGCCGTCACCGCGCCTCGACGTCGACGACAAGCCGCGCCATCTCGACGAGCCCTGTTCGGCGTTCGTGTTCAAGGTGCAGGCCAACATGGACCGCAACCACCGCGACCGCATCGCCTTCGCCCGTATCTGCTCGGGGAGGTTCGATCGCGGCATGGTGATGACCTGCGAGCGCACCGGCAAGCCGTTCGCCACCAAGTACGCGTCGACCGTGTTCGGCGCCGAGCGCACCACCGTCGACGAGGCCTTCCCCGGCGACGTCGTCGGCCTCGTCAACGCCACCGGCCTCAACATCGGCGATTCGCTGTACGACGAGATCGGCCCGCCGGTGAAGTTCCCCGCGATCCCCGCCTTCGCCCCCGAGGTGTTCGCCACGGCTCGACCCGTCGACACCGGCAAGACCAAGCAGTTCCGCAAGGGGCTCGACCAACTCAACGAGGAGGGCGTCGTGCAGGTCCTCAAGGACCCCGACTGGGGCGACGCCTCGCCGGTGCTGGCGGCGGTCGGGCAGCTGCAGTTCGACGTCTTCGCCAACCGGCTCGACATCGAGTTCAATGCGCCGATCGAGCTGTCATCCGCGCCGTATCAGGCGATCCGACTGACCGACAAGGAGTCGGCGGCGGTGTTGCGCGAGAAGCCGGGCGTGCGCATCCTCGCTCGGTTCGACGGGCATCTCGTCGCACTCTTCGAGAACAAGTACGCGCTCGCCCGAATCGAACAGAACGAGCCGGAACTCACCCTCGACCACATCATCGCCGGCTGACCAGCACCTCCGACGAGTCTCGGCGCGCACCCCCGCGCTGGAACTCATCGCAGAGCTGTCACCAGGAGCCGGAACTGCCGCCTCCTCCCCCGCCGCCGACGCCGCCTCCTCCTCCGCCGCCGCTCGAACTCGACGGGGCGGTGCGCGCCGACGAGAACGACGACGATGCCGAGTGGACGAGCAGCGGTCCGGCCAGTGCAACCTGCGGGTCGGAGATGTTCGACGACTGCACCGCCTTCGTCCACGCGTCCGCCGCGCCGAGCGCGACCGCCCAGGCGCTGTACTCGCGCAGCAGTCCCTGCTGCCACGCCCACTCGACGTGCTTGCCCTCGCTCGCCGCCAGGAACCGCCGGAACGACTCCGTACGCAGGGCGAGCGCTGATCCGGTGGCGGTGCGCGACGGGAACATGCTGCTGTAGGCGCCGGCGGCGACCACCAGGGGAACCAGGAACCCTGCGATCACGGCGAGCCACGGCGACGAGATCGCCAGGAAGAAGTCCGCTCCCAACGCGACCACTCCGAAGACGATCAGGGCGAGCACCACGAGGACGATGACGAGGATCCCGACCACACGCGCCGGCGTGGTCGCATGCCCGCCCGGCCCGCCACGCGACCACCAACCGGCTGCCCCGACGAATGCCCGCTGTTCCGCTTTGATCGCGCCCCACGTCGACGTGAAGGCGGGGTCGTACGTGCCCAACTCGATCACGTCGCCGCCGGCGAAGAGGCGGTGGAGGTGCCCGAGGTCGACCGCACTCAGCCTCGACGTGTCCGGCCCCGGCCGCAGTTCGACCTTGCCGGCGTCATCGGAGATCACGAGCGCGTCGGTGGCGATCATCTCGGAGAACCACGCGGCCACCGTGTCGTCGTCGATCGACTCGCGAAGCACCGCTGCGGCCTGCCACGGCTCGAGCCCGCGCGGCGGGACGAACTCGACCGTCGCCAGCTCCGCGAGACGCGAATCGGGAACCCGGTAGGTGGGTGTGTCCGCCGAACGCGCCTGCCGCCCGGGAAGTGGGAGGTCACCGAACGCCGCTTCGCTGGCGCCGCCCGCGAGCACCGTGTTGCTGCCGGAGGAGCGCCCCAGGAGGTACACGAGGAGCGCCGCACCGAGCCCGAGCGGGAGCATGACCCAGCCGAGCGGTTGGAAACCGGTCGGCAGTGGATCGGGCGGCGCAGGGATCGGCGGGAGGTTCGGCTCGGACAGACCAGTGAACGTGGCGCCGATCGTGATGCCGTCGCCGGGAGCGAGCGGCTCGATGACGGTCACCTGGTTCCCCCGATCGTCGGTGATGAAGTCACATCCGCCGAGCGCGTCGTAGGCACCGGTGTCGCAGTCGGTCGTCGGGTCGTCGAATCCGGTCAGCACCACCTCGAAGCGCCGGGTCTGCAGCGTCTCGTCGTTGCCGATCACGTCGAGGAGCAGCGCACCGCTCCCCACGCCGGCATCGGGGAGCGTGTACTCGAGGACGTAGCGGTGCCGGCCGGTGAAGGTCACGTTCGGGTCGCCGATTCGCATCCGGGTCTCGATACCGGTGTCGAGCACGGCGAGGTCGTCGTTGGCGTCCGGCGACTCGGCCGTCACGTCGGTCGGCACCCCGAAGTCGTTGCGCACGATGCGCTGGTAGCCCCGTTTCTCCGCCAGGCCGAAGTCGATGTCGACGACCTCGCGGATGCGCACACCGTCGTCCCCGTCGGGCCACACCGTGACCTGCTTGGCGTCGAACTGCTCCGGCCGGATCACCGAATCGGCGCCGGCCCCGATCACCCGGAACCCGGCCAACAGCATCATCGCCACGATCGCCGACCCCACGATCACGTGACGCCAGGTCGACATCCTGCTCAACATCGGCCCAGTCTGACCCGCCGCCCGATGGATGCGGTCGATGCGATCGTTCCGGTCGACCGGCCTGACGACCCACTGGCACCACGACCGACTCCCCCCGCTCACCACTTCGAGGGAGGTCTCATGTCCGACACATCGTCACCACCTGCACCGCTCATCACGGTGCGGCCGTGGATCGACCCGGTCGTCGACGACGACGGGTTCGATCCGCGATCGCGCTACGTGGAGCTCTTCTGGCTCGGCGTGCTCGGCCCGACGGCGACCTGGCTGATCCGACGCCTGGTCGCCGGCCTCGAGCAGTCGCCCGCCGGCTACGAACTCGACCTGGTTGCCACCGCACGGGCCATGGGGCTGAGTTACACCGCCGGGCGAGCGTCACCGTTCAGCAAGGCGCTGCAACGCTGCGTGATGTTCGGCCTCGCCCACCCCGTCGACGGCGGGATGGCGGTTCGTCGACGCATCCCACCGGTCAGCCTGCGACACCTGCAGCGGATGCCCGAGCAACTGCAGGCCGCGCACCGCGACTGGCAGTGCACGACGATCAGCCTCGACGAGCTGACCCGCGCCCACCGGTTGGCGACGGTGATGGTCGAGGTCGGCGACGACACCGCCGTGATCGAGCACCATCTCGTGGCCCTCGGCGTCAGCGAGGCCGTGGCGGCCGAGGCGGCCGACAACGCCTGCCGCCTCACCCAGGCGAGCTGATCGAGGCAGCGTGGCATCATGGGGTCGTGGCCGTCGACGGCCACGGAGGCGACCGTGACGAGGCTCGAGCTGAGGGGACTGAGCAAGATCTTCCCCGACGGAACCCCGGCGGTCACCGATGTCGATCTCGTCGTCGACCACGGGGCCCTCCTCGTCATCGTGGGACCCTCCGGCTGCGGGAAGACGACGCTGCTGCGCATGGTGGCGGGTCTCGCAGCGCCGACGGCCGGCGAGGTGGTCATCGACGACGACGTCGTCAACACGATCCGAACGAGCGACCGCGGTGTCGCGCTCGCCTCCCAGGGCTACGCCCTGTACCCGCACATGACCGTGAGCCAGAACATCGGCTTTCCCCTGATGCTCGACGGTCTCCACCGCCGCGAGATCGACCGACAGGTGCGGGAGATCGCGGCGGTGTTGCACATCGATGACGTCCTCGACCGACGACCGCGGCAGCTGTCCGGTGGGCAGCAGCAGCGAACTGCGATGGCTCGCGCGCTCGTCCGCGGCCCTCGGCTGCTCCTCCTGGACGAGCCGATGTCGAACCTCGACGCGAAGCTGCGCGACCAGACCGGCTTCGCCATCGCCGGGATCCAGCGGCAACTCGAGCTCACGACGTTGATGGTCACCCATGATCAGCACGAGGCGATGGCGATGGGTGACCGACTCGCGGTGATGCGCAACGGTCGGATCGTGCAGAGCGGTCGGCCGATCGACGTGTACGACGCACCCGCCGACATCTTCGTGGCACAGTTCCTCGGGACGCCCTCGATGAACCTCGTCGAAGCGAGAATCGTCGAGGCGAGCGGGGATCCGGCACTTCGCATCGGATCCCACGTCGTGCCGCTCGGCGCCGATGTGGCGCACCGCCTTCCGACGATCCGTGCGTGGACGGATCGAACCGTCGCCCTCGGAGTGCGACCCGACGCCATCCGTCGTCGTCCCGGCGGCCCCATGGCACTCGATGTCGTCTCGACGACCCTCGTCGGACGCGACCGGTTCATCGCGCTCGACATCGACGCACCCCGGGTCGTGCAACACCCCGAGCGTGTCGAGGTGTGCGACGAACGCCGCTCCACGATCGTCATGTCGGTGGGCCCGCACGATGACATCAGTCTCTGGGAGCCACTCCCTGTCGAGATCGACACGAGCCGGATCCACCTCTTCGACCTCGACACGGGCGACCGGATCGCCTGACGACCTCGCGCCGGCCCGGCGTGATCACCCCGAGTCCGAGTGAGGGCAGGAGCATGAGGGCAGGAGCGTCAGGCAGGTGCACCGAGCAGCTCGGTCAGCGCCGCCTCGGCGGCCGCATGCGGCTCGTCGCCGACCTCGGCCTGCAGGCGCGCCAGCTCGATCCGGAGCTCGATCGCGATGTCGCGGTACGCCGGGTCGTCGATCACGTTGTGCAGCTCCGCGGGATCGGCGACGAGGTCGAACAGTTCCCATTCCGGGATCGCGGCGGGGCCCCGCGCACCGGGCTGGCCGAGCGGGTCGTTGTAGTAGCCGATCAGCTTGTGGGTGCGCGTTCGAACGCCGTAGTGCGCGGGCACGCGGTGGATGCCGTCGTCGTGCATCCAGTAGCGGTAGTACATCGACTGCTGCCACCCGTCGGGATGCTCGCCGGCCAACAGCGGCGCGAGGCTCGCGCCCTGCATGTCGGCGGGCACGTCCACCCCGGCGAGGTCGAGGAACGTCGGCGCGAAGTCGACGTTGAGGGCGATGTCGTCGCACACCGAGCCGGCCTCGACCATCGCCGGGTACCGCACGAGCAGGGGCATCGCCACCGACTCCTCGTACATCATCCGCTTGTCGAACCAACCGTGATCTCCGAGGAAGAACCCCTGGTCGGACGTGTAGACGACGATCGTGTCCTCGGCGAGGTCGTTGGCGTCGAGCCAGTCGAGCATCCGTCCGACGTTGTCGTCGATCGAGGCGATCGTGCGGAGGTAGTCCTTGATGTACCGCTGGTATCGCCAGCGGATCTCCTCGTCCTCGGTCATGCCGGGCGGCACGGTCGCCTTCAGGTCGACGACCGGATCGAGGTCGAGGATGCGCATGCGCATCGCCTGCACCACCTCCGCGCGCCCTTCGTGGTCGTCCCACAGCGTGTCGGGCTCGGGGATGTCGATGTCGTCGTAGAGCGAGAAGTGCTGTCGCGACGGTTCCCACGAACGATGCGGTGCCTTGTGATGGCACAGCAGGGCGAACGGTCGGTCGGGATCACGCTTGTCGAGCCAACGCAGGGAGTCGTCGGTGATCAGGTCGGTCACGTAGCCGCCCCGCTCCACGATCGTGTGGCCACGCCCGTCGTCACGGGGCTGCAGCATCACGGGATTGTGGTAGTGACCCTGACCGGGCAGGACGCGCCAGCGATCGAACCCCGTCGGGTCGTGTTCCGGCCCGTGGCCGAGGTGCCACTTGCCGAACATCGCCGTCTGGTACCCGGCCGCCTGCAGACGCTTCGGGAACGTGTCGAGCGTGTTGTCCATCGGCGTGACCAGCGTGGTGACGCCGTTGACGTGGTTGTAGGTGCCGGTGAGGATCGACGCCCGGCTCGGCGTGCAGATCGAGTTCGTGCAGAAGCAGGAGTCGAACCGCATCCCCTCGTTCGCGATCCGGTCGAGGTTGGGCGTGTCGTTGATGACCGGTCGCTGCGACGACCTGCTGTAGGCCGAGATCGCATGAGCGGCGTGGTCGTCGCTCATGATGAACAGCAGGTTCGGGCGCGGACTCACGACGGACTCACGACGGCGGGGTGAAGCTCGTCGCGAGGTCGATCAGGAGGCGGGTGCCGAACCCGGTGGCACCCTTCGAGTAGATGCCCTCGTCGCCGTCGACCTTCATCGGGCCGGCGATGTCGAGATGTGCCCACGGCACGTCGCCGGCGAACTCGCTGAGGAAGATCGACGCCGTGATCGTGCCGCCGTACGGACCGCCGATGTTCTTCATGTCGGCCACGACCGAGTCGAGCAGCTTGCGGTACCTGCTCTTCTCGAGCGGCAGCTGCCACACCGGTTCGTCGATCGCATCGGCGCAGGCCTTCACCTGATCGACGAGCGCCTGATCGGTGCCGAGCAGGCCGGCGATCTCGGGGCCGAGCGCACCCATGACCGCACCCGTCAAGGTGGCGATGTCGACGATCGCGTCCGGGCCGTCCTCGACCGCGAGCGACAGGCCGTCGGCGAGCACCAGTCGTCCCTCGGCATCGGTGTTGTGGATCTCGACGGTCTTGCCGTTGCGCATCGTCAGGACGTCGCCGAGCTTCAACGCACTTCCCGATGGCATGTTGTCGGTGCACATCAGCCAGGCGGTCACCTTCGTCCTGCACTTGAGCGCCTTGAGTGCCGACATCGTCGAGAGCACGGCGGCCGCGCCCGACATGTCCATCTTCATCACCTGGTGGAACGCGTCGCTCGGCTTCAGGGAGATGCCGCCCGAGTCGTACATGATCCCCTTGCCGACGAGGGCGAGATGGCCGGTTGGATTCCTCGGCGAGTAGGTCAGCTTGACCATCCGCGGCGGTTCGACCGAGCCGCGGTTGACGCCGAGCAGCCCACCGCAGCCCATCTGTTCGAGTTGGTCCTTGTTGAACACCTCGACGTGCAGGCCGTTGGCGGAGCCGATGTCGACGGCCTTCGCCGCCAGCTCCTTGGCGTTGAGGTACGTCGGAGGTGTGTTCGCCAACTCGCGCGCCAACGCGGCAGCGCCGGCAATGATCCGGCCGCGCTCGGCACCCTGCTCGACGGCCTTCTGGCGCTTGGCCCCGGCGACGAGGGTCAGCGATTCGAGGCGGGAAGCATTCTTCGGGTCGTTCTTCAGTCCGGTGTACCGGTACGACGCGAGCAGCACGCCCTCGGCGACCGCCTGTCCCGCCGCTCGGGGCTCGCTGTCGAGATCGGCCAGGTTGAGCGCGAGGTGGGCGTGCTTCGGCACGGCGCGCGCGAATGCCGCCGCGGCCACGCGCAGTCCGTTGGCATCGTCGGCACCCGGCTCACCGACCCCGATCGCCACGGCGACGCCCTCGGCGCTCGGCACCGACAGGATCTGCCCGGGCTCGCCGGTGAACCCGTTCGCCTCCAACGCCGCACGGGAGAGACCGAGCTGACGCGGAACGGTCCCCTTCGTGGCGACGGCGTACCCGACGGCCGTGGCCGACTTCGGGACGTTCCGGGCGGTCGAGACCTCGACGGCGGACACAACGGCACTGGCATCTGTCATCCCGACAGTCTGGCCGACGAGTCGCATCGCACCTCACTTCGGCCGGTCCGGGGACGGCCCGAGACGACGAGGCCGTTTGCCCTGCCCTCCCAAGCCGTCTAGCTTCGTCGTCAGGTGACCTCGGGGTTGCCACTTGCTACACGGACGTCTCGCCGGGACCGGCGATGCGGAAAGGGGAACACATGCGCACCACTACACGCCGAGCGATTGCACCGCTCGTGGCACTCGTCCTGATCGGAGCTGCGTGCACCAGCGACGACGATTCAGGCGATTCCGGGAGCGGTGACTCCACGCCCGTCGCCACCGATGCGCCGGAGGGAACCGCAGCGCCGGAGGAGACCACGGCACCCGGCGACACCGTCGAGGTCGTCCAGAGCAGCGAGTCGACGCTCGATGCCGTCCAGCAGGCCGGCGTGTTCCGGTGCGGCACCCGCAACGACCTGCCCGGCTTCGCCACGCTCGACGACACTGGCGAACACGTGGGCTTCGACTCCGACTTCTGCCGGGTGATCGCCGCCGCCGTCCTCGGTGACGCAACCGCCGTCGAGATGGTCGACCTCGAGACCGCCGACCGGTTCACCGCACTCCAGTCCGGCGAGGTCGACGCGCTCGTGCGCAACACCACCTGGACAGCGACCCGCGACGGCGCCGAAGGCGCCACCTTCATGCAGCCGAACTTCTACGACGGCCAGGGCATGATGGTCGCTTCCGACAGCGGGTTCACCTCGATCGCGGACATGGACGGCGTGATCGTCTGCGTCGCCCAGGGCACCACGACCGAGGGCAACGCTGCCGCCGAGGCCGCCCGCTTGGGTGTCACCTGGGAGGTGCGCCCGTTCGAGAACGTCGACCTCATCCAGGAGGCGTTCATCGCCGGCCAGTGCGACGGATGGTCGTCCGACACCAGCCAGCTGACCGGCCTCCGGTCGACCTACCCCGAGGGCCCCGACGCCCTGACGATCCTGCCGGAGGTCTTCTCCAAGGAACCACTCGCTCCCGCGGTCGCCGACGGCGACTCCGCCTGGGCGCAAGCGGTCAACTGGGCGATCCTCGCCACGATCGCCGCCGAGGAGTTCGGGATCACCTCGGAGAACATCGACACCTTCGCCGACACCGAGGACATCAACATCCAGCGGTTCCTCGGCCTGGCCGTCGGGGAAGATGCCGCCGTGCTCGATCCGGGCCTCGGGCTGCCGACCGACTACGCCTACCAGGTCGTCAGCCAGGTGGGCAACTACGGCGAGATCTTCGATCGGCACCTCACACCGCTCGGCCTCGAGCGTGGCGTCAACGCCCAGTGGACCGATGGCGGTCTGATGTACGCACCTCCGTACCGCTGACCTCGATGCTCTCCGAGCACGTGCGGTCATGGGGCCGACCTGAACACCGGTTGGCCCCGTGACCGCAGTGGTCACGGCTCGGGTTCCGTTCTGGCGGAACGTCAACGTTCTCAAGTGGGTGGCCCAACTGGTCGTGGTGGCCGGCGCAGTCGCCATCGTCGTCTGGTTGTACGGCAACTACACCGAGAATGCGTCCCGCCAGAACATCCCGACCAACCTCGACTTCCTCGACAATCCGGCGGCGTTCCAGATCACCGGCAACTCGCTGTCGCAGAGCGCCCCGGTCCGGGACGCTCTGGTCCAAGGGCTCCTCAACACGCTGCGGGTGTCGGTGGTGGCGATCGTTGCCGCCACGGTGCTCGGAACGCTGATCGGCATCGGTCGGCTGTCGTCGAACTGGATCGTCAAGAAGCTGGCGACGGTCTACGTCGAGGCGGTCCGCAACATTCCACTCGCGCTCTTCCTCACCGCCAGCGTGCTCGTGGTGGTGCTGGGCATCTTCCCCCAGATCACCGACGCGTGGGAACTCGCCAACCTTGCGGTCATCTCCAACCGAGGCGTCGCCGTGGCCTGGTACCAGGGTTCGGGCGCCGGGCTCCTCCTGGTACTCGCCGCGGGCATCCTCGCCTGGTACGGCATGGCCCGGTGGCGAACCCGCGTGTCGGACCGGACGGGCGCCCTGCCCCGGTCCGGGCTCTGGGGCGGTGCCGCATTCGTCGTCGTCGCCGTGCTCGGCTGGACGCTGTTCGGCTACTCGTACACCCTGCCGGCAGTGGAGGGACGGGCAACCGCCGGTGGCATCCGGATCGACCCGTCGTTCTTCGCACTGTTCCTGGCACTCACGATCTACACCGCGAGCCACATCGCCGAGATCGTTCGAGGGTCGATCCAGGCGGTCCCTCGCGGGCAGGGAGAAGCCGCAGATGCGGTTGCGCTGAGCGGCTTCCAGCGCATGTGGTACATCATCCTCCCGCAGGCGATGCGGATCGGGATCCCACCGATCGGCAACCAGTACCTGAACCTGATCAAGAACTCCTCGCTCGGCGCGGCGATCGGGTACTACGACCTCACCCTGGTCGCGCAGACCACCGTCGGCAACGGCTCACCGGCCGTCCCGGTCTTCTTCCTGACGATGACGGTGTACATCTGCATCTCGCTCGTGGTGTCCGCCCTGGTCAATGTCGTCAACCGTCGCATGATGCTGGTCGAACGATGAGCCGCGGCCCCATCGCCACGTGGCTCCACTACAACCTGTTCCGTACCAAGCGCGACGCCGTGCTGACCGTCGTGTTCGGCTCGTTCGCGATCTGGCTCCTGTACAAGACGATCAACTTCATCTTCATCACCGGACGCTGGACGATCATCGAGGTCAACCTGCGGCTCCTGATGGTCGGCCGGTATCCGGAGGTGCACGAGCTGCGCCTCGCGGTCACCGTGGTGGTGCTCGCTGCCTGGGGTGGTCTGCTCGCCGGGTTCCTGCGCGGCCGCCAGGTTCGCGCCGGGCGGCTGACCGCCGCCGACTCCAAACTCACGGCGGGCCGGGTCCTCGACCTGGTCGAACGACTCTGGCTGCCGCTGGCGGTCGTGTTGCTCCTCCTCCTGCTCGCCGGCACCTCGGGACCGTGGATCACCGCCGGCCTCGCCGCGGTCGCCGCGATCGTCGGGCGACTGATCGGACCGTTCCTCGGGCGCCTTCGCATGAACGCTGTTGCCGCCGCGGCCACCGTGTTCGTCTTCGCCGCGATCCCGATCGGGATGTACTACTACGTGGTCACCGCCGTCGGATTCGACGGGTGGGGCGGGTTCATGCTGAACCTGTTCCTGGCCGTCTGCTCGATCGTGCTCTGCTACCCGCTGGGCATACTCCTCGCGTTGGGGCGGCGTTCCGGGCTCCCGCTGGTCCGCCTCGTCTGTACGACCTACATCGAACTGATCCGCGGCGCCCCGCTGTTCGTGCTGCTCCTCCTCGCCAACGTCGCGCTCGGGTTCTTCGTGCCCGACACCCTCGCCCCGGCCACCTCGACACGAGCGATCGTCGTGTTCACGTTGTTCACGGCTGCCTACATGGCCGAGATCATCCGCGGTGGTCTGCAGTCGATCCCGCGGGGACAGATCGAGGCCGCCAAGGCGGTGGGGCTGTCACCGATCCGACAGACCGGCTACATCGTGCTGCCGCAGGCCCTGCGCAACGTGATCCCCGCTCAGATCGGCCAGCTGATCAGCCTGTTCAAGGACACCACGCTCGCCGGAATCGCCATGGGCCTCTTCGAGCTGCTGCAGGTGTCCGGGGCGATCACCGCGCAGCCGGAGTTCCGCGGCCAGGGATTGATCGCCGAGACGCTCACGTTCGCCGCACTCATGTTCTGGGTGGTGTCGTACACGATGAGCCGAGAAAGCCAACGACTCGAGAAACGACTGGGAGTGGGACTCCGATGACCGACCAGCAACCGCCCGACACGACGGTCTTCACCGACGCGACCGCCATGACCGGCGAACGCCAGGTGATGATCGAGATCGAACACGTCGACAAGCTCTTCGGCGACTTCCAGGCGCTCAAGGACATCAACCTGAAGGTCGGTGCCCAGGAGGTGGTCGTGGTGATCGGCCCGTCCGGGTCGGGCAAGTCGACGCTGATCCGGTGCATCAACCGCCTCGAGGAGCACGACGCCGGCCGCATCGTCGTCGACGGCACCGTGCTGTCGAACGACATCCGCAACATCCAGGAGATCCGCCGCGAGACGGGGATGGTGTTCCAGTCGTTCAACCTGTTCCCCCATCTCACCGTGCTCGACAACATCACACTCGCCCCCCGCAAGGTGCGGCGCATGCCCAAGGCGAAGGCCGAGGCGCTCGGCATGGAGTTGCTCGAGATGGTGAAGATCCCCGAACAGGCGTCCAAGTACCCGGGGCAGATGTCGGGCGGACAGCAGCAGCGAGTGGCGATCGCACGTGCGCTGGCGATGAACCCCAAGGTGATGTTGTTCGACGAACCGACGTCGGCCCTCGATCCCGAGATGATCGGCGAGGTGCTCGACACGATGAAGGACCTCGCCCGTTCCGGCATGACCATGATCGTGGTGACCCACGAGATGGGATTCGCCCGCGAGGTCGCCGACCGGGTGGTGTTCATGGCCGACGGCCAGATCGTCGAGGTCGGCACACCGGAGCACTTCTTCGAGAACCCCCGCGAAGATCGCACGAAACTCTTCCTGTCACAGATCCTCTGAGAACTCCGAGCTGCGCGCCTCGGTCACGAAGATCCTCTGCCACACTCTTCGGTCGTGACCGACGATCCGACCAGCTCCCCTGACCAGAAGTCACCCCGCCGCTTCCTGAAGTGGATCCTGATCGGCGCCGTCGGCGTCGTCGTGCTGGTGTTCGGTGCGATCCTGCTGTACGCCTTCGTGCTGAACGACTCGCCCGACGAACTCGACGCCGGCGACCTCGCCGATGCACTGGTCGCCACCACACCCGAGACGACACCGCCGAGCGCCACGACCGGCGACGCCGGCGCGGGCACCACGGCGGCTCCGGCCACCGACGCCGCACCGGCCGGTACCGACGCCACTGCTCCGGCCACCGAGTTCGACGGCGACTGGGTCCCCACCGAGGCGTCGGAGTTCGGCTACCGGGTCGAGGAGGTGCTCGCCGGCGTCAACACCACCGCCGTCGGACGCAGCAACGAGATCACCGGGCTGCTCACGATCGAGGGCACCACGGCCACCGCCGTCGACGTCGAGGTGCAGATCGACAGCATCGAGAGCGACAGCAGCCTGCGCGACAACCAGTTCGCCGGGCGCATCATGAACGCCGCCGAGTTCCCGACCGCCACCTTCAGCCTCACCGAACCGATCGAGTTCGGCACGATCCCGGTCGGCGACGAAACCGTCACCGCGACGGCGACCGGCGAGCTGACGCTTCGCGGCGTGACGAACCCGGTCACCTTCGAGGTGACGGCCCAGACCGTCGACGGGCGCATCGGCGTGTTGGGCTCGATCCCGGTGGTGTTCGCCGACTACGGCATCGACAACCCGTCGTTCGGCCAGGTGCGCACCGAGGACGAGGGTCTCGTCGAGTTCGTCCTCGTCTACGAACGAGCCACCTGACCGCGGGCGATGAGTTTCCGCGCGACCTGTCGGCGCCCAGACTCATCGCGAGACACGACCGACCGCGGGCGATGAGTTTCCGCGCGACCTGTCGCCGCCCAGACTCATCGCTCGGGTCAGGCGCCGGCGACGGGCTGGCTCTTCGCCCACGCCTCGGCGAGGGCGGCGTACCGCCCGCCCAGCGTGACCAGCTCGGTGTGATTGCCGAGTTCGACCAGGCGGCCGCCGTCGATCACGCCGATCCGGTCGGCCCGCTGGATCGTCGAGAGTCGGTGTGCGACGACGATCGTGGTGCGACCGGTCATCAACGTGTCGAGCGCTCGCTCGACGATGAACTCGGTGCCGGGGTCGAGGTTGCTGGTGGCCTCGTCGAGCACGAGCACCGCCGGATCGACGAGCGCCGCGCGTGCCAACGACACGAGCTGCCGTTCTCCCGCCGACAGGCGCGACCCGCGCTCGCGCACCTCGGTGTGGATGCCGTCGGGGAACTCGTCGAACCGCTCGAGCGCGCCGATCGCGTCGAACGCCGCTCGGACGTCGTCGTCGGTCGCATCGGCGCGGGCGATGCGGACGTTGTCGGCAACCGTGCCCCCGAACAGGAACCCCTCCTGTGGAACGACCACCACCCGGTGACGCAGCGACGCGAGGGTCGCATCGCGCAGGTCGACACCGCCGAAGGTGATCGTGCCCTCGGTCGGGTCGTAGAGACGGGCCATCAGCTTGGCGAGCGTCGACTTGCCCGCCCCGGTGGGCCCGACGAGCGCGAGTCGCTCGCCGTCGGCGACGGTGATCGACACATCCGACAGCACCGGGGTCTCCGTCGCGGGATACCGGAAGCCCACCCGATCGACCACGAGCTCCCCGTTCGGCGGGAGGTCGTCGGATCCGTCCAGGACGTCGGGCTCGGTGTCGAGGATGCCGAACAGCTTGTTGAGCGCAGCCGCGGAGGACTGCACGGTGTTGTAGAGCTGTGAGAGCTGCTGCACCGGCTCGAACAGCTGGGCGAAGAGCAGCACGACGGTGATGATCTGGCCGACCTTCACCACGTCTTCGGTGTAGAGCCAACCGCCGACACCGACGATGATCGCCGTCGCCAACACGCCGGACGTCTCGACCAGCCCGAAGTACCAGGTCGACACCCGCACGCTGTGCAGGTGCGAGTCGTACAGCTGACGGTTCGACTGCTGGAAGCGGCGCTGCTGCTCGGGCTCACGGGCGTAGGCCTGGATGACACGGACGCCGGCGATGCCCTCCTGGAGGGTCGACAGGTTCTGCCCGATGTTCTCGCGCACGTCGAGGTAGGCCGCGTTCGAATCGCGCTGGAACTTGCGCGAGGCCACGATGATGATCGGCATCACGAGCATGCCGGCGAGGGTGAGCTGCCACGACGTGAGCAGCGCCAGCACCAGGGCGAACCCCACCAGCAGGATCGCCGAGACGAACTGGAGCAACCCGAACTGGACGAGTTCGCCCATCGACTCGACGTCGGAGGTCATGCGGGCGACGAGCACACCCGACTTGTTGCGGTCGAAGAAGGCCAGCGACTGCTTCTGGATGTGATCGAACACGCGGACGCGCAGCGCCCGCAGGAAGCCCTCACCGGCCCGGTTGATCAGGACGTACTGCTGACGCGCCGCGAGATAGGCGACCACGGTCAGCCCCATGTAGAAGATCACCGCATTGCGCAGGACTGCGCTGTCACCCGGTGTGATGCCGTTGTCGATCCCCCACCCGAGGATCACCGGACCGAGGACCACGCCGAGGGTCGACAGCGCCGTGAAGGCGAGCGCACCGAAGATCGTCTTGCGGAACGGTCGGGCCATGGTGGCGGTGCGACGCAGCACCTTCTTCGCCTCCTCGGCGTCGAGCTTGTCCTCGTCGGAGATCGCTCCCATGCCGTGCATCAGTCACCCCCCACCGGTGTTCGGGGGTCGGCAGCGGCGCCGGTCGCCGCGGCGCCGGTCTGCGCGGCGAGTTCTGCGCGCTGCTCGTCGTCGTCTTCTTGCATCGCCGCGAGCACGTCGCGATAACGGGGTTCACGGTCGAGCAGTTCCTGGTGTGGACCGGACGCGACCACGCGCCCCTCGTCGAGCAACACGACCGTGTCGGCGAGGGCGATCGTGCCGGGGCGATGGGCGATCACGATCGTCGTGCGGCCGTCCATCACCGTCGACATCGCGGAGCGGATCTCGTGTTCCTTCGACGGGTCGACCGCAGAGGTCGCATCGTCGAGCACGAGCACCCGCGGGTCGGCGAGGATCGCTCGGGCGATCGCGATGCGCTGACGCTGGCCGCCCGAGAGCGAGAAGCCGCGCTCGCCGAGCAGGGTGTCGTACGCCTCGGGCAGCCCCATGATGAAGTCGTGTGCGCCGGCGAGGCGCGCGGCCCGCTCGATCGACTCCTGGTCGGCGTCGGGTTCGGCGAAGGCGATGTTGGCGGCAACCGTGTCGTGGAACAGCAGCGTGTCCTCGAAGACGATGCCGACGGCGCGGCGGACGTCGCGGAGTGCGAGGTCGCGTACGTTGACACCGTCGATGCGGACCCGGCCCTCGTCGACGTCGTAGAAACGCACGAGCAGACGGGCGACCGTCGACTTGCCCGAACCGGTTGCCCCCACGAGCGCCACCGACTCGCCGGGGGCGAGGTCGAGGTCGAATCCGTCGAGGACCGGTGCCTCGGGGTCGTAGCCGAAACGGACACCACGGAACTGCACGGCACCGGCGCGTTCGGCGGGCGGCAGGGTCAGCGGTCGTTCGGGATCGGAGATCATCGGCGCCGTGTCGAGCACCTCGTTGACCCGCTCGAGCGCAGCGCCCGCTCGCTGGGCCCAGGCGATCGTCATGCCGAGCATGCGCAGCGGCGACACGAGGAGCGCGACGTAGAAGTTGAACTGCACGAGCTGGCCGACGGTGAGATCGCCGTTGATGACCTGCATGCCGCCGACGCCGAGCACCGCGATCAGCCCGAGCTGCGGCAGCAGCTCGATCGCCGGGAGATACTTCGCCCGGATCCGAGCGGCGCTGATCGATGCTGCCTGGATGTCGTCGGCCTCCTTGCGCAGCCGCGTCGACTGGACCTCCTCGGCGCCGAAACCCTTGACCACGCGCACGCCGCCGACGGTCTCCTCGACGACCGTGGCCAGCTCCGCCTGCTCCATCTGGACCTGGAGCACGGCCCCGTGGATCGACTGGGAGAAACGACGGCCGGCGATGTTGACGAACGGCAGCGGCGCGAGCGCGATCAACGCGAGTTGCCAATCGGTCAGGAACAGGATCACCGACACCGCGATGATCATCGAGAAGTTCGACAATGTGATCGGGATCATCACCACGAACGACTGGATCTGCTGGAGATCGCTCGACGAGCGGCTCATCAGCTGGCCCGTCTGCGCCCGGTCGTGGTAGCCGACGTGGAGCGACAGGATGTGGTTGAAGAGGCGTTCGCGCAGCCGGGTCTCGGTCCAGCGGGCCTCGCGGAACGCGTAGAAGCGCCGCAATGCCGTGAACGTACCGACGCAGATGCCCGCGATGGCGATCAGCATCACCCAGAGCCAGAGCATGTCGCCCTGGTCGATGCCGCGGTCGATGCTGTAGCGCACCAGCAGCGGCACCGAGACCTTGCCGACCATCCAGAGCAGGCCGATCGCGCTGCCGATGATCAGGTTCTTGCGTTGCGCCTTCAGCGTCGACGAGAGGAGCTTCCAACGAGACGGCGCGTCGTCCGCGCTGATGTCGGGCGGCGCGAAGTCACTCATCGGCAACCCCGACCGGTATCAGGAGTTCTTCCCCGCCAGTGGGGCGAGCAGGTCGGCAACTCGTTCTTTCGGTCGGCCGACGATCGCGGTGTCGGCGGTGACCACCACCGGGCGCTGCAGCAACTGCTTGTGCTTGACGAGCAGCGCCACGATCTGGTCCTCGGTCGCGGCATCGTCCTCGGTCAACCCGAGCTTCTTCCACATGCTGTCGCGGCGCACGAGCGCTGTCGGCTCGTCCTCGAGCTTGGCGATGATCGCCCGCAGTGTGTCGGCGTCGGGCGGGGTCTTGATGTAGTTGACGACGTCGACGTCGACACCGAGGTCCTCGGCAATGCGCACGGCATTGATCGACGAGTTTCAATGGGTGTTGTGGTAGATCGTCGCCACGGCCATGCGGTCGAGGTTACGACCTGCTGTCGGGCCTGCTCTCATCGGTTGTCACACCCCCTCGGTAGTGTCACCTGCACCGACTCCCCCTTCCCGAACGATCAACAGGAAGGGGACCCCGTGTCTCGCCACTGCTCCACCCACCTCGTGCCCCGCGGAGGCATCGACCCGATCCGGTCGCGAGCCGACGCCCTGGCCGTGCTCGCACTCGCCGCTCCGTTCGGCGACGACACGGCCGCCATCCTGCTCGACGCCGATCGCCGCGGCGTCGGCATCGTCGTCGTCACCGGCACCACCGATCCCGACGCGATCTTCCGCGTCATCGCGGCGTGCGGCAACGCTCGCCGTCCCGAGATCGCCGGGCTGATCCTCGCCACGAGTCGGCCGGGTGGCGATCTGGTCGTCGACGATCTCGACCGGTGGCTCGAAGCGAGCCTGCAGTGCGACGACGCCGGCATCGATCTCGTCGAGTGGTTCGTCATCGGCACCCACGTCGCGTGCCCGCGTGAACTCGCCGGCGACCCGCCCCGATGGTCACGCCGGTGAGGACGCGGCCGTTCGAGTGCGGGGTGTGGCGTTCAGCCGGTGGCCGAACGGGCCCGCCGTTCGGCCGGCGACAGCCGGAGGCCGGCGGCGCGGAGCCGGCGAACGAGATCGCGGCTCTCCACCTCCACCGCGCCCGCCTCGATCAACTCCGCCCGGTACTCCTCGGGGATGTCGTAGTGGTCGCCCTGGAACCCGCGGCGAGGGATCCCGGTTCGATCCGCGAACTCGTGCAGCTCGTCGTAGGAGGTGTCGCTCACGAGGTGGCACCACTTCTTGCCCCGCCACCACCACCGAGCGTCGTCGATCAGGATCGTCACGTCGATCACCCTGGCACACGCGCGATGCCGTCGAGCGTCCGAGCAGCAGCCTGGCACACTGATCGACATGACCGAGCCGGATCTCGAACTCGAGGTGGCCTGGCAACAGCACGTCGCCCCCGACCGGCGCCCGCTCGACGGGCTGCTCGCCCGCCACCGCGAGAAACACCGTCGATACCACAACGCAACCCACATCGCCTGGGTGATCCGCCATGTCGAGGATCTCGCCAGATCGGAGCCGGTCGACGACCTCGACGCGATCGTCGCCGCGGCCTTCTACCACGATGCGATCTACGAGCCCACCTACCCGGCAAACGAGCGAGCGAGCGCTCGACTGGCCCGTCGAGACCTCACGGCGCTCGGCTGGCCCGAGACGCGAGGTGACCGCGTGGCGGCGATGATCGAGGCCACCGAGCACGGTGCGGAGGCCTCGAACGATCCGAGCGGCGACACGGCGGTGCTCCTCGACGCCGACCTCGCCGTCCTCGGCGCCGACCCCGCCGGGTACGCCACCTACGTCAGCGGCGTGCGCGCCGAGTACCGCCATCTCGACGACGACGACTGGCGGTCCGGTCGGACATCGGTGCTGCAGGGGTTCCTCGAGCGACCCGCGATCTTCGTCACCGAGGCGGGCCGAGCGCGTTGGGAACAGCGCGCCCGCGCCAACATCGCCGCCGAACTGGCCCAGTACTCCTGACCGGCGGCACCCCGGGATCGCCCGCTGTCTGCGTCAGCACCGATCGCCGAATCCGACGTCGTCCGACCGTGCCGTCGCGCTCCGGGCCCGGGGACCGTCAGGTGGCGACTTGGTCGAGATCCTCGGTGGCGGCACCGGCGAGCGTGCCGAGTTCGATCTGCTCCTGGACGGGCCGTTCGAGGAGCGCATACCCGACCACGGTGGCCAGGGTGACCACACCCATGCAGACGATCGCCGGGCGCAATCCGATCGCCTCCGCCAGCAGGCCGAGTGGCGCAGCGGCGATCCCGAACCCGGCGAAGCTCAGCATCATCAGCGACTGCACCCGGCCCTGGTGGGTGTCCTCGGTCATGTTGAGCGCGAGCGTGTTCGACAGCGACTGGTAGCCCGTCGTTCCGGCGCCGACGAAGGCGACCACGACGAACGCGGTCAGGAACACCGGCGACAGGCCGAGGGCGATCACCCCGACACCGAAGGCGACGCCGGACACCACCATCAGGCGCCACACCCCGGCGCCGTCGGCGCGGCCTGCGAGCGGCACCGCCACGACGACCGCCCCGATCGAACTCGCCGACATGATCAACCCGACCCAACCGTCGGTCAGGTCGAAGTCGCCCTTGATGAGCGCGGGGATGAACGCGACGTAGTTGAAGCCGAACATGATGATCACGAACGAGCTGAGCACCAGACGCCGCAGATGGGGCCGGGAGCCGACGTAGCGCACACCGTCGATGATCTCCGCGAGTGGCTTCGCCGTGGACGTCGCCCGCGGCTCGGCCCCCGCCGGGCAACGCAGCAGCAGGATGAACGCTCCCAGCGAGAAGAGCGCCGAGACGATGTAGCCACCGCCGATCCCGACCAGCGCGATTCCCGCCAGCGCGCCCGCAAGCGACGGAGCGAAGACGCGGGTGCCGTTCATGCTCAGCATCGACAGGGTGATCGCGTTGCCGAGCTGTTCGCGTCCGACGATCTCCGACGTGAAGGCGACCCGGGTCGGACCGTAGAAGCCGAAGGCGAGCCCCTGCGTCAGCGCAGCGACCAGCAACATCCAGAACTGCACCGTGTCGGTGACGACGACGACACCCATCCCCGCGGCGGCCACCAGGATCGCCCCCTGGCTGACCAGCAGCACCTTGCGTTTCGGGAGACGGTCGGCGGCGACCCCGCCGAGCGGCGTCGACACCAGTAGCGCAACTCCGAAGCAGAAGTAGACGAGGCCGAGTGCGCTCTCGCTCTCGGTGAGGTCCCAGGCGAGCACGCCGCGGAGCAGGAACTGCATCTGGACCGACATGAACGAGAACGTCCCCGCCCACCACAGCTTCTTGTACGCCGGGATGCGCAGCGACGAGAACGACGCGGCGAGGCCGGCGCGGGCAGACGACATCCGACCACCTTGCCCCATGCGGCGGCCGAGTTCACGCTCGGAGCCGCGACCCGCATCGCGGGGCGGTGACGTTTCAGGAGCGGACGTGACCCTGGGCGACGGCCCGCTGCTTCACCGACTCGGCGATCGCGTCCGCAACCCCCGGCTCGAAGGCGCCGGGAATGATGCGATCCGCAGTGGGTCGGTCGACGAGGCCGGCGAGCGCATCGGCCGCAGCGCGCTTCATCTCGATGGTGCAACGGGTGGCCTGCACGTCGAGCATGCCGCGGAACACACCGGGGAAGGCGAGCACGTTGTTGATCTGGTTCGGGTAGTCGCTCCGGCCCGTTGCGATCACCGACACGTTCGGGGGCATCAGTTCCGGCATGACCTCAGGTGTGGGGTTGGCCATCGCGAACACGATCGCGTCGTCGGCCATCTCGGCGAGCCACTCGGACTGGATGATGCCAGGGCCGGACAGGCCGAGCAGCACGTCAGCGCCCTGCAACGCCTCGCGGACCCCACCACGCCGATCGTCGCCGTTGCCGTTGTCGACGAACCACTGCTTCGTCGGGGTGAGGTTCTCGCGCTCACGGTGCAGGATGCCGGTGGAGTCGACGCCGATGATGTCACCGGTGCCGTCCTGGCCGACACGCGCATCGTGGAGCAGTTCGGCGACCGCGACCCCTGCAGCACCCGTGCCGACGATGACCACGCGCAGTTCCTCGACGCGTTTGCCGACGACCTCGGCGGCGTTGATCAGCGCGGCCAGGGCAACGATGGCGGTGCCGTGCTGATCGTCGTGGAACACGGGGATGTCGAGTTCGTCCTGCAGACGTCGCTCGATCTCGAAGCACTCGGGTGCCTTGATGTCCTCGAGGTTGATGCCACCGAAGGTCGGTGCGATCGCCCTGCCGATCGCCACCATCTCGTCGACCGTCCGGGCGTCGACGCACACCGGGTAGGCATCGACGCCGCCGAACTGCTTGAACAGCACGGCCTTGCCCTCCATCACCGGCATCGCGGCTTCGGGGCCGATGTCGCCGAGGCCGAGCACCGCCGTGCCGTTCGAGAGCACGGCGACCGCATTCGATCGGCCGGTGAGCGACCACACGCGCGACGGCTCGTCGGCGATCGCCTGCGAGACGCGGCCGACACCTGGCGTGTAGGCGAGCGAGAGGTCCTCGGGTCCGTCGATCGGCACTCGGGACGCGATCGAGAGCTTCCCGCCCTGATGCAGGGTGAAGGCTGGGTCGTCCGCGTACGGATCGGTGATGTCGACGCCGTCGGGGATGGTCGTGCTGGAGTTCGAGGTGCTGGTCATGGTCGGTCCTTCAGAGGGGTGTGGTGAGCTGGGTTCACCAGAGACCGACAACGGAGGCCCGCCGCCGGTGTCCGGCTGGTCGGGCGAGTTCGACGATGCTCAGCGTTGCCGCTGGGCTCGTGTCCCCCGCCTGACCCGTACCGGAATGAGTACGGGTGCGGGGCCGCGTGCTGCCAGCGCTGCACCTACTGCTGCTACGGCAGCAATGGCGGCAATGGCGATGAGCACGAGGTGAACCCTACCCCATCGGCTCGGAGATGTGCTTCACTGATCTCATGACCGACCTCGAAACGATGCCCGTCGAGCGCGTCGACGTCGATACCGACGAGACCACGGAGACCGGCGAGCCGACCTCAGCGCACATCGTCAAGACCAAGCGCGGCGAGAACGCGGCCGCCGTCGTGTTGGAGGCTCGCGTGATGGGGACGCCGATCGAAGCGTTGTGCGGGTTCGTGTGGGTGCCCTCGCGTGACCCGAAGCAACTGCCGGTGTGCGAGAAGTGCAAGAGCGTGTACGAGATGTACAAGGCCTTCAACGACGGCCTGCGCGACACCCCGAACGACTGAGGACCACCCGATGACCGAACCGCGCCCGGAGTTGCGGATCCGGCAGGCCGTTCGCGCGCTGCTGGTCACCCCCGACCAGCACATCCTGCTCGTCCGCTTCGAGTTCCCGGACGCCACGGTCTGGTCCCTGCCCGGTGGCGGCATCGACCCCGGTGAGAGCCACCTCGACGCACTCCACCGGGAGCTGGTCGAGGAAGTCGGCCTGCACGATCCTGTCGTCGGTGCCCACGTCTGGAACCGGGAGCACATCATCCCGCACGACGACGGGCTGTGGGACGGCCAGCAGGACCGCTACTACCTCGTCGAGGCGCGGCACCGGTTCGATCCCGCCCCGGCGCTCTCCTGGGAGCAGCTGCGCGCCGAGCGTCTCCACGAGTTGCGCTGGTGGCACCTCGACGAGATCGAGTCGGCGACCACCGACGGCGTGTGGTTCTCGCCCCGCCGCCTCGGTCCACTCCTGCGCGAACTCTGGACCGACGGCGCGCCCGCCACACCCATCGACACCGGCATCTGACGATGGCGCCAGGGGATCGACCCCGCCTGCACTCGATCAGCTCTGGTGATGGCTCGTGCGGATGATGCAGGTCTGCTGCGCGGTACCGATCAGGCGGCCGTCCTGGCTCCACAGGCGCAGCGAGCCATGGCCGATCGAACGGTGGAATCCGTCGGCGGTGATGTCGAGCAGCACCCATTCCGACGGCTCCGGGTCGATCACCCGCAGCGTGTTGTCGAGGCTCGTCCCGCCCGGCATCGCCCCGAGCGCAGCGCACACCGCCAGCGGGATGATGTCGGCGACGAACGCCTGCGTCGCCGGACTACCGATCAGGTGATCGGGGAGACGGCACCACAGGCCGAGCGGACCGGTCTGCGGGTTGTCGATCGCCTCGGCGGCGAACTCACCCGCCGCCAGCCGCCGTTCGAGATGGTCGAAGAAGCTGCCGGCGACGATCGCCGAGAACGGCTCGGACATCGACGGGCACTCGTCGGGCGATGGCACATCGGGCATCGATCCGAACCCGACGGCATCGCCGCTGGGGCGATCGGTGTGTGCACAGAGCGAGGTGAACACCGGACGGCCGTCGACCGTGCCGGTCACCTGCGCCTGGGTCGTCGCTCGGCCATGGGCCGGCAGGCTCACCTCGAGATCGACGATGTCATCGGGCACGGGCGTGCCGATGAACTGGGTCGTGATCCACTGCAGCGGACGTCCCGTCACTCGCTCGGCCGCCTCGATCGACGCTGCGATCCCCGAACCGCCGTAGAGGAAGCCGAACGGCGTGCAGAGTTCCTTGCGAGCGCGCAGCTGGAGCCGATGCGGATCGTCGGTCGGCTGGAGGTCGAGGAGGTCGAACGTGGGGAGCACGGCGAGACGATCCCAGAGCCGGGGCCGCTTCGGCAAACTCGGCGACCGACGATGGATCCGACGCACCGTGGAGCACGGCCGATCTAGGGTCGTCGGCGATGCGCATCGTCGACTGCACCACGTTCGTGATCGCCAACCCACCGCCCCACTTCGGTGGGCGCTACTTCATGGTGGTGAAGCTGACCACCGACACCGGGGTGGTCGGCTACGGCGAGATCTACGTGGCGACGTTCGGCCCGCACACGGTGGCGGCGATGGTCGCCGACCTCGCCGACCGGTGGGTGATCGACGCCGACCCGAACCGCATCGAGCTGCTGTGGCGGCGGATGTACTCGAGCGGATATGCGCTGCGACCCGATCCGACCCTGGTCGGTGTGATGAGCGGGATCGAGATGGCGTGCTGGGACATCGTCGGCAAGGACGCCGGCAAGCCGGTGTACGACCTGCTCGGCGGTCGGGTCCACGACCGGATCCGCACCTACACCTACCTGTACCCGGCCGACGGGCGACCCGACGTGTACACCGACCCGGCGCAGGCGGCCGAGCAGGCGGCATTCGAGGTCGAGCGCGGGTTCACCGCGGTGAAGTTCGACCCGGCGGGACCGTACACGGCGTTCGACGGCCACCAGCCGAGCCTCGACGACATCGACCGGTCGGTCGCGATCACCGCCGCCGTCCGTGAGGCGGTCGGGTCGAAAGCCGACTTGTTGTTCGGCACGCACGGACAGTTCACCGCTGCCGGTGCGATCCGGCTGGCGCGGCGGCTGGAACCGTTCGATCCACTGTGGTTCGAGGAGCCGACGCAGCCGGACCAGCCCGAGGAGATGGCACGGGTGGCCCGCCAGACGTCGATCCCGGTGGCGACCGGTGAGCGGCTGACGACACTCACCGAGTTCGCTGCACTCGCGACGACATCAGGCGGCAGCGATCTGGCAGCCCAACCTCGGTCGGTGCGGCGGGTTGCTCGCCGGCAGGAAGATCGCCGCGATCGCCGAGGCGTCGGGCTGCCAGATCGCTCCGCACCTCTACTCGGGCCCGATCCTGGGCGCGGCCAACATCCAGCTCGCGGCGACGCTGCCGAACCTGCTGATCGTCGAGGGCATCCAGGACTGGTCGGGCTTCCACGCCGAACTCCTGACCACACCGATCCAGTGGGAGGACGGCCACGTGATCCCGTCGCGCGAACCCGGCCTCGGCGTCGAGTTGAACGAAGCGGTAGCCCTCGCCAACCCCTACCCCACCGACGGCGAGTTGCACCTGACCATGAGTGTGACGCCAGGGGTCAGACCCCCGGCGTAACAGCGGGAACCCGGCACGGTCAGCGGGCGGCGATGTAGACCGCACACAGACGGGCGAGTTCGTCCGCTTGTCGCACCCGATCGTGCTCGATCGGTTGGGTGTGGACCACCGCTTCGAGGGTGGTGACCACGAGCTGGGCCCGGAGGCGGGCGGAGTCGTGCGGATGCCCGAGACGTTCGAGGTGCCACTGCAGCTCGTCGATCATGATGGTGTCGAGCTCGGCGAGGCGATCGACGAGCGCCGGTGACCGAGGAGCCCGCCAGAGCAGTTCGTGGAGCCGATCGGAGTCGTTCCACAGCACCGCCGCGTCGACGAGCTCCCGGCTCAGGTCCTCGACACCCGGCGGCTCGGACCTCAGCCGCTCGGACATCGCGGCGACGAGCGGTCGCACCTCGTCGAGGTGCCGTTCGGCCAGCGCGACGAGCAGCGCGTCCTTGTTCGGGAAGTACTGGTACAGCGATCCGACCGACACCCCAGCGGCGTCGGCGACGGCATTCGTCGTCGTGGCGTGGTAGCCGAGGTCGTCGAAAATGCGAGCAGCCTCGTCGAGGATCCGGGCGTAGAGGGCCCGCGACCGCGCCTGAACAGGGCGTTTGCGGGGCTCCACATCCGTCGTGGAATGCGAATTGTCGAACACGAGCAATACTCGCATAATTCCGACATGCGCACCATCACCGTCAGCACCCCACTCGACGCCCCCGCCGACCTGGTCTGGCGGGCCGTCAACACGCCCCAGGCGTTCGTTCACGTCGCCCGCGGCATGTTGCGATATCCCGCGGCGGAGCGGATTCGCCGGCCGTGGCGCGTCGGCGACCGACTCGAGGGATGGACCCTGCTGTTCGGCGTGGTCCCGTTCTCCTACCACCACCTGGCCGTCGCCTCGATCGACGACGACACCCGCGTGCTCACCTCGGACGAACACGGTGGGGTGGTCCGAACGTGGCGACACGACCTGACGGTCACACCGGTCGACGACACGTCGTGCCACTACGAGGACCGGATCGAGATCGACGCCGGCACGCTCACACCGCTGGTCGCTGGGTACGCGTGGCTCTTCTACCGCTACCGCCAACGTCGATGGCGAGCACTCGCCCGCCTGCTCGGGGCCACCGTCGCCCGAAGCTCGGACGACGGGGACCAGGCGGCGGCACGTGTTGCACCGGGTGAATGAGACGTGGGGTCTGACCCCACGTCTCATTCAGCGGAAGTCGCGGGAGGTCGTCTTCGCCGGCATCGGCAACGGGGCGAGGTGCTCGGCGACGATGTTGACGACACCTTCACTGCGTTCGAGGCGACCACGGATCAGCATCGCCGGGGCTTCCCGCGCGACCCTCCGGAACCGGGCCCAACAGCCCTTCGACACCACGACGTTGACCAGGCCGGTCTCGTCCTCGAGGTTGAGGAAGGTCACGCCCTGCGCGGTCATCGGCCGCTGGCGGTGGGTCACCACGCCGGCGACCTGCACGATCGAGCCGGGCTCCGGGTCCCACAGCTGCGCAGAGGTGAGCACACCGAGCTTGCTCAGTTCCTCCCGTATGAAGATCGTCGGGTGACCGTCGGGCGACACACCGGTCGCCCACAGGTCGGCGACCGCTTCCTCCACCGGCGTCATCCCCGGCAGGCGCGGCGCAGCATCGCCCGTGACCACCCCGGGCAGTCGACCGGGACGCGACTGGGCCGTGGCGCCGACGGTCCACAACGCCATGCGCCGGTCGAGGCCGAAGCACTCGCCGAACAGCCCACCGGTCGCCATCGCCTCCAGCTGCGCCAGCGTCAACGACGGCACGCGCCGCACGAGGTCCTCGGTGTCGGCGAACAGCCCTCCCGCCGTGCGGGTCGCCTCGATCTCCTCGGCCAGCTCCGTGCCGATGCCGCGCACCGAACCGATCCCCAACCGCACCGCCACCCCGCCCTCCGACGATTCACACGGTTCCAAGGTCGCCGCTGCCAGCGACGCGTTGAGATCCGGTGTGTGGACCACCACGCCGTGGCGGCGGGCGTCGCGCACCAGCGTGTGCGGCGACCAGAACCCCATCGGCTGGGCGTTGAGCAGCGCCGCGCAGAACGCCGCCGGCTCGTGGTACTTGATCCACGACGACGCGTACACGAGGTAGGCGAAGCTCACCGAGTGCGACTCGGGGAAGCCGTAGTTGGCGAACGCCTTCATCTTCATGAACAGCTCGTCGGCGACCTCGCCGGTGATCCCTCGCTCGGCCATCCCGGAGAACAGCCGCTCCTTCAGCCGCTCCATCCGCCGCGCCGAGCGCTTCGACCCCATCGCCTGGCGCAGCTCGTCGGACTCGGCGGGCGTGAACCCGGCGACGTCGATCGCCATCTGCATCAGCTGCTCCTGGAACAGCGGCACCCCGAGCGTCTTGCCCAGTGAGTTCTCCAGCAGCGGGTGCAGGTACGTGATCGGCTCCAGGCCGTTGCGGCGCCGGATGTAGGGGTGCACCGACCCGCCCTGGATCGGCCCCGGCCGGATCAGCGCCACCTCGACGACCAGGTCGTAGAACCGGCGCGGCTTGAGCCGTGGCAGCGTCGCCATCTGCGCCCGCGACTCGATCTGGAACACCCCGACGGTGTCGGCGCGGCAGAGCATCCCGTAGACGTCGTCGTCCTGCGGGATCGTCGCGAGGTCGATCTCGTAGCCGCGGTGCTCACGCACCAGATCGACGGCGTAGTGCAAGCGCCGAGAGCATCCCGAGACCGAGCAGGTCGAACTTGACGAGACCGGTGCGGGCGCAGTCGTCCTTGTCCCACTGCAGCACCGACCGCTTGTCCATCCGTGCCCACTCGACCGGGCACACCTCGATCACCGGGCGGTCGCAGATCACCATGCCGCCGGAGTGGATGCCGAGGTGGCGCGGCGCGTCCTCGACCTCCAATGCCAGCTCCAGCACCGGCTCGGGGATCGAACAGTCGGGCTGTGCCGCGGTCACCGCCACGCCGCCCCAGCCGTCGACCTGCTTCGACCAGGCGTCCTGCTGGCCGGGCTCGAAGCCGAGCGCCTTGGCCATGTCGCGCACCGCCGAGCGCGCCCGGTACGTGATCACGTTCGCCACCTGGGCGGTGTGGTGGCGTCCGTAGCGCTCGTAGACGTACTGGATCACCTCCTCGCGCCGGTCGCTTTCGATGTCGACGTCGATGTCGGGTGGACCGTCACGCTCGGGCGACAGGAACCGCTCGAACAGCAGGCCCAGCGACACCGCGTCGGCGGCGGTGACCCCGATCGCGTAACAGACCGCCGAGTTGGCGGCACTCCCTCGGCCCTGACAGAAGATGTTCGCCCGACGGCAGAACTCGACGATGTCCCACACGATCAGGAAGTACCCGGCGAAGTCGAGCTGCTCGATCAGCGCCAGCTCGTGGTCGATCGTCTTCCAGGCCCTGGCGCGCAACGACAGGTCCTCTGCACGCACCGGCCGTTCGCCGTAGCGGCGGCGGGCGCCCTCCTCGGTGACCCGCCGGAGGTACTGCATCTCGGTCAGCGCTGTGCCGTCCGGTTGCACGGGGCACGGAAACGGCGGCAGTTTCGGGGCGACCAGCGACAGGTCGAACGCCGCCGCCCGGCCGATCTCCGCTGCCCGCTCGACGACTCCCGGATAGCGACGGAAGCGCTTGGCCTGCTCGGCACCCGAACGGAGGTGCGCCCCGGCAGCGGCGGGCAACCACGGGTCGACCCCGTCGAGGCTGCGACGCGACCGCACGGCTGCGAGCGCGGTGGCCAACCGACGTTGCGCCGGGGTGGCGTAGTGGACGTTGTTGGTCGCCACGCACTCGACACGTTCGCGATGGGCGAGCTCGACGAGTGCGTCGTTGCGGGCGGTGTCGAGCGGGTCACCGTGGTCCCACAGCTCCACCAGCACCCGGTCGCGCCCGAACGCGTCGACCAGCCGGAGCAGCTCCCGGCGGGCCGCCGCCGGGCCATCGGCGACCAGCGCCGCGGGCACCGCCCCCTTGCGACAGCCGGTGAGCACCCAGCCGTGCCCGGCGACGGTGTCGGCGACGTCGCCGAACGTGAACTGCGGCGCTCCCTTCTCCCCGGCGAGGTGCCCGGTGCTCAGCACCCGGGAGAGCCGGCCATATCCGTCGGGGCCGTCGGCGAGCACCAGCAGATGCGTTCCCGACGGATCGGGCGCGTGCGAGTCGGGCACCATCCCGGTGTCGATCTGACGATCGGTGTCACCTTCGGAGCGGGCCACCGACCGCTCGGTGGCCGACAACCCGATCTCGCTGCCGAACACCGTCGGGAGGCCGACCGCCTTGGCCGCCTCGGCGAATCGGACCACCCCGTAGAAGCCGTCGTGATCGGTGATCGCCAACGCCTCCAGGCCGAGGCGGGCCGCTTCGGTCGCCAGCTCCTCGGGATGTGACGCGCCGTCGAGGAACGAGAAGTTCGAGTGGCAGTGCAGCTCGGCATAGGGAACGACCGGCGCCGTGGACGTCGTCCCGGCCAACTCGGGTGGCACCTCGAACGGCTGGCGCTTGCGGCTCCACGCCGGTCCGTCGCCACCCGAGTTCCACGACGGGCTCCCGGGGGCGCGCCCATCTCGTCCCGTTGCCCGAGCCGACGGTCTCCCCGACAGCGTCGCTTCCAGCTCACTCCACGACCACGAAGGGTTGTTGAACCCCATCGACCCAGTATCGAACACACGTTCGTCCACCGCAACCCACACCACCCCGAAAAATGCCTCGCTCGTCGCGCCCGGCGCGCAGATCGAGGCATTTTTCGGATGTGGGGTCGGCAGCGACGGGTCGGGACCAAGGGCCCTAGCTGGCACGCCTCGGATCCCGGCAGGCTCGTCACAGACCTACCTACTGGTCGGTAGACATCAGATCCGCCTCCCACCGCCCGAGGACGACATGCCAGCCGCCACCGCCAGCGACGACACCGCCACCCGCCATCTGCACGGCATCGAGACACCGGCGACACCCACCGGACTCAAACCGGTCCTCGCCGTCATCCCCGAGCACTGCTACGAGCGATCGACGATCCGCGGACTGGGGCTGTTCCTGCGCGATGTCGTCATCTTCGGGCTGGCGACGTGGGGACTGCTGTCCACGAACAACCCGCTGCTGCTCGTTCCTCTCTGGCTGCTCAGCGGCGTGATGGTCGCCGGCCTGTTCGTGATCGGGCACGACGCCGCGCACAGCGCGCTGTTCGACTCGAAACGCCTCAACGCCGTGGTCGCCAGGATCAGCATGCTGCCGTCGCTCCACGCGGTCGAGGTGTGGGTGTTCGGCCACAACCGGGTCCATCACGGCCACACGCTGCGCCAGGGCATGGACTTCGTGTGGCACCCGCTCACCGTCGAGCAGTACGAGGAGCTCGGACGATTCGCCAAACTCCGCCACAAGCTGGAGTGGGGCCCGTTCGGTGCCGGCGCCTACTACCTCCGCGAGGTGTGGTGGAACAAGATGGTGCGTTTCACTCCGCCACCACGCTGGCGGCGCCGGATGCGTCTCGACCAGGCGCTGGTCGCCGGGTACGCGCTGGGCGCGCTGGCACTCCTCGTCGCCGTCGACGGCACCGGCGGGGTCTGGCAGTGGGTCAAGGTCGTCGTGATCCCGTTCCTGCTGTTCTGCCAGGCGATCGGCTGGGTGGTCCACGTCCACCACATCGCCCCCGACATCCGCTGGTGGCCGCGCCGGGAGTGGAACCGATTCCGTGGTCAGGTCGAGGGCACGACGATCCTGTGGGGGCCACCGGGGTGGGACTTCTTCGTCCACTGGATCATGGTGCACCTCCCCCACCACGTCGACATGCAGATCCCGTGCTACCGCCTCCCCGAAGCGGCCCGGGCGATCGCCGACGCCTACCCCGACGAGGTCGTCGAGCAGCCGATCAGCGTTCGGGACTACCTCCGTTCGACGAAGGCGTGCAAGCTCCACGACTTCGAGACCGGCACCTGGCACACGTACCCCACCGCCCACTGATCCCCCACCTCCGAAAAATGCCTGCATTCGCGCGGTCAGCGCGCAGATCCAGGCATTTTTCGGGTTGGAGGGTGGGTGGTCAGGGCGTCAGCGCGAGCAGGAGACCGCGCAGGCCCGGGTCGGCGCGGTCGATCGCGGCGTCCCAGGCGAACCAGTCGATGAGCTGACTCTCGCCCTCCGGCGGTGCCGGGTCGGCATCGCCACCGTCGATCAGGTACCGCAGGTCGAGGTGCGTGTGGCCTCTGCCGCCGGCGTGCACGTCGACGTGGATCAGCTCCGGAACACCGTGGTCGTCGATCGGCCCGGCGAGACGGACGTCGAGTCCGGTCTCCTCGCGGCTCTCGCGCAGCGATGCGTCCCACGGCGTCTCGCCCGGATCGAGGTGACCGCCCGGCTGCAGCCAGATCCCCAGCCGTTTGTGCTCGAGCAGGACCACGCCTCGCGGCCCCACGACGATGCCCGAACCGGTGACGTGGATCGGATCGGACTCCTGGTCGAGGGGCGCTTCCAGCCGATCGAACGCCGCCAGGAACGCCACGATCGAGTCGGCCTCGCGTCGATCGACCGGCTCGCGCTCCACCACGTCGCGCCGGATCCGTCGGTGGAGTTCATCAGCCTGCACGACCCCGGTGTAGCAGCATCGACGCAAACGACATGCGTGTGATTTCTTGCGATTTGTTCTTGAGTTCGTCAGTTTCCCGGCCGATAGCACCACCAGGACACAACGGAGCGGCCGGACCCCGGCCGATGAACCTGGCGGGAAAAACCACATGGACAACGACACCAACATCGCACCTCGCATCCTGATCGCCGTGGACGATCCGGACCTTCGTCGCATCAGCGTTGCGGGACTGCGGGCCGCCGGCTTCAGCGTCAGCGCCCCCACCGATGGTGAAGCGGCGATCATGCTCGCCGAGTCGTTCTCCCCCGACGTGTTGATCGTGTGTTGTCGACTCCGCTCCCCCGACGGCCGCCCGCTGTTCGAGCGACTTCGCGACTCGAGCGAACAGTATCTGCTCTGCATCACCGAAGAGGGCGCTCACCGCACTCGTGCCGCCGTGCTCCACTCCGGCGCCGACGACGCCGTGTCGGTCCCGGTGTCGCCCGACGAACTCGCGGCTCGTTGCCATGCCCTCCTGCGTCGCCCCCGCCAGATGCACAACCGGGTCGAGTCCGTCCTGACCTCGGTGCTCAACCTCGGACCGCTGACGGTCGACCTCGGTCGCCGAGAGGTCCGCATCGACGACGAGGAGGTCGCCACGACCCGCATCGAGTTCTCCCTGCTCGAGCAGTTGTGCCGCCGCCCGACCGAGGTGTGCACCCGCGAGGATCTCCTCGACGCCGTGTGGGGCCCGACCTGGGTCGGCGACAACCACGTCGTCGACGTCCATCTGTCGAACCTCCGCCGCAAGCTCGACAAGGCCGCTCCCGAGTACAAGGTGATCCACACCGTCCGCGGGGTCGGGTTCCGGCTGGCCAACGACGTCACCGACTCCCTCGAGATCTCCCACCCGTTCGGCCTCGTCGCCGTCAGCTGACGTTCACGCTCGACGTCCGGCACCGAGCGCGACAGCTCAGTCGTAGCGGGCGCTGATCCACCAGCGTTGACGCTCGAGGACGACGAGCAGCCCCTCGCGATCGTCGGTCACCATCTGGAAGCGCGCCAGGCGGCGATGACGGTCCGGTTCCCACCAGCGCTCCTCCACCGGCCACGGACCCGCCCAGGCGACGATCGACCGCGGGCGACCACGACGCCATCCCGTCGCGTCATCACCCGTCAGCAACCGCAGTGACACCGGCGCTGCCGACACCGCTCCCCGCCCGGTGACCTGCACGAGTTCCCCAGCTTCATCGAGCACCTCGGCGGGCAGCGGATCGGCGAACACCGTCGCCGGCGACGGCGTCGGCAGCGCACCGGGCCACGGACCGACCGGGCCCGACCCCGTGCGGGCGACCGCTCGATGGTCGAGATCGACCATGGCTGCCGGCACCCAGTCGTAGCGGTCGGCAGGCAGGCGTCCGCCCCGCCAGACCGGCACCGTCACCGCATCCGACGAGGTCAGCGTGGTCAACCGGGCGATCGTCCGGGCTGCACGACGGTCGGCTTCGGACTGGCCGCCCCACAGCCCCAGCTGACTACCGTCGTCGGCGCGCACCTCGTCGGGTGTCAGTCGCACCAGCACCACGCCGCCGGTGAGCTCCTGGTCGCTGCCCCGCGGCAGGTTCACCCAGGCGTCGAGTTGCCAGCGGACCCGCTCGACCATCGCCGTCGCCGACATCCCGGCGGACCGGTACCACGACCGCTCGGACCGCTCGCCGTGTTCGGACTCCAGCACCACCACCAGCCGGGTGCACACCCGGCCGTCGGCGGCGAGCGACCCCGCCAGTTCGTCGGCCAGTTGCTTGGCGATGAAGACGACGGCACTCACATGGGCCGCGGGGTCGTCGAGGACGTGGTCGAGTCGTCGTTCGGGCGCCGGATCGGTGGTGCTCGACGGACGGGTGTCCATGCCGGACGCGAGGCGGTGAGCGTGGACGCCGGGGTGGCCGAAACGGCCGAGCACGTCGACGGTGTCGAGCGCAGCGAGATCGCCGAGCCGGCGCAGGCCGAGCCGACCGAACAGCTCGACCAGGTCCGGGTCGCACTCGCCGAGCGTCTGCAACCACCCGATCGGGAGATCGGCACAGAACGCCGGCGACTCACCGGCGGCGACGAGCACGGGCCGACCGCGGCGAACGGCCAGACGGGCGGCGATGCTCGATGCGAACCGGCCGTCGGCGACACCGACACCAGGAGCACCGAACGAGGTCGACAACTCACCGGCGAGTTCGACGAGCCGGTCGGCGAGCGCCTCATCGCCGCCGACGTAGCGCGACGGCCCACGGGCGCGCAGGCCGATCCAACCAGGCTCGATCACGTCGAGTCGGGGGGAGAGTTCGGCAACGGCGCGAACCACCGGCTCGAACTCGCGGGCGTCGCGATCGGGGTCGTGGTCGAGCAGGACGATCTGCGGGCAGCGACGTTGGGCCTGGCGGCGTCGTTGCCCGACGACCACGCCGTCGGATGCCGCTGCGTCGGTGCGCGCGACGACCCGGTTCGCCGACATCACCGCTGCGGGGACGTCGGCGCTGAACCCGGCGGCGGTCACCGGCCAGTCGGGGTACCAGATCGAGACGATGCGCTGCGGCGCGTCCATGATGTCGCCCCGACCGGTCAGGCCGAGATGGAGGTCGCGGCGGCGGCCGGAGCAGCCCCCGCCGTGGCTGGAATCGTGAGGCGGCAGTGACGACAGCCCGGCAGACGGCGCCCGGAGGCACGCACGACGATCTGACGACGGCGGAGATGTCCGAACCCTTCACCGAGCCCCGACCACTCCTCCGCATCGGTGTGGAGCGTGCCGTCGCAGGCGATCGAGCCCGGATCGCCGAGCACGATGGTGATCACGTCACGTTGCCGGAGGCGGACGGCGAGTTTTCGGACGCCACCGGCAGAGAGCCCGGTCGGTGCCCGAACGAGCAGGACGTCGAAACCATCGGCTGCTGCGGCGACCACCTCGAGCCATCGACCCGGGTCGTCGGCTGCGCCAGGAGAGCGGGTTCCGATGGCGACGACCCGCTCGAGTGGTACCCCGAGTTCACCGGCGGCATCGAGCCCGATCGTCGGGAGGTCGATCAGAGCGAGCCAGGCACCGGCGCGGATGGCCGGGGCTACGAGCGCCAGTGCGGTCGTCGTGGCCGCCGACCCCTGACAGGCGAGCGTGCGTCCACGAACGAGCCCGCCCTCGGCGAACAGGTCGCCGAAGGTGTCGTCGACGGGGATCGTTCGTTCACCCGCCAACGCCAGGGGAGCCACGCGATCACCCAGCGCAGCGAGCGGGGCGGTCAGGTTTGCAGCGTCGACAGCCAGGTCCATCCCGACATGGTATCGAACGTGTGTTCGTACGCGCCAGCGAGGTCCTGGTGACCTGCGAAACCGTTCAGCCGGCAGCGTGCGAGGCGAGTACCGCATCCATGTCGTTGCCGCTCGCAGCGTAGGCGTCGGCCCCGAGCGCCCGGGCGTGATCGGCATCGACGACCGCGTGGCCACCGACGACGACGAACACGTCGGGATCGGCGCCATGGGCCGCTTCACAGGCGTCGGCCAGCGAGACCAGGTTGTCCGACGACATGGCGGACAGCCCGACGGCGAGGAGATCGGGGGTCTCACGGATCACGTGGGCGATCGACTCGCTCGGCACGTCGACGCCGAAGTCGGACACCTCCCACCCCCGCAGCCGCAGGAGATCACCGAGCATCGCCACCGGCAGCGCATGGAACTCGCCCGCCGGGGCACCGAGGGCAACGATGCCGCGGGATCGTCCGCGGCGGCTGAACCGCGGGCCGATCCGACCGACGATCCGCATGGCGATCCCCGTTGCCCGGTGTTCGATCGAGATGTCGAGTTCGCCCGCCGCCCAACGCTCACCGATCGACACCATCGCCGGCGTCAACACCTCGAGATAGATCTCGTCGAGCTCTGCGCCAGCTGCCATCGCCGCTTCGATGACGCTCCACGCCCCCGGTGCGTCCCCGGCCGTCAGCCGGGACTCCAGACGGGTCGCCCACGGGGCCCGCCGGTTCCGTGCACCACCCCTGCCCGACGGACCGGTGGCCGCCGCAGCGACCTTCGCGTCCTCGCGGAACCGGTCGAGTGCCGAGCGTTGCACCTGCCAGACCCCACCCGACTTCGACGCCTCCATCACCCCGAGCCGCACGTACCGATACGCGGTCATGTAGTGAACGCCGAGCTCGTCGGCTGCTTCCTGCAGTGTGAGTACCCCGTCGGTCATGCGATTCCCCCAGCCCGCGCTGGCTGCCCGACGCTAGAGGCCCGATGGGGTCGCGCGCCCAACCCAGCCCGCCATCGGCGAGCCGCGTGTCAGCCCCGCTTGGCGTTCCAGCGCTCGCGAGCCTGGCGACTGCGATCGAGGAGGTGGGCCGGCACCCGCTTGGCCGCCTCCGACATGGCGGCATCCTCACCGCCACCGTCACCAGCGGGCACGGACGCCGTCGGTTCATCGGGCTCGAGGTCCTCGAACGTCGGGGGCTCCACGCCGGGCTTCCAGTACTGGTACAGCTCGCTGAGCACCTCGGCGAGCCCCTCGGAATCGTGCCCCTTCAGGAGATCGACGGTGATCATGTTGCCGTACACGTGAACCGCCGCGACCTGACCCGTTGCGAAGAACCGTCTCGCCAGTTCGTCGGAGGGAGTGTTCCCCCAGGCGTCCTCGACGGAGCCGAAGTGCTCATGGCCCATCCCGGACAGTGAGCGGTTGATCTCGAACCGGACGACACCGCGTGTCGAACTCGGCTTCTCGGTGACGGCGACCAGCTGACCCATGACGCCGCAACGCTAGCGCCCCGAGGTGCCGCGCACCCCCATCCGCCAGGGTCGCCCACCCCGGTCCGTCAGAGGGAACTGTCGACGATCGACGCCAACTCTTCGGCGAGCGAGCGATCGTCGCCCGCCCCACGGACGGCGATGATCGCGCCGTGCCGCCGGCTGACCAAGGCGATCGTGTACCCGTTCGCGGCGTCGGATCCGGGCGGGGCGAACTCGGCAACGCCGACGGCGTCACCCGTGACCGCACCCACCGGCTGGATCCCGCTTCGTTCGAACCAGTCCGACTCCACCGTCGACTCCGACACGTAGTGGACCTCCGCAACGGTGTCGCCGACGGTGAACCGACAGGCTTCGTCCCAGATCGACTCGACCTCGACCTGCCCACCGACGGCCGCTCCGATCGTGTCGGCGGTCGCGAACTCGTTCAACCGATCGCAGGCGTTGATCACCGGCTGCTCCGGCAGTGGCGGCAGCGTCACCGCTGAGTCGGGGTCCGGCTGGGGGTCACCGATCAGTTCGGTGACGGGCGGAGCCAGAGCTTCGTCGTCGGTGACGGGCAGGATCGTCGTGGTCGCTGCGCCGGACGGATCGGGGACCGCTCCGGAGGCATCGGTCGTGGTGACCGTCGGGACGGGACGCATCCCGTCGCTCGCCGTGCTCGACACCCCGTCGTCGCCGCCGAACCATCCGCAGCCGCTCGCGAGGACGAGGACGACGCCCAGCGTCAGTGCCGCGCATGAGGTGCTCCGCCGAACCACGTCGCCAACGTACCCCTGTGAGGGCCACCCCAGCGGGCGACGGACCGGGCGCATACTCAAGACTTCGTCAAGGCCGCGGCCAGGACGGACGGGAACTCGTCGGGCGTGGTCGACATCACGGTGGCGCCGAGCTGCGCGAGCATCGCCGCGTTGCCATGATCGTGTGCGGGCGTGCCGTCGTCGCTGAGGGCGAGCAGCACCACCACCTGCGCGCCGGACGAGACGAGTTCGGCGACGCGTCGGTGCATCAGCTCCACGTTGCCGCCTTCGAACAGATCGCTGACGAGGACCACCACGCTCTCGCGCGGCCGCTCGACGAGTTGCTGGCAGTAGCCGAGTGCACTGGCGATGTCGGTGCCGCCGCCGAGCTGCACGCCGAACAGCACCTCGACGGGATCGTGCAGGAAGGCGGTGAGGTCGGTGATCGACGTGTCGAACGCGATGAACGAGGTGCGCAGTGCAGGAAGCTGGGCGAGCACACCCGCGAACAGCGATGCGTACACGACGCTGTCGGCCATCGACCCCGACTGATCGACGGCGATGACGACGTCGCGGGCGAGGCTGCGCTGGCGGCGCCCGTGGCCGACGAGCCGTTCGGGGATCACCGTGCGGTGTTCGGGCAACCAGTGCTTCAGGTTGGCCGAGATGGTCATCGGCCAGTCGATGTCGCCCGGACGGGGGCGGCGCGTACGCGCCGATCGCGCCAACGCGCCGCGGACAGCCTGACGGGTCTGGTCGGTCAGCCGACGTTCGAGATCGGCGAGCACCTTGGCGATCACCTGGCGGGCAGTGGAGCGGGTCTCGTCCGGCAGGTGGCGGTTGAGTTCGACCAGGAGCGTCACCAGGTGGACATCGGGTTCGAGGTCGGCGAGCAGTTCGGGCTCGAGGAGGAGCTGTCGCAGGTCGAGACGCTCGACGGCGTCACGCTGGAGGATCTGCACCACCGGCGTCGGGAAGTACCGACGGATGTCGCCGAGCCAGCGGACGACCCCGGGCTTCGATCGTCCGAGGCCACCCGATCGACCGGCCTGACGCCGGGCTCCCGTGGGTCCGTCGCTGCGATCATCGGCGTCGTACAGCGCGCCGAGGGCGGCGTCGATGCGGGCATCGTCGCCGTGGAGCACTCCCTCGCCCGCACCGCCTGCACCGCCGGTCCGGGCTTCACGATCGTCCTCGGTCACGGCGGCGTCGGCGACTGCATCGGCAGCTGCGGGCCCGAGCAGCAGCCGCCAGCGGCGACGGCGCTCGGCTTCGGAGACGCGCAACGGTGCGGTCACGAGACGACTCCGGCGTGCTCGGTGAGGCCGAGCATGCGGCGCACGGTCGCCGTGACCGCCGCCGCCCGAGCCGGATCGACATCGTCGCCGAAACCGCCCGGACGTACGGTGCCCAGCCCCATCAGCACCGACATCAGCTGGCGGCGTTCGGCTGCTTCGAACGCACCGAACGTGCGCCGCAGGAGTGCGACGACGTCGTCGAACGCTGACGGGGCGAGCGTCGACACCCAGTCGTCGAGCACCGTGAGGAGGTCGGCGTCGTGCACGAGCACCGAGCCCGAGCCTGCGAGGAATCCCTCGACGAAGGCTGCGCCCTGCGCCGGCGGCGTGCCACCGGACAGCGCCTGGGAGAGCCGGCGCTGCACCTGTCCGACGCTCCAGGTGCCCGAGTCGTGGAGGAGTCGGGTGGCCCGTCCCCGCACGAGGCCGTGGCCCGCACCCGCCGCGAGGTCGACGAGGACGGTGGGCAGCCCGCTGCGCCGTGCGTCGTGGTCGAGCACGGCGAGCGCGCCCTGAAATGCTCCCAGGCGTTCGGTCATCACCGCCGCCGCCTCGTCGTCGAGCGATCGGGCGGCACCGGGGAGTCCGGCGAGGATGCGAACGACCACGCCGTCGACCACCTGACGGAGCGCGTCCGCATCGGTGCCGCGTACGTCGCCGTACCGCAGTGCCGAGGCGAGCGGCGGCATCGCATCGAGCAGGTGGCCCACGTCGGGGTCGGCGGCCGCCACGCGAGCGAGCCGATCGACGGCCGGCTCGACCGCTTGCGGCAACTCGGCGAACAGCGCCCGTTCGACGACACCGACGAGTTCGGCGATCCCACCCGCAGCGGCCGCTCGTTCGATCAACCGGGCGGTGGCAGCCGATTCGAGCGTCGTGCCGTAGCCGGCCCGTTCGATCAGCCGCACCGAGAGATCGGGATCCCAGCGGACCTCCCAGGTCTCGCGGAAGGTCCCCGACGAGCCGCGCCCCTCGACCTGGATCCCCCAGCCGATCCCGAGCGCGGTCAACCGGTGCAGCAGGTGGGACTTGCGTCGCCCGACCGGCGTGCGCAGGTCGACCTCGACCGTGCGGGCGGTGGCACTGAGCGCGATGCGCGCGGACTTCTGCAGCTTTGCGACGTCGCGGGCGAGCGGCACCTGCGGTGCAGCGTCGGGCACCTCGCCGATCGCGTGGCCGACGACGAGGTCGCGGCGAACGATGTCGAGCCCACCGGTGACCGCGCCGGCCGCATCGAGCACTTCGGCGAGGCCGGGCCGGGGCCGGTTCCGCATGGCGGCCAGCGAGGTGGCGAGTCGAGTTCCCGCGATCAGCTCGTCGGGCGACGCCGCTCCCCCGCGGTCGCGCACCAACCGTGCCGCGTCGACGAAGAAGCGGACCACGCCGTCCTCGCCGGGGTGCTCGAACACATGGCCGTACCAGCCCGGGCTGTCGACGCCGGCGCCGTAGCCGGAGCGGCTGGTGAGTCGTCGGGCGGTCCACGGCACCCAGGCGACCGCCACCTTCTGCTTGCGCAACCCTCGCAGCGTGGCGCTGTCGGTGGACGCGGTCGGCAGTGCCGGTCCGTGCAGCCGACCGTCGAGGTCGAGGGCGGGTACGTGCCAGGCACCGCAGACGACGGCGATCCGCTCGTGCCCGGCCCGCCGGACAGCGCGGATCGCGCGACGCATGTGCGCCTCCCGTCGGGTCTCCGCCAGCGACGGCACGAACCCGTGGCGGGCGGCCACCATCGCCTCGGCGACGGCGTCGAACGCCGGGGCGCCGTCGCCACGGTGCTCGATCACGTCCTCCCACCAGCGTTCCGGGTCGGGATCGCCGGCGGCGGCGGCGAGGTCGCCGATCGGGTCAGGCGGCGCACCGGTGGCGAGGAGGTCGTCGTCGGGTCCCTGCGCGAGGGTGATCGACAGGGGGAGGTCGATCGCGTGCACGGGCACGTGTCGCTCGTTGGCCCAGGCGATCGCCTGCCACTCGGGGCTGAACGACGCCAGCGGTGCGAACGCGGCGCGCGCCGGCTCGGTGGCGACGTAGCCGAGCAGCGCGACCGGCGGGGTCAGGCCCGCTGCGCCGATCCAGCGCAAGGCGGGCTCGACGTCGGACGGCAGCTCGACGAGGACCACGTCGGGTTCGACCTGCTCGAGCACCGCGAGCACCGAGCGGGCCGAACCCGGGCCGTGGTGGCGGATCCCGAGCAGGTGCAGGGTCATGGCTCAGCCGTCGAGGTCGCGGCAGGCATCGTAGAAGTCGTCCCAGCCGGGACGTTCGCGCACGACCGCTTCGAGGTACTCGCGCCACGCCACGGTGTCGTGGACCGGGTCACTGACCACGGCGCCGACGATGCCGCCGGCGACATCGGTCGCCCGGAGTCGCCCGTCGCCGAAGTGAGCAGCGAGGGCGAGGCCGTTGGTGACGACCGAGATCGCCTCCGCCGTCGACAGTGTGGCCGTGGGAACCTTGAGGCTGATGCGCTCGTCCTCGGTCAGGCCGGAGCGCAGCTCGCGGAAGACGGTGACGACGCGACGGATCTCGTCGGCCGCGGCCGGCACCTCGGGGAGCGCGAGGGCGACACCGAGCTCGGTGACGCGACGCTGCACGATGTCGATCTCCTCGTCGACCGTCGCGGGCAGCGGGAGCACGACGGTGTTGAACCGGCGGCGCAGCGCACTCGACAGGTCGTTGACGCCCCGATCGCGATCGTTCGCCGTGGCGATCACGTTGAAGCCGCGAACGGCAGCGACCTCGGTGTCGAGTTCGGGGATCGGGAGCACCTTCTCCGACAGCACGGTGACGAGCGCATCCTGCACCTCGGGCGGCATCCGGGTGAGTTCCTCGACGCGCACGAGCGCTCCACGTTGCATCCCGCGGTAGACGGGGCCCGGGACGAGCGCTTCGGTGCTCGGACCGTCGGCGAGGAGGCGGGCGTAGTTCCAGCCGTAGCGCAGGGTCTCCTCGGTGGTGCCGGCCGTTCCCTGCACCAGGAGGGTGGAGTCACCGCTGATCGCCGCGGCGAGGTGCTCGCTGACCCAGGTCTTGGCGGTACCGGGCACGCCGAGCAGGAGCAGCGCACGGTCGGTGGCGAGCGTGGCGACAGCGATCTCCACGAGGCGCTGCTGGCCGACGTACTTCGGCGAGATCACGGTGCCGTCGGACAGTTCGCCGCCGAGCAGGTATCGCACGACCGCCCACGGCGACAGCCTCCAGCCCTGTGGCCGTTCGCGATCGTCGAGTGCCGCGAGCGCCGACAACTCGTGCGCGTACTGGTCTTCGGCGTGTGGCCGCAGCACGTCGCCCTGCGGCGCGTCGACCGGCGCCGTTCGGCCCGAAGCATCCGTTGCACTCATCGACGGTGACGCTACCGACCCACCGTCGCTGTGTTCCTGCTGCCCGACCATCGTCAGGCGGCCGTGCTTCGCCCGGTTCGAGACGGTGGCCCCGTGGTGTGGGTGGTGCCGCCGGGAAGGTGGAGGGTGAGTTGGCGGTTGGCGGCCAGGGTGAGGGTCCATCCGCCTTCGCGCACCAGGTGGTGATGGCGGGTGCAGAGCGGGGCGATCGGATTCGAGGTGTCGGTCGGGCCGAGATCGCGCCACCACCATTTCACGTGGTGGATCCGGCACGCCGAGAACCCGATGGTGCAGTCGGGGTGGGCCCAGGTGCGGTGCATCGCCCGCAGCGCTCGCCGTTGGGCCCGGTTCGCCGTGCGTTCCGCTCGGCCGACGTCGAGGATCTCACCGTTGCTGCCGAGCACGGCGGGGACGATGTCGGCGTCGCAGCACATCCGGCGCACGGTGGACACCGGCAGCGGTACACCGTCGACGGTTTCGCACACGCTGTTGGCATGCAGGCCACCCACGAGGGTGGCGTCGTCGGTGAGCACCGTCACCTCCGGCACACGATCCGCGCCCGGCCCCGCTCCCACGGCCGCGACGACGGCGTCGACCTGCGTCCGCTTCCACGGTGTGCGGGCGTTGCCGTCGGCCTTGCGCAGGCTCGCCAGCTGTGCGTCGATCGCGCTCCATACGGTTGCGTCGCTCACCGGGTCGAGCTCGAGGAGCGAGAGGCGCATCCCGGTGGTCTTGTCGACCCAGCGCTTCACCTTGGCTTGCGCCCGCTGCCGATCGAGTTCGGCGGCGTCACCGGCACCGTCGGTGCTGGCGGCGACGATCTGACGAGCGACGCCGCGGCACTCACGGGTGAACGCGTCGACGCTCATCGTCCGAGCCGCCGCCAACAGGTCGTCCTCGTACGTGAGGAACGCCGCGAGCAGTGGCTCGTCGAGCCCCTTGGTGGCGGCGGCCATGGCGTCGAGATGCCCGGACGACACCTCGGCGTTGCCGAGCGCACCTTCGAAGCTGTTCGCCTGGCTCGCCACCCGCTCACGGTCGGCAACGATCGCCGCCTCCCTGCCGGACTGCCCTCCGTGGTTGGCGAGCGTGGTTGGCGAGCAGCGACGTGGGCGGTTCGGCCCGCCCCTGGGCGGCCAGCTCGCGGCTGCGGCGAGTGCACCGAAGTTCGTAGGCGTCGAGGTGGTTGCGCACCTCGCGCACAGTGCGGACGTGGTCGGCCAGTTCGTCGCGGTCGGCAACCTCGGGGTCCGTTGCGAGCAGCGCCTCCACGGCGTGTCGCACCCGTTCGGTCTCCATCGGTTCCTCCGATCGTTCGTGGTCGAAATCAGGAGGGAGTCGGTACGGACATGATGGCAGAGGGGTGTGGCAGGGTTGCGGCGACACCGACCGACCGACGACTCGATGCCGTCGACCTCAAGGTCGAGCCGGTCGGCGCCGATGCGAGCACATGGGTCTGAGGCTGCTGACGCTGCGCCAGGACGACACGTGCGCGCGGTGTTCGGCGCCGGTACCGGCGCGGTCGAAGGCGTGGTGGGACCGGTACTCGAACTGGGTGGTCTGTGTGATCTGCGAGCCGGTACGCAGCTCCGATCCGTTGCCGCCTCCTCCGGCGATCGAGCGAGGGACGGCAGGACCGTCGACCGAGCGGGAGCACCAGCGTCGAGTGGCCGGGCAGGACCGCGAGCACGAGTCGAGGCGAGGCCCGGGCGTGGTGGGCCGGGTCATGAAGCTGCTCGCCGACGAGCCGTCGTCCATGACGGTCGCTGCGAAGGGGGTCGAGAGCGAGCGCCGGCTCACCCGTCTCCTCGACACCGAGCTGGTGGACGCGGTGACGTTGCACGATCGCAAGGTGCCTGCCACGCGCGGCAGCCTCGACCATCTCGTGGTCGCACCGTCGGGCATCTGGTTGATCGATGCGATGCGCGATGCGGGCGAGGTGGAGTGCCGGTCGACGGGGACGTTCGGTTCGGGGGAACCGCGGTTGTTCGTCGACGGCCGCAACCAGACCCGTTGGGTTCATGCGATGGGCTGGCACGTGGCGGCAGTTCGGGCGCAGCTCGACACGATCGGTTTCGGCGAGGTGCCGGTGCACCCGGTGGTCTGCTTCACCTCGTCGCGGTGGGCGCGCGGGGCCTCCCCGTTCGACGTGCACGGCGTGTTGGTGACGTGGCCGTCCGCGCTGGTGGAGACGATCGGCGCACCCGGCCCCCTCGACATCCGGCTGATCGATCTGGTGGCCGGCCATCTGACCTCGTCACTGGAGGCATGCGGTCCACCGGCGACGCCCCAGGGTCGCGAGCTGTGACGACCGGGGAGGTTCCCGCCGGCCATTCGCCCACACGACACAGGGAGTGACTTCAGATCTCGAACCTCGTGCCGATGAAGTGGTGTGCAGGATCGATACAGCGACGACGTCGGACAGTTCTTGAAGGTGGCGCTGATGCGTTGGCTGGTCTCGCCGTCACCGTACGGTCACGGTCACGGTCACGGTCACGGTCACCGGCTCGGGGTGGTCTGGTTGCGGGAGCCGGGTGCAGATCACCGGGCCGACGGTGATCCCCTCACCTACCTCCACTCGACCCACGACGCCGATGAGGACCTGCGTTCACTCGATCCCGAGCTGTACGACCATCTCCGGTCGATGGCGACCCGGCAGGGCCGCCCGGTGTCGATTCGTGAGACGTGCGCGATCTTGCCGACGGATGCCGTGTGCTTCGACCGTCCACTGCGCTTCGACGACCTCCTGCGCGATGATCGTGCCGCTCGGGTGGTCAGCCGGCAGCGATGGTTCCACGAGGCGATGGTTGCGGTTGCTCCGTGTTCGCTCGTGTTCCTCGACTCCGACGACGGTGCCGCCGGAGACGACCCGCAGCGGCCGTGGAGCGACGACGCCGACGGAGGCGTCTGGATGTCGGAGGTCGAGCGACTGCTGGAGCGCGGCCAGAGTGTGGTGACGCATCAACTCGTCGGCTCGTCGCAGGCGCTGCCGAAGTTGGCCGAGACGCACATGCGCCACATCCACGAGGCCCTGGGCGTGGAACCGTTGACCATGGCGCAGCAGTCGAACGGCTGCGTACGGCTGATCACGGTGATTCCACACCAGCGTCACCGGTCGGACCTCCAGCACCGCATCGGTGCGCTGCAGCTGTCACGTTGGGGCGACGAGTTCCGCGTGTACCGCCTGCGCAACTCACTCGTTGCGGTGTGAGGCGCTGAGTCCAGCGGTTGCCGGCGGGTCGCGCCGGTGATGCGATCTCGTCTGCGCAGCGGCCCGTGCCGTCCGAGATCGTCAGGAGCCGGCCTTGCGCAGCGCCTCGGCCCGGGCCAGCGGGTCGACAGGGAGCCCGTCGGGCGCTGGTGACGTCGTCGGTGTCGGCCGGGGCGGTGGCGGCTTGCTGGCGAGCATCGCAGCGATCGCCGAGGCGTGCAGCCGGCCGGTGTCGACGACCTCCTCGTCCCCGGCGGCCTCGGTGCGCTCGACGACTCGACCCGACGTGCGGAGCGGGCCGAGCGCGTCGTCGTCCGTCGGCCGACCCAGCAGCGCGACCGGTTCAGGGTCGATGGGCGCGAGCAGTTCGGCGACGATGTCGAGCAGCGACCCGTCGACGGGTCCGACGAGTTCGGCGTCCTCGAACGAGACGAGCTGCAGCTCGTCGAGCCGCCCGCTGGCGAGCTCCGAGCCGTAGCGGGCGAGGGCGTCGCCGAGAGGCGTCACCGACGCGATCGCAGTGGCGGTGGCGACCGGTGGCGGCAGCTGGGCGAGCAAGATGCTCTGCAGGAGGTCGCCGGCGCCGACCGCGACGACGTGCAGGTCGAAGTCCATCTGGGCGCGTTTGCGGGTGAGCGCGGCGGCGAGGGTGTGCGCTCCTCCCCCGTCGGCGGCGGCACGCGTCGAGCGGTCGACGAGCTGCTCCCAGATCGGTCGGGCCACCGAGGCCCTGACGGCCTCGTCGACGAACGGTTCGCTGCGTCGGTACGGCGGTTCGCCGGCGTGGTTGCGGGGGGCGTGGTAACGGACCCACCGGTCGAGCTCGTCGACCAGCTCGCTCCCCCACGAGGTCTCCCACACGACGAAGATCGGGTAGATCTCTGCGGCCATGTACCGGTCACGTTGTTCGCGGTACCGGTCGATCGTCTCGGGCGTCGGCCGCCATCCGTCGTCGGTGACCACGGCGACGCGGCGCCGGGTCCACTCGGCGGTTCGTTCGCCGAACAGGAACGTCATCGTGCCGAACGAGCCCGCATCCATCTCATAGAGGCCGTCGCTCGCCAGCTTGCCGTCGTCGCGCAGGACGACGAGGTGGGGCCACAGATCTCGGTAGGCAGCCACCTCGTCGGCGCTCGGCGCCGGCCGTTCGAGTCGGCCGCCGAGGTCGCCGAGCGTGCCGGGGTCGAGGTCGACCACCCACGTGTCGTGGCCGTCGACCACCCACTCGTCGTAAGGCAGCAGGGCGTACCCCTCGGTGCCCCATTCGGGGCCCCACGAGTTGTGCACCCAGAAGCCGTCGTCGTCGTAGCCGACGATCACGAACGCGTGGCCGCCCTTCTCGGGGTCGTCGGGCCGCCGTTCGATCCGTGACGGGACGTCGGGGAGGAACAGGCGGTACCACCCGAGGTGGATCTGGGCGGCGGCGAACAGCGGGTGACCCTCGGCGAGCGCCCGGCGCATCCGGTCGACGTCGGCGTGCATGATCCGGCGATAGCTGACGAGTGGCCGGTGGCGGGCGTCGAGCACCCGGGCGAGGGTGAGCGCGCCGTGCTTGTCGCCGTGTTCGTCGTCGGGGTCGTACGGCCACAGCTCGTCGAGGGCGACGCCGGTGCGGCGCCACCCGCGCAGCGCGCCACGCAGCGTCGAGCCCTCCTCGAAGTCCTCGTCGTCGTACAGCTGGGCGATCTCGTAGAGCATCCGTCGGCTGACCGACGGGAGTGCGGGGTCGTCGTGGTGACGGCGGAGGTGGTAGTTGGCGATGGCGGCGAGGGCGAACCCGGTGCATTCCTCGCCGCGCTGGTGCCAGGTGATCCCGACGAGTCGCTGGTAGTCGGCGGGATCCACCCGGTCGGGCGGCTCGACCGCGTCGTCGGCGGGTTCCCAGAACAGGTCGCGCTGGTCGGGAGCGTCGGGGACGATGTTGGTGGCGATCTCGGTGGGGCGGGGCTCAGCGGGCATGGGCGGAGTCGATCGACTCGGACGAGGGGTCGGCCGTCTCGAGGAACGCCTCGAGCGCCGCGATTCCGATCGCGATCGCCTCTGCCTTGGTGCGTCGTTCGCCGGCACGGAAACGGGGACCGAACTCGTCCGGACCGAGTTGTGCCTCGAGTCGGGAGCGGGTGGTGGCGAGGTCGTCGAGCACGTAGGCGATCTGTCGGACCAGTGACTTCTCGTAGGCGGCGGACGCGGCACCGACCAGCGTCGCCGCAGTGGGCAGGTCGTCGATGATCGACGCGGCGTACTGGAGGATCGAGTAGTCGTCCTGCTCGAACCAGGACTGACCGGGCCCGTCGAGGGCGGACAGCCAGTGCCGCGCTGCGGTGGCGGGGTCGCCGGCGCTGCGGGCGACGAGGCCGAGCATCGTGTCGTTGGTGATCACCCCCGGCTGGACGCTCAGCTCGACGAACCGCTCGTGCGACTCGACGAGGTGGGGCCGGGCATCCGCTCCCCGCCCGGCGTAGGTCAGTGCCTGACCGAGGTTCGACATCGTCACGGCGATCGACATCGCGTGGTCGGCGGATCGTGCATGCCCGAGTGCGTCCCTGAAGCTGGCTTCGGCGTCGCCGTACCGGCCTTCGACCATCTCGCCGTAGCCGAGGGTGCATCCCACCAGTGCCAGCGTGGCCGAATCTCCGAGTTCGACGTAGAGCTCGGCCGCCTCGTCGAGGACCGGGCGTGCGGCCTCGATGCGACCGACGTCGACCAGGTAGTTGCCGAGGTTGGTGAGGGCCCCCGCGAGACGCATCGGGTCGCCGAGCCGACGGCGGATCGCGACCTGTTCGGTCACCGCCTCGATGGCGGTCTTCGGATCGCCGGCGCCGCTCAGCACGCTGGCATAGCTGTGCAGCACGTCGGCGCGGATCTCTTCGGACAGCTCGGGGTCATCGTCGAGGAGTGTCCGGCACCAGTCGGTTCCTTCGCGGAACAGCCCGGCGGCGTACCAGAGGTAGCCGAGGCCGCCGATGATCCGTCCGGCCAGTTCGTGGCGATGGGTGTCGGTGGTGAACCGGAGGGCACTGCGGAACTCGGCTTCGTCGGCGTCGAGGATGCGCAGCGCCTCGGCGAGGTCGCCGGCGCGCTGCTTCGTCTGGAGTTCCTTCGCGCTGCGGGCGAAGTACTCGGCATGACGCTCGCGCAGCGTCTCGATCTCACCGGCTGCGGCGAGCCGGCTCTGGGCGAACTCGCGGATGCTCTCGAGCAGGTGGTAGCGGGTGGCGCCGTCGGTGCCCTGTTCGGTGGCGACCATCGACTTGTCGACGAGCGCGGCGAGCAGGTCGAGCACGTCGAGTTCGTCGAGCACGTCGAGTGCGTCGAGGTCATCGTCGGCGCACGTTCCCTCGGCGGCTTCGAGCTGGAAGTCGGCGGCGAACACCCCGAGCCGGCGGAAGAGTGTCCGTTCGTCGTCATCGAGGAGGTCGTGGCTCCACTCGATGGTGCTGAGCAGCGTCTCCTGTCTGGGTGTGGTGGTGCGATCGGCACCGGTGAGCAGCTTGAACCGCTTCCCGAGACGTTGGACGATCTGGCCGGGCGACATCGACCGGAGACGGGCCGCAGCGAGCTCGATGGCGAGCGGGATGCCGTCGAGGTGGCGACAGATCGACACGACGTCGGCGACGTTGTCGGCGGTGACCTCGAAGGCCAGGTCGGCGAGGCGGGCTCGTTCGGTGAACAGCCGGACGGCGTCGTAGGCCATGGCGGCGGAGGGTTCGATGTCGGGGTCGGGCACCGTGAGCGACGGCACCCGGTACACCACTTCGCCGGTGACGCCGAGGCGTTGGCGGCTGGTGGCGAGCACGGCGAGTTGCGGGCATCTCGTGAGGAGTTCGCGGCAGAATCCGGCGACGGGGTCGACGATCTGTTCGCAGTTGTCGAGCACGAGCAGGATCCGCTGGGCGCCGATCGTTTCGGCGAGGGTGACGTGCAGTGGTTGCCCGCTGTCCGGAGTGACACCGAAGAGCTGTGCGATCTCCTCGACGAGCACACGGCGGTCGACGATGGCGCCCAGTTCGGCCATGCGGAGCCCGTCGGGGAAGTCGGAGACCATCCGTTCGGCGACGCGGACCGCGAGGCGGGTCTTGCCGGCGCCGCCCGCGCCGGACAGCGTGACCATCCGGTTCTTGCGCACGAGGTCGGCGACATCGGTGACCTCGCGGCTGCGGCCGACGAAGCTCGTGAGCTGGACCGGGAGCGCGTCCTCCGGCCCCTCGACGGTGCGCAGGCGCGGGTACTCGGCCGGGAACTCGGGGTGGCAGATCTGGTGGAGGTGGGCGGGTTCGGCGAGACCGCGCAGGCGGTGGATGCCGAGGTCGAGGAGTGCGACGTCGTCGGGCAGCCCGGTTCCGAGCCGGTCGACGGTCGGTTGCGACACGACGATCTGGTGGGCGTGGGCGCTGGCGGAGATCCGGGCGGCACGGTTGACGGCACCACCGAAGTAGTCACCGCTGCGCAGCGTGGCGGTTCCGGAGTGCAGGCCGATCCGGACGGGCAGGTCGAGCCCGTTGACGGGGTTGCGCATCGCGAGCTGGATCTCGACCGCCGCCGACACCGCCGCAGTCGCCGATCCGAAGGCGACGGCGAAACTGTCGCCGGCGGTGGTGAAGACGTACCCGTCGAGGCCGTCGACGATCGCGCTGATGCGTCGGTCGTGTTCGGCGAGCGCGTCGGTCATCGCCTCGGGGTGCTGGTCCCAGAGCGCGGTCGAACCGACGATGTCGGTGAACAGGAACGTCACCTCGCCCGATGGTGGTTGTGTCATGAGTCTCCGAGGGGTCGCTTGCGACATCCTGCCACGCGTGTGACACTGCCAGTTCACCTGGTTGGGCTGTGGGGGCTCGGCCGACGAACTTCCCCGGGGGGCGGCATGATCACCAGCCAGAGCGACCAGCGCGAAATCGAGGACCTGCAGCGGTTGTTGCTCGCCGTGGGCTTGATGGAGTTCACCGCCTCGTCGCAGAGCGGCACCTGGGGCGACGAGACGCAGCAGGGGGTGCTCGCTGCGTACGCGAAGCTCGGCTGGCACCACGACGACGACGACATGTGGATCACTGCGCCGGCGATCGCGGCGATCGCGGCAGCGTTGCACCAGCACCCGGTCGACGACAGCGGCACAACGGGCGAAGGGGTCGGCGGCTCCGGCTCCCAGGTCGGCGGCTCCGGCTCGCAGGTCGGTGGCTCCGGTTCCCAGGTCGGTGGCTCCGGTTCCCAGGTCGGTGGCTCCGGCTCCCAGGTCGGTGGCTCCGGCTCCCAGGTCGGCGGCTCCGGTTCCCAGGTCGGTGGCTCCGGCTCGCAGGTCGGTGGCTCCGGTTCCCAGGTCGGTGGCTCCGGCTCGCAGGTCGGTGGTTCCGGTTCCCAGGTCGGCGGCTCCGGTTCCCAGGTCGGTGGCTCCGGTTCCCAGGTCGGCGGCTCCGGCTCGCAGGTCGGCAGCGGCGGCGACGTCGAGTAGCGGAGGTCGTTCGGTATCGAGGGGACGGGCATGGCAGAGAACGAGAAGGAGAACGACGACAAGAAGAACTGGATCGAGCGGAACTCGACGACGATCTCGACGCTTGCGACGGTCTCGATCCCGGTCGTGATCGCCATCTTCGGCTACTTCGCCAACCGTTCGCTCCAACAGGACGAGCTCGATCAGAGCTACGTGGTGCTGGCGATCGAGACGTTGAAGACCGAGCTCCCCGTCAACGAGCGAACGGACTGCGTCGCTACGGTCAACCGCCTGCAGAGCGCTCCGGACGGAGACTTCTCCACGGCGGCCGACCTGGCCGAAGCGTTCCAGGACGAGGTGTCGCTCTCGGCCGGGCAGGGCTCGGACTCGGCGTCGGCGGGGACCGATCTCCCGCAGACGCTGTTCCGGAGCTATGCGCTCGACCTGCTCCTCGCGTCGACTCCGGCGACGCTCACCGTGCCGCAGTACAAGGCGCTGCTGTGCGCCGAGACCATCGTGCCCCCGCTCAGCGATCAGCCCGTCGAACCGGGAGCCGAGGCCGAGGAGGCGAACACCACCGACGAGCTGTTCAACCGGCTCGAGAGCAACGCGGTCGAGGCCGTGGGCTGCACGGTGATGGTCACGCAGGGCGAGATCGACGTGGTGGGCGACGACTCGTTGAGCGCGAACGACGATGGCTACGAGGTGAAGCGGGTCGCGATCGAGGAAGTTCCGGCCGCGACGGACTCCGAGGGCGGATCGACGGAGCCGGCGACGGAGGTGCTGTATCTCGAGGTCGAGGTCACGTCGTCGGAATCCGACGCGACGACCCTGTTGTGGATCCGGTCGCAGCCGAACGTGGAGATCGCGCCCGACCGGGAGAGCTGCTCGCCATAGCTCTCGCCGGCCTCCCCCGGCGACGTGCGGGCGCGCCAGGCTGCACTCGTGAGTCCTCGATGACTCACGAGCTGGTGGCGAGGTTCGCGATCGCCTGCGGGGTCGGCCGGGCAGCCGATCGATCCCGGTCAGCTCGATCGGATGGACGCGTTTCCGACGCCGCGTGGTGCTCGATCGATCGTGAGGCCGGTCTGGTGGACGACGCCGTCGGGACGGGTCCAGGTGGCGACTCGGCCGGCGGCCAGGGTGAGGGTCCATCCGCCTTCGTGCACCAGGTGGTGATGGCGGGTGCAGAGCGAAGGCTGTCGCACGAATCCCGGCCATCCCCACCCGCGTATGGGTTGGCGGGAGCAAATTGGTGATGGCCGTGAACGTGCGTGGTGGGGATCGGGAGCAGCTGCATTTGATGCCGCCGTCGGTGACTGATTGACTGCCTGAGGACCATCTTGGGTGGTTTGCTCTTGACGTGATTGCAGAGCTCGACTTGGCGGCGTTCTATGGCGAGTCTCGTGTCGATGGTCGGAGCGGGGCGGTGTATGACCCGGCGATGATGCTGGGGGTATTGGTGTACGCGTATTGCACGGGCGAGCGCTCGTCGCGACGGATCGAACGGCGTCTGGTTGAAGATGTCGCCTATCGGGTGCTGGCCGCGATCCAGTGTCCGGATCACGCCACGTTGGCCCGATTCCGGCGTCGTCATCAGACCGCGATCGCTTGGATGTTCGGTCAGGTCCTCGGGTTGTGTGTGAAAGCTGGTTTGGTCGATACCGGTGTGGTTGCGATCGATGGCAGCAAGTTCGCAGCGAACGCGTCGTTCTTCGCGAATCGTGATCGTGAGCAGTTCGCCAACGAGATCCTGACCGAGGCCGAAGCGGTTGATGCTGCCGAGGACGACGAGTTCGGGGAGCGACGCGGTGACGAGTTGCCCGTCGAGTGGTCCGGTGGTCGTGACCGGCGTTCGCGGATCAGCGCTGCGCTCGACGAGCTCGAGCGTCAGACCGCTCGCGACTATGAGACTCGGATGGCTGAACGTCAAGCAAAGAAGCAGCCACGGGCCGCAAGTTGCGCGGTCCCAAGCCGTCCGCGGACGCGGCTCGTCGGCCAAGCCTCGGCGGGCGAACACGACCGATCCGCACTCGCGGATCATCGCGAACGCGTCCAAGGGTGTCGTGCAGGGCTACAACCCTCAAGCAGCAGCGACTGGCGGGCACATCATCGTGGCTGCAGAGATGACCGCGACAGCCAACGATCAGCCGCACTTCGTGCCGGTCATGAACGCGGTGATCGACAACCTCGCCGATGCCGGCAGCGAGCAGCCCGTCGGGATGTTCCTGGCTGATGCGGGCTACTGGTCTGTTGCCAACAGCACCGCTGACACCGGCGGAGCAAACGTGCTGATCTCGACGCGCAAGTCAGCATGGCGCAAAGCCGACAAGCCCGACGACGACAGACTCGCCGCGCTCGCTCGGGTCAACCGGGGCGAGCTGTCACAACGAGCTGCCGGTGGCATCTTGGGTGTGTCCTACACGTGGGTGCGTGACATGGCCAAGCGTTACTTCGGCACCGAGGGTCAACGGATCGCCGGCCCCGAAGAACCCGAGCCCGAGGAATGGATCCCCGTCATCGAACGCCTCGGTCGTGGTGAGATCTCCCGACGCGCCGCCCGCGACGAACTGCAAGTGTCCGACACGCGAGCCAAGTCGATGCTCGCTCACGTCCGAGGCGAGGCGGTCGACCCATCGATCGCACACCGAACCATGGACGCCAAGCTCGCCGAGCCTGCCAATGCCGAGCTCGACAAGGAACGCGGCCAGATCATCGAACCGGTCTTCGGCAACACCAAAGCCAACCTCGGCTACCGACAATTCTCACGCCGCGGTTTCGATGCAGTGAGCAGTGAATGGCGGCTCATCTGCGCCGCCCACAATCTCCTCGAACTCCACCGAGTTCGCATGGCCTGACCGGCCCCGCCGGCGCGCCCGGCATCAGAACTACGCCGCCGCCAGCACGCCAAATTCGTGCGACAGCTTCACGGGCACGAGGTTCCACATCCCTCCGAATCCACCCAGCTCCTCGCACGGGCGTTGCGACGCTGGCGCTCCAGGCGATCCGGACCGCCGCCTCTGCACCTCACGGACGGTGACAAGACCTGACTCGATCAGATCGGCACCCGCAGACGAGCCCGCACGCACCGACGCAATCGCCCCGACCCGCTCGACGACCCCAGCGATCTCCATACCGCCCGTCATGACCCGGGGGTCTCACACCGTTCGCCGGGCCCGCACAGAGCCGTTTGCGTCACCATTCGGGTGGACCGTCCCACCCGAATCCGCACACGAACGTGCCGGGCCGGAGGGCCAGACGTCAGTGGACCGACAGCTCGTCGAGCATGTGCTGGCGGGTGCGGGCGAGGTCACCGAGCACCGCCGCCAGAGCGAACCCGATCGAACGGCCGTCGATCGCCTCGAGCGCCGACGCGACCTCGCCGAGGGCATCGGGACGAAGGCGGGCGACGAGGTTCACCAGGACGGCTCGGTGGGCGTGGACGAGCAGCCCCTGCTCGATGGCTCCGGCGAGTTGGCGGGCGACCACACGGCCGTCGGCGCGCACCAGGGGCTCCAGGTCGGGCGGGATCGGCAACGGCGTCAGTTCGGCGATGTCCTCGTCCGACGATTGACGGTGCGTGCTCGCAGCGCCGCTGGCCGCGAGGTCGGGGACCAGCTCGACGAGCCACGCCGCGAGCGGTCCACACGCGATCTCGGCCCGTGCTCGCCGCACGGGGTCACGTCGGTGACGACGCAGCATCGCCGGAACCAGTTCCGGAGCCACGCGCCAGCCGTTGGCGATGAGCGTCAGCATCCATTCGTCCTCGAGCACCGGCCACGACACCGTGATGTGCTGCCACCGGTCGGCCGCCGCCGGCACGATCACCGGGCGATCATCGGCGGCCGGAGTCTGGAGGCGGGCCACCGGCGGCGCCGGTTGCACGCCTGCGCGACGCACCGCTGTACATGCCGCCACCTGGGCGAGCATGCGCTCCGACGGAGCGGCCCGCAGCGTGTCGTCGACCAGGTCGGCGATCGGCCCCTCCGGCTCGGGTGGGTCGCGGCGATCGGTACCCAACATCGCCGTGGTCACCAACTCCCTCCAGTGCGCCGCCGTGCTCACACCGCACCCCCCAGACGTTTGCGCGACGTTTTCGGTGGGGCGGTCCACCCGAATCCCGACGCAAACGGAACGGGCGGGTGGGTGGCCGGGCTCACACCGCACCCCCCAGACGTTTGCGCCACGCTTTCGGTGGGGCGGTCCACCCGAATCCCGACGCAAACGGCAATCATGCGGCGCTCACGAAGGAGTCGTCCGCTCGGGGGCCGATGTCGATCGACCGGTCGGGCAGGTGGATGGTCAGCGGGATCACACCGTGCGGCGTCCACTCCACCGTCACGTCGATCGGCGCGCCACCGGACACGGCGAGCAGCGTCGCCATCGACGGTCCCGCGAGCACCGGCAGGCTCCCGGAGTCGTCGGTCAGCACCCACGCCGGTCCCGCCTGCGCCACGGCGGCCGACACGGTCACGGGCAACCGATCGAGCCATGGCTCGACCACCAGCATCGACCCGATCTCGTCGCACGCAGCAGCGACGCCGACCGCCGGCGGGCTCGCCGGGCCGGCGGGCTCGCCGTGGCGGAGCCCGACCAGCGCTCGCAGTGCCGGACCCGGATAGCGGTGGAGATCCGCCGAGAGCGAGGTCCCGACGACCAGCGAGGTGTCGAGGCTCTGCCGGTACGCCGCGAACGAGAGCACGAGCGCCCAGCGGCCGGAAGTCGCCCCTCGCAGCCAGTGGCGACGCACCTCGATGCGATCCTCGCGGGTGTCACTCCGTCCGGCGACGATCCAGTCGTCGGTGTCGGGCACGCCGCCGAGCACGTCGGCCTGACGCACCTGCCAACCCACGGCGGTCGCCACCGTGTCAGCGGTCGGGTTCGGCAACGATCCGAGGTGACGGGCGGCCTGCGACAACAGATGCAGCAGGCCCAGCTCGGCGAGCACGTCGCCGTGCCAGTCCGGCGAGGCGCCCACGAGTCCTGCGAGACGCCGGATCCGATTGGCGAGACTTCCTGCCTGGGCATCGACCAGGCGGGCGGCGAGCTGATCCCACGTCGAGTACCGGGCGAGGGCAGGGTCGGCGAGGCCGGTGCGCATCCGATCGTCGAGCCACCGGTCGAGTTCGACGAGCCCGGCGAACATCCGCTCGACGCGCTCGTTGCGGCCACGGTCGCCGTCACGCGGTGGTTCAGGCGGATCAGACCCCTCGCCTCCGGTCGACGAGTCACCGGAGGAATTCGGCTCGTCGGAGCTCCCAACGGTGACGTCGTCGGACGCCGTCGACGTCTCGGACACCTCCGTGCCGGCGGCCACCTCGGACCGGGCGACGCGAGAACTGATCCACGACTCGACGGGTGGCGGTGCCGCAGCGTCCGGCACCTGACCGGTGGCCCACAGCAGCAGCAGTGCGAGCGCATGCTTGCACGGACGCCGCCGGCTCGGGCACGTGCAGGAGAACCCGACACCGACGTGGTCGACCATCGTGTCGTACGGCTCGGCACCACTCCCCCGGCACACGCCCCACACCACCCGATCGTCGGCGCCGAGCGACCCCCACCGCGTCAGCGACACCAACGGTCGAGCAGCGGTGATCGCTGCCGGCGTCGGGGCGATCGCCTCGACCTGCTCCACCGACCACGTCGCCATGTGGCGATGGTACCGACGGGGTGTGTCAGGCCGCAGACGGCGAGAGATCCGCTCAGCGACGAACGCCGACCGTGACCGGCTGGGGTGTCACGGCGTCGGCAGCCGACTTCGCGTGATAGCTCGACCGGGTCAGCGGGCTCGCCTCGACGTGGCCGATGCCGAACGCCTCGCCGAGCTGTTTCCAGCGCACGAAGTCGGCGGGGTCGGCGTAGCGGTCGATCGGGAGATGATGCGATGTCGGACGCAGGTACTGACCGATCGTGACGATGTCGACACCGAGGTTCGCGAGGTCGGCGAGCAGCCCGACGACCTCGTCGTCGGTCTCGCCCAAGCCGACCATGAACCCGGTCTTGGTGGTCAGCCCCGCCGCCTTCGCCCGGGCGAGCACGCCCAACGAGCGGGCGTAGCCGGCGGACGGACGCACCGCCCGCTGGAGCCGGGCGACCGTTTCGACGTTGTGGTTGAGCACGTCGGGCCGCACCCGGAACAGCACGTCGAGCGCAGCGTCGTCACCCTTGGCATCGGAGATCAGCGTCTCGACCTGTGTGCGCGGCCGCCGGAGCCTGATCGCCTCGACGCAGGCGGCGACGTGGGCCATCCCACCGTCGGCGAGGTCGTCACGGGCGACCATCGTCAGCACGGCATGGTCGAGACCCATCCGAGAGATCGCCTCGGCCACACGGTCGGGTTCATCGGCGGCCGGGGCGAGCGGCTTGCTCGTGTCGACGAGACAGAACCCGCACGCACGGGTGCACCGCTCGCCCAACACCATGAAGGTTGCGGTGCCGTCGCTCCAGCACTCCGACAGGTTCGGGCAGCCGGCGTCCTCGCACACGGTGACCAGGCCGAGCTCGCGGATCGTCCTGCGCAGCGACGTGACCCCCTCGCCGAGTTCCACCTTCGGCCGCAGCCAGTCGGGTTTGCGCGTCTCGATCGACAGTCCGTTCGTGACGCCGGCGGCCTCGAGGCGTGCCGCAGCCCGATCGGAGACGAGCTTGACCTGTTCGCCGGGACCCTCGCCGCGTGAGAACGCGGAGAGATCGCGGCCGTCGGCGGCATGGCGCCACGCCACGTCCTGACGCTCGCTCGCACCGTCGGCCCACCGCTCGGCAGCGAGCCGCGCCACGACATCGACCACCTCGCGCATCGTGACGTCGATGCCCTCCTCGGCGAGCGACGTGACCGGCTTGTCGCCGATTCCGCACGGCACGATGTGGTCGCGCAGGTAGTCCATGTCGGTCGTGACGTTGAGGGCGAAGCCGTGCATCGTTCGACCATTGGCGAGGCGGACCCCGATCGCACAGATCTTGCGGGGGATCACCTCCGGATCGGGGTGGTCGACGTCGAGCCACACGCCGGCGAACCCGTCGAGTCGACCGGCGTTCGGAAGCCCGAGCTCGGCGAGTGCGTCGATGATCAGACCCTCGACGTTGCACACGTGCGCCGACGCGCCGAGGCGGTTGTCGACGTTGACGATCGGGTAACCGACGAGCTGACCCGGGCCGTGGTAGGTGATGTCACCACCGCGTTTGACCGCGACCAGTTCGGCGCCGACAGCGGCCGGTTCGCAACGCAGGTTGGCCGCCAGATCGGCCCGGGCACCGTACGTGAAGACGTGCGGGTGTTCGAGCAGCAACAGGTGCTGCCCATCGCCGTGCTCGAACAGCGACGTCTGCACCGCGAGCGCCTCGCGATAGGACACACGCCCCAGCCAGCGGACGCGCAGCGGTTCGACCACGGGACGGGCCGAGCTCGTCAGAGCTCGGTGGACCAGTCCTTCGTCTCGAGGATCTCCTTGACCCGCTTCAGGAATCCGGCGGCGTACGCACCGTCGAACGCCCGATGGTCCCAGCTCATCGCCAGGTTGCCGACCGGGTGGATCGCGATCGCCTCGCCGCCATCGGGGCCGGTGGTGACCACCGGCTTGCGCACGATGGCATCGGTGGAGATGATGGCCACCTGCGGCTGGTTGATGATCGGCATCGTCAGCACCGAGCCGGCAGAGCCGTTGTTGGTGATCGTGAAGGTGCCGCCGGAGATCTGGTCGGGGCTGAGCTTGCGCTTGCGGGCACGGTCGGCGAGGTCGGAGATCTCGGTGGCGATCGCCCCGAGCCGCTTCGTCTCGGCGTCGCGAATCACCGGCGCCAGCAGGCCTTCGTAGTCGAGGTCGACGGCGATGCCGAGGTCGATGAAGTTGTGGACGATGAGGTCGTTGTCGCCGACGCTGGCGTTGAGGTGAGGGAACTCGCGGAGCCCGTCGATCACTGCGCGGGCGATGAACGGCAGATAGGTGAGGCTGAAGCCGTGGCTCGCCTTCCACTCCGCCTTGACCTTGCCACGGACGACGTCGACGTTCGCGAAGTCGACCTCGACGACGCTGAACGCATGCGGGCTCGTGGCCTTGCTCATCACCATGTGATCACCGGTGAGCCGGCGGATCTTCGACAGCGGAACGATGCTGTCACGCTCGCCAGCACTGACGGGCGCAGCGGCGGAGGGTGCCGTGGCCGGAGCGGCAGCGGCGGAGGGCGCCGGTGCAGGAGCCGCAGCTGCCGGGGCCGCCGGCGCAGCGACGGGCGCCTGAGGAGCCGCCGGGGCGGGTGCAGCGGGCACGTCCTGGCGGCCGGCACCGGTGGCATCGATGTGGTCGAGGACGTCATCGCGGGTGATCCGGCCACCCGGGCCGGTGCCGGTGATCGCATCGGGGTCGAGCCCGTGCTCGTTCACGAGTCGTCGGACCACCGGTGACAGCAGCCGGCTGTCGCCGGCCGCCGCCGTCTCCGGAGCCGCGGCGCGGGAGCGGATGGCGGGGGTGCGGATGCCGCAGGCGACGGCTCGGGGGCGGGCGTCGGAGCTGGAGTGGCAACCGGAGCGGGTTCGGGGGCCGGGGCCGGTTCGGGGGCCGGGGCCGGTTCGGCAGCGGGGGCCGGTTCGGCAGCGGGGGCCGACGCCGCTGGCGCGGCGCCATCGGCGTCACCGACGACGGCGATCACGGTGCCGACGTCGACGGTGTCACCCTCCTGCACGCGGATCTCCGTGAGCACGCCCGACACCGGTGAGGGCACCTCGGTGTCGACCTTGTCGGTCGACACCTCGAACAACGGTTCGTCGGCGGCAACGGTGTCACCGACGTTCTTGAACCACTGGGTGATCGTTCCTTCGGTGACCGTTTCACCGAGCTGTGGGAGCGTGACATCTGCCATGGGTGTGAAGTTCCTTCGCGGGGTTCGTTCGGATCGGTTGGCTGCTGTGACTAGCCGTTGAAGTTGCGGCCGGTGAGTGACATGACGGTCTCACCGAACAGCTCGGAGAGACTCGGGTGGGGCTGGATGAACTCGGCGATCTCGTCGACCGTCGCCTCCCAGTTGACCGCCAGGTAGCCGCCGCTGAGCTGCTCGGTCACCCACGGCCCCACCATGTGCACGCCGAGCACCTGCCCGGCGGAGCCGTCGGGGTTGCGCTTGGCGATGATCTTCACGAGGCCTTCGGTCTCGCCGACGATCTGCGCACGGCTGTTGAACTTGAAGGGGTGCTTGGCGACGACGACGTCGTGGCCGGCAGCCCTGGCCTGCTCCTCGTCGGGGCCGGCCCACGCGACCTCGGGGTGGCAGTAGATCGCCCACGGCACCCGGTCGTACATCACCGGCATCGGTGATTCGCCGAGCAGGTGCTTGATGACGAGGATCGCTTCGGCATAGGCGACGTGAGCGAGCTGCGGGGTGGCGATCAGATCGCCGACCGCGTACACACCGGGCTCGCCGGTGCGGCAGTACTCGTCGACCTCGACGAACCCGCGCTCGTCGACGACCACGCCGGTGCCCTGGAGTCCGAGCTGGTCGGCGAACGGACGGCGCCCGACCGACACCACGACGGCGTCGACCTCGACGGACTCGTCGTCACCGAACGACACGGTCGTTCCGCCGGAACCGTTCGGTGTGTGGCCCTTCACCATCACGCCGGTGCGAATCGCGATCTTCTTCTTCTTGAACGACTTCTCCACGACCTTGGCGAGATCGGCGTCGAGGCCGGGAAGGATCTTCGGGAGGCCCTCGAGGATCGTCACCTCGGACCCGAGGTCGGCGAACGTCGACGCGAACTCGCACCCGATCGCACCGCCGCCGATGACGACGACCCGTGCGGGGACGTGATCGAGGTCGAGGACCTCGTCGCTGGTCATGATCGGCCCACCCCGCTCGAAACCGGGGATCAGGCGCGGAACCGAACCGGCGGCCAACAGCACCGAATCGCCGGTGATGGTGGCGGTCGATCCGTCGGCCATCACCACGCTCACGGCACGACCGGCGCCGAGCTGGCCGACACCGTTGAACACCTCGACCTTGCGGCCCTTGCACATCGCGCCGATGCCCTTGACCAGGCCGTTCACGATGCCCTGCTTGCGTTCCTGGGTGCGGGCGAAGTTGACCGAGGCCGGAGCACCGGCGTCGATGCCGAAGTCGGCGGCGTGGTCGACGTGACGCTTCACGGCGGCGGTCTCGAGGAACGCCTTCGCCGGGATGCAGCCACGGTTGAGACACGTCCCGCCGAGCGCATCCTTCTCCACGAGGGCGACGCTCAAGCCGGCCGACGCGCCGTACAGCGCCGCCGAATAGCCGCCCGGGCCCCCACCGATCACCACCAGGTCGAAATGGTCACTCACTCGCTTCACCGTAGCGCCGGATTCGGCGGCTCGTCATCGACCTGACCGGTGGACCCACCTGCTGCGGCACGCCGCACCGGCCACGCACCCGTCACGGCTCCGACAGCACCCAGTTGCGCTGCTCGTCGCCCCGGCGCAGGATCAGCACGCGGCTCGATCCCTCCGCCGCACTGATGTCGAAATCGAGCCGGCATCGCTGTGGCGCCTCGGTGATCTCGGTGCACCGACCGTCCGCCGGGGCACTGAGCGGATCGAGCCGGCGGTCACCGGTGACCAACACGAAGCTGTCGACCGAGTCGTCGACGCCGCCCACCTCGACGTCGACCCCGAGCAGCGTCGCGGTCTCGCTCACCCCGACGACCGTCACGCCGACGTCGCCGACCGACACCGCCTCACCGAGGGCGGCCGGCTCGACCGAGGCGGTCTCGTTGGAGAGTTGGAACAGGAAGACACCGCCCGCGAGCAGGATGGCGAGGCCGACGCCAACCGAGAGCAGCAGCAGCGTGCGGGTCTTCATCGGCGGTGCAGCCTAGGAGCACCGAGACGGACATTCGCCGAGCCGCTCGCGTCCGTGTCCGAGACCGGTCGTCGGAGTCAGGAGTCGGCGACGATCTCGCCACGGTACGGCTGTGCTCCACCGCCGATCCCGATGTTCGCGGAGAGGATTCGGCCATCGAGATCGACCGTGCCCTCGAACGTCCCGTTGCCGAAGTCCGATGCGGACACGAACGCCACCGTCGCCTGCGCGGTGCCGACCAGATCGCCGGAAACGGCGCCGGAGGCAGGGTCGTAGGTACCGGTCAGATCGAGTGTCCAGTTCCCGAGCTCGCCGAGGACGTCGTGCACCATCGCCACTCGCATCGACCCGGTGACGGGACCGCCGGCGGTGTCGAACTCCACTCGGAACTCGTTGCCGACCACGGACCCTTCCGGCGGCATGCCGGCGGCGAGCTCCTCGAAGATCGGCAGTGGTCCGATCGACGCGAGCCGTGTACCGAGCGTGACGCTGCCGGCATCCGCGGTGTAGCGATTGTTGCGTTCGTAGGCCCGCACCTCGAGCTTCTTCGTCGCCCCGGGCGCGTAGTCGGCCGACACCGTCGGCGGGATCTTCACCGAGTCCGGCCGCACGGTCACCAACCAGGTGTCCCAATCGTCTCCGCTGCTCGTGATCGATCCGTCGCGTGCGAGTTCGACGTCGGAATCGAGCTTCTTGCCGTCGAGCTGGATCTCGAGTCGGACCGCCGACTCGGTGCCACGCTTGACTCCCTCGAGTTCGAACGTGACGACCTGCCCCTGGGCCGGGAACGTCTCCTCGTCGCCGTCGCCCGGCATGCCCCTGACCCGCAGGGTCTGACCGCCCAGGTCGGCTCCGTCGATGCGGGCGGTGACAACATCGCGAGCACGGGGATTGGTCCCACCCGCGAGCAGCGTCGCGGTCGGTGTGACACCGAGGTGCTCCGACGAGTTGGTCGGCGCCGACCGGTGGAGGCCCTCGTCCTGCAGCGTTGCGTAGGCAACGTCGAACTCGACGCCGTCGACCACCATCAGCGTCCAGAACCTGAGGGCGGCGTCGACCGCACCGGAGACGCGGGCGTACTTGTGCCAACCGATGAATCCGGCGAGACCCGCCGATGCGAGCCGCCCGTCCGCTGAGGTGCAGTTGTTGGCGAAGACGATTGCGTCGTTCGGAACGGCCTTGGCGAAGAAGTCCCCGGTCGCCCACCAGCGCATGTCGTCGAACGTGGCGCCCGGTGGTGCCGTGAGCGTGCCCGCCGCCCGAGCACGGCGGTCCGACTCGGAGAGCGGTCCGAGTGCGATCATCGTGTAGCAGACCGACGGGTCGTAGTCAGCGGGCCGAAGACCGGTGTACAGATCCTCGGTGGGGGCGGTGTTCCGGCAGTTCGACGATCCGTGGGTCGCCAGATGTACCGAGTCGGCTCGGGAGATGGCCGCCGCGATCGCCGCGGGTTCGGCCTGTTCGTCGCGGAGGTGGATCACCTTCGTGTACTGCTCCGGTTCCGTGCGGAAGATCGCCGCGATCGCTGCCCCTTCGGTGAGACCTTCATCGTCCTGACGGCACTCGTTGGCCTTGACCGGGAACTCCAGGTCCAGCAGCCGGTCGAGCCCCTCCCACGTGTAGTCGGTGCACCGCGCGTCCTCGGCGGCGTACGGCTCGATGATCACGGCGGTCCGTTCCTCGAGCGGACCGCCGACCGGGTGGTACCGCTGTGGGAGGCGTCCGGCAAACCCTTGAGGTTCCGACGACGCAGGTTCGAGTTCGGAGAGTTCGGCCGGAGCGCCGACGCGCTGATCGAGTGTGTCCGGGATGGGACCGGCGAGCGGCGTGTCGAGGAAGACCAGCGGGCTGTCGGGCAAGCGGAACGCGATGCCGGTGAAGCCCTCCAGATCCGGCAGGACTTCCGCAGCGCGCCCCTCGTCGATCAGACGCTGCGCCGCGAGCACGACGGATTCCTGGGGCTTCCCCGGATCCATCTGGGCGGCCAGTTCCGCGAGCAGTGCGGCGGATTCGGCCATCGCACCGGACGGCGCGTCGGCCCACTCGCAGGGATACCCCATCATCTCGCACCGCTGGTCGGCCTGCGCGGCGACCACTTCGCCGACGAGCACCAGTCCATCGGGCTCTCCCTCGACCGCAGGTGGTTCGGGGGCGCTGCTGGTCGGCGCGCCCTCGGCAACCGGGGCCACCGACGATGCGCCGTCGTCCGACGAGTTGCAGGCCACGGGAACCAGAACGACGAGGACCAGGAACACCGCGTGACGCCACCGCCGGAGTCGCATCCGGAAAACATAGGCGACGGCCGTGACGACACCGGCGAGAGAACGTTTCGGAAACGTCGGCGATCACGACATGCCGAGGCGACCACAGTCGCTACCTTCGGTGGGGTGATGATCTCTCGACCTCGCCGTGCACGACGTCGCCTCGCAGCCGGCGCCGTGACGCTCGCGATCGCCGTGTCGGCGTGCTCGTCCACCGACGACGGAACCGACGCCGATGTCACTGCCGTTCCCGATGCCCCGGTGGCCACGGAGCCGACCGACGCTCCCGCGGCGACCTCCGATTCCTCGGTCGCCGGCTCGGCCGAGGACACCACGACCGAGCCGAGCACGGCCGGTGAAAGGGTCGTCCCCGAAGCCCTGCGATTCACCGCGCCGCTGGTCGGTGGCGGCGAGTTCGACGGCGCCGCGTACGCCGACAAACCCACCGTGTTCTGGTTCTGGGCGCCCACTTGAAGCGTGTGCAACCGTGAAGCCCCCTCGGTCGAGGAGGCAGCAGTGAAGTTCCAGGATTCCGCCAACTTCGTCGGCGTGGCGTGGACCGGCAGCGACGACTCGTTCCAGGGGTTCATCGACGAGCACGGGCTCACGTTCCCGCAGATCAGCGATGACCCCGGCGAGGTGTTCAACCGGTTCGGCATCTCCTACCAGCCTGCGCTCGTCGTGGTGAAGACCGACGGGTCGACCGAACTGGTCGCAGGAGCCGTCGACGGCGATCTCCTCGACCAGATCATCTCCGAAGCCGGCTGAGCCGGCTCGGCACCGACCGCGCACGCTGACACCGGCTCGGTCGAGCCGATCGCTCGGAACGCTCCTACGCTCGGAACCATGCGCGTCGCCATCACCGGATCCACGGGCCTCATCGGCTCGGCCCTGCAACCCCATCTCGAGTCGCTCGGCCACGAGGTGATCCGCATCGTCAGGGGCAACCCGTCGGGCACCGACATCGTGTGGTCGCCGGCGGAGTGCCGGATCGACACCCACGCCCTCGACGGCATCGATGCCGTGGTGCACCTCGCCGGCGCCGGGATCGGCGACAAGCGGTGGACCGACGACTACAAACGTGAACTGCTCGAGAGCCGCACCAAGGGCACGACGCTGATCTCCGAGGCGATCGCCGCGGCCGACGACGGCCCGACGGTGTTCCTGTCGGGCTCGGCGATCGGCATCTACGGCGCTCGCGGCGACGAGGAACTCGACGAGACGTCGGCGCCGGGCACCGGATTCCTCGCCGACATCTGCGTCCAGTGGGAACAGGCGACGGGAATGGCCGAAGCCGCCGGCGTTCGCGTCGTCCATCTGCGTACCGGCATCGTGTTGTCCGCGAAGGGCGGCGCGCTCAAGAAGCAGTTGCCGCTGTTCAAGTTCGGACTCGGCGGCAAGATGGCCGGCGGCCAGCAGTGGCAGAGCTGGATCTCGATCGACGACGAAGTCGCCGCGATTGCGCATCTGCTCACCGCCGAGACCTCCGGAGCGGTGAACCTCACGGCGCCGAACCCGGTGACGAATGCCGAGTTCACCGACACGCTCGGCGACGTGTTGCACCGCCCGACGTTCCTGCCGATCCCGAAGTTCGGACCCAAGCTCCTGCTCGGCGGCGAACTCGCGGACAACCTGCTGTTCTCCGGCCAGAAGGTGCACCCCCGGGTGCTCGAGGCCGATGCCGGGTTCAGCTTCCGGCATCCCGATCTCCAGACGGCGCTGCACGCGCTCCTGGCCAAGTGACGAGCGGGCGATGACGCGCCCCGACGCCCCCGTCGTCGTCGTCGGCGCCGGGCTCGCCGGCCTGTCGTGCGCCGTCGCACTCCACGAGGCCGGCGTCGCGGTCCGAGTGGTCGAGGCCTCCGACGGCGTCGGCGGTCGGGTGCGCACCGACCACGTCGACGGCCACACCCTCGACCGCGGGTTCCAGGTGGCGCTCACCGCCTACCCCGAGATGCACCGCCAACTCGACATGGATGCACTCGACCTCCGGGCGTTCGATCCCGGCGCGCTCGTGTGGCGTGACGGCAAGGGCTCGGTCGTCGGCGATCCGTTCCGCAGGCCGGGCACCACGTTCGCCACCGCGACCGCGCCCATCGGATCCGTGTTCGACAAGGCACGAATCGGCCTGTTGCGACACCGCCTGCGCAGTGTCCATCCGGTGCAGCTCCTGCGCGGCGAGGACACCTCGACACGCGACGCGCTCGCCGACGCCGGCTTCTCCGACACGATCGTCGACCGGTTCTTCCGGCCGCTCGTGGGCGGCATCCAGCTCGACCCCGAGCTGGCCGACAGCCGGCGGATGTTCGACATCATCTTCCGGATGCTGGCCGACGGCGACTCCGCCGTGCCCGCTGCGGGCATGCAGGCGATCCCCGATCAGCTGGCGGCGCGCCTGCCGGCCGACACCATCGAGTTCGGCGCACGGGTGATCGCGGCCACCGATCGAACCGTCACGGTCGAGGGCGGCACCGAACAGCCGGCCGCTGCGGTGGTCGTCGCCACCGAGGGACCGGTCGCCGCCGACCTGCTCGGCCTGCCGGCGGTCGAATCGAAGTCGGTCGGTGCGGTGTACTTCTCGGCCCCGGAGCCCCCGATCGATTCGAAGTTCGTCGTGCTCGACGGCACCGGCCGGGGCCCCGTGCTGAACGTCGCCGTGATGAGCAACGTGGCGCCCACGTATGCGCCCCCGGGCCGCCACCTCGTCGTGGCGGCGATGCCCGGCCACGTCGGCGACACGATCGTCGACGACGCCCGCTCGCAGCTGCGCACCTGGTGGGGTGCGCAGGTCGACGCGTGGGATCACGTCGCCACCTACCGGATCGCGCACGGTCAACCGGGACAGCGGCCGCCGTTCGACCCCAAGCAGCGCGTCGAGCTCCCCGACGGTCGTTTCGTGTGCGGGGATCACCGCGACACGGCGTCGATCCAGGGAGCGATGTACTCCGGACGTCGCACTGCGCTGGCGGTTGCCTCGGCGATCGGTCACACTGGACCCCATGGCTGACGGGAACGAGAACCATCCGACCGCACACACCGACGAGCGGATCGAACGAGGAATCCGATTCGTGCCCGCCGAACCGCAAGCGATCTTCGACCTCCTCGCCGATCCGAGCCAGCACCCGCTGATCGACGGTTCGGGCACGGTCAAGGCGGCCTCGGGCGATCAGCCCGACCGGTTGGCGCTGGGCTCGAAGTTCGGGATGTCGATGAAGATGGGGGTTCCGTATTCGATCACCAACGAGGTCGTCGAGTTCGACGAACCCAACGTGATCGCGTGGCGGCACACCGGGCACCACGTGTGGCGCTATCGCCTGCGTCCGGTCGACGGCGGCACCGAGGTCACCGAGGAGTTCGACTGGGGTGTGGCCCGCCTGCCCCTGGCCCTGAAGCTCACCGGCGTGCCGAAGCGCAACGCCAAGGCGATCGAGGCCACCCTCGATCGCCTCGCTGCCCACTTCGCCGACGGCACCCACACCGACACCGGTACGGACACCGGTACCGACACGGCCTGAACGGAGTGACCTCGATCACATCGCCGAGCAGGACCTTTGACCATCACAACAATTGTGAGGGAGGGGTAGCGTCGACGGCATGGGAACGAAGTGGCTCACTCCCGCTGAGATGGACGCCTGGCGCACGTACATCGAGACCTATGCCGACCTCGTCGCCGCGATCGAACGCGACCTCGACGCCCACGACCTGACGCTCGGCGACTACCAGGTGCTGGTGTACCTGTCGGAGATCGACTCGCACTCGATGCGCATGTGCGATCTCGCCGACCGTCTCCAACTGTCGCCGAGCGGGCTCACTCGGCGGCTCGACGGCCTCGTGAAAGCGGGCCTCGTCACCCGGGTGCCGTCCACCGAGGACCGCCGTGTCATGAGGGCCCAACTGACCGAGGCCGGTTTCGCCTCACTCCGCGCGGCGGCGCCCGACCACGTCGACAGCGTCCGGCGGCACATCTTCGATCATCTCGACGACCAACAGGTCGCCGCGATGGCGTCGATCTTCACAGCGATCAGCGCCGGCCTCGAATCGTGACCACGCTGCCGGCCGGCTTCCGCAGTCACGTCGCCAACATCGGCGTCAAGGACGACACCGACGACTTCGTGGTGATCGCCGCCGATGCCGCGTCGCCGACGGCCGCCGTCTTCACCAAGAGCCGTTTCGCCGGCCCGAGCGTCACGCTCAGCCGAGCGAACGTCGCCGACGGCGTCGCCCGCGCCGTCGTGGTGATCTCGAAGAACGCCAACGTCGCCACCGGACCCGACGGCCACGACGATGCGATCGAGGTCGCTCGCTCGGTTGCGGCACGGCTGGGCTGCGAGCCCACCGAGGTGATCGTCACCTCGACCGGTGTCATCGGACGTCGCTACCCGATCGAGCGGGTACGTGCAGGCATCGCCGCCCTGCCGGCACCGCTGACGTCGGACGACGCCGATGGACCCGCCCGCGGGATGATGACCACCGACACGCACCCCAAGGTGGCCGAGGCCACGATCGCGGGCAGCGCCGCTCGTGTGGTCGGGATGGCCAAGGGGGTCGGGATGATCGAGCCCGACATGGCGACGCACATCTCGCTGTTGTTCACCGATGCCGAGGTCTCGTCCACCGACCTCGACGCGTGCTTCCGTCGCGTCGTCGACCGGACCTTCAACTGCGTGAGCGTCGACTCCGACACCTCGACCAGCGACTCGTCGGTGATCATCGCCTCGGGATCGGCCGGCCCGGTCGAGCTCGACTCGTTCGAGACCGCGTTGTACGACGTGGCGCTCGACCTGACGAAGCAGATCGCCCGCGACGGCGAGGGTGCCCATTCGCTGATCGAGGTCCACGTCGACCGCGCCCGCGACCGCGCGCAGGCCAAACGAGTCGCGAAGGCGATCGTGAACTCACCGCTGGTGAAGACCGCCGTGCACGGCGGCGACCCGAACTGGGGCCGAGTGGCGATGGCGATCGGCAAGTGCAGCGACGACACCGACATCGACCAGGACGCCGTGGTGATCCGCTTCGGCGACACCGAGGTCTATCCCCGACTCCTCGACGACCACGCCCTCGCCGCCCTGTCGAGCTACATGCGCGGCCCCGACGTCCGCATCCACGTCTCGCTCGCCACCGGCGATGCCGACGCGACCGTGTGGGGCTGCGACCTCAGCGACGACTACGTGAGATTCAACGCCGACTACACGACCTGAGGGCCCCACTCGTCCGAGCCGCACAACGCCGCCAGCCTCTGATCTCCGAAGGGGCGATGGGTGTGTCGAGTGCAAGGCGCGAGGCGACGACGTTGCCTCAGGGCAACGAGGAGCCCTCGCAACGCAGCAATCGGCCGCCCAGCGTCACTTCGGGGGCATGCGGATGCCGCCGTCGACGCGGATCGACTCGGCGTTCATGTAGCTGTTGGTCACGCATTCGAGCACCATCGACGCGAGCTGCTCCGGATCACCGAGGCGCTTCGGGAACAGCACGCCCTTCTGGAGGTTCTCCTTGAACGCCTCGCTGGCCTCGCCCTCGCCGTAGATCGGCGTGTCGATCAGGCCCGGCGCGACGGTGTTGACACGAATGCCCACCGCCGAGAGGTCACGGGCGATCGGCAGGGTCATGCCGACGACGCCGCCCTTGGAGGCGGAGTAGCTCGCCTGGCCGATCTGGCCGTCGAACGCAGCGACCGAGGCGATGTTGACGATCGCTCCCCGCTCGCCGTACTCCAGTGGCTCGGTGGTGCTCATCGCCGTCGCAGCCACGCGAATGCAGTCGAACGTGCCGATCAGGTTGATCGCGACGACCTTCTTGAAGGCGTCGAGGTTCGCGGCCGATTCGAGGGTGCCGTCCTTGCCGACCGTGCGCTGTGCCCAACCGATGCCGGCGGAGTTGACGAGCACGCGCAACGGGCCCATCGACTTGGCCATCTCGACGGCGTTGACGATGTCGTCGGTGTTCGTGACATCGACCTTGCAGAATGCACCACCGATCTCGTCGGCGAGTTCGTTGCCCTTGTCCTCCTGCAGGTCGGCGATGACGACCTTCGCTCCCTTGGCGGCCAGCATGCGGGCCGATGCCGCACCGATCCCCGATGCTCCACCCGTGACGATTGCGCTTGCTCCAGAAATGTCCATGATGCCGAAAGCTATTCGTTCGGCGGCGCCTCCGAGCAATCCGGCCACTCATGGGCCGTCGGGTCAGCCGTTGTTCAGGATCCGCACCCGATCGCCGTAGCCGAGGAACGAGTAGAGGAACGCTGCGTCGGCAGCGCGCATCCGGAAGCAACCGTGAGATGCGTTGCGGAACGCCTCGGTGCCGACCTGGGACTCGCTCATCGCGACGTACCTGTGGAACGCGACCCGTCCGCCCTGATCACCGCGGGTGAAGGCGGTGAAGTGGCGCAGCAGGTAGCCCCCGCCGTACCAGGGGTCGCTCTTGAAGAACACCCGGTACTCACCTGCGGGCGCATCGTTGATCGGCCCGGCCGTGAACGGCATCCAGCCGGTCACTGCGAGCCCGTTCTCACACAGCCACACCCGCTGGGTGATCCGGTTGGCGACCGCCACACGGCCTGACGGATACATCGAGCAGTCGGGTCGGGGCGGCGGCTCCACGTTCGACAGGACATGCGGCGACGCCGACGGCGGCACCGGGAGTCCGGTGAACCATCCGGTGATGTCGACCACGACCTGCGCCGCGGTGGACGAGTACACGTAGAGACCCGCCTCGCCGGAGGGGATGATGGCCAGGTTCGCCACCGTCTGGCCCGGCCGATCGACGTTCAGCGTCGAAGCATCGGGCTTCGCCGTGACGCTCGGGAAGGCCGTGACGAAACCCCACCCGAACGGCTGGGTGATCGTCACGTTCGCGACCACTGCCGCCGCTGGGCCCGTCACGGTCGTCGTGTCGAGCGCCTGGGAGCCGTCCCACCAGAACTGGTCACGACCGTCGTTGCGGGTGTCCATCACGCGCGTCGGCTCGGCGAGCATCAACAGCCCGTCGGTCGATTCGGCGGCGGTCGGACCCGTGAAGTAGCCGGTGATGTCGACGATCAGGTGCCCGCCGGTCGAGGAGTACACGTCGAACCCGGCCCCGTTGACGGGAACGATCGCTCCCGCAGCTCGAGTCTGTCCAGGTCCATCGGTGTTCAGCATCGACGCCGACGGGCGGGCCGTGTCCGCGGCGTGCGCCGTGAAGTACCCGTAGCCCGGTGAGTCCGTGGTCGTCAGATTGACGAACACCGCCGTCGCATCGCTCGGAACGTTCGCCGGCAGCGGCACACGCTGCACCGTGTCCGGCGCGAGTCCGGCAGCGCCGCGGGTGTCGACCAGCCGTTGCGGGGGCACCGGCACGAAGCGTCCGTCGCTCGTCGAAGCCACCGGGTGGAACGAGCCGACGACATCGATGATCACGTGTGTCGCCGTCGACGTGAACACGTCGATCGCGCCATCGACTCCGAGGGGGACGATGGCACCGTTCGCCCGGGTCTCGAAGGGGGCCGACCAGTTGACGGTCGACGTCGCAGGCAGTGGCGAACCGGCGGCCCCGATCGTTGCGTAACCCCACGCCGCTGGAGCGGCAGCGGTGACCGTCACGGCAACGGCGACGGCGTCTTCCAGCACGCCGCAACGTTGCACGACCGGCACCGTCACCACGGTGCCGCCGCCGAGCACGGGCACGTCGCTCGACCTCGTGTCCATCACCCGACACGGGGCGAGCGCCACCAGTTTCGCCGGCCCCGCGATGGGCACTGGCGATGCTTCGACCGCCCCTGGTGCGAGGGCGAGTGCCGCCCCGAACACCACCGCGACGACGGCTCCGGCGCGCATCCGGCGCGAGCCCATCATGACCACCTCCGCACTCGGCGAGGCTCGGGATCATGACGGCCCCGCCGTCAAACAACCGTCCTGTGATCCGCCTCCATCACACCTCGGCTGGCGTGACCGAGGACAGAGGAAAAGTGCCCGCTCACCTGCGACAGCGAGCCGCCGCGGTGCGTCAGACCGGTGCGGGCCCGATGTTGTTGCGGGTGTCGACGAGGCGCTCGGGGACGTTCCCGGTGAACGCCGGGTCGACGCCGCCCGTGAACCAGCCGGCGATGTCGACGAGCAGGTCGGAGTCGGCAGAGGTGTAGACGCACACCGAGCCATTGGACCCGATCGGCGCAATGACGCCGTTGGCGACGGTGGAGCCCCGGGTGAAGTTGACGTTCGATGCCTCCGGGCGTGGCGTCCCGCACGGCCACACCGTTGCGAAGCCGTCACCCTTCGCGTCGGTCATCGTGACGTTGAGCGCCACCGCAGTGGCGTCGGCAGGCACCTGACGGGCGACCCCGTCGACGACCGCAGTCACGCCGCGGACGGGTACCGCCTTCGGGGTGCCCGGCCTGACGACGCCACGCGGCCCGCCGATCGCATTGCGGGTGTCGACGAGCCGGAGCGGGACGCTGCCCACGTACGGTGGAGTGCCGTTTCCGGCGGTGAACCACCCGAGCACGTCGACGAGCACGTCGGACTCCTGGTTCGAGTAGAGGCAGATCGCACCGGCTTCGCCGAGCGAGGCGACGACACCGTTGGCGACCACCGAGCCCCTCGGGAAGTTGACGTTCGAGGCCTCCGGTCGGGGGGCACCACACGGCCACACCGTGAAGTAGCCCGCGCTCGACGGTCCGACGGCGGTGACGTTCAGCGCCACCGCAGTGGCGTCACCCGGAATCAGTTCCTGGGTGCCGTCGGTGCGCTGCATCGCCGTGTCGGCGATCGGAAGGGTGATCGTGCCGCCGGCCGGAATTCGGACCCTGGGTCCACCGATGCCGTTGCGAGTGTCGAGCAACCGTTGCGGCGTCGCGCCGACGAACGTGGGGACGCCGCCGGAGTCGCCGGAGAACCAGCCCGCGATGTCGACGAGGAAGTCGGTCGGCTGGTTGGAGTAGAAGCAGACCTTGCCACTCGCGCCAACCGGGGCGATCACACCGTTCGCCACCACGGAGCCGGTGACGAAGTTCAGGTTCGACGCCTCGGGCCGCGCAACATCGCAGGGCCACACCGTGACATAGCCGGAGGCGGCGGGACCCACCGCTGTGATGTTCAGGGCGACCGCCGACGCACCGGCAGGGATCGACCGGGCCACGCCATCGGCACCGACGACCTGCTCACCGACCACCCGGAGTTCGATCCGCTGATTCGCCGACAACCGGCGGGAGGAGGTGGCGCCTCCCGTACCGCTGCCTGCATTCGATCCGCCGGCATTCGATCCGCCGGCATTCGATCCGCCGGCATTCGATCCGGCGGCAACCGATCCACCGGCGACCTGCCGGAGCCAGAGTGCGAACTCGGCCTGACCGGTCGAGGTGAGGTGCACGCCGTCGGAGGAGATCCAGCGCGAGCGCTCGGCACCTGCCGCCGAGCTGTACGCATGCCAGTCAGCGATCGCGAGGTTGGGCCACCGACCGAGCGCCTGCTGGAGGGCGGTGTTGGCCGCCGAGTACGTCCCCCTGACGTCGGCCATGTTGATCCAGACGACCCGCTTGGTCCCGCGTTGGTTCAACGCGTTCATCATCGCGTCGATGTCGGCCGCCATGTTGGACGACGGGTTGTAGCCGAGTTCGACGATCGCCAGATCGAGGTTCGTCGGCACTCCGTTGGCCACCTGTACGCCGCTCGGCGAGGGTGGCGTCTTGGTGATGAACCTGCTCACGAGCGAGTTGTAGGTGAGCGATGCGAACGTGCCGTCGGTCAGTGTGGAGAACTCGTTCTTCGCCGACTCGCCGACCGAGTCGCCGATGACGGCGATGTTGGTGCCGAGTTCGCCACGGGTGACGACGCGCACCGTGAACCCGGGCGACAACAGGCCCTGTTGTCCCCGGAAGTCCCACGCGTTGATCCGAGCGGTCTGGCCGTTCGAGCCGGTCAACACGATGTCGTTGAACCAGATGCCGTCGAACTGCCGGTAGTTCGACGACTGGGCATCGACCATCGTCGCCGAGGTGATCGAGCCGAGGCCGTAGCGAGCGGCGAGTGCATCGGCGTCGAGCACACGCGTCCAGCGGTGGTTGGGGTTGCTCGACGTGCTGTCGCCCGCAGCGTCGTCGCGGGGCGGGAAGACGCCTCCGGCGGTGCGCGGCCCGTTCGACGCGGAGAACTCGGTCGACACGATGTTGTTCGACCCGGCCCAGAAGCGCACCACGCCCACGGTCGCGGCGATCGCCTGATCGGTGCGGAAGTCCTCGACCAACCGGGGCGTGCCGGTGGCGATCGCTCGGGTGGCCGAGCCGCCGTAGACCTGACACGACTGGCTGTCGCACGTGGTGGCGTAGGGCGAGTACCGGTTCTGCTGCAGCCCGTACGAGCGAGCGGCAACCGCCTGAGCCTGCACGGCCTGGGCGCCACGGCCGGAACCAGCCTGGGCCCAGCTCGCCGAGATCTCCTTGGGCACGACGCCGCGCAGGTAGTCCTCGACGGCGACGTCGTTGACGACCCTGGTCGCACCCCCGACGTTCCACACCTCGAGCGCCCCCCGGTAGTGGGTGACCGAACCGTTGGGCTCACACAGACCGAGCGCGGTCGTGGCATTCTCCCCGGACGCCGTGGTGAAGCGCGGCGGCGTGGCCGACGTGCCGATCCTGGTGAACGTGGCTCCCGAGCTGCTCCCGGCGATCATCGAGCGTGCGGCCTTGGCGTCGTCGAGGTCCCACCGGCCGTCCTGAACCGGGAGCTTGCGATCGACCTGGAACCGGGTCACCGCGGCCTGCGTCAGGTTGCCGTAGTCACCGTCGACGCCGCCGGGGTCGAACCCGAACACCGTGAGGAACTGCTGGACCTGACGGACGGCGTCGCCCTGGGCTCCCTTGGCCAGCGGACCGTCGGGGACGACGAGCGCCGTCGCTCCCGGGCAGGCGATGCCAGAGGACCCCCAGATGTCGTAACCGCCCGCGCTGTTGCGGATCGCCTGCATCGACGCCCGTGTCTGCGAACCCCACGTGACCCCGGCGCCGTGGGAGATGACTCCGACGGTGTTGACGCCGTCGAGATCGAGCAGTCGCACCCGGATCCGTCGATCGGTCGGCACCGTGCCGGACACGGTGCCGCCGTAGTAGTGGTCGAGGATCCACTGCGACGACTTGTTCTGGTCGACCGCCCAGCCGTACGCACCCCACTGGCTCATCCCGCGACCGTGGCCGTTGCCGACGCCGTCGACGACCACGGCGATGATGTCGTTCGGTGCCGCCTCGGCGGTCGATGACGGGCCTCCGGGGACCGGCAGCATGGTGAGGCCGAGCACGGCCGCGACAACGATCAGGGCTCGACGCATGTAACGCAACTGTAACGTCGCTTTCGGAGGTTGACCGGTCACCACGGGTGTTTCCACGGGTGATTCATCGTCAGGTGGGCGCAGCGCCTTGACCCGTTCTTGCCGAAATACACGATGTGTCCGACACATCGTGCACGGATCACGGTCGCGGGACGGCGGCGACGGCGAGTTGATCGACCAGGTCGTTCATCCGGTCGCCACTGTGGCCCTTGACCCAGCGGAACGACACGTCGCCCGACTGGACGAGCTCGATCAGCGGCTCCCACAGGTCGACGTTGGCAACCGGCTCCTTCTTGGAGTTCCGCCAGCCGTTGCGCTGCCACTTGACCCACCACTTGTCGCGGAAGCAGTTCACGACGTACGTCGAGTCCGACACGATCTCGATCGGCATCGGCGCCCCGTGATCGTCAGCGAGGTGGGCGTGGGTCCGCAGGGCGTCGAGCACCGCATGGATCTCCATGCGCTGGTTGGTCGTGCGATCCTCCCCACCGGCACCGTGGGGTTCTCCGTCCGGAGCCACGGCCCATGCCCACCCGCCCGGCCCGGGATTCCCGCTGCAGGCACCGTCGGTGTAGATCACGAGTTGTTGCACGGCCAGGAACCTACCGACCCCGGTGCGTACCGACCGGTAACACTGCGAGACTGCTCCAATGATTTTCGACGGCTACGTCCACCAACTGCCCGATGTCGATCCCACCGAGACCCGGGAGTGGATGGACAGCCTCGATGCGGTCGTCGACGCGCAGGGCAAGACGCGCGCCAGGTACCTCCTCAGCCGCCTGATGGAACGGGCGACCGAGACGCAGGTGTCGTTCCCTGCCACGGTGTCGACGCCGTACGTCAACACGATCCCGCGCGAACAGGAGCCGTGGTTCCCCGGCGACGAGCACATCGAGCGCCGCATCCGGGCCTACATCCGGTGGAACGCGGCGATGATGGTGGTGCGGGCGAACAAGTCCGCCGACGGCATCGGTGGTCACCTCTCGACGTTCGCCAGCTCCGCCTCGCTGTACGAGATCGGCTTCAACCACTTCTTCCGGGGCAAGGACGACGGCACGCCCGGTGACCACGTGTACTACCAGGGCCACGCCGCGCCCGGTATCTATGCCCGCGCCTTCCTCGAGGGCCGGCTGACCGAGGACGACCTCGACCACTTCCGCCGCGAGATCGGGCGCCCCGGCCGGGGCCTGTCGTCGTACCCGCACCCGCGTCTCATGCCCGACTTCTGGGAGTTCCCCACCGTGTCGATGGGCCTCGGCCCGATCACGGCGCTCTACCACGCCCGGTTCAACCGGTACCTCCAGAACCGTCACATCGACGACACCAGCGGCAGTCGCGTGTGGGCATTCCTCGGCGACGGCGAGACCGACGAGCCCGAGACCCTCGGCGCCATCTCGCTCGCCTCCCGCGAGCAGCTCGACAACCTGGTCTTCGTCGTCAACTGCAACCTGCAGCGCCTCGACGGTCCGGTGCGCGGCAACGGCAAGGTGATCCAGGAACTGGAGGCCACGTTCCGGGGTGCCGGCTGGAACGTGATCAAGGTCATCTGGGGTTCGAAGTGGGACGACCTCCTGGCCAAGGACAAGGACGGCGCGCTGCTCAACAAGATGAACACCACCGTCGACGGCGAGTTCCAGCGTTACGCAATCGAGGACGGCGGCTACATCCGAGACAACTTCTTCGGGCCCGACGAACGCCTCCGCAAGATGGTCGCCGACCTGAGCGACGACGAGTTGCGCTCGCTGCCTCGCGGCGGCCACGACTACCGGAAGCTGTACGCGGCGTACAAGGCCGCCACGGAGAACCTCGGATCGGGTCGCCCGACCGTGATCCTCTGCAAGACGATCAAGGGCTGGACGCTCGGACCCGGCTTCGAGGGTCGCAACTCGACCCACCAGATCAAGAAGATGACCAAGGATCAGATCCTCGCGATGCGCGACCGGTTGCATCTCGAGGACGTCATCAGCGACGAGGGCCTCGATGCCGAGCACCCGCCGTACATCAAGATGCCCAAGGACTCGATCGAGTACCAGTACATGATGGAGCGTCGGATGGCGCTCGACGGCTCGATCCCCAAGCGCACGACGGTGGCGCGGCGACCGCTGGAGCTGCCGGGCGACGGCCCGTTCGCCGAGATGCGATCCGGCTCGAACGGCCAGGAGGTGTCGACCACGATGGCCTTCACCCGCCTGCTGCGCGGTCTCGCCCGAGACGAGCACATCGGCCCGAGGGTCGTGCCGATCATCCCCGACGAGGCCCGCACGTTCGGCATGGACGCGCTCTTCCGCGAGCTCAACATCTACGCATCGCAGGGCCAGAAGTACGAACCGGTCGACCACGACCTGCTGCTGTCGTACTCCGAGTCGACCAAGGGCCAGATCCTCGAGGAGGGCATCACGGAGGCCGGGTCGATGGCGAGCTTCATCGCCGCCGGCACGGCCTACTCGACCCGCGGCGTGCCGATGGTGCCGTTCTACACCTTCTATTCGATGTTCGGTTTCCAGCGTGTCGGCGACCTGATCTGGCAGGCGGCCGACATGCGCGCTCGCGGCTTCCTGATGGCTGCTACCGCCGGCCGCACCACGCTGCTCGGCGAAGGGCTCCAGCACCAGGACGGACACAGCCTGGTGCTCGCATCGACGGTGCCGTTCGTCCAGGCCTACGACCCGGCGTTCGCGTACGAGGTCGGCGCCATCGTCCAAGCCGGCATGGTGCGGATGTTCGGCGGTGGCCCGCCGGAGAAGACCGACGTCTTCTACTACATCACCCTCTACAACGAGAACTACGAGATGCCGCCGATGCCCGACACACCGGGCCTCGCCGAGGCGATCGTCGAGGGCCTGTACAAGTGGGCCGACGCGCCCGTCGGAGCCTCGATTCCCGCCACGATCCTGTTCTCCGGCACTGCGCACACCGCCGCTCGCGAGGCCGCCGCTGAACTGGCCGAGCACTACGACGTCGCCGCCGAACTGTGGTCGGCCACGTCGTACAAGGCGCTGCGGGAAGAGGCATTGGCCGCTGAGCGATGGAACCGGCTGCACCCCTCGCAGGAGCAGAAGGTGCCTCGGGTGGCGCAGATCCTCGCCGACTCGCAGGGCCCGATCATCGCAGTCTCCGACTTCATGAAGATGGTGCCGGAGCAGGTCCAGCGCTTCGTGCACGACCGCACCTTCGTGCCGCTCGGCACCGACGGCATGGGCCGCTCCGACACCCGGGAGGCATTGCGGCGCCACTTCGAGGTCGACACCGGCCACGTGGTGCTCGCCGTGCTCGACGGCCTCCTCGCCGAGGGCAAGGTCGACGAGTCCGTCGTCGAGGACGCGATCGCCCGGTACGACATCGACCCCGACGCCATCGACCCCTACTGGGCCTGATCGTTACGCCAGGGGTCAGACCCCCGGCGTAACGCACTCGCCGCCGCTGCACCACACGCCGCTGTTACGCCGGGGGTCTGACCCCTGGCGTAACGGTGTGCGACGATGAGAGCGCTGTGAACGCCTACTACGAGACCCGACTCGCTCCTGATCCGAACCGCGCGGAGGTGTGGAGGCACATCGCCGGCTATCTGACACCGTGGGTGGACCCCGACGGTGCTCTGCTCGATCTCGCGGCCGGGTACGCCGATGTCACCCGATCGTCGGTCGCGTCCCGCAAGGTCGCGATCGACTCCAACCCGACGCTGCCCGAACTGGTCGGTGGCGACATCGAGGCGATCGTCGGGGACGCCACGGATCTCTCCTCGTTCGACGACGGCGAGTTCTCGACGGTGATCGCCAGCAACTTCGTCGAGCACCTCGACCACGACGCCGTCGACGCGCTCCTCGACGGCGTCCACCGGGTGCTGCGTTCCGGCGGGCGGCTGATCCTGATCCAGCCGAACTTCCGGCTCGCGCCGCGGCGCTACTTCGACGACTACACCCACCGCACCATCTGGACCGACACGTCGCTCGGCGACCTGCTGGTCGCCCGCGGATTCCGGCTCGCCCGGGTCGAAGCCCGCTTCCTCCCGCTCACGATGAAGTCGCGCCTGTCGTTCGGTCACCGCCTCGTGCCGCTGTACCTGCGCCTGCCGTACCGGCCGCTCGCCGGCCAGATGCTCCTGATCGCCGAACGGCCGTGAGCCACGTCGAACGGTCGCGAGCCGGGCGCCCGTGAACCTCCAACGGGTAGCGTGACCGCCATGGCTGCTGGGACGCTGTACATCACCGGTGACAAGTCCGCCGACGCCCTCCTGAACCGTGACGGCACGGCGCTCCTGATCGGCATGCTGCTCGATCAGCAGGTGCCGATGGAGTGGGCGTTCGCCGGCCCGGCGACGCTGAAGGAGCGGCTCGGTCATCTCGACGCGAAGAAGATCGCAGCGATGGACGTCGAGGACTTCGTCGCCGTGTGCTGCGAGAAGCCCGCCATCCACCGGTTCCCGGCGTCGATGGGCCGCCGAATCCACGAGATGTGCGTGCTGCTGACCGACCGGTACGGCGGCAAGGGCGCCAACGTGTGGAAGGGCGTCGAGTCGGGCGACGAGTTGTACGCCCGGCTGCGCGAACTGCCCGGCTACGGCGAGGAGAAGTCGAAGATCTTCGTGGCGATCCTCGGCAAGCGGATGCACGTCGAGCCGACCGATTGGCGCACGGCTGCCGGCGTCTTCGGCGATGATGTGCCGCGCTCGGTCGCCGACATCGACGGGCCGGAGACGCTCGGGAAGGTTCGGGAATGGAAGAAGGCGCAGAAGGCGGCGAAGAAGGACAAGCAGGGTCGGACCACCCCCGGCTGACCGCTGCCGCGCCGTTCGCGATCGTCGCCGTCGCCGGCCTCTGGCTCACGCGGTCGTTCTGGTTCCCCGGAAGCTACGTCGTCGGCTTCGACACCTACGCCTACTCCGGCCCCAATCTCGAGGTCACCGAGCGCGCGTTGCGGAACTGGCGCCTGCCGGTGCTCAACGACCTGATCTTCGGCGGGGTCCCGCATCTCGGGAACCCGTCGGCGGTCGCTCTCTACCCGCCCCAGTTGCTGACCCTGCCGTTCGGGACCAATCGGTCGATGGGGTTGCTCGTCGCGGCCCATGTCGTCCTGCTGGGCGTCGGCATGATCGTGTTGGCACGTCGTCTCGGCGTCGGCCGGGTCGGCGCAACGTCCGGCGCGGTGATCGCAATGGCAGCGGGCTCCACGCTCACCAAGACCGTGCAGTTCGAACAGATCCTGGTGCTGGCCTGGATCCCGATGCTGCTGGCGACGATCCACGCGGTCCTCACATCGGATCGGCCCTGGCGAGCGACGGCCGCCCTCTCCGCGACCACCGCGGCGATCCTGCTCGCCGGACACCCCCAGCTCGTGTACGAGACCGCCTTCCTCGGGCTCGCCGCGTTGATCGGCTTCGGGATCGACGACCACCGCTGGCGGCGCCTCCCACACGTCGCCACCGGAGCGCTCCTCGGCGTGTGCATCGCGCTCCCCCAGCTGGTGGCCGTGTTGTACGCCACCGCCGACAGCGCGATCGCCGGTGGGCGAGAGCTGAGCCAGCTGTCGTCGCCGGCGTTGTCGCTCCGACCGGAGCTGATCGCGCGGGCACTGTTGGGCACAGTCCAGGACCGTGACCCCGCCGGATTCGCCGGCGGTTTCGAGAGCATCGCGTTCCTGGGTGTCGTGGTCGCGATCGTCGCCGTGGTGGGCTGCTTCCAAGCGATCACCGATCGACGCTCACGACCGTGGGCGATCTCGTTCACGGTCGCCGCCGCCCTCTCACTCGTGTGGGCGGCCGGGCCGCGCACGCCGGTCTTCCGCGTCGCATTCGACCTGGTGCCGGGATTCGACCTGGCACGCGCGTCGGCGCGCTGGTTGGTGGTCGCCGTGCTCGTTGCGGCGCTGTTCGCCGGGATCGGCGTCGACGTGGTCTGGCGGCGAGCACGCCCCCGCCATGTCGCGAGCGCCGTCGGGGCGGTCGTCGCCGTGTCGCTGTTGCTCGCCGTCGGCCCGCTGGAGGTCGCTGACTCCCGCTCGGCGACGATCTGGGCCGTCACGGCGGTGACCGCGCTCGTGGTGCTCGCCCTGAGCTCCATCTCGTCGCACCACCGGCTCGTACGGACCGGTGGGGTCGCCCTGATCGTGCTCGCCGCGCTGGAGTTGACGGTGATGTCGACGCACTCGTTGCCGCAGGCGATGCGCAGCGACGTCTCGTTCACCAGCCATCGCACCGCCACGACGGAGTTCCTCGCCGGCCAGGACTCCGGCCTGGTGCTCGCCCTGACCGACGATTCGCGCCCGGCCGACTACCAGGTGCCCGGGATGCGGCCCAACGCGAACGTGCTCGCAGGGGTGCCGTCGATCGACGGCTACGACGGTGGCGTGCAGATCACCGAGCGATGGGCAGACGCGCTCCGACGCCTCACGCCGACCCCGGCGACCGAACTCCCGCTGCGCAACAGCCTCGACCTGCCGATCGAACCCGCGCCGCTCGGGCGCCTCGGTGTCCGCTGGATCCTCCTCGATCGTCAGCGGCCACCCGAGGTGTTCATCCCCGGTTGGGTCGGACCCGTCGTGACCGACGACTCGTTCGAGGTGTGGGAGAACCCCACCTGGACGGGTGACGCCGTCGCGTGGTCGTCGGCCGTCGTGTCGGAGGATCCCGCCGAACTGCTCCGGGAGTCACCGGTCGCCGCAACGCTGGCCGCGGTCGTCACCGATCCCGCCGCTGCGTTCGCGTGCACCGCTGGTCAACCGCGCGACTGCGCACCGGTCGGCCTGACGATCGAGCGGTCCCGTCCCGAGCGGATCGAGATCGCCACCGGATTCGACCGGCCGACGCTCGTGAGCGTGTCCCAGCAGGCGCTGCCCGGCTGGCGTGTCGACGTCGACGGCGAGGAAGCCGACGTGGTCGTGGTCGACGGCCTGTTCCTCGGCGTCCGGGTGCCCGAAGGTGACCACTCCGTCTCGTTCCGCTACGAGTCACCGTGGCTGAGAGCCTCGCTGTTGATCTCACTGCGGCAGTCACCGCAACGATCGCGCTGGCAGTTGGCGCTACGGTCACCGGTCGAAGACCGACTTCTCAAGCTGCGGGCGGCGGCAACCGATGACCGTGTGCGGTCCATCTTCGATTCGGAGCATCCATCTCGTGCGCAAGCGGTTCACCCTCACCCTCGGCGTCCTGATCGGCGCATCGACGCTCGTTGCGGGGACCGCGCTCTCCGGCCGCGGCGGCGAACTACAGCCTGTCGGTGAAGAGCCCCGTGCCGGTGCACATCGGCGTCGACGCGGTCGGCGGCACGAGCAGCCCCGGCTACGACATCTCACCGTGTGCGCTCGGCGGGTCCCCCGGCTCGCCGATCGCGTTCAGCGTCGGCGGTACGCCGGAGCAGGTCCGCCTCGAGATGTATCCCGGCACCTGCGGCTCGTACGACGGATGGAGCAACGTCGGCGGGGTCCACATCGAGGCGAATCTCGGCGGCGGGAACCTGGGTGAGATCGTGATGCCGGTCACCGGCCAGGGCGGAGCGTTCGCACTCCGCGGCAACATCCTCTCGTCGGCACCGATCGGCTCCGGCCGTGTCGTCGTCGACACCTTCCAGATCACGACCGCCTATCCCGACCCCCCTGCGCCGCTGCAGACCGAACGGTCGGGTCGACTACGGCGCGTTCGCGTCCACCGCGAGCCGAGGTGCCACCTGGAGCGGTGGCGTCGGTTGGGCCGGCCGCTACATCCTGTTCGTCACCGACACCGTCACCGGCACGAAGATCACCGCGACACCGGACATCGGGCCCAGTTCGATCCCGACCATCGATCTCGACGCAGTGTGTTTCGGCTTCGACACCTGCACTTATCTGACGGGCGGGCCCGGGGTCACCGCCGGCACGTTCCATCCGACGCAGCCGACGCGGATCCTCGACACGCGCGCGCCGCTCGGCTTCTGGGGACCGGTGCCGTCCGGAGACGGTCGCAACTCGTCGCCCGACCCGATCACCCGCCGTCTGGTGGCCGCCAATCACGACCTGCAGGTGACCGGGCGTTTCGGCATCCCGGAGAGCGGCGTGTCGGCCGTCCTGCTCAACGTGACGGCCGTGAGCGCCGGAATGCCCGCGCCGGGCTGGCTCTCCATCACACCGAAGCCACCCCGCGTGGGCGACATCTTCAACGACCAGGCGAGCTACGGCGCGTTCCCCTCGACGTCCAATCTGAACATCGACAACGGCGACCCGGTCCCCAATCTCGTGCTCGCCCGCGTCGGTGCGGGCGGCAAGATCCGCGTCGCCAACTTCCTGGGCCCGACACACGTGATCGCCGACGTGGCGGGCTGGTTCGGCACGGGCGGCGCCCACACCGACGGAGCCGGTTTCGCCGGCGTGGTCCCGACCCGGGTGATGGACACCCGGCTCGGCGTCGGCGGTCCGCGAACCCGGTTCGCTCCCGGCGAGTCCCGAACGGTGAAGGTCCGCGGTGTGGCGGGCATCCCGTCGAACGCCGAGAGCATCGTCGTGAACATCACCTCGGTCGGTTCGACCCGCAACGGCTACGTCACGGCGTATCCCGACCGGACCGGCCTCCCGAACGCCTCGAACCTCAACATGAGCGCGGGAACCGTCCGCGCGAACACGGCGGTCGTCAAGATCGGTTCCAACGGCAACATCCGGCTGCTGGTCGCCGAGACCGACACCGACGTCGTCGTCGACGTCCTCGGCAGCTTCGGGCCCTACGGCGGCAAGGTGACCGCGATCACGCCCGAGCGGCTGATGGACACTCGGATCGGAGTCGGCACACCTGCGCGTCGGTTCGCCCCGAACGAGACTCGCTCGGTACAGCTGGCCGGCCGCGGCGGTGTGCCCGCCGGAGCGACTGCCGTCATCGCCAACGTGACGGCGACGAACACCAATACGAGCGGCTACCTCACGGCGTGGCCGAGCGGTTCTCCGCGACCGGTCGCCTCGAGCCTCAACTTCATGCCGGGCCAGTCGGTTCCGAACCTGGTGATGCTCAAGTTGGGAGCAAACGGTCAGCTCTCGATCTTCAACGAACTCGGGAGCACCGACGTCATCGTCGACGTCATGGGCTTCGTCAGCTGACGTCGGCGGCGACCAGATCCAGGAGCCGGGTCCGGAACACCGCCGCCGAGAAGTCGGCGGCGCGGTCGACGGCCGCCGCCGACATCGCCGCTCGCCGCGCCTCGTCGGTCGCGAGGTCGACCGATGCCGTCGCCAACCGATCGAGGGTGCGCCACTGCACGCCGTCGACACCGTCGCGCACGATCTCTGCCGGGCCGGCCGCTCCGAACACGAGTGGCACCGCACCGGCGGCCATTGCCTCGACGACCGAGATCCCGAAGTGCTCGAAGCGCTCGGGGTGCCGTTCGGCGTCCTCCCCCAGGCCGGCGCCGTGCCAGTACAGGGATGCCTCGCCGAGCAGCCGCTCGACGACATCACCGGCTGCATTGACGTGCACGTCGACGGGCAGACCGATCGCGTCACGACGCACCTGCAGCGCGTAGTCGCGGTTCGCTGCGTCGCACCCGCCGACGATCGCCATGCGCCAGCCGGGGAGTCGGCCCGAGCGGTGCAGGTCGGCGAACGTGGCGAGCAGTTCGTGCTGCTTCTTGCTGTGCCCGTACGACGGATCGAAGAACCGGCCGAGCACGAGGATCAGGGGCTGTTTCTCAGCCGGCGCCACGCTCGGGCGAACCGGGGGATAGAGCACATCGGACGGTGTCCCCCAGAGCTGCTCGATCCAGCCGGCGGTGAACTGCGAGTTGGCGAGGTACCGGGTGTAGGTCGGGAGGAACTCGACGCGTTCGACTCGGCGGTCGAAGGCGGCGCGGACCTCGTTGAGCCGTTGCGGCAGCCGGGGCGGGATCGACAGGGCTCGGACGCCCACGACGCCGGCACGGCTCCGGAGCTGATCGAGCCGGCTGCGTCGCTCGCCGGGAAAGTGGACGTAGTAGTAGCCGAGCGGCGCCCGATTGATCGCCTTGCTCAGGTAGGTGCCGTTGACGAACAGGTCGAAGTCGGCACTGGCCGTCGAGGCATCGGCATCGTCGTCGACTCGCCGGTAGCCGCAGGCCGAGAGGTCGACGCCGAGCCGTCGCGCCGTGGCATCGACGTCGACGGGTCGGGGACCGAGCAGCGTGACGTCGTGATCGGCGGCGAGCACCTGCGCGATGCTCCCGTCGACCTGCTCGCCACCACCGAGCGTCGACCAGTACAGGTCGTACACGCCGACGGTCAACCGCCGTGCGGAACTCACGTCCGCGGCCACTTGACGACCTCCCACGACATCAGCGATCGACGGGAGATGCTCGGGGTCGTCGACCAACGGTCACCGAGCATCCCCGGCAGCAGCCGCAGGTAACTCCGACAGACGTGCCAGCGATGTGCGACCTCGGCGCGCGCCGGCAGCCGGAGTGTCAGCGGGCGGATCACGTAGTGCCGGACCAACGCTCCGACGAGCCGCCGGACCTCGCCGAGTCCTGCCCGCCAGGCGAGCCCGGCCGGCGCGTTCTTCGCCAGGACGAGGAGACGGTTGCGCTCGGTGTGGAAACGGAAGAACGGCGAGCCGACCCCGGAGGACTGCGCGTGGTGGTGCCGCACGACCGCACCCGGTTCGTAGACGTAGCGCCAGCCCTGGAGCCGGCCGCGCCACGACAGGTCGGTGTCCTCGTAGTACATGAACAGCCGCTCGTCGAACAGCCCGACGTCGTCGAGGTACCGACGCCGGAGCAGGACGGCTCCCCCGCACCACGCGAACACCTCGGCGGGCGTCTCGTACTGACCGGTGTCGACCTCGAGGAATCCGCGGTCGCCCCCGAACCCGTCGGCGAACAGGTTGGAGCCGACGTTGTTGATCACGTCGAACGGCTCGGCCGGAACGGGCACGTCGTACCAGTTCGGATCCCGATTCACCGTCACGGTGACGCCGGCACCGAGCCCACGGTCGGATTCTGCTCGGAGTGTCACCGAGCGGGGTTCGAGGCACGACAGCCGAACCGAGATCGTCGCGGGCGGCATGCCGGCTTCGTCGTCGGCCGCGATCCGCAGTGCGCCGCGAGCGCTCGACCATCGGGCGATCTCCTCGCGGTCGGCGACGACCGGTGGCTCCGCGCCGTGGAACCCCTCGTCGAACGCGAGTCGATCGTCGACGCGTTCGCCGTCGAGACGCACACCGGAGACGCGGACGCCGAGCACTCGGGGCTCGCCGGCCACGAGATGCGAGGCGTCGGGCACGTCGAACTCGACGCCGTGGTAGCTGCGGGCGAACAGCATCTTGGCGCTGACCGCACCGATGTCCGGGGCGGCGTCGATGGCCGACACCATCGCCCGGAGCCATCCAGGCGCCACGGTGGCATCGTTGTTGATCAGCGCGACGTGGTCGTGGTCACCGGTGAGTGCGATGCCGAGATTGCAGCCGCCGGCGAAGCCGAGGTTGGCGAGCGGTTCGAGGATCCGAACGGACGCGTAGCGGTCGTCGGCCGCGAGCCGTTCGAGGACGTCGTCGAGCGACCCGTTGTCGACGAGAACGATCTCCAAGCGGTCGGACGGCCAGTCGGAGGCGAGCAGGGAATCGAGGCAGTCGATCGTCAACTGGCCGCCGTCGAAGTTGATCACGACGACGCGGACGAGGGGTGCGTTCTCAGTCATGGAGCGGCGCTGACGCTAGCGGCACCTGCTCGGCGGACGGTCGCCGGCGGGAGATCGGCGGCGTCGGCGAGCCAGTCGAGCAGGGCCTCGGCGACGTGGTCGAAGGTCCAGCGCCCGGCGCGGGCGAGCGCGTCGGCGGAGCTGCGCTCCCACTCGTCGTCGCCGAGCAGGGGCTCGATCGCCGAGACCAGTGCGTCCGCGGCAGCCTCGACCACGCGGAGCCCGGGGGTCGACGGACCGGCGGTGGCGAGCGTCGTGACGGTGGGGATGCCGTGCGCGAGCAGGTCGGTGACGGCCGCCGACATCTCGCCGCGGTCGCCACTGCGCAGCTGGAGGCCGACACGGCTTGCGGCGATCCGAGCTGCGTACTCGTCGTCGTCGAGGCGACCGGTGAACGTCACCCGCCCGTGCACGCCGACGTTCTCGGCGAGCCGGCGAACCTCGTCGGCCGTGTCGCCGGCGGAGGGCCCGACGAACGTCAGCGTCACGTCTGGTGGGAGCAGCGCGAGCACCTCGATCGCCAGTGCCGGCGACTTGTTGGGGGCGAGCCAGCCGACCGCCACGATGTCGCGGCGCTGTGGCGTGCGGTCCGGTGCGACGACGGGCGGGTGACCGAGTGGCAGGATCAGCATCGGCGGGCCGGCGGGGCGGATGCCGCGGACCGTCGCCGCGGCCTGCTCGCTGCTCACGATCACCGACCGCGCCCGCTCGAGCGTCGCACCGAGCAACGTGACGCCGAGTTCGTCGAGGCGAGCGGCGTCGAGGAGCGCGTCGTCGCCGACCGTCGCCTGCAGCTCTGGTGCCTCGTCGCGCTCGAGGCGTTCCCGGATCCGCCGCACCGCCCACGACTCGCTTCCACCGAGGTGGGCGAGGCCGACGTGGACACCGACCAGCGACGCCTCGTGGAGCCAGACGTGGCACGGCTGCTCCAGCGCCAGTTCGGCGGTGGCGACGTGGTGGGGCGAGCTGCCGAGGACCGCGACCAGGTGGTCGAAGTCCCAGGGCTTGGCGTAGCGTCCGATCGCCCGGACCGGGCGCCGAGCGATCGACGTCTCGGTCGGCTCGGCACTCCCGGAGGTGTCGACGAACACGTCGACGTGCGGCGTCGACGGGTGATCGGCGCGGCGCCGTTCGATGGCCGCGACCACCGACTCGTCGTAGCGGCCGATGCCCGACGCCGACCCGGCGAAGGGTCCTGCGATGGCGATCCGGGGTTCCGGCTCTCGCAACCGCTGGGGCCAACGCGGTCCGAGGTCGCGGAGCGCCTCGACCGTCTGCTCGGCGACGTTGGGCCACGTCCAACGCTCGACCGCGCGGCGGCCGGCGGCGAGGAGCACGTCCCGGTGGGGCGCGTCGGTGAGGGCCTGCTCGATCGCACGGGCGATCGCCACCGGGTCGAACGGGTCGAACTCGGCGGCAGGCTCCTCCAGCACCTCGGGCAGTGACGACACGTTCGAGCAGATCACCGGCGTTCCGCATGCGGCCGCCTCCAGCACCGGCAACCCGAACCCCTCCTCGGTCGACGGCATGACGGCGAGTTCGGCGTGCTGGAGGACCGCGACCATCTCGTCGTCGGTGAGACTGCCGGTGAACACGACCTCCCGGGTCACGCCGGCGTCCGCCGCCCAGCCCTCCCAGCGGCGCAGTACCGCCGGCGAATGGGCGGTGGCGATCACCAGATGACGTCCGCGGCGGATGCCCGGATCGAGCCGGCCCCATGCTCGGAGCAGTCCCTCGGTGTTCTTGCGTTCGTCGCCGCCGGTGACCGACACGACATATCGGTCGACCGACGGTGGCAGGACGCGGTCCGGACGCGGCCGGATCGGCGACGCGACGAACTGATGCTCGACCCCCGCCCCGATGCTGCGGACCCGGTCGATCGGATAGTCGAGTTCGTCGGCGGCGGTCCGAGCCGCGAACTGCGAGATCGCCAGCATCGCGTCGACGGTGCGAGCGAGCGACGCCCGCAGCGGAGCCTGCCGGCGTGCGTTGGGCTCGACCTGATACCGGTCGGGGAACCGATACGGGATCACGTCGTACATCACCGCGGCAACGGGCAGACGCGCCCGGGTGATCACCGAGGGAATCGGATCGAGGGGGATCGGATGGAGCATGAGCTGGGTGGCGACGTACCAGGTGCCCGGCGCGACGTGGTCGCGGACGGCCTGCGGGCTCCAGCGGCGCAGGTTCAGCCCGGGAATCGCCTCGGCGAGCACCTCGGCGTCGAGATCGGAGCCGTGGAGGGCGACGAGCGGCGCGCCGATGTCGTGGAGACCGCGCAGCAGACCGGTCACGTAGCGCCCGATGCCGCGTTGGCGCGCCGTCGGGTGATCGACCGGGCGGGCATCGACGAGCAACGCGTCGACCGGTGACGACATCGTCAGGCGGGACTGCCCGAGTCGGCGCCTGCCGCAGCGAGGCGTTCGTCGAGCAGGGCGAGCTGTCGTTCGATCACCTGGGTGGCGCCGATCGCGGTGTCGGCATCGAGACGGAGGCGTTCGCTGTAGCCGAGGAAGAGCGGCAGGGATCGCTCCGCACCCGAGCGGATGTCGTGGTTCAGCTCGCTGACGACCTGGTTGATCTCGGTGACGACATGGTTGATGTTGAGCACCACCTCGCGGAGCGCGGCGACGTCGGCGGTCAGCGCCGTCAGCTGGTCACCACGCACGCGGCCGATGAATCCCTTGAACGATGCCACGACGCAGACTCTACGGGATCCACCCTGCTCGGTAGCCTCCAGTCATGCCCGACGCCTCGCTCCGTGCTCGCGTGACCGCCCTGGTCCCACCATCGGTCCTCGATGCACTTCGACCTGCGGCTCGCCGAGTCGGTCTGGCGGCGCCCGTCAGCGAATGGTGGCAGGCAGCCGGCCCGGTGTGGAACCCTCCGTCGTCGAGGGAGCAGCGCGACCGCTGGTGCAACGTGTGCCGCTGGACGGGGTCCGCGTTCCTGGGCGAGGCCCACACCGAATCGGCCAACTGCCCGCAGTGCGGTTCGATCGCCCGCGACCGGTTCTTGCTGTGGTGCTTCACGAAGCGGAGCCCGAAGATGCGCGACGCCCGCGTCATCGAGACCAGCCCGAGGCTCGGGGACGACTACCGCGAGTACATGCGTCGTTGGTTCTCCTACCGCACGAGCGACTTCGACCTGAGCGCCCATCGCGGCGACATCCAGCTCGACCTGCAGTCGATCGACCTGCCGGACGCGTCCGTCGACGTCGTGCTGACACCCCACGTGCTGGAGCACGTTCCCGACACGGCGAAGGCGCTCGCCGAGCTGTTCCGCGTGATCGCCCCGGGGGGACGGATGTACCTGCAGATCCCGATCGTCTACGGCGCCACGGCCGCGCCGACCGAACCCGAGTTCCATGCCGACAACACGCCGGTGTTCTGGAATTTCGGCTGGGATCTCACCGACATGGTCCGCGCGGCCGGGTTCGAGACGACCGTGCTGGTCACCGAGGAGTACGACGCCGTCCTGCGCGGCCGGCTTCCCGAGCCCGATCCCCACGGCGACGGCTTCCACGTCGACAGCCTGTTGGAGCATGCCCGCCCCGACGATCTCGAGGTGGTCGCCGATGGGGCGGAGTCGCGTCTGATGGGCTTCGAGCCGTGCTACCACTTCGCCACCTGGGAGTGCCTCCGCCCGTAGTTGAGACATGGGGTCAGACCCCGACGTCACACCCTCAGGTGCGGCGGAAGCGGTGGCGGAGGCAGAGGGCGATCATCGACAGGCCCAGCTCGAGCGTCTTGCGTCGGTCGCCCGTGACCGAGCTCTCACCCACCCGGGGCTGGTACTTCACCGGCACCTGCACGAACGGGATCCGCTGCTGCGCGACGAGCAGCATCATCTCGAATCCGAAGTCGGACTCGTCGGACTCGAAGTGGGGTTCGAGGCGGTCGAGGGCGCTGCGGGTGAGCACACGGAACGTGCACCCCACGTCGGACAGGTACACCGTGTTGAACAGCACCTCGGTGAGCTTGGCGACCGCCCAGTTGCCCCATCGGAGGAACCAGCCCATGTTCGCGCCGCTCAGGATGAAGGTCTGCACGGTGCGTGACCCGAGGACGACATCGACGTCAGCGGTGAACGGGAGCAGCTTCAAGATGTCGCCCGGGTCGAAGGTGCCGTCGGGCTCGCACACACAGACGAGGTCGGCCCCACGGGTCTCGACGATCCCACGCCGGATCGCTGCGCCGTACCCCTGCACGGACTCGTGGACCTCACGCGCCGACGTGGTGGCCACCTCGGGCGACGTGTCGGGGTGGGCGTTGTTGTTCACGACCACGATGTCGTCGACGATGCCGAGCGACTCGAAACCGCGAATGCACGCTGCGATGCTGCCTGCCTCGTTGTAGGTCGGCAGGATGACTGCCACGGTCCGTGAGTTCCACACGCCGACGATCCTGTCAGTTCTCGACGGTCGCGCGGGCGGATGACGTCGGGATGTACACGACGAAGTCGCCGTACACGGAGCGTTCGTACGCCTCGACGGGGAGCGGCAGGAGCGACGGATCTTCGTCGGCGACGCGGTAGAGCACGGCGATCCGCTCCGGCGACGTGGCCTCCACGGTGCGTTGACGCTCGGGGAAACGGATCGGCCAGAACGGGAAGACCGCACCGGTGAGTTCACGGTCACCGGCGAAGTCGACCGGATGAACGGCCCAGTAGCTGCCCGTGATCCGGTCGACACCTGCCTCGTGGAGCCGGTCGACGATCGCGTCGATCGAGGCGTTGGGATCGCCGGACGTGTCGTCGACGAGGGGTTCGAGCGTCGGCACCACGAACCCGACGATCCACACGCCGCCGACGACGACGGCCACGGCGAGCGCGCGGCCGGGTGACCGCCGACCGATGACGACGTCGATGGCCACCGCCACCGCGGTCACCAGGAACGGAAAGGCAATGATCCCGTAGCGCCCGTCGGCCGAGAAGATGAGGTTCTCGAACAGCGCCATGATCGGGAACGCGCCGACGAGAACGGCGGGCAGGAGGATGCGGCTGGGGGGGCCGGAGCGGCGAACCAGGGTGACGACACCGCCGACCACGGCGCTGAGGAGCCCGATGTACAGGAGCGGCCCGATGACCGCATTGGGCTGCCAGTCGAGTGCGATGTCACGAAGCCCGAAGGCCCGTGGGATCAGGTCGACGAAGAAGCCGCGGAACCGCTCGGTGTAGGTCCCCTCCACCTCGACCGGAGCCGTCAGCGACGGCCAGGCGTTGACGGCGTTCCACAGCAGGAACGGCAGGCAACCGATCACACCACCGGCCGGGACGGCGAGCCACATGTCGACGCGCCGACGGTGCACCCACAGCACCACCACGACCATCGGAAACAACGAGGCGACGAACATGGGGTGCAGCCAGAATCCGAATCCCGCGAGCGCACCGAACGCCACCGCAACACTCCGCCTCGGCGGCGTCGCGTCGATCAGCACCGTTGCGAGGGCGAACGCGGCGATGCTCACCAACATGCCCGACGCGTAGGCCGAGTAGGCGGTGACGGACACCAGCAGGAGTGCCCCAGGCGTCACCCAGCACAGGACGGCGGCGATCAGCCCGGCTCGGCGACCGGCGATCCGTGCGCCGGCGAAGGCGAGCACGACGCTGGCCGCCGCCCACGACAGGGTCGCCAACAACTTGAGGGCAACGACGTCGGCACCGATGATCGCGGCGATCGGTGCGTAGAGATACGCCTCGAACGGCAGGGTGTAGTTGGTGCCGCCCAGCACGATCGGGAACTGACCGCTCAGGATCTCGAAGCTCTGGACGCCGGTGTAGGCCTCGTCGGCCGTCAGGATCCCGGCGGGCGAGCGCAGGATCAGCCACCGCACGACGAGCCCCACGATCACGGCGACCAACACCGGCACGGCGATCGACGGGCGAGTGAACCGCCACGCCGAGCGGACCCGATTGACGTCCTCGGCCCGGTCGAGCCGGGCGGCCACGTCGCCGGGCTGGCGGTGCGGCAGTACGACGAGTTCCAACCCGGCGCGGCGGGCGACATCGGCTCGTTCGGCCGTCGGCTCTCGATCGGTGACCAGCGTGACTCGGTCGCGTGGACGTCGCGCGGCGTCGACGGCGGCATCGTCGAACGCTCGCTCCCAACGGCGACGACCGCAGTCCGCGAACCACGCGATCGTCAACGATCGATGCGGTGCGAGGCGGTCACGACGGTCGATCGCCGCGGGTGGGTCGACCGGCCGGGCCGGGCGGGTCGCCAGTTCTGCTGCCCACGTCGAGCGGAAGGCGTCCCGCGACCGCTCGGCGATCGCCACCGCGTCGCTCGATCCTCCCGAGGCGTGTTCGTGGACGACCGGGACATCGGCGACGAGCCGGGTACGTTGCCCCGCCCGTTCGACGCGGACGGCGTAGTCGACGTCCTCGAAGTAGGCGGGGCGGTACCGCTCGTCGAAGCCGCCGGCGGCCAGGAACTCGCTGCGGCGCACGACCCAGCACGCGGCCGATGCGTAGTCGACGTCCCGCGAGAAGACGTTGCTCCAGTCGCCGGGCATCACCTCCGGTCCACCGACCGCCGCGGTGCATCCGTCGTCGTAGACGAGCTGGCCGGCTTCCTGCAGGGACCCGTCACGGTCGACGAGCACCGGAGCCGCAATGGCGACGACCGGATCCTCGAGCGCCGCGACGAGCGGCGCGAGCCATCCGGGACCGACGATCACGTCGGGGTTGACGAAGCAGAGGAGGTCACCGGCAGCGTGGCCGGCCCCGAGGTTGTTGCCGCCGGCGAACCCGAGGTTCTGGTGAGGGGTCAGGAGGGTCACTCCTCGCGTCAGCGTGCGCAGGAGGTCGGCGCTTCGCTGATCGTCGTCGGGCGAGTTGTCGACGACGATCACCTCGTACGGCTCGGCGGTGTGCGCGGCGATCGCCCCGATCGCCTCGATGACGACGGGACCGGTGCGGTAGGTGACGATGACGATCGAGACGCGGGGTTCGGAGGCGGTGGCAGGTAGCGCCACCTCGGGTGACGACGCTGCGGTGGTCTCGATCACGGTTCGCGGATCGGTCAACCAGCGCTCGCGGCGCCGGCGCTGGTCGCCGAGAACCGCCAGTCGACCGGCATGTGGAACAGCCCGGCGTCGTTGGTCGAGTACTGGCGCACCTCGAACCGGACCCGGCGTTCCCAGTGGTCGTACGCGTGGTGCTCGGTGTTGTCGGTGATCGACACCGAGAGGTCGTAGACGCCTTCGAGCAGCGGGAGCTGGTCGATCGCCAGCTCGACCGTGCCCGGACCGTGTGCCAGGCCGATGGTCTTGCGAGCCAGGCGCGTGCTCGTTCCCCACACCAACTGACCGTGGACGGTGTCGATGCGGAATCCCACGACGATGTCCTGCAACGGCTGGTGGGCGTCGTAGTCGATGCGGATCAACGCAGGTTCCATGGTGGTCAGCAGCGACTGGACCCCACCATCGGGCGCGACGAACCCCGCGTGGAGGATCTCGGCCTCGCCGCTGCCCCACCGGGTGCCGAGCTCACCCTCGACGCGCTGGGCGTCGTGGCTCTCACCGCGGTACCGGGTGATCACGTCGTTGGCCGGCCCGACTTCCACGAGGTGCCCGTGGTCGATCCAGGCGACGGTCTCGCAGAGTTGCTCGACCTGGGCGAGCCCGTGGCTGACGAACACGATCGTTCGGCCGTCGCGTCGGAACTCCTCGATCCGCTCGGCGCACTTGCGCTGGAAGCCCTCGTCGCCGACCGACAGGACCTCGTCGATCAGGAGGACGTCGGGCTCGACGTGGGCAGCGACGGCGAAGCCGAGGCGGACGAACATGCCCGACGAGTAGTTCTTGACCGGCGTGTCGATGAATTCCTCGAGGCCGGCGAACTCGACGATGTCGTCGAATCGGCGATCGAGGTCGCGCTTGGTGAACCCCAGGATGGCGCCGTTCAGGTAGACGTTCTCCCGTCCGCTCAGCTCCATGTGGAAGCCCGCGCCGAGTTCGAGCAGGGCGGAGAGGCGGCCGGTGTGCGACACGCTGCCGCGTTCGGGTCGCAGGATGCCCGCGAGGCACTTCAGCAGCGTGCTCTTGCCGGAGCCGTTCGAGCCGACGACGCCGAACGTCTTGCCGGGAAAGACCTCGAAGTCGATCTCGCGGAGCGCCCAGAACTCCTTGTACCGCGAGCGCCGGCCCTTGAGCACGGCCGCCTTGAGGTATTGGTTCTTCTCCTCGTAGAGCCGAAAGCTCTTCCACAGGTCTTCGACGACGACAGCAGGACCAGACATGATTCCCCAGTGTGTCCGATCCCGGGCCTGATTCCGAGCCATCGGCCAGGATCGGCGCCCGACCCGTCCCCCCTCTCCCACCCCGGGCGGGGGTAGCCTCCAGCGCCTGCCATGAACCCCGTCACGACCGTCTACAGCTCCCGGGAACTCCTGTGGAACTTCACGCTGCGCGAGCTGCGCACCAAGTACCGCCGGTCGGTCCTGGGGTGGACCTGGTCGATGCTCAACCCGCTGGCCACGTTCGCCATCTACTGGTTCGTGTTCGGGGTCGTCTTCCCCGGAGTCGCCCCGGTCGGCGACCCGAGTGGGCTCGAGAGCTACGCGCTGTTCCTGCTCTGCGGCCTGATCCCGTGGAACTTCTTCGCGTTGATGTGCAACCTCGGGCTCGGGGCGATCAACGGCAACGCCGGTCTCGTGCGACGGGTCGCGTTCCCGCGTGAGATCCTCGTGTTCGCGAACGTCCTGCACGCGTGCGTCCAGTTCGCCATCGAGCTGACGCTGATGTGTGTCATCCTGCTCATCGCGGGCAGCCCGTTGATCCCGTGGATCCCGGTCACGCTGCTCGTCACTGCGTTCCTCGTCATGTTCGGCTCGGGATTCGCCCTCGCCCTCGGATCGCTCGCCGTCTACTTCCGCGACATGGCGTACCTGTGGACCATCGTGATCCAGGTGTGGTTCTTCGCGACCCCGATCGTCTATCCGCCGAGCTACCTCGCCGACAACGAGAGCATCCCGGATTGGACGGTGCAGATCCTGGAGGCGAACCCGATGGCGATCTTCGTCGGCGCCTACCGGAGTCTCCTGTACGACGGCACGTCACCGTCGTTGACCACGTTGGCGGTCCTCGCACTGATCGGGCTGATCACGCTCACGCTCGGCTGGGCGCTCTTCCTCCGCCTCGCTCCTCGGTTCGCCGAGGAGGTCTAGCCGGGGTTCGAGCCGTCGCCGGCCGCGTTCGCAGCGAGCCAGCGACGTTTCCAACGCGGCAGGTCGTCGCGATCCCAGTTGGCGGTCGACGGTTCGGCGTGTTCCCGATACCAACGGTCCTCGTCGGTGAGGTCGGCAGGACCGACGTACCAGGGCAGATGACGAGCGAGATACGGAGCGCCGGTGCGCAGGGCGCGGTCCTCGCGGTGACGACGGTCGAGCGGGCGGTAGAGCGCGAACGTGGTGTCGATGTCGGCTCGGAACACACCCGGTTCGACCTCGTCGGCCCAGAAGCGGGACTCCCAGGCCACGATGTCGTCGGCGAGGGGCTGGTCCGGTGGGAGGTCGTCGATGCGCAGCCCGAAGCCGACCTTGTCGATCTCGGGATGCCGGTCGAGGAGCCCGCGGAAGTGAGCGACGGCGTCGAGCGGGCAGTGTTCGTCGGGTACGACGTCGGGATCGCTGATCACGAAGTACCGACCGGCCGCCTCCCGTTGGACCGCCCCGGAGAGGAACGGCGATCGATGCCCGAGGTTCTGATCGAGCCGGACCACCCGATGAGGGGTGGCGTCCAGGTAGTCGAGCAGCGGGCCGTAGGTGGACGCATTGTCGATGAGCCAGATCTCGTCGTGACCGGCGCGCTCCAGCCAGTCGATCAACGCTCGCAGGGGGGTCAGCCGGTCGCGGACCGGGATGAACACCGGGGTGGACGCCGTGTTCGGGTCCTGAACGGCGCCGTCGGTGCCCGCCGCGACCGCCGAAATCGTGGCGTCGGCGGTCCCGCGGCGGCGAAGACGCCGGTTGATCGCTCGCAACGGTGCGGTCAGCCGCCAGCTCCCGGCGGAGTGGATGGCGTCGATCT